>CAVOGK010000012.1:0-270098 GCA_963695395.1 uncultured Thermoleophilia bacterium | reverse complement strand
TGTGGTGGCGAGGGTCAGAATTGAACTGACGACACCACGATTTTCAGTCGTGTGCTCTACCAACTGAGCTACCTCGCCACCGAGGGAGCAGGGCTCCCGGAAAAGCCTCGCCATGCTATCCGCGAGGCTGCAGGCGGTCAACCTGGGGGCGCCGCGCATCGGGCCACGCGCGGCCTCGCCCGAGGCGCCGCGCGAGACGCCGCCCAGATCGACCGCCGAGAGACGCCTCAGCCTTCGGACGTGTCCAGCTCCGACTGCAGCAGGACGCGGTCCGCCTCCTCCTCCGGAAGGAACACCTTGACGAGATCGCGCTCCTTGCCGGGTGGCAGCAGGCAGAGCACGTAGTCGCCGGGGAGGATCTCCGTGGAGCCGCGCGCGACCAGCGCCTTGCCGGCGCGCACGATCGCGGCGAGCAGGACGCCGTCGGGGAGGTCGATGTCCTGCACGTAGGTGTTCGCGAACGGCGACGTGTCGCCCACCTCCAGCTCCACCAGCTCGAGGTTCTGCTTGCGCAGCGAGAGCAGGTGCACGAACTTGTGCACCGGCAGCTCGTGCATGATCAGGTTGAGCAGCGCCGTCGTGGCGCAGATCGTGGCCTCCACGCCGAGCAGATCGAAGGTCGGCTGGTTGAAGGGGTTGTTGACGCGCGCCACGACCTTGGGCACGCCGAACTTCAGTTTGGCGACCTGCGAGATGATGATGTTGTCCTCGTCGTCACCGGTGACCGCCACGACCATGTCACAGCGGCCGATGCCGGCCTTCTCGAGCACCCACACCTCCGTCCCGTCGCCGAAGACCAGCGCCTCGTCGCCGAGCTCTTCGGCGACGATGCTGAAGCGCGACGGCCGTTGCTCGATGAGGACGATCTCGTGCCCGAGCCGCGTCAACTGCCGCGCGGTGTTGAGCCCGACCTTGCCGCCACCCACGATGAGCACGAACATGGCTCAGCCCTCCGGAACGGGGAGTTGACAGGCGCGCACGGCGTCGAACAGCGCGATGCGCGCGTCGCGCGTGGGGCACACGGTGCGGATACCCGCCTGGGCGAACAGCTCGGCGCGCAGCGGGTCGTAGACGCGGGCGACCACGCAGCGGATGCCGTACTTCTTCTGTGCCACCTGCGCGATCACGATGTTGGTGTTGTCTCCGTCGGTGCAGGCGACGAACGCGACCGCCTGTTCGATACCGGCTTCGCGCAGCGTCGCCCAATCCAGGGCCCGCCCGATCACGAACTCGCCGGGGAAGTCGTCGCCGAGCAGGTGGAACGCGTCGGGGCTCTCATCGATGACCGAGACGTCGAACCCCTGCGTCACCAGGTCTCGGGCGAGGCCGGACCCCACACGGCCGCACCCGGCGATCACGACATGCATTGCGCTCTCCTCAGTTCTTCACGCCTGGGCCGACCGACCCGCCGCCCGTGGCGGCGGGAGGCGTCGGCCCCCGCTTCTCGAGCGTGTCAGCCACGCTCGAGCCTTCCGTAGGATAGTCCTTCGGGACCAGATTGAGGAGGACTTCGCAAGGAGCGTAGTCGAGCACGAAGTCCGTCGTCCTCCCGAAGATCAGGTTGCCGATACGGCGCTTGCGCGTGGTCCCCAGGATGATGACCTCGCTGCGCCGCGTCGCCGCCTCCTCGCAGATCGCTCTCCCGGCGTGCCGCGCCGTCACCACGTGCGGCGTGAACTTGACCTTGAACTGCGAGGCGATGGTCGCGGCGGACGTGAGTACCTGGTCCGCCTTGGCGTGCTCGTTGACAAGGCTCGCGTCCAGCGGCAGGTTCAGCGGGACCTCGATCACGTACAGGCCGTCGATCGCCGACTTCTTCTCCGTCGCGAGCTGGCAGGCGAGCACCATCATCTCGTCACTGATGCGCGAGCCGGTGATGGGCGCGAGGATCTGGTGGTAGTCGATATCGGCCTGCATGCTGACGGGCACGACGACCTTGGCGACCGACCTGGTCAGCGAGTACCCCTTGGCCTTGCGGTACACGACGTACATGAGGAGGCCGGCGCCCATCCAGATGAAGCCGATGAGCCGGCCCGTCGGGTGGGTGGCGACGACCACGCACCACACGGTGAACGTCCCGAGACCGCCCACGACCGCCAGCACCGGCAGCGACATCGTGCCGATCTTGACGTTGAGCGGCGTGCGGAACGGCCGCCGCGCGTCGGGCTCCTTGTGGCGCAGCCAGATCACCGACACGTGCGCGACCGTGAACGAGATCATGGCGCCGAAGGCGTACAGGTCGGCGAGCAGCTTGATGGTGTCGCCCGGCAGCATGAGCAGGACGCAGGCGACCGCCCCGAAACCGACGATGGCGACGTACGGCGTCATGCGCTTCGGGTGCACGCGGCCGAGGATCGGCGGCACCTGCCGATGCTGCCCGAGTGAATAGGCGAGCCTGGACACGCCGATCAGGCCGGCGTTGGTGGCGATCAGCAGGATGGTGGCCGCGAGGATGCCCACCCAGGGCATGAGGATCGCCTTGAGCCAGTCCAGGTTGGTCGGCAGGAAGCGCACGATGCCGACGACCGGGTCCTCCTTGTAGACGCTGCCGAGCAACGATCCGTAGACCCTGGTGTAGCGCTGCCCGTCGCGCGCGAACACCTCGGCGCCGGGCTTCTCCGGCGCCGTGACCCAGCCCCCGTCTTCCTGCTGCACGGCCGGGACGTACACGTCCCGGCCCTGGTTGCCGGGCGGCGGTGCGCCCTTGAAGAGGAACGGCCCGTTCGGCTCGTCCTTGCTCTTCGCGACCACGGCGACCGGCGCGGTCTTTCCCGTCGCGGCGTCGATGGGCAGAACGTTCGCCTTCACCGGCATGGCCGAGAGCGCCGTCACCGAGATACCGAGGTACACGACCAGTACGGCGACCAGGACGTAGTTGATCGCGCGGGGCACGTCTCGGTCGGGGTGCGACGCCTCTTCGGCCATGTTGGAGACGGTCTCGATGCCCGTGTAGGCGATCGTGCCGATCGATATGCCGTAGATGAGCTGCGTCCACGTCGGCGCGACTCCCAGATGGATCTGGTCGAGCAGCAACCGCGGTGCGAGCAGCAGGACGACGCCGATGACCATCAGCAGGACCTGTGTCGCGAGGTCCAGCAGAGCGAGGATGATGTTGAGGCGCGCCGCCTCCTTGATGCCGATCACGTTGATCGCCACCAGGAGGACGATGGTGACGATGCCGCCGATGGAGTTGTACGGCTGCGTCTTGAGGACCGGCCAGAAGACGGCGAGGTAGTTGGGCACGAAGTAGGCGCTGATGGCCACGGTGACGATGTAGTCGAGCAGCAGCGCCCATCCCGCGGCGAAGCTCACCAGTTCGTTGAAGGCGCGACGGGCGAAGCTGGAAGAGCCGCCGGCCTCCGGCATCATCGCCGTGGCCTCGGCGTACGACCAAGCGGTCGTGCAGAACAGCAGGCCGGTGATCAGAAAGACGGCGGGCGTGACCCCCAGCGCGTACAGGGCGACGACGCCGAGCGCGTAGTAGATGGAGGAGCCCACGTTGCCGTAGGCGGTGCTGAAGAGCGCCGGAACGCCGAGGACCTTCTGCAGGCCCTGCCCCTCACGATGCTTCCTACGCGCCATCCCCTCAGCCCTCCGGCTTCACCTCAGCGTCCACCAGCGCAGTGCGGCGAACACGATCAGGAGTATGCCGGCGAAGAGCTGGATGGACGGCGGCCACACGCCGCCCCAGGCGCCCCGCACGATGAGCAGGACGCCGAGCACCCCGGTGATGAGGACGATGATCTGTCGTGTCTTCAGCATATCCAGAATGAGGCCGGCCCGCCGTTGGCGAGCCGGCCTCTGGAAGTCGAATGTACCACCGCCTGCGATGCCGCACAAACGGCCCCGATCGATCCTCTCGCGGGCGCCAAGCAGGGTGGGACGGCGAAGGCGCGGCGGGCGGCCTTTCCAGCCGCCCGCCGCGCCTCGAACGCTCCGGATCTTCCCGGAGTGTCTGGTTCGTACCGCCCTACTTGATGAGGAACGGGATGACGAGCAGGGCCACGATGTTGATGACCTTGATCATCGGGTTGATGGCCGGGCCGGCGGTGTCTTTGTAGGGGTCGCCGACGGTGTCGCCGGTGACGGCGGCCGCGTGGGCGTCGGAGCCCTTGCCGCCGTACTCGCCGTCCTCGATGAGCTTCTTGGCGTTGTCCCAGGCGCCGCCACCGCTGGTCATGCTGATGGCCATGAAGATACCGGTGATGATGCAGCCCATGAGCACGCCGGCAAGCACCTCGTAGCCGTGCTGGCGGAACACCACGGCGATGATGACCGGCGTGAGCACCGGGATCGCCGCCGGCAGAAGCATCTTCTGGATCGCCGACTTGGTGACGATGTCGACGGCTTTGGCGTAGTCAGGCTTGCCGCTGCCGTCCATGATGCCCTTGATCTCGCGGAACTGGCGACGGACTTCCTCCACGACCTGGCCGCCCGCAACGCCCACTGCCTTCATGCAGAGTGAAGCGAACAGGTAGGGCAGCAGGCCGCCGATGAAGAGGCCGGCCAGGACCCACGGGTTGTCGACGGCGAACGACAGCGTGCCCGAGAAGTCGTACTTCTCGAGGAAGTGCTGCTGAAGGTCGAGCGTGTAGGAGACGAAGAGGATGAGGGCGGCGAACCCGGCGGAGCCGATGGCGTAGCCCTTGGTGATGGCCTTGGTCGTGTTGCCGACCGCGTCGAGCGGATCGGTGGTCTGACGGACCGCCTCGGGCATGTCGGCCATCTCGGCGATGCCACCGGCGTTGTCGGTGATCGGTCCGTAGGCGTCGATGGCGACGATGATGCCGGTCATGGAGAGCATCGACATGACGGCGACGGCGATACCGTAGAGGCCGGCGAGCTGGTAGGTCACCAGGATGCCGGCGGCGATGACGACCACCGGCAAAGCCGTGGACTGCATGGAGATCGCGAGACCCTGGATGATGTTGGTGGCGTGCCCGGTGATGCTCGCCTTGGCGATGCTCTTGACCGGGTTGTAGCGGCTGGCGGTGTAGTACTCGGTGATGACCACGATGAGGGCGGTGACGACGATGCCGGTGACCGCCGCGAAGAACAGCCGCGGCACGCTGGGCACGCCGAAGAGCTTGGCGGTGGCGCCGCCCATCATCCACAGCGTGACCGGGTAGAACAGCACGATCGCGATGCCGGCGGCAACGGCAAGGCCCTTGTAGAGGGCGTTCATGATGTTGTCGGTCTTGCCGAGGCGCACGAAGAAGGTGCCGATGATGCTCGCGATGATCGAGACGCCGCCGAGGACCAGTGGATAGAGGATGGCCGGCTCGTAGACCCACTCGGCCTTGAAGATCGATCACGGCGCTCTCGCTGATGCCGGCGGCCCCCGCCTTCACGGTGAACGTCAGGAAGGCGAGCAGCATCGCCGCGACGGCGGTGACCGCGTAGGTCTCGAAGAGGTCGGCCGCCATGCCGGCGCAGTCGCCGACGTTGTCGCCCACGTTGTCGGCGATCACGGCCGGGTTGCGCGGGTCGTCCTCGGGGATGCCCGCCTCGACCTTGCCGACGAGGTCGGCGCCGACGTCGGCGGCCTTGGTGAAGATGCCGCCGCCGACGCGCGCGAAGACGCTGATGAGACTGCCGCCGAAGCCGAGGCCGACGAGGGCGGCGACATCGCCGGTGACCCAGTAGTAGACGGACACGCCGAGCAGCGCCAGGCCGACCACGAACAGCCCGGTGACGGCGCCGCCGCGGAAGGCGACGGTGAGTGCCGGGCCGAGGCCCTTGCGCGCCGCCTCGGCGGTGCGCACGTTGACGCGCACGCTGACCATCATGCCGATATAGCCGGCGGCGGCCGAGAGCACGGCGCCGACGACGAAGCCGACGGCGGCGTGCCAGCCGTAGGTCCAGTCGCGGCCGAGGCCGAGGCCCACGAGCAGCACGACGAAGACGACGGCGCCGACCACGGCGATGGTGCGGTACTGGCGATTGAGGTAGGCGCTGGCGCCCTCCTGCACAGCGCCGGCGACCTCCTGCATCTTCTCGTTGCCGGCCGGCAGCTTGAGCAGCCAACGGATCAGCAGGACGCCGTAGATCACGGCGATCAGCCCACAGATGATCGCCACGAGAATAGCGTTGTTGGATACGAACGAAGACACTGCGCGGCTCCTTTCCGAAACCCCTCACCACGCGGGCGCCGCGGGGCGCCCGTGGTTCTTGCCCCTACCCCAGGTACTTGCCGATCAGCAGATCGAGCTTCTGCTTGGTCGCAGCCGGAATGAGCTCTGCCGGCGTGTTGATGGCGGATTCTACCGCGTGCCGGCAGCTGCAGTCGCGCCCGTGGTCGAGAGCACCGACCGCGCTACGCACGATCGCCTGCGCGGTCGCGACGTTGCGCCGGACGTTGCTCAGGACCTGGTCCAGCGTCACATCCTCTTCACCTTCGTACCACACGTCGTAGTCGGTGACCATCGCCATGGTGGCGTAACAGAGCTCCGCCTCACGCGCCAGCTTGGCCTCCTGCAGGTTCGTCATGCCGATGATGTCGAAGCCCAGCTGGCGGTAGACGTTGCTCTCCGCGCGCGTGCTGAACTGGGGGCCCTCGATGCAGACGTAGGTGCCGCCCTCGTGCACGGTAGCGCCCGTCTGACGCCCCGCCTCCACGATGAGCGTGCTGGTGTACGGGCAGAACGGGTCGGCGAAGCCCATGTGAACGACGACGCCGTCGCCGAAGAAGGTGCTCGGTCGCGCCTTGGTGCGGTCATACAACTGATCGGGGACGACGACGTCGAGCGGCTTGAGCTCTTCGCGGAGGCTGCCGACGGCGCTGGCGGAGAGCACGTAGTGCACCCCCAGCGCCTTCATGCCCCAGATGTTGGCGCGGTAGTTGACCTCGCCCGGCAGGATCCTGTGGCCGCGCGCGTGGCGCGGCAGGAAGGCGACGCTGACGCCGTCGATCTCGCCGAGGAAGTAGGAGTCCGACGGAGATCCGAACGGGGTCTCGATGGTCACCTCCCGAGCGTTCTCGAGCAACTCGTAGAACCCGGACCCGCCGATGACGCCCACGCTTGCAGACTCGCTGACTGCCGCCAAGACCGCCTCCCCTCCGACATTACGCCGCGCGAAGTATACCGGCATGATACACGCGCACAAGCTGCGAGCGCACGTGTCCGCGATACGGATGTCGTGACCGTATGGCGAAACGGACCCCTCGGCCCGCCGGCTTGGCCGTGCTGTACACCCACCCTCCGGGAGCGGCGCACTCCGAGGTGATAATCTTCCCCTCGAACGCATCTGACCGGCCGGCTCGCGGCGCCTCGCGCGACCGCGGAGCGGCCGGCGTCTGCCGCGCAAAGGAGCGAACGGTGCCCAAGAACAAGGTCGTGCCCATCGAAGAGGCGATGTCCCATGTCGAGAGCGGCATGAGCATCGCCGTCGGCGGGTTCATCGGGCAGGGCGACCCCCTGACCCTCATCGACTACCTCAAGACCATGGATGTCGCCGATCTCACCATCTACGAGAACGACGGCGGCTACCGGGATCGCGGCACCGTCGAGCTGGCGCTGCAGGGCAAGATCAAGAAGATCGTGGCCAGCCACGTCGGCACGACGCCCGACTACGCCCGGCTCATGAACGAGGGCAAGATCGAGGTCGAGCCGACGCCGCAGGGCACGCTCGCCGAGATGCTCCGCTGCGGCGGCGCCGGCCTCGGCGGCTTTCTCACCCCCACCGGCGTCGGCACCGTCGCGGAGAAGGGCAAGCAGATCGTCGAGCTGGACGGCCGCAAGTACATCCTGGTGCCGGCGGTCAAGTGCGACATCGCCATCATCCGCGCGCACGCGGGAGACACGTGGGGCAACCTCATCTACCGCGGCACGTCGCGGAACTTCAACGTGCCCGCCGCCACGTGCGCAGACTACGTGATCGCCGAGGTCGAGAACCTCTACACGCTCGGTGAGCTCGATCCGAACGCCATCCATACCTCGGGGATCTTCGTCGACGCCGTGGTCCGCGCGAACATCGACTACTGCGTCCTGCGCGAGGAGAAGTTCAATGGCCAGTGATGCCAAGAAGACCATCGCCGCCCGTGCCGCCCGGGATCTCAGGGACGGGCAGATCATCAACCTGGGCATCGGCCTGCCGACGCTGATCGCCAACTACGTGCCCGAGGGCCTCGACGTCATCATCCAGACCGAGAACGGCGCCATCGGCGTCGGGCCGGCGCCGGACGCCGGCTGCGAGGACCGCGACCGCGCCAACGCCGGCAACCAGCCGATCACGCTCATCCCCGGCGGCAGCTTCTTCGATTCTGCCACCTCGTTCGGCATGATCCGCGGCGGGCACCTGGACGCCACCTTCCTGGGCACGCTGCAGGTGGACGAGAAGGGCAACATCGCCAACTGGATCGTGCCCGGCAAGATGCTCGCCGGCATGGGCGGCGCCATGGACCTCGTCACCGGCGCCAAGACCGTGTACATCGTCAGCGAGCACTGCTCCAAGGACGGAGCCTCCAAGCTGATGAAGGAATGCACCTTCCCACTCACCGGCGCCGAAGAGGCCGACGTGATCATCACCGAGCGGGCGCTGTTCCGCCGCTACCCGGACCAGGGCTTCGTGCTCGAAGAGGTGGCCTGCGGCTACACCCTGGACGATATCGCCGCCTGCACGGACATGGCGTACACGGTCGCCGGCGACGTCAAGCTGGACGCGTTCGGAGAGGCCTGACGCCGCAGGCGATCAGGCCAGTCAGTCCCCACGGCGGCCGGCCGGGTCCCGCCGCTACGACGCCTTCAAGCCGGGCACCAGCTTCTCGTAGTGAGTCCAGGCACTCCGGATTGACGAGGGCGTCCCTGTTGGTGACCGCCCGCCCGTGGAGCAGATTGGTGACCGAGGTCTCCACCTTCTTCATGTTCAGCGTGTACGGGATGTCGGGCACTGCGACGACCTTCGCCGGCACGTGCCGCGGCGAGGCGTTCTCGCGCAGCGTCCGCGCGATCGTCGCGACGAGCTCGTCGGTCAGCTCCTGGCCTTCGGCGAGCTTCACGAAGAGGAGGATGCGCTGGTCACCCTGCCACTCCTGACCGATGGCCAGGCTGTCGGCGATCTCGGGGAGCTTCTCCACCTGGTTGTAGATCTCGGCCGTGCCGATGCGGACCCCTGAGGGTTTGAGCACGGCGTCCGAGCGGCCGAAGAAGGTGACGCCGCCGGTCGCGCTGTCGAACTGGACGTAGTCTCCGTGGCGCCACACGCCCGGGTAGACGTCGAAGTAGGCGGCGTGGTAGCGCGCATCGCCGGGGTCGTCCCAGAAGTGGAGCGGCATCGGCGGCGCCGGAGCCTCGCACACCAGCTCACCCACCTGGTCGCGCACCGGCCTGCCTGACTCGTCGTAGCACGCGATCTTCATCCCCAGGCCGGGAGCCTGCAGCTGACCGGCGTACACCGGCAGCGTGGGACTGCCGATCGCGAAACACCCGTTGATGTCCGTGCCTCCGGAGAGCGAGTTGAAGTGCAGATCGCGCTTGATGGCCTTGTAGACGTAGGCGAAGCCCTCCGGCGAGAGCACCGAGCCGGTCTGGCAGATCTCGCGCAGGGCCGAGAGATCGTGGTCCTCCTTCGGCGACTCGCCCAAGGCCTTCAGGAGGTTCAGGTAGCTCGCGCTGGTGCCGAAGATGGTCACCTCGAGATCCTCGATCAGGCGCCAGAGCGCCCCCAGGTCGGGGTAGGCCGGGTTGCCGTCGAAGAGGACGACTGTGGCCCCCGCCCCCAGCGCCGCCACCAGCCAGTTCCACATCATCCAGCTGGCCGTGGTGACGTAGAAGATGGTGTCGCGGCGCGTGACGTCGGCGTGCAGCACCAGTTCCTTCAGCTGGTTGATGAGGATCCCGCCCCCGCTCTGCACGAGGCACTTGGGTTTGCCCGTGGTGCCCGAGGAGAACATGACCACGCCCGGGTGGTCGAAGGGGACCTGCTCGAACGCGAGATCCTCACCGGTCTGGCCGGCGACGAACTCGTCCCAGCGGAGAGCGCCGCGGATGGCCGACAGGTCGGCGTCCGCGTCGCCGGCGTAGTGGGCGACCACGACGCGCTCGATGGTCGCAATGCTCCGGGTGACCGCGGCAGCGTTCGGGATGCAGTCGAACACCCGGTCCTTGTAGCGATAGCCGTCGACGACGAACAGCACCTTCGGCTCGATCTGGCCCAGGCGATCCACGGCCGCCTCCGGACCGACGTCGGTGGCGCAGCTGGACCAGATGGCGCCGATCGACGAGGTGGCGAGCATCGCCACCACCGTCTCCACGAGGTTGGGGAGATAGCCCGCCACGCGGTCGCCCGGCACGACTCCCGCCCCTCTGAGAGCGCCGGCAACGCGGGCCACGGAGCGATACAGTTCGGCGTAGGTCAGTCGTACCGGCGCAGCGGTCTCGCCGACGAAGATCAGGGCCACCCCGTCGTCGCGATAGCGCAGGAGGTTCTCGGCCATGTTGAGCCGCGCGCCGGGGAACCAGGTCGCGCCGGGGAACCGGGACAGGTCGTCGACCGCCGCCGTGTACGGCGCAGACGCCCGGATGCCGAGGAAGTCCCACGCCGCCGCCCAGAAGGCGGGGATGTCCTCGACCGACCAGCGGTAGAGCTCCGCGTACGACGCGAACTCCCGGCTGCACCTCTCGCCGGCGAAGGCGGCGAAACGCGTCATGTTGGCGTCCGCGACGCGCTGCGCCGACGGCTCCCACAAGAGTGTAGCCACAGCACTCTCCTCCTCGCTCCAGCGGACGACCGCCCGCCGCGGCCGCTTGCCGACCGTACGCTGACTACACCAAATCGCCGCCCTCCGCAAGGTTACGCCGGCCGTCCGCGTTTTCTCGCTCCCCTCCCGCGGTATGTGTGCAGCACTGACTGCGAAGGGAGCCCCCCGTGACCAAGCTGAAGAACGAGTTCGACCGCAAGCAGTGGAAGGACTGCTGCGGCAAGGGCTGCAAGAAGTGCGAGATCGCCCAGACGTACATCGACGAATACGGGCGCAAGAAAGGTCTGGAGAAGCTGAACGCGGACCGCAAGGCCGTGAAGAAGGGCGGCAAGACCAAGGGCAGCAAGGCGAAGAAGAGGCAGAAGGTCAAGGCCTGAGCCGCCGGCTGCCGGCGACATCCATGGACAGCCTGCCCGCCACCGGTACGGCGATCGCCGCCGAGACGGTGGCCTACATCGACATCGGCACCAACTCGGCGCGCCTCATGGTCGTGCGCTTCGCGCCCGACCACTCCTGGACGGTGCTCAGCATGCAGAAGGAGACCGTCCGGCTGGGCGAGGGCGAGTTCGGCGAGGTGCGCCTCCTCCAGCCGGAGGCGATGAAGCGCGCCGCCGAGGTGTGCGCGCGGTTCGCGGACCTGGCGCGCACGCACGGTACGACGCGCTTCGTGGCGGTCGCCACAGCGGCGACGCGCGAAGCGCGAAACGCCGGGGAGTTCGTCCGCCTCATGCGCGAGACGGCGGGGCTCGAGGTGCACGTGGTGTCCGGCCGCGAGGAGGCGCGGCTCATCTATCTCGGCCTCCTCAGCCGGGTGCACGTCGACGACCGCGCGCTCGTCATCGACATCGGCGGCGGGAGCACCGAGGTCGCGGTCGGAGACGGCGCCGGCGCCGACCTCGTCGAGTCCATCTCGCTGGGCGCCATCCGGCTGGCCACCGAAGGGCCCGCGCCGGACGACCAGGGCCGCTACACGGCCGCGGACTACGAGGACCTCAAGCACCACGTCCGCCTCACCTCGCAGCACACGCTGCGCGACGTGGGCCGCCCGGAGGCGGTCGCCTACGGCACCTCCGGGACCATCGTCAACCTTGCGTCGGTGGCTGCGCGGATGCTGCACAAACGCGTGCCCGGGCGCGACGAGCCGCTCACGCGCAAGGACCTGCGCGCGGTGGCGAAGCGCCTCCGCGTGATGACGGCCGACGAACGGCGTTCCGCCCCCGGCCTCTCGCCGGCGAGGGTCGACATCATCGTCGCCGGCGCCGCGATCCTGGAAGCGCTCATGGAGGACCTCGGCATCGACGTGATCGTCGCGCTGGACGAGTGCGGCCTGCGCGAGGGCCTGCTGCTCAACGACCTCGCCCGCGCCGGCCAGCACGAGCTCAGACACGGCGCGGGTGTGCGCGAGCGGAGCGTGCTGCAGCTCGCCCGCTCCACCTCGTTCGACGAGGCGCACGCCCGTCAGGTCGCCCGGCTCGCACTCGAGCTGTTCGACTCAGCCCGCGCGTCCGGGCTGCACCGCCTCGGCCCCGAAGAGCGGGAACTGCTCGAGTACGCGGCCCTCCTCCACGACATCGGCACGTTCCTCAGCTACACGCGCCACCACCAGCACACGTACTACCTCATCCGCCACGCCGACCTCATCGGCTTCGACCAGGACGAGGTGGCGGTCATCGCGGCGACGGCCTACTTCCACCGCAAGGCCCTCCCCGCGCCCCGGTTCGAGGCCTTCTCGGGGCTGGACCGCCGCTCCCGCAAGGTCGTCCGGCGGCTCGGGGCGTTCCTGCGCCTCGCCGAGTACCTCGACCGCGGCCACACCGGGGCGATCGCACACGCACGCCTGCGCCGCGAGGCGAGCAGCCTCCTGCTCGAGATCGAGCCCGTGGGCGACTGGAGTCTCGAGGAGTGGGCGGTCGAGCGCCGCCGCGACAGCCTCGAGAAGGCGTTCGGCTACCCGCTCGGCGTGATCGCCCTCGCGGTCCCGCGCTAGCCGCAGGCCGGGTCGCACGGCAAGTGGTCCCCGCTTCCGGGGGTCTCGAACGATGGCGCATCCCGCAACCGCGCGCTGCGCACGCGCGGACGCGGGTCGGCGGCCGGTACAGGTCGACGCCCCGGGGGCGCCCCCGGCTGACGCTCAGATCTCCGCGATCACCGACGCGAGGTCGCGGCTGAAGTCGGTGCCGGCCACCTTCGGCCAAGCCTGGGGGAAGGTGAGCACAAGATGCTCCATCTCTTCCTGCCGCGCGGCGAGGTAGCGGGCCGCGCCCGGCGCCACGATGATCTCGATGGGTCCGGGAAGGTCGTGACCCTCGTGGCGCCACGTGCCCCAGGTGATGTAGTCGCGCAGGATGCCGCTGGTCACGACCGCATCCTGCAGGTCGCCGAGGTGGTCCTGGAGCCCCTTGACCCGCTTGATCAGCGGCCGGGCCCCGGGGCCGAGGACGCCCTCGAAGAACTCCAGCGTGTAGCGCAGTCCCTTGCACGCCTTGCGCAGCGCGTGGAAGCGCAGCAGGGGTGTCTCCAGTCCGCCGATCTGGCCCTCGAAGGCCCAGACCACGGCCATGTCCTTGTAGAGGACGCCGGGCAGCACCTGGGCCACCCGCTGCGGGCGCGGCGCGATGACGGTCTGCGGCGCGAGCGCCTCGACCGGCCCCTCCAGCAACTCCGTCGTCGTCTCGACGAAGCGGCGATAGCGCTTGCCGTCCAGATAGGCGACGAGATGCTCGCGCTGCTTGTCGCGCTCCGCCTTCCACGCGTCCAGCAGGCCGTCGAGGTCCCCGGCGCGCTCGTCGGGCAGCCCGTCGAGGTAGACCTGCGTCTTCTCGTTGAACACGTCGAGGTCGCGCACGGCGCCGAGCGTGCGGCCGGTGCGGCGCAGCCCCTTGAGCACGGGCCGCATCACGTCCGGGTCGAGGTAGTCGGCGAACACCCGGAGAGCCATGCGCATGCGTCGCGTGGACACTCGCATGTCGTGCAGTTCCTCAGGGTCCTCGCCCAGCCGCGTACCCTCCTCGTGCTCGAGCATCTTGGCGAGGTGGAAGCGAAGGGTCGCGGCCGCCGCCTCGGTCATCGTGTCGGCGCCCGCGATCTCCGGCCGCTTCTTGCGCTCTGGCCCGGCGGCCGGCTCTGTGGCCACCGGGTCGACCGCCTCCTGGTCGTAGATGCCCGCGCCCTCGACGCGGTAGCGCGCCAGCCAGTAGCGCACACGCCGGTCCGAGAGGCCGGCGACGCGGCCGGCCTCGACCTGGGAGAGGCCGCGGTCGAGCGCCAGGAGCGCCTGGGCACGCCGTGCGAGGGCGCCCTCACCCGATGCGTGCGCCTCATGCGCGGCGCGCTCGGCTGCGGGCATGAGCAGGCCATCGCCATCGTCGCCGTCGCCGGCGAGCTCGAGAGCGCGCGTGAACTTGGCGCGCCCTTCTGGCACGAGGCCCCACTCGTCGCGGAGCACGGCGGCGAGCGCGAGGACGTCGTCGTCGCCGCCCTTGCCTCGCGCCTCGACCTCGGCCTCGAGCCAGCCGCGGTCGCCGTCGGGCGCGCTCGCGGTCACGCGATCCAGGCTCAGCTCCGCGACCTCGCGGCGGCCGCGCCGGACGACCCGGGCGACCCGCGTCTGCGCGAGCGTGAGCAGCGGCTCGAGGGGCTCCCCGGCGGTCAGCTGCTCCACCCGCTCCCGCAGCGGCCCCGCAGGCCACTCGGCGACCGGGACGTCCGCGGCCACGAGCGCCTCGATCTCCTCCCGCCGGAGCACGCCTTCAGAGGGCGCCACGAGCTTCTTGAGGGTGAGGCGCACGCCGTCGCTCGTCTCCCGCCGGCGGAAGTAGAAGCCGGCCGCGAGCAGGCGCCGGTCGGCCGTGTCGAGATAGGTGTCGACGTCGCGCCGTGCCTCACCCGGCTCGACGGCACAGCCGGCCAGTGAAGCGACCTCGATGAGGCGCGCGAGCGTCTCCTCGTCCGGCACCAGGAACTTGGCTTCGACCTCCATCGTCATCTGCTCCCCAGAAGAGGCGGCGTCAACAGCCACACCAGCCGACCGCCGCCGGCCACGGGCGCGGTCACGTCGACTCTCGCGAGCCCGCCCTTCTTGAACACGATGTCGCCGCCGCCGATGAGCTCGGCGACGGTCGCACTGAAGTCGGGTTCGTGCCCGACGACCATGATCGTCTCGGCCTCGGGATGCGCCGCGGCCACCTGCTCGAGGCGGCGCACGTCGAATCCGCCGGCGAGGCGGTCGTCGACGACGAGGCGCCCGCTGAGGCCGAGCTCCTCGGCGACGAGCTCGGCAGTCTGGCGGGCGCGCACGAGCGGACTGGTGACGATGACGTCGAGCGCGAGGTCCATGGCGCGGACCGCCTCCGCCTCGCGCCGCATCGCCGCCTCGCCCTCGGCCGTCAGCGGCCGCGAGGCGTCGTCGCCGCGCCACTCATCCCGATTCTCCGCTTTGCCGTGTCGCAGGAAGTAGATGCGCATCACACGCGCTCGCTCTCGTCGATCGCCATCTCGCGCGCCTGAGCGACGAACCGCTCCTGGGCGTTCAGCTCCTCTGCCCCATCCTCGGGCCAGATGTGCGTCCACGTGCCGTCGGCCGCCAGCACCCTCGTCTTCATGTTGTCGGCGAGGTACATGGGCAGGATCTCGTCACGGATGCGGCTCCGGATCCCGGCGTCCTGCACCGGGAACAGGACCTCGACGCGCCGGTTCAGATTACGCGGCATGAGGTCCGCGCTGCCGAGGATGACCTCGTCGTGGCCGCCGTTGCGGAACCAGTACACGCGGCTGTGCTCGAGGAAGCGGCCGACCACGCTCTGCTCCGTGATGTTCTCGCTCACGCCGGGGATGCCGGGCCGCAGGCAGCACATGCCACGCACGTTCAGCTCGACCTTGACTCCGGCCTGCGACGCCCGGTAGAGCTTGCGGATCATCGGTTTGTCGACCAACGAGTTCATCTTGAAGATCAGATGAGCCTCGCGCCCTGCCTCGGCGTGCTCGATCTCGCGGTCGATCCGCGCGGCCATGCCCTGGCGCACGTTGACCGGCGCGACGAGCAGCTTGCGGTATTCGGTCGCCTGGCCACCCCCGGTCAGGTGGTTGAACACCAGGTTGGCGTCGGCGCCGATGTCGTCGTCGGCGGTGAGGTACCCGAGATCGGTGTACTGCTTCGTGGTGACGCTGTTGTAGTTGCCGGTCCCGAGATGGGTGTACCGGCGGACGCGATCTCCCTCCCGACGGACGACCATCAGCGCCTTGCAGTGCGTCTTGAGCCCGATGAGGCCGTAGACCACGTGGGCGCCCTCGCGCTCCAGCGCCTTGGCCCAGCCGATGTTGCTCTCCTCGTCGAACCGCGCCTTGAGCTCGACGAGTACCGCGACGTCCTTGCCGTTGGCCGCAGCCTCCATGAGCTGCTCGACGGCCGGCGCGTTGCGGCCACAGCGGTAGAGCGTCTGCTTGATCGCCAGAACGTCCGGGTCGCTGGCGGCAGCGCGGAGGAACTCGACCACGGGGTCGAAGGAATCGTAGGGGTGATGAAGCAGCACGTCGCGGTGCCGGATGGCGGCGAAGATCTCGCTGCCTTCGAGCCCCTGGAGCGCCGGCGGCACCGACTGGACGAGCGGCGCGTACTTGAGGTCGGGGCGGTCGATGGACCCCGCGCCCCAGAGGCTGCTGAGGCCGAGCGGCGACTTGACCGAGTAGATGTCCGTGTCGCCGAGCTCGAGGTTCTGGGTGAGGATGCCGCGCACGCGCTCCGGCATGCTCTCGTCGATCGTGACGCGGATGACGGAGCCGAAGCGGCGGCGGCGGACGAACTGCTCGATCGTCTCCAGGAGGTCGTCGGCCTCGAGCTCCTGGATGGCCAGCTCGGCGTCGCGCGTGACGCGGAAGGCGTGCGACTCGACGACCTCACGGTTCACGAAGAGCGTCGAGAGGTTCGCCGCAATGAGTTGCTCCAGCCACGTGAAGCACTGCTCGTCGTGTCCGTCGTCGCCGGCCGAGCTGCCTGCAGCCGCCGGCACCGGCACGAGCCGCGACAGCGTGTCCGGCACCTTGACGCGCGCGAAGTGCTCGTCGCCACTCCCGTCGCGCACGAGCACACCGAGGTTGTGGCTCATGTTGGAGATGTGCGGGAAGGGGCGACCCGGATCGAAGGCCAGCGGTGTAAGGACCGGGAACACCTTCTCCTCGTAGTACTGATCGAGGGCGGCGCGCTGGTCGGCGGCGAGATCGCCGTAGTCGACGATGTGGATGCCCGCCTCGTCGAGCTCCGGCCTGAGCTCGGAGAAGCACTGGCGCGCCGCTCTCATGATGCCCAGGGCGCGCTCCTGCGCGAGCGGCAGCAACTTCTGCGGCGTGTAGCCGTCGGCCGCGGCTTCGCTGACGCCGGCCTCGACCTGCTGGCGCAGGCCGGCGACGCGGACCATGAAGAACTCACCCAGGATCGAGCCGACGATGCCGACGAACTTGACGCGCTCGAGGAGGGGGTTGTGCGGATCTCGTGCCTCGTCCAGGACGCGCTCGAAGAAGTCGAGCATGCTGAGCTCGCGGTTGATGTAGAACGCCGGGTCGCGCAGGTCGACATCGACCGGCTCGGCCGTCGGCGCCGCGTCCGGGGCGAACTCCTCCTGGGAAGCCTTGGTGGTCTGCTTGACGGCCTCCCGGCCGTGATACTCGTCGGCCCGGGTCCGGTCCTGTGGCCCCCTCACGGTGTACCTCCTCAACTCCGGGCGTGCGGTGCACCACGCCCCGGCTCGTCTCGTCCGGAGTGACAGTATATGCCCTGACTTCGAGCTTGAAGCCGGCGGGCGACCCCGGAGCACGACGACGGCGGCCGGCGGCGCCACCACATGGTGACGCCACCGGCCGCCGTCAGCGTTCGTCGCTCAAGCCGCTAGGCCACGTTCTCGATGCGCTCGACGCCGGGCACCACGTTCTTGAGGTGGCGCTCCACGCCGTTGGTCAGCGTCAGCTGGGACATCGGGCACCCCGCGCAGGCGCCCTGGAGGCGCACCTGGACGACACCGTCGTCCAGCACGTCGACCAGCTCGATGTCGCCACCGTCGGCCTGCAGAGCCGGGCGGATGTCGCCCAAGGCCTTCTCGACCTGCTCTTTGATCTCTGCCATATGAATTGTCACCTCCCCGTTGTCTGCGAGCGGACGCCTGAAGCGGATGCACGTCTCCGTGGATCGGCCAGGGCCGCAAACGTCACCGTCTCGAGCTCCCCCGTGAGGAGCGTCTCGACACCGTGCCAGAACTCGTGGGTGTCGCACACGTCGTCGCCGCAGGGTTCTACCCGCTGACGACACCGGCATAGCATGATAGGTCCCTCCACTGCTTCGTACGCGTCGCGGACGCTGATCTGGGCCGGGGGCCGCGCCAGCATGACGCCGCCCTGCTGCCCGCGCTGCGTGCGCACCAGACCGGCGCGGGCCAGGTCGTGGATCACCTTGGCGAGCCGCGGCACCGGGATGCGCTGGGCGCCGGCGATGTCGCCGGTGTGGAGGACGGTCCCGGGCTCGTGAAGCGCCAGTTCGTACACGGCGCGCACAGCGTAGTCGGCTTGGGTGGAGAGCTTCATGGACTCTTTCTACCCTAATCGGAAGAAAATATCCACTTTGACGTTCCGGCCCGCTAGACCTCGTCCCAGGCCCAGAGCAGGTTCTCACGGTGGGAGGCGGCGTAGACGTCGTCCACTGCGACGCCGTCCGCCAGAAAGCCGGCGGCCGGCAGGTCGAGCTCGCCGCGGCCCACGCCGGCCGCCTTGGCGGCGGAGACCGCCGTGAACACGCCGGCGACGTAGCGCTCGTTGGCGTCGATGATCTGCTTGTCCATGGCCGGGCCGTGGCTCGGCACGATCACGTCGGCCGGCAGCTGCTTGAGGTGCCGGAGCGTGCGGATCCACTCCTCGGCGCCGTCGCGCTGGCAGAAGTTGGGCAGCGGCCATTCGACGGTGTCGCCGGCAAACAGCATGCGGGCCTTCACGAGGAAGACCACGAGCGAGTCCTCGCTGTGGCCCGGCGTGTGGATGAGGTGGACCGACTCATCCTCGTCCGAGTACGTGAGCCGGTCACCGAAGGTCACCGACGGCAGGGGCACGCCCTCGGAGGGCGGCAGGCGAAGCGACTCGTCTCCGCCCTGCAGCTCGGCCTGGATGAGGCGCGGGCAGGCGCGCTGCGCGACGATGTCCTGGCCGGCGAAGGCGGCGTTGCCGAAGACGTGGTCCCAGTGGTGGTGCGTGTTGACCACGAGCAGGCGGCGGTCGCCGGCCTCGGCCGCGAGCAAGTCGGTCACCGGTCCCATGTCCCGCGGGCCCGTCAGCGTGTCGACGACGATGGCCCGGTGGGGCGTCATGATCACCGCCGACAGCGTCGGGAAGCCCCCGGCATCGACGTGGTGCGTCCACACGTTCGGCGCCAGCTGCTTCATGGTGTCTCCTCCTTCGCGGACTCCAGGCCTCGCACGCTCACTCTTCCCCACCTTTCACGGGTCAGGCGACGATACCGATCGTCTCGGGGGCCAGCGTGAGTCGCTCGATCCCGTCCCTCGTGACCACCCACGTGTTCTCGATGCCGATGGCGCCCACGCCGGGCAGGACGAACTTGGGCTCCAGCGCGAAGACCATGCCCGGCTCGAGCTCGAGGCCGCTGCCGGTGAGTACCGGCAGCTCGTCGAGCTCGATGCCGACGCCGTGGCCCACGTAGGGCACCTGGCCCACGCCGTGTCCCATGAAGCTCGCCGCCAGACCGGCGTCCGCGGCGGCCGCTCGTGCGGCCTCCCACACGGCGCGGCACGCCGCGCCGGGCCGGGCCGCAGCCGTGGCCGCCTCCTGCACGCGCAACGCGGCATCGTAGGCGTGCAGGAGCTCGGCGCTCAGCGGCCCCAGCGAGAACATACGCGTGAAGTCGGCCATGTAGCCGTCGCGCACGGGCACGAAGTCGAAGACGACGGGCTCGCCGCGGCCGATGCGCCGGAAGCTCGCGCCCTGTGCTACGGACGGGCTGAGCCCCGTGCCGGACAGCGGCGTGTCGAGGTAGCTCGGCACGCAGCCGCTGATGCCGATGAGCAACTGCCCGTAGAACATCTCCTGATTGAAGCCGCGCATGCGGATGTAGCCCTCGTGCCCGAGCCGCCGCGCCTCGGCCTCCACCTTGCCGGCGAACTCGACCTCCGTGAGCCCCTCCTCGAGGATCCCGGGAATGAGGCGACTGACCTCGTCGGCCACGCCTGCCGCGGCGCGGATGCGCTCGACCTCCCACGGCGACTTCACCGCCCGCTGGCGCACGACGTCGCGGCCGACGTCCTCGAAGGCGGCGCCGGGCAGGAGCTTCTCCAAACGGCGGAAGTGAGCGACGGGCAGCACGTCGAGTTCGAGGCCGAGCCGCAGCGGCAGGGCGCCGTAGCGCTCGGCGATGAGCCGCGGCAGCTCCTCTGACGAGGGCAGATCCACGATCGCGCCGAGCGCCGACTCGAGGCGGGCGCGCTCGGCGACCTTTCTCACGAAGAGCGTCGGTTCGCCCTCGGCCGGGACGTACAGGTACGACTGCTGGACCGTCCCGGCGAAGTAGAAGAGGTCGGCGTTCTGCTGGAGGAGGGCGGCGTCGAGACCGCGGGCGGCGAGGCCGGTCTGCAGGCCGGCGATCCGGCCCGCCAGCTCCGCCGCCGGCGCGAGCGCCGCACCCGGCTGGACCAGCCGCCCTTCCTGAAGAGTCGTCACCTCAGTCCCTCAGAACGCAAAGCTCACCACGCTCCACCAGGTGAGGACGACGAGGACGAAGACGATACCGAGCACGGCGAGGCCGTCGGCCAACTCGAACGGCCGGCGCGGGTCCTTGCGCCCGCCGAGCATGAGCGCCAGCATCACCGCCGTCCCCGCGAGCAGCCCGCCGATGTGCGCCTGCCACGAGATGCCGCCCCTGAACGAGAAGACGAGGTTGATCACCAGCAGGAACAGGACGTTGCCCAGCAGCGCCCGTGACTGGAAGTCGCGGCCCCGGTTGAGGAAGGCGTGCACCGCGAGCGCGCCGAACAGGCCGAAGATCGCCCCGGAGGCGCCCACCACGGTGACGTTGACGGGCGCCGCCAGCAGGACGAGCACCGAGCCGGCAAACCCCGAGACGAAGTAGATGATGAGGAACTTGAGCCGGCCGACTGCCGCCTCGATGAACCCGCCGATCGCCCACAATGCCCACATGTTGAAAGCCAGGTGGATGATGCCGGCGTGCAGGAACATGGTCGAGAACATGCGCCAGTAGTCGTGTCCGACGAACACCTGGATCGGCGCGAGCCCACCCAGGTCGACCGTGCCGCGACCCCCGCCCATCAGGCCCGAATAGCCCGTGGCCAACTCGATCACGAACATGATCACGTTGAGCACCATGAGCACCTTGGTCGCAGACCAGCCCGCGGGCGCGCCGATCGTGCCCCCGCTCCATCGCGAACGCACCTCCCCGCGCGTGATGACCTTGGCCCGCGACCCGCCGGCGCTCTGCTCCTTGACGCACTCGGGACAGCGGAAGCCCACCGGGGCCGGGATCATGCACTCGTGGCAGATCGGACGCCCGCAGTTGGAGCAGGAGACGCCGGTCTCACGGTCGTGGTGCCGGTAGCAGTGTTTGACCTCGAGGTCGTCCGGCATCTGCGTCTCGAAGTCCGGCGGCAGGTCGCCGCCGGGGAAGCGATACACGTTGCTCATGCTCTGTCCTGTTCCGAATCCGGAGCGCGGCCGAACAGGTCGCGCAACCAGTCTGGCATCGCGATGGAGCTGCCCATCTCACGGTCGCACACGGCGAGGCGCGTCGAGCCGGTGACGAGCAGGAGCCCATCCTCGCGCGTGATCTCGTAGTCGAAGGAGAACGACGCCGGGCCGATCGAGTCGGCGACGATGGCGACGATGAGCAGGTCGTCGAGGCGCGCGGGACGGAGGTACTTGAGGCGCGCCTCGACCACCGGGAGGATGACGCCCCGTGCCTCCACCGCCGAGATGGGGTACCCGAGGGAGCGCAGCAACTCGACGCGCGCGACCTCGAAGTACACGAGGTAGTTGGCGTAGTACACGACGCCGGCGGCGTCGGTCTCGGCGTAGCGCACACGCACGCGGGTCTCGAAACGGGACTGTGACGACGGCGGCGTGCTCACGGTGGCGAGTCTAGCACGGCGCCGGAGCCGGCACGCCCCGGGGCGCGGGAGCGGCGCCGGGACGTGCCCGTACGCGACGAGGGCGGGGCGCCGGAGCGCCCCGCCCTCGCGGACGACCGGAGATGCTGCGCCGATCAGGCGAAGACGACCTTGGCGGCCTCTTCGAAGACGCCGATGGCGTAGTCCATGTCCGCGTCGCTGATGTTGAGCGGCGGCAGGAAGCGGACGCCGTTGCCCTGCGAGCACGCGCCCATGAGGATCACCTTGTGCTTCTGGCACTCGGCGATGAACGCCTTGGCCACGGCCGCGTTCGGCTCCTTGGTGCCCGGCTGCACGCACTCGATGGCGAGCATGAGGCCCTTGCCGCGCGCCTCGCCGATGGCCGGGTACAGCGCCTGCTGGCCCTTCCAGAACGCGAGCAGCTTCTCGCCCTGCTTGGTGGCGTTGGCGAGCATGCCGTCTTCCACCATGGCGTCCATGGTGGCGACGCCGGCGGCGCAGGCCACAGCGTTGCCGCCGTACGTGCCGCCCATGGAGCCGGGCAGGCACTTGTCCCAGAGCTCGTGGCCGGCGACGATGGCGCCGAGCGGGTAGCCGGAGGCGATGCCCTTGGCGACCGTGACGATGTCCGCCTCCACGCCGTAGTGCTCCTGGCAGAGCCACTTGCCGGTGCGGCCGAAGCCGGCCTGGATCTCGTCGATGATCAGGCACGCGCCGATCTCGTCGGCGATGACACGCAACTCCTGCATGAACTCCGCGGTGGGGACGATGAAGCCGCCCTCGCCCTGGATGGGCTCGACGATGATGGCGGCCACGTCGTCGCCGTAGATCTCGGCGCGCAGCACGCGGCGGACGTCCTCGATGGCGTACGCGGTCGGATCCTCACTTGCCGGTGTGCGGAACGGGTAGCAGTACCGCGCGTGGTAGATGCTCCCCACGAGCGGCTCGTGGTGGCCGCGGTAGTGCACGGCCGAGTCGGTGAGGGCCATCGTGAGGTGTGTGCGGCCGTGGAAGGCGCCGTGGAAGGCGATGATGCCCGGGCGGCGGGTGGCCTGCTTGGCGAGCTTGACCGCGTTCTCGACGGCCTCGGCGCCGGAGTTGGCGAACATGACCTCATCGAGACCGTCCGGCATGATGCCGGTGAGCTTCTCGGCCAGCTCGAGCATCGGGCCGTGACGGTAGATGTTCATCTGCGCGTGCGGCGACCTTGGCGGCCTGCTCCTGCACGGCCTTGACGACCTTGGGGTGGCAGTGGCCGGTGTTGACCACGGCGATGCCGACCACGAAGTCGAGCCACTTGCCGCCGTCGGTGTCGTAGACCCAGCTGCCCTCGGCGTGGTCGATGGTGATCGGCGCCACCGGACCGAGGAAGTGGGGCATGTGCTTCATGTACGTGGGCTTGTCCGACATGTAGTGACCTCCAGATCCGAGCATGATCCTGATTGATGTGGCCGGCCCGCCGACGCGCGCCGGCCCCTGCGATGGGAACAGTCACCGCCACAGGCGGATCCTGGACATCCCATGGCTCGCTGCCGTCACCCTACCAGAGCCAAAACGTCCGGCACGCTCCATGTCAACGTACGCGCGACACGATGATCCGGGTTCAGTTGGCCAACTTGGACAATGCGCGAGTGTGTTCTGTTCTGGGCGACACTGTTGACAGAGAGCCTTCGTTGACGGCAGAATTGTGACAGGATTCACAGCGTTCGTTCTGTAACGAACTCGGCGACCGAGACCGCAACCCACCGCCCGGGAGCGAACAGTGGTATCGAGGAAGACCGTGTCGCGCATGAGCCGCTACCGCCGGCTCCTGCAGTCGCTCCGTGACGACGGGGTCGAGAGCATCTACTCCCACCAGCTCGCACGGCATGCCGTGGTCAGCGCCGCCCAGGTGCGCCGCGACCTCATGGTGATCGGCTACTCCGGCAGCCCCAACAAGGGCTACGACGTCGCCGCCTGCATCGACAGCATCTCGAGCTACCTCGACGGCGGGACCAGACAGGAAGTGGCCCTGGTCGGAGCCGGCAACCTCGGGCATGCGGTGCTCTCCCACTTCGCCGACAAGAGCCCGGCCGTCGCGATCGTCGTCGCGTTCGACGTCGATCCCGCGCTCGCCGACACGCTGATCCACCACGTGCGCTGCCTCGACGTCTCGCTCATGGAGACGCTCATCCAGGACCTCGGGATCCAGATCGCCGTGCTCACGGTGCCGGGCGAGGCCGCGCAGTCGACGGCTGACGCGCTCGTGCGCGCGGGCGTCAAGAGCATCATCAGCTTCGCCCCCACTCCCCTGCGCCTGCCTGGTGAGATCTTCGTCGAGTACATGGACATCACGGCGGCGCTCGAGTCCGCCGCCTACTTCGCCCGCCGCAGCGGCCGCGAGGAGCCACCGGCGCAGAGCGACGGCGACGTCGCACCGATCGTCAAGCAACTGGAATCCCTGCTCGCGAGGTCGCACATGAAGCTCGAGGATCTGGCCACCAACATCGGCGCCCGCGTCGTGACGCCCGGCAAGCCGGGCGGCACCACGGTCGCCAAGATCTATGCCGGCGACCGCGTCAGCGACCTGCTCAACGAGGCCTCCGACAAGACCCTGCTGGTCAGCAATCTGGCCAGCGTGCAGATGCTGCGCGTCGCCGAGCTCATGGACGTGCCCGGCGTCTGCTTCGTCAACGGCATCGAGCCCGACGCCGAGATGATCCAGCTCGCGCAAGCCAACCAGACCCTGCTCATGGTCTCGCCGCAGGGCGTCTTCGAGACCTGCGGCCTCATCTTCCAGGCGCTGGGCGGGCGGCGCGCCTGACCCATGGAGCACCTGGCCTATGACATCCGCTGCAGGGACTTCTCGAGCGCAGGCGCCGCGTCACGTGACCTCAAGCAGCACCTCAAGCGGATCGGCGCCGAGAGCGACGCGGTGCGCCGGGCCATGATCGCCGCCTACGAGGCCGAGATGAACGTCGTGATCCACGCCGAGGACGGCGGTCGCCTGGAGGCCGCCGTCAGTGACGGCCAACTCGACGTCGACGTCATCGACCGCGGCCCGGGCATCCCGGACGTCGCCACCGCCATGAGAGAGGGCTGGTCGACGGCTTCGGCGGAAGCCCGCGCCCTGGGCTTCGGCGCCGGCATGGGGCTCCCGAACATCCTGCGCAACAGCGATCGGCTCAGCGTCACGTCCACCGCCGGCGAAGGCACGCGCGTGAGCTTCTCGGTCGCACTCAGGCCTGAGGCGACCGACCAGGGGGCGCGACCCTCCTCGCTCGGCGTCGTCGCCGAGCTCTGCAAAGACTGCCGCCACTGCCTGGTCGCCTGCCCGACGGCCGCGATCCGCGTGCGTGACGCCCATCCAGACGTGCTCGACCACCTGTGCATCGACTGCACCGCCTGCATCGGCGCCTGCGGCCCCGGCGCGCTCACCATGATCGACGCCGCGGGCGCGCTCGGCGGCGGCGACGTGCTCGTCGTCCCGCCGGGCCTTCTCGCCGGCTTCGGCGAGCACCCGGTCAGCGCGGTCGTCGAGGAGCTCCGCGGGCTGGGCTACGACGAGGTCGTCTCCGTGCACGGCCACGAGGACGATCTGCGCCGCGCCGTCATCGAGCTGGCCGCCACGAGCGACGCGCCGGCGCCGCTCATCTCACCGGTCTGCCCCGCCGTCGTGAACCTCCTCGAGGTCAAGTTCCCGTCGCTGCTCGACCATCTCGCGCCCCTCGCCTCGCCCTGGGAGGCCGCACAGCGCGATCTCGCCGGCCGCGACGTGACCTTCGCCGTCTCGTGCCCGAGCCAGCGGAGCGCACTGCTGGCGCAGCAGCCGATCGCGCAGCGCGACGCCGTGACGGCCGCGGCGGTGCGCGACGCCATCCTGCCGCGTCTCGCGGCGCGCGCGCCCCACGTGCCCGGCACGCCGACGACGTCGCCGCAAGCCGGCGGCGCGGACGACCTGCTCGTCGTGACCGGTGTCTCCCACGTCCTCGCGGTGCTCGAGGCGGTCGAGGACGACCGCCTGCCGGGCGTCGCAGCCATCGAGCCCTTCATCTGTGACGGCGGCTGCTTCGGCTCGCCGCTGCTCGAAGAGGATGCCAGCGTCACCTCCTGGCGCTGGGCCGCCGCCGGCGGCGATGCCCCCGCGGGCGGCGGCAGTCTCGAGCGCACTCGACCCTTCCGCGCGCGTCCCGGGATCCGCCTCGACGCGGACATGGCGGTGGCGATCCGCAAGCTCGCGCGACTCGACACCGAGACCCGGGCCCTGCCCGGCAAGGACTGTGGCGTGTGCGGCGCACCGACCTGCGCGGCGCTTGCCGAGGACATCGTGATGGAGCGTGCCGGGCGGGCGCTCTGCCCGTACGTCACCCCCGAGGAGGAGAGCCGGACATGAAGCTCGACGATATCGCCAGCAAGCTCGGATTCACCGAGCTCACGCCGGACGTGTCCGGCAGCCGCGACGCCGAGGTCGACCGCGGCTACGCGTCGGATCTGCTCAGCGACGTGCTCGCGCACGCGCCCGAGGGCGGCCTGCTCGTCACCCTGCAGGTGCACCTCAACGTGATCGCCGTCGCCAGCCACGCGGAACTCGCGGCCGTGGTCTTCGCCGGCGAACCGCATGCCCGAGGACGACGTGCTCGCGAAAGCCGCCGCCGAGGGGCTCTCGCTCTACTCGTCTCCGGCGGACACCTTCGACATCGTCGGCCGCCTGTACGCCCTCGGGGTGAAAGGGAGCCGTGCGTGAACGTCTGCTTTGCAGACCTGCACGTCCACACGGCGCTGTCGCCCTGCGCGGACGCCGAGATGACGCCGCCGGCCATCGTCGACGCGGCGCTCGCTGAGGGCCTCGCGATGATCGCCGTCTGCGACCACAACACCGCGCGCAACGCCGCCGCCGTCCAGGCGGCCGCCGGCGCGCGCCTCGCCGTGATCGCCGGGATGGAGATCACGACTGCGGAGGAGTGTCACGTGGTCGGCCTCTTCCCGTCCGCGCCCGTCGCCGAGGCGGCGGCCGCGGAGGTCGGAGCGACGCTGCCGCGGATCGACGACGACTACGAGGCCTTCTTCGGCGAGCAGCACGTCTGCGACGCCGAGCGGCGCGACGACGGGTCGCGAGACGCTCGCGCTCGCGACGGCGACGCCGCTCGGCGTCGACGCCGTCGTCGAGCTCGTCCACCGCCACAACGGCATCGCCGTGGCCGCGCACATCGACCGCTCGAGCTTCGGCGTGATCGGCCAGCTCGGCTTCTTCCCGGAGGAGGCCGGATTCGACGCCGTCGAGCTTTCGCGACACGTGCCGCCCGGGTCCGAGCGGGAGGCCGAGTTCGCCGTGTACGGCCTCCCGATCCTGCGCTCGTCGGACGCCCACTACCGCGAGGACGTCGGCGCGGCACGTACCGCCGTCCGCTGCGCGCGTCCGGACTTCCGTGAGCTGCTCCTCGCGCTGCACGGCCTCGACGGGAGGGGCATCGGCGATGCATGACCTCTCGCTCTACCTGCTCGACATCCTCGAGAACTCGGTGCGCGCCGGGGCGACGGTGATCACCACGGCGATCGACGCCGACCGCCGGCGCGACGAGCTCTCGATCCGGGTCGAGGACGACGGGCCGGGGCTGCCGGTGGAGCCGGAGCAGGCCCTCGACCCGTTCTTCACGACCAAGGCGAACAAGAAGACCGGCCTCGGCCTGAGCCTCTTCCGCCAGGCGGCCGAGGCCGCCGGCGGTGGGCTCAGCGTGGGCCGATCCGAGGAGCTCGGCGGCGTCGCCGTGCACGCGTGGATGCGCCTCGGCGACGTCGATCGCCCGCCGTTGGGCGACATCGCCGCCTCCGTCGCCACCATGGCGGTGACCAACCCGGAGATCGAGTTCCGGGTCGACATGACAGCCGGCGGGACGAGCGTCTCGCTCTGCGGCCCGCAGCTGCCCCGGCGACTGGCCGACCTGATGGCGTTCCAGGCGGACCTCGCCATGACCCAAGGACATCATCTGCGGAGCGATCGCAGCGGACTCGAGCGAAGGAGAGGGGAATGAGTGAAACCGTACAGGCGTGCGTGTGCTGCGACGAGGAACCGACCGAGGAGGAACTCCTCGAGCGCCTCGACGTCGTCATCGCCGAGTACAAGGGCAGGCCGGGCGCCCTGATTCCCGTGCTTCAGCTCGCGCAGGGCATCTTCGGCTACCTCCCGGAGGTCGCCCTCAAGCACATCGCGCGGGAGCTGCGCAAGCCCTACAGCGAGGTCGCCGGTGTGGTCGGCTTCTATTCCTTCTTCACGACCGTCCCGCGCGGCCAGCACCTCGTCCGCATCTGTCTGGGCACCGCCTGCTACGTCCGCGGCGGCGTCGCAGTGCTCGACGCGTTCAAGAAAGAGCTGGGGATCGACCTGGGCGGCACCACCGAGGACCGCCTGTTCTCGCTCGAGATCGGCCGCTGCTTCGGCGCCTGCGGCCTGGCTCCTGTGATCATGGTCGACGACGACGTCCACCACCGCGTCAAGCCCAAAGCGTGTCGGCGAGATCCTCGCCCAGTACGCGGAGGAGCCCGTCCTGGCCGAAACGAGCGGTCGTAGTGAACGGCGTTCCGCGGACCGGCTTGCGGAGCCGGTCGCGGGCCGCGAAAGGAGTGCCTGACATGGCCGACAGGATCACCAGTCCTGACCAGCTCATGAATCTGGCCGCCATGGCGAAGGCCGACATCGACCTGCGCGACGGCCGCAAGGAGACGCAGGTGACCGTGCACATGGGCACCTGCGGCATCGCCGCCGGCGCACGCGATATCGTCGCCGCCTTCATGAGCGAGCTGTCCGTCAACGGCGTGACCTCCGCCAGCCTCCATCAGTCCGGTTGCGCCGGCCTGTGCGAAGAGGAGCCGATGGCGACCCTGACGATGCCCGACGGCACGCTGTACCGCTACGGCCTGCTCGACAAGGCCAGGGTCCACACGATCGTCATCCATCACCTCGTGGGCGGCGCACCCGTCGAGGCCTACCTCATCAAGACCTGAGAGCGAGTGATCCGACTATGGCTGATGTGAGAAGTCACTTCCTGATCTGCACCGGCGGTGGATGCATCGCCTCCGGCGCCCTCGACGTGAGCGAGGCCGTGCGCGCCGAGCTCAAGGAGCGCGAGCTCGCCGGCGAGATCGAGGTCGTCGAGACCGGCTGCCTCGGCCCCTGCGTGCAGGGCCCCGTGGCGCTCGTCTACCCCGACGGCGTCTTCTACCAGAACATCAAGGTCGACGACGTGCCCGAGATCGTCGAGGAGCACCTCCTCAAGGGCCGTGTGGTCGAGCGTCTCGTGAGCCACGCGCCCGGCACCGAGAAGTCCCAGGCAGAGATGAACGACATCCCGTTCTTCAACCGCCAGGTCAAGATCGTGCTGCGCAACTCCGGCATCATCGACCCGCTCAACATCGACGAGTACATCGCCCGCGACGGCTACCAGGCCCTCGCCAAGGTGCTCACCGAGATGACCCCCGAGCAGGTCGTCGAAGAGGTCCTGGCCAGCGGCCTGCGCGGCCGCGGCGGCGCCGGCTTCCCCACCGGGCATGAAGTGGCGCTTCGCCCAGCAGCAGGACAACGACGTCAAGTACATCCTCTGCAACGCGGACGAGGGCGACCCCGGCGCGTTCATGGACCGCTCGGTGCTCGAGGGCGACCCGCACTCGCTCATCGAGGGCATGGTCATCGGCGCCTTCGCGATCGGCGCGCACACGGGCTACGTCTACGTGCGCGCCGAGTACCCGCTCGCCGTCGAGCGCCTCGAGCACGCTCTCGGGCAGGCGCGCGAGTACGGCCTGCTCGGCAACGACATCATGGGCAGTGGCTTCGACTTCGACCTCGAGATCCGCATGGGCTCGGGCGCCTTCGTCTGCGGCGAGGAGACCGCGCTCATGACCTCGATCGAGGGGCACCGCGGCGAGCCGCGTCCGCGCCCGCCGTTCCCGGCGGTCTCGGGCCTCTGGGGCAAGCCCAGCGTGCTCAACAACGTGGAGACCTTCGCCAACATCGCGCCGATCGTCCTCAAGGGCGCGGAGTGGTACGCCAGCACCGGCACCGAGAGCAGCAAGGGCACCAAGGTGTTCGCGCTCGGCGGCAACGTGCAGCACACCGGCCTCGTCGAGGTCCCGATCGGCATGCAGCTCGGCGAGCTCATCTACGAGGTCGGCGGCGGCATCCCGGGCGACAAGGCCTACAAGGCCGCGCAGCTCGGCGGGCCGTCCGGCGGCTGCATCCCCAAGGAGCACCTCAACGTGCCCGTCGACTACGACACCCTGCAGGAGCTCGGCGCGATCATGGGCTCCGGCGGCGTCATCGTCATGGACGAGGACACGTGCATGGTCGACATCGCACGCTTCTTCCTCGAGTTCACCCAGGAAGAGAGCTGCGGCAAGTGCCCGCCGTGCCGCGTCGGCACCAAGCGGATGCTCGAGATCGTCGAGCGCATCTGCAACGGTGAGGGCGAAGAGGGCGACATCGAGCGCCTCGTCGCCCTCGGCGAGTCGATCAGCCAGACCGCGCTCTGCGGCCTCGGCCAGACGGCCGCCAACCCCGTGCTCTCGACGATCCGTCACTTCCGTCACGAGTACGAGGCCCACATCAAGGACAAGTACTGCGAAGCTGGCGTATGCGGGGCGATGTTCAAGGCGCGCTGCTCCAACGCGTGCCCGGCCAGCGTCAACATCCCCGGCTTCGTGAGCCTCGTGGGCGAGGAGCGCTACGACGACGCCCTCAAGCTGCACCGCGAGCGCAACCCGCTGGCCAGCATCTGCGCCCGCGTCTGCTTCCACCCCTGCGAGAGCAAGTGCATGCGCTCGAGCCTGGACGGGTCGCTCGCGATCCGCCACGTCAAGCGCTTCATGGTGGAGCAGGAGAAGGACGCGCAGCTGCCGGAGATCCTGGAGAACGCCGAGAACGCGGCCCGCAAGGTGGCCGTCGTCGGCTCCGGTCCCGCCGGCCTCTCCGCCGCCTACTTCCTCGCCCGGCTGGGCTACAAGCCGGTCGTGTTCGAGGCTGAACCCAAGGCCGGCGGCATGCTCGTCCAGGCCATCCCGGCCTACCGCCTGCCGCGCCCCGAGCTCGAGCGCGAGATCGAGATGATCGAGGCCATGGGCGCCCGCTTCGAGTACGGCAAGGCGCTCGGCCGCGACTTCACCCTCAAGAGCCTCAAGGACGAGGGATACGAGGCCGTGTTCGTCGGCGTCGGCGCCCCCGCCGGCATGGGCATCGGCATCCCCGGTGAGGAGGGCCCCGGCGTGTACGACGGCCTGTCGTTCCTCAAGCAGTACAACGTGCACGGCACCGGCGAAGTCGGCAAGAACGTCGCCGTGATCGGCGGCGGCAACGCGGCCATCGACGCCGCCCGCACCGCCCTGCGCCTCGGCGCCGAGAGCGTCAAGATCCTCTACCGTCGCACCCGGGCGCAGATGCCGGCGTGGGGCGAGGAGATCGACGCCGCCGACCTCGAGGGCATCGACATCATGACGCTCGTCGCCCCGGAGGAGATCCTCCGCGACGCGAGCGGCAACGTCACCGGCGTGCGCTGCAAGGAGATGGCGCTGGGCGACTACGACCGCAGCGGCCGTCGCCGTCCGGTCGCCGGCCACAACCCCGACTTCGTGGTCGAGGCCGACACCGTCATCGCCGCGATCGGGCAGAAGCTCGACGCGCCGGCCGTCCTGGACGGCACCCCCGTCGAGCTCAACCGCTGGGGCTACCTCGCCGCCGACCCGAACACCGGCCAGACCTCGGTCGACTGGGTCTTCACCGGCGGCGACGCCGCCACCGGCCCGTCGTCGGTGGTCGAGGCCATCGGCGCCGGCGAGAAGGCAGCCGCCGGCATGGACGAGCTCCTCACCGGCGCCAATCACGCGTTCTGGCGCCGCGACATCGAGCCGCCCACGTTCTTCGACCCCGACGCCGACCCCGAACTGGTCGATCGTCACCAGGTCGAGGAGCTGGCCGTGGGTGCCCGCGTCACCAACTTCGACGAGGTCGAGCTGGGCTGGGCCGCAAAGGTGGCCGTCGCTGAGGCGAGGCGCTGCCTGCGTTGCGACTACGGCAAGTACGGCTCGTGAGCAAGGAGAGCAAGAGGATGCCAACCCTGACTATTGACGACATCAGCGTCGAGGTGCCGGAGGGCGCCACGGTGCTTCAGGCGGCCCGCCAGGCCGGCGTGAAGATCCCCACCCTCTGCCACCTCGACGACGTCCAGTCCATCGGCGCCTGCCGCGTCTGCCTCGTCGAGGTGGAGGGCGCACGCACGCTGGTCGCCTCGTGCAGCCAGCCGGCGACCGACGGCATGGTCGTCAAGACCAACAGCGGCAAGGTCCGCGACGGCCGCCAGATGGTCGTCGAGCTGCTCCTGTCGGAGCACGACGGCGACTGCAAGATCTGCGCCCGGTCCGCGGACTGCGAGCTCCGGACCCTCGCCGACGAGCTCGGTATCGGCGACCTGCGCTACGAGGGCGAGAAGACCGTCAGGATGCTCGACGACAGCACCCCGGCGCTCATCCGTGACACCGGCAAGTGCATCTCCTGCCGCCGCTGCGTGACCGTGTGCAACGAGGTCCAGGGGGTCGGCGGCCTGTTCGCCCAGGGCCGCGGCTTCGCCACCCTCATCGGCCCCGCCTTCTCGCAGAACCTGAGCGACGTCGTCTGCGTGCAGTGCGGCCAGTGCGCCGCCGTGTGCCCGGTGGGCGCCATCAGCGAGCGCAACCAGATCGACGAGGTCTGGGCGGCGCTCGAGGATCCCACCAAGACGGTCATCGTGCAGACCGCGCCGGCGATCCGCGCCGCGCTCGGCGAGTGCTTCGACTACCCGGCCGGCACCCTGGTGACCGGCAAGATGGTCGCCGCGCTCCGCCGCCTCGGCTTCGACGCCGTCTTCGACACCGACTTCACCGCCGACCTCACGATCATGGAGGAAGGCACGGAGCTGCTCGTGCGCCTCAAGAAGGCACTCGTGGACGGCGAGCAGGTCGCGCTGCCACAGTTCTCCAGCTGCTCCCCGGGCTGGATCAACTACATGGAGCACTTCAACCCCGACATGCTCGACAACCTGAGCACCTGCAAGAGCCCGCAGCAGATGTTCGGGGCGATCGCCAAGACGTACTACGCCGAGAAGATCGGCGTGAAGCCGGAGGACATGGTCGTCGTCTCGGTCATGCCCTGCACGGCCAAGAAGTACGAGGCCGCGCGCCCGGAGATGAACGACAGCGGCGTGCAGGACGTCGACATCGTGCTCACCACGCGCGAGCTCGGCGCGCTCATCAAGCAGGCCGGCATCGACTTTCGCAGCCTGCCCGACGAGCAGATGGACGCGCCGCTGGGCATCAGCACCGGCGCCGCCGACATCTTCGCCAACACCGGCGGCGTCATGGAGGCGGCCCTGCGCACGGCCTGGGAGATCGTCACCGAGACGCCGTTCCCCTTCCCCAACCTGCACGTCGAGCCCATCGAGGGCCTCGACGGCGTGAAGGTGGCGTCCGTCAAGGTCGAGGGAGCGAAGGGCGACTGGGCCTTCCTCGAGGGCGCCGACCTCAAGGTCGCCGTGGCCCACGGCCTCGGCAACGCCCAGAAGGTCATCGACCAGGTCAAGAGCGGCGAGGCCGAGTACCACTTCGTCGAGGTCATGACCTGCCCCGGCGGCTGCATCGGCGGCGGCGGGCAGCCGCGCTTCACGACCAACGAGGTGCGCAAGAAGCGCATCGCGGCGATCTACCGCGAGGACGAGGGTCGCGAGCTGCGCAAGTCGCACGAGAACCCGGCCGTCTGCGCCCTGTACGAGGAGTACCTCGGGGCGCCGTGCGGCGAGATCTCGCATCACCTCCTGCACACCCACTACATCGAGCTCGACCGCGTCTGAGACGCGGCGCACGGAAGACGACGGCCGGGCGCGCGGGCGGCGCGCCCGCGAGGCGGCCCCGGGAGACCGGGGCCGCCTCCGGGGCCGTCGCGGAAGCCCGGCGAACAGGCCGGTATACTGAAGGCGGATCATGAGCGCGGATCAGGCACTGATACTCATCGTCGACGACGACTTCGACTTCCTCGAGATCAACCGCATCATCCTCGAGGGGGCCGGCCACCGCGTGGTCACCGCCACCAACCCCACCGAGGCGCTCGCGCGCATCGACGCCGAGACTCCGGACCTGGTCATCACCGACCTGATGATGACGAGCATCGACGCCGGCTTCGCCTTCTCCGCCCAGCTGAAGGAGGACCCGCGCACGGCCGAGGTGCCGATCATCATCAGCACGTCGGTGAGCAGCGCCCTCGGGTTGAACTTCCAGCCCGACTCCGCCGACGACCTCGCCAAGATGAACGTGGACGCCTACTTCGACAAGCCCATCGATGCGCAGACGCTTCTGGCAAAGATCGCCGAGCTCCTCGGCGCCGCGTGACCGCCGCCCGGACGGCGACCCGATGAACGAAGACCGCGTGCCGAACCTGCAACTCGTCACCACGATCCGCGAGAAGTGCCGGCGGTGCTACACGTGCGTCCGTGAATGCCCCGCCAAGGCCATCCAGATCCTCGATGGGCAGGCCAGCGTCATCCAGACGCGCTGCATCGGGTGCGGCAACTGCGTCACCGTCTGCAGCCAGAACGCCAAGCAGGTGCTCAGCGGCATCGAGGCCACCGAGGACCTGCTCGCCGGCGACGCGCCGGTCGCGGCGATCGTGGCGCCGAGCTATCCGGCCGAGTTCACGGAGTGCGGCACGGCCGGACTGGTCGGCGCCCTCCGCGAGCTCGGGTTCGCGAGCGTCCACGAGGTCAGCTTCGGCGCCGACCTCGTGGCCGCCGAGTACGCCCGCCTGCTCGAACAGGACGACGGGCGCTACATCGCCACCAGCTGCCCGGCGGTGGTCAGCTACGTGCGCAAGTACCACCCGGACATCCTCGACAACCTGGCGCCCATCGTCTCGCCGATGCTGGCGATCGCGCGCGTGCTGCATCACAAGTACGGCCCCGAGTGCAAGATCGTCTTCATCGGGCCGTGCATCGCCAAGAAGGGCGAGGCGCGCTACGAGCAGTTCGAGGACGAGGTGCACGCCGCGCTCACCTATGTGGAGCTTCGCACCCTGCTCGCCGGCCGCGGGGTGAGCCTCAGCACGCACGACGGCACGGGTGATGACTTCGACCCGCCGCGCGGCAGCCTCGGGGCCCTCTTCCCCATCAGCCGTGGCCTCCTCCAGGCCGCCGAACTGGACGAGGACCTCCTCAGCGGCGACATCGTGAGCGCCGACGGACGCGCCAACCTCGTGGATGCGATCACCGACTTCGAGCACGGCGATACCGAGGCGCGCCTGCTCGATATCCTCTGCTGCGAAGGCTGCATCATGGGCGCCGGCTTCAGCTGTGAGGAACCGGTCTTCAAGCGCCGCGCGGACGTCAGCGCCGAGACCCGCGCCCGCCAGGCCGACTTCGACCAGGCGGCCTGGGAGACGGCGGTCGCGGACGCCCGCGACGTCGATCTGTCAAGGACCTTCGCTCCCTTCGACCAGCGCTTCGACGACATGCCGACGCCGGAGCAGATCCAGGAGATCCTGGCGCGTATGAACAAGTACGCCCCCGAGGACGAGCTCGACTGCGGCGCCTGCGGCTACGACTCCTGCAGCCACCACGCGGTCGCGATCTGGCAGGGCCTGGCCGAGGTCGAGATGTGCCTGCCCTACTCGGTGGACGAGCTGCACAAGACCGTCGACGAGCTCCAGGAGTCGCACCGTTCGCTGGAGACGACCAAGGAGGCGCTGGTCAAGAGCGAGAAGCTCGCCAGCATGGGCCAGCTCGCCGCCGGCATCGCCCACGAGGTCAACAACCCGCTCGGCATCCTCCTGCTGCACGCCAACCTGCTGCTCGAGGACTGCGAGAGCGACCCCGCCGTCTCCGCCGACGTCAAACTCATCGTCGACCAGGCCAACCGCTGCAAGAAGATCATCTCCGGCCTGCTCAACTTCGCCCGCCAGAGCCGCGTGGTGCGTCAGCCGACCGACCTCAACGACCTGGTGGCCGAGGTCATGCGCACGATCCCCGTCGCCGAGGGCATCTCCGTCGAAGTGGCCGGCCACCTCGAAGACCCGGTCGCCGAGCTCGACGGCGATCAGATCGTCCAGGTGCTCACCAACCTGCTCACCAACGCCCAGCACGCGATGCCCGACGGCGGCGCGATCACCGTCACGCTCGACGGGACCGAGGACGACGTCGTGATCGCGGTAGAGGACGAGGGCACCGGCATCCCCAAGGAGAACCTCGACAAGCTGTTCAGCCCGTTCTTCACGACCAAGCAGGTCGGCAAGGGCACGGGCCTCGGCCTTGCGGTCACGCACGGCATCGTCAAGATGCACCGCGGCCGGATCACCGTGGAGTCGAACGCCGACCCCGAGGCCGGCCCCACGGGGACGACGTTCACCATCTCCTTGCCGCGACTCGAGTCCGCCACGGACGTTGCGGCGAGCCTGCAGGTGATCACCGGGAGCTGAGCGATGAACGTCGAACCGACAATCCGCGAGAGCCTCATGGACCCGCAGCAGGCCACGCTGCAGGTCGTCATGGTCGACGACGAGGAGGCGCTCTGCCTCGGCGTGCGCCGCATCATCCAGAAGTACCGTGTGCACGTGCGCGACGTCCTCGTCGACGCCGACTACGCGTTCCGCTACTTCACGACCGGAGAGGACTTCCTCGACTACCTCGGCGAGGGCGGGTCGGTCGATCTGCTGCTGCTCGACCTGAAGCTGCCGGGCGTCGGTGGCATGGACGTCCTCGACGCCTTGAGCTCCCAGGGGCGCGAGGTGCTGACCATCATGATCACCGCCTATGCGACCTTCGAGACGGCGGTCAAGGCGACCAAGCTCGGGGCCTACGACTTCCTCGCCAAGCCGTTCACGCCCGAGGAGCTCCGGTACGCGCTGCGCAAGGCGACCAGCCAGCTGATCCTCAGCAAGCAGGCGCGCAAGCTCGCCGAGGAGAAGCGCGAGATCCGCTTCAATTTCATCTCGGTGCTCGCGCACGAGCTCAAGGCGCCGCTCAACGCGGTGGAGGGCTACCTCAACATCCTGCGCACGACCGAGGCCGACCAGAACCTGCAGATGGTCGAGCGCAGCATCGTGCGCGTCGACGGCATGAAGAAGCTGATCATGGACCTGCTCGACCTCACGCGCATCGAGTCCGGCCAGCGCGAGCGGGTGATCACGAGGGTCGACCTGCGCGAGCTGGCCAAGGCGTCGATGGAGCTGTTCGCCGTCGACGCCGGGCGCCGCGACATCACCGTGACGCTCGAGGACGGCGACGACGTCGAGCTCCTGGCCGACCCCGGCGAGGCCGAGATCGTCCTCAACAACCTCATCTCCAACGCCGTCAAGTACAACCGCGACGGCGGCTCCGTCACCGTGCGGCTGAGCCGCAAGGGAGACGCCGTCACCATCGCCGTCGCCGACACCGGCATCGGCCTCACGCCCGAGGAGGCCGGCAAGCTCTTCAACGAGTTCCAACGGATCAAGAACGAACAGACGGTGAAGATCCTCGGCAGCGGGCTCGGCCTCAGCACCGTGCGCAAGATCGCCAACATGTACGACGGCGAGGCGCAGGTGCGGAGCGAGCCCGGCGTCGGCAGCACGTTCACGGTGACCCTCCACGACGCGCCGCCGGCCGGATCCACGCCTGAGTCCGGGCCCGCGGTCGATGCCGCGAGCCTGGCGGCGCCTCAGCTCTAGGGCGCCCGCCGCGCCTCTCCGCGCAGCCGGACCGGCCCGTCCAGGGGGTGGCTTCACTCGTGTGCGAAGATGTGCGATACTAACCCCTGACGCTCGTGACCCCTTGCACAAGCGGCCGCGATGCGTTAGAACTGCAGTGCAGCTGAGGCCAAGTGGAACGTGGATCCTGTGGAGTGAGCGGCCAGCACCGATCATCGTCTCTTTCGCCCATCCTCGCCGTGCCCGCGCCTGTCGCGAGCTCGTGCTTCGCGGGCGAAGGACGACCTCGGAAGGCCGCGATGGCGCGCCACCCGGTGACGCCAAGGGGAACGGAAACGAGCGAAGGAGTGCGTGGTGCCCAAGATTCTCATCGTTGACGACGACCCGGACATCGTCGATGCCGGCCGCCTGGTCCTCGAGCGTGAGGGCTACGAGGTCGAGGGCGCGTCGAATCGCGCCGACGGGATGAAGAAGCTCGAGGAGCTCAAGCCTGACCTGCTCATCCTCGACGTCATGATGGAGGAGCCTGACGACGGCCTCCGCATGGCGCGTGAGATCCGCAAGATCGGCAACGACGTGCCGATCATCATGCTCACCAGCGTCAATGCCGCGATGGGCCTCAACATCGACAAGGACGGTGAGATCGTCCCCGTCGACGAGTTCCAGCCCAAGCCCGTTGAGCCACAGACCCTGGTGGCCAAGGTCAAGAAGCTCCTCGAGCAGTGAGAGAGGACTCCTGATGCCAGCGACCCAGCAAGATCAACTCCGCGCCGACCTCACCGCCCTGGTCGAGAAGCTCGGCCCGGGCAGAAGCTCTCTCATCCCGATCCTCGCAGACGTCAAGCGGCGCTTCCACGAGGTCGACTCCGAATCCATGCAGACCATCGCCGACGCGCTCGACATCCACCCGGTGGAGGTCTACAGCGTCGCTTCCTTCTACGCCTTCCTGCACGGCGCCCCCGAGGGGCAGTTCGTGATCCGGCTCTGCGGCACCCTCGCGTGCGACTTCGCCGGCAAGGAAGCCGTCGCTGAGGCCCTCACCGACGAGCTCGGCGTCGGCTTCGACGAGACCACGAGCGACGGGCTCTTCACCCTCGAGTGGGCGAGCTGCGTCGGCATGTGCGATCAGGGCCCCGCCCTGCTCGTGAACGACGAGGTCCACACGCGGGTCACCCCGGAGACGGCGCGCGAGATCGTCGCCGCCTGCCGGGTCCGCCGCTGCGACCCAGGAGGGCTGACCGGTGCCCGCGATGATCGAGACCCAGGGCAACGCCCTCACCTACGAGACCATCGAGGCCGACGCCGGCCTCAAGGCCGCGCTGGCCATGAGCCGCGCCGACCTCGTCGACTTCGTTCGCGACAGCGACATCAGAGGACGCGGCGGCGCAGGCTTCCCCACCGGCATGAAGTGGGGCTTCTGCGCGGCGGAGAAGGCCGACCAGAAGTACATCATCTGCAACGCCGACGAGGGCGAACCCGGTACCTTCAAGGACCGCGTCATCCTCACCAGGTTCGCCGACCTCGTCATCGAGGGCATGACGATCGGCGGACGTGCGATCGGCGCGACGCTCGGCATCATCTACCTGCGCGCCGAGTACACGTACCTGCGCCCGCACCTCAACGAGGTCATCCAGAGGCGACGCGGCCAGGGCCTGCTCGGTCACAGCGTCGGGGGCGTCGAAGGCTTCGAGTTCGACGTCATCACCGCCATGGGCGCCGGCGCGTACGTGTGCGGCGAGGAGACGGCCCTCATCGAGAGCCTCGAGGGCTTCCGCGGCGAGCCGCGCAACCGCCCGCCGTTCCCGGTGGTCGCCGGCCTCCTGAACAACCCGACCGTCGTCAACAACGTCGAGACGCTCGCCTCCGTGGCGGCGATCTTCGCCAAGGGCACAGACTGGTTCAAGGAGTTCGGCACCGACAAGTCGACAGGCTACAAGCTCTTCAGCATCAGCGGCGACTGCGAGAAGCCCGGCGTGTACGAGTTCCCGTGGGGCATCACCGTCGCCGACCTGCTCGAGGAGGTCGGCGGACAGGGCGCCAAGGCCGTCCAGATCGGCGGCGCCAGCGGCATCTGCGTGCCGGCCAAGGAGTTCAGCCGCGCGCTTGCCTTCGAAGGCATCCCGACCGGCGGCTCCGTGATGGTCATCGGTCCCGAGCGCGACATCCTCGACGTTGCCGAGAACTTCCTCGAGTTCTTCGTCGAAGAGAGCTGCGGCCAGTGCACGCCCTGCCGCCTCGGCAACCCGCAGATGTTGCAGGCCGTCCAGCTCCTCCAGAAGGGCGAATGCCCGCCCAAGTTCCTGGCGGACGTCAAGGCTCTGGCCGAGACGATGACGGTCGCCTCCAAGTGTGGCCTGGGGCAGACGAGCCCCAGCGCATTCCTCTCCATCCTCGAGGGCTTCGAGGACGAGATCAGCAACCGCGCACCGAGCGCCTGACGAGAGCGAGGGAGTGACCATGAGCAATCCCACCACCCCGATCCATCGCGCGCCGCTCTCGCAGCAGCACCGACGCGTCATCACCACCACCAGCCCGGACGCCATCGGCGCCCAGGTGAGCATCGAGATCGACGGCATCGAGACCAAGGTCCCCTTCGGTACGACCATCCTCCAGGCCGCCAAGACCGCCGGGATCAAGATCCCGACGCTGTGCGACCACCCCGACCTCGATGTGGCCGGCGTGTGCCGCATGTGCGTGGTCGAAGTCGAGGGCCAGCGGACGTTGCAGCCCGCCTGCACGTTCCCGGTCGTCAACCAGCAGAAGATCAGCACGCACAACCGTAAGGTCCGCATGGCCCGCAAGCACGTGCTCGAGCTGCTGCTCAGCGAGCACTGCGGCGAGTGCTACAGCTGCGTGCGCAACGGCAACTGCGAGCTGCAGTCGCTGGCCGAGGAGTACGGCGTCACCGAGTTCGCCTTCGGGCACCCGAGCGAGCCACTGTTCGAGACCGACACCTCGAGCTACTCCGTCATGCGCGACATGAACAAGTGCATCCGCTGCCGCCGCTGCATCCGCACCTGCATCGACATCCAGGAAGTCGGCGTGCTCGAGGCCGTGGGCCGCAGCAACAAGGTCACCATCGAGACCTTCGAGGACATGCCTCTCGGCTCCGCGGTCTGCATCAACTGCGGCCAGTGCGTCAACCGCTGCCCGGTCGGCGCCCTGTACGCCAAGGACGAGACCGACGCCGTGTGGGCCGCGATCGACGATCCCGACAAGCACGTCGTGATCCAGACCGCCCCGGCGCCGCGTTCGGCGATGGGCGAGTTGTTCGACCTCGAACCCGGCACGCCGGTCACCTTCGAGATGAACACGGCGCTCCGCCGCGCGGGCTTCGACAGGGTGTTCGACACCAACTTCACCGCCGACCTCACCATCATCGAGGAAGGCACCGAGCTCATCCTGCGCCTGTACAAGGCCCTCGTGGAGAAGGACGAGAGCATCGCCCTGCCGCAGTTCACCAGCTGCTCGCCGGGCTGGGTCAAGTACCTCGAACACTTCTACCCCGAGTACCTGCCCAACGCCTCGAGCGCCAAGAGCCCGCAGCAGATGTTCGGCGCGCTCATCAAGACGTACTACGCAGACAAGCTCGATCTCGACCCCGAGAACATCGTCAGCGTCGCCCTCATGCCCTGCTCGGCCAAGAAGTTCGAGTGCAACCGGCCGGAGATGCACGATTCGGGCTTCCAGGACGTCGACTACGGCCTCACCACACGTGAGCTCGGCAAGATGTTCAAGGAGGCCGGCTTGCACGTGCCGAGCCTGCCCAAGAGCGACTTCGACGACCCGTTCGGGTCGGCCACCGGCTCCGGCGTCATCTTCGGCGCCACCGGCGGCGTCATGGAGGCCGCGCTGCGCACGGTCATCGAGATGGTCACGGGCGAGAAGGTCGAGAGCATCTACGACCACGGCGACATCATCCCCCTGCGCGGCTTCGAGGGCGTCAAGTACGCCGAGCTCACCATCCCCAAGGTCGGCCCGGTGCCCGAGATCGTGGCGCACCTCGTGCCGAACTGGGACTGGCTGAACGGCGCGACGCTCAAGGTCGCCGTTGCCCACGGCACCGCCAACGCCAAGAAGGTCATGGACGACATCAAGGCCGGCGGCAAGTTCAGCGAATGCCACTTCATCGAATTCATGGCCTGTCCGGGCGGGTGCCTGGGCGGCGGCGGTCAGCCGATCCCGACCAGCGCCGATATCCGCGCCGCCCGCGCGAAGGCCATCTACTCGGAAGACAGCGCCTACGCGGTGCGCAAGTCACACGAGAACCCGGCGGTGCTGCAGACGTACGCCGAGTTCCTCACTGAGGGCCCCTGCGGCCACAAGAGCCACAAGCTCCTGCACACGGAGTACACGGCTCGCGGCAAGCACGTCCCACAGGAGTAACCTACGCAGCGGAGCTACCGTGCGGACCGCACTGTAGCCACCGCAGGCGAGCCAGCGTGCGGACCGCCGAAGGTGGACCGCACAGCAGCCGCCCCAGGCGACTCGCCGGGCGGCCGGGCTGACCAGTGTCAAGGCAGCCCGGCCGCCCGTATCGAGTAGACTTGAGGCGGGCACTGCGCCGGCCGCGCAGGCTGCGGCCGGCCGGACGACACACACGCCGTGAGGCGCCGGCCAAGTGAGGCCCATGGGCAGAGAGCAACAGAGACGACACCCCGCCGTCACGTACGTCGACCCGTTCCGCGACACCGGTGCCCTCAAGCCCATCGGCGCCCGAGGCGAGAACGTTGCTGCGCACGGTCAATCAGAAGATCGCCGCTCGTCCCTCACTCCGCGCCATCGTCGACTACCTCTTCGAAAACACGCAGGAACTGATCCCCTGCGATCGCATGGGCCTCGCCTTCGTCGACGAGCAATCCGTCTACGTCACCAGCTACTACAACCGCGCCTCCTACGAGCCTCTGCGCATCGACCAGGGGTACCGCGAGGGCCTGCGAGGCAGCACGCTGACGGACGTGATGCACAGCGGGCTGCCGCGCATCATCAACGATCTCGAGGCGTACGCGCACGACCACCCGCGCAGCCGCTCGTCCAAGCTGCTGATCAGGGAAGGCGTGCGCTCCAGCCTCACGTGCCCGCTCATCGTCGAGGGTCGCGTCGTCGGCTTCATCTTCCGCAGCTCGCGCACGCCGTACACGTACGGGCCCAACCACATCGAACTGCAGATGGCGATCAGCGAGCGCCTCAGCCAGGCGGTCGAGAAGGCCTGGCGCATCGAGCAGCTCGAGGAGGCCAACTACGCCTACACGCAGATGCTCGGGTTCGTGAGCCACGAACTGCAGAGTCCGGTCGCCTCCATGGTCACCGACGCCCGGATCCTCTCGCAGGGCTACCTCGGCGATCTCACGCCAGAGCAGCGTGCCAAGGTCCTGAGCATGGAGCGCAAAGGGCAGTACCTCCTCAGCCTCGTGCGTGAGTACCTCGACCTCGCGCGTGTGGAGGGCGGCGAGCTCAGGCTCGCCCCCCGCTCGCGCGTGGACGTGATGGAGGAAGTGGTGGCGGAGGCCGTCGATCTCGTCCGCCCCCAGGCGGACGCCCACGGCATCCACCTCATGATCTGCATGCCCTCCCCGGACCTGCCGCTGGTGTGCTGCGACCCGACGCTGCTTCGCGTCGTCACGGTCAACCTCCTCGACAACGCGATCAAGTACGGCAACGAGGGCGGCGACATCCGCGTGAAGGCGGAGGTCACCGTGGACGAGAAGAGCGGCGAGCGCCTCCGCATCAGCGTGTGGAACTCGGGGCCGGGCTTCAGCCACGGGCAGCAGAACAAGCTCTTCCGCAGGTTCTCGCGCCTGGACGACCCGGCCTTCAAGAGCCTCCGCGGCACGGGCGTCGGCCTCTACAACTCGTGGCGCATCGTCCAGTTGCACAAGGGCCGCATCACCGCGGAGTCGGAGCAGGGGCAGTGGGCGGAGTTCAGCTTTGAGATCCCGGCTGGTGCGGAGTGCGCCAAGCCGCCAGTCGTCGACTCGGAGAGTGATGCATGACCGCCGTGGCTGAGACAGGTGCGTTCATCGACGAGGCCGCGATCGACGAGGCGATGCACTCGGCGTCCACCAAAGACGCCGCGCGGGTACGCGAGATCCTCGCCAAGGCGAGCGAGCTCGACGGACTCGAGATGGACGAGGTCGCGGTCCTCACCTCGGTGAGCGACCCCGAGCTGCTGGCGGAGCTCTTCGAGACGGCGCGCGAGGCCAAGGAGGCCATCTACGGCGCGCGCCTCGTGCTCTTCGCCCCGCTCTACATCAGCAACCTCTGCAACAACGACTGTCTCTACTGCGCCTTCCGCGTGAAGAACAAGGAGCTCAAACGGCGCGCCCTCACCCAGGACGAGATCCGCCGCGAGGTGGAAGCTCTGGTCGACCAGGGACACAAGCGCATCCTGCTGGTCGCCGGCGAGTCGTATCCCAGGGACGGCGGCTTTCAGTACGTGCTCGACAGCATCGCGACCATCTACGACGTCAAACGCGGCAACGGAGAGATCCGCCGCGTCAATGTGAACGTGGCCCCGCTGAGCGTGCCCGACTTCCGCGCCCTCAAGGCGAGCGGGATCGGTACCTTCCAGCTCTTCCAGGAGACGTACCACCGCGAGACCTACAGGACCGTGCACGTCGGCGGCAAGAAGCGGGACTTCGACTGGCGCGTCACCGGCATGCACCGCGCCATGGAGGCCGGCATCGACGACGTCGGCATCGGCGTCCTCTTCGGCCTCGCCGACTGGCGCTTCGAGATCCTCGCCATGCTGCAGCACATCCGTGAGCTCGAACGCGCCTACGGCGTCGGGCCGCACACGATCAGCATGCCGCGCCTGGAGCCGGCCAGCGGCTCGGACATGGCGAGCGAACCGCCGCTGCCGGTGAGCGACGTCGACTTCCGCAAGATCGTCGCCATCCTGCGCCTCGCGGTGCCGTACACGGGCATGATCATGAGCACCCGTGAGACAGCCAACCTGCGCCGCGAGACGTTCGCGCTCGGCGTCAGCCAGATCTCCGCCGGCAGCCGCACCAACCCCGGCGGCTACGAGGAGGATGAGGAGTTCGACGCGGCGCAGTTCCAGCTCGGCGACCACCGCTCGCTCGACGAGGTCATCCGCGACGTCGCCGAACTCGGCTACGTGCCCAGCTTCTGCACGGCCTGCTACCGCCTCGGCCGCACCGGCATGGACTTCATGGACCTCGCCAAGCCGGGCGACATCAAGCACCACTGCGACCCCAACGCGCTCAGCACCTTCGAGGAGTATCTGCTCGACTACGGCTCCGCGGAGACCCGGGCCATCGGAGAGCCGTTGATCGAGCAGAAGATCGCGGAGATGGACCCCGTCCGCCGCGCCCACACCGAGAAGATGCTCGCCCAGGTGCGCGCCGGCAAGCGCGACATCCTCTGCTGAGGCGGCGCCGGCGAGCGCGACCAGACCCATCACCATCCTCCGAAAGGGACGAACGTGAGCGACACGCACATCATCCTCGGCATCCACGTCTCTGACCGCCTCAAGAACGCGGTGGAGGTCCAGAAGGTCTTCACCGAGTACGGCTGCAACATCAAGACGCGCATCGGGCTGCACGACGCGAGCGAGAGCGTGTGCTCGCCGAGCGGCGTCGTCCTCATCGAGTTCTTCGGCACGGACGACGAGGCCTCGGCGATGCAGGCCAAGCTCGACGATGTCGAGGGCGTCCAGGTCCAGAAGATGGTGTTCGGCGCCTGAGCGGCGGCGCCCGGCGGACGACAGGGTGACGTTGAGCGACGACGCGCGCATCGAGCGTGACCTGCTCGGCGAGGTCGCCGTGCCGGCGGGCAGTCTGCACGGCGCACACACCGAGCGGGCGCTCGAGAACTTCCCGCTGGCCGGCCGCCCGGTCCACGTTGAGCTCGCCCGGGCGTACGGCGTGGTCAAGCTCGCCTGCGCGCGCACCAACCGGGCGCTGGGCGTCTGGGACGGTGACGACGCCAAGGCCGACGCGATCGAGCGCGCCTGCCGCGAGCTGGCGGACGGCCTCCTCGACGAGCACATCGTCGTCGACCGGCTGCAGGGCGGGGCCGGGACGAGCACCAACATGAACGTGAGCGAGGTGCTCGCCAACCGCGCGCTGGAGCTCCTCGGCGCCCTGCCGGGGGACTACGCCCGCGTCTCGCCGCTCGACGACCTCAACCTCCATCAGAGCACCAACGACACCTACCCGACGGCGCTGCGGCTGGCCGCGATCGAACTGCTGCATCGACTCGAGGAGCAGGTGGTCGCGCTCCAGGAGGCCTTCCAGGCCAAGGAGCAGGAGTTCGCGCACATCGTCAAGGTGGGGCGCACGCAGTACCAGGACGCGGTCCTGACGACGCTCGGCCGCGAAATGGGCGCCTACGCCGAGGCGCTCAACCGCGACCGCTGGCGCATCTACAAGTGCGAGGAGCGCCTGCGCGTGGTCAACCTCGGCGGGACGGCGATCGGCACCGGCTTCGCCGCTCCGCGGCAGTACATCTTCCGTGTCGTCGACGTGCTGCGCGAACTCACCAGCATCGGGTTCGCGCGCGCCGAGAACCTCGGCGAGGCGACGCAGAACACGGACGTCTTCGTCGAGGTCTCCGGCATCCTCAAGGCTCACGCCGCGACGCTCCTCAAGGTCTGCGGCGACCTGCGCCTGATGAGCTCCGGCCCGGAGGCAGGGCTGGGCGAGATCCGGCTCCCGCAGCGGCAGGCCGGCTCGAGCATCATGCCCGGCAAGGTCAACCCCGTGATCCCCGAGGCCGTGAGCCAGGCGGCGCTGCTCGTGTTCGGCTACGACGCGACCATCGCCACCGCCGCCGGCCTCGGCAGCCTGGAGCTCAACGCCTTCCTCCCGCTGATCGCCGCCAGCCTGTTGCAGAGCCTGCGGCTGTTGGCGAGCGCCGACGAGATCCTGCGCCGCTTCTGCGTCGAGGGCATCGAGGCCGACGAGGAGCGCTGCGCCGCGCACGTGCGCGCCTCCAGCGCGGCCGCCACGGCGCTCGTGCCCGAGATCGGCTATGACGCCGCCTGCGAGGTCGTGCGCGCGGCCCTCGATCGTGGAGCGACGATCCGCGACGTGGTCGTCGGCGACGGCCTGCTCACGCCGGAGCGGTACGACGAGCTGCTGACCGCCGAGGCGGTCTGCCGCCTGGGCACGCCCCAGGCGCGCGGCCGCGGCGTGGAGGATTGACGGGAGCGCGACGATGAGCTTGATGGATGCACCCAAAGGCATGCGCCTCCACATCGGCATCTTCGGCCGCCGCAACGTCGGCAAGAGCAGCCTGCTGAACGCGATCACGCGCCAGGACGTCAGCATCGTCAGCGACTTCGCCGGGACGACGACCGACCCCGTCGAGAAGCCGATGGAGCTCCTGCCGCTCGGCCCCGTGCTCTTCATCGACACCGCCGGCATCGACGACGTCGGCGTGCTCGGCGAACTCCGAGCGAAGAAGACGACGCAGGTCTTCGACCGCACCGACCTCGGCGTCCTCGTGACCGAAGCCGGCAGCTGGGGCGAGTACGAGGACGGCATCCTCGACGAGTTCCTCGAGCGCGAGACCCCCGTCGTGGTCGTCTTCAACAAGAGCGACCTGCTGAGCAAGCCCGCGCCGGTCAAGCGTCTGCAGGACCTCAAGATCACGCCCGTGATGACCACCGCCAGCGAAGGCCGCGGCGTGCTCGACTTCCGCCAGGCGCTGCTCGACGCGGCGCCGCCGGACTTCATCGACAATCCGTCGATCCTCGGGGACCTCGTGAACAGCGGCGATCTCGCCGTGCTCGTGGTCCCGATCGACAAGGAGGCGCCGCGCGGGCGCCTCATCCTGCCCCAGGTGCAGAGCATCCGCGACCTGATGGACAGCGATGCGATGGCGCTGGTGGTCAAGGAGCGGGAGCTCCGCAACGCCATCGAGCGCCTCAACCGTCCGCCCAGGCTCGTCGTCACAGACTCGCAGGCGTTTCTCAAGGTGGCGGCCGACACGCCGCTCGAGGTGCCGATGACGAGCTTCAGCATCCTCTTCAGCCGTTTCAAGGGCGACCTGGTGAGCCAGGTGGAGGGCACGCTGGCCGTGGACGACCTCAAGAGCGGCGCCCGGATCCTGATCGCGGAGGCGTGCAGCCACCACCCCATCGCCGAGGACATCGGCCGCGTCAAGATCCCGCGCTGGCTCACGCAGTACGTGGGCGGCAAGCTGAACATCGAGCATATGCAGGGGCACGATTTCCCCGAGGACCTCTCGGACTGGGACCTCGTCATCCACTGCGGCGCCTGCACGTTCAACCGGCGGGCGATGCTGGGTCGCATCCTGCGCTGCAGGCAGCAGGGCGTGCCGATCACCAACTACGGCCTCGTCATCGCCTTCAGTCTCGGCATCTTCGAACGCGCGTTGCAGCCGTTCCCGGCCGCCCTCGAGGCGATGCGGGCGGCGCAGGCGCAGCGGGCCGGGCACGCACCGGCGGAGCCGGTGACCGCCGGCCTGCCCGAAGACGCCGCCGTCGACGACCTCTGCTAGCCGCCGGAGCCGGCCTGCCATGCGACGCACCCCGCTCTCGCCAACGCGGATCCCGGTCGTAGCACGATGACCGCGGCGCCCTCTCCCCCGCCCCTCGGCGTCGCCGACTCGCTGTCGCACGAGTCGATCGAGCACTGGCTGCGGGAGACCGACGAGGTCCGGCTGGAATCGCTCTGGGCCGCGGCGGACGAGGCGCGCCACCGCTTCGTCGGCGACGCGGTCCACCTGCGCGGCCTCATCGAGGTGAGCAACTACTGCGTGCGCGGCTGCACGTACTGCGGCATCCGCGCCGCCAACCGCCGCGTCGAACGCTACCGCGTGAGCGCGGACGTCGTCCTCGGCTGCGCCCACAAGGCCGTGGAGTTCGGCTACGGCACACTCGTCATGCAGGCGGGCGAGGACTACGGCATCGAACGGGAGTGGATGGCGGACGTCCTGCGCCGCATCCGCTCCGAGACCGCCGTCTCGGCGATCACGCTCAGCCTCGGTGAGCGCCCGGACGAAGACCTCGTCGCCTGGCGCGAGGCCGGCGCGGACAGGTACCTGCTCCGCTTCGAGACGTCGGATGACGCGCTCTACCGGTACATCCATCCCGACCTCCCCGGCAGGGTGAGCGACCGGATGGCGATCCTGCGGCGGCTCCAGGAGCTGGGCTACGAAGCGGGCACCGGGATCATGGTGGGCATCCCCGGCCAGACGCACGCGAGCATCGCCGCCGACATCGAGTTGTTCCGCGGCATGGACATGGACATGATCGGCATCGGCCCGTACCTGCCCCATCCGGCCACGCCGCTCGGGCAGGAGTTCGAGCGGCGGCAGGGCGAGGACGACTGGCCGCCGGACCAGGCGCCCAACAGCGAGCTCATGACCTGCAAGGTGCTCGCGCTGACCCGTCTGGCGCGCCCAGACTCGAACCTGCCGGCCACGACGGCGCTCTCGCTGGTCGACAAGGCGGCGGGACGGGCTCACGGGCTGCAGCGCGGCGCCAACGTGGTGATGCCCAACCTCACGCCGCCGGAGGAGCGCGAGCGCTACGAGATCTACCCCGAGAAGGCCGCCGTGCACGAGACGGCCGAGGCCATCAACGAGAGCATCATGAGGCTGCTCTCGTCGCTCGGCCGCACCGTCGGCGCGGGCGCCGGACGCCGCGGCGAGACCTGACGCCCGCCTGGGGCGCCGCTGGCGGCGCGTCTGGCCTCCTGCCTCGTCAGAGAGCCTCCGGCCGGCGCACCCCACCGCTCCCTGCCACCACCGCCGATCCGCCGGCCGACGGCGTACGAAGAGCGGCCGGGGCGCGCTCCCGCGCGCCCCGGCCGCTCGTTTGCTCAGGTTGACCGGAGACTCAGAGCGGCAGGCCGATCGCCCGTCCGTCCATCTTCTTCATCTGAGGCATGCCCATCGCCTTCAGCACGGTCGGCATGATGTCGACGAGCCGCATCTGCGTGCCGCGTACCTGGTGATGGATGCCCTTGGCGTAGATCGCCATCGGGATGCGCTGCACGTCCTTCTGCGCCCCACCGTGGTCGCCGTAGGCGGCGTAGACGGTGCGGTCCGCGAGCAGGCCGACCACATCGGCGGCTCCGGAGAACGCCATGGTGTTGACGAGCTTCTGGCCCTTCGCCTGCCACCACGTCCTCTCGGCCCGGGTCATCTTCGACCTGGCAGCCGAGGCCAGGACGTAGCGATCTCCCGACCGTACGTAGGTCGCGATGACGCCCGGAAGCGTCTTCATGACCCGCGCCACGGCGAGCCTGTCGCCCCACTTGCGAGAGTCCATCTTGAGCCATGACTCGATGGCCGTGGACTGGTAGCTGAACTCCACCTTGCCGGTGTCCATGAGCGGCTGCAGGGCATCCGGGCCATCGCTCACGTTGGGCTCATCCGCGGTCACCCAGCCAGGGAGCCACGTGCCCGCGTACCAGCTGCCGTTGCCGCCGTCGTACTCGTCCTTGCCGTACCAGCCCTTGCCGCCGTAGGTCTCGCCGTGGTCGGCGGTGAGCACGATCAGGGTGTCGTTGAACTGGTTGAGCTCCTTCAGCTTGGCGATGACCTTGCCCAGCTGCTCGTCGGCGTTCTTGGCGGTCCACGGCATGTGGATCATGTCGGTCAGGTCCGCCGGCGTCCACGTGTAGTTCTTCAGCTTGTCGACCGGGCCGCCACCCCACATGTGCCCGATCTTGTCGATGTTGCTGAAGGTCACGAAGAGCCCGGACCAATCCTCGTTCTCCATGATGGCCGTGGCGGCATCCGCGACCCAGGCGTCGCCGCTCTCGTGGCCCTCATACGGACCGGGCGCGTAGCGGCCGTCTTCCGGATACGCCCACGCGGGCGACGTGTCCCTCGTGCCGTAGTCGTCGGGACCGACAGCCGGCGACGAGACGTTGCCGGAGCTGATGCAGAAGCGCGGGTCATTGGCGATGTAGTCCGGCAGATTGCCCTTCGGCCCGCGGTACTTGCCCGTCCACGGGACGACGCTCGGGTCAGCGAGATCGACGGTGTTGTACTTGCTGCCCATCCGCACCCAGATGTCGGAGCTCGAAGCGGCCATCGACTCGACCTGATAGCCCTTCTGGCCCACGTTGGCGACGATGCGGTCGGGATACTTGTGGTGCAGGTAGTCACCGAGCTTGGGGTAGTCCCTGGCGTTGATCAGCGTCTCGTAGTCCGCCTTGCCCAAAGCACCGACCTCGAGGATCGCGTCCTCCTTGTAAGACGGCAGCAGCATCCCGCCGACGTTCCGGATCGCCTCGTCCGACCAGCCCATGTGCTTGGGGAACAGGCCGCTGACCATGGTGTTGTGGCTGACCACGGTCTCCGAGGCCATCTGGCCGACCCAGGCCTTCGGGAAGTTGACGCCGCGGTTCTGCAGCCACAGGACGTTCTTCATGTTGTACTGCTTGGCGTACTCAGGCCTCATCTGGTCCATGACCACGATGAGGACGCGGGACGGCCGCTGGGCCAGCGCCGAGCCCGCCGCGGCCAGTAAGACGAGAAGCGCCACGATAACGAACAGGAGCCCTTTTCGAGCGAGCGTCATGTGTTCCCCCTAGCAGCGACAGTTCGCGCCCGGAGCCCATGGCTTAGCTCTCCGGGCTGCTCTAGCACCTCGCACCCTACTGACGGTCGAGGTTGACTGTCAATGAAAGATTCTGTGCGTTTGAGGGAGCGATGAACAGCGCCGGGGGACGGTAGCGCCACCGGCCGCGTTCAGATAGAATCCGTCACCGCGTCGGGGTGTGGCTCAGCTTGGTAGAGCGCTCGGTTCGGGACCGAGAGGTCGGCGGTTCAAATCCGCCCACCCCGACCAGCCTCAGCCCACCTCTCCGTCGTGGGCTGCCTCCGCTGTTGCATCGTCAGCGGTCTCCGCCTCTCCGTGTTTCGGCAGTCCGAGCAGGCGCGCATACGCGTCGGGGTTGTAACCGATGATGAAGTCGTCGGCGCCGAACCTGGCGAAGGGGAACGCGGAGGCGCCGCAGGCTCGCATCTCCTCCTGGATGTGCGCCTGCATCCCTCGGTCGGCGAGATCGTAGTCCACGTACTCGAATGCGACGTGCTTGTCGTGCAGCCACGCCTTGGCGTTTCTGCTCCAGGGGCAGGTGCTCATGGTGTACAACTCGACGTTGATCGCCCGGTGGGCCACTCTCGCCCCTCCTCTGTTCGCTCGTGAGGTCATCTGTCAGGCCTTGCCCAGCAGTTTGTCGTAGGTGGCCGGGTCGTACCCCTTGACCACCCGGCCGCCGATGCGCACGAACGGAAACCCGTCGGCGCCCTCCTTGCGCATCTCGGCGGAGATCTTCTGCTGCAGATCGGGACTCGCCTTGTCGTATTCGATGACGAACGCCTTGATGCCTCGCTGCTTGAAATGGTCCTTCGCCTTGCGGCTCCAGCCGCAGGTGGTGAGAGAGTAGACCGTCACCGGTGGTGTCCTGCTCATCATCGCCCTCCGCGCGCGGCTCGGGCCGCGCGGTCGCTGGGGGTATCTTCTTCCGCCAGAGCGTTATACCCGCTGCTACACGCGGAGCGGGCCGGCAAGGCTCTCGACGAGACCCCAGAGGCGCTCCTGCGACGGCACGTCGCACGCCGCCGCCAGAGGCACGACCGGGGCGCCGCCCTCGAAGTACACGCCGGAGACGCCTTCGGCGTCCGGCGCCGACGCCAGGTAGACGCTGGTCACAGCGCCGCTCTCCACCGGGATGCCCGGGAGGTCCGGCCACCCGCTCGCCAGCATCCTGGTGGCCACGTCCCCGGGATCGAGGCAGACCGTCGTCACGCCGGTCCCCTCGAGGCGCCGGGCGAGAGCCAGCGTCAGCATGAGCACGGCCAGCTTGGACTGGTCGTAGGCGCGGATGCCGTCGTAGGCGCCGGGTGCGGCGAGCTGGAGATCGTCCCAATGGAGCGCGCCGGTCCAGTGCGACGCGGAGCTCAGGACGACGATGCGCGGACGATGCGCGGCTCGCAACGCCGGCAGCAGTGCACCGGCGAGCACGAGCGGCGCGACGACGTTGACCGCGAACGTGAGCTCCAGGCCATCGACGGTCTCGCGCCGCTCGAACGAGAAGACCCCCGCGTTGGCGACCAGGACGTCCAGGCGCGGGCGTGACGCACGCACGTCGGCCGCAAGGCGCCTGACCTCGGCCGCACGGCTGAGGTCGGCCGTGAAGAGATCGGGCGAGACGTCGGGGGCGGACGCGGCCTGCACGGCCGCAAGTGCGGCCGCGCCGCGGTCGGAGTCGCGGCCGTGCACGAGCACGTCCGCCCCCAGCTCCGCCAGCCGCACCGCGGTCTCCAGCCCGATGCCGCGCGTCGCCCCAGTCACGAGCACCGTCCGGCCTTCCATCCTCCCCCAGAGGGAGCGCAACCGTTCAAGGGCGCGCCGATGCTCTGGAGTCATGTGGCTCTCAGCGGCCGATCCGACCACGTTCCCTCCTGGCCCGAGATGTCGCCGCCGGCGTCGCGGTTGAGGCCGGCGACCCTCGGTCATATTCCATCATGACGGGGCGCTGCCGTGCATGAGGTGTGGCCGCGCCTGAGGCGCCACCGCCGGGCGGAGCGCCTGCCACCGCCTGACTACCCGAGGAGCCGTGACGAACGACATGCCGACGACGGACGCGCCGCCGACGATCCTGTGGCTGCGCCGCGATCTGCGGCTCGGCGACAATCCGGCGCTGCTCGCGGCCGCCGAGGCTGCCCGCGAACGCGGAGGCGATCTCCTGCCGGTCTACGTGTGGGAGCCGCGCGATCGCCGCGCCTGGGCGCCCGGCGGCGCGGCACAGTGGTGGTTGTGGCACTCGCTCCAGGCGCTCGACGCCGACCTGCGACGTCTGGGCTCCCGCCTCGTGATCGAGCGCGGCGACCCTGCGACCGTCGTCGCCGCGCTGGCCGCCCGAGAGGCGGCCGCTGCCGTCGTGTGGGCGAGCGGCCTGGAACCTGCCGAGCTCGTCGATGACGCGACGCTCGAGACGGACCTGCGGACGCGCGGCATCGGCGTGCTGGTCGTCCCCCAGGCCAACCTGCTCGCCGATCCGCTGGCGACGCGGACCCGCGACGGACGCCCGTACACCGTGTTCACGCCGTTCTGGCGCGCCCGCCTCGCGGGGCCGGCGCCGCCAGCGCCGCTGCCGGCGCCGGAGACGCTTCCGGCGGCGCCGCACTCGCTCCCCGGCCTGGCACTGGCGGAGCTCGAGCCCGAGGCCGTCCAGCCCTGGTCGGCAGGATTCGGTGAGGTCTGGCGGCCGGGCGAGCGCGGCGCGCACGAGCGCCTCGACGCGTTCCTCCACGGGGCGCTCGGTAGGTATGCCACCGACCGCGACCGGCCCGACCTCGAGGGCAGCTCGCGCCTCTCGCCGCACCTGCGCTGGGGCGAGGTGACCGCGCGACAGGTGTGGCACGCCGTCAACGGCGCGCTCGCGGAGGCGGGCCTCGACCTCGAGGCGGCCGTCGGACCGCCGAGCTGGGACCAAGAACAGGCGCCGGGCCTGCGGCTCTCCGCCGGCGCCTTCCTCCGCCAGCTCGGCTGGCGCGAGTTCGGCCACCACCTGCTCGCGGCGTTCCCGGACACCGTGGACCGTCCGCTGCACAACCGTTTCGCCGTCTTCCCGTGGCGCGACGACCCGGCCGTGCTCGAGGCCTGGAAGCGCGGCCGCACGGGGTACCCGATCGTCGACGCGGCGCTGCGCGAACTCTGGGCGACCGGGTGGATGCACGGTCGCACGCGCATGCTGGCAGGCTCGTTCCTCGTCAAGGACCTGCTGCTCCCCTGGCAGGCCGGCGCCGCGTGGTTCTGGGACACGCTCGTGGACGCCGATCTCGCGAACAACACGCTGGGCTGGCAGTGGGTGGCAGGCTGCGGGGCGGACGCGGCGCCGTACTTCCGCGTGTTCAACCCGGTCACGCAGGGACGGCGCTACGACCCGGATGGGGCCTATGTGCGCCGGTGGGCGCCGGAGATCGCCGGCCTGCCCACGAAGTACGTGCAGGCCCCGTGGTCGGCGCCGGCGAACGCCCTCGACGCCGCCGGAGTGCTGCTCGGAGACACCTGGCCGGCGCCGATCGTGGATCACAGCGAGGCCCGCTCGCGCGCGCTCCTCGCCTACGAGATGGTGCGAGCGCACTGAGCCGCGACGCCCGCGGCCGCGCGGCCGGTCTCAATCCAGCGGCACGATGTGCGGCGCTGGACGGCCGTCGGCGCCGGCAGTGACCAGCGCACACGTGCGCGGCAGCCCGAATCGGGCCTTGCCGGCCGCGCCCGGGTTGAGGAACAGCGTGTCCTCGCGCCACTCCACGGCGGCCTTGTGGCTGTGGCCGCTGACGACGAGGTCGAACCCCTCGGCGACCGGGTCGTGCCGGCCCATGAGGCTCTTGCCGATGTGGCAGACGAGGATGCGCAGCCCCAGTGCCTCGACCTCCGCCTCCCAGGGGAGGTCGTCCTCCCAGAACGGAAGGTCGGTGTTGCCGAGCACGGCCGTGACAGGCGCAAGCGCGCGCAGGCGCGGGAGGACGTCGAGCGTGCCGATGTCGCCGGCGTGGACGATGCGCTCCGCACCGGCGAGCAGCTCGTCGAGCCGGTCGTCGTAGTAGCCGTGCGTGTCGCTGATTACGCCGATGAAAGGCGTGCGGTCTGGCGCGGTCCCCATGTGGTTAGGATACAGGCAGTGGCGGACGGCTGAGGAGGGTCACGATGAACGGTCTGGCCGGCAAACGTGTGGTCATCACCGGCGGCACCAGCGGAATCGGGGCCGCTGCCGTGCAGCGGTTCCGCGACGAGGGCTGCGAGGTGGTCATCCTCGCGCGAAGCCCCGGCCCTGACGTCATCCCCTGTGACGTCGGCGACCACGAGCAGGTCGACCGCGCCTTCGAGCAGATCGGCTCGCTGGACGTGCTCGTCAACAACGCCGGGGTCAGCATGCGCAGCCCGGCGGTCGACATCGGCGCCGACCAGTGGGAGCAGGTCGTCGCTACCAACCTGACGGGCGCCTTCTGGGTGGCGCAGGCCGCCGCCCGGAGGATGCTGCTCGGCGGCGGCGGGGTCATCCTCTTCACGGCCTCGACCAGCGCCCTGGTCGGTTACCGCTACTACGCCGACTACAACGCCACCAAGGCCGGCCTCGTCGCGCTCGCCAAGTCGCTGGCGCTCGAGTGGGCGCCCACGATCCGCGTCAACGCGGTCTGCCCCGGCTACGTGCTCACGCCGATGCAGGAGGCCGAGTACACGCCCGAGATGCTGGCCGAGGTGAACAGCCGCATCCCGCTCGGGCGTCACGCGACGCCCGAGGAGCTCGCCGGCCTCTTCGCCTACCTCGCCTCGGACGAGGCCGCCTACTTCACCGGCTCGGTGCTCGTCATGGACGGCGGCGAGACCGCCGGCAGCGTCGTCAGCGGACCCGGCGGGCCCGGCGCCTGAGGCGCTCCGCCCCGCCTCTCGGCTGCCACCGCGACCGGGGCTGTCGCGCGGTCACCCCAGGTGTAGCCACACTTGACAACAGCACTGCCGGCCGGGCATGCCGTCTGCCCCGCCAGGAGTCGTACCGGCATGCCCGCGGACTCCATGGCGAGTGTGGCACCGGAATTCTCCGATCGCCACGTAAGGGACGACGAGGGGAATCAAACGTCTTGCCGCCCAGGCCCCTTCGCCACGTCTTGTCCACGCGGCTCGCCGCGCTTGCCGATGACGGTGAGCCCGGTCAAGTGACCGGAGACCGAAGGCCGCAGGACGCAGCGTCCGGCGGCCGCGACCAACGAAGAGAGGGGCCGCCGCCCTCGCGGGCGGCGGCCCCTCCGTCTCGTCCTCGCGTCGCTCGACGGACGAGCGAGGTCAGGCCGCGTCGCTGCGCGTCAAGACAGCTGGCTGCGAGCACGGCGGATACGCCGTTCTTACGGGGCCGTCTTGGTGCCGACTCCGTTGTAGGGGATGAACTGCGCGGTGATGGTTCCCCAGGCGTTGAAGGAACTCGAAGCCGCGTTTGCCTCGACCCGCAGCGAGAAGTTGTGCGTGCCAGCCGCGACCGGGAAGACCGCCGTGTTGGAGCCCGATCGATTCCCCGCCCGTGCCGATCACTGCGTTGATCCAGGGAGAGTGCGCGTCTGCGCCGCCGCCGTCGTCCCAGACCCTCACGCCCCACCGTGCGTTGGGATAGGCAGCGGTGACCCAGCCGTTGACGAGCACGAAGCCCTTCGTCGGCGCCTTGAGCGTGACGATCGTGATCCTGGCGGAAGCGCTGGCGGCCACAGATACCGGACTGGCATTGGACTTGATGGCGACCCTGCCCAGCTTGGACAGACTGGATGCCTTGATGTCCGACGTGGTCAGCGAGCCATTCTTCACCTTGGCGCCGGTCACGGCGTTCTTCTTGATCTGCTTGTTGCCGACGCTGTTGGCCGGCAGGACGATCGCCGCGTAGCTCGTCCCGCCGAGCGATAGCACCAGTGCGATGATCGCCACGATCATCGCCGGTGAAGGACGAAAGCGCTTCATGCGATCCATAGGTCCCCTCCTTGACTCCGTTGACAGACTGGCGGTCTGACTCCGAGCGTTGACCTGCCTTCGATAGTACGCTGGGACACGCAGCGAGGGAAGCGTTCTTGCGTCGCGACCGTTGCCAGGAGTGGACACGCGGACGGAGGACGCCGAGCGATCGCCGGCACGTCGCGGGCACGACCGGCCGACGAGGTCCGTCGCGGCGGCGGTCGCGATCGATGAAGGTCGGCCGGGGGGATATGAGAGGACAGCCGCGCCGGTCGCATCCGATGAGCCTCGCCTCTGACTCCGGCGGGTGGCTGCGAGATCGACGGCCCGTCCAACCGGCAGAATCCGCATGCTCCAGTCAGGGAATATAAGCAGGACCCTCAGACCAAGGGCGAGGCCGCGAGCCGCCCAGGCCACCAGACCGGACCGGGTGCGGCCGCGACGGATGTGCGCTTCCGCACACCGGATCGCGACCACGAAGACGATTGATGAGGCGGGGAGGGCGTGGTAGCGGCGGGAGGACTCGAACCTCCGACACGCGGATTATGATTCCGCTGCTCTGACCAGCTGAGCTACGCCGCCACGGCGGACGCCTACGGTACCACAGGCTCAGAGGGCGCTCAATCCGCACCGGCAGACGCCGGATCGGACAACTCGGGGGTCTGCCTGTACGGTCGACCAGGTGCCTCGTTGACCCGAAGCACCCACCACCTTCCTTGCCTGGACGAGTTCGACAAACGGTACAAACGCTCATCTGCGCATTGGTCTGCGTTGCGTTTGCTCTCGGCGGTATTTCGGGTAGAATGCGCATGTCATCACAAGCGCCACGGTCCGGGATCCCCCTCCCGCCGTCGGCTGTGACGATGACAGCGAGTCCCATGTGCCGGCCCGCTTCCCCTGGCAGGGCGGCACAGGTTTATCGGCCGGGGTCGTCATCCCCCTGACGACCCCGGCCGCATTTCGTCCACCGGCCATCGCCACCGCCCGCCTTCCAGCCTCGATCCCGGTTGAAAGCGCCCTCGCTTTGGGCTACGCTTCCACGGCTCCCGGGGGAGTGCCCGAGTGGTTAAAGGGGGCGGACTGTAAATCCGTTGGCGCAGCCTACCTAGGTTCAAATCCTAGCTCCCCCACCAAGCCCGGTTAGCTCAGCAGGCAGAGCACCTCCATGGTAAGGAGGGGGTCCGCGGTTCGAATCCGCGACCGGGCTCCAGTCCCTCCCGCCCAGTACGCCTGTCGTCGCCGCGCGGCCCCGACCCGCCCGAGGACGACGAGACGGCCGCGGACGGCGCTCAGCAGATCCGCGGCAGCAGCTCCCCGATCGGCATGTCCAGCACGCGGCGCGTGCCGAACGGCGTACGCAGGGCGACGCGGCCCGGGTGGGCGGCGGTGACGAAGCCGATCCGCCGCGCCTCGCGCCCGTACTCCGTCGCCCGGACGGCGGCCACCACGGCGTCCGCCGCCTCCGCCGCCGTCACCAGCACCATCTTGCCCTCGTTGGCCAGTGTCAGCGGGTCGTAGCCGAGCAGGTCGCAGACCGAGCGCACCGCCGGCGAGACCGGGATCGCCTCCTCCTCGACCTCGATCCCGAGGCCGGACTCTTCGGCCAGCTCAGCGAGGACCGTTGTGAGGCCGCCGCGCGTGGGATCGCGGAGAAAACGCAGCCCCTCTTCCCCACCATTCGCGCGCGCGGCATCGACCGCAGCTTCAACGAGGCCCCAGAGCGGCGCGCAGTCGCTGCGCACGTCGGCGCGGAAGTCGAACTCGTCGCGTGCCGCAAGAATGGCCACGGCGTGGTCGCCGACGCCGCCGCTCAGGATCACCGCGTCGCCGTCCCGGACCGCGGTCGACCCGAGCTCGTGCCCGACGACGATCTCACCGACCCCCGTCGTCGTGATGAAGAGCCCGTCGGCGGCGCCACGTTCGACCACCTTGGTGTCGCCGGTGACGATCGGCACTCCGGCCTCACGCGCCGTGGCCGCCATGCTGGCGCAGACGGCGCGCAGTTCGTCGACGGCGAAGCCCTCTTCGATGATGAAGGCGGCGGCGAGCGCCAGCGGCCGCGCCGCCGCCGTCGCCAGGTCGTTCACCGTCCCAGCCACCGCGAGGCGGCCGATGTCGCCGCCGGGGAACGTCAGCGGCTGCACCACGTGCGCGTCGGTGGTGAAGGCGATGCGGCCGGACGGCGCCAGGGTGGCCGCGTCGTCGAGCCGCTCGAGCACCGGGTTGGCGAAGGCGGTGACGAAGATGTCCTTGACGAGGTCCCGGTACAACCGGCCGCCACTGCCGTGGCCGAGGAGGATGCGCTCGCTGGACGTCCTGCGCTCAGTCATCAAGCCCCCGGTAGCGGTAGCGGGCCGCGCAGGCGCCCTCGCTGCTGACCATGCAGGCGCCTACTGGGTCCTCCGGCGTGCAGCGCGCGCCGAAGAGAGCGCAGTCCGCCGGGTCGGTGACGCCGCGCAGCACCTCGCCGCAGCGGCACCCCGGCGGCTCGAGCGAGGGGCCCGGATCGACCACGAAGCGACGGGCTGCGTCCGCCGCCGCGTACTCCTCGCGCAGCACGAGACCAGACCCGGGGATGACGCCGAGACCGCGCCAGTCGGCGTCGCCGGGCTCGAACACCCGCTCCAGAAGGCGCTGCGCGACCACGTTGCCTTCGGGCCGCACGGCGCGAGTGTACTGGATGGCGATCTCCGGCTCCGGCTGGCGAACCAGCATGAGCAGCGCCTCCAGGACGTCGAGGGCCTCGAATCCCGCCACCACCCCAGCAGTGCCGTACTCGCGCACGAGGAAGTCGTAGCACGCGGTGCCGGTGATCACGCTCACGTGGCCCGGCAGCAGGAACCCGCTGATGGGCGTCTCCCCAAGGTCGAGTAGCGCGCGCAGCGGCTGCGGCATCGTCTTGTGCAGGCTCAGGAGGCTGAAGTTGGCGACGCCGAGCTCACGCGCCTCGAGGAGAGCGGCGGCCGTGGTGGGCGCCGTGGTCTCGAAGCCGATGCCGGCGAACACGACCTCGCGGTCCGGCTCGGCGGCGGCGATGCGCACCGCGTCGCGCGGCGAGTACACCACGCGTACGTCGGCGCCGGCGGCGCGCGCCGCAGCGAGTGAGCCGCGCGACGCCGGCACGCGGATGAGATCGCCGAAGGTCACGAGGGTCACCTCCGGCACGCGAGCGAGCGCGATCACGTGGTCCAGGTCGGCCATCGCCGTGACGCAAACCGGGCATCCCGGCCCGCTGACCAGTCGCAGGTCCCTGGGCAGCAGCTGCCGCAGTCCGTAGCGGGCGATAGCCATGGTGTGGGTGCCGCAGACCTCCATGAAGGTGAGGCCGGGAGGGGCCTCCGAGCGCAGCTCGGCGGCGAGCCGGCCGAGATCGTCAGCGGTCGTCATCTTCCTCGCCGAAGGCGTCGATCTCGCGCAGGAGGTCGTAGGTCTCCTGCGCCTCGGCCTCGTCCAGCAAGCTGATCGCGAAGCCGGCGTGCACGAGGACGTAGTCGCCCACGCCCGCGCCGGGGACGAGCATGATGCTGCAGTCCTGCTCGAGCCCCTCGGCGGCGATCGTCGCGCGGATGCCGTCGACGGCGGTGATGCGCATGGGAAGGGCGATGCACATGTGGAGGTCCTGTGTCGTCTCGCTTCTCTGAGTGACGGGTCCCCGAACGCCAGCCGTCGCGCTCAGCCGAGCTCCCCGCGACGCTGGAGCACAGTATAGCCCGCGACCGCCGCCTGCCCCAGTGAAACGCCGCCGTCGTTGACGGGCACGAGTCCGGCGCCGAGCACGTCGAACCCGTCGGCGGCCAGACGGTCCGAGCACAAGTCGGCGAGCAGCCGGTTCTGGAAGACGCCGCCGGAGAGAGCCACGGCCGAGAGCCCCGCCGCGGCGCGGACGCGGCGGCACAGGTCGAGCGTCATCGCGGCAAGGGTCATGTTGAGCCGCGCCCCGACGACGCCGGGCGCGGCGCCCGCCTCGAGGTCGGCGAGCACGCCGCGCAAGAGCGGCGCGAGGCGCACCACCGCCGGTGCGGGATCGAGGGCGACGGCCGGCACGACGTAGAGATCACCGGCCGCGCCGCGGGCCGTGGTGCCTCGGGCCGCGACCCAATCCGCCGCACCCGTCCGGGGCGCGAGGGCGGCGGCGCCGGGGGCGCCGTCGAGCGACCACGCATACGGCGCCGCGTCCTCCGCACGCATCGCCGCTCCGGACGCCATCATCTCCAGCTCGATCGCCGCCTGGCCCTCGTAGGTGATCGTGTGCCGCACGCCGGCCAGGGCGGCGACGGCGTCGAAGAGCCGCCCGCAGCTCGAGGTGAGCGGCGCGTTGACGCCGGCTTCGATCTGCCGCACGACCACCGCTCGTTCCTCATCGGCCGGCCCGGCCGGACCCCGCCCGAGCAGCCGGGACGCGCGCTCGAGGCCCTCTTCACCGAGGAGCGCGTAGCTCCACCCGAGGGCGGTCCGCCAGGGATGTGTGATCGCCGCGGCGCCCCCCGGCAGCGGCAGCTCCTCGAGGTGCGCCACCCGCCGGTAACCGGTGAGGTCGCAGACGAGCACCTCGCCGCCCCACAGGGTTCCGTCGTCGCCGTATCCGAGGCCGTCCATGCTGACGCCGATGACCGCCTCCTCGCGGCCGTGCTCCACGAGCCGCGCAGCGATGTGCGCGTGGTGGTGCTGCACCGCGACCTTCTCCGCCTGCGGCAGGGCAAGCGCGTACTTCGTCGCCAGGTACTCGGGATGCAGGTCGTAGGCGATGACCACGGGGTCGCAGCGAAACAGCCGTCGGTAGACCTCGACGCTGGCCTCGTAGTGCTCCAGCGTCTCCAGGTTCTCAAGGTCGCCGATGTGCTGGCTGAGGAAGGCGTTGGCGTCGCGCGTGAGGCAGAAGGTGTTCTTGAGCTCCGCGCCGGCGGCGAGCGTCTGGGGAAGCGGCCGCGGCAGCGCCACCGGAAACGGGGCGTAGCCTCTGGACCGGCGAATCAGCCGCGGCCGCCCGGCACGCACCTGCGCGACCGAGTCGTCGTAGCGCACGGCGATCTCGCGATCGTGGACCAGGTACGCGTCCGCGACGGGTGTCAGCCGGCCGATCTCCTCCCAGCCTCTGACGATAGGCTCCTCGGCGAGGTTGCCGCTCGTCATCACCAGCGGCCGGCCGGCGGCCCGCAGCAGCAGGATGTGCAGCGGCGTGTACGGCAGCATCGCTCCGAGGTATCGCTGGCGTACGGCGACCTCGGCGTCGACCGGGTCCGCCTCCGCAGCGGAGACAGAGGTGTGATCGCCACGCTCCTGCTCCGACCGGCCGCCGGCGCCGAGCTCAGGGCCCGGCTCACCGTCCGAGCCGATCTCGCGCCACTCGAGCAGTACGATGGGGTGCTCAGGCGAGGCCAGCAGAGCCTCCTCCGCCGCGCTCAGGCGGCAATGCCGGCGGAGCTCATCGAGGCCGGCGAACATCACCGCCAGCGGCTTGTCGGGGCGCCGCTTGCGCAGCTTCAGGCGGCGTACCGCGTCACCGTCGGTGGCGTCGCAGGCGAGATGGAAGCCGCCGAGCCCCTTGACGGCGAGGATCTCGCCGGCGCGCAGCAGCTCCGCCGCCGCGCGGACGGGCGCCGCCGGATCGCCTTCGGCGCCGGCGCTCAGCTCCACCACGGCGCGGTCCGCGGGACCGGCAGCGGCCGCGCCACCTGCCCCGCCCGGCTCCCCAAGCCGCAGCAGCCGCACTCGTGGGCCGCAGACCGGGCACGCGTTCGGCTCGGCGTGGAAGCGCCGGTCGGCCGGATCCTCGTACTCCCGCCGGCACGCCGGGCAGAGCGGGAACTGCCGCATCGTCGTGCGCTCGCGATCGTAGGGCAGCCCCTCGATGATGGTGAACCGCGGGCCGCAGTTGGTGCAGTTCGTGAACGGGTAGTTGTGGCGCCGGTCTTGCGGATCCAGCAGCTCTCGTCGGCAGTCGGCGCAGGTGGCGATGTCCGGCGACACCAGCTGGTACGCGTCCGGATCCGCGGCGCTCTCGAGGATCACGAAGGACTCGCCGGCCGCCGGGCCGTCGACGGCGGCGCCCGGCGGTACGTCCGTGACCTCGTACGCGGAGATGTGACTACGCGGCGGCGCCTCTGCCGGCAGAGCTTCGACGAACGCCGCGACCTCCGCCGGCGTGCCCTCCGCCAGTACCTCCACGCCGGCCGAGGTGTTGCGCACCCAGCCGCGCACGCCGCAGCGCGCGGCGAGTGAGTACACGAAGGGGCGAAAGCCGACGCCTTGCACCACGCCGCGGACGCTGAGCCGGGCGGCGGCTCTCTTCGAGGCGTCGCCCGCCCCGGCGGGACCTCCGCGCCCGGGGTGGTGGGGCCGGGCGGGACTCACGCTGCCGCACTCATCAACGCGGCGCGCGCCTGCGGCGCCCTCCTCGTTGAAGCCGCTGCGCGGTTCAATCCGGGCAGCGGAACTGGTAGTCGTCCGTGTAGTGGAGCTCGCCACATTCCGGGCAGCGTAGCTCATACCAGTAGCCGATGGCGACGTGATGCCGCTCGCACGAGCGTATGCGCCCCGCCATCACCTCGAGCTCCGAGGCTCCGCAGGACAAGCAGGTGAGCAACACGTCGTCGCCGAGCTCGTAGGCTTGCTCGAGGCGCTGCATGGCTCCAGTGGCACCCTCGTGCGGCGGCAGGTCCGCCTCGTGGATGCACGCGTCGAAGCCGCGTGGCACCTCGACGAGTCCGAGCTCGGCGGCCATTCCCGGCAGGAAGGCGAGGCGGCGGCCCTTACTGCGCAGGTAGTCCTGAAAACGACAGCAGTCCGGCTGCTCGCCCATGAGCTCGCTCACGTGGCGCTGAACAAGGTCGCGCGCAGCCACAAAACAGCGCATGTCCAGGTGATCGACCTCGATGGGCTCGATATGGACGGTACGTGGCCGGCCACGGCCGCGTTGGTAGTCGCTCGGCGGGACGAGGGAAAGACACCCCAGCGACTCATCCGCCTCCAGGTGGGCGATCGCGCTCTCAAGCCACCCGGGCTGGAAGGCGAGCGTGTCGTCGACGCGTGCGAGATAGTCGCCCTGAACCATGCGATACGACTGGTCGAGTCCACAATGCCCAGAGGAGCCATCGCTGTAATCGAACTCGAGGGCGGTGATGCGCCCGCGCAGGTACTGGCGCAGCAGGTAGGTCGCCTCCTGCTCCTGCGTACCGGAGGCGGCGACGGCGAACTGCGCATCCTGCGGGATGGTGTCGCGGATGCCGCGCAGCGCGGTGCGCAGCTCGGGCAGGCCGTGAGTGACGAAGACGACGACGCCGGCGCTGCTCATGAGGCGAACGACTCCCCGCGGCCGCGCCCGGGCACCAACTCGGCGCTCACCGGTCCGTCACCTGCCCGGCCGCGCTCATGTGCCGCCCCCAAGGAGCGGGAGCCTGAAGACGCGAGTGCGTCCGGCGCCGGCCTGCGAATGACGCGCTCTGAGTGACGATGATGCATGGCGACTCGTCCGCTTCCCATGTGAAAAGTGTAGCAAATCGGCCTGATACTCTCCACGGCAATGTCGCAAGCGCCGCGACTCGCACGGTGGCAAGGTGGACGGGAGACGCGCCGCCAACGCGGGAGCCCGCACGGCCGACAGCTCAGTCGAGACCCACGAGGCCCTCGCGGATGGCGTACTTGACGAGATCCGTGACCTTGTGCAGACCGAGCTTCTCCATGATGTTGCTGCGGTGGGTCTCGACCGTCTTGCGGCTCAGGCAGAGCAGGTCGGCGATGTCCTGATTGGTGTTGCCCTCGGCGATCAGCTTGAGCACCTCTCGCTCGCGTGCGGTGAGCTCGGCCGCGTATCGCCGGCCCGTAGGCTCACGCACCCGCTGCAGGTAGTCCGCAAGCACTGCCTCCAGGGCCTTGGGCTGCAGGACGCGGCCGCCGGAGACGACCGCGCGCACGGCGGCCAGCAGATCGGCGCTGTCGACGGTCTTGAGCAGATACCCCCCGGCGCCGGCCTGGACCAGGCGGAGAACGCAGTCCTCGCGCTCGTTTCGCGTGAGCACGAGGATCCTGAGGTCCGGGTAGCGGTGCAGCAGCTGCCCGGTGAGCTCGAGCCCGTTCATGCGCGGCATGATCGTCTCGGTGATGACGACATCCGGGTGACTGGCGCCGACGAGCGGAAGCGCCTCCAGGCCGTCGCCGGCCTCGGCGACCACTCGGACGTCCGGCTGCGCGTCGAGCAGGGCGCGCACGCCCTGACGCTCGATGGTGTGGTCGTCGACGAGCAGGACGCGAATCTCGGCTGCTTGGCCTTCCACAGGCCCCACCCCTCAGGAAGACGGAAGGCGCGTGCTCCACCGGCCCCCGTCTGGTACTTCGTACGTCTGGATTCTACGTTGTGCGCCCGAGACGGACAATAGTGATAACGGGCACAAGCGCGACCCAATGAGGACACCCGGGACAACGGTCGGGCCGGGAGCATGCGCGCGAAGGGCCGGCGGCGCTCCTCCACGGAGCCCCGCCGGCCCATCGTTCTTCGCGCTGGGGCCGGTCCACGCCGGCCGCCGGCGTCGAACGTCTATTTCACCGTGACGGTCCGCACGGCGGAGGTGTTCGAGGCGCCGTACTGCGTCACACGAACGCGGATCTTGTACTTGCCCTTCTTCGCGGGGGCCCTCCACTTGAGCGAGTAGGCGCCGGAGGACGACAGATTCCTCGACGCCCCGTTGGACCACTTCGTGGCAGTCGCGCGCCGGTACTGCAGCGTCGCCTTCACCGTGTGCGCCGGGGCACGGGCCTCGGATCCGGTCACCGTGATGCTCTTCCTCGCCTTCACGGTCTTCGGCGCCTTGATCGAGAGCTTGGTGCTGTGGCACAGCGAGGCCGTCGCGCCCGTCTTGGGCGCCGTGACGCCGGCGAACGCCATCGCCGCCACCGCAAGCACCAGGATGCCGATTGTGACTACCTTCGTCATTCTCCTCCTTCGTCGACCTGCGATCCGCGCGGCCCCGTGACGGCGGGCGCGGAGCCGCGGACCATCGCCGCGGCGCCCGCCTCTCCGGCGGACTTCGCAGCAGTTTAGCGCATGGCGTCACACCAAACATTGAGTACGTGTTGCGCTTCTGTGAAGAAGGCCGAGGCCGCGAGGGGTCGGCTCTCCTGCTGCGCGCCGGGTTCTTCCTCGAGAGTTGCGGCTCGGACCTGCCGTGGACGGGGGCCAGGGGGTGCGAGTCCGACTGCCACGCCGGCGTCCTTCGCGCCCTTGCGGGAGCGGCTCGCGAGTGAGATACTCGAACGTACGTTCGCCATCGAGTCCAGGAGGTTCGAAGTGGACACCTTGATCCGGTCGCTCGACTTTGTTGCCGTGCCGTCCACCAACGCCGCTCGTTCGCGAGCGTTCTACGTCGACACTCTCGGCCTCCGCGCGGACGATCTTGCGCAGTCCGAGTTCTGGGTCGGCGACACGTGCTTCGCGATCTGGGAGCCCGCCACCATGGGCATGCCGTTCATCCCGCAGGCGACGGGCAGCCTCGCCCTGCGCGTGGACGACGTCACCGCCGCCAGGGCCGCCCTCGAGGAGAAGGGCATCCAGTTCGTGGGCGACATCATCGACACGGGCGTCTGCCACATGGCCCTCTTCGCCGACCCGGACGGCAACGGACTCATGCTGCACCACCGGTACGCTCCAAGAGACTGAGCGGCGGCGCGCGACCACCACTCGAAGGGCGTCTCGCACGCGAGGTCCGGCTTTGCGCCGGCGCCCGCCGTGCCCTAGAATGCCTAGGCTTCACTTGAGCCGACGTAGCTCAGCTGGCAGAGCACTTCACTCGTAATGAAGGGGTCCGCGGTTCGATTCCGCGCGTCGGCTCCAGCCTCCTTCCCCAGAACCGTGGGTCAGCCGCGGGCGAAGCAGTCTGCTCACCGTGGTCGCTCGTGCCGTCGACCACAGTCGCGATGGAGTCGTACCGGTCCATCCCGCCCACTCGTGGCGCCGGCGAATTCGATAGAATCCTCAGCGACGAACCAGCAACCCCCTGAAGGAGACCTTCCATGGCGTATGCAGAGGATTTCGAGAAAGCCCTCCAGGTGGGCCGTCCTCCCACTATCACCTCCCTGTTCCCGAACTCCAAGGCGCTCATCGTCAGCGGCAAGGCCATCGACCGGGCGATGCGGGCCAAGGGCAAGGCCATCGCGATCGCCGCCAACGGGCGCAACTCCTTCGTCATCCGGGGGGCGTTGCGGGCCGCTCAGCGCGCCAACGCCGCGCTCATCATCGAGATCGCCAAGTCCGAGGGCGGGCAGAAGGCCTACTGCGCAGTCAACTACTGGAACATGGCGCGCATCGTCGACGCCCTGTGCAACGAGATGGGGATCACCATCCCCGTCGCGGTCCACGCCGACCACTACGGCATGAAGAACGAGAAGGACCTCGCGCAGGCCATGGTCGAGATCCCCACCATGTTCGAGGCCGGCATCACGTCGATCGCCATTGACGCGTCCCACCAGCCCAACGACCAGAACCTGCTCGCGAACCTCGCCGTCAATCCGCACATCCCGGCGTGGGCCGGGCTGGAGACCGAGATCGGGGAGATCAAGGGCTCCACTGGCCTCTCTACGCCGGATGAGGCACTGTTCCTCATCCAGGGGCTGAACGCGCACGGCATCTCCGCTGACTGGATCGCGCTGAACAACGGCACCACCCACGGCATCGAGGCGTCCTCCGCCGGCATCCAGGTCGAGTTGACCGCCAAGGTCCACGAGGCTCTGACGCCCTACGACGTGAGCGGCGCCCAGCACGGGACCTCGGGCAACAGCTCCGAGCGCCTGCGCGAGATCGCGGACCAGACGCACACCACCAAGGCCAACGTGGCCACCGCCCTCCAGATGATCTCCTGGGGGCTCGAGGTGAACGACTACGGCAACGCGCAGCTCGACGCCGAGGGCAACTTCATCAAGGTCGAGGGCGAGGGCGTGACCGAGGAGATGTGGGCCGAGGTGGTCGCCTACGCCGACGAGCGGGGCTGGAAGAAGGGCGACTACAAGAACCTCAACCTCCCCTTCGAGAGCAAGTTCCTGGCGCAGCCCGCGGAGATCCGGGAGCGGATGAGCCGGCGGGTCGAGGATTTCGCCTACAAGATGATGACCGAGGTCTTCAACGCGAAGGACACAGCGCCGCTCGCCGTGGAGGCGATCCTCACGGCAGGGTCCTACGATCTCGGGCCCAAGGTGGGACGCCTCGAAGATCCCGCCGACTGGACCGACGAGAAGATCGTCGAGCGGGCGAAGACGCTGGACGTCGACAAGGGCGCCGAGGGCGACTTCGACGACTGAGGGAAGCCCTCCAAAGCGGCAATGTGACGTCGACCTCGGGCGCCGCTGACAAAGCAGACGAGCGCGGTGGGCGGCGTCACTGTGCGGTGTGGCCACGCCGCCCCGCACGCATGCCCTGCTCCATGGGCCCGTCGGCCGCCGTGCTCGTCTCAGGCGTCCCCGGGCGCAGATCCGGCGGCACGGCCGCCGCGGTCCTCGACCAGCGCACCGTAGGTCTCCGGCCGCCGGCACTCGCTCCCCCACACCTCCCGCAGGCGCCACTCGCGCAGCGCGGCGAGGTCGAGGCGGACGACGCAGACGTCCTCCGCCTCCCCGGCCTCGAAGACGCGCGTGTCGCGGCTGCGGCCCCCGGTGTCGAAGGCGATCGGGTCGACCACGGTGGAGTGCCCGTTCTCCTGCGGCGCCGCGTAGTTGGTCACGGCCACGGCGACCATGTTCTCGAACGCGCGCGCCCGCACCTGGCCGAGCCGGTTGGCCTCGAGTTCGCACGCGTTGGGCACGAGGAGCACCTCGGCGCCGCCCAGCGCGAGCACGCGCGCGGCCTCGGGGAACTCGCGGTCGAAGCAGATCATGGCCCCCACCGCGACGGTGCCGGCGCGCGTCTCCAGCCGGGCGACCGGGAACTCCGTCCCCGGCGCCAGCGCCTGCTCCGGAAGGTCGAAGCTACAGACGTGCACCTTGGCGTAGCTGAGCACCTCGCGGCCGCGCCCATCGAAGAGGGTCAGCGTGTTGCGCGGGCCCGTCGACGATCGCTCGAGGTACGTGACGGCGATCGCCATGCCGAGCTCCGCGGCGAGGTCCGCATGGGCGACGACCCACGGGTCGTCCCGTCCGAGCGCCTGCTCCCGCCAGCGCTCGAGATCGCCGCCCGGAAACGAGTACCCGGTACTCCAGAGCTCGGGGAACAGCGCGATGTCGGCGCCGGCCGCGGCGGCACGGCGGCACGCCGCACGTCCGCGCGCAAGACTGGCGTCACGCCGGTAGCCAGCGCCGGAAAGCTGAAGGAGGCCGATGCGGAGTTCACCCGCGCTCACGCGGCACTTCCAGGTCCGCGCCCGCCGGCCCGAACACCGTCGACTCACCCGGCGGCAGCACCCGGACCTCGACCTCCGGGGCGAGGTGAGCCGCATAGCGCTCGAAGGCTCGCGGCCACTCGCCCCACTTGGAGTTGACGGCCGGGGGCAGCCACGGCGGGTAGAGCGTGCCCCAGTGCACCGGCACGCACGCCGCCGGCCGCAGGAGCCGCAGCGCCTTGGCCGCCGACAATGGATTCAGGTGATCGTCGGGCAGGCGCGGTCCCCAGCCGCCGACCGGCAGCAGGGCGAGGTCGAGCGGCGCCAGCTCGCGCATGCCGTCGAAGAGGCCGGTGTCGCCGGAGTAGTAGATGCGCCGGCCGCCCGAGACGACATACCCCAGAGCGGACGAGTCGACCGCCATCGGGTAGCGCACGCCCGAATGGTCGGCCGGCACGGCCCTGACGCGCACGCGAGCGGCGCCGCTCCCGCCCGCGCTCTCCGCGCCGGTGCCCGCGCGACCGACCTCGATCTCGTCGCCGGCCTCCACCTCGATGGGCACAAAGCCCACCCGCCGCACCACCGGGCCGAGGCCGCGCGGCACGACGATCGGCGTCCGCCTGTCGATGAGACGCAGCGACGGCACGTCGAGGTGGTCGAGGTGGGCGTGCGAAATGAGGACGGCGTCGAGATCGCGCCGCACGTGCGGTCCGGGAAGTGCGGGGCGCCGGATGAGCACGCCGATGCGCCGGCGCAGCAGCGGGTCCGTGAGCAGCCGAACGCCGTCCATCTCGAGGAGCACCGTCGAGTGCCCCACGAACGTCACCGAGAGGGAGGACATCGTCGAGATCGCGCCCATGCGTCCACTCTACCCGAGACGGCGACGGTGCTCGGTCCATCCCCCCGTCGCCGCGCCACGCCACCAGCTTCACTTGCCCCCGGCTCGCGGTGTACTCGCCATGTCCGCATACATCGTCACAGGTGGGCACCCGGTGCCGGCATCACCGATCGTCCATCGACGGAGGCGAGAAGCATGACGAGCAGAATCACGGAGATCCTGAGCTGGTACGCGTCGGACAACCCCGGCGCGCAGCTTCGCCGCCGAGTTCGCCGCCCAGGTGCCGCTGATCCTCAAGGCCAACAGCTCGGACTCGCTGTACGGCGGCTCGGACCCTATCCCCGCCGTGACGGCGACGGTCGAAGATGCGCTCCGCCTCGGCTGCGTGGCGGTCGGCTTCACCATCTACCCAGCCTCCTCGAACCGCAAGGAGATGTACGAGGAGCTGCGCGACCTGATCGCCGAGGCCAAGGCCGCCGGCCTCGTGGCCGTGGTCTGGAGCTATCCGCGCGGCTCGGGCATCAGCAAGCAGGGAGAGACGGGGATCGACGTGTGCGCCTACGCGGCGCAGATCGCCGCACAGCTCGGCGCGCACATCATCAAGGTCAGACCGCCGGCGGAGTCCATCGAGCAGGATGCGGCGCGCAAGGTGTTCGAGGCCCAGGGCATCAAGATCGGGACACTGGCAGACCGCGTGAAGCACGTCATCCAGAGCGCCTTCGACGGCCGCCGTATCGTCATCTTCTCCGGCGGCGAGGCCAAGGGTGTCGACGCCGTGCTCGAGGAGAACAGGCAGACCGCCCTCGGCGGCGGCTTCGGCACGATCATGGGCCGCAACTCCTTCCAGCGTCCCCACGACGACGCCGTCAAGCTGCTCCACGAGGTCATGGAGATCCACCGCACCACGTGGCCGAGCTGAACTGACCCGACCGCGCCCGCCGGCCGCACCCCTCTGCGGCCGGCGGGCGGCACCTCACAACCCGAGCAGCGCCCGGATGTTGGCCTTGGCCTCCTGGGGGCTGGGGTCGTGCGGGTACGTGGTCTCCGCCTCGAACAACCGCCCGAGGCGCCGCTCACCGCGGACCTCGTGCATGATCAGCGGGTCGCTGAGGTCCGCCGGCGTCACGCCGAGAGCCTCCGCCACGGTTCGCTTGGCGTCCGTCAACCGCATGCCCTTCGCCATCTCGAGGCGCGCCACCAGATCTCCAGCTGCGCGCAATCCGTTCATTCCCGAGGCGACGGCGTGAGCGACCGCCATGCCGAACGTATCGCCAGACCCCACCTACAACCCGTCCACCCGAAGGACGTCGACGCAGGCGCGCGAGCAGCGCGAGACGGCATCGACCGGACTGAACGCGTACATCGGCACCCCGCCGACGCCCATGCCGACGTTGGCGTGCACGGGAATGCGGGCTACGTCCATGCACGGCTTCATGAACGACAACGCGCGCGCCACGTTCCAGGCGACGGTGCGGCTGGTGTTCACGTTGACGGCCGGCCCGAAGACGGTGGCGCCGGCCTCCTGCACGACGCGGCACTGCCCCTCCGGCTTGAGGCCGGCGAGGCGCGTGCCGTGGAAGGTGAGCTCTCCGTGCGTGCCCAGCACGATCTCGCCGGCCATGCCGACCATGATCCCCATCGCCGGATACGCAGCGCGCAGCCGCTCGACGGCGAGGAGCGTCGCAAGGAAGTCGGCGTCACCGCCGGCGCCGGCGGTGTCGAAGTTGATGCCGTCGGCGCCGGCCTCCCACAGCGCGCCGGCCACGTGGACCATGTCCAGCACGGCGAGCTCGACCGCTTCTTCCTGCGCGGCCCGCGCCTCGTCGATGCGCATCATCGGGAGCAGTTCCGACCAGTTGCCGCACGGTCCATCCGGCCGCGAGTAGCGGCCGAGGTCTGGTTGAGCCCCGTAGTGCACGGGGATCGTGACCCGCTCCTGGGCCTCTTTCATCGTCTGCTCCTCGAAGCCCACGATGGTCTTGACCGCCTTGTACGAGTAGTCGATGTGGAACAGCTCGCACGTGTCGGCGGCGAGGCACTGCTCGTACTGCACCAGAGCGTCGACGCGGCCGCCCTGCTGCAGCGTCCCGCTGCCGTCGAAGCTGAGGACGACCTCGTCCCCGATGTCGACGGCGGTGAAGCGGGCTCTGCTGGAGAAGATGTCCAGGAGGTGGTCGAGCTCGGCCGCCTCCAATTCGGGCACCCGTCCCTTGGTGGCGGCGACTCGCGTGCCTTCCTCGAGCTCGTTTCTGATCTCACTGCGCGTCAGCTCGACGGCGGAGCCGTCCCCCTGACGCGTGACGATACGTGGCTCCATGCGCACCCCCCTGCCGGCCGCGGCAGCTCGTCGCCCCGCGGTCCTGCCTCGCTTCCGGTGAGATGCTACGAGGTGCCGGGAAGCGGGGCAACGGCCGATACTTGGGCAAACGTAGCGGCCGCGCGTGCGGACCTGCGGCCGGCGCGGGTCGGTGCGAACGGCGAGCCCGGAGCGAGTGGGCGAGCCGCGCCGACGGCCGCCTGTCGCCTTGACACCGGCGCGACCCGCTCGGTACAGTCCGGGGCGCTGCTGTTAGTTATATGAGTAACTAACGCGACCGCCTTGCGGCCGCGGAGACCGGAGGAGCCATGGCACAGCGCATCCCGACACGCCTCGGCGACGGCTCGCTCGTCGAGATGACCCGCGCGGAGGTCGAGGCGGATCTGCACGCCGGCTCCGAGGCGGCGGCGAAGCGGGCGAAGGTGGAGCCGCTCGCCCAGGACGAACTCGACCACCTCCTCGACATCTTCACGTCGTCGGCGAAGTTCACCTCGGTGGACTACGGCGACGAGGTGATCCTCGGCTTCGACGGATCAGGCAACGCCGATCTCGCGGCCCCGGTGATCGAGCAGATCGTGTATCAGAACCACCACGGCGCCGACATGATCGAGCTGTGGCACCACGACTACTCGTACAAAGCGGTGCGGACCGTCCTCTCGTTCCAGACGCAGCTGCTCAAGGACGCTCAGCTGCAGACCGTGGTGCCACTGAACTACGGCGCGATGCCCGATCTGGGCCGCTACTCGCAGCCGGACGGCCCGGCGCCGAACTGGTCGGAACTGATGCCTCTGGGCAAGATCCCCGAGGCGCGCGCGGCGCAGGAAGCGGCGGCCGTCCAGTCAGAGCGCGACATGTGGTGCGTCGCCGAGGCGATGGTCGCCGCCGGCGCCGACGGCCTCGACTTCGACACGGCCGGCGCCTCAGGCGACGCCGACCTGCTGGCCACCCTGAACGTCACGCGCAGGATACGTGAGACCTGGCCCGATATCGGTGTCGAGATCGGTCAGGCCGCCGAACTCGTACTGGGCATGCACGGCGAGCTCGAGTTCGACGGCGCCCGGCTGGCCGGCCAGTGGCCGCTCGGCCAGCTCCGCGCCGTCACCGCCGCCGGAGCCACCATCTTCGGCCCGGCGGTGAACGTCAATACGACCAAGTCGCTGGCGTGGAACACCGCCCGTGCCTGCGCTCTGGTGAAGCCGGTGACCGCCGAGGCCACCATCCCCGTCCACATGAACGCAGGGATGGGCGTCGGCGGCGTCCCCATGACCCCGTATCCTCCGAGCGACGCCGTGTCGCGAGCCTCGAAGGCGCTCGTCGACATCCTCAAGCTCGACGGTTTGTAGGTCGGGATCGGAGACCCCCTCGGGATGGCCTCCACACACGCGCTCGCCTCGGGCATGGGCGGGATGCGGACTGCCGGAGATCTGGTGGCCCGCATGCAGATGACCCGAGGAATGCGCCTTCCGCAGGCAAAGCAGTACGTCGCCGACAAGCTCGGCTGCTCGGTGCTGGACCTCAGCGATACCGTCGCCATGCACGACATCCGCCGCGACCTCGGCCTCGGCCGCATCCAGGTGCAGGACCTGACCTACGCCGACCAGCCGAGCGCGATGGAGGCGAAGTTCCACATCGCCGAGGTCCTGGACATCCCGATCAACTCGGTCGAGTGTTTCAAGAGGAACGCCGGCCTGGCGTGACCGTTGGGACGGCGGGCGCGGGGTTTCGCCACGGTTGCCGCGACAGAGGAGAGACATGGCTTCGCAGCTCGACCTGACTCATCGCCAGCCGCTGCTGCCGCTCGGCTCGGACTTCGCCGTGCGCTTCTACGCAGAGGCGAAACTGGAGCGCTACCGCGAGGCTGTCCTCGCCGTCCTGAAGCGGACGGGTGTCAAGTTCGGGTCGGCGAAGGCGCTCGACATCCTCGCCGAGCACGGCGCCGAGGTGGACCGCGCGTCCGGTGTCGTGCGCTTCGCTCCCGACCTGGTGACGCGCGCGCTGGCCACGGCGCCGCGCACGTTCTGGCTGGGCTCCCGCGACGGCTCGCTCGACCTCGACCTGGCGAGCGGCGAGACCTACAACACGACCAACGGCTGCGGCACCGAAGTGATCGACTGGCGCACCGGCGTCCGACGGCCGCCGGTGAAGGACGACCTTGCGGCGATCACGCGCATGGTCGACTACCTCGGGTCGCTCCAGTTCTGGTGGCCGAACGTCGCCGCCGCCGACTGCGGCGACACGCACACGCTGCACGAGCTCGACGCGGCCTGGAACAACACGGCCAAGCACCTGCAGGGCATGGTCCAGGGCGAGCGCGAGGCGAGGTACGCGGTCGAGATGGCGACGGTGGTCGCGGGCGGGGCGGAGCAGCTGCGCCGCCGCCCCCCGATGAGCAACCTCATCGGTACCGTCCAGCCGCTCGTCAACGACAAGGACGGCATCGAGGCGGCGCTCGTGTTCGCCGAGGCCGGCGTGCCCGTGACCTTCGTCACCATGCCGACCTACGGCACGACGGCTCCGGCCACCAAGGCCGGGGCTTACGTCATGGGGTTCGCCGAACTCATCAGCGCCGCAGTCTGCGTGCAGCTGGCGCATCCCGGCGCGCCGGTGATCCTCTTCCCGCTGCCGGTGCACGCCGATCCGCGCACGGCCGCGCTGACGACCGCTCCGCTCAACCATCGCGGCCTCTTCCTGCCGGCAGAGCTCGTGCATCACTTCGGGCTGCCGGCGATGACGGGGTACGCCGGCACCGACGACGACCTGCCCGGCACCTGGCTCGCCGCCGCCGAGACGGCACACACGGTGATGCTCGCCGGCATCGTCGGCTCGGAGCTCATGACCACCATCGGCCTCACCAACCGCTATCAACTCTTCACGCCCGAGCACATGATGCTCGACGACGACCTCTACCGGCGGGCGGCGAGCGCGTTCCGCGACCTCGAGCTCGACGAGGAGACGCTGGCGCTCGACGTCATCGATGCCGTGGGGCCCGGCGGGCACTACCTGGGCCAGCCGCACACGCGCCGGCACATGAAGGAGACCGTCGAGCGCTCGATCGGGCAGGAGATAGGCCCGGACGGCGCGCACCTTCGCGATCCGGTCGAGGTCGCGCGCGAGCGCGGCCTCGACATCCTGGAGAACTACGCGCCGGAGCCGCTGGACGGAGCGAAGGCGGCGGAACTCTCGCGCATCCTCGCCGCCGCCGACGCCGAGCTGCGCGACTAGCCTGCGCGGCGGACCAGGGCGGGAGGCCGCAGGTTCACCGCTCAGTAGGTTGCGGCCACCGCGGGGGTTCCGCTCAGGAGCCGCGACCCGCCGTTTCAGTCCTGGTCGCCGCCCGAGGCGACGTAGCCGAGCACGAGGCGGCGCCACAGGTCGAAGGCGGGACCGACGTCGAGATCCGGGTCGGCCAGCTTCTGCAGGGCGACACCGTCGGCGATGGCCACGGTGAGCAGCGCCATCGGGGCGATGTGAGCCGCCGGCTGCTTGTCGCCCGGCTCCTTGAGCGCCCAGGCGTCGAGACGGCGGTACCACTCGAAGAGGTCGCGCAGATGCGGCCGCAGCTCGTCATCCCGCAAGGTGTGCGGGATGAGCTCGAAGAACATGCGGTAGGCGTCGCGGTCGTCGGGCAGGCGTTGGTGGAGTCGCAACAGCTGGGCGCGGCGCTCGTCGCCGGCCGGCACCGTGGTGAGCTGCTCGATGAGCTCGACGCTCTCCTGATACATGACGGCGTCGACGAGCGCGGTGAGGAGACCGGCCTTGCTGCCGAAGTGATAGCGGATGAGCGCCGGGTTCTCGTCCGCCTCGCGGGCGATCGTCTCGAAGGTGAGCGCTCTGAACCCGTCGCGGAAGAGGACGCGTTTGGCCGCCGCGAGGATGCGCGCAGCGGTCGGCGACAGGTCCGGCGTCGGGTCGCTGATGGGAATCTCGTATCTCGTCACGGTGTTCCCTCCTCCTGTCTCGTCATCGCACCGGGCGCCCTCCCCGGGCCCGACGTGACGCCGTTTCACGGCTCCTCGGGCCCTTGACACCCCCGCCTCATCTGCTACCCTACCGCAATTGTTAGTTACATGACTAACTAATCCTGCATCCGACAGGGGGGTGTCGAGTGGAGCAGCCCGTGCGCACGCGACTCGGAGACGGGTCGCTGGTCGAGATGACACCCGGCGAGATCCGCGAGGATCTGCTCGCCGGCACGGAGCTCGGCGCCCGGCGCGCCAAGGCGCCGCCGCTCTCCGACGGGGAGATCGACCACCTCCAGGACATCTTCACGAGCGAGGCCAAGTTCAGCGCCGTCGACATGGGCGACGAGGTCTGCCTCAGTTTCGACGGCTCCGGCAACCTCGACGTCGGCGACCGTGTCGGTGAGCTCTACAGCTACCAGAGCCATCGCGGCGCCGACATGCTCGAGCTGTTCGCCATCGACTACTCGTACAAGGCGATCAAGACCATCCTGAGCTACGAAGCGCAGCTCATGAAGAACGCCCAGCTCAACCTCATCGCACCGGTCCAATACGGCGCGATGCCGGATCTGGGCCGCTACTCGATGCCCGACGGCCCGATCCCGAACTGGTCCGAGCTCCTGCCGCTTGGCCGCATCGACGAGGCGCGCGACGCCCAGGTGGCGGCGATCGACCATGCCGTCGACGACATGGTGTTCGTCGCCGAGGGCATGTGGGAGGCCGGTGCCGACGGCATGGACTTCGACACCGCCGGCGCTGCCGGCGACGGCGACTTCCTCGCCACCCTCAAGGCGATCGAGACGATCAAGCTCCGCCATCCCGGCATCGGCGTCGAGCTCGGCATGGCGAGCGAGTACGTCCTCGGCATGCACGGCGAGCTCACCTACGAAGGCCGGCGGCTCGCCGGGATGTGGCCCAAGGCGCAGCTGGAGGTCGCCCAGCAGGCCGGCGCCACCATGTTCGGGCCGGCCGTCAACGTCAACACGACGAAGTCGATCGCCTGGAACGTCGCCCGCACGTGCACGATCATCAAGCCGTGCATGGACATCGCCGAGATCCCGGTACACCCCAACGTAGGGATGGGCGTCGGCGGCGTGCCGATGAGCCCCTACCCTCCCGCCGACGCGGTCTCTCGCGTCTCGCGCGCACTGGTGGACATCCTCAAGTGCGACGGGTTGTAGGTGGGCGTCGGCGATCCTCTGGGCATGGCGTGCACGCACGCGCTGGCCTCGGGCATGGGCGGAATGCGGACCGCTGGAGATCTGGTGGGCCGCATGCAGATGACCCGGGGAATGCGCCTCAAGGAAGCCAAGGCCTACGTGGCCGACAAGCTCGGCTGCGCCGTTGCCGACCTCGCCGACCCCATCGCCATGCACGACGTGCGCCGCGACCTCGGCTTCGGCCGGATCCCGGTGCAGGAGCTGACGTACCCGACGCACGCCGGCGCCATGGAGGCGAAGTTCCGCATCGCCGAGGTGCTGGACGTGCCGATCAACAGCGTGGCGCGCTTCCAGGAGTGCGCCGGCCTCGCTCCCGCCTGACGGTGAGCGCCATCCGTCCATCCACGCAAGGAGGAACGGTGTGAAACGCAATCTACACGCGGGCGGCACGCGCAGCCGCGGGTTGAGCGTCAACGTGTTCACCGAGTCCGAGCTCGACGACATCCATCTCGCTTCGCTCGAAGTGCTCGAGCGGACCGGCGTGTTCGTGGAGGCGGAGGACGCTCAGGACATCTTCAAGGACGGTGGCTGCAGCGTCGACCGCGAGAAGGGAATCGTGCGCATCCCACCGCACGTGGTCGAGGACGCCATCGCCTCTGTCGCCGAGCAAGTACGTGCTCTGCGGGCGCGACCCGAAGAACGACTTCCTCATGGAGCCGGGCCGGGTCGCCTTCACCAACTTCAGCGAGGGCATCCGCGTCATCGACAGCGAGACCGGCGAATACCGCGAGTGCACGCTCAAGGACGTCGGCGACATCGCCCGCCTGAACGACTACCTGAGCGAGATGGACACGCACGAGATCTCCGTAGGGGCCAGGGAGGTCCCGCCGGAGACGGCTGCCGTCCACAACACCGAGGCCCAGCTGCTCAACACGACCAAGCCGATCGGCATCGGGCCGCTCTCGGGGATGGAGTGCCGCGCGATCCTGCGCATGTGCGCCGAGGTCGTCGGCGGCGAGGACGAACTGCGCGCCCGGCCCATCGTCTACGGGGGCGTCTGCCCCGTCAGCCCGCTCAAGCTGCCGCGTGACGCCACGGAAGTCATCATCGAGTGCGCCCGCTGGTGGATCCCGGACAACGTCCTCAGCATGGCCATGGCCGGCGGCTCCAGCCCGGTCACGCTCGCGGGCACCCTGGTCACCCACAACGCCGAGGTGCTCGCCGGCATCACGCTGGCGCAGCTCACCGAACGCGGCTGCCCGGTGATGTACGGCAGCTCGACGACGGCGATGGACCTCAAGCTCGCGGCGGCCTCCGTCGGCTCGCCCGAGATCTCGCTGATCAGCGCCGCGGTGGCGCAGATGGCGCGGCGGTACATGATCCCCAGCTTCGTCGCCGGGTTGTAGGCGGACTCCAAGCTCGGTGACGCGCAGACCGGTCACGAGAAGACCCTCACCGGCCTTACGGCAGCGTTGGCAGGCGCCAACCTGATCTATGGTGCGGGGATGATCGAATCGGGCGTCACCTTCGACAGCGCGCAGTTCGTCATGGACAACGAGATCGCGCGCATGATCAAGTACACCGTCGGCGGCATCCGCGTCGACGATGAGGCCCTTGCAGTGGACGACATCGCCGCCGTCGGAGCGTTCGGGGACTTCCTGAGCCTCGACGCGACGATGCGCCACATGCGCGAACTGAGCCAGCCGGAGTTCCTCGACCGCCGCGTGCGCGAGGACTGGGAGGCGCGCGGGTCGACCGACCTGTACGCGCGCTGCCACGCCAAGGCGCGCGATGTGCTCGCCGAGTACCACCCCGAGCCTGTGCCCGACGACGTCGCGGCGCGTATCCGCGCGATCGTAGAAGAGACTGACCGCGCCGCCGGCGTCGGTTGAAGGAGAAGCAGATGAAAGACCAACTCAAGCAAGCCATCATCGACGGCAACGCCGACGTCGCCCTGGCGCTGACCTCGGCGCTCATCGCCGCCGGCTCCACGCCCCGTGAGATCCTCGACGAGGCCCTGCTCCCCGGCATGGAGGTGGTCGGGGTGCGCATGCGCGAGGGCGAGTGCTTCATCCCCGAGGTGCTGCTCAGCGCCCGGGTGATGCAGAGCTGCCTCGACCTGCTGCGCCCGCACATGGCCGCCGGCGAGGAGGCCGGCGGCGGCGTGGTCGTGCTCGGCACCGTCGAGGGCGACCTGCACGACATCGGCAAGAACCTCGTCGGCATGCTCCTGCAGGGCGCCGGCTTCTCCGTCGTCAACCTGGGCACCGGGGTCACCGCCGACGCCTTCGTCGCGGCGGTGCGCGAGCACGGGGCCAGCGTCCTCGGCATGAGCGCCCTGCTCACCACCACCCTGCCGCACATGGCGGAGACGATCGCGGCGCTCAAGGAGGCCGGCCTCCGGGAGCAGGTCAAGGTGATGGTCGGCGGCGCCCCGGTGACCGCCGCCTGGGCCGAGGAGATCGGCGCCGACGGCTACGGCGCCAACGCCGGGATGGCGGTGGAGCGGGCGAAGGAACTGGTGGGCTGATGACCACGGCGGCGGGCTCCGGACCGCGGCGCCAGGCCCTGGCGCCCCTGCGGTCCGACTTCAGCGTGCGCTTTCACGAAGCCGCACAGCTGGAGCCGCTGCACGACGCGGCGTTGCGGCTCCTCGAGACCACCGGCATGCGCTTCGAGTCGCCGCGGGCGCTCGCCATCCTGAAGAAGGCCGGTGCGACGGTGGACGAGGGCTCCGACCTCGTGCGCCTGCCCCGCCAGCTGGTCGAGGAGACACTCGCCCTGGCGCCGAGGGAGTTCACCCTCGGCGCCAGGGACGCGTCCTGCGACCTGCAGGTGGGCTCCGGCTTCACCTACGGCACCACTGACGGCTGCGGTGTCGAGGTGATCGACTGGCGCACCGGCGAGCGCCGTTCGTCCACCAAGGCCGATCTCGAAGCCATCACCCGCATGCAGGACTGCCTCGGCTCCATCAGCTTCTGGTGGCCGACCGTGAGCGCCGGCGACTGCGGAGAGACCGCCCAGCTCCACGAGATGGAGGCCGGCTGGAACAACACGAGCAAGCATCTCATGGGCATGGTGCAGGGCGAGACGCTCGCGCGAGCCGCGGTCGAGATGGCGACAGTGGTGGCCGGCGGGGCCGAAGAGCTTCGCCGCCGGCCGGTCATGAGCGACCTCATCGGCACCGTCTCGCCCCTCCTGCACGACAAGGATGGCATCGAGGCCGGCCTGGTCTTCGCCGAAGCCGGCATCCCGGTCTGCTACGTGACCATGCCCAATCTGGGCACGACCGCTCCGGCCACCAAGGCCGGCGCCTTCGTCCTCGGGGCGGCCGAGATCGTCGCCGCGGCGGTGCTCCACGAGCTCGCCGCTCCCGGCGCTCCGGTCGCGGGCTCCATCATGCAGATCTACGCCGACCCTCGCACGGCCCTGACCATGACGTCTCCACTCGACGATCGCTGCCGCTTCCTCGCCACCGAGCTGCTGCACAGCTTCGGCATCCCGGCTCTCGGGCCGTTCGGCGGCACCGACGCCGAGAATCCTGGGACGTGGCTCGCCGGGGCCGAGACGATGCTGCAACTCCTGCAGGTCCCACTCGACGGGTGCGAGCTCTTCACCGGCCTCGGGCTCACGAACACCTACCAGCTGTTCACGCCCGAGAACCTGATCCTCGACGACGACCTCTATCATCGCGCGAGGCACGCGTTCCTCGACATCCCGATGGACGAGGAGTCGCTCGCGCTCGACGTGATCGACACGGTCGGCCCCGGCGGGCACTTCCTCGCCCAGCCGCACACGCGCCGGCACATGCGTCAGGCGGTCGTGCGGGCCGTCAGCCAGGAGATAGCGGCGGACGGGCAGCACTACCGCGATCCTGCCGAGGTCGCACGCGAGCGTGCGCTCGACATCCTCGACAACTACCGCCCGGAGCCGCTGGCCGACGACATGCGGGGTGAGCTGCGGCGCATCGTGGACGCGGCGGACGCGGCGGTCAAAGGCTAGAGCCGGCGAACCTGGGCGGGTCAGCCGCGCGAGTCCGACGGGGCGAACGGCGAAGGGGCGGGGCGCGCTGCGAGCGCCCCGCCCCTTCGCCCGTCTGGGCCCTCGTCGCTGCCGGTCAGGCGTCGAGCAGCATGCGGTCGACGGCGAACGCCTCGCCGGCGACCTCGTGGAACTTCTCGATGAGATCGGCGACCGCGAGCGCCCCCTTCTCGCCGCTCCCGATGTCGAGCACGACGTGACCGGCGTGCATCATGATCAGCCGGTCGCCGTAGCGCAGCGCCAGCTCCATGTTGTGCGTCACCATCAGCGTGGTCAGGCCACGCTCGGTCACGATCTCGCCGGTGAGCTCCATGATCGTCGCCGCGACCTTCGGGTCCAGCGCGGCCGTGTGCTCGTCGAGCAGCAGAAGGCTCGGCTCGGCGATGGTGGCCATCAGCAGCGACATGGCTTGGCGCTGACCGCCGGAGAGCTTGTTGACGCCGGCCTTGAGCCGGTCCTCGAGGCCCATCCCGAGGCGCGAGAGCTGCGTGCGCATCACCTCGCGCCGCTTGTTGGTCACGCCCATGCGCAGCCCGCTGCGGTGCGAGCGCAGCAGCGACATGGCGAGGTTCTCCTCGATGGTCATCGAGGGCGCCGTACCGGCGCGAGGATCCTGGAAGACCCGGCCGATCGAGCGGCTGCGCACGTGCTCGGCCTGCCTGGTGACGTCGCGGCCGCCGAGCACGACGCTGCCCGCCGTGAGCGGAAAGGTGCCCGCCACGGCGTTCAGCAGCGTCGACTTGCCCGAGCCGTTGGAGCCGATGATGGTCACGAACTGGCCGGCCGGCACCTCGAGGTCGATGCCTTTCAGGGCCACCACCTCGTTGGCGGTGCCGGGAAAGAAGACCTTGCGCAAGCCGCGGATCGTGAGGTCGGCGGGCGCGCTCACTGCCGCACCACCTTCTTCCGCACCGTGGGGACTGACAGCGCGACGACCACCAGCACGGCCGTGAGCAGCTTGAGATCCGTGGGCGCGATGCCCAGCCGAAGACTGATGGCGATCAGCAGCCGGTAGACGATGGATCCTCCGATGACGCTGAACAGCACCCAACTGATGCTGCGCAGCCCGAAGAGGACCTCGCCCATGATCACGCCGGCAAGGCCGGCGACGATGGTGCCGATGCCCATGCCCACATCGGCGAAGCCCTGCTGCTGTGCGACGAGCGAGCCGCTGAGCGCGACAAGGCCGTTGGCGAGAGCCAGCCCGACGATGCGCGTGAAGTTCGTGTTGGTGCCGAGCGCGCGGATCATCTGCTCGTTGTCGCCCGTGGCTTGCAGGGTGAGGCCGAACTCAGTGTGCAGGAGCCAGTCCAGGAAATACTTGATCACGATCGCGAGCGCAGCCACGGCCAGTATGAGGTTCCAGCCGATCATGCTGACCGAGAAGAGCGCGCCCAGCTTGTCGTAGATCACGTCGACGCCGAGCAGCGGCGTGTTGCTGCGGCCCATGATGCGCAGATTGACGGTGTAGAGGGCCGTCATGGTGAGGATGCCGGCGAGCAGCTTGGGCCCGTAGTTCGCGGAGTCGCTCTCGCCCGACTTGAGGAGCACGTGCAGAAAGCCGGTGACGGTGCCGGCGCACAGGCCTGCGCCCACACCGGCCGCAGTCGCGGCCAGCGGCGAATGGCCGCCGACGATGAGCGCGGCGGTCACGGCGGCCCCCAGCGGCAGGCTCCCGTCGACCGTGAGATCCGGGAAGTCCAGCACGCGAAACGTGATGAAGACGCCGAGCACCATGAAGCAGTACACGAGTCCCTGCTCGAGCGCGCCCTGGATGATCACGTCCACCTGCTCGGCCCTCCCGCAGTCGAGGCCGGGACCGCCTGTGCGGCCCCGGCCTCGCGAAGTCTATCGCGCCCGCTGTGGGCGCCGCCAACCGTGGCTCAGTACTTGTTGACCGCGTCCGCCGCGAGATCCTCAGGGATGGTGACGCCCTGCGCCGCGGCAGCCGCTTCATTGATGGAAAGCTGCAGGTTCTCGGCGAACTGCACCGGGATGTCGGCGATGGCCGTGCCGCTGAGGATCTGGGCGGCCATGGCGCCGGTCTGCTTGCCGAGGTCGTAGTAGTCGAAGCCGTAGCAGGCGACCGCGCCGCGCTTGACGCTGTCCGGGTCGCCGGCCACCAGCGGGATGTCGTTCTCGTTGCACACCTTGACGATGGCTTCGAGGGCCGACACGGCGGTGTTGTCGCCGATGACGGCGATGGCGTCCACGCGACCGACGAGGGACGTGGCCGCGGCCTGCACCTCGGCCGACGTGCTGGCCGGCGCCTTGACGATCGTGAGACCCATGGTCGCGGCATCCTTCTCGGCCTGCTCGACCAGGAAGACAGAGTTCGACTCGCCGGCGTTGTACACCATGCCGACGTTCTTGGCGTCGGGCCGGAAGGTCGTGGCGAGCTCGAGGATGGGCTTGACCGGCTGCATGTCGCTGACGCCCGTGACGTTGGCCGACGGCATGCTCGGATCCTCGACGAGGCCGGCGCCGACAGGGTCGGTGACCGCGGTGAAGAGGACGGGGCCGTCGGTGATCTGCTTCACCAGGGCCTGGGCGGTGGGCGTGGCGACGCCGAGAACGAGGTCGAGATCGTCGCCGGCGAACTTCTGGGCGATGCTGGCCGTGGTGGCCATGTCGCCTTCTGCGTTCTGCAGGTCGTAGGTCACGTTGGTGTAGCCCGCCTCCGTGAGCGCGTCCTGGAATCCCTGGACGGTCGCGTCGAGCGCGGGGTGCGTCACGATCTGGCTGATACCGATGGAGTAGGCCTGGGTGGTGTCGGCGCTGGGACTCGCGTCGCTCTCCGTGTCCGAACTGCCGCAGCCGGCGGCCACGCCGGCGACGGCGAGCATGAGCACGAGCGCCAGCGGAAGGACCAGTTTGAAGGCGCGGGGCATGGTTCTCCTTTCGAGGGTCAAAACGAGTGTCGCATTGTAGTGCGAGAGACGCCGCCGTGACAAGTCCCGTTCATGAATATTCAGGTTCTACGCCTCGAGAGGAGACGGAGCGAGGTCCGAGAGGTCGTCCTGGCCGCCCGCGACACCGTCCGTATGCAAGTCCGCTCAAGCCGTCGCCGCTGCGGCGCCACACGAAGAGAGGGCGGCGCGCCGTTCGGCGCGCCGCCCTCTCGGCGGTGCTCTGGACGACCATGCGGGCGGGCCGGCGGGCCGAGGGCGAGCCTCTCGCCCTCCCCACGCCGGCTCATACCGTCAGCGGTTCGTCCGCTCCTTGAAGCGCTCGACGCAGTTGATCGGGATGTCGAGCAGCTTGCTGATGTTGAACTTGGCCTCCATCATGCCCGGCTCGGCCGGGATGGGTGGAGGACGTCATCGTGAGCAGACCCGAGGCCGTGCTCCTGCCGGAGCAGCTCCATGGCGACGGGGTCGCTGAGGTCGCGCGTCGTGCAGCCGAGCTTGCCGGCCACGTACTCCTTTGCTTCCTTGAGCCGCATGCGTCTGGTCATCTGCATCCGAGCGACGAGATCTCCCGCCGCCCGCATACCGCCCATGCCGGACGCCTGCGTGTGCGCACCCTCCATGCCGAGGGCGTCGCCGGTGCCCACCTAGTAGCCGTCGATCTTGAGGATCTCGACGAAGGCCTTGCTGGCCCGCGACGTCGCGTCGGCCGGCGGGAACAGGCACGTCGGGCACGCCGCCGACGCCCATGCCCACGTTCACGTGGACGGGGATCGTGGCGACCTCGGCGGCCGGCTTGATGAAGGTGATCGCCCGGGCGATGTTCCAGGCGGTCGAGCTGGCCGGTGTTGATGTTGACGGCCGGCCCGTAGATGCTGGCGCCGGCCGCGGTGACCATGCGCAAGCTGCTCCTTGGGCCACATGCCGGCGAGCCGCTGCCGTCGAACTCGAGCTGGCCGTGCATGCCGAGCACGAACTCGCTCGCCATGCCGATCTCGATGCCCAGATACGGGTACTTCTCGCGCAGCTTGCGGCAGGCGGTGAGGGCGGCGAGGAAGTCGGCGTCGCCCGCCGCCCCGGTGGTGTCCATGTCGATGCCGTCGGCGCCGGCCTCGATCATGGCGTCGGCGACGAAGTTGATGTCCTCGACCAGCATCGCCGCAGGCCTCGACCTGGGCGTCGCGCGCCTCGTCGATCTTGCCCATCGGCAGCAGCTCGGACCAGTTCGGGATGGGGCCGTCCGGCTTCGAGTAGCGGCCCAGGTCGGGCATGGCGCCGTACTGCACCGGGTTGGTGAGCAGCGCCTGGGCGATCTTCATGGACTGGCCCTCGTGGGCGACGTTGGTCTTGACGGCCTTGTAGGAGTAGTCGGCCTGCCAGAGCTCGACCATGTCGACGCCGAGCAGCGTCTCGTAGCTCTGCAGGTCCTGCACGCGGTTGCCGATGTGCTTGGTCCCGGTGCCGTCGTTGCTCAGCACCACCTCGTCACCGATGTCGACCGCGGTGAAGCGCGCCGGCGATGCGTAGATGTCGAGCAGGTGATCGAGTTCATCTTGCGTGAGCTCGGGGACCTTGGCCTTCTTGGCCGCGATCCGGGTGCCATCCTCGAGATCCGCCTTGATCTCAGAACGAGTCATCTCGACGAGCGACCCGTCACCCATGCGAGTGGGGATCTTGGGTTCCAACAGCATCACCTCCGTGATTCGTCCGGATCGACCGCTCGCGACGTGGCGGCCAGCTAGGCCCGCAGACTACCACGGGGAGAACGGGGCGAATCGACCACGGGACGGCGGGCCTCCGCGCGCCACTCTACCGCAGGCCCGCGAGTACGCGCCACCGTTCCAGGACGGGCCCGGAACTGGCGGCCGGCCGGCCGCCGAGAGGAGCCGGCGCGGCCGCTCCGGTGCGTTCGGGGGATGGCCCCGGGGTCCCCGGAGCCATCTCGCGATTCGCAGCCCGAGGCCCGCCGGGAACGCCGTTTGGAGCCGGCGGGCGGAATCGAACCGCCGACCTGCCGCTTACAAGGCGGCTGCTCTGCCAGCTGAGCTACGCCGGCCCGCGGTCAGTCTACCGCAGCGGCAGCGCCGGCGAACGCGCCGGAGCTATACTGACAGAGTGCACGGCAACACGATGAGCAGTGGCAAGAGCACTCGCGGCCACCCGCTGAGGGCCTGGTGTGGCACGGTCATGCTCGTCGTCGTGATCGTCACGCTGTTCGGTGCGCTCGACCGTCCGGACACCGCTCGCGCGGGCACGGCTCCAGACGTCCAGGCCCGGAGCGGCATCCTCATCGACCGGCGCACCGGCAAGGTCCTCTGGTCCAAGAGCCCGGACCGCAAGCTCGCGCCGGCGTCGTGCACCAAGATCATGACGGCGCTGCTCGCCCTCGAGCGCTACAAGAACCTCAGTCGCTACATCCGGGTGCCGAGATCGGTCGCCAGCCAGCCAGGCGTCGCCATCGGGCTCCGCGTCGGCGACCGGATCACGGTCCGTCAGGCGCTGAATGCGCTCATGGTCAAGAGCGCCAACGATGCCGCGCTGACCCTCGCGAGCGCGGTCAGCGGCAGCGAGACCCGCTTCGTGCGGAAGATGAACCGCCGCGCGGCGACGCTCGGTCTCACGCGCACTCACTTCGTCAACTGCCGCGGAAAGCCCGTGCGCGGCCACTACATGTCGGCCAGAGACCTCGCCAAGCTCGGGCGCTTCGCCATGCGCGACGCCCGGTTTCGCGCCATCGTCAACACCCAGACCACAGTCATCCGCTGGCCACCGTCGCACGCGGTCAGCGTCACATCGCACAACCGCCTGCTCGACTACTCGTGGGGAGACGGCATCAAGACCGGCTCCACCAAGGAATCGAAGATGGTGCTGGTGGGATCCGGCCGGCCCGGGCTCGTGCCGCTCATCGTGGTCACCATGCGCGAGCCGACGCGCGGCCAGGAGGAGAAGGATGCGGTCGCGCTGTCTCGAGTGGGGCTCGGCGCTGTACGAGAATCGCCAGATCGTCACCGCCGGCGACGCGGTCACCGAGCTAACGGTCAGCGCAGGCGGTCCGGTCGCCGCGGTCGCCGCCTCCGACCTGGCGGCGGTCGTGCGCAAGGCGGCAACGGTCAGCCACGTCTACGATCTGCCGGCCGAGCCGCTGGCAACGCGGCCGGCGGACGGCGATCCGCTCGGCACCGTGACCTACCGGTCCGACGGGCGCGTCCTGGGTCGCGTCGCCCTCGTCGCGGCCACCATCCCGGCGGGCTCCCCGGGCCCGTGAGGCCGGGCCCTCCGCGCGGCTCCGCGGCCTGGGTCCTGCTCACGCTGCTCGCCGCCTCCCTGACGCTGCTCACTGCGTGCGGCGGAGACTCGACCGACCCGCCGACGGCTCTGACCGACCCTTCGGCGGCCCCGACCAACCGTGCGGCGTCCCCGACCGGCGCCGCGCCGCCGGAGGTGCGTGCGTGGTCCGGGATCCTCATCGAGCGCGACACCGGCGCGGTCTTGTGGAGCAAGGCACCGAACAGAGAACTGCCGCCGGCGTCCTGCACGAAGATCATGACGGCTCTGCTCGTGCTGGAACGCGTGACCGACCTCGACGCCTACGCGACCGTCCCGAAGATCCCGTTGCCCCAGACGGTCGGCGTCGACCTGGTGCCGGGAGACCGGATCAGCGTGCGCGAGGCGCTCTACGCGCTGATGGTCAAGAGCGCCAACGACGCGGCGCTCACCCTCGCCTCGTACGTGGCCGGCGGTGAACCCGCGTTCACCGAGCTCATGAACGCGCGCGCCGCCGAGCTGGGGCTGCGCCACACGCACTTCGTGAACTGCCGCGGCGCCCCCGAGCAGGGGCACTATTCGAGCGCGCGCGACCTGGCCACACTCGGGCGCGTCGCCATGCGCGATCCCGTCTTTCGGAAGCTCGTGAGCACCAAGACCGCGGTGATCCACTACCCGCCCGACGCGGCAGTGCCCGTCGAGAGCCACAACCGCCTTCTGGACTACCCGTGGGGAGACGGCATCAAGACGGGTGCGACCAGCCAATCGGGCAAGGTGCTCGTCGGGTCCGGCAAGCCAGGACCCGTCGCCCTCATCGTCGTGACGATGCACGAGCCGACGCGCGACCAGGAAGAGAAGGACGCACTCGCGCTGTTCGAGTGGGGCACGGCCGAGCACCTGCGGCGCACGGCCGCGGACGCGACGCCGTCCCCCTAGCCTGTCCTCGCCCTGACTTCCGTCGGCGGCTCAGCCTCCGGCCGTCAACGCCTTCAGTCGCTCGACCGAGCGCACGGGAACGTCCAACTCGCGGGCGATGTTGACCTTCGCCTCGATGGCCAGGGCGTCCGCAACGGTCGCCGTGTCCTCTGTCGGGATCGTTCCGAGCCCTCGCTCGCGGCGCACGTCCGACATCACCACCGGGTCGCTCAGGTCTGCCGGAGTCACGCCGAGCTTCTCCGCCACGTACGCCTTCGCCTCGGGGAGCCTCATCCTTCGCGTCAGTTGCATGCGGGCCACCAGATCTCCGGCGGCCCGCAGTCCGCCCATTCCTGACGCGACACCGTGGCCGATCCCCTGGCTGTGGTTGTCGCCGGCGCCGATCTACAAGCCGTCGATCTTGAGCAGGTCCACGCATGCGCGCGAGGCGCGCGAGACCGCGTCGACGGGCGGCAGTGCGTGCATGGGGACGCCGCCGACGCCCATCCCCCCGTTGAGGTGGATGGGGATCTCCGCGGCATCGGTGCACGGCTTCACGATGGTGCACGTGCGCGCGACGTTCCAGGCCACCGTCTTGCCGGTATTGACGTTGATCGCCGGACCGAAGATGGACGCGCCCGCCTTCGCCGCCAGGCGCATCTGGCCAGCCGGCCACAGCCCGGCGAGGCGCACGCCGTCGTACTCGAGCTCGCCGTGCATGCCGAGCACGAACTCGCTCGCCATGCCGATCTGGATGCCCCAGTCCGGGTGCTTGGCGCGGATGCGCTCGATCGCCCGCAGCGAGGCGAGGAAGTCGGCGTCGCCGGCGGCGCCGGCGGTGTCGAGGTTGATGGCATCGGCCCCCGCTTCGTACATGCCCTCGGCAACGTAGACGATGTCGTCCGTCGCGAGTTCCACGGCCTCCTCCTGGGCCGCGCGGGCTTCGTCGATGCGGCCCAGCGGCAGCAGCTGCGACCAGTTGGGAATGGGGCCGTCGGGCACGGTGTAGCGCCCGAGGTCGGGCATGGCCCCGTACTGGACCGGGATGGTGAGCAGGAGCTGCGCCTGACGCATGATCTCCTGCTCGAACGGCAGCACCGGCTTGATCGGTTTGTACGAGTAGTCGTGGTGGTAGAGCTCGACCGTGTCGGTGCACACCGTCTGCTCGTAGTTCTGCAGGTCGGTGATGCGCGAGCCGGTGTCCTGGCTGCCGACGCCGTCCGAGCTCAGGATCACCTCGTCGCCGATGTCGACGGCGCTGAAGCGGGCGGAACTCGCGAAGATGTCGACGAGGTGCGCGACTTCGTCGTCACCCAGCGGCTCGACCTTGGCGCGCTTTGCCCCGGCCTCGGAGCCGGCCAGGATGTCCGCCTCGATCTCGGCCCGGGTCATGCGCACCAGCGAGCCGTCGCCCATGCGCGTCGGGATGGGACCGTCCATCGGTTCCCCCAGTCAGTCACGTTGGTTGCCAGCCGCACGGGGCGGCCACGCGGTCGGTCACCGGGCCCCAGACGACGCCTCCGAGGCTACAGGTCCGCCGCCCGTCTGTCAGCGGCGGATACTTGGGCAAAGTTGGCGGCGGCCGGTCGCCAAAGATGGGAGAACCCGGAGCGCCGCCCCAGCGCGCATGTCGCGACGCCGCAGAGCGCCCAGAAAAGGGGCGAGGCCCCGCGGGGAACGGGGCCTCGTACAAGGGCTTTGGGGCAAACCCTCGTGGGGGGGTCTTCGCTTGCCAGCGAAAGGAGCCACGACCATCCTGCCCCACGATTATTGCGCGCGCGTGAAGCGGCGCGAACGCGCGCGAACAACGCGTTGCCCGCTGGTTAGGCTCATCGACCCGGGCCTCGTCAGGACCGTCGGCCGTAGCATCCCGGGCAGCGAGTGCGCCGGTCCGCGGGCAGGCGCGGACCGGGGGTGGGATCGGGTCCGCGCCCAGAAGGTGGTCGAAGGCCGGCGAGCCGGGCCGCTCTGGAGGCGGCCGCCCCGCCGGCCCTCAGACCGTGGTTCGCCCGGGGCCGGGGCGAACCAAGAAGATAGGAGGTACCAGCACTTGATGCTGGCAGCGGGCTTCTCGGAGACGGGAAGCATCGCAACCGGCACACTAGAAACCTTGTGCGAAGCAACTGTTAGCCAAATATTAATGGATATGAAGCAGGCAGCCAGTATCGACTGCTCGACCGTGTGAGGTTTGAGTAGTCTTGTGACCGGTCTTGCCGGATCAGGACAGCGCGAGCTGGTCGTCGGAACCGCCGTCGATCAGCTCCAGCAGCGCCACCTCATCGATCACCGTGACGCCCAGAGCCGTAGCCTTCGCGAGCTTGGACCCCGCTTCCTCGCCGGCCACCACGTAGTCCGTGGCGCGACTCACCGACCCACTCACCCGCCCGCCGGCAGCTTCGATCAGCTCCTGCGCGCGGCCGCGGCTCAAGGTCGGCAGCTTGCCTGTCAGGACGAAGCTCGACCCCGCGAGCGGACCCGCCTCCTTCACCGGGCGTTCCTCGACCAGCCTCACGCCGGCGGCGCGCAGCTTCTCGATGGTCTCCCGGTTGTGCACGTCGCCGAGATACTGCTCCACGGCCTCAGCGACCACTGGCCCGATGCCCGGCACCTCGGCCAGATCCTCGGAGCCGGCGGCCAGGAGAGCGTCCACGCCGGGGTATCGCTCGACCAGAGCCTGCGCCGTCACCGACCCGACGTGGCGGATCCCGAGCGCGAAGAGCACGCGAGCGAACGGCCGCTGCTTGGACTCCTCGATCGCTGCGAGCACCTTGTCGGCTCGCTTGGCCTCGACGATCTCGAGCGCGCCGTCCTCTCTACGCCGCGTCTTGGCGCCGAACAGCGGCAGGGCGACGAGACGGCCGTCCTCGAGCCGCACGAAGTGCTCACGCTCGAGGTCGTACAGATCGGCGACGTTCGCGATGAGTCCCTGGGCGTGCAGCAGCACGACCGTCTCCTCGCCGATGCCCTCGATGTCCATGGCCCCCTTGCTCACGAAGTGCTTGATACTCTCCACCAGCTGCGCCGGGCAGGAGCGGTTGGGGCAGCGCACCGCGACCTCACCGGTCTCACGCACGGTCGCGGAACCGCACGCCGGACACGTCGCCGGCATGGTCCACTCGGGCAGGGCAACGTGCCGCTCCCCACGGTCGACGCGCCGCCCGTCGGCCTCCTCCGCCTCTCCCGTCGTCACCGGGCCGACGACCTGCGGGATCACATCGCCGGCGCGCTGCAGGATGACGTCATCGCCGGCGCGGATGTCCTTGCGGCGGATGTCGTCCTCATTGTGGAGTGTCGCGCGCTCCACGGTGACGCCTCCGACGAAGACGGGCTCGAGGACGGCAAAGGGCGTCAGGACGCCGGTCCTCCCCACGTTGACCTCGATGGCGCGCAGGCGCGTCGTCACCGTCGTCGGCGGGAACTTGAAGGCGATCGCCCAGCGCGGGTCGTGGGCGACGCTCCCGAGCGTCCGCTGCAGGGCGTACGCGTCCACCTTGACCACGGCGCCGTCGATGTCGTAGTCGAGCGCGCCGCGCCGCCCCTCCCACGCGCGGCACGCCGCGGCGACCTCCTCGATACCATCGACCAGGACGATGCCGGGATTGACCTTGAACCCGGCCGCGCGCAGCCAATCGAGCGCGCCGTGGTGGTCGGGCAAGTCGAGCCCCTCTGCGTAGCCGACGGCGTAGCACCAGACGTCGAGCGGCCGCTCCGCGGCGAGCCGCGGGTCCAGCTGGCGGATGGACCCCGCGGCCGCGTTGCGCGGGTTCACGAACGCGCTGAGGCCGGCCTCGACACGTTGTTCGTTGAGGCGGGCGAACGCGGCGAGCCGCAGATAGACCTCGCCGCGCACCTCCACCACCGGCGGCGGATCGGCGACGCGTAGCCGCAGCGGCAGCGAGCCGATGGTCCGCAGGTTGGCGGTGACGTCCTCCCCCACCTCTCCGTCACCGCGCGTCGCGCCCACGGAGAAGACGCCGTCACGGTACGTGAGCGAGATCGCGAGGCCGTCGATCTTGGGCTCGACGACGTAGCGCAGCGGCGCGTCCTCGAGCCCCCGCGCCTCCAGCAGTCGCCGGTTGCGCTGGTCCCAGGCCAGCAGCTCCTCCTCGTTGCGGGCGTTGGCCAGAGAGAGCATCGGCTCGAGATGCCGGACCTGCGTGAAGCCCTCGAGCGGAGCCGCGCCGACGCGCTGCGTCGGGGAGTCGGGCGTGACAAGGTCCGGGTGCTCCTGCTCGAGCGCCAGGAGCTCGCGGTACAGGCCGTCGTACTCCGCGTCGTCGATCTCCGGCTGGTCGAGGACGTAGTAGAGGTACGCGTGCCGGTTGATGATCTCGCGCAGGTCGGCCGCCCTGGCCGCCGCCTCAGCCTCGCTCACCGTTACCCCCTTTCGCCGCCGCGGCGCGGCGGCGATCTCCTACGCGCTGGTGGTACCCCGCCCCGGCGAGTCGCTCACGCGCCGTCCCTCGCCCTGCAAGCACAGGGCGAGGAGCTCCCCCGGCTCGCCGAGCCAGTAGTCCGGGCCGGCCGCGAGCAGCGCCTCGCGGCCGAACACGCCCCAGGCGACGGCCGCCGTGGCCATGCCGGCGGCGCGGCCGGCCTGGATGTCCACGGGAGCGTCTCCCACATACAGCGACCCCTCCGCGGACGCCTCGAGCCGCTCGAGACAGAGGCGAAGCGGCACCGGCGAAGGCTTGTGCTCCGAGGTGTCGCTCGCCGTGACGACCACGTCGAAGTGCTCGCGAAGCCCGACTGCCCGGAACGCCATCTCGGTCGTGTCCGCGCTCTTGCTGGTCACGATGCCGAGGCGCCGGCCGGCCTCCCTGAGAGCACCGAGAACCTCCGAGACGCCCTCGTAGCCGCGGATGAGTTCGTCGTGCCGGCGGTGATTGTACTCGCGGTAGACGTCGTACAGCTCCCCGGCGTGCTCAGCGGAGAGTCGCTCCATCTGCGCCATCAGCGGTTGCCCTACGCCGGCGGTGATGACCTCGTCGGGCAGCACCGTGCCCAGTACGGTCCGGGTGGCGTAGCGGAACGAGTCGACGATCAGTTCGACCGTGTCGACGACGGTGCCGTCGAGGTCGAAGACCACGGGGTCGAAGCCGGCAGTGTCAGGCACGGAGGCGCTCCAGGTCGAGGTCCCAGCTGGCGAGGTCGGCCAGCAGCTGCGGGTCGAGCAGGTCGTAGCGCAACGGCGTCACAGCCACGGCGCCGGAGGCGACCACGTCGAAGTCCGTGTCGACCCACTCGCCGGACGCGGGATGATCGCAGGGCAGGAAGTGCTCCCGCGGTCCGTCGCCGTCGGCGCCGGCCAGAATGACGCGGTCGTGACAACTGGCCCCGCCCAGCCGGGCGGGACGGATGCCCGTGATCGCCGCGAGAGGCCGATCCGGCAGATTGACGTTGAGGATGCTGTGCCGCGGCAAGCCGCGCTCGATGACGTGCTCGACCATCGACCTGAGGATCGGCTCCGCCTCCTCCAGCCAGCCCGGCTCGCGCTCCTCCACGGAGAAGGCGATCGCGGGGTGGCCGCGGAGTGCCGCCTCGAAGGCGGCGCCGACGGTGCCCGAGTACGTGACGTCGGCGCCCATGTTGCCGCCGGCGTTGATGCCGGAGACGACGAGACCGGGGGCGGGGCAAGCGAGGCCGAGCAGGGCGATACGCACGCAGTCGGACGGGGTCCCGTCGCAGGCAAGGCCCTCCCAGCCGTCGCCGAACTGGTGGGGCGCGAGCGTGAGTGCGCGGTGAATGGTGATCCCCCGGGCCACCGCGCTGGTGTTGCGGTCTGGAGCGATCGTCGTGACCGCGCCGAGGCCCTCGACGACGCGACGCAGCACGGCGATGCCGGGGGCGTCGATGCCGTCGTCGTTGGTGAGGAGGATCTGCAGGGCCACGACTGCGATTCTAGCTGAAGCACGAGACGACGTTGCCCGGGGAATCTCTCACCTTCAGGTGGACGTTCGCCCCCCGTCTCTCCGGCCACCTCCAGTGTTGCCCGGGATGGCGACGGCCGGGCGCCGTGCCGGCGGCAGGAATGCCTCTCCGACCGTCGTAGGAGTCCGCGGCAAGCCGGTGAAGGAGTTGCGTGACCCCAGCGACCCAGGTCTCGAGCGACAGCAGGCGCCTCACGGTCCGGCGGGGCAGCGTCCTCCTGGCGGCGCTCGCGGGAGTCTCCGCTCTGGTCACCGTGCTCGGCCCCGCGTATCTCTGGCCCCTGTTCGTGTTCCCGCTCGTCCTCGGCGCGGTGTTCTTCTTCGAGCTCGGCAGCCTCGCGGTGACGGTATGGCTGGGCAACTTCTTCGTCGTCTACTACAGCTTCCGGGAGCCGGCGACGCCCGAGACCGTACGCCAGGCGCTGCTCGGGACGGCGCTCTTCTTCATCGCCGGACTCCTCCTGGGGCGGGTCCAGCGCCGGCACCGTGACACCCAGCGCGAGCTCGCCGCATCCACGCTCACCGACCGCCTCACCGGCCTCTACAACTACGGAACCTTCGTCGACTACCTCCACAACGAAGTGACCAAGGTCGACCGCTACGGGGGCGAGCTCTCGCTGCTGATGCTCGATCTCGATCTCTTCAAGCAGTTCAACGACCGGCACGGTCACGAGGCAGGGAACGAGTTGCTTCGCCGTATCGGCGGGACCGTCGGAGGGCTCGTGCGCGACGCCGACGTCGCCGCCCGGTACGGCGGTGAGGAGTTCGCCGTACTCATTCGCGGCGACGAGTCGCAGGGGTACGAGCTGGCGGAGCGGCTGCGCCGCGCCGTCGAGGCGGTCACCGTCCCGGTCCGCGACGGCGAGCAGATGTGCGCCACGATCTCGGTGGGCATCGCCGCCTATCCGGCGGGCGCGAGAGACGAGGCCGAGCTCATCGAGGCCGCGGACGCCGCCCTCTACGAGTCCAAGCGACGGGGTCGCAACCGCGTGACCATCTTCACGGGCGTGGCCGGCGAGCGGGCGCTGCCCGCCAGCCTCAGCGCCTGAGACCGCTCCTGCGGCCGCGCCGGCGCCCGGCGCGCGGCGCCATCACTCCGGGAACGTCACCGCGGGCAGCCGCGTATCGGCGCGCGCGAAGGCCTCGCCGCAGAACAGCTCCACGCCGTTGCGCGCCAGCAACTGCTGCTGCTCCGTGTCGCGGACACCGGTCGCGATAAGCTGGGCGCCGATACGGTCGCTGAAGCGCACGATGAGCTGCACCACCTCGATCGGCGTGAGGGCGCTGTCGAGGTTGGCCACGAGGACGGGGTCGAGGCACAGGAAGTCGGGGCGAGCTTCGGCGATCAACTCCAGCGTGGTGAACTGGGCTCCCAGACCCGAGACGCAGAGGAGAAAGCCGAGGTCGCGCACGTCGGCGAGCGTCCTCAGCGTGGATGCCGTGTTGCTCCCCAGGTCGTCGGCATCTATCTCGAACACCACGTGCTGAGGCACGAGCGCTCTGTTGAGCGAGTAGAACTCGCTGACGGCGACGACGGCGGCGTTGGGGAACTCGCCGGCGACGCAGCCGAGAAACAGGAGGTCGTCCGGCTCCAGTCCGGCGGCGGCCGAGACCGTGGCCTCGCGGGCGACGACGCCGTAGGCGGAGAGGACCTGTGAGCGGCGGGCCACGTCCAGCAGGACGTCGGGCAGCCTCAGCGGCGAGTAGAAGGGGCCGCGCACGCTGCTGCGATAGCCGATCACCGCGCGGGCCGCGGGATCGACGACCGGCTCGAAGAGTGGTTCGAGCTCTCCCCTTGACACGCAGTCTGCCAGGGTCTCGTCGAGGTCGGCGTCGTAGAGAGACGCCTGTTCATCGGCCGCCTGCATCGCCAGGGCGAGGCCGTACTGCAGGTTCTGCTCGAAGGTGAGGGAGGTGTCCTCGGCGACGACGACGGAGCCGACTGACGGGTGCACGCGGTCGTACACGCCGGGAGCCAGATCGTTGAGCAGCAGGGACTGCAGGCGCTCGTACACCCGCCGCGTCACCGCCGCCAGGTCGTCGTCGGCGATGACGTCGGCGGACCGCGGCGGCGAGAGCAGCACGATGAAGGCGTCGTCGGTGAGCGTGAAGTCGCTCACCACGTCCAGTCGGCGCAGGGTGCTGCCCACCATGCCCTCGAGGTTCGCGGCGACCGCGTCGAGGATCTGCCCGACGATGCGCCACCCGAAGACGGGCTCGAGGCGGCCGTAGTGCGCGAGGCTGACGTAGAGGAGCGCGACCTTCCCGGACTTCTCGAGCTCGAGCCGGATGGAGTCGGCGACGAGGTTGAGCGACGGGAGCTGGGACGGCCCGTCGCTCACCAGTCCGCGCAGCGTGGACTGCGCCTTGCGCAGCGCTTCGTCAGTCGGTCGCTCCACGCGGCTCACCCCCGGCGCGTCAGGTCGCCTTCTGTGTCTCCTTGGCCTTGCCGCCCGAAGAGGGCTTCTCCGCCGCGGACGACTTCTCCGCGGCTGAGGACTTCTCCGCCCCGGAGGACCCACCGTCGTCAGAGGCTCCCTTCTCTGAGCTCGACGACTCCTCACCCGACTCCGACTCGCGACCGCTGGTGCGCCTCCCGGACCCCTTGCCGTAGTCGGTCGTATAGAAGCCCGAGCCCTTGAAGTGGATGGCCACCGGGTGCAGGACCTTGCGCAGCGCGCCACCGCACTTCTCGCACTCGACGAGTGGGTCGTCGCTCATCTTCTGCAGGACCTCGAACGAGATCCCGCAGTCGTCACATTGGTATTCGTAGATCGGCACGCAGGGTTCTCCAAGCGATGGTAAGAGGGGGCCGAGTGTAGCACAGCGCGGTGGGGAGGCTCACGGCGCGAACGGCGGCAGGTGCCCGGCGACGATCAGCCCTGGGTCCCAGGCGCGGATGCGCCTCCAGGAGGCGAGCGTCGTCTCGGCCGCCGGGCCGGTCGGCTTCATGGCGTCGAACTCCGCCCGGCCGGGACCGATGGTGTCGCCGCACAGCACGGCCGTCCCCTCCGTGGTCTCGACGGCCAGGCTGATATGCCCGGGACAATGCCCCGGCGTGAGCGCCCAGGCGATGCCGGGTGCCAGCCGACCGTCGTCGCCGGTCAGGAGCTCGAGCGGAAGCCGCTCGAGCAGGCCGCCGGCGAGCGCCCAGTACGGGGCCGTCGTCTCCAGCTCGTGCACCGCGACGGGCGCCATGACGTCGGCGCAACCGCCGGCGTGGTCGAGGTGGGCGTGCGTGAGCACGATCAGGTCCACGTCGGCGGCGGACAGCCCGCGGACCTCGAGCGCGCGCAGGACCGGCTCGTTCTGCAGAGGCAGACCGGGATCGACGAGGACCGTACGCGGCCCGCGCAACAGGACGGTGTTCGGGAAGGTCGTCATGCCGACCACGGGGCGCCGCTCGCGCAGGGCGCGATAGTCGACGAAGGCCTCCGGGGACCGGTGCTCCGGCAGGACGTCCACAGCGCCGTCCTCGACGCTGAAGACGAACCGCGCCGTCGGGATGAGGATGTCGAGCTCGTAGGCCACGGCAGTCGAGCAACGGCCTCAGCCGGTCGGCTCGGCCTCGCTGTCGTCGCGGGCGTAGAGGAAGTCGGCCTTGTCCAGGTTCAGGATGATGAAGGGCGTGGTCTCGAGGAGATCCTGACTGCCCTTGCCGTAGATCCGCACCTTGGAGAGCGTGAGGCGGCTGTCGCTGAAGGCGCGGATGTAGTCGGAGGGACGCCGGGAGCTGGCCCTCTGCCCGACGCCGAAGTGGGCGATGCCGACGATCTTGAACTCGCCGATGTAGGCCACCACCTCGAGCTCCTTGAACCCGCTCTCGGCGCGTGCGGCGTCGAACCCGGCGCGAGGGTCATCCACCATGGTCTCCTCCTCCTGTCGCGGCCGGAGCCGCATCGGCGGCGTCTGGAGCGCCGCCCCGATCGGGCGCGGAGGCACGCCGCTCCGCCGCGCACGGCGTGCCTTCGAAGGCGCGCAGCGCGCCACGGCCGGGCCGGGCCGCCAAGCGGAGACGGTCCAGCGCCTGGCGCCGCGACTCGCCGAGCCGCGGCGCCAGAACGACGCCGACGGCGGCGCCGATCACGCCACCAAAGACGGCACTTCGACCCTTGCCCATGGCCGCACTCTATCCCGCACGGCTACTTCTCGAACACCAGGTGATCGTCGGCAACGTCCACCGTGATCGTGTCGCCTTCGGTGAACGCCCCGCCGAGCAGCTCGCGCGACAGGGGGTTCTCGATGAGGCGCTGGATGGCGCGCTTGAGCGGCCGCGCACCGAACTGGGGGTCATAGCCGGCATTGGCCACGAAGCGGCGCGCCTCTTCGGACACCTCGAGGCGCATATCCTGGGCCTCGACCTGGCGACGCACGTGCTCCAGCAGCAGATCGACGATCTGCTCCAGTTCTGCGCGGCCGAGGCCGTGGAACACGATCGTCTCGTCGATGCGGTTGAGGAACTCCGGCCGGAACGTCTGCCGGAGCGCGCCCATCAGCCGCTTCTCCACGGCGTCGTAGTCCTTCTCCATCGTCTCGGCGTCGGGGATGAGCTCGGCGCCGACGTTGCTCGTCATGATGACCACGGTGTTCTTGAAGTCGACGGTACGGCCCTTGTTGTCCGTGAGGCGGCCGTCGTCGAGCACCTGGAGCAGCATGTTGAACACGTCCGGGTGTGCCTTCTCGATCTCGTCGAAGAGCACGACGCTGTACGGATGACGGCGCACAGCCTCGGTCAGCTGGCCGCCCTCCTCGTAGCCCACGTAGCCGGGCGGTGAGCCGATGAGGCGGGATGCCGAGAACTTCTCCATGTACTCGCTCATGTCGAGCCGCACCATCGCCGCCTCGTCGTCGAAGAGGAACTCCGCCAGGGCCCGGGCGAGCTCGGTCTTGCCCACCCCAGTGGGACCCAGGAAGAGGAACGAGCCGATGGGCCGCTTCGGGTCCCCGAGTCCGGCCCTGGCGCGGCGCACGGCCTCTGACACGGCGACGACCGCCTTGTCCTGGCCGATGACGCGGCCGTGCAGACGGTCTTCCATCTTGAGGAGTTTCTCCGCCTCCTCCTCCTGCATGCGCTGCACGGGGATGCCGGTCCAGGCGCTCACGATGCCGGCGATGTCGTCGCCGTCGATGGTCGCCTCCGCGATGCCCTTGTCGGCGAGCCAGGCTTCCTTGGCGGTGACGAACGTGGACTGGATCTTGTCGGTCTGCTCCTTGAGCTGAGCGGCGCGCTCGTAGTCCTGCGCCTGCACGGCGGCGGCGCCTTCGCGCGTCAGGTCCTGGAGACTCCGCTCCATCTCGCGCAGGTCGGTCGGCAGCATGGTCGCCTCGATGCGCATCTTGCTGGCAGCCTCGTCGAGAAGGTCGATCGCCTTGTCGGGCAGGAAGCGGTCGCCGATGTAGCGGTCGCTGAGCACCGCCGCGTCGTGGATCGCCTCGTCGGTGATCTTCACCTTGTGGTGGGCTTCGTACTTGTCGCGCAGACCGCTGAGGATGGCGATGGTCTCCTCCACCGTCGGCTCGCCGACGAGGATGGGCTGGAAGCGGCGCTCCAGGGCGGCGTCCTTCTCGATGTTCGCGCGGTACTCGTCGAGCGTGGTCGCGCCGACGCACTGGAGCTCGCCGCGGGCCAGCATCGGCTTCATCATGTTGGAGGCGTCCATCGCGCCCTCGGCCGCGCCGGCGCCAACCACGGTGTGCAGCTCGTCGATGAAGAGGATGACATCCTTGGAGCGCTGGATCTCGTCCAGGGCGCCCTTGAGGCGCTCCTCGAACTCGCCGCGGTACTTCGCCCCGGCGACCATGCCGCCGAGGTCGAGCGCGAGGACGCGCTTGTCGCGCAGCGGCTCGGGGACGTCGCCGTCCACGACCTTCTGCGCGAGGCCTTCGGCGATCGCGGTCTTGCCGACCCCCGGCTCGCCGATGACGACCGGGTTGTTCTTGGTCCGGCGGCTGAGCACCTGGATCACACGCTTGATCTCCTCGTCGCGTCCGATGACGGGGTCGAGCTTGTCGTCCCGTGCGAGCGCCGTGAGGTCGCGTGTGTACTTGCCGAGCATGCTCTCGCCGGTGGCCTGACCCTCGTAGTCGACGCCGCTCGCGCGGATCTGCTGCAGCGCCTTCATCACTCCGTCCTCGGTGATCCCGACGTCGCGCAGCGTGGCCCCGCCGAGGCCTTCGCCCTCGAGCAGGATGCCGAGCAGCAGGTGCTCGGTGCCGACGAAGGCGTCGCCCATCGCCTGTGCCTTCTGGCCGGCGATGTCGAGCGCGGCCTTCGCGCGCGGCGTCAGGTAGAGCTGGTCGGCATCGCCGCCCGGACCGCCGGCGCGGCCCGCTCCGGCGGTCTGCAGGTAGTGGTTGGCGCGCGCCATAGCCGTGCCCCTGTCGACGCCGAGCAGATTGAAGACCTGCTCGACGACGCCACCCGGCAGGCTGAGCACTCCGATGAGCAGGTGCTCGGTGCCCAGCTGGTTGCCCGGACCACGGCGCACGATGCCCTGCGCTGTCTCGAGCGCCTCACGCGCGCGCTCGGAGAATCTGTTCATGTCCATGGGATCCCTCGCTTTGGGTCCGTCGCTTGTTCGTGTGGCATGCCCCGATCCCCGCGGGCGCCGGCGTGCGCCTCGGGCCGACCGGCCCGGCTGGGTCAGGCGTGACGGCGCCGACGGCCGAGGCGCACGACCTGGCTGCGCGGCACCGGCACCAGCTCGAGGCGGTGTGAGCGCTCGACACGCTCGACCTCGCGCCTCATGACCGCGGCGGCCTCGCTCAAGCGGCTCTGGAGCAGCGTCATCTCCCGCTGCATGGTCTCGAGTTGTTCCTCCATGGCCAAGACGCGCTCCACGCCGGCCAGATTGAGCCCGCGCTCCGTCAGCTCCTGGATGCGCTGGAGCCGCTCGACGTCCCGCTCTGAGTAGCGGCGCGTGTTCTTGGCCGTGCGCTGCGGGTGCACGAGCCCGCGCCGCTCGTAGAGACGGAGCGTCTGCGGGTGCATACCTGCGAGCTCCGCCGCCACGGAGATCATGAAGAGCGGCCTGTCGCTGTCGTATTCCTGTCTCATGACCCGGTCCCAGCCGTCGGTCGTCCTTCTGCTCGGTCCGACTCGTTGGGCTTCGCCTTCTGCGAGTCGCTCACCAGCGCTCCGTCGACTTCGTGTGCTTCGAGCATCAGTCCGCCTCTCCGTGAGTGCCGCCAGTCGAGACGCTCAATAGCTCTTCCGTGCATCAGTCAGCCGTCGAGCGCGGGTCCGGGAACGTCGCCGCGAGCTTCTCGAACAGCTGCTTCTGTTCCTTGGTCAGCTTGCCGGGAACGAGTACCCGGAGCTTGACCAGGAGGTTGCCATGCCCGCCCTTGAGCTTGGGCATGCCCTTGCCGCGCACGCGGAGCGTGCGCGCGTCCTGACTGCCGGCCGGTACTTTGAGCGAGACGCGCCCTCCGCCCGGCGTCGGGATCTTGACGGTGGCGCCCAGCGCCGCCTCGGAGACGGTGACGGGCACGTCGACGATGAGATCGTCGCCGCGCCGCTCGAAGAGGTCGTCCGACTCGACGCGCACGCGCACGAAGAGGTCGCCGGCCGGTCCGCCTCGGAGGCCGGCCTCACCCTTGCCCTTGATGCGGATCTTGCTGCCGTCCTTGACGCCCGCCGGGACCTTGACGTTGTACCGGCGGGTCTTGTGCTCGACGCCCGTGCCGTGACACGTGGTGCACGGGGCTTCGATGATCGTCCCCTGGCCGTGACACCTCGGGCACGGCTGCGAGAGCGCAAAGGGCCCCTGGTTGCGCGCGACCATGCCGCGTCCCTGACACTCCGGGCAGACCTTGGGCGTGGTGCCGGGCTTCGCGCCGCTGCCGCGACAGGTCGCGCACGTATCCTGCTTGTCGACGGGGACGCGCACGGTGACACCGTGCAACGCGCCGTCGAACGACACGGTGACGTCGGCCTGCAGGTCGGCGCCGCGTTCGGCCGCCCTGCGCCGGCCGCGGCCGGCGCCTGCGGCCCCGCCGCCGAACAGGTTGCCGAGGATGTCACTGAGATCGCCGGCGTCGAACTGCACGTTGCCCTGGCCGAACGTGCTCGGGTCGAAACCCTGGAACCCGCCGGCGCCCGGCCGGAAGCCGCCGGCCCCGCCGGGACCGGCGCCAAAGGCCCCGAGTCGGCTGAGCTCGTCGTACTCCTTGCGCTTCGCGGGGTCGGAGAGCGTCTCGTAGGCCGAACTGACCTCCTTGAACTTCTCCTCCGCCGACTTGTCGCCGGGATTCTTGTCCGGATGGTGCTGGCGCGCCAGCTTGCGGAAGGCCTTCTTGATCTCGTCCTGCGAGGCGTTCTTGGAGACGCCGAGGGTCTGGTAGAAGTCAGTCATCTCCACCCACTCAGCTCGCGACGATGACCTTGGTGGGGCGCAGCAGCCTGCCGTGCAGCAGGTAGCCGCGCTCGAGGACCTGCGTCACCGTGCCCTCAGAGTGGTCGGACGAGGGCTGGGCCATGATCGCCTCATGCACGGTCGGGTCGAAGAGCACGCCCGGCTCCACCGGTATCTCCTCGAGGCCGTGACCCTCGAGCGTGCCTCGAAGCTGGCCGGAGACGAGCTCGAGGCCGGCCAGCAGTTGGCCTTCCTCGTGCCGCGCTCCTGCCTCGAGAGCACGGCTCATGTTGTCCATGACCGGCAGCAAGGACTCGACGACCGTCTCGGCGGCGCGCAGACGCAACTCCTCGTGGTCACGCTGCACGCGCTTGCGGTAGTTCTCGAACTCCGCCTTGAGACGACGGAGGTGATCGAGGTACTCGTCGCGCTCGCGCGCCACGACGGCGAGGTCGTCGCTGATGGCCTGGTCAGCGGCCTCGGCGATCTGCGCCTCGATGGCTTCTGTCGTCTCGGCGGCGTCTGCGGCCTGCGGGGCGTCCTCGGCCTTCGCGGCTTTGGTTCGCTTGTGGTCCTTTGTCGTGTGCTTCCTGTCCGTCATGTCCGTTCTCTGTCTCGTCGCTGTGCGGCCCCTTGGCCGCTCGATCGCGCCGGGGGATCCCGGCGGGGCGATGGCGCTGAGCTGCGCCCCGCCCCGCCGGTCCCGACGTAGGTCAGCTCGCGGCGGTCTCCACCTTGGAGGCCTCGACCGTCTTCTTGGCCTTGACCTCGATGCGCTTCGGCTTCTCCTCCTCGAGCTTCGGTACGCTGATCGTGAGGATACCGTCCTCGTAACCGGCCTGGATCTCGTCCGGCTTGACGCCCTGCGGCAGGGCGAGGCTCCGCTGGAAGCTGCCGAAGCGGCGCTCCACGCGGTAGTAGCGCTCGTCCTCGACCTGCTCCTCGAACTTGCGCTCACCCTTGATCGTGAGCACGTTGTCCTCGACCTCGATCTCGATGTCGTCGGGGTCCATCCCGGCGAGCTCGGCCTTGAGCACGACCGCGTCCTTCTTGTCGAAGACGTCCACGGCCGGCAGCCAGCTCTCCTGACGCCCGCCCCAGACCTGGTCCACCAGCCTGTTGAACTGGCTCTGGACCTGGGTCATCTCGCGGAACGGGTCCCATCTGATGATCGCCATGGTCGACACCTCCTCTGGATGTCGGGGTCGCGGCGGACGGCGCCGGCGTCAGCGAGCGCCCGCCCCAACGTTTGCGCCTTGCTGCTACTTGTTCTCGTCGTCGTCGATGACCTCGTAGTCGGCCTCTTCGACGTTCTCGTCCTCCGACGCCGAGTCGGATCCCTCGCCGGAGGTCGCGGCCTGCTCCTGCTGCGCCTGCTGGTACACGGCCTCGGCCAGCTTGTGCGACGCCTGCATGAGCGTCTCGGTCTTGGCCTGGATGGCCTCCATGTCGTCGCCCTCGAGCGCCGTCTTGAGCTCGCCCGCGGCCGTCTCGATGTCAGCTTTTGTCGACTCGTCGACCCTGTCGCCCATGTCGCGCAGCGACTTCTCGGTGCTGTAGAGCAGGTTCTCGGCGTTGTTCTTGACGTCGGCCATCTCGCGCGCCTTCTTGTCCTCGTCGGCGTGCGCGTCGGCGTCCTTCATCATCTGCTCGATGTCCTGCTCGCTGAGGCCGCTGGAGGCGGTGATGGTGATCTTCTGCTCGTTGCCGGTGCCGAGGTCCTTGGCGCTCACGTGCACGATGCCGTTGGCGTCGATGTCGAACGTGACCTCGATCTGGGGGATGCCACGCGGCGCCGTCGGGATACCCACGAGCTGGAACTTGCCCAGCGTCTTGTTGTAGGCGGCCATGTCGCGCTCACCCTGGAGCACGTGGATCTCGACGCTCGTCTGGTTGTCGTCCGCGGTGCTGAAGATCTCGCTCTTCTTGCTCGGGATCGTGGTGTTGCGGTCGATCAGCCGGGTGAACACGCCGCCCTTGGTCTCGATGCCGAGGCTCAGCGGCGTGACGTCGAGGAGCAGCACGTCCTTGACCTCGCCGGCGAGCACGCCGCCCTGGATGGCCGCGCCGACGGCGACGACCTCGTCCGGATTGACGCCCTTGTGCGGGTCCTTGCCGATGAGCTCCTTGACCCTCTCCTGCACGGCCGGCACACGGGTCATGCCGCCGACGAGGATCACATCGTGGATCTCTTCCTTGCTGAGGCCGGCGTCCTTGATGGCGGCGTTCACCGGCGCTACGACGCGCTCGACCAGGTCGTGGGTGAGCTCGTCGAACTTCGCCCGCGTGAGCGTGAGGTCGAGGTGCTTGGGGCCGTTCTCGTCGGCCGTGATGAACGGCAGGTTGATGCTCGAGCTCATGGTCGTGGAGAGCTCGATCTTGGCCTTCTCGCTGGCCTCGTAGAGGCGCTGGAGAGCCATCTTGTCGGCGCTCAGGTCGATGCCCTGGCTCTGCTTGAACTCGGCCACCATCCAGTCGACGACGGCCTTGTCGAAGTTGTCGCCGCCGAGGTGCGTGTCGCCGTTGGTGGAGCGCACCTCGAACACGCCCTCCCCGAGGTCGAGGATGGAGACGTCGAACGTACCGCCGCCAAGGTCGAACACGAGGATGGTCTGGTCGTGCTCCTTGTCGAGGCCGTACGCGAGCGCGGCCGCGGTGGGCTCGTTGATGATGCGCTTGACGTCGAGACCGGCGATCTTGCCGGCATCCTTGGTGGCCTGCCGCTGCGAGTCGTTGAAGTAGGCGGGTACCGTGACGACGGCCTCGCTCACCTTCTCGCCCAGGTACTCCTCGGCGTCCCGCTTGAGCTTCTGCAGGATCATCGCCGAGATCTCCGGCGGCGAGTACGTCTTGCCGCCGATGTCGACGGAGGCGTCGCCGTTGGAGGCCTTGACCACGTGGTACGGCACGATCTTCATCTCTTCGGAGACGTCGCCGAACTTGCGGCCCATGAAGCGCTTGATCGAGAACACGGTGTTCTCGGGGTTGGTGACCGCCTGACGACGGGCGACGCTGCCTACCAGGCGCTCGCCGCTCTTCGAGAAGGCGACCACCGACGGCGTGGTGCGACCGCCCTCACTGTTGGGGATGACGGTCGGCTCGCCGCCTTCGAGCACGGCCATCGCGCTGTTGGTCGTGCCGAGGTCGATGCCGATGACTTTGGCCATGGAAGTGCCTCCTTGTGGTTACTGTGCTGAGTGAATCATAAAATCTGAGCGAGGTAGTGTCAACTTTATCCCCGGACAATGAGGCGCCCAAACCCGCCTTGCAGGGGCGCCGCGAGCGGGGCCTTGCGAACCCCCGGAGGGGCCGCGGACCGGTCGTCCACCTGGAGCGGACCGAACCCGTGGAGCGATCCCGCCGCATGGTCCGATTCGAGGTGGCGGGGAGCTCCACGCCGTGACCGCCATGCTCGTCGCCCTCCCGCGGACTGCGCGCGGACGACGCTGGTCTCCGCGCCGGACGACACCGGGACGAACGGTTTTCTCGCGCGCGAGAGAGGGCAGGCACAACCCGTGGAGCGGGACGGGCTCGGTTGGGAGAGGTCCGGGTGAGACGCCGCACATGGAGCGGAATGCGCGGCGTCGCAACATTGCTAAATGTTTGCTAACACCCACGAAATCCTGTATACCACCACGGGTAGGCGGGCATCCCCCTTGGATGCGCCGACCTGCGAGCCAAATGGGGAACTGGAGCACACACATGCACATCGACTCGCTTGTGCCTGCCGGCACAAGCCGTGACGGCGTCGCCTTGCCTTCCCCACCTCTGCGAATACCGCCTCACGTTGCCCGGGCTTCGTGCGGCGTTTTCGACCATTGATCCGCTTCGGGAGGGGAGGTGATTCATGAGAGCGGACAGGCTTTCCCATCCCGTCAAATCCAGTAAGGAGGTGTCAATGACAAAGCGACTGTCTTATCGTCATCGCGCGTCGCCGTGGCACTTCTCGTGCTGGCGGTCCCCGCCATGGCCTGGAACGGCCTATCGCGAGGACTACACCACCACCGATACCTGCGAGGTGTGTCACACCGGCGATGCCGAGCATCCTGGCGCCTACGATAGTGGGCCGAGACCGGGCACGCCAACGCCGGCGGCCGGGCGAACCGCCTCCCGTACGGCTCGAGCTGCGGCGGCTGCCACAGCTCCAACTTCGACCCGTCGAAGATCGTGCCGACGCCGACGGCGACGAACGCCACGACGGGTGCCGTCTCGTGGACCGGGGCGAACGCCTATCCGGATGCACCGCAGTCTCAGGGTAACGCCGCCACGTCCGAGGCCTTCGTCGGCTGCTCCTCGTGCCACTACAGCGGCAGCGCAGCGCACGGTGCCCCGTACGGGAATCTGGCCAACGCCGAGATCTGCGGTCAGTGCCACTCCGGTACTCGTACTCCGCCATCACGCACACGGTGGCTCCTGTGCCGTACATGGCCGTCGACGCAACCGGCAGCCCGATCCCCAACCCGAGTCCGACGACGCTGCTGCAGCCGCAGTACGCGAGCGGCTTCCAATCCGCTCGGCGAGTCGCACTGATTGGATGCCTGCCAGTCTCGGTACCGTCCTGAACGTTCAGACGCCTGGCTGGGATCCCACGCCGGATCCGGCGGCCACGTCGCCTGCCGGCCTCCAGACCTACTGGCAGATCGACGGCGAAGACACCCTGTGGCAGTATCGCGGCCACGACGGCTCCGCCAACCAGTATCCTGATTGGGCCGTCGAGGGTCACGCGACCGCACTGGACGACCTCAAGGCCGTCGTGGGCCCGAATCCGCCCGCGCGCTGCCTCGAGTGTCACTCGGCCGACTACCGCATCGCCGTGGAAGCGGGCAAGACCCCGCCGACCGGCGCGGAGGCCAAGTACGGCATCACCTGTGTCGGCTGCCACACGCCGCACGAGAACGGCACGGCGACCGGCGAGTGGTCTGAGGAGTTCCATCCTCAGCTCATCACCGACAGCCAGAAGACCTTGTGCGTCGAGTGCCACAACGGCGAGATCCCGGAGGGCACCGAGGCGGTGCCGGGTACCGCGATCCATCACCCGATGAAGGAGATGATCGACGGCTACGGCGCTGTCGACGTCCCCTCCTTCCCGAGCGTCCACAAGGACAAGTGCGTGCAGTGCCACATGCCGCCGACGACCACGTCGCCGACGGGGGGCAACCACACGTTCAAGATCATCGAGCCTGAGGTCGCCGCAGAGGCGCTCCCCAATCCGCTCGTGACCAACAGCCCCACTCCGAAGATGCCGTATTCTTCGTGCTCGGGCGCCAACGGCTGTCACACCAGGTCCAAGGGCCCGGACGGCACCTACGATCGGTACGCCCTGTACCTGCAGGACACCATCGAGCAGCGGCAGGAGTGGACCCACGCCAAGATCGAGCAGATCTGGACGCGCCTCGACACGGCAGCCGTCAACATGGGCTATGCCGATATCGACGAAGCGGTCAGTACGCTCAACGCCAAGGCCATGAACACGTGGACCACGGCCGAGCGCGCGCTCCTCAGCGGCTTCACGAACGTCGAGTTCGTGGAAGCAGAGGGGAGCTTCGGTCTCCACAACTGGGACTACTCCAGGGCCATCGTCAACACGGCCATGAGCCAGGCGAAGATCGCCGAGACGGGCGTCGTCGTCAGGATGCCGTGGAAGGTCACGTTCAAGATGAGCAAGACGAACATCAGGGCCGGTACCAAGGTCAAGTACAGCGGCACCGTCAAGACAAGCAAGGGTGTCGCCGCTACCGGCAAGGTCAAGCTCATGAAGAGGGTCGGCGGCGTCTGGAAGGTGTGGAAGTCCGCATCGGTCAAGGCCAACGGCAGCTACTCCCTCACGGTCAAGATGACCAAGAAGGGCACGTTCTACATGAGGGCCTTGAAGCCCGCCGACGACCTCAACCTGTCGGCTTACAGCAGGCCGAACATCAAGCTGGTCGTCAAGTAGGACCCGCAACACGGCGCGCTCCGCGAGGAACGCGTAAGTGCAGCCGCGAAGGGCGGCCCCCGATCCTGGGGGCCGCCCTTCGCCCTTGTGGGATGTATGAAGCCGGCGCGAGCCGCCCGCCGCGCCGCCGCCTGACAGGACCCAGCCGCGGCGACCCACCTTTTCCGACACGTGCGTTGCCGATTCGGCTGCCGAAACCGCCAATCGGTTGCCGAACCCTACACCTCGCGCGAGAAACGCGGTAGACTGTCACGCGCGAGCACTGCGCTCGCCCAGCACTCCAGATTGCGGACACGCACTGTGGGGTGATACGCAGACCGAGGTGACCACGCCCACGCTCTGAACGAGCCCCGTCTCGCGCCGCCCTGACCTGTACCGGCGGCGGCGCCGTCAGCGTCAGGCATTCCCGACCCGGCCCACGAGGAAGAGGGCGGGACAACTGTGAAGGAGAGCAACCCACATGGCAGAGTGCGTACCGAACCGCAAGCTCATCGCGGAACTCATGGAGAAGGAAGAGAAGAGACTCGAGACCGAGACGCCGAAGTCGTACGAGCTCTACCAGCGCGCCGTCAAGCACATGCCGATGGGCGTCGCCTCCACGTATCACGCCCGTGACCCGTACCCGGTCTACTTCACGCACGGCAAGGGCCCCCACATCTGGAGCGTCGAAGGCCGGGAGATCGTCGACTTCCACAACGGCTACGGCTGCATGGTGCAGGGTCACGCCCATCCGCTCATCGTCGAGGCCATCCAGAAGCGCGCCCCGCTCGGCACCCAGTTCGGCCTGCCGACCGAGGACGCCATCATCATGGCCGAGCACCTCTCGGGCGCCTTCAAGCTCCCGCAGTGGCGCTTCGTCAACTCGGGCTCCGAGGCCACGATGGACGCCATCCGCGTCGCCCGCGCCTTCACCGGCCGCGAGACCATCGTCAAGATGTTCGGCTCGTACCACGGGCATCACGACTACGTCATGGTCAGCATCGGCGCCCTCGACTACGGCAAGATCGGCCCGCGCGACGACTACGCCTCGCTCCCCTACGGCGGCGGCATCCCACAGAGCTCGATCGACCTGACCGTCGCGGTGCCGTTCAACGACCTCGAGAACATGACCAAGCGCATCGAGCGCATGGTCGAAGAGGGCAATCCGCCCGCCTGCGTCATCATGGAGGCGGCGATGATGAACCTCGGCGTCGTGCTCCCCGAGCCGGGCTTCCTCGAGGGCGTGCGCGCGCTCACCAAGAAGCACGGCATCGTGCTCATCTTCGACGACGTCAAGGTCGGCATCTGCACCGCTCGCGGCGGCGCGGTCGAGCGCTGGGGCGTCGTGCCCGACATGGTCACCCTCGGCAAGGCGATCGCCGGCGGCACCCCCTGCGGCGCCATCGGCGGCAGCGAGGAGATCATGGCCAAGGTCAACGACGGCACCGTCTTCCAGGTCGGCACCTACACGGGCAACCCGCTCAGCATGGCGGCGGCCCGCGCCAGCTTCGAGCAGGTCATGACCGACGACGCCTACGCGCACCTCAACAAGCTGAACGACCGGATCATCGCCAAGTGCGACGCCGTCTGCCAGAAGTACGACTTCCCCGGCTACACCGTCGGCATCTCGTCCAAGGGCTGCGTCAACTTCGCCCTCGACAAGATCACCGACTACGAGTCGTTCATCAAGGAGCAGGACGCCGACCTCGTCGCCCTGGCCTGGCTCTACAACATCAACCGCGGCCTCATCATCGCCCCCGGCCGCGAAGAAGAGTGGACGCTCTCGATCACGCACACCGACGCCGACGTCGACCTCTTCGTCGACGCGTTCGAGGACCTCGTCCGCGACGTCACCGCCTGAGCAAGCGCACGAAGGGGCGGGCGGCCTGCAGGCCGCCCGCCCCTTTCCTCGTCGTCATCCGGCTCGCCACGCCTCAGAGCGCCGGCCAGCCATCCTCGGTAGCCGGCGCGCCACTCGGCGGCCGCGTCCTCATCGGCCGGATCCACCATGTCGTCGAGGAGCTGGCTGACCTCGGCCCACACGCTGTCGCGGTGGGCCTGCAGCTCGGCGGCGTCCTCCGCCCGCGACTGACGCTCGGCCTTGACCAGCAGCACGCCGGCGTCGGCGAGCTTGCCGAGGATGCTCACCACGGTGATCTCCTCGAGATGGCTCGCCTGCGTGATCTCCTTGACGGTCCGATGGCCGTCGACCTGGATCAGCACGGCGAACTCGTCGCGAGCCATGGGAAGCGGGTTGCGCGGCAGAGAGTTGTAGTCGCCGTTGCGCACGAGGACGGTGGACGTCTGCCCCAGCATCTCTACGGCCAGGCAGTACTCCCCACCCAGCGCGGAGATGTCGAGCAACACGGAATGCGTGTCCACCGTGACGAAGTCCACGGGCTGCGGCTCGGCATCGACGACGAAGACGAACGAGCCTGCGGCCTCGAGCTTGGCGGCGACGAGCGTGTTGGCGATCTGGCGCGAGAGCACGTCGCGCAGAGCATCTTCGGCGACGGCTCCGTGCTGCACGAGGATGGTCCCTACGGGCCGCGGCTGCACCTCCTGCTCCGCCAAGGCGGCGGAGAGCTGCTGCTCGTTCACGAGCGCACGCTTGAGGAGCTGGCTTCCGATGACGGTGTCCGCGGCCACGCGCGTCGAGTCGCGCGTCTCGGCGATGCGTCCGTGGCTGAAGTGGACGTCGACGAGCCGCTGCGGACATTCGATGTGCAGCGTGCCGGAGCGGCGCATCCTGCCGAGGATCTGCAGGATCTCCACGACGCCGAAGGTATCAAGGGTGCCCTGCATCGTGCCACGAAGTCTATAATCGGTGGCGATGAACGTCGACCTGCACACGCACACCTACCCCGCCTCGGACTGCTCCCGCATCACCTACCGCGACTACATCGCCTGGTGCGTGGACAATGGCGTCGAGGCCATCGCCCTCACCAACCATGGCGACATGTCCGACAACCGCAGTCTCAGACCCGCCCTGGCCGCCGAGGGCGTGCTGCTGATCGACGGCGTCGAGATCAGCACCCTGTTCGGCGACTTCGTGATCTTCTCCCCGGACCTCGACTACCTCTCGACGCTGCAGAGCGTCCAGGACGCGCCCCGACCGGGCGAGGTCCCCGACGACGCCGCCGTGGTGTGGGTCCACCCGGGAGCGGGCGGCGGACGCAGCGGTTCCGCCTACTACCCGGGCATCGAGAACATGGTCGCCGGCGTCGTCGACGCCGTCGAGGTGTACAACGGGTCGTGGCTCAACGAGCGGTACGTCGCCGCCGCCGAGCGGATCGCCGCCAACCTCGGCGCAGGGCGTACCGGCGGCAGCGACGCGCACGACCCCGCGCACCTCATGCGCTGCTATACGGAGCTTCCGGACCCGGTGCGCTCGACGGCCGACGTCGTCGAGGCGCTCAGGCTCCGCGGCACCGTCCCCCACCGACGTGAGGCGCCCCCCGCGCGGCGCCGGTTCGGACTCTTCTAGGAGGGCACCATGTGGACGTTCGAAGTCCAGACCCCGCGTCGCGTGAGCTTCATCGACGTGACCCGTGACGTCGCCGGGCTCGTGCGCGACGCCGGCGACGGCGTCGCGATGGTCTTCGTCCCGCACACCACCGCCGGGGTGACCATCAACGAGGACGCGGACCCCTCCGTCAGGGCCGACATCGAGATGGCGCTCGAGGGCATGGTGCCGCACGACCTCCCCTTCACGCACCTCGAGGGGAACTCCGACGCGCACGTCAAGGCGAGCCTCATGGGCAGCAGCGTCATGGTTCCCGTGAGCGGCGGCGCCCTGCAGCTGGGCACCTGGCAGGGCATCTACTTCGCCGAGTTCGACGGACCGCGACGGCGACGCGTCGTGGTGAGCTTCCTCCCGGCGTAGCGCCGGCGCCGGCGGTCGGCCGGCGCCTCCGGTCAGCGCCCGAGCACCTGCTCGAACAGATGCCGCAGCGGGTCGGCGTTCAACCTGCCGCCCCCGTGCCGCAGCAGCAGCCGCTCGGCGGTCAGGTGCTGGCCCTCCGCCCAGAGCCCGCGCAGCCAGTCGCCGGCGGCCTCCGTGGTGAACCACGCCTTGCCGAACTGGTCCTGCAGCATCATGCGAAGGGCTCCCTCGAGCATCCAGGCCCTGAGATAGCTCGCGCAGTAGAAGCCGTCGTCGACGTCGGCGAGGTAGTTCTCCTCCGGCACGCTGACCAGCGTAGCGTTGCTGAGCCGGCGGCTGTACTCCGCGGGCATGGCATCCAGCGAGTCCGTCTGCGCGTGCAGGGTGGTCTCGTAGGCGAGCTTCGCGGCGTAGCGGCGCATGAAGTACAGGTCGTTGACCGTGGCGAAGCGCACGTACTCGTCGCTGTCGTCGTACTGGAGGACGCGAGACAGCCACTCACGGTTGAGCAGCAGGTGATCGAACGTGAACGCGAAGCCCTCGGTGACGGCGTTGTCGCCGAGGTGCCGGTACTCGAAGGCGAGATCGGGGCGCACGTGCGCGAAGTGCTCGGTGTGCCCCGCTTCGTGCAGCAGCATGCCGTAGTCGTCCTGACCGCCGTGAGGGAGGACGACGAGGTAGATCTCGTCCGGCACGCGCACGGGCGCGCAGAAGGCGCGCGGCGACTTGAGCTCCCGGACCTCGGTGTCGAGGTGGACGTTGGACTGTGCGTCGATGTCGATGCCCATTCCCCGCAGGGTCTCGCGCAGCGAGGGGACGAGGGCATCGGCCCGAAAGGCATGGTCGAAGCCCTCGGCGCGCCACAGGTAGGGAAGGTCCGCGTAGGTCAACTCCGCGAGCGTGAACCCTAGCCGCTCGCGCACCAGGCGGTCCATGACGCGCTCGTAGATGCTGGCCGTGTCGGCGAGGAAGCCCTCGAGTTCGGCGTGAAGGTGGTCGTAGTCGAGACCCCGGACCGTGCCGTACAGCTCCTTGTAGTCCGGGTAGCCGAGCTCGAGCGCCAGATCGTGACACCGCCGCCAGAGGGTGTCGAGCAGCGGGTTGAGGTGCTCGGCCGTCGCCGCGAGGCGCGCCTCTTGGATGCGCGACCGGCGCGCCCTGTCCGCCTCGTTGCCCTGCGCCACGCTCGCCTGTCGCAAGCCGATGGACTCGCCGTCGACGACGATGGTGGCCGCGCCCTCCGTGTTGGCGATCTCGTCGCTGAGGTGCTTGGTCTGCTCGCCCATGAAGCCGTCGACGGTGAACGCGAGCAGATAGGCGAGGCGCAGCTTCTCGTCGTCGACGGCGACCGCGTACATCTCTTCCAGCTCGTCGATCGCCTCGCGCGTGAAGAGCTCCGGATAATCGTCGTAAACGGCCGCCGTGTCGCAGCGCTCCTTGCGCCCCGAGAAGTGCTCGTAGTACTCGAGGTCGAGGGCGCCGACGAACTCCTCGGCGCGGCGCCGATAGCGTTCCAGGTCGACGCTCATCGGAGACTCCTTTCGCGGGCGGGCAGGCAGCCGGACCGTGCGGTCCACGCCGTCACTCTACCAGCAGCCCGAGGCGCGACACACCCTCGTCGGAGCCCCTTGGGGTGGACGATCGCAGGCGTCGCCGGCGCCCGCAGCGTGCCCGCCGACAAGCAGCGCGATCACGCCCTGCCGGCGGGTTCGCGGCGTCCCGAGGGAGAGGGTACACTGGCTCACCATGCCGCCCCGCCCCGGAGACTCCGTCGAACTCGACGTCACCACGCTCGCCTACGGCGGGCAGGGCGTCGCGAGGCTGGACGAGTTCGTGATCTTCGTGCGCGGGGCCGTTCCCGGCGACCGTGTGCTCGCGCGCGTCACCAAGCGCCGGAAGTCGCACGCCGAAGCGCGGGTACTTGAGATCCTCTCTCCCTCCCCGCGCCGCATCGGGCCCCGCTGCCGGCACGCCGCCGACTGCGGCGGCTGCGAGTGGCAGACGCTCGCCTACGACGCGCAGCTCGAGTTCAAGCAGCAGCAGGTCGCCGATTCCCTGCAGCGTCTGGCTCACCTGACGGACTACCACCTCGAACCCATCCGCGGCATGGACGACCCCTGGCGCTACCGCAACAAGATGGAGTTCTCGTTCGGAACGGCCGAGGACGGCGGCCTCGTGCTCGGCCTGCACAAGCGCGGGTCATGGCGGGAGATCGTCGACGTCGTCGACTGCGAGTTGGCCTCCGAACGCATGAACCGCGCCCGGCTGGCCGTCGCCGCCGCCTGCAGGGAGCTCGCCCTCGCTCCCTACGCGCGCGAGGGCGACGGAGGACTGCTCCGCCATCTCGTCGTGCGCGAGGGCCGCTCGAGCGGCGACCTGTTGCTCAACCTGTTCGTCGCTGCCCGATTCCCCGAGGAGTCCGAGCTGGCCGCACGCGTGACCGCGGCGTGCGGTTGCACGTCGTTCGCCGTGACGGTCAACGAGTCCCGCTCCGACGCCGCCATCGGCGATGGCCCGCATATGCTCGCGGGCCCGCCGTATCTGCGCGAGCGTCTCGCCGGCGTCGATCTCCGCGTGCCGGCCACCGCGTTCCTGCAGACCAACAGCTCCATGTGCGAGGTCCTGTACGAGACGGCGCTGCGGTTCGCCGCGACGGAGGCGCAGCGCCCCGCGGTGGACCTCTACTGCGGCATCGGCTCGCTCAGTCTCCCGCTCGCGCAGGCCGCCCGGGAGGTCCACGCCATCGAGATCCAGGACGAGGCGATCGAGGCGGCTCGCATCAATGCCGGGCTCGCCGGAGTCGACAACGCCTTCTTCCACGCGGCCGACGTGCGGCCGCTGCTGCGTTTTCCGCCGCACCCCGTGCTCGACGCCGCCCGGCCCGATGACGGCGACCGGCCGGCGGTCGTGATCACCGACCCACCGCGGGCAGGCATGGCCCGCAAGGCCCTGCAGCGCGCGGCGGCGCTCGGCGCCGACCGCTTCGTCTACGTCTCGTGCAACCCTACGACGCTCGCCGGCAACGCGGCTGAGCTCTCCGAGCTCGGCTACCGGCTCTCCAGGGTCGCCCCGGTCGACATGTTCCCGCACACGCACCACATCGAGACGGTGGCGCTCTTCAAGCGCGCCGTCTGAGGGCGGGCGCCGGCTCACGACCGGCGCCGGTGCTCACTCCGGCGGGAGCGCCTCTGCCCCGCCCCGCAGACCGCGGTACAGGAGGTCGGCGTTCACGGCGAGGAACGCCACCGAGAGCAGCGGCAGGGCCGGCAGGGCCGTCCACCACATCGCCATCGCGATGGTGGCGAGGAACGACGCCACCATGGCCACCGCGCTCCAGCCGGCCCGTAGCCCGAACCTCTTCGCCGCGGCCAGATAGAGCGCGTAGAAGATGACGTCGCTCACGCCGAGCCCCGTGAAGGCCTCGGCGTAGGTGTAGCCGGCCCACGTGACCGCGACGGTGAAGTAGCCGACCACCACGGGGCCCTTGTCCAGGATCGCCTTCGTCGGCCCCACCGCGACGCTGACGATATCCACGGCGGCGCTCACCGCGGCGACCAGAACGATCCAGCTGACGCGCTCGAGCTCGTCGGCGATCCAGATGCCGATGGCGGCGGCGAAGACGACTTTGGCGACGTTCGCCGCCGGCACCCAGCCGATCCAGACGAACAGGACGGCGAGCGGGAGAGCGGCGAGAGCGACCAGCGGGAGACGCCGCCCGAGGGCGCGCAGCGGCAGCATGCCCCACACGAGCGCCCCGACCGCCGTGAGCACCACCGCCGACGAGACCATGATGTCGAGCCGGACGGGTACCGCGGGCAGCACGCTGCTGCCGAAGCCCCAGACGAGGAGGACGGCGATGGCGGTGAAGGGAAGGACGAGGCGTCTCATGAGGGGATCGCGACCGCGGCGGCCGGCGTCGCCGCACCGGCGACCCGGCGCGGAGGGGCGCCCGTCAGTACGGCGGGATGTTGTCGTACCACTCCCCGAGCCTTCGGAAGGCGCGCCAGAAGCCGGCCTTGAGGCGTTGCTCGTCCAGAGAGATGTCGATGTCGGGCGTGACGAGGACCTCGGTGCCCGGCGTGAAGTCGACGATCTCGCCGGGCGCGTACTCGAGCTCCCGCGCCAGCGGCACCTTGGCGCGGTTGAGCGCGGCGATGGTCTCTTCACCCATGGCGACGATGAGCTTGGGGTTCACGATGGCGAGTTCGCGGCGCAGGTGGTCGAGACACTTTGCCTCGGGGTGCGCCTCGCGGACCTCGCCGCACTTGATGACGTTGCTCCCGTACAGCTGCAGCGGGTCGATCTTGAGGCGCTGGCAGCTCTTCATGAGCGCGGTGCCGGCGCGGCCGAAGAAGGCGACGCCTTCATGCAGTTCGGAGGGCCGAGCCTGGTACTTCAGCAGGAAGATGTCGGCCATCGGGTGGCCCGACCCGATCACCGGCATCGTGCGCGCGTGGCTGCACCGCGAGCACCTGAGGATCTCGCCCGTCAGCTCGTTGATCTCGCTGATGGCCCGGGTCAGGTACTTGTCGTAGATCTCGTTGGGTTGTGCCACGCGGATACCTCTCTCGGGGGTGCTGGCTAGGTAGTTCGCGTCACCGTGGCGAACTCCTCGCACCGCCGCGACAATTGCCGGACCCCCCTGATTATCCGCGCGCTATGCAGGAGAATCCCCCTGCCCATCGACCTTCGCGGCGGCGCCCATCGTCGTTTGGAGCAGCTTGAGCGACTGCAGGTAGATGCGACTGCGCGGCCGGCGCACGATGCGGCTCTCGGCAAGGGCCTGCACGAAATCGCCGGGCCCGGTGAAGTCATCGATGCCGCACAGCGTCGTGCCGATGCCGGGAAGCACGTGGGAGTCGCTCCCCGCAGCCGCCGGCAGGCGATATCGCTGGGCGAAGCGCTCGGCGAGCTCGTTGAAGCCGGGGAACGCGAGCCGTGAGTTGAAGACCTCCACCACGTCGATGTCGGCGACGTTCGCCCGGAGCACAGCCTGATTCGGGATGGTGTGCAGGCGATCGAAGGGATGCGGCACGTACACGATGCCCCGCTGCTCCCTGATCGCGGCGATCGTCTCGGCGAAGGTCATCCCGCCGGGGATCGTCCGCTCGAGGAAGAGGCCGATGACCTCGCCCTCGCTGGACTTGACCTCCTCGCCGACGATGACGCGGACGCCGTAGCGGTCCGCCAGCTCCCGCGCCTCCAGCCCGCCGGCAACGGTGTCGTGGTCGGTGATGGCGACGACGTCGAGCCCGACCTCGCGAGCGCGCTCGAGGATGGCGGCGACCGGCATCACGCAGTCCTTGCTGTGGTGCGAGTGGATGTGGAGGTCGGCGAAGAGCTCGCGCTGCTGGCGGCGGCGGCGCGGCAGCGGGTCCCGCCGCCGCCGGGCCACCTCCTCGTACACATCCTCGATCTCTCCGGTCACGCGCTCCCAGTCGTATCGCCGGGACGTACGGAGCGCCCCCGCCGACAGCCGCCGGCGCAGGCCGGCGTCCCCGAGCAGCCGGGACAGCGACGCCGCGAGCCCGCGCACGTCGTGCGCCGGGACGAGGAGACCGTTGGCCTCGTTCTGCACCACCTCGTCGTAGCCGCCGATCTGCGATGCGACGACCGCGGCCCCTGAGGCCATCGCCTCCAGCAGGGCGACGCTTGCCGTCTCCGGCCCGAACGACGGAGCGCAGTAGACGTCGGCGGCGCGCAGCAGCGCGGCGACCTCGGCCTGCGGCAGGCGGCCGTGGAAGCTGACCCGGTCCTGCCAGGCGGGCGGGACGATGCGCGCGTACCTCCGCTCCTGTGCGTCGGCGCCGCACACGTCGACCACGACGCCGGAGTGCTCTTCGCCCAGATACCGCAGCGCGCGGAGCAGCACGCCGAGGCCCTTGCGCCGCTCGATCCCCCCGCTGAAGACGACGCGGACCGGACCCTCGGCGCGGGTGGGAGCCGGGTGAAAGGCCTCGAGGTCGATGCCCGCCGGGATCACGCGATAGGCGCCCGGGAACGTGACGGCGGCGGCGTCGCGGACGGCGGCCGACGAGGCGATGGCCGCGTCCAGTGAGTCGAACAGGCGGCGAAGCTGCGGGCGCGTCGACCAGAACGGCCGCATGCGCTCAGGGTTGGCGTGAAAGGTAGCGACCAGCGGGCAGCCGGCGTAGCGAAGAGCGGACCAGCCGAGTCCCGGGACGAAGGGCTCGTTCAGGTGCAGGACATCGAAGTCCTCGGCGCCGAGCAGGACGTCGATGTTGGCGATCAGGTCCGCCGGCGCGGCGATGAGCTTGAGGGAGCGGCTCTCGCGAACGGCGTACGTCGCCCCGGCGAAGAAGTACCGCGGGTACGGCTCGTCGGGCAGGAAGACAGTCTCACGCTCGCCCGTGAGGACCGCCCGCACCCGGCGGCGCGCCTCGTCCACCGCCAGGCGGTCGGCGGTCGGCGCGATCACCGTGACCCGGTGCCCGGCGAGCGTGAGCCGCTGCGCCAGATCGCGCACCTGGCTGTTGACGGCCGACGGCGTCGACCAGAGGAAGGGCGTGAGCACGCCAAGCTTGAGACTCATGCGTTCCATGCTACCGCACGGTCACGCATGACCGCTCTCCGCAGGAAGACGATGGGGCCGGCGCCTCGGCGGCCCCGGCCCCATCGGAAGATGTCTGGTGATGCTGCGCAGACCGATCAGGGGCGCCCCTTCGGCGCACGCCTCACTGGTCCGGCTTCGCGGACTAGCCTTGGCAGACGGCGGTCGCGCCCGAGCCCTCGCCGGCGATGAATTCCTCGGTCATGCGCCGGCACTGGTCGTCGGGGTGCTGCACCGGAGGCGACTTCATGAAGTAGCTGCTGGGGCCCTCGAGCGAGCCTGAGAGCCCGCGGTCGAGGCCGATCTTCGCGCAGCGAACGGCGTCGATGACGATGCCGGCCGAGTTCGGCGAGTCGACCACCTCGAGCTTGAGCTCGATGTTGAGCGGCACGTCGCCGAAGGTGCGACCCTCCATACGGATATAGGCCCACTTACGGTCGTCGAGCCACTCGACGTAGTCGCTCGGCCCGATGTGGACGTTCTTGGCGCCCATGTCGTAGTCGAGCTGGCTGGTGACCGCGTTTGTCTTGCTGATCTTCTTGGACTCGAGGCGCTCGCGCTCGAGCATGTTGAGGAAGTCGGTGTTGCCGCCGACGTTGAGCTGGCTGGTGCGCTCGAGCTTGACGCCGCGCTCGCGCATCAGGCGCGTGAGCACGCGGTGCACGATGGTGGCGCCGACCTGGCTCTTGATGTCGTCGCCGATGACGGGCACGCCGGCCTCGACGAAGCGCTTCTGCCAGTAGGGCTCGCGCGCGATGAAGACGGGGACGCAGTTCACCATGGCGCAGCCGGCGGTGAGGATCTGCTCCGCGTACCACTTGGTGGCCTCTTCACTGCCCACGGGAAGGTAGCTGACGACGACGTCGGCTTGCGTCTCCTTGAGGATGCCGACGATGTCGGCGGTCGGGCCCGGCGCCTTCTCGATGATCTGCGAGAGGTACTTGCCGAGTCCGTCGTGGGTCATTCCCCGGACCACCTCGACACCCTTGTCGGGGACGTCGGCGAACTTCACCGTGTTGTTGGGCTTCGTGAAGACGGCCTCGCTCAGGTCCTTGCCGACCTTGTTCTTGTCGATGTCGATGGCGGCCACGAACTCGATGTCGCGGACGTGGTAGCCACCCACCACGGGGTGCATGAGGCCGGGGACGAAGTCGTTCTTCTTGGCGTTCTTGTAGAACTCCACGCCCTGCACGAACGACGACGCGCAGTTGCCGACGCCGATGATCGCAACGCGTACTGGATTACCCAAGATCGGTCTACCTCCACTGGCTGCGGCAGCCCGCGGCGGCCGCATCGATCGGAGCCGCACTCAGGACGCACACATGCGTCCCGAACGGCTCGAGATAACGCGCGAGAGTATATCACGGGGCGGCGGGGGCCCTGGAGCCGCCCGCCGTCGCCGGCCTCTTCAGTGGCGCCGGCGACTCACGGATCGGCCGGGGACTGCTCGAGCGCCGGCGGCTGCTCCGCGGCGCGGAGCTTGCGCAGCACGTACACTTCGCGGTGCACCACAGTGATCACGGTGAGCAGCGTGAGGAAGTACAGCCACCACACGAGGAAGCTCGTGCCGCCCGGCTCCCACCACGAGAAGAGGAACCCGATGCCGAGGCCGACCAGACGCTCCGGCCGCGACATGAAGCCGACCTTGCAGTCCACGCCGAGCGCCTCGGCCCGGGCGCGGACGTACGAGACCATCTGTGCGGCCCCCATGAACACGAGCATGGCGACGACGGGTGCCCACAGCGGGCCCTCGCGCACGAAGTACACCACGAGGGCCGCGGCCACCATGAGCTCGGAGACGCGGTCGAGCGTGGAGTCGAGGAACGCGCCGGCCTTGGTGGGGCCGACCCCCGCTCGCGCCACGGCCCCATCCAGGGCGTCGCAGAGCGACGCGATGATGCCGACCACGAGCGCCCACCCGAAGTACCCGGTGATGATGAGCGGCAAGGCGGCGACCTGCAGCAGCAGGCCGATGTACGTCATCATGTCCGCGGTGAAGCCGCGGCGCGCGAGAATCACGCCGAGGCGGAAGAAGCCCCGGCGTGCGCCGTCGGTATAGCGCGTCTTCAGATTCGCCACGTCAGCCGTCGCGCTCGCTGAACCGTGAGCGCCGACGTGCGGGGCACTGTGTCAGGCTGCACGTTCATCGCGAAGAGCCATGCGGCCAGAGCAACGAGCGCTCCGGCCACGGCGTCGACGATGAAGTGATTGCCGGTCGCCACGATGGCGACGAGGACGATGGCCACATAGACGAAGCCGCCATAGCGGATCCAAGGCTGGCGGCCGAGCGAGTACACCACGATGGCGATAAAGAGCGCATACCCGAGGTGCAGGCTGGGCATGGCCGCGAAGGGATTGGCCAGCAGCCCGTTCTCGAGGATCTGCTCGCGCACACCGTGCAGGAAGTTGATGTCGGCGACGCCGGACGTGAAGATCATCCGCGGCGGCGCCGTCGGCAGCAGGGCGAAGCCGATCACGGCGATGAAGTTCATGGCGAGGAACCAGTTGCGGTAGAACGTCCACGAGCTGCGCCGCTGCGTGAACACCCACACCATGGTGCCGATGATGAGCGGCAGGTGCAGGTTGGCGTACACCCACACCATGAACGACATGAGCGGCTCGAATTCGCTGACGCGACCCTGGATCCAGGGCTCCCACCAGATTCCCAGGGCCTTCTCCAGGTTCATGAAGAAGACGCCGTTGGCGAGAGCCACTGCCTCGCGACCCTGGGCGAGCGCGCGGGAGACGTCGTACGCCGCGTAGCACGCCATCATGATCATGCCTTGGCGGAGGACGTCCTCGCCCCCGGTGGGGGCGATAGAGAATCTCGCGTCGGTGAGAAGACGCCCGACCGCGGGCCTGAGGCGCGCGTTCACCGTCTTCGACCTCCCGTCAGGTGGACGTCACGGGCTGGCACCCGTATCCCATGAACGATAGCAGAGCCCCGAACCGGCGGGCAACTGAACTGCCGATGGTCTTGTTCGCGCCCGGCTGGCCCCGACCTCCCGTGGCCGCCGCGAAGGAAGCGCCGACGCGGACGACGAGGAGCGACACAGCATGGCGGGAAAGAGTGGTGGGCCGTGAAGGATTCGAACCTTCGACCTTGGGATTAAGAGTCCCCTGCTCTACCAACTAAGCTAACGGCCCAGCGCGTGCGAGGCGATATGGTACCAGCCGACCAGCGTCTTGCCAAACGCCCCAGATCAGGCTCCGAAGACGTGGTGCCCGGCGACGTCGTAGCCCTCGCCGGCGACGGTCTCCTCGATCGCGTCGAGACCCACGACATCGGCATCGAAGTCGATGGTGACGGTCTTCTCGGCGACGTCGACGGCCACGTCCCCGACGCCGTCCAGGGCGCCGACGGCGTTCTCGATGGCCATCTTGCAGTGATTGCAGGACACGGTCGGTACGTTGAGGACGGCGTGTGTCTCAGCCACGGTCATTCCTTTCTGAAGAAGCCGGCGCCCCAAGCTCGTCGAGCTTGAAGGTCGCCGCCCGGCCTTCGCCGAGGTCGACGGTCACGCTGTCGACCGGCGCCAGCAGATCCGTGACCTTACCTTCCCCTTCCGGCGTCCGGACTATCGCCCCACGCTTGGGCGCACGCGATCGGAACGAGACGTACACCTGGTGCTCGTACTTGAGGCAGCACATGAGGCGCCCGCAGCACCCGGAGATCTTGGTGGGATTGAGCGGAAGGTTCTGGTCTTTGGCCATGCGGATGGAGACGGGCTCCTGGTCGCCGGCGAAGGTGGCGCAGCAGAGGCTCCGGCCGCACGGGCCGTAGCCGCCGACGATGCGTGACTCGTCGCGGGCGCTCACCTGTTTGAGCTCGACGCGCCGGCCGAGACGGTCGCCGAGCTTGCCCTGCAACTCCCGGACGTCGGTCCGCTCCTCGGCGAAGAAGGTGATGGTGATCTTGGGGCCGTCGAAAGCCTGGCGTGCCTCCACGACCTTGATATCGAGCTTGTGGTCGGCGGCGAGGCGCCGGCACTGAGCCTTGGCGTCCATCTCCGCGCCGCGATGCGAGGCGATGGTCTCGAGGTCGGCCGTCGACGCCTTGCGCTTCACCCGGCGGAGGCCCCGGGGCGCGTCGTCGGGCGCGATCTCCTCGGGGGCCTTGACGACCCGCCCGTAGTCCGAGCCACGGGTCGTGTCCACCACGACGCCGTCGCCCGGAGCGAGCTCGAGGTCGCCGGCGTTGAACTGGTAGACCCTGCCGCCGCCGCGAAACACGACGCTGCAGATCTTAGGCACTGGCGGAGACCTCCTCGAAGCGCGCGAACATCGCCTGCAGCGCGAGCTTCTGGTCGATATTGAGATACAGGTCCTTGCGGGTCCTGGCGGCGACGCCGAGGAGACGCGCATAGTGCTCCGGCGTGGCCACGACCGCCTCGACGAGCACGTCGCGATGGTCGCTGTTCCAGAGTACATCGGATGCCCCGGAGGCGACCACCCAGAGGTCGCGCACCCACGAGACGAGAAGGTCGAGTGCGTCATGGGCGGCGAGCCGACGACGGCGCGCCTCCTCGCGTTTCGCGCGGCTCTCCGCCTGCTCCCGGTACCACTTGAGCTCCTTCTTGTCCTGGAACTGGCGCTCCAGATCGGCGAACCGCCGCGCCAGGTCCTCCTCGAGCACGGCGGCGATCTCCGCCTGCTGGCGCTCGAGGACGCCGATGAAGGCCGCGCCCGGCTCCGGGCCGTCGGCCGGGCGCGCACCGGCCGCCAGCAGCGCGACGTACCGCAGGTACTCCTCGCGGCGACGCGGCCCCACGGTATCTTCGGCGAACCGAGCGGCGCGTTCGACGGAGCCTCGCGACAGCCGGGCGAGCGCTTCGGCGCTCGCCGCGTCGAGGCCGTGGCGCTCCACGAGATAGGCGCTCACCTCGGTGTCGCTGAGCGGCCGGAACTCGACCGTCTGGCACCGGGATACGATCGTCGGCAAGACGCGCTCGAGCCTGTCGGTGACGAGGATGAACACGACGTACGAGGGCGGCTCCTCGATGCTCTTGAGAAGCTTGTTGGCCGACTGCGGGTTCAGATACTCGACTTCGGGGATCACCCAGACGCGGTGCGCGGCCGAGAACGGCCTCAGGCTGAGGTCGGCGACGACAGGCTCGATCTGTTCCACGCGGTAGACATCGCCCTCGCGCTCGAGCACGTGGAGATCGGGGTGGACGCCCCTACCCGCGCGGGCGCAGTCGGCGCACGCGCCGCAGCCGCCGCAGGGCGTGACGAGGCCGGCGCCGAGCTCGCGCGCGAATGCCGTCTTCGCGAGGCCCGCGGGCCCGGCGAGCAGGTAGGCGTGGCTCAGGGAGCCATCGCGCACAGCCCGCTCGAAGAAGGCCTTGGCGCGCTCCTGCCCTGGGATGCTGGCGAACACCTTGACCCCCTCAGCCGCCGAGTCGCAGGCCGGCGTCGGCCACAGCTTCGAGAGCCGCCGCCTCGACGTCGACGGCGACAAGGTCCACGTCGCGGAAGCCGTCGATGAGGCGGATCCGTTCGGGGTAGCGGCGCGCGAGAGCGGCGAAGCCGGCGGCGACGCGCTGCTGGAACTCGAGCCCCTCCGCCTCGATCCGGTCACCGGTCCCGCCCGCGCGGGCGAGGCCCACGACGGGGTCCACGTCCAGGACGAGCGTGACGTCGGGCAGGACGCCGCGCAGCCCCGGCTCGTTGACCGCGAGGACCTCCTCGAGGCCGAGACGGCGCGCGAACCCCTGGTAGGCGAGCGACGAGTCGACGAACCTGTCGAGGACGAGCACGCGGCCGGCGGCCAGCTCGGGCAGCAGAACGGTGTCGACGAGCTCGGCGCGCGCCGCCGCGTACAGCAGGGTCTCGGTCCAGGGGGCGAGGGTAGACGGCCCGTGAAGAAGCAGATCGCGGATGGCCTCACCTGCCGGCGTGGCGCCGGGTTCGCGCACGACCGTGCCCGGTGCGGACGCCGGACCCACGGGGAGTCCGCACGCGGCCAAGCGCTCGCTGAGCAGGGCCGCCTGGGTGCTCTTGCCGCACCCGTCGCAGCCCTCCAGCGTGATCAGAACGCCTCTCCGTCTCTCGATCATGCCACTCCTCGGCCGGCTCGCGGCGCCGCCGCTCAGCCGGCCTTCTTCCGCGCCCGGTACTTCTCCTTGCTCGGGCAGTCGATGTCGATGCAGAGCACCCACGGGCGTCCGCGGCCCCCGCCACCGATGACCTTGATCTCGGGCCAGCCGCACTCGGCGCAGACCTTGCCGGTCGGCACGATCGTGCCGCGCTGCGGCAACGGGAACGTCTGCCCGCAGCCGCGGCGCGAGCGTTCGCCCCCGGCGGCCGGCGTCGCCGGCTCCTCCCCCTCCTTGCCCACGCAGGCGGCGAAACGCTTGCCCGTCTTGCCGCGCAGCGCGCGCAGCTGCCCGCCGCAGCTCCCGCACTCGCCCAGGGTGAGGTCCTCACGCACCCCGCTCTTCGATGCGCTCGCGGATGTCGGCGACGTGGCCGTCGAGCAGCTTCCACACCTGCTCCAGCATCTGTTGGCTCTCCCCGACCACCTCGTCGCGACGGAGCTCGCCCTCGCTGATGCGGTCCATCTGGCGCTCGAGCGTCGCCGTCATCGCGGCCGACGATATGTCCACCGGCGCCTGCTCCATGGCCGCATCGAATGCGGCGATCAGCGCCACCCCGAGCTCGGTGGGCTCGACCGGGTCGTCGCGCACGTAGTTGCGGTCGTAGAGATGCTGGATGATGTCGGCCCGGGTCGCTGTGGTGCCGAGGCCGAGCTCCTCCATCGTCTCGAGCAGCTTGCCTTGGCCGTACCGGGTCGGCGGCTGTGTCTCCTGGGACTCCGCGTGCACCTCGAGGACCTCGAGCTGGTCGCCCGGCTGCAGGGGGGGCAGCGGCCGGTCGCGCTTGGCCGCGTACTCCTCGTACACCTCGAGGTAGCCGCGCGAGACGACACGCGCGCCGTAGGCGAGAAAGGGCTCCTCGCCGAGGCGCAGGTCGACGCGCTGGCGCTCGATGACTGCGGCCGTCAACAGCGTGGCGAGAAAGCGGCGCGCGACGAGGTCGTAGACCTTTGCCTGGTCGCCGCTCAGCTCCTTGGAGGGCGCCCCGACCGGGTAGACGGGCGGGTGGTCGGTGGTGCGCTTCTTGCCGCGCGACGGAGTGAGCTTGTCCTGTCCGGCGAGTCGCGCGGCGGTCGTCGCCACCGGCCGCCAGCGAGACAGCTCCTGCAGGCTGCCGCGCAGGTCGAGCGACGGCGGGTAGACCGTGTTGTCGGTGCGCGGGTAGCTGATGAGGCCTTCCAGATACAAAGACTCGGCGGCGCGCATGGCGCGGGCAGGCGTCATGCCGGCGCCGGATGCGGCGCTCATGAGCGCTGTCGTGTTGAAGGGCGCCGGGGACTTGTCTTTACGCGGTTCCGCCTTGTAGGCCGTGACCTCCGCGGTCTCGACCCGGGCGCGCGCCAGGGCGGGCTGCGTGGTCTCGAGCGCGTCGAAGCGACCCTTGGCGTGGGCCACCTCGAAGGACTCGCCGTCGCGCTCGAGCGTCGCCTTGATCTCCCAGTAGGGGACCGGCACGAAGGCGCGGCGCTCCAGCTCGCGGTCGACCACGATCCGGAGAGTCGGCGGCTGGACGCGACCGACCGAAAGACAGTCCGAGCCGTACCGATACGACGCCAGCGACATGAAGCGCGTGAGGACGGTTCCCCAGATGAGATCGATGTCCTGGCGAGAATGCGCCGCCTCCGCGAGGTGGAAATCGACCGTGGAAGGCTTGGCGAACGCCGCCCGGACCTCTTCCGGCGTCAGCGCGGAGTAGCGGATACGGATGTGCCGGTCGACGACGGCCGCAGGCAACATCGCCTTGACGCGCGGGTCGCCCAGGGTCGGAGCGGGCGCCGGCGGCGCCTTGGCGCGGGCCTCCGCGCCGTCCCTGGCCGGCGCCTTGCGCTTCTTCTTCACGGGCTTGTCGCCCGGGTTGGACTTGAGGGCATCTCCACGCAGGATCTCGAGCGCCTCGTGGCCGATGAGCTCGCCCTCGCGGTCGTAGTCGGTGGCGATGACCACTTCGGTGGCGCCCTTGGCAACGGTGCGCAGCGCCGCGAGCGTGCCGGCGGCGCCGCCGCCCACGACCCACGCAAGATCGGGCCGCTCGATCATGTCGCCGAGGTGTTTGAGGCTCCGGTGCTTGTAGGTGTTGGGGAACACGGTCTCCATGACGTGGCCGCGCAGCCCGATGGCGACGGCGTCCTCGCCGGCCAGGGTGAAGTGGTAGGACTTCACCTTCTCACGGCCACGGCCGTGCTCCTTGGCGGACATCGTGTCGCTGAGGATCTCCGCGATCTTCCTGGCGGCTGAGTCCTTCTCGGTGACGATGAGCTTCACTGGCGCCTCATGGAGATGTGACGGGGACGAAGCCGACTGCGGGAGTTCATACCACCCGGCGAACCTCGTCGTCGAGATGACGGTGGGCCAGAGAGCCGGTCAGGCGAGGGCGTCGAGCGCCTCGGTGCGCGTGGGGTACATCGAGAACACGCGGTCGAGGCCGGTCACGCTGAGCACCCGCTCGACGGGCGCGGTGGCGACGACGATGGCCATCTTCCCGTCGATGCCGTGCATGCGGCGCACACCGCCGATGAGGACGCCGAGCGCCGTCGAGTCGATGAACGTGACGCCACTGAGGTCCACCAGGAGCCGTCGCACTCCGGAGTCCAAGAGCTCGACCAGGGATTCCCTGAACTGCGGCGCGGTGAAGATATCGACCTCGCCGCTGAGGCTGATCACCCCGAGGTCGTCACCCTGACGTTCGCTGGCGACGCTGAACAGGTCGCTCATTGTCCGGAGCCCCCGCTCGGCGCCGGCGACGGCGCGTTCTGCTCGATCCAGTCCTTGACCGCCGGCGCGTCCGGAGACTGCGGATCGAGCTCGAGGAACTTGGTGAACGCCAGCAGCGCCGCGTTGGTGTCTCCGGCGTTGATCGCGACGCTCGCCATCTCGAAGTAGGACTGCGCGTCCTTGGGACGCAGTCCGGTGATCTCGCCGTACACGCTCGTGGCGGACTGGTAGTCCTGCAGGAACAGGTGCACGCTCGCAAGCTGCTCGAGCACATCGAGCCGCTGCTGCTTGACGGCCTGGCCCTTCTGCTTGGAGAGCAGCTTGTCCGCGCGTGCGAAAGCGGCCACCGCCTTGTTCCAATCGGCAGTCTGCGCCTCTGACCCCTGGGGCTGCACGTTGGCGCGTTCCAGATAGTCGCTGCCCAGACTGACCCATGCGGTCGCGTCCTTGGGGTCTGCCTTCACGACCGCCTCGGAGTCGGCGATCTGCTGGTCGATCTGCTCGATGGCCGATTCCTCGGCGCTGTTTAGGAAGTTGCAGCCCTCGAGCACCCCCGAGTACCCGACGACGAGGAAGGCGGCCATGAGAAAGGCCATCCCGCCGAAGACGATCCTCTGCCAGAACTTGACCTTGCGGCGATCGAGCAACACTTAGGCCGACTCCTCTCGGTGAGCGGGCGCATGCCACCAGCCGGAGTCGGCGCCGCCGACCTCAACGTCGCCGGTGCGCACGCGGTCCTGAAGCTTTTCGCGGATACGGATGGCGGCGGACCGGACGTCCTCGGCGTCGACGCCGACGTGGACGCGATCGCGATACAGCTCGCGTCCGCCCACCACCGTGAGCGTGATGTCGTCCTGGTTGGCGCCGTAGACCAGCGCCGAGTACGGGTCGGCGATCGGCGCGAAGTGCGAGCGCGAGACGTCGACGGCGATGAGGTCGGCGCACTTGCCCGGCTCGAGGCTGCCGACATCGGCCTCCATGCCCAGGGCCTCGGCACCTCCGAGCGTGGCGATCCGCACGCACCGCTGCGCATCGAGGACGCTCACATCGCGCTCGACGGCGCGGTGCAGGAACAGCATGGTGCGCATCTCGTCGAACATGTCCATGATGTTGCTCGACGCCGGGCTGTCGGTGCCGAGACCGACGCGCACACCCTGGTGCAGCAGGTCGGCCAGCGGCGCGACGCCGCAGCCGAGCTTGGCGTTGCTCTTGGGGCAGTGCGCCACTGCGACCCCCGTATCCCTGAGGATATGGATGTCGTCGCGCGTGAGGTTCACACAATGCACGGCGAGGAAGTCGCGGTCGAAGACGTTCCACTGCAGGAGGTACTTGATGGGGGTGACGCCGTACGGCTGGACGAGCATGCGTTCCCAGCCCATCTTCTCACGGTAGTCGTGGGCGAACTTGCCCGATCCGGAGCGGATGTAGGTGAGCTCGTCCTTGCTCTCGGCGACGTGGCTCATCACCTTGAGGCCCTGCTCTCGCGCGAGGGCCGAGACCGCCTGGTAGAGCCTGCTCGAGACGGTGTAGGGCGCGTGCGGAGACAAGACCCACGTCGAGCAGTGGGGGGGCGGCGGCCCGCGCCTCGGAGAGCCGCCGGCGGACGTCTGCCATGGTCTCGTCGAAGTGCGAGTCGTCGACCCCGAAGACCTCGAGATAGACGCGGCCGCGAAGGCCCACCGACCCCGCGGCCTCCAGGGTCGAGGCGCCGTAGCTGGTGTCGGCGATCGTCGTGTTGCCGGAGGCAACAGCCTCGAGCGCCCCCAGCCTGGCGCTGACGACGTACTCCTCCGGCGTGAGCGACGCCTTGACGTCGACCAGGCTGATGATCCAGTCGCCGAACTCGGAGTCGTCGAGGATGCCGCGGAACGACGTGTACTCGAGATGGCTGTGGCAGTTGACGAAACCGGGCATGATGATGGACCGACCCACGTCGACGAGCGTCGCGCCCGGGTAGTCCGCCTGCAGCTTCGGCGCCGGTCCCACCGCCAGGATGCGCCCGCCGGCCACCGCGACGGCGCCGTCGGGCAGCACGGGAGCCGTGACCGGGAGGACCCAGTCGGCACGGTAGATCGTGATGTCGCGGTCGGTGTCGGTCACGTGGCGTCTCAGAGCAGGGCGAGCGACAGCTCCCCCCGTGGCAGGAGTATAGGGGAGCCTCGCGCACGGTGGCAAACACACGCCGCCGTACGTGCGGCGGCGGTATACTCCCGCCACAGCGACGGGAAGGCCGCACTGTGGACCAGAGACAAGGACCGAGCATCTCCCCCGACGTCGTGACCAGCGCCGTCTGGGATGCCGTGAAGAAACTGCCGGGGGTCTCCGACCTCTACCGCAACCCCTTGCAGACGCTGGGAGAGCGGGTCCACCTCGAGCGGCACGGCCCTGTCCGGCTGTACGGCGACGAGGACGAGCTGTTGCTGGAGATCCACCTCGTCGCCCACTCCGGCGCAGACCTCGCCGCCGTCGGCGAAGCGGCGGCCCGGGCCGCCGCCACCTACCTCACGCGCACCACGGGTAGCCCGGTCACGCGTGTCGAGGTGTACATCGACGACATCGCCGACCCGCGCGCGTGAGAGCGATCGATCTGAACGCGGCGAGCAGGGACCTCCTGGCTCCCTGCTGTGCCACCTGCTCGTGGTGGCTGACCCGCCCGGGCGTCGAAGCGGGCCCGGGCCTGCGCGGCACATGGGAGCTCGAGGCCGAGGGCGAGGCCGGCCTCTTCGGCAGGGCGCTGCTCGACGGCGACGCGGTGATCGGCTGGATGCACGCCGCCGCAGCACGCCTGACGCCACGAGCGCGCCACCTTCCGGCCGGCCCACCGTCGCCCGACGCCTATGTCCTCACGTGCGCCTACTTCTACGACGAGGAGTTCCTGCACGGCTTCCGCTTCCTGCTGCAGGAACTCGAGGCCGCGCTCAAGCACCGGAAGGTCGCGGCGCTCGAGGCCTTCGGCCTGCGCCACATCCGTGACGACGACGCCTTTCGCGGCTATCTGAGCGACCTCAACCTGTTCAATCCGGACGTCCTGGAGGGCGGCGGGTTCCGCCGCGTGCAGGAGAAGGGCGAGGTCGCGCGCTTCCGCCTCGACCTGACCGCGCTCGTCGAGGCGCCGCGACGCAGCGTGGCCTGGGAACGCCTCGAGGCGCCTGCGGGCACGCAGCCCGTCTGACCCCCCGCGTCGCGCCGGCGTCCTGGCGGGGCCTCTCCCTAGCGATACAGCCGCGGGAGCCGCTGCTTCCAGTCGTCGGGGACGACGGCCTCCAGGGCGTCGTCGAGCGTGACGATGCCGAGCAGCAGCCGATCGTCGTCCACGACCGGCAGCGCGAGCAGGTCGTACTTGGTCATGACGCGCCCGACCTCCTCTTCGTCCACGTCGACGGTGACCTCCACGAGGTCGTCTTCCATGAACGTCGCCAGCTCGTCGTCGGGCGCGGCGAGTACGAGGTCGCGGAGGCTCACCACGCCGCGGAGCCGCTCTTCCGCATCGACGACGTAGAGGTACGTCATCATGTGCTGCTCCGGGCGCTCGCGGCGGATCCAGTCCAGCGCCTTGCCGGCCGTCGCCTTGCTTGGGAGCATGACGAAGTCGGTCGTCATGAGAGAGCCGGCGGTGTGTTCGGGGTGGCTGGCCAGCCGGCGCAAGTCCTGCTCACGCTTGTCGGGAAGGAGCGCGAGGAGCTGCTGCGCCAGCGAGTCCGGAAGCTCGCTGACGATGTCGGCGGCCTCGTCGGCTTCGATGCACTCGAGCACCTGGGCGGCGCGGGCCAGCGGCATCTCCTGGAGGGCGGCGCTCCGCAGGTCCTCTTCCATCTCCTGGAGCGTATCGGCGGCGAGACCCGCGTTGAGGGCGGCGAGCACCGCCGCCCGTTCGCGCGGGCCGACCTGACCGATGATGTCGGCGATGTCGGCCGGATGCAGCTCCGCGAGCTCGCCGAATGCCTCGACGAAGTTGAGCCGCGAGAGGCGCAGGGCTATCAGGTTGACGTCGCTCCAGGGGACGAAGTCGCCGCTCTTCTTCGGCAGGCGGCGAGAGAGAAAGCCGAGCCCGAAGCGCCGCGCCAGGGCGGCCGAGCTGGCGTCGACCCCGGCGACGACGAGGTGCTCCCCAGCCGCCTCGAGCACGACGTCCTGGACGCGCACGAACGCGCGCCGGCGCATGTCGAGCACCTGATTGTCGAGGAGCGCGTCCACGAGAGAGAGCTCGTCCGGCCGCAACGAGGCGGCCTTGACGGCGTCCAGCGGAACGCCGAGCAGCAGTCTTTCGCCGTCGACGTCGAGTTCGGACACCTGCCCCCATGAGGCAGCGAGCTGTCCCTCGCCGCGCTCGATGAAGAAGGCAGTGACGACCGGGGGGCCCTCGGCCGTGTTCGCAACGACGTCGACGAGCTCGCCGACTGTGGCACCCCCGGCGTCGAGGACTTTCATGCCGTCGAGCTCGGAGAGCGCGAGCGATGCTGGGGTCTCGTCCATGACGGGAGCACATCCTTTTTCGAACGGGGGCCGGGCGAGGATACTCACGCCGGCGCGCGACCGTCAATCGACCCGCCGTGTGGACGCGACCAGTCGCGCTCCGGGACGCATCCCCACCGGGCGTGACAACGATGGCGTTCGTATCCTCCGGGTGAGATATAGTCTCGCGGTCAACCCCACCGACCCCGAAGGAGGACGAGGTCTCAATGGAAGCGGTAGAAGCCGACTCGGGCAACATGCTGGAGCGGTTCTTCAAGTTCAAGAAGTGGGACACGTCGATCAAGCGCGACACGCTCGCCGGGCTCACGACCTTCATGGTCATGGCCTACATCATCTTCGTGAACCCGAGCATCCTCGGTCTGGGCGGCGATCCCAAGGGTCTGCCCTTCGCCGCCGCACTCACGTCGACGTGTCTCGTGGCCGGCGTCATGACGATCCTGATGGGTCTCGTGACCAACCGCGCCTTCGCCATCGCTCCCGGCATGGGGCTCAACGCGGTCGTCGCCTTCAGCCTCGTGCTGGGCCAGGACCTCACCATGGCCAACGCCATGGGCCTCGTCGTGCTCGAGGGCGTCGCCATCACGGTGCTCGTCATCACCGGGTTCCGCGAGGCGATCTTCAAGGCGATCCCCCTGGAACTCAAGAAGGCGATCGTCGTCGGTATCGGATTCTTCATCCTCTTCATCGGCCTCGTCGACGGCGGCCTCATCAACGTCAACGGGGGCACGCCGGTGGGCCTCGTCGAGCTCGGCACCGTACCCATGGTGCCGCTCGCGGTCACCGTGGTCGCTCTCGTCTCCACCATCATCATGCTGGCGCTGCGCTGGCGTGCCGCGATCCTGCTCGGCATCGTGTTCGCGACCGTCTTCGCGATCGTCATGAACTACGCCTGGGGCAAGACGGCGGGCTTCCTGCCCGGTCAGGCCGTCCTCCCGACCGACGTCGTCGCCGCTCCCGACTTCAGCCTCATCGGCGCCTTCGACTTCGGCGCCATCAGCAAGATGGGCATCACCGCCGCCGTCTTGTGGATCTTCAGCCTGATGCTGAGCGACTTCTTCGACACCATGGGTACGCTGGTCGGCGTGGGCGGCCAGGCCGGCTACCTCGACAAGAAGGGCGACCTGCCGCAGGTCAATCGCCCGCTCATGGTCGACTCCGTGGCCGCCATCGCCGGCGGCGCCGTGAGCGCCTCGTCGGCCACCACCTACATCGAGTCCGGCGCCGGCGTGGCGCACGGCGGCCGCACAGGGTGGGTCGCGATCATCGTGGGCGTCCTGTTCCTGGTCGCGATGTTCTTCTCGCCGATCTTCGGCGTCGTGCCGGGTCAGGCGACGGCGGCCGCGCTCGTGATCGTCGGGTACCTGATGATGGCCACCCTCACCAAGGCCGAGAGCGAGGCCGAGCACGACACCACGGAGCCGAGGGCCGGCATCGATTTCGGCAACCTGGCCTTCGGCCTCCCGGCCGTGCTGATCATCACCATCATGCCGCTCACCTACAGCATCACCAACGGCATCGGCGCCGGCTTCATCGCCTACACGCTGATCCGCGTGGTGCAGGGCAAGTCTCGCGAGGTGAGCTGGATGCTGTGGATCGCGTCGTTCGCCTTCATCCTGTACTTCATCTTCCCGTGGCTCCAGTCCCAGGGCTGGGTCTGAGCAGCCGCGCAGACCGGCCGCTCACAGCGGCCTGATGGCGACGAAAGGGGGCGGGAGCCGTTCGGCTCCCGCCCCCTTCGCTTGCTTTCGGACGATATGGCATCGATCCCGCGCCCGGCGGCGTGCCGACGCCCGGCGCCCTCGCGATCCTGAAGCGACTGCGCTACGACGCGATGGTGAGCAGCACCGTCGACCCCTCCGGGACCACCGTCCCTGCGTCTGGTTTCAGCTTCACCACCGTACCGGGCTCCTGCCCCGTCCCGCCCTTCTGGCGGAAGGCGACGGTCAGCCCGGCAGCGCTCACCTGCGCCGCCGCCGTCGTCGAGTCCATGCCGTAGACGTTGGGCACCTCGACACCGGAGGGGCTGGGGCTCGGGGTCGGCGACGGTGAGCCGCTGGAGACCACGAAGCTCACCGCGGAGCCCTTGTCGACCTTCTTGCCGGCCGACGGGTCCTGGCTGATGACCAGGCCTGCCGGCACCGTCGCGCTGGTGTCCGTCCCGACGGTACCGGCCACGAGGCCGGCGTCCGCGAGCTTCAGCTCCGCATCGGCCTGCGTCAGATTGGCGATGTCGGGCACGGTCGACTGCGGGACGCCGGTGCTCACCCAGTACGTCACGGTGTCGCCGCGCTTGACCGACGTGCCGGCGGGCGGGTCCTGCTTGTACACCTGGCCCGCGTCGACCGCGCCGGACTTGCCCTTCTTTCGGGCGCCCTGCAGATCGTTCTGCGAGAGCCAGTCATCGACTTCGCGCAGCCGTTTGGCCCGTGAAATCGGCCAGCGCCACCGTCTCGCTGCCCTTGCTCACCCAGACGTCGACGGTGGCGCCCTCCCGCAGCTTGGTGCCGGGGGTGGGCGCCTGGCGGCTGACGAAGCCTGCGGCCACGCGGTCGGAGTACTCCTCCTGGACACCCGCCGTGAAGCCCGCCTTCTCCAGCGTCCTCACCGCCGCGGCCTTGCTCTGGCCGACCACGCTGGGCACGATCACCTTGTTGCCGCTCATCGACCACCACAGGCCGAAGGCCACGGCGGCCACCACGAGGAGCAGGGCGATGACGAGGATCAGCGGCCACCGGGAGCGCGTGCGCCGCGGCGGCATGGGCTGATCGAGCACCGAGGTCGTCCCGGCCGCCGCGGCGGCGCCCATCACGCGCGTGCGCTCGCCGCCGGCGTCGAAGGCCGCCGCCAGAACGGGGCCGCCCTCCCGGGCGGCGCGCAGATCACGGGCGAACTCCGCCGCGGTCTGATAGCGGTCGATCGGGTCCTTGGCCATCGCCTTGAGGACGATCTGGTTGAGAGCGTACGGCATGCCGGGGACGAGCTCGGCCGGCTCCGGCGGGACCTCGTTCACGTGCTTGAGCGCGACGGTGACGGCGCTGTCGCCCTTGAAGGGCACGGTGCCGGTGAGCATCTCGTAGAGCACGACGCCGACGGAGTACAGGTCCGACCGCTCGTCGACCTGCTGGCCCTTGGCCTGCTCCGGGGCGAGGTACTGGGCGGTGCCGAGGATCGAGCCGACCTCGGTCATTCCCGAGTCGCCGGCGCGCGCGATGCCGAAGTCCATCACCTTGACGGTGCCGCCGCGGTCGAGCATCACGTTCTGCGGCTTGATGTCGCGGTGCACGATGCCGCTGCGGTGGGCGAACTCGACCGCTGCGAGGAGTTGCAGCCCGACGGCGACGGCCTCGTTGCCGCTCATCTGGCCGCGCCGGCGGATGAGATCTTTGAGCGTCTCGCCCTCCACGTACTCCATGACGATGTAGTACGTGCCGTCGACTTCTCCCCAATCGTAGATGCTGACGAGGTTCTGCTGGTTGAGCCCGGCCGCGGCCTTGGCCTCGCGACGAAAGCGCTCGACGAACGTCGCATCGTCGAGATACCGCTGCAGGAGGACCTTGACGGCGACGTGCCGGCCGAGCGTGAGGTCCTCGCAGAGGTAGACGTCGGCCATGCCGCCGCCGCCGAGCTTGCGCACGACGCGGTACCGACCGCCGACCAGCTGCTCGGGCTGGAACAGGTCACTCACGTCCGCTGTCCTCTCTCCTTCATCTTCATGGTTACGACCACTGGCGCACGGACCCTGCCCGCTAGGGCAAGGCCGGCTGCGCCAGCGCGCTCTTGATCACGGCGGCGGCGAGCGGCGCCGCCGCTTCTCCGCCGGTCGACTGAGTGTCCTCGATGACGACGGCGACCGCCACCTGCGGGTCGTTCGCCGGAGCGAAACCGATGAACCAGGCCAGGTTGCTGCCGTCGCCCTTCTCGGCGGTCCCGGTCTTGCCGGCCACCTGGATACCTTCGAGAGCGGCGGCCGTGCCCGTGCCCGAGTTCACGACCCGCTGCATCATCAGGTTGAGCTCCGTCGCCGTCTGCGCCTTCATCGCCGCCAGCCACTGCTCCGGCTGCGCCACGCTCACGACCTCGCCGGCGGACGTGATGATCTCCTGCAGGTAGTACGGCTTCATGACGCGTCCCCCGTTGGCCACGCCGCCGGCGACCAGCGCCATCTGCAGAGGCGTCGCCAGCACCCGCTCCTGTCCGCACGCCGCCCACGCCACATCGAGCGGGTCCATGAACGCGTCGGGCGACAGCAGACCCTTCTTTCCGTAGCGGCCGCTGGGCACGACCTCGCCGTCCGGCAGGGGCAGCGGCGGCGACTGGTAGAAGCCGAAGCGCTCCATGCCGGCGATGAGCCGCTTGCGCCCGAGCAGATTGCCGACCTTGGCGAAGGTCGTGTTGATCGAGAGGGTGAGCGCCGTCGTGAGGTCGTTGGGACCGTAGACGGCGCCGCCGTAGTTGGTGACCTTGCCCCCGAACACGACGTACGTGCCGGTGTCGACGAACTCGGTCTCGGGGGTGACCTTGCCGACGTCAAGCCCGGCGGAGGCGGGGACGACCTTGAACGCCGAGCCGGGGACGTAGAGGCCCTGGGTCGGCCGGTTGAGAAGCGGCGACGACGAGTCGGCGCTGAGGCGCGACCACTGGGCCTCGAGGTTGGCGGGGTCGTAGGTCGGCGCGGAGGCCGAAGCGATGAGCGCCCCCGTCTTCGGGTCGAGCGCGACGATCGCGCCCTTCTGCCCCTGCAGTTCCTGTTGGGCGACCTTCTGCACTGCGGGCACCAGCGTGAGCTTGACGTCGGCGCCTTTCGGCCGGCGGCCGAGCAGTCGGTCGACCCACGTCTGCACGCCCAGGTCTGCGGCCTGGCCGGTGAGCTCGTCGTTGAGCTGGGACTCGACGCCGCTGCGTCCGTAGCGGACGGAGTCGTAGCCGAGAAGCTGCGGCGCGAACGTGCCGCTGGGATAGTCGCGGTAGTAGTAGCCGGAGCGCCGCTGCGTGCCCGCGACCACCGAGCCGTCGTACCCCAGGATGTCGCCGCGCTTGATCTTCATCTCCTTGGCGATGCTGCGCTTGTTGTCCGGGTGGTCCTGGAACCACTCCGCGCGGACCGTCATGATCCAGGTGAGATTGATGATGAGCGCGACGAAGAGCGCGACGGTGACGATGAAGACTTTGGCCATGGCCCTGTTCACGCGCTACCCCCTCTCCGCCAGCCGCCGGCGCTCCAGATCGCTGCCACCGCGGACGATGTTGGAGCGGTTGGACACCATGAGCAGGAGCGCCACCAGCATGAGGTTCGCGGTGATCGAGCTGCCGCCGTAGCTGACGAACGGGAGCGTGATGCCGGTGAGCGGGATGAGGCGCGTGACGCCGCCGATGATGATGAAGGTCTGGAGCGCGAAGGCCGTCGCGAGCCCGGCCGCCAGAAGCTTGGAGAAGCCGTCTGGCGCGTAGACGGCGATGCGAAAGCCGCGCCACACGAAGAGCACGAAGAGGAGGATGATGCCGGCGGCGCCGAGCAGGCCCATCTCGTTGGCGATCGCCGTGAAGATGAAGTCGGTCTGCAGGTCGGGGACGACGGGCTGGCGGTTGGGGTACAGCAGGTACCCGCGGCCGAAGCCGGCGCCGAGGACGCCCCCGTCGGAGATGGTGAACAGCGACTGCAGCAGCTGGTAGCCGGTGGTCGCCGCGTGCGGCCACGGGTCCAGCCACACGGTGAAGCGGTCCTGCACGTGCGGGACGACCGCAAGGGCGATGGCGCCGGCTGCGGCGAAGAGGCCGGCGCCGGCGACGACGTAGACGACCCTCGCCGTGGCCATGTACATGAGCCCCACGAAGATGGACATGAAGAGCAGGGCCATGCCGAAGTCCTTCATGAACACCAGCATGGCCAGCGACAGCACCCACATGACGAGCAGCGGCCCGAAGTACTTGAAGGCGGGCACGGGCACGCCGAGCACGTGCCGCTGCGGCACCGAGAGCATGACCTTCTTGTCGTCGAGATAACCCGCCAGGAAGACGACGATGGCGAGCTTGGCGAACTCCGAGGGCTGGATGCTGAAGCCGAAGGCGTGGATCCAGAGCTTGGCGCCGTTGACGGTGGTGCCCACGACGATGGTGAGGACGAGCAGGGCCAGCCCCACGGCGCCGATGAGATAGCGGTACCGGTCGAGCTTCATGTGGTCGCGGACGATCAGCACGGTGAGGATGAACAGCGCCGCCCCGACCAGCAGCCATTGACCTTGCGTGAGCGCCAGTGACGGTCTGATGCGGAAGATCTCGGTGAGGCCGATGGCCGCCAGCAGAGCGGTGATCGGCAGCAGGAACGGGTCGGCCTGCGGCAGGAACAGGCGCTCGACCACGTGCAGCAAGAGGAAGATGCCGACGAAGATGCCCCCGTAGATGATCGAGACCCTGTTGATCTCGCGGAAGCGCCCGGCATAGACGGAGACGTATGCCATCGTGCTGACCGCGCCGGCCAGCACGAGGAACACGAGTTCCAGGTTGCGCCGGCTCACGGCCACATCCCGAGCTGATCCGACACGTGGAAGACGCTCGACCTGTCGCGAAGCTTCTCCTCGTCGACGACCGTGCGTGCCGCCGGCGACAGCGAATCGTAGGTGACGACGCTGCGCCGGTACACGGCGTGCAGCGGGATCGGGCCGATCTCGGCCGGCACGCCGCTGTAGATCGTGAGACGGCCGTCGTCGACGCCGATGAAGAACACGGTACTGAAGAAGAAGGCCCCGGCTGCACCGGCGACGGCGACCAGGGCGAGGAGGGCGGCGACCACGCCGAGGCGACGCACCGAGCGTCTGCGGCGGCGAGACGCGTCGGTGACCGCGGCGGCGGGATCTCCGCGCTCCTCCGCGCGCAGCGCGGCCGCCGTGGCGGCCAGGGCGTCGGCGGCGTCGATGTCGGCGGTGGACGCGGGCGCTCCCGCCTCGTCCGCGGCAACCACGAACGGGAGCTCGGCCGTGTCGTCGTCGTCGGCGGGCTGAACGAGCGTGACCTCCTCGTCACCGACGGCGCCGGCCTCATCGACGCGCACGACGACGGCGGTGATGTTGTCCGGCCCGCCCTGCTGTCGAGCCTCCATGATCAGACGCTCGGCGGCCGCCTGCGGATCGCCGCGCGTGAGCGCCAGGAGGAGCGCGTCGGCCGCGACCGGACCGCTCAGCCCGTCGCTGCACAGCAGCAGGACGTCGCCGGGCAGGAGGTCGACGGTGAACTCGTCGATCTTCGCGCGCGCCTCCGTGCCGAGCGCGCGGCTGAGGATGCTGCGGTGGGGGTGCACCGCCGCCTCCTCCAAGGTGAGGCGGCCGTCGCGGACCATCTCGCCGACGAGGGAATGGTCGTCGCTCACCTGCTCGAGCGCTCCGTCGCGGAGCAGATACGCGCGGCTGTCGCCGATGTGGACGAAGCGCGCCGTCGCGTCCTGCAGCAGGAACGCCGTCAACGTCGTGCCCATGCCCGTCTGCTCGACGTTCTCGGAAGCGCGCCCGAACACGGCAGCGTTGGCGGCCTCCGCCGCCTCGAGCAGCGACCTGCCGGCGGCGACCTCGGTGGCGAGCGTCTGTGCGGCAAGGCCGCTCGCCACCTCGCCCGCGTTGGCGCCGCCCATGCCGTCGCAGACGACGTACAGGGGCGGCTGCACCACGAAGGTGTCCTCGTTGGTCTTGCGCTGCAGCCCGATATCCGTGAGGGCGCCGTGTCTGGCGACGAGCGTCACCCGGCGCTCACTCCTCGTAGCGGAACGTCGTCTCGCCTACGCGCAGCCGGCTGTCCAGCTTGAGCTGCGCCTCCCCCACGACCTGCTTCTCGTTGACGAAGGTCCCGTTGGTGCTCCCGAGGTCCTCGACATAGAAGAACTGGCCGCGAGGCACGAGGCGGGCGTGCGTGGTCGAGACGAACTGCTCGTCGAGCACGATGTCGCTGGTCGCGGCGCGGCCGACGTTGATCCATCCCTCGAGCGGGAAGATGACGCCGACGGGGATGATCGGGCTCTCCTCCACGATGAGCCGCGGATTGATGTGCGCCGAGAAATCGATCGTCTGGCCGTCCATGGAGCGCTCGACGTGGCGATCCTCGCGGCGCTGCTCACGGTCGGCCGGCGTGAAGACGGGTGAGAGACGGTCCCCGGCCGGGAGGGCCACGTCCGGCGCGGCCGCGGCGGGTGCGACCGCGCCGCCGCCGCGCACGTTCTGCACGGCCGTCTTCACGACCTGCCAGATGAACAGGTAGAGCAGGACGAGGATGCCGATCTTCAGGACGAGCAGGACGATGTCGATCATGGGGCTCTCCCGCGCCGCACGCCCGCGAGGGCGGCCGGCGCCGTGGTCACCGGAGCCGCCCGGTCAGGGCTGCCTCTCGAACAGAAGCTCCGTGGTGCCGAGTTCGATGCGGTCGCCGTGCTGCAACACGACCTGCTTGACGTCGCGCCGGTTGACGCGGGTGCCGTTGGTCGAGCCGAGATCCAGCAGCATGAAGCCGTCGTCCTGACGGCGGATCTCGGCGTGCTGGCGCGAGATGTTGGGGTCGGTGAGCACGATGCCGCAGCGGCGGCTGCGGCCGATGACCGTGACCGCCTCGCTCAGGGTGTAGTCGCCCTGGCGGCCGCGCAGAACGGCGCGCGCGGACGAGGTGCGGGCAGGCGCGGCGGCCGGCGCGGCGGCGGCCGGCTCCTGATACAACACGGTCTGCTCGATCCCTGGGCCGGGAACGACGGCGGCGGGCAGCGGCACGGCGGCGGCCGGCGGCGCTGCCGCGGCGGCCATGGCCGACTCGTCGGGCGCGCTCACCGTTCGCGTCGCGATACCGAACTCGCCGACACGGAGGTCCTCGTCGCAGTGCAGGTCGATGCGCGGCGGCGCGACGAGGGTCCAGCCCTCGCGCCGCGCGAACGCCGTCACGTAGTTGGAGAGCTCGACCTTGAGCGAATCCTCGAACGAGACGAGATGGTCGTAGTCGTCCTTGCCCAGGTAGACGTCGAACTCGTTGGGCACGTACACGTTGGAGACGCCGACCGTCTTCTGGTCCGCCATCTCCTTGGCGAGTTTGTGTGCCAGCTCGACGGGCTGGACGCTCGACTTGAACGCGCGCCCGAACCCGCCCTCGACGAGTCCCTCGAGCTTGTTATTGGCCTTCCTGAAGATCCCCATCGTCGCCTTCCTGCGGCACTTCTCCGGTCGTCAGGACCAGCGGCAAGAGTATCACGGCGGCGGGCAGCGCCACACTCCAGACGAGGGGCCACAGGCTCGCCGGGAAGTCCCATACCACGACCGGGACGATCCGGTAGACGGCGAACGCGACGGCGAAGGTGACCGACCATATCCACAGGCGCACCTCGAGGCGGCGCCGCGTCAGGGCGTAGCCCAGCACCGCGGCCAGCGCCGCCCACAGGCCGGCCTGCAGCAGCGTCGGCGTCGCCAGCACATGGACGAGCAAGCGACCCGCGGCGGTGAACGGATCGCCGGCGGCGGCGAGTCCTTCACTGAGGCGCCAGCGCGGCTGCTCGAGCGTGAAGGGACCGCGCGGCGCCCTCGTCAGCAGCAGGTAGACCACCGTGCCGGCGCCGGCCCATGCGGCCGTGATGGGGCCGCGCACGCGACCCAGAAGAGCCGCCGCCGCCGGCGCCAGCAGCGTCAGGTACAGCGGCGTGAGCACGAGGGCGAACGCCGGCCACAAGGCGGTGATCGGTCGCGCGCGCGTGAGCAGGAAGAGCGCCACGGCGAAGACCAGGTAGGCGGCGCCCAGACTGAGAGAGATGTTGAAGACCGGGAAGGCGAGCATGCCGAGCAGCCATGCGAGCCCCGCCTGCGGCACGACCGCCCAGACGGCGGCGCTCACCGCGACCAGCGGCATCGTCCAGCTCTGCGGATAGGCGGGCAGCGCGCCGAGCACCACGCCGGCGGAGACGGCGGAGAGCGCCGAGCCGCCGGCCCGTTCGACGATCTCGCCGGCCTTGCCGAGCGGCCGGACGAGCCGCTGCGCCGTCTGGAGGCCTTGGGACCGCAGGCGGCCGCTGCGCAACAGCTCATCGAGCGCGTCGCCGAGGTCGGCCGCCGTGGGGCGGTCGGCCGGTCGGCCCGCGCAAGCGGCGTCGATCAGGACGACAAGGTCCTCGGGCAGCTCCGGCCGTAGGGCGGCGAGCGACGGCAGCCGCGCCGCGGCCACGTTCGAGAGCGTCTCCGCGGGGGTGTCCCCGCGCAGCGGGTGAGCCCCGGCGAGCAGCTCGTACAGGACCATGCCGGCAGAGTAGACGTCGCTGGGCGGCTGGACTCGGCGTCCGGCCGCTTGCTCGGGCGACATATAGGCGACGGTGCCGATGACGTCGCCGTCTCCGGTGAGCGTGTCCGAGTCCATCACGTGGGCGATGCCGAAGTCCATCACCTTGACGTGCCCATCGGCGCTCAGCATCACGTTCTGCGGCTTGACGTCACGGTGCACGATGCCCTGGCTGTGGGCGTAGGCAAGAGCTTCCAGGAGCTCGACGCCCACGGCGACGACGTCCCCGTCGCCGAGTACCTCGCCGAGCTTGTCCAGCGACTCGCCGCGTACCAGCTCCCAGACGAGGACGCTGCTCTCGCCGTCGGCGAACCAGTCGTAGAGCGCGACGATGTTGGGGTGGGAGAGCGCTGCGGCCGCCTCGACCTCACGGACGATGCGCGCGTTCATCGAGCGCCCGTCGGCGACGATCTTGAGCGCCACGGGCTCATCCAGTGTGACGTCGAAGGCCTCGTAGACCTCGGCGAAACCGCCGCTGCCGATCCGGCCGACCAGCTGATAGCGGTCGCGCCAATCTGCGTAATAGGGAGCGGTTCTTTGGGCGGCGACGGACATGGGGACTCGCTTCGCGTCCTGGGTTTGCTCGATATTCGGTGTGGTACAATCCGAACCCTGTAAGAGCTGGGCGAGTGGCGGAATTGGCAGACGCGCTAGGTTCAGGGTCTAGTGAGCTTACGCTCGTGGGGGTTCAAGTCCCCCCTCGCCCACCAAGCGCTCGAGGAACGGGGGGTCCGCGGCGTGGATTTCTTCGACGACGAGACCGGCCGCGCGCCCGCTGACACGGGCGGCCCGCCCCCGACCCCCTCGTCTCGCCGCCGTCCCTACCGCCGTCGCACCCGCGTCCAGCGTCTGATCATCCTTGCGCTCGTCCTCTTCATCGTCGTCTTCGGACTCGCCTGGTGGGCGCGCAGCTGCCAGCACAACCGCAAGGTAGGAAGCTACCGCAGCTACTTCGAGGGCGTCACCGTGGCGATCAGCGACTCCACCTCCCTGGGCAAGCAGCTGAGCGCAGTCATGAAGGACCCGGCCAAGCTCTCGCGCAAGGAGCTCATCGCCAAGCTGGGCCAGCTCACGGACCAGCAGAGCGAGATCGCCGTGCGCGCCGGGCGACTCGAACCGCCGGGCACCCTCGACGACGAGCAGACGGTCTTCGCCACAGGGATGAGAGTCCGTGCCAGCGGCTTCCGGCTGCTGCAGACGGCGATGCTCGGAGCCATCGACAACAAGAAGGTCGGGCCTGCCAAGATCGCCGCCCTCGACGGCTACTTCAGCGGTCCGGACGCCTACTACATGGACCTGGTCTACCTGCCGTCGCGCACCACCATGAGCGAGGACGGCGTCAGCGACGTGGCCGTACCCACGTCGACGTACTACCTCACCTGGAAGGCGCTCGACAGTGACGTCGTGAAGAACGCACTCGCCAGCGTGGGCAAGTCCTCCAAGCTCTCCGGCATCCACGGCGTCGCGCTCCTCGAGCGTGACCGCCAAGGGCAGCTCCGGCGACGTCAAGCTGGTCAAGGGCAAGACGACCGACGTCCCGGCGTCCGCCGACCTCGCGTTCGTCGCCACGGTCCAGAATCAGGGCAGCGTCGCCGAGAACGACGTCCCGGTCACGGCCACGCTGACCGTTCCCGGCGGGGACCCGATCAAGAAGGCGGCGTCCATCGCCACCCTCGGCGCGGGGAAGACCCAGGAGGTCACGATCTCCGGGTTCGCCATCCCCGAGGAGGCGCTCAGCAAGCTGTGCACGCTCAAGGTGGTCGCCGGTCCCGTCGAGGGCGAACGCGTCGAGACCAACAACAAGGCCCAGTTCAAACTCGTGCTGCAGCTCCAGTAGGGTAGGGCCACGTGCAGACCCTGCGTGACATCGCCCCGTACCTGGCGCTGGCGGGCGCCGCCCTCTCTCTCGTGCTCCTCGTCGTCGTGGTCGTGCTGGCGGTCCGCGTCCGGCGCCTGCGCCGCGCCCAGACCGTCGTCCTCGGGCATCACGAGGAGCGCGACATCGTCTCGCACGTCAACGGCCTGGACGCACAGGTACGCAACCTGCGCGAGGCCGTCGAGATCCTCACCGACCAACTCGACGATCAGAAGCGGCACCTCGACCACGCGCTCACCAACCGCGCCATCATCCGCTACGACGCCTTCCGCGACGCCGGCGGCGAGCAGAGCGCGTCGTTCGCGCTGCTCGATCAGTACCGCTCCGGCGTCGTCTTCAGCGCGATCGCGGCGAGGGACTTCGCGCGCATCTACGTCAAGCACCTCCAGGAGGGCGTCGCCGACCGCGACCTCTCGCCCGAGGAGGTCAAGGCCGTCGCCGCCGCCGTCCCGCGTCCGCTCCAGGCCGGAGAGGAGGGCCCGCGCGCGGCGCGGACCCCCATGCCCGAGAGCGCGCCGCCGGAGAGCCCGGGCGGCGAGGGGACGCTCGACGACGCGCCCGCGGCCGCCGCTCCGGAGGTGCCGGCGGAGGCGGCCGCCGCGTTCGAGGCGCTGCGCGAGGCCGTCGAGCCCGCCGCCTCGCCGAACGCGCCGAGTTCCGCCCCGGCAGCAGAACCTGAGCCGGACGACACGGCCGAGTTCACGTGGGAGCCGCCCCCGGGGCGGCCTCCCCAGGGCGGAGACCCCGCAGGCCGCTGACGCGGCACGGCTCGGCCACCGCCGGCCGGCAGACGACACCGCGCGCGCCGCCGGGCCTCACCGTGCGTCCACGCCGCCGCGTGTCCTCTCCCCGCGTGAGCAGGCGTGCCCGCGATCCTTCCACGCAGCGCCGCGAGCCCGGGGCGCGGTCTGATAGCCTAGCGAAGAGCGAACCAGCCGAAGGAGAGGAGTGGCCGGCGTGGCACAGGGCAGCGACAGGGTGGCGTTTCTCGGACCCGAGGGCACCTTCACCGAGGAGGCGCTCCTCGCCAACATGCCCGAGGGCGACCTGAACCCGTTCCCCTACCCCTCCATCCGCGACGTGCTGCGCGCCGTCCAGAGCGGCGAGGTCCCCCTCGGGATCGTCGCCATCGAGAACGCTCTCGAGGGCTCGGTGCCGGTGACGCTGGACAGCCTCGCCTGGGGCTTCGAAGACCTGCAGATCGTGCGCGAGGTCACGCACCCCGTGCACCAGATGCTGATCACCAGGTCGGCCATCGGCCTCGAGGAGATCACCAAGGTCATCAGCATCCCGCACGCCTACGGACAGTGCCGCGAGTTCATCCGCGAGAACCTCGGCAACGTCGAGCACGAGCCGACCGACTCCACCGCCGAGGCCGTGCGCCGCGTGAGCCGCGTGAACCGGCCGTGGGCGGCCGTCGGCACGCGGCTCGCCGCCGAGATGTACGAGTGCCACATCGCCGCCGAGGACATCGAGGACGCCGAGGACAACCGCACGCGCTTCGTCTTCGTCGCGCGCGAGCCGGCGCCACAGGATCTCGACGCGCCATACAAGACGAGCCTCGTGTGCGGCATCGACAAGGACGAGCCCGGGAGTCTCCTTCTCATCCTCAGCGAGTTCGCCTACCGACACGTCAACATGAGCAAGGTGGAGTCGCGGCCGTCCAAGCAGGCTCTGGGGCACTACGTCTTCTTCATCGACATCGACGGCAGCGTCGAGGATCCGCCGGTGGCGCAGGCGATCAAGTGCCTCGCCTGCAAGCTGCCGTGGCTCAAGGTCCTGGGCTCGTACCCGGCATAGGCCACTCGCCTGCCGCGGAGGAAAGCCGCATGGTGGAGCAAACCAGCGAGCACGCGACCAGGACGTCTTACTTCGTCCGCCGCGTCACCGCGATGCAGGACTTCGAGGTGTTCTTCGTCTCGTCGGTCGCGACGCATCGTGCGCGCATCCTCTCATGGCGATGCAGGGCCGCCTCTGGGATCCTGCGACGCTCTCAGCCGGCATCGGGTTCGGCCTGTTCCGCGACGAACTGGGCAAGTTCATCACGTCCGACAACGACTACTTCTTCGAGCCGGCAGTCGCGATCATGTACGTGCTCTTCGTCGTCCTCTTCTTCCTCTTCCGCTGGCTGGGACGCATGGACAGGATGTCGCCCGAGACCGCCCTCGTGAACAGCTTCGACTTCGCCAAGGAGGCGGTCATGCGCTCCATGAGCGCCGCTGAGCGCGACGAGGCGCTCTCCGTGCTGGGTCGCGCCGACCAGGCCGACCCGATGGTGCGGACGCTCGCCGCGGCCCTCCGCCAGGTGAACGCCCACGCCGTCAGGACGGCGCCAGACTGGTACGGCGCATCATCGGGCGGCGCTGGTTCCAGCGGCTCGTGATGGGCTGGTTCCTCCTACGTCCGTCGTCGGCTACTCGCCCTGGCATCGACCCCGGCAGCTGACCTCGCGGACCGGCGGCCTGGTCTGCCGAGCGCGCTCGTCGCCATGGGCCTGGTGCACGTCCAGGCTCGCGTTCCGCTGGTTCGAGCGCGGCGTCTGGTCGCGATCCTCGTGGGCGCGTTCTTCTCCTTCTACCAGGATCAGGTGGGGGCGATCTTCGGCCTTCTGTGGCTGTTGGTGCAGCTGGCCGTCATCCGCTCGATGATCGCGGCCCAGCTCGCGAGCTCGGAGACGCGCCCGCAAACCACGTCTGACGGAGGTGACCATGGAACGCATCAAGTGTGAGATCCGCGCGGCGGACCAGAACGACCGCGGGATGCTGGTGCTGCTGGCCGAGGAGACTCTGCACCCCCTCGCCGAGGGGGCCGGGCACCCGGAGCGCTATCACACGGGAGAGGTCGTGAATCTGATCGAGCGGGCCGACGTCTACGTCGCGGCGGCCGGCGGCGAGCCGGCCGGTTTCGTCGCGCTCGAGACCGACGAGGATGCGCTGGCCGTGCGCTGCATCTGCGTCAACCCGGGATTCGAGGCCCGCGGTGTGGCCAACCAGCTGCTCGACTGGGCGGAGGGGCTGGCCATCGACCGGCGCCTCGCCCGGCTCATCGCCTTCGTCCCGGCTGCGGACGCTCCGTCGCTGCGCCTCTACCGCGGCCACGGCTTCATCGGCGCGGCCGACGACGCCGAGATGCTGGCGCTCGAGAAGCGGCTGCCGGCGCCTCCGGACTGACGGGCGTCGTGCGCATCTCGCTCATCGCCGTCCCCTACGACCTGGGCCGCGCCGACGTCGGCAGCGGGTGCGGCCCCGGCGCGTACCTCAAGGCCGGGGCCGCGGAGGCGCTGCGGGCCCGCGGCCACGAGGTCGACGTAGTGACCGTGCGGCGAGAAGCGCCCTTCACCGACGAGCTCCAGGCGGTCCTGGACGTCGACGGCGCGCTCGCCGACGCCGTCGAGGCGGCGCTCCAAGGCGACTCGTTCCCGCTGGTCGTGGCCGGCAACTGCAACGCCGCCCTCGGCGTTCGTGCGGCGCTGCAGCGGGGCGATGCGGCGGATACAGCCCTCATCTGGCTGGATGCGCACGGCGACTTCAACACGCCGGCCACCACCGAGACCGGCTACCTGGACGGCATGCCGCTGGCGATGCTCTGCGGGCGCGCGCACCGCGAGCACGTAGCGCGTGTGCTCGGCTTGAACGCGCTGGGCGAGGCGGCCGTGCTGCATGCCGGCGGCCGCGAGCTCGACCGCGAGGAGGAGGCGTCGCTCGCGGCATCGGACGTGCGCGTGGTGCAGGGGCGCGAGCTGCGCGGCCGGGGACCTGCCAAGGCGCTCGCGCCCGCGCTCGACGCGCTGGCCGAAGAACGTGCCGCGATGGTGGATGCGGCGCGGGACGGGCCACCGCCGGCACACCTGCACGTCGACATCGACGTGCTCGACCCGACGGCGGCGCCCGGAGTCACGTTTCCCTCGCCGCGCGGTCTCTCGGCCGGCCAGCTGCTGGAGGCCATCGACCTCGTGCGCGAGCGCTTCGCCCTCGTCGCCGTCACGATGGCGTCGTTCACTCCCGCCCGCGATGACGAGGCCGGGACCACGCTGGCCGCCGGCCTCGCCGTGCTGCAGCGGGTGACGGCGGAGCCTCCGGAGGGCCCTACGCGCTGATCGCCCCGGCGGGTACCGACGAGAGCGTGCTCAAACGGCGCGCGGCGCCGTGCGTCCGCGCGGCGACCGCCTCAGTGGTAGACGTAGAGCCTCTCGCCGACCCACGACTGGCCGTAGACCCAGGTGCAGACCCAGATCGGCTCGCGCACGCAGCCATGGCTGGCGGGGTACGGCGGCACGGGTGCGTACCCGTGGATGGCGAAGTTGCCCACGAAGCCCATGGTGCGCACCAGGATGCCGCCGAATCCGGAGGTCGTGTACGGGTACTTCGTGCGGATGCGGAAGGTCCCCTCCGGCGTGTTGCCGGTGGCGCCGGTGGACACCGCGATGAGCCCATACACTTTGCCGTTCTTGACGACCATGAGGATCTGCCGGCGCTTGTCGACTTCGATGTGCGTCGCCGGGCTGGAGTAGCGCGGCTTGATGATCCTGGCGCGGTCAAGCTTGCGCCAGTTCGCGGTGTTGAAGACGTACGTGCGCGGGAGGCGGTAGGCCTTCTGGAAGGCCATCACGGAATCCTTGACCTGAGTGGTGAAGCGACTGCCCATGCCGGGGATGCGGATCGCCAGCCGGCGCAGGCCGGTGAGCATGCCCTTCACGTGGAGGCCGGTGGAGCCGACCGCCAGCGTGCGCGCCCTGACCGCGACCTTCTTCTGGAACGAGCGCGCGGCCAGACCGTTGTTCGCGGCCAGCGTGAACGTGAGGGTGAAGCCGTCGACGCCGCGAAGCGGCATCTGCAGGACGGCGCGGCCGTCTGCGCACGCGAGCACGATAGCGGCCGACCACGACCCCGCGATGCGTGACCTTGACCGTCACGACGCCCGCGTAGGCCGAGGGAGCCACCTTGACGACGAACCGGGACTTCAGGAACGGGATGAGGGCGCCGTGCGAGACGCTGACCTTGGGCTTGACCTCCAGGGCCTGCGGCTCACTGGCGACGGTGGCGTCGGCGGCCAGGCTCGCGGCGACGCTGCCGTTGCGCCGCGGCGTGAACGTGAGCGCATAGGCGCCGGCCGCGTCCGTGAGGGTCCGGCCCACCTCGGCGCCACCGATCGTGATCACGACCTCCTGCCCCTCAGCCGCCGGCGTCAGCATGCCGGCCGCGGTCACGGTGCCGCCGAAGACCAGCGCGCCGCGCGAGAGGTCGCAGGTGAGGACGGTCGGCTCCGGATCGGGGGCGGGAGCCGCGTCGGCGGCTGCAGGCGACGCTTCGACGGTCGCCGGCGAAGCGGCCCCGGAGGCCGCCTCGGGCGCCGGCGATGCAGCCATCGCGGGAGCTGCAAGCGCCAGCAGACAGATGGCGACGGCCGGCAGCGCGAACGCGAGGATCCGGTGATGGGGGCGACGCTGGGTGACCTGACGCATAGACCTGCTCCCTCCGTGGCGCTACGGTGCGTGGTGTCGCTCAGTATCGGCAGGGTAGCACGGGCACGCGAGAGGGGTCGAGCGGCTCGCCCGCCGGCGCGGCCGCAATGACACGCCGCGACGGCCGCGAGACCGGCCGGTGCGATACCATGGGCGGCACCGACCGACACGACCGCGAGGAGTGAGGATGCTCGACGTGAAGATGGTGCGCGCCAACCCGGACGAGGTCCGCAGGGCCCTGGAACGGCGAGGCGACCCCACCTCGTCACTGGACGAGTTCCTCGCCGTCGAAGAGCGGCGCCGTCAGCTGCTCACCGAGGTCGAGACGCGGCGCGCCGAGCGCAAGCGGGCGAGCGACGAGATCGCCGCCGTCAAGAAGGCCGGCGGCGACGCCGACCAGGCGATCGCCGCCATGCGCACGCTCGGCGACGAGATCAAGGAGCACGAGACGGCGCTCGCCGAGACCGAGGAGCGCCTGAACGCCATGCTCCTCGAGCTGCCCAACATCCCGCTGCCGGGCGTTCCCGACGGCGGCGAGGAAGACTCCGTGGTGCTGCGTACTGTCGGCACGCCACGCGAGCTTCGACTTCGAGCCCAAGGACCACCTCGACCTGGGCCTGGCCCTCGACCTCATCGACATGGAGAGGGCCGCCAAGGTGAGCGGTTCGCGGTTCGCCTACCTCAAGGGCGACCTCGTGATGCTGCAGTTCGCCCTCGTGCGCTACGCCCTCGACGTCATCCAGTCCAAGGGCTTTCGCCCGGTGATCCCCCCCGTACTGGTGCGCGAAGAGGCCATGTACGGCACCGGCTTCTTCCCCACCGACCGCGCCCAGGTCTACGAGACGGTGGACGGCGACTGCCTGGTCGGCACCAGCGAAGTCCCGCTCGCGGCGATGCACATGGAGGAGTTCCTCGACGAGGGCGCCTTCCCCATCCGCTACGCCGGCTACTCGACCTGCTTCCGCCGCGAGGCCGGCGCCGCCGGCCGCGACACGCGCGGCATCCTGCGCGTGCACCAGTTCGACAAGGTCGAGATGTTCAGCTTCTGCGCGCCCGAGCAGAGCGATGCCGAACATCTGGTGATCCTCTCGGCCGAGGAGGCGATCCTGCAGGGCCTCGGCATCCCCTACCAGGTGGTGAACATCGCCGCCGGCGACCTCGGCGCCCCGGCGGCGCAGAAGTTCGACTGCGAGGCGTGGCTCCCGGGTCAGCAGCGCTACCGGGAGCTCACCAGCTGCAGCAACTGCACGGACTACCAGGCGCGGCGCCTCAACACCCGCTTCCGCACGGAGAAGGGGCCGCGCTTCGTGCACACCCTGAACGGTACGGGCGTGGCCGTCGGCCGCGCCCTCATCGCCATCATGGAGAACTACCAGCAGGCCGACGGCAGCATCGCCGTGCCGGAGGTGCTGCGGCCGCTCCTCGGCAAGGATGTGATCGGCGCCTAGCGCAACCGGCGGCCGGCGGCGGAGTCAGTCGACGGGCGCGGCGGGTCCGTAGGCGGCGCTCTCGCCGTCCTCCTGCCACGGGATCACGTAGGAGCGGACGTCGACGCGTGGGGAAGCTGGTCTCGAGCAGCGTCTTGACGCGGCGCAGGTCGCGCTCGAGCAGTTCCTTCTGGTCGAAGCCGAGGCCGCCGAGGGCACGCTCGTAGGCGGCGCACTCCTGGTGCGAGACCAGGTAGATGACGCGCACGTCGTGGACGTCCACGATCTCGCGGATGCAGTCCAGCGCCACGCGCCGCTCGGCGCCTGGGCGTGTCAGCGGGAGCGGCCCGCCCGGCACCAGAAGCCTGTTGGCGTCGGGGGCTCCGACCTCGCGCAGCAGGGCCTCAAGTTGCGCGGAGATGCGACCGTCGGAGCAGCCGATGATGAGCGCGTTCATGGCCGCAGAGTATGGCAGACGCGGAGCCGAGCGGCCAGCCGCGGCGATTGCTAGACTGACCGATGCCGGAGGGGTGGCCGAGAGGTCGAAGGCAGCGGTCTTGAAAACCGCCAACGGGGCGACTCGTTCGTGGGTTCGAATCCCACCCCCTCCGCCACTGGTGTGACCCGCTCGGCCTCATCGCGTCGTGCCTCGACTCAGGAACATCGCTCACGTGCACGGAACTCCGTCTCCCCATGCGTTGAGCGGCTCGCCCACGTTCGACGCCGGCGAGCGATCACCGGATCCCAGTGACGACAACGCCGTCCACCGATCCCACGACCCAAGCGGCAACGACGATTCAGATTGCCCGAGCCGGGCGCGAAGAGGAGAAGGAAGATAGGGCGATGTACCGGCCGGTGACCCCACAAGACGTCATCTGCAGTCGACGAGGATCAGGGGCCCCGGGGGACGACCAAGGCTGGGTCAAGGTGACCGTGAGGACCGTCGCCGGCCGCAGCCCGGCCAAGTCCTTCCGGCGGCTCTGACCGAGCCAGGAGGACGAGGGACTGCTCCGGTTGCATTGAAGGGGTGTCCCGCGGGACGGCAACGACATGGGGTTGCTGGCCGTCCGATGCATCGCGACAGAGCAACGACCCCCAGGGGATGGATCATCCGCTCCAGGGGTCGTTCGGGAGGATTGTCCACCTCACGTGCTGCGTCGGCAAGCGCCAGGTGTTGCCGGAGCAGTAGACGTGAACGCGCCGAGCTTCTGCCGTCGGCATCGGGAGCGAGAGGGGAGCCTGACGCACAGACACGCCCCCATGTCCACGCATCCGCCATCCCACTTCCTGGGAACAGCACGAGTCGGTCCCTGACGAGCACGAGTCCGCCAAGGAAGAGCACGAATGGGCCCTTGACCAGCACGAATCGACCTGGGAGCAGCACGCCAGGCTCGCAGGAACCAGCACGGGCAGAGCCGGCCGCATAAGAGGCCCGCTCCCCCCACGGGTGGCGGGCCTCTGTGCGAGGCTAGCGGCCCGGACCCGTACCAACGAGGATCCGGCCGCCCAGATCACGTCTCGGTCGGCGTTCATGACACAGACGTCTTCTCCGCGTGAGCCGCCCGGGTACCGAACGAAGACGATGTGCCTGCCGTCGGGTGACCAGTGTGGGTGGTAGCCGTCGGTCAGCTCGGTCTTCCCGGAGCCATCCGCATTCATGATCCAGATGCTGTTGGAGACGGGATAGCTGCTTCCCGCGTCGTAGACGATTCGCTTCCCGTCGGGCGACCAGGAGGGATGCTCCTCCCAGCCGAGGTCGTCGGTCAGCTGCATGAGAGCCCGTGCCATCCGTCCTGATCACGCAGATGTCGGCGTCGTCGGACTCCGTGATGGACACGTTGGTGAAGGCGATGGTGCCGGCGACGGTGGGCCTGGGCAGCGGCGCCGCGGTCGAAGCGGGCGTCGTCGGCGTCATGTCGCTTGAGTGTGGGATCGGACTCGACGCCGACGGCGACGCTGAGTCCGTGGCGTCCGAGCCGCCGCAGGCGGCGAGCAGGAGCGTCGCGACGACCACGAGCAGCGCGGACGCCATGCCCGCAGCCGCAGACGACCTCGACAGGCGTGGCGGTTTCATGGCCCCGATCCCTCCCACCTGGCAGCCCCTTGGCTCCCCTGCCGGTCGGCCAAGAAGCACGAAGACCGGCCCGCGGGCCGGTCTCACCAGTGGCTCCCCGCCGGACTGCGGTGGCCGCAGCGGTACGTCCGGCGGATCACAGCCTCCCGTCTTGAGCGTCGCTCATGTCAGGAGTCTCGTATCCTTCTCGGCTACCCGCTTGGCCGCGAGTCACGTCGTTCTTGTGTTACGAGGGTGCGCGGGCGCCAAACCGGCGTGCTGGTGGGTGGCAGGCCTGACCGGAAGTTCGGTGCGTGTGGGCGAAGTCCCCGAGACGGTGGCCGGTCATTCGGCAACAGGCGGGTACTCTTCTCCGCTGTTCGCAATCCTTCACCGCAACTTCACGGCACCGCTATGACCAGGAGGTAGCGTGGGCGTTGACAGGCGATGTGTGGAGGAGACCTGTGCGGAAACTCGGCGCGGTCTTGGCTGGTCTCGGGCTTCTCGGCGCCGCCGCAGGCTACTACATCGCCTACAATGCGGACCATTGGGCGGACTCCGCAGACCTCGGCATCGGTGGGGCACTCGTAGCGATCTGCCTTGCCATCGTCGGGCTGCTCCTCATTCAGTTCAGGTCCTGACCGCCTCACGGCCAGCTCTTCACCACGCGGCTCCCACTTCGCTCGGCCGAGCTGCCGCACCGGACGCCATCCCTCCTCGATCCGATTCCGTGGGCAGATCCGCTGGCAACCAGGTAGCAAGTAGGGCCGCTCGACCGGGTCATCCTCCGGGCCGTCCGCAGCTGCCAGGCGGTGGTTCTCACCTTCTCCCCATCTCCACGGCAGGTGCGGCTACGGCCGCTGCCCACAACGGCATCCAGTGATGGCAACGGCTGCAGCCGGGAACACTCTTATAGTCGGCGGAGACGGAGATGGACGTGGGGCCGAGTCCGAGACGCCTGCTCTTGGTGTTGGTGCTCGCTCTGCTGGCGGCCGGTCTGCCTGGCGTGATCCCCCGACCGGCCGCGGCCGCGAACTCTGGGCCTGTCCTGCCGCTACGCATCGACCTGCGGATGAGCCTGCGCGCACAGTTCGGCTACACGCCGGACTACGAGCTCAACGTCCCTTCGTTCGACCCGTGGAACCGGCCGTACATCCGCAGCCGCACGGTGTCGCAGCACAAGACCGACCACGTGCACGCGTTGGACGGACCCGGCTGGTCGCAGTTGGCCCTCGTCGAGGCCGTGCGTCGCGACTACCCCACGTTCGCGGCGACGGTGAATGCCGGGGGCTACGTGAGTGAACTGGTCGAGTTCGACGCCCTCGGCCGAGCCTACACGCTGCTCGAGATCCGGCTCGCGAACGGTTCCCTCAAGAACGTACTGCTGTACTCCATGGACGGCTGCGTCACGTGGCGGACGGTCACCCTGCCGATCGACGGGCACGTGGCCCTCTACAGCGGTCGCGACATCGGCACCATGACCATGGAGCACTTCACGGGCTGGAACCTCAGCAATGAGCCCCCACTGATCGCGCTGTGGCGACCCGTGGCGCGGTGGCCGGGACTGCGCGCCAGCCGGAACGAGCTCTACGTCGTGCGGCCGACCTTCGAGGGAGACCAGCTCGTGCTTCCACCACCGACGTTGGTGACCAGCCGTCACCTCGGGATGACCCAGGCGGCCGGCGGGGCCTCGTTCGCGGCCACGTCGGGCTCGACGTCGTTCATCGTCTGGACGGAGGTCGCGCCGGTGAGCGCGTCCGGATCGCCCACGTACGTAGCCGGGCTCGACCGCCGGACCGGCCGGCTGACCACGCCGGTCCTCGTCGGCCGAGCTCATCCCCCGAACGACGACCACGACACTGCGGGCATCTGCCTCGACGGGCAGGGGTATCTGCACGTCGTCATCGGCGCACACAGCCATCCGTTCCGCTACGTCCACAGTGTCAGACCCCTCGATGCGAGCGCCTGGACCGCGCCGAGGGTCGTGCTGTCGTCGGGGTTCCGGGAACGAGGAACGGATGCCGATGGGCGCGGCAGGCAGACCTACGTCTCGCTGGTCTGTCTGCCCGACGACACCCTGGTCCTCGTGTTCCGCCAGCACCGCGCCGGCGTGGACCGGGTCTTCGCCGGCCGGTCCTACTGCGCCCTCAGCATGCAGACCAGACCGAGCGGCGGGAAGTGGAGCCCCGCCCGCCGCCTCGTCTACCGGCGAGACCGCGACAGCTACGCGATCTATTACCAGAAGCTCGCCGTCGATCGCAGCGGACGCCTCTTCCTCTCGTTGAACTGCTGCGACCCGCGTGTCTACCGTACGGCACTGCGCGAGCGCCATCGCTACCATCGGCGCATGGTGCTGGTCTCCGGCGACGCGGGAGCCTCCTGGCGCTTCGCGACACTCCAGGACTACCTCGCCTGCATCGAGCCCACCGGAGCCACGCCGGTCGAACAGGAGCCGGCGACGGAAGCCCCGGCAGGAGACTGACGCCCTCCTCGGAAGTGCGACCCTGGGACTGCAGGTCGGCAGCTACTCCGGCACCAACGAGCTGCATGGGGAGAGTGCGGACATGCGCCCGAAAGGTACGACACGGGCTCGCCATCATGTTCACGCGCCGGAGATCGCCGGGTAGTCCTGCCACGCGGGGTTCGTCGTCAGGCGCCGCTCCGTCTTGGTGACGAGGTCGTAGAGGTAGATGTCCGAGTTCCCGTCGCGGTCGTCTTGATACACGATCCGCGTGCCTGAGATCGCAGGGTGGTACTGCGACTGGGAGTTCGTCGTGACGCGGACTTCGGGCAGGAACCAGGTGGCCTCCGCCGTCGCCGCGCCGACAAGCATCGCCGCCGCTGCCACCACGAAGAGGACGAGACCGATTCGCAGACGACCTGCCACCATGACCCACCTGCCTTCCCCAAGGCGCCTGCTCAGGGCGCCGCTTCCGCCGGACCGCACCCGCGACTGTCGGCGCGGATCGTCTTGGACGAAACTCTAGCTACATACTCGTATGCAGGTAATGGTAGGCGCCCCGTCGACGAACGCTAGGCGTTTCCGGCGCGGGAGACGCGACCGCGCCGGCCATCCGCCGTCGACACCGTAGGCAGGAAGGTGGGCGCAAGGCAGCCCTGCCGGCGCGTTCGACGGCCTCGGCGACCGAGCCCGTACGCGCGACGGCGCCGGGAGGCGACGAGGCTTCTGCCTCGCCTCCCGGCGCCGTCCACGCAAGCTCGGTCAGGCCGCGGGCGTATCCGCAGGCGCGTCCGCAGGCGCATCCGCAGGCGTGTCTTCCGCCGGCGGCGTGTAGCTGCTCCATGGATCGGTGTTGTCGCCGCCCCAACCGCAGCAGCCTCCGTCGCCCTTCAGCATCTTCCAGGCGAAGAACGCGCCGACGCCGACGAGGATCAGCAGCATGATGAAAATGAGCTTCTTCAAAAGGTTCCCTCCTCCCGTTCGCTGTGCCCATAGTACCCCATGACGCGCGCAGCTATCCCATCGAGTGTCTCAACGGCACTCGAGCATTGAAATCCGCGAAACCCGGAGTACGCTGCGCGCAACGCCGCCGCCCCGGCGTGGGCGGGCGATGTGGTCCGATAGACGATCACGGGAGGCGTGTCGATGCAGCAACCGTCAGCGTTCCCAGGGGTGACCCGGCGGGACTTCCTCAAGATCTGAGGGGGCTGGCGGCGCTCATCGGCCCCGACGAAGCCGGCGTGGTCGCCCTGCGCTCGAACAACATCCACGGGATGGGCGTGCCGCACCTCGTGGCGAACGCCCGGCTCTCCGGCGCCGACCCGGACGTCGTCGTCTACGCCGTGCAGGTCGGCGACGTCCGGCCACGGCCCGACGAGCTCACCCCGGAGGTGGACGAAGCCGTCGCCGCCGTCGCGGCGATGGTGCGCGAGGACATCGGCCGCCTGGCCTGAGCGACGGCCCGCCGGCCGACCCGCTCCGCCGGCTACCGCGTCGGCACGACGAACCCTGGCGCGTGCGGCGCCCAATACCGTAGGCTCCGATCATGTGGGTCACGACACACGTCCTCGCCGGCCTCGGCATCGCCACCGCCCTTGGCGGACCGTGGTGGCTCATCCTCGTGCTCGTCGTCCTCGCGCACGTGCTCATGGACCTGATCCCTCATTGGGACTACACCGCCTCCCGGCACCCGGTGATCTATGGGTGGTGCGACTTCCTCGCCTCGCTCGGCGCCTTCCTGGGCGCCTGGCTGCTTCTCGGCTATCCATGGTGGATCGCCTTCATGGGGCTCGTCTCCGGGGCCCCGGACTGGGACGTGCTCATCGCCATCATGCGCGGCGAGCACGCGCGCAAGTTCTTCCCCAGCCACTGGGAGAGCTTCCCGCACGGCAGGTCCGGGCCCGGCTGGGGGATCTCCATCCAGGTGGCCATCATGGTCGCGAGCGTGGGCATCGTACTGGCGCAGCGACCGTCGTGACGCCCGTCGACCTGGTCAGGGAGCTCAAACCGCTCTACTCCCCGTCGCCCCGGCACCCATCCATCGTCGAGGTGCCGGAGCTCGCCTTCCTGATGGCCGACGGGCGCGGCGACCCGAGCACCTCTGAGGCGTATCAACAGGCGGTCGAGGCGCTCTACGGCGTCGCCTACACGCTCAAGTTCACGCTCAAGAAGACAGATCTCGAACGAGACTTCAAGGTCGGGCCGCTCGAGGGGCTCTGGTGGGCCGACGAAGACGCGCCCACCATGGAGGAACTGCAGCGCGACCGCGACACGTGGAACTGGACGATGATGATCGCCGTTCCGGCCGCGGTGACGGCCGCAGAGGTCGCCGCCGCCGCGGACGCCGCGGGACGGCGGCGGGAGCTGCCGGCGGCAGCGCACGTCAGATTCGAGCGCTTCGCCGAGGGCCTCGCCGCCCAGATCATGCACATCGGCCCCTACGCCGGAGAAGCGCCCACGATCGAGCAGCTGCACGTCTTCGTCGCCGAGCAGGGCTACCACCTTCGGGGTCGCCACCACGAGATCTATCTGGGCGACCCTCGCCGCACCGCGCCCGAACGGCTCAAGACCGTGCTGCGCCATCCGGTGCGCGAGGCCTGAAGCCACAAACGCTCGTCGTGGACGCGAGCGAGCGATAGCCTGTCAAGGCGGCCGGAGGTACGCCGGCGAGCGCACGCCGTTGCACCACGCCAACGGAGGACTGCCATGGACTACGAGATCAGTGAGATGGAACTGGCGCCGCAGCTGGCGCTGACGCACCGCGTGCTGGTGACCATGCCGACGATCGCGGAGAAGATCGGCGCCGGCTTCGGCGTGCTCATGGAGCACGCCGCCAAGACCGGCGTCCAGTGGGCCGGGCCTCCGTTCATCCTGTATCCGGAGGATTGCGACGACGCGTTCGAGATCGTCATCTGCATGCCGGTGGTCCCGGGAGCGGCCGGCGGCGAAGGCGTCGAGCTGGAGGAGATCCCCGGCGGCCGCGTGGCCACCACGACGCACGTCGGCCCGTACCGGGAGGTAGGCAAAGCCTACACGGCGATGCAGAAGTGGATGACCGACAACGGCTGTCGCCCCGCCGGCAAGGCACGCGAGATCTACCTCAACGACCCCGGCGAGGTCCCCGAGAGCGAGCTGCTCACCGAGGTGGACTGGCCCATCGCCTGACCCACTCCGAGCGCCTGGCTCAGCCCCAGCGCGCGAGGCTTCAGCGCAGCAGCTCCAGCGCCACCCGCTCCGCGAACAGCGCCTGGAAGGCAAGGTCACGGATGAGGATGCGCTCGTCCACGTTGTGGTACCGCGGCGTGACCTCGTCGTACCCTTCGACCAGGTGCGGGGCGAAGTTGTAGGCCACCGTCTCCGGGTACGCGGCGCGGAACCAGTTTGAGTCGGTGAAGCCGACGGAGTGGCTGTTGGCCAGCTCCGCGCCGGGGATGTGGCGCTCGAGCGTCGTGCGGATCGCGTCCGCGAGGGGCGAGGGGTAGGGCGAGGCGTTGCCGCGCACCACAGGGCCGACCCATTCGAGGTCCCAGTCGGCCTCGACGCCGTCGAGTGCGGCGCGCACCTCGCTGAGGACCTCGTGCTCGTGGCGGCCGGCCAGCATGCGGCAGTCCACGCTGACCTGGACGACGGTCGGGTAGACGTTCACCGCGCCGCTGTTGCTGCTGACGATGGTCGGCGAGAAGGCGAAGCCGTACAGCGGCTCGATCATGTCGGCCAGCTGGACGTCGCGGCGCGCCAGGTCGATGAGCGCCTCGCGCGCCATGACGGGATCGCGCAGGCGTTCGCGTAGCGCGGGAGAGTCGACGAGCAGGCGCACGAGCTCCTCCGACGACCCGTCGATGACGATCGGCAGCTCGTGCGTCACCAGCGCCTCGACGACACGCGCCGCGGCGACGACGGCGTTGCCGTGGCGCAGCGGGACGGAGGCGTGGCCGGCTTCGCCGCGCACGATGAGGCGGAATTGCGCGGTGCCCTTCTCTCCGCTCTCGAGGAGGTAGATGCGACGGCCGCCGCGCTCGAGGAAGTGACCGCCGCCCTCGTTGATCACGTAGTCCGTACGGACGAGGTCGGGGCGATGTTTCACGAGCCAGCGGGCGCCGCCGACGGAGCCCTCCTCCTCATCGGCGGTGCAGGCGTAGACGAGGGTGCCGGCGAAGCCGGTCCCGGAGGTGGCGATGCGCGCCGTGGCGACGGCGTGCGCGGCGACCAGGTTCTTGATGTCGACCGCGCCGCGGCCCCACACGTAGCCGTCCTTGACGAGCCCGGAGAACGGTGGCACCCGCCAGTCGGCCGGGTTGGCCGGAACGACGTCCTCGTGGGCGAGGAGCAGGAGTGACGGTCCGGGCCGGTCGCCCTCGAGCCGCAGCACGAAGCTGCGCCGCTCGGGCGGCTCCCCGACGATCTCGCCACGAAGACCACGCTCCTGGAACCACGCGGCCATGAACTCGGCGACGCGGGTCTCGTCGCCGGGCGGGTTGCTGGTGTCGATCTGGATCAGCCGGCTGAGCAGCTCGCTCGTCTCACGCTCGACCGCGGCGACGACCACCGGATCCATGCCCGCGATATCCACTCCAGACCCCCTCTGCCCCACGCCGACCGGTCGATTCTGCGACCATCATACCGACGAGCCCGCGCCGCCGCTCCCCAGCTTTCGAGCCCGTGGCCGGTGCGGTATAGTGTGTCTCCCGCGCGGAGAAGTGGCCGAGTGGCTGAAGGCAACCGCCTGCTAAGCGGTTAAGGGGTGTCAAGCTCCTTCCCGGGTTCGAATCCCGGCTTCTCCGCCAGCATCTCCGACTCTCCGGGAGCCCCGTGACCACCACCATCGAGCTGACCGACGTGACCGCGGAGAACTGACGCGACTGCGGCGGGCTGTGGCGACCGCTTGCGATCTCCGCCGGCGGCGCCGTCGTCGGCTTCGTGATGTGGGCCGTCGACCCCGACGACCGCAGCGGTTGGATCGGCGGCCTGGTGATCGGCCGGGAGCATCAGCGGCGGGGTTCGGGCGGGTCGCCGTGCTCGCGCGGCTCCGCTTCGCCGAGAGGTGACCCCGGCGCGACGTTTTTCCAGTCACCGGGTTTCGGGTATACTCTTTTCTCGCGTGCGCACGTAGCTCAGTTGGATTAGAGCGTCGGTCTACGGAACCGAAGGCCGCAGGTTCGAGTCCTGCCGTGCGCGCCACTCCTTCCCTCCTTGCTCGTTCGTTCTCTGCGCCGCCTTCATCACCGAGCGGCGGCTCGAGCGCCTGCCCGGGCCTGCCTGAGGTGCGGCCGGCGCGGGTACAGTGCCCTATGCACATCCGCACGCTCACCAGAGGAGATCCGCATCATGCGAGCTCGGTCCGTTCCCCTGAGCCTGGCCATCCTGATCCTGGTCCTTGCGTTCGCCGTCGCCGGCTGCTCGAGCCAGGAGACCGCGTCGCCGGACGAGACAGGCGCCGCCACGGGCGCCACGTACGAGACGGTGGACGTCCAGACAGCCTACGACGCGCTGGGCTCGAACGCCGACGCACAGATCGTGGACGTGCGCGAGCCGGTCGAGTGGGCCGAGACGGGCGTCCCTGAAGGGGCCGCGCTCATCCCTCTGGGCGACCTGGAATCCGCTGCCGGCTCGGAGCTCGCGACTGACCAGCCGGTCTACGTGATCTGCCGCAGCGGCAATCGCAGCCAGACCGGCTCCGACATCCTCGTGGGGCTCGGCTACGCACAGGTGTACAACGTGGACGGCGGCATCACGGCGTGGCTGGACGCCGGGCTGCCCGTGGAAACGTACACGCCCTGACGGATGCCCGTGTCAACATCCACGATCGCGTTGTCCGCTCAGACGACGCGGCGCCAATCAGTCAGCGGGGATCACGGACGAACGCGCCGGCGGTCGCTCTCCGGGAGGTTCAAGTCCTGCCGCGCGCGCCATTCCTTCCCCCGCTAATCGCCACAATGCCGTCGTCCCCCAACCGGCTGACAGGTTGGGAGGTAGCGAGCCGAGAAACGCGCCCTCCGCGGATGGTCTCGGTCCGAAGTCCATGCCCGTCCTCTCGCCTCTGCGCTCTTGGTCGCGTCGCCGACGAGAGCCTGGAGGCTTCTCATACCGTCCGCCTGGCTTCACCTGAGGCGACCGGATCCTGGGCGACAGCGAGGCTCGCAAGCGCCTGGAACATCCGTCCATCCGGCTCACGGCGGTCCGTCGCCCTGCCGACGATGTTCTCGAGACGTCCTCTTCAAGCGAAGAGGTCACGGATGCGAGGGGGTCGTGAACTCATGGGGCATCGTGTGGTGGCTCTCGGAAAGCCCGCCCGGACCTACGCCAACGGACGCGTGTGCGCCGCTCCCGGTTGCTCGACCCACCTGAGCATCTACAACCCGCTGGGCTACTGCGCGCTGCATCACTCGCTGCGCTTCAGACGCGTGGCGACGCGCCCGCGGCGGCGTCGCATAGGAAGCGGCCGCCTGGATGGACGCGGGACGCCAGGCGGCAGTGGCAGACAGAAAGTCGAGACCCCAGGCACCGGAGGGCGCCGGGGAGCCGCGACTACGTGCACGAGCGGCTGCGCCGGTGCCGCTCCGAGAGGTACACGACCGGGACCTCGCACTCGCGCGCCACGCCGATCAGGTCGGCGCATCGCTGAAGGACATCGGCGTAGCCGTCCATGATCGGGATCGACCCGTCATCGGCGTCGCCCGCCACCAGGTCGACGACGATGTCCACCGGTTTGCCGACGATCATGGGCTGCTTCATCACATGCATCCTTTCGTTGCCGCGGAGGATGTCAGACCTGGGGCGAGGAGCGTCACAGCGCCTCGAGCGCCCAGTAGACGCCGCCGCCGAGCAGGATCCCGACCAGCCAGCCGATGTCCGATCCTCCGAGGTAGTCGGTGGACCATGGACTCACCCACAGAGGTGAATACACCGTGCCGCCTTCGTCGTGCGGCCGCAAGAGGGTCAGCGTGCCTCGCCGGGGACTCGTACGCCTGAGCATTCACACGCGCGATCGGCGCCGTCACGGACGCCGGGGTGAAGCTCCCGCGTCGCTGCTCTACCATGAGACGCGAGCCATGATTCGCGAGAACACACGCGGAAGGACCTCGGCGTTGGTGCACGCGGCGGCGGTGGCCGCGCTCGTCGTGCCGCTGGTCGCTGCCGTCGCGGCGTGCGGCGGCGCCTCGACGGCGACCAAGCCGACGCCGCCTCCTGTGCGCATCGGCGCCATCTACAGCCTCAGCGGCAGTCAGTCCCCGCTCGATGCGCCCTCGCTGGACGGCGCGCGCCTCGCCGTGGACCGCATCAATGCGCGCGGCGGGCTCATGGGCCGGCGCGTCGAGCTTCTGGAGCGCGACGGCCAGACCGACACCGCCGCGGTAGGCCGCGCCGCGGCCAGTCTCGTCACCGCAGGCGTCTCCGCGATCGTCGGGCTCTCGGACACCGACCAGGTCCTCGCCGCCGCCCCGATCGCAGCCGGCGCCGGCGTGCCCTTCGTGACCAGCGGCGCCACCTCGCCGCGCCTCCCCGAGCAGGTGCCCACTTGGCTGTTCCTGGCCTGCTTCGGCGACAACGCCCAGGCTGCGGCGAGCGCCCAGTACGCCGTGGAGCGCCTGGGCGCACGGACCGCGGTCGTCTTCTACGACCACGAGATGGAATACACGCGCCTGCTGGCGAAGTACTTCCGGGAGTCGTTCCGCACCCAGGGCGGGACGATCCTCACATCCAGGAAGCTCGGAGACGGCGGCGGGAGCGGCGGAGAAGACGGGGATGGCGGAGACGGCGAGCCTGAGGAAGACGGCAACCAAGCCGCCGGCTGGCTGGACGGGACGCCCGAAGCGGCGGCGGCCGATGTGCTCTTCGTCGCCGCCGGACCGCAGGACGCAGGGCGCATCGTGCGCAAGTTGCGCGCCGCCGGCTACCAGCAGCCCATCATGGGCGGCGACAGCTTCGACACCGAGTCGCTCGCCGCCGCCGCGGCTACCGGCGGCGACGTGTTCTACACGACTCACGCCGCCGTTGGCATGAGCTCAGCGAATTCCGCCGTGCGCCGCTTCGACGCGTCGTTCCTGGCCACCTACGGCCAGCCGCCTCAGAACGCCTTCGCCTGCCTCGGCTACGACGCCGTCGGCCTCGTGGCCGCCGCCGTCGCGCACGCCGACTCGGTGAAGCCGGCGAAGGTCCGCGACGCGCTGCAGGCCACGCGAGACTACCGCGGCGTCACCGGAACGCTGAGCTACCACGGCACGGACCGCGTGCCGAGCAAGAAGGTCACGATCGTGCGCATCGGAAGGCGGCCCGACGTCGTCGCCCAGTTCACGCCGCAGTACGTGCCGCGCCCCTAGGCCCCAGCAGCTCCCGTCAGTCGCGCCCACCGAAGATCGCGAGGAAGTAGAGCAGCTGGGCGATCGAGGCCAGCGCGCCGGCGACGTAGGTCATGGCGGCGGCGGTGAGCGTCTGGCGGGCGCCCGTAGCCTCCGCGTCCGTCACCAGCCTGAGTTCCCTGATCTGCAACATCGCCCTCCGCGACGCGTTGAACTCCACCGGCAGCGTGACGAGCTGAAAGACGATGACGGCGGCGAAGACGAGCAGCGCCAGCTGGATCAGCCCGAACGCCTGGAAGAGGACCCCGGCCATCAGGATGAAGAACCACGCCTGCGAGCCGAACGCGGCGACCGGCCAGATCGCGGAGCGGAGCGTCATCGGCACGTATCCCTTGGCGTGCTGGATCGCGTGACCCACCTCGTGCGCGGCCACCGCCGTGGCGGCAATGGAGCGGCCGGCGTAGACGGGCTCAGAGAGGAACACCCCGCGCTTGCGTGGGTCGTAGTGGTCGCTCAGGGGCCCGGCCTTGGAAGGGTGCACCGGCACGCCCTGCAGGCCGTTGCGATCGAGGATCTCACGGGCGACGTCCGCGCCGGTCTTGCCGCTGGCGACCGGCACACGGCTGTTCTTGGCGAAGGTGCTCTTGAGCCGGCTCTGCACGACCAGACCCAAGATGAGCGGGATGCCGAAGAAGATGAGAAGCAGGGAGAAGTTGTCCATGGAAAGGGTTCACCTCAGGCGCCTGGTGGTTGGTTGCGGTCACGCCTACTATACCCGCCGTCCGGCCAGTCGTTGACCTGGCGCCGAGGGACGTCGGCCCGGACGGCGGGGTTCTCACACTGGGGTGATTCGGGGATGATGAGGACATGAGTGACCCGCACTTCCTGAAGGACGAGTACTTCATGCGGCTCGCGCTGCGCCAAGCCGAGCGAGCGGCCGGGCACGGTGACGTACCCATCGGTGCTGTCGTCGTACTCGACGGCGAGGTGATCGCCGCAGCCGGCAACGAGCGCGAACTGCGCAAGAGCCCCGTCGCCCACGCGGAGATGATCGCCATCGAGGAGGCCGCGGCGTACATGGGGAGCTGGCGGCTGCTCAACACCGTCATCTACGTGACCCTCGAGCCCTGCCCGATGTGCGCCGGGGCGATCGTGCAGGCGCGCATCCCGCATCTGGTCTACGGCGCCACCGACGAGAAGGCCGGCGCCGCGGGGACCCTGTACAACGTCTGCCAGGACGCGCGGCTCAACCACACGCTGGAGATCACGAGCGGGGTGCTCGCCGACGAGTCGGCGGGGCTCTTGCGACAGTTCTTCCAGGCGAGGCGCTAGACGTGCCCCGCCTCCGCGCCCGCGTCCGCGCCGGCACAAGCTGACCCCACCGACGAGGAGCCACCGATGACCGCCGATGAACTGCGCTCGAAGACCAAGTCCCTGATGCCCGGCCTGCGCGCCGATCTCGAGCGGCTGGTGCGTCTGCCGAGTGTCGCCTTCCCCGGGTTCCCCGAGGAGCCGGTGCGGCAGACGGGCGCGGCGGTAGCGCAGCTCCTCCGCGACGCCGGCCTGCCCGACGTGCGCATGATGGACGTGGCGCGCGCGCCGCAGACGGTGTTCGGGCAGCGGCCGGCGAAGCCGGGTGCGCCCACCGTCCTGCTGTACGCGCACTACGACGTACAGCCGGCCGGCGACGCGTCACAGTGGACGAGCCCGCCGTTCGAACCCACCGAGCGCGAGGGACGGCTCTATGGGCGTGGCGCCGCCGACGACAAGAGCGGCATCGTGATCCACGCCGGCGCGCTCCTCGCCCTCGGTGACGACTGCCCGGTGGGCATCAAGGTCCTCATCGAGGGCCAGGAGGAGTGCGGCGAGGGAGGCATCGAGGAGTTCGTGCAGGCGCATGCCGAGCTGCTCGAGGCCGACGTGATCGTGATCTCCGACCTCGGCAACTACGCCCTCGGCGTACCCACGCTCACGACGTCCCTGCGCGGTATGGCCGCCTGCGACGTCGAGGTCGCGACGCTCGAGGGCGCCGTGCACAGCGGCATGTTCGGCGGCCCCGCGCCCGACGCGCTCATCGCGCTCACGCGCATGATCGCGACGCTGCACGACGACGCCGGCAACGTGGCCGTCGAGGGCCTCGCCACCGTGGACTACGACGGCGCGGACTACGACGAGGGCGCCTACCGCACCGACGCCGGCGTCCTGCCCGGCGTCGGCCTCATCGGCGGCGGCAGCATCGCCGAGCGCCTCTACGGAAGGCCGTCGATCAACGTCATCGGGATCGACGCACCCGCCGTCGACGGCGCGGCCAACGCGCTCGTCCCCAGGGCCCGGGCGCGCATCAGCGTGCGCATCGCGCCCGGGCAGGACCCCGCGGAGGCTCAAGCGGCCGTCACGAAGCACCTCGAGGCGGCCGCGCCCTGGCACGCGCGCGTCACGGTCACGCCGGACACCACCGGCGAGGGCTTCCTCGCAAGGACCGACGGGCCGTCCTACGCGGCGGCGGCCGCGGCGATGGCCGCCGCCTACGGCAGGGACGTCGTGCACTACGGCGAGGGCGGCTCGATCCCCCTCGTCGCGGCCTTCCTGGAGACCCTGCCGGATGCGGAGATCATCCTCTGGGGCCCCGAGGAGCCGCGCTGCAAGATCCACGCCCCCGACGAGAGCGTCGACCTCGGAGAGCTGGAGCGCTGCGTACTCGCCGAGGCGCTGTTCATCGAGGGAATGACCGCGACGGGCTGAGCGGGCCCGAGACCGCGCCGGCCCTTGCCGGCGCGCCGGGATCGTGCGGCTCACGACCGCGCCCGGCCCTGTCGTATACTGGTCGTCCGCTCTCGGGGCGCACGCCCCCGAGGCCTCGCGGAGAGGTGTCCGAGCTGGCTTAAGGAGCGCGACTGGAAATCGCGTGGGCGGGGATGACCTGCCTCGAGGGTTCGAATCCCTCCCTCTCCGCCACCTCGCTCCCCTTCTTCATCACCTCGGCAGAACTCCTTCAAAGGCTCTTCACAACTTCCCTCTAGAATCGCTCGCGATCACAGGAGCCGTCGGCAGCGGGCCGCGGCGCGGCGCAGGCGGAGGGAGACGAGCGATGGCGGAACGACGGACGGACGAGGGTGCCCGCAAGCGGGCGCGCTGGACGCGGTGGATCATCCTCGGAGCGGTCCTGATCGGCATGACCGCCATCGTCACCGCGCACATGAAGGCGCGGGGCGGCGGCCGCTGGGCCGGCGTCGACTTCCTCTGCCCGTTCGGCGGCCTGGAGACACTCTACTCGCTGCTCGCCGGCCAGGGCTTCCTCAGGCACACCGCGACAAGCTCGCTCATCCTGCTGATCGGCACGCTCGCCATGGCCCTCGTCTACCGGCGCTCGTTCTGCGGCACCATCTGCCCGCTGGGCGCCCTGCAGGGGATCTTCGGCGCCGCCGGACGCAGGCTGTTCGGGCGGCGCTTCGCGGTACCGCGCGGCGTCGACCAGGTCGCGCGCTACCTCAAGTACGTGGTGCTCGTCGTCTTCGCCGTCTGGACCTGGCAGGCGGCCGAGCTGGTGCTGCGCCCCTACGACCCGTGGGTCGCCTGGGCACACCTCCTGTCCGGTGACCTCCTCACCACGTACCTGATCGGCTTCGTCGTCCTCATCGTCTCGCTCGCCGGGTCGCTGGTCTACGACCGCTTCTTCTGCAAGTACCTCTGCCCCGCCGGCGCCCTGCTCGCCCTGTTCTCGCGCGCCAGCGTCCTCAACATCCGCCGCGACGGCGGGACCTGCATCGACTGCGGTCGCTGCGACAAGGCCTGCATGATGAACGTGGCCGTGGCGACCGAAGACGTCGTGACCAGCGCCGAGTGCATCTCGTGCAACGAGTGCGTCAACGCCTGCCCGGTGGCCGGCGCCCTGAAGGTCGCCGCCCCGAGCGGCAGGCGCACCTCCGCCCTGGCATCCACCGCCGTCGTTGTCGCCGTGATGGTGGCCATCGTCGGCGTCACCACGGTCGCCGGGACGTTCGACTGGCGGCAGCCCGGCCTGGCCGACGCGATGGCGCGGACCCACGACTCCTCGGGCGACGGCTCCCTGGACGTCATGCAGATCAAGGGCTACACCACGCTCGCGGAGGTCGCGGAGGCGACGGGCATCCCGGCCGAGGAATTCACCGCGACGTTCGGCGTGGCCGCCGAGGATCTCGGCCTCCCACTCAAGGACCTCAAGGAGAAGTACGGCTTCACGCCGGGGCACGTGCGGGCATTCGTGGAGGCTCGCCTGCAGGAGTGAGTCAGGCCGCGGGCGCGTGCTACACTACCGGTCCGCGGCCCCGCGCCCGAGCGCGCGGCGCGCCGCTACCTCGCGGAGAGGTGGCAGAGCGGTTGAATGCGGCGGTCTCGAAAACCGTTAATCCGGCTAACCGGGTTCGGGGGTTCGAATCCCCCCCTCTCCGCCATCGGCTCCCCCCTGTTCCCGACGGTGACTCCGGCGTGCACCGCGTTCGCTCCGGTGAGGTAGAGTCGTCCCGGGACGACCGAATCGGAGGGACCGCGATGGCCAGGAAGATCGTCTACGTCGACATGGACAACGTGCTCGTCGACTTCGCCTCCGCGCTGCCGCACGTGCCGGCCAAGGTCAGGAAGAAGTACAAGGGGCGCCTGGACGACGTGCCCGGCATCTTCTCGCTGATGCAGCCCATGCCGGGCGCCGAGGTCGCGTTCGTCGAGCTGGCCTTGCTGTTCGACGTCTACATCCTCTCCACGTCACCCTGGGACAACCCGTCGGCATGGTCGGACAAGCTCTGCTGGGTCAAGGCGTACCTGGGCGCGCCCGCCCACAAGCGCCTCATCCTCACCCATCACAAGGACCTCAACCGTGGGGACTTCCTCATCGACGACCGCGTCAAGAACGGAGTGGACGCGTTCAAAGGCAAGCACATCCGCTTCGGCTCAAAGAGGTTCCCCGACTGGCCCGCGGTGATGAAGTACCTGCGGCCGCGGGCATCAAGCGCATCGTGATCCGGGCGCTCGAGCGGGACTAGGCTCGCGCCACTCTGCGCTCGAGGAGGATCAGGCCGACGTCGCACAGCAGCGCGAGCCAGAACACCCACTCGGCGGACCCGTCGGCGATCCAGAGCACCGCCACCAGGAGCATGACCACGTACTCCACCCAGTTCAGCCAGTGCCGCGGCGGACGAACGAGCATCACCGCGCCGAAGAAGACCACGGTGATCGCGACGGCGAGCAGGGTCGAAGCGGAGACGACGTCGAGTACGGCGATGGCCGTCAGGTAGCCGGCGAACAGCGCCAGGAACCAGATCGTGGGGCGGCTCGGACGCCAATCCCTCAGGTGACGACGGCGGGCGCCGGGTGGGCGCAGGGGGCCGCCGAATGGCGGCCGGCGGCCGCGGCGTGGCGGGCGGCCGAGAGACGGAGGCCGGCGTGTCGCGGGTCGGGCGTGCCGACGGGCGAGGCGGCTGCATCTCCGTACACTACCGCACACGGCCGAACGAGCCCGCGCCGGCGAGCGTCGCCGCTCCAGCCCCATTCGGGCGTCCTGTTCATCGTGCTCGACGACACCGGCCGCGAGTGGGGCCGGCAGCGGGCCTCAGTCCCCTGAGCGCCCGTAGCGGCGCAGCGAACTCCGGGCCTCCGCCGCGGTCATGCCCGTGCGTATCCACGGCGAGTACAGGATGCGGATCACCGCGGCGTCCGACTGACTCCAGGCGGTGAGGGGACTCGACTCATAGAGGACGCTGCGGCGGCGGTCCTCAGGGGCGCGAAAATGCCCGTTGCAGCCGATGGCGTGCGTGAGCTCGTGGATCAGGGTGGCCTTGACCTGGTCCGCGGCGACGGGCTTCCCGGCATCGATCGTGATCTTCGCGCTGATGATGCCCGGCGAGGTCTTGAAGTATCGAGTACGGGTGTTGCCGACGCTGCTCTTCCCCTGGCTGCGCACGTACTCGTCGTGCGGCAGGAATCTGATGGTGATGCGCGGCGCGTCGTCGCCGACGACGAAGCGGACTTCTCCCTGCATGCGGTCCAGCCGGCGGACCAGCCCGCGCAGGTAGCGCGCCACACCGGGACCGCCGTCGTTCAGCAGCTTGATCACCACTCGCGGCCGCTCCCACTTCGCCACCACTCCGGTCGAGTCGCCGGCCTCGCCGGCCCCCCTCGAGAAGACCATGGTGGTGAAGTAGCGGCGGAACCAGGCCTCGCCGGCCGCCTCCCGCGTGTAGCGGTTCAGCGAAGAGAACGCGACGGGCTCCTGCGGCCGCCGGTCACGCGCGGCGTTCAGCCCGTCCTGGCGCTGCAGCCACTGGACGGCAAGGCCACAGCCGAATACCCCGGCCGTGAGCCCGGCGATGACGAGCACGCTGACGATGATGCGGGCGACGTGACGCACGCCATGACCTCCCACCTGATGGTAGCCGCTCCCCCTCGGCCACCGCCAGCCGGAGCCGTCGCCGGGCAGGGGCCGGGCAGGGGCCGGGCAGGGGCCGGGCGACCGCGCCAACGGCGTTCGCGTTGCGCGCTTCTGAACTGGAGTTTAGTATCTTGTACATGTGTTCAGAACCCCCCGACGACCGGACGACCAAGGCACGCATCCGGGATGCCGCGATCCGCTGCGTCGCCGAGCGCGGCATCACGGCCATGACGGCGCGGCACGTCGCCGAGGTCGCCGGCGTCTCGCCTGCCCTCGTCATCCACCACTTCGGGTCCATGGAGGGTCTTCGCGCGGCGTGCGACGAGAGCGTCGCCGCCCGCATCCGGCGGATCAAGGAGGATGCGGCGGCGGCGGGTCTGGCCATGGACCCGATGGACGCACTCAGGCGACAGGCCGAAGGCCCGCCCATCACCGACTACCTGGCGCAGGTCATCGTCGACAGCTCTCCCCGGGTCGACGCGTTGGTCGACGAGCTGGTCGCCGATGCCGTCGACTACTCGGCGCAGATGGTGGAGTCGGGAATGATGAGACCCACGGATCAACCGCGCGCTCGCGCCGCGCTTCTGGTCACGTGGTCACTCGGCAACCTGGTACTCGGCCGTCACCTCAAGCGACAGCTCGGCGCCGGCGTCACGGAGACTCTCGAACGCCCCACCGAGGCGAGCGCCTATCTCGAGCCGATGCTGGAGCTCATGCACGACGGAGTGCTGACCGACGCGATGTTCGAGCTCATGCGAGGCGCCCTCGACACGGGCGAAGAGAAGGCCGATGAGGGGAAGGAAGTGGCTTCATGAGCAGCGTCACCATCCAGACCAAGGGTCTCACCAAACACTATGGCAGCGTCGAGGCGCTGGTGGATCTGGACCTCGACATCTTCGCCGGCGAGGTGTTCGGCTTCCTTGGTCCAAACGGCGCGGGCAAGACCACGACCATCCGCACGCTGATGGACGAGATCCGGGCCACGAGGGGTACGGCCTCGATCCTTGGGAAGGACACGCACAGGGATTCCGTCGAGATCCGCAAGGATCTCGGCTATCTGCCCGGTGACCTGGCCATGTATCCGAACCTCACCGGCAGGGACACGCTCACCTACTTCGCCAACCTGCGCGGCGGTGTCGACTGGAAGTTCGTCGACGCTCTCGCCGAGCGCCTCGCCGCGGACCTCTCCAAGAAGGTCGGCGATCTCTCCTCGGGCAATCGCCAGAAGGTCGGTCTCATCCAGGCCTTCATGAACAAGCCCGAGGTCATCATCATGGACGAGCCCAGCACTGGGCTCGACCCGCTCGTGCAGCGCGAGCTGCAGAAGATGATGCGCGAAGTCGTGGGCGAAGGACGCACCGTGTTCCTCTCGAGTCACACCCTCTCCGAGGTCCAGCGCGTAGCCGACCGTGTCGGCATCATCCGTCACGGCAAGCTCATCGCGCTGGAGACCGTCCATGCGCTTCGGGCGAAGGCCATGCGCCAGGTCGAGCTCGAACTGGACGCGCCGGCCGATGTCTCCGTGTTCGAGGCCGTGGACGGCGTGCGTGATGTCAGAGCTGAGAACAACCACGTGCTCATGACCTTCGGCGGCGACATGGGCGCGCTGATCAAGGCCGCCGAGGGACGGTACTCCATCGTCGACCTGAGTACACACGCCGCCGACCTCGAAGAGATCTTCCTCACGTACTACGAGGATGAGGAGGTGGCCGGCTGATGCTCGCGAGCGTCCTTCTCAAGACGACCAGGGATCGCTGGAGAGGCTGGACCATCGCCATCGTCAATCTGGCGGCGATGGGCCTGCTGGTGATGGCGACCTACCAGAACATCGACCTCGAGATCTTCGCGAGCATGCCCGAGGCCTATCTCTCGCTCCTCGGGCTCCAGGGGGACATGGACGTCGGCGCGCTCTCCATCGCCGTCGTCATGGGCAGCTACGGAGCCATGGTCATCGCGGCGATGGCGTTCGCGATGGGGGCCGCGTCGATCGCCGGAGAGGAACGCGCCGGGACCCTCGGGCTTCTGCTCGGCAACCCCAAGAGCCGCCGTCACGTGCTCATCTCCAAGGCGCTGTCCCTCGTCCTGTTCACGACGGTGAGCGTGGCCGCTCTTGCCGGCGCTACGCTGCTGTCGGCTGCCCTGCTCGGTGTCTCGACCGGAGACATGCACGTGGGGGCGCTCGGCGTGCATCTGCTCGCCAACTCCCTGTTCTACGGATTCCTCGCGCTGTTCGTCGGCGCGTGGACCGGCAACCGTGGCGCCGCACTGGGCGTCTCCATCGGCGTGATGGTCGTCTCCTTCTTCGCGGTCGGCCTCCTGCCGCTCGTCGAAGGGGGCGAGGGCTGGGTCAGGATCTTCCCGTGGCACTACTTCGACGGCAGCGCTCCTCTGTACAACGGGATCGCCTGGGGCGACATCGGAGTCTTGCTCGGCGCGTCGGCGCTCCTCGCCGGAGGCGCGGTCATCGGCCTCGAGCGGCGGGACCTCAAGGGTCAGTCCACCGGGGTCACGATCCTGGACCGGATCCGCCGGAGCCCGACGGCCGACAAGCTCATAGGCCGCCTCGCCGGCGCCGCCCGCGTCTCGTCGATCTGGCTCAAGACCGCGTCCGAGTACCAGACGATGCTCCTGATCGCAGCGGCGTACGTGTTCCTCATCCAGGGCTTCGTTCTCGGGCCGTTCTACAGCCTGATGCCCGAGGAGACTCTCGCCATGGGAGACCAGCTTCCCGCGGAGATGCTCGCGCTGTTCGGAGGCGGAGACCTGAGCACCGCAGAGGGCTACTACCAGATAGAGACGTTCGGGATGATGGCTCCCATCGTGGTCATGGTCGTGACCATCGCGATCGGCGCGGGCGCCGTGGCAGGCGAGGAGTCCAGGCGGACGATGGGCCTCCTGCTGGCCAACCCCGTCAGCCGATCGCGCGTCCTGGCCGAGAAGACCTTCACGATGGTGCTCTTCGGCGCTCTCGTCGGCCTGGCGACCTTCGGCGGCGTCGCCCTCGGCTCCGTGGCGGGCGGTCTGGGGATGGACATCGGGCACATCGCCGCGACCTGTACGCTGCTGACGCTCGTCGGTCTGTCGTTCGGCGCCCTGGCGCTCGCCATCGGCGCGGGCACGGGGCGCACGAGGGTGGCCATGTGGCTGGCCATCGGCGCCGCCGTCTTCATGCACGTGCTCAACGCGCTCGGCGAGGTCAACGACAACCTCAGCGGCTTGCAGCGGCTCTCACCCTTCCACTACTACCTGGGCAACGATCCGCTCAACAACGGCATGGACTGGAGCAGCGCCGCGCTGCTGGCCGCCGTCACGATGGTTCTGATCGGCGCGTCGTTCCCGCTCTTCCGGAGAAGGGACATCAGGCAGAGGGACTGAAGCGATGCCAGGACGCGCAGCCCCTACGCCTCGTTCGCCGCGATCTGCGGAGACTCGGCTGAGACCGTCGCCTGCTCCCTCGCCGGCCGCGCCGGCCGCGCGGCGGCTCTCGACCGCGCCGGCCCGCTGCGCCGCGGGGCGGCGCGGCCGCCCGACACCACCGCGAACGCCCGCGGCGCCGCGCGCCTGAAGACGAGCGCCGCCGCGATGGAGAACGACATCGTGAGCAACGGAGCGGCGAGGTAGGCGACGGCGACCGGCAGCCAGGGCGCATGGTCCCGAACGGCGACCATGATCGCTTTCAGCTGCGGTTGCTGGCTCGCGTACACGAAGAAGGAGAGCGGCGCGACGAAGAGCGCCGCCGCGGGGAGCCACGGCGCGGCTCGGAGAGGGACCCTGAGCGCGTCGAAGCCCAGCCAGATCGTACAGACGCCGAGAACGGTCACCGGGAGCAGCGCCGAGCGGAACCAGCCGCCGAGGCCGAGTCCGTAGAGCGCAAAGAGCGCGCTCGCGGCAAGCCACACCCCGGCCAGGGAGACGAGCACGACGAGGGGCGCCGGTCGTCTCGCCCATGCCAGCTTGGGCCGGAGCAGCGCGATGGCGGCGCCGGTGATGAAGGGCGGAAACGCGACCGCGCTGATCCACGGCCCGAGCCCGTCCGGCTGCAGGCCGGTCGCCCACCAGGCGACGGCGAGAGGGAACACCCAGAACCGCAGCTTGCGCACCGCCAGGTAGACGAGCGGCGAGAGCACCACGCACGCCATCAGCGCCTGAAGGAACCAGAGCGGCGAAGCGGGGGGGCGCAGCAGCCAGTGGTAGAGCGCGTCGCCGGCGGAGTCGATCGGGCCACCGTACTCGGGGTTCCCCGTCAGCGCCGCGAACAAGACCGCGACTCCGCTCCAGATGAGGAACGGGACGGCGATCGTGCGCGTCCGGCTGCGCAGCTTCCTCGCGTACCCCGCCAGTGTGGGCGTGAACGTGCGGAAGAACAGGTACCCGGAGACGAGACCGAGGAAGGGGAGCGCCCAGCGCATCAGCGCCAGTGACACGAAGTCCTGAAGGTAGCCGCCCTGCCAGCCGGGCGGATACGCGTGGAAGACGACCACCGAGGCGACGGCCGCAAAGCGCAGGATGCTGAGCTTCTTGCTGATGTACGGATCCATGAGGAAGGCAGTATATGCGGAGTCCGGTATCCTAGCCGCCACCCGCTCCGACCGAAGGGACCCGCATGCGTCTGCGCCGCTGGCAAGTCGCGATCGCCGTCACGCTCATCGTCGCGGCGACCCTCGTCTACGCGACGCGCTGGTGGCTCTTCCCCGCTCGCGGCCTGCACAACGAGATGCTGCGCTACCTCGTCGACGACGTCGCCTTCCTGTTCATCCAGGTGCTGCTCGTCTCGATGCTGCTCGACGGCCTCATGCAGCGACGCCACCGCGAGACCATGCTGAACAAGCTCAACATGATCGTCGGGGCGTTCTTCAGCGAGTGCGGCGCCGACATCCTGGGGCGGGTCGCGAAGCTGGACACGGACCTGGGAGAGGTGCGGGGAGACCTCCTGGCGCGGATGAGCTGGAAGCCCAAGGACTACGAGCGCGCCAAGCGAGCCTTTCGCGATCACAAGCCGGTCATCGAACTGAGCGCGGACGACCTGGGCCAGCTGCGCGTGCGTCTCGACGCCGAGAAGGCGTACCTGCTGAGCCTGCTCGGCAACCAGGCGCTGCTGGAGCATGAGGCCTTCACCGACCTGCTCTGGGCGGTCACGCACCTGGCCGAGGAACTTCACGTGCGCGGCGATCTCGATGGGCTGCCGCCGACGGACCGCGCCCACCTCGCCGGCGACGTGAAGCGCGCCTACACGCTGCTCGGCGTGCAGTGGATCGACTACCTGCAGCACCTGCAGGCGCAGTACCCCTTCCTGTTCTCGCTCGCGGTCCGGACGAACCCCCTCGACCCCGACGCCTCCGTGGTCGTGACAGACTGAGCGGACCGGGCGGCGGGCGGAGCCGGCCCGGCCCGATTCCGCCGACGGTTTTCGGTGGCGTAGCACCGCATGCGGGGACTGCTCTCTCTGGCATGAACGTCATCCGACAGAGGATCGTGCGCACGGACCCGATCGCCGCGGTCGACGCTCTCCCAGCCCGGGAGGAGATGCTGACCGCTCTCCACGAGCGCGACGCGTCGTGCGATGGGCTCTTCCATGCGTCCGTCAGTCACCACGACCGGCGTCTTCTGCCGCTCGCGTACCCCGGCAACCCGTTCCAGCGCCGCGTCTGGGACGCCCTGCGGCGCATCCCCTGCGGCGAGACCCGCACCTCTGCCGAGCTCGAGATCGAGGGCGTCGCGCCCTGAATCCGGACGACCGCCACCGCGGTCGAGCGCATCGTCGTACGCGACCGAGTCGTCGCCTGCACGGGATCAGCCAACGCTGGCGCGCTTGCGCCGGCGAGCATTCCCGCTTATCATGCGAAATCATTATTTGTTCAGTTAGATGAATGCATTTGATTTCGCGACCCGAGGAGAGCCTGGCGTTGGCCGTAGATGAGCCCGTAGCCGACATTCTGGCGCGACTGCAAGGTCTCACCGCCGAGGAGGTCCTCGCCGACGCCGGCGGCCGCTACGCCGGCCGCGTGGCGTTCGCCACGTCGCTCGGGATCGAGGACCAGGTCGTCACGCACATGATCGCTGAGGCCGGGCTGGCCATCCCCATCTTCACCGTCGACACAGGCCGCCTCTTCCCCGAGACGCACGACCTCATCGAGCGCACGAACAAGCGCTACGGCCTGACCATCGCCGTCTACTGCCCGGACGCGGCCGACGTCGAGGAGATGGTCAGGCGCAACGGCGTCAACCTGTTCCGAAACAGCGCCTTCGAGCGGGATCTGTGCTGCGACACGCGCAAGCTGAAGCCGCTGCGGCGCGCCCAGGTCGGCCTCGATGCCTGGATCTGCGTGCCTCGCGGCGGCCAGGGCGTCACGCGCCACAAGCCAGAGCTCGCGGAGTGGGACGCGGGGGCCGGTCTCGTCAGGATCGACCCGTTGGCGGCGTGGGACGAAGCGCGCGCGTGGGACTACGTCCGCGCCCACGACGTCCCCTACAACCCGCTGCATGGCCAGGGGTTCACGAGTATCGATTGCGCGCCCTGCACGAACGCCTGTGCATGAGTCAAGTCGTCAGATCCGTTCAACACAACTCCCTGAGGTGACCCGATGACGCAGCCGGAGACCGTGACCACCTTGCTCGCAGAGCTCGCCGACGCCTCCGCGAAGGACGTGCTCGCGGCCGCCGTCCGGCGATTCCCCGGCCGCGTCGCCTTCGCCTCCTCCCTCGGGCTCGAGGACCAAGTCCTGACGCACATGATCGTCGAGCATGAGCTCGACATCCCGATCTTCACCCTGGACACGGGCCGACTCTTCCCCGAGACCTACGACCTGATCGACCGGACGAGCAAGCGCTACGGCGTCACCATCCACACGTACTTCCCGGCCGCCGCCGAGGTCGAGAAGATGGTCGACCGCGACGGCGTGAACCTCTTCCGCGACAGCATCGAGGCGCGCAAGCGCTGCTGCGAAGTACGCAAGATCCTGCCCCTGCGGCGCGCGCAGATCGAGCTTGACGCCTGGATCTGCGGCCTGCGCACCGGCCAGGGCGCCACGCGCCAGGAGGTCGAGGTCGTCGAGTGGGACAACCTCGCCGACATGGTCAAGATCAACCCCCTCGCGGACTGGACCGAGCAGGCCGTGCGGGAGTACGTGCAGGAGCACGAGGTGCCGTACAACCCGCTGCACGACCAGGGCTTCCCGAGCATCGGCTGCGCCCCCTGCACGCGCGCGGTCGCCGAGGGCGAGGACGCGCGCGCAGGTCGCTGGTGGTGGGAAGCCGCCAATCACCGCGAGTGCGGGCTGCATCACCGCGGGGCCGGAGCCGTGCCCCTCGAGACCGTTCAGCCCGGCAGCTGACTGACGGGCAAAGGGATCCCCATGAACCAGCTCGAGACTCTGGAAGCCAAGAGCGTCCACATCCTGCGCGAGGCCTACCGCTCGCTCGGCAACGTCTGCATGCTCTGGTCGATCGGCAAGGACAGCACCGTCCTCCTGCACCTCGCGCGCAAGGCCTTCTTCGGCCACGTGCCGATCCCGCTCGTGCACATCGACACCGCCTACAAGATGGCGGAGATGATCGAGTACCGTGACCGGCTGGCGCTGGAGTGGCATCTCAACCTCGTCGTCGGCCAGAACCGCAAGGCTCTCGAGGAGAAGGCGACCTTCCCCGACGGCAACTGCGACCGCATCGCCTGCTGCCGCAACCTCAAGACGCTGGCGCTCAAGCACACGCTCTCCGGCGAGTGGCCGCGCCTGCGCATGGACCACACGCTGGGCAGGCTCGTGGAGGACGAGGATCACTCGCCGTACACGGGTGTCATCGTCGGCGTGCGCGCGGACGAAGAGGGCTCGCGCTCCAAGGAGCGCTACTTCTCGCCGCGCGACGTGGAGAACGACTGGAACGTCGACGACCAGCCGCCGGAGCTCTGGCGCTACTTCAAGACCGACTTCGAGCCCGGGACGCACGTACGCGTGCACCCGCTGCTCGACTGGACCGAGCTCAACGTGTGGGAGTACATCGAGCGCGAGAGCATCCCGGTGACGTCGCTCTACTTCGACGACGGCACCGGCACACGCTGCCGTTCCCTGGGCTGCGAGCCGTGCACGACCCCGGTGCAGTCCGAGGCGAAGAACGTCGCCGACATCATCGAGGAGCTGCGCACGGGCAAGTTCAGCAACATCGCGGAGCGCAGCGGCCGCGCCCAGGACAAGGACGACGGCGGTGGCCTGGAGTCGCTGCGCCGCGGGGGGTACATGTGAGCCTGCCGACGAACGAGACAACCGCGGCGGACGTCGCCGCGCAGGCGGCGAGCTGCCCGGCGCCCGCGCCGGGCGCCGAGATCTCGCCCTTCGACCTCGAGCGCATGGACATCGTCGCCGTCGGTCACGTCGACCACGGCAAGAGCACCGTCATCGGCCGCCTGATGGCCGACACCGGCTCCCTGCCGGACGGCAAGCTCGAGCAGGTCAAGAACATGTGCAAGGTCAACGCACGGCCCTTCGAGTACGCCTTCCTCCTCGACGCCCTCAAGAACGAGCAGGCGCAGGGGATCACGATCGACACGGCGCGCTGCTTCTTCAACACATCGCAGCGGCACTACATCATCCACGACGCCCCGGGCCACGTGGAGTTTCTCAAGAACATGATCACCGGCGCCTCGCGTGCCCAGGCCGCCCTGCTCGTGATCGACGCCAAAGAGGGCGTGCGCGAGAACTCCAAGCGCCACGGCTACATCCTCTCGATGCTGGGCATCCGCCAGATCAGCGTGTTGGTCAACAAGATGGACCTGCTGGAGTGGGACCAGGAGGCGTTCGCGGCAATCACCACCGAGTACGCCGACTTCCTTGGCCGCCTCGGTGTCCACCCCACCAGCTTCATCCCGATCAGCGCGCGTGACGGCGCCAACATCGTCGCGCGCGCCGCCGAAGCCCCCTGGTACGACGGCCCGACCGTGCTCGAGCAGGTCGAGGACTTCAAGCCGCTCGACGACGACCTCGACCGGCCGTTCCGCATGCCGCTCCAGGACGTCTACAAGTTCACCGAGGAGCTCGACGACCGGCGCATCTTCGTCGGCACCATCGAGACGGGCCGCATCCGCCCCGGCGACGACGTCGTCTTCCTGCCTTCGCGCAAGCACTCGACGGTGAAGACGATCGAGGCGCTCTCCGGCCCGCGGCCGGACGAGGCCTTCGCCGGCCAGGCCGCCGGCCTGACGCTCGAGACGCAGGTCTACGCCAAGCCCGGCGAGCTGATGGTGCGCGCCGACCAGGAGCCGCCGCTCATGGCGACGCGCATCCGCGCCAACATCTTCTGGATGAACACCGCCCCTCTCATCCGCGGCCGGCGCTACGTGCTGCGCATGGGAACCGCCCGCGTCGCGGTCGAGCTCGAGTCGGTGCTCAGTGTGCTCGACGAGCAGGAGCTCGAGTCGGTGACCGGCGCCGGACAGGTCGAACGGCATATGGTCGCCGAAGTCATCTTCCGCGGCGTGCGGCCCGTCGCCTTCGACCAGGCCGACACGCTCGAGCCGACCTCCCGCTTCGTGATCGTCCACGGTTACGACACGGCCGGCTGCGGCATCGCCCTCGAGGCCCTCGAGGACAGGAGCCGCGGCGACGTGACCGGCCGGCGCTTCCGCCGCGGCGACCTGAGCGAGGCGGACCGTGCGGCGCGCTACGGGCACCCGGGCAAGGCGATCGTCTTCGTCTCGCAGTCCGGCGAAGCGGCTCACGCCGTCGCCGCGCGCGTCGAGCGAAGCATCTTCGCGCGCGGCGTCCACTCGTACTGCATGGGCGCCGCCGACCTCGGCGACGACAAGGACGTCCTCGGACGGGAGGGCCACCTCGCCCGTGTCGGCGAGATCGCCTGGGCGATGACCGACGCCGGCATCGTGCTCGTGGCCTCACTCGGCGACGTGGACCGCTTCGATCTCGACAGGCTGCGCCGGCTCGCAGCGCCGCACGAGGTGTACGTCGTCGGCCTCGACGCCGGCGAAGAGATCGGCGCCGACCTCGAGCTGTCGCCGGCCACGACCGCCGACGAGGCGGCGGAGGAGGCGCTCCGTGCCCTCGCCGCCGCCGGAGTCCTGCCGGCCGGAGACTGACCACTGGCTGATCGGCCGTCGCGCGCTCAGGCCCCCGACTTCGCTTTTTACGGGCGTTTCTTGACAGAGTGCGATATAGTGTCGCGCGTGGGCCATTTCAGGTCCAGGGAGTTGGCGGCGTGACCAGTTTGCTCCTCCGCCGGCGTGCACAGCGGAACACAGCACTTGGTCGCGTCGCTTCGTTTAAGCCCTTCGGGGGCGGAAAAGGATGCGTCAAATGGCAGAAGGCACCGTCAAGTGGTTCAACGCGGCCAAGGGGTACGGCTTCATCTCCCGTGAAGATGGCGACGACTTGTTCGTCCACTTCCGTGAGATCCAGGCCGATGGGTTCCGTACCCTCGACGAGGGGGACAAGGTCACCTTCGACGTCACCGAAGGCCAGAACGGCAAGATGCAGGCGAGCAACGTCCGCAAGGCCTGACGCCGCGCGGAACAGCCGAAGCCGCGACGAGGGCGGCCCCGCTTCGGGGCCGCCCTCGTCGCGTACGGGGCCGGGCGCACAGCGACGCCACGATTCCACTCAGGCTTCGCCGGCGCACCCGGCCTTGCCCGCCCTGAGTCGCCTGCCGTGACGCTGCGCCGCAAACCGATCCAGTCCCTCACCGTCGACGAGCTCAGCTTCGCCGTGCGCTGGAGCCAGAGGCGGCGCACGGTCGGCATCACCGTGAAGCGGGACGGCGGACTGGTGGTCGCGGCGCCCGCGCGGACCTCGACGCGCAAGCTGGAAGCGGTCGTGCGCACCAAGCTGCCGTGGGTGCGCCGCAAACTCGCCGAGTTCGAGGCGCTGGGACCGCCTCCGGCGCCCAAGCGTTTCGTCGACGGCGAGCTTCTCCCCTACCTCGGGTGTGACTACCTGCTGAGGCTGGTCGACGACCCGGCACAGCCTGTCGCCCTCCGCGGCGAGCGCTTCGAGCTCGAGTCCGGCCTCAACGGCGACGCTCGCGCCGCGGTCGTCGCCTGGTACGAGGCGCGGGCGCGGGACTACGTGGAGCACGCCGTCGCCCGCTACGCACCGCTCGTGGGCGCCGCGCCGGCGGCGGTCGTGGTGCGCGACCTCGGCAAACGACGCTGGGGGGTCTGCGACCACCGCAACCTCACGGTCAGCTTCCACTGGCAGCTGATCACCATGCCGCCCGACCTGATCGACTACGTCGTCGTCCATGAGCTGACCCACCTGCACGAGCCCAATCACGGGCCCGCCTTCTGGCGACGAGTGGAGGATGTGCTGCCCGGCTGCAAGGCCCGCCGACGGCGGCTCTCGCAGAGCGCGCACGAGCACGTGTTCTGATGGCCGCCCGCCGGGGTAGGCTGCCCACGAACGCCCCCGGAGGCCGCCATGCAGACGCTGCACGCATCCATCGACATCGACGCGTCCGCCGACTTGGTCTGGCGCATCGTCACCGACTTCGACCGCTACCCTGAATGGAACCCCTTCATCGTGCGCGCCGCCGGAGAGCAGCGCGTGGGCGGGCGCCTCGACATCACCATCCGCGCTCCGGGGACGCGCGCTGTGGGCTTCAAGCCCCGCGTCCTCGAGTTGCAGCCCGGGCGCTTGATCCGCTGGAAGGGCCAGCTCTGGATCCCGGGCCTCTTCGACGGCCGGCATGCCCTCGTCGTGGAGGAACGCCCAGGCGGCACCTCGCGCTTCACGACACACGAGGAGGTCACCGGCATCCTGCTCCCGTTTCTGGGCAAGGTGATGCGCGCCTCGCAAGAAGGCTTCGAGCAGATGGCCGCGGCGCTGCGGCGACGCGCAGAAGGGGCTGTCGGCGGCTGAGCGCCAGAGCCGGCCGCCGCCCTCGCGTCCGTCCCGCCACGTCGAGCGGGCGCATTCCTCGCCCAAGACAGACTGCCGTCCCCACTCCGGAGTACACTCCGGTCATGCCGACGATGCGCCACAGCGACGCGCTCCAGCAGATCCCCGGCGTAGGACCCTCCATCGCCGCCGACCTGCGCCGGCTCGGCGTCCGCCGCCCGGCCGACCTCGTCGGCCGCGACCCGCAGGCGCTGTACGACGAGCTCGAGCGCCTGGCAGACGCTCACGTCGACCGCTGTGTCCTGTACGTGTTCCGCTGCGCGGTGCACTTCGCCAGCGTCACCGACGGCGACCCGGAACTGCTCAAGTGGTGGAACTGGAAGGACTCGGGGCCCGCCGAGCGCCTGGGCCTGGTCTGGGAGCAGACGGCCGGCGGCGCTTCGGGCGCCGGCCCCTGACCGCACCTACGCCCGGCCCGCGACTCGCCGCCGGAAGAGGCTCCGCCGCGGGCGCTCCGTTCCTCGGCGGTGCACCTCGATGCCGGCCAGGTAGTCGAAGACCCCCTCGACCTCCTCGCCGCCGACGTTCCAGATGTGGATGAACGGCAGGGGTACGTTCTCCCAGGTGCCTCGCGGCCGCGTGCGGAACCTGCCGGTGACCACCAGCCGCGAGTGGCGCTCGTAGTAGTCCCACATACGCACGTCGACGCCGATGATCTCCCAGTGCGACGGCAGCCCACCGCGGAAGAGGTCCATGGCGACGACCTCCCGGGTGGCATGGATGCTCCCGCCGTTGCCCACGTCCTCGACCACCCATTCGGGCGCGTCCGACTCCTCCTGGTGGAACATCGCGAGCACGTCGCGAGAAGCGCCCGGACCGATGGCACGGTAGCCCCTCTTGATGCGCTCGAACACGTCCATGTCATCGTTTTCCCCCTCGTCGGCCCTGTGGTATCCTCTGCCTCCCGCGGGGTTCTGCCGCCACCTCGCGCCCGTGGGCGATTAGCTCAGTGGGAGAGCGCCCGCCTCACACGCGGGAGGTCGTTGGTTCAAATCCAACATCGCCCACCATCCGGATTTCGTGGCCGCATCGTGGATGTCTGTGGCCGCAACTGCCACCCCCGGCAGTCCCTTTCGTCCAACCTGATGAACCGGCGCCGACAGGCTTGCTTTTCGCCCCCTTCCTCTCTAGTGTGTGCGATTGGCCGAGCCCAAGGAGCGAGGCGCACGTTGCCGTCGTCCAGCCCGTGTGGTCCAGGACCAAAGGGCGCTCTGGAGCGATGACTGTGAACGCCACGCTGGCTGGTCCCGCCGCGCGGAAGCCTGGTAGCCCGCCGGCCGCGGACGAGCCCCCCGCGCGCATTCGTCCCGGGCACGAGCGCGGGAGAGACCATCCAGCAAGCGAACCGTGAGAGGTTCATGGGAGGTGAACAGGGTGGCTGACGAGCCCAAGCTTTTCCCACCGTCGCCCGAGTTCTCGAAGACCGCGTACTTCACGTCGATGGACGAGTACGAGGCTGCGTACAAGCGGTCCGTCGAGGATCCCGAGGGTTACTGGTCCGAGCGCGCCAAGGATGCGCTGGTCTGGACGAAGGACTGGGACACGACGCTCGAGTGGAGCTTCGACCCCACGCCCTTCGTCAAGTGGTTCCAGGGCGGCGAGCTCAACGCGTCCTACAACTGCGTCGACCGTCACGTCGAGGCCGGCAAGGGCGACAAGGCCGCCATCATCTTCGAGGGCGACCCCGGCGACACCCGCACGATCACCTACGCCGAGCTCAAGGACGAGGTCAGCAGGTTCGCCAACGTCCTCAAGAAGCACGGCGTCAAGAAGGGTGACCGCGTCGCCGTCTACCTGCCGATGATCGCGGAGCTGCCGATCGTGCTGCTGGCCTGCGCCCGCCTCGGCGCCATCCACATGGTCGTGTTCGGCGGCTTCAGCGCCGAGGCCCTCAAGGCGCGCATCGACAACTGCGGCGCCAAGGTCCTCATCTGCGCCGACAAGGGCCACCGCGGCGCCAAGACCACCCCTTCCAAGACCAACGCCGACGTCGCCGTCGCCGGAGAGACCACGGTCGAAACGGTCATCGTCATCAGGCGCGTCGACGGCGACGTACCCATGACCGAGGGTCGCGACGTCTGGTACCACCAGGAGATGGCGGCCGCCGACATCACCACCGACTGCCCTCCCGTGCCGGTCGATGCCGAGCACCCGCTCTTCATCCTCTACACGTCCGGCTCCACGGGCACGCCCAAGGGTGTGCTCCACAGCACCGGCGGCTACCTGCTCTACGCGCACGACACCGCCAAGTACGTGTTCAACCTGCACGACGACGACATCCACTTCTGCACCGCCGACATCGGCTGGATCACGGGCCACAGCTACATCGTGTACGGCCCCCTGGCCAGCGGCGCCACCTCGCTCTTGTACGAGGGCCTGCCGACCTATCCGGAGCCGGATCGCTACTGGCAGGTCGTCGAGAAGCACAAGGCCACGACGCTCTACACGGCCCCGACCGTCATCCGCAGCCTCATCGGCCAGGGCGACGAGTGGCCGGACAAGCACGACATGCCGTCGCTGCGCGTCATGGGCTCGGTCGGCGAGCCGATCGATGCCGGCAGCTGGCTGTGGTACTACGAGAAGATCGGCAAGGGTCGCATCCCGCTGTGCGACACGTGGTGGCAGACCGAGACCGGCGGCCTCATGATCACGCCGCTGCCGGGCGCCTCGACCCTCAAGCCCGCCTCCGCCAACCGGCCGTTCTTCGGCGTGCAGACGGCGGTGCTCACCGACAAGGGCGAGCCCGCCGGCGTGGGCGAGGACGGCCATCTGGTCATCACCGCTCCCTGGCCGGGCATGATCCGCGGTACGTGGGGCGACGTCGAGGGCAAGCGCTTCAAGGAAGTCTACTTCTCGATGTTCAAGGGCTACTTCACCACCGGGGACGGCTGCGCCATCGACGCCGACGGCGACCACTGGCTCAAGGGTCGCATCGACGACGTCCTCAACGTCTCCGGGCACCGCATCGGCACCTCCGACGTCGAGGGCGCGCTGGTCAGCTACCCCAAGGTCGCCGAGGCGGCCGTGGTCGGCTACCCGCACCCGATCAAGGGCACGGGCATCTACGCCTACGTCGTGCTGAACGACGGCGTCGAGCCGAGCGACGACCTCAAGAAGGAACTGGTCGTGCACGTGCGCAAGGTCGTGGGTCCCATCGCCACGCCCGACAAGATGCAGTTCGCGTCGACCGGCCTCCCGAAGACCCGCTCCGGCAAGATCATGCGCCGCATCCTGCGCAAGATCGCCGAGGGCGAGTTCGACGCGCTGGGCGACACCTCCACGCTGGCCGATCCGGCCGTCGTCGAGGACCTCAAGGCCCACAAGCAGTAGTCCCGACGAGAGCACGAGCGTTCGATAGGGCGGGCGGCCGGAAGACTCCCGGCCGCCCGCCCTATCTCTTGGCGCTTGCGGGCCGCGGATGCGGCTCAGTTCACGGGCTCGCGGAGCTCGTCGGCGTCGGCGTGCCCGTGGACACGACGAGGTCCACCTTCGCGCCCGGCTCCGCCATGACGCCCTCCCCGGGGCTCTGCTCCGCGACCACACCGGCAGGTACCGACGTGCTCTCGGCCCTTGCCACGACCACGACGAATCCGGCCCCGGTGAGCGTCGCCACGGCGTCGGACTCCGCCTGCCCGACCACGCCCGGGACGGCCACGCTCGTCGGCGGCGACGGCGACGCGGCGGCGGCCACTTCGAGCGCCACCGCGGTGCCCTTGTCCACTTCCTCACCGGGCGCCGGCGTCTGGCTCACCACGGTGCCGGCGACGCTTCCGTCCCGCTGCACCTCCGTCGTCTCGCCGGGCTTGAGTCCGGCCTCCTGCAGCACCGCGCCCGCCTTCGCTTCCGTCATGCCGGTCACGTCGGGGACCGTGACGGCCTCCGGCACAGCGGTCGAATCAAAGGCCCCGGCGGCCCAGGCGATCGCCAGCACGACCGCCAGGACGGCGAACAGGCCGACGACCCAGAGCCACGCCTTGCTGCGCGGCTTGACGGGCGCCGGCTGGACCACGGCGGACTCCAGGACACGCTCGATGTCCGTCTGGAACTGCGCCGCGGTGCCGCGCGCGCCCGGGTTCTTCTCCAGCGCGCGGGCGACGATCTGGGCAAGGGCGGGCGGGACTTCGGGGTTGAGCAGCTGGGGCGGCTGCACGACGCCGTCGAGCTGCTCCTGAGCGACCACGTTCCCGTCGACCCCATCGAAGGCGTGGCGACCGGTGAGCAGCAGATAGGCGACGAGCCCCAGCCGGTAGACGTCGGATGCGGGTGTCGGGGCGCGACCCGTCACTTCCTCGGGACTGAGCGAGCGGGCGATGTCGGGCGCCGTACCCGGGCGCAGGTCCGGCGGAGGGAAAGCCCCCGCGAGCCCGGCGCCGGTCAGCTTGACGGCGCCGTCCTCGCCGCGAACGCACGGCGGCGGGATCCACGCCGCCGTGTACCGCGCCGCGTGCGTGCAGAGCCGCGAGTCCGGCGGCGACGGACGCCGCCGTCAGGGCCGCATCGGCCACGGGCAGCGGCCCCCGGGCGGTGAGCTCGGCGGCGTTCTCGCCGCCGGGGTCTTGCGTGACGACGAAGCAGTCGGCGCCGTCGCGCCCGGCGTCGACGATGGCCGCGAGGTTGAGGTGGCGCACCGAGGTGACCGTGCCCATGGTTCGCAGAAACGCGTCGGCGTCGAGCGGCCGCACCGCGGTGACGACGACCGGCCGGCCCTGCTCGTCCTGACCGGAGTAGGCCGCCTCAGCGCGGCCGGGCGGCACGCGTCGCTTGGCGCGATAGCGCTGCTGGTAGATGGACTCGGTCATGCCGCCTCCCCGGGGCCGAAGTGCCGTCAGGCCGGGTCATACCCGGCGACGATGCGCCGGAACCGCGCCGTGAACGCGGCCGCCGGGATGAACCGCGGGCCCGCACGGTTTAGAGTGGGCGCCGGAGTCCTGAGCCAGACCACCATCCTGCCGGGCAAACTCACCGCCGAGGCCCGGCATTCGCGCTCAGCGACACCCCTCGGGTCGCCCATCGGTGACCCGTCGTGGACGCATCCAGTCGGCGGAGCAGAGCAACCACGAGAGACGGGACAAGAAGATGAGCACACGCAACCTCGACAAGCTCTTCGACCCCAAGAGCATCGCCGTCATCGGCGCCAGCAACAAGAAGGGGTCCGTCGGGTACATCCTGCTGCGCAACCTGATCGGTGCGGAATACCAGGGGATCGTCTACCCGGTGAACGTCGCCGCCCAGTCCGTCCAGGGCATCCAGGCGTACGCGAGCATCAGCCAGGTGCCGCGCAAGATCGACCTCGCCATCATCGCGGTCCCGGCCAAGAACGTGCCGCAGACGATGCGCGAGTGCGGCGAGGCCGGGGTCTCCGGCGCCGTCATCGTCAGCTCCGGGTTCAAGGAGATCGGCAAGGAGGGCAGGCGCCTCGAGGATGAGGTCAAGTCGATCGCCGAGAGCTACGGCGTGCGCATCGTCGGCCCCAACTGCCTCGGCTACATCCGCCCGGCGGTGAACCTGAACGCGACCTTCGCCCACATCATCCCGCCCGCCGGCCGCGTCGCCTTCTTCAGCCAGAGCGGCGCCCTCGGCACGGCGATCCTCGACTGGGCGGCGAGCAACAACATCGGCTTCAGCGCCTTCGTCAGCGTCGGCTCCATGTGCGACGTCGACTTCGGCGACCTCATCGACTACTTCGGCGCCGATCCGCACACGAGCAGCATCATCCTGTACATCGAGTCGATCACCGACGCGCGCAAGTTCATGAGCGCTGCGAGGCACTTCGCCAAGAGCAAACCGATCATCGTGGTGAAGAGTGGCCGCACGGCGCGCAGCGCGCTCGCGGCCGCCAGCCACACCGGCGCCATCGCCGGCGACGACACGCTCTACAGCGCCGTCTTCCGCCGCGCCGGCGTCGTGCGCGTCGACGAGATCGAGGACCTGTTCGACGCGAGCGAGGCGCTCAGCCGCGTCTCCAGCCCGCGCGGCCCGCGCCTCGGCATCGTCACCAACGCCGGCGGCCCCGGCGTCATGGCGAGCGACCGCCTCCTCGGCCTCGGCGGCGAGCTGGCCGAAGTGTCGCCGGAGACTGACGAGAAGCTGAAGGCCGCGCTGCCCGGCTTCGCCGCGCGCGGCAACCCCGTCGACGTCGCCGGCGACGCCGACGCGCAGCGCTACGCCACTGCCGCCCAGGCGCTGATGGACGACCCCAACTGCGACGGCGTGCTCGCCATCCTCACCCCGCAGGCGATGAGCGATCCCACCGGCACGGCCACAGCTCTCATCGACGTAGCCAGGAGCCACCAGCTCAAGCCCCTGCTCACCTCGTTCATGGGCGAGATCAAGGTCGCCGAGGCCCTGCGCATCCTGCGTAACGCCCATGTGCCGACGTTCGACACTCCCGAGGATGCGGTTCGCGCCTACATGTACATGTATCAGTACACGCGCAATCTCGGGAACCTCTACGAGACGCCGGCCGACATCCTGCCGGAGTTCGAGCCCGACCGCGACGCCGTCAAGAAGATCTTCCTGAAGGTGGCCCGTGACGACCGCAGCATCCTCAGCGAGCCCGAGGCCAAGACCGTCCTCGACGCCTATCAGATCCCCACCGTGAAGACCGTCGTGGCGACCAGCGCTGCCGAGTGCGCCAAGTCGGCCGAGGAGATCGGCTTCCCGGTCGCGATCAAGATCCTCAGCCACGACATCACCCACAAGAGCGACGTCGGCGGCATCGCCCTCAACGTGCGCTCGGCTTCCGAGGCCGCCAACCAGTACGCCAAGATCACCGAGCGCGTGCAAGCCGCGCAGCCCGAGGCGAAGATCATCGGCGTCGCCGTGCAGGCGATGAGCCGCGGCGGTTACGAGGTCATCCTCGGCTCCAAGAAGGATCCGACCTTCGGCCCTGCGATGATGTTCGGCATGGGCGGCACCGGCGTGGAGCTGTACCGCGACGTGGCCGTCGACTTCCCCCCCATCAACCAGGCCCTCGCGCGGTCGATGATCCAGAGCACCAAGGTCAGCCAACTGCTCGCCGGCTACCGGGGCAAAGACCCCGTCGACATGGTGGCGCTCGAGCAGGCGCTGGTGAAGATGAGCTACCTGCTGGTCGACTTCCCCGAGATCCTCGAGATGGACATCAACCCGTTGCAGGTCAGGTCGAACGGCATCTGTGCGCTGGACGCACGCATCGTCATCGAGCCCAAGGACGTGCGCAAGATCAGCCTGCCCGGCTCGCATCTCATGATCTCGATGTACCCGAGCAAGTACCGCTGGGACGTGTCGACGGGCGACGAGGACATCGTGATCCGGGCGATCAGGCCGGAGGACGAGCAGCTGTGGGCCGACATGATCGAGTCGCTCTCCCCCGAGACCGCCGAGTACCGCTTCTTCGGGCCGGTCCAGGAGGTCACCAAGTCGATGCTCGTGCGCTATTGCCACATCGACTACGACCGCGAGATCGCCCTCGCCGCCATCCGCGAGCCCAAGGGCAAGAAGAAGAAGCTGATGATCGGCATCGCGCGGCTCACGATCGAGACCGCCAACGTGGAGGAGGGCGAGTTCGCGATCGTCATGCGTGACGCCTACCAGCGCAAGGGCATCGGCAGCAAGCTCATGGATGCCCTGATCCAGGCCGCCCGCGACCGGCACGTGCGCGAGATCCGCGGGTACGTCCTGGCCGCCAACCCGGGCATGGCGCGGTTCGCCGAAGACCTCGGGTTCGATGTCCGGCCCGGCGAGGAGCCGGAGGTCCGGGAGCTGGTGCTCCGGCTCTAACGCTCGACCCCCGCGGCCGTGCTCGGCAACCACAGGACGGTCTCCGCGAGCGTCCCGTCGCCGATGTGGCCCGGAAGCATGCCGGCCGGCCGGGCCGGGTACCTTCCGGCGGCGCCGGCCGGAAGGCCGTACGTGAGGTCGACGGCGCGCAGCAGCACGGCCGGCCCCGCCGCGAAGTCGAGGGTGACCTCGATCCCCTCAGGTGGCGGCGCATGGAAGTCGAAGGACCAGCGCACGGTCGTCCCGTCGAGCAGCGTGGTGTCGCGCCCGCCGAGCTCGTTCCCGTCGACGCTCGCGCTGAGACTCCCGACGACCGTCTGCACGAGGAGGCTGACGACCGCCGCGCCCCGTGCAGACCGCACCACGACGCGCACCCTGCGCCGGTCTCCCTCGGTCACGTCCGAGCGCAGGCGCAGCTCCGGCGGCCGCAGCCCGACCCGGGGGGCCTCCGCCTCCAGCGTCCAACGCGACCCCATCTGAGGGAAGTAGACGGCGTCTCTCTGCCTCCGCGGCCATTCGCCGAGGAAGCCCCGCGTGTAGCCATCGAGCCGATCGAAGCTCTCCCACACCGCCGACCCGTCGGGCGCCCTGCGGTAGTACACGCTCGTGAACTTCGGGTGCTCGCTGTCGAACGCCACCGACGAGCCGACCACGAACAGAACGACCACGCCGGCCACCGCGAGTGCGGCCGGCAGCCAGAACCTGAAGGCCCGCAGAACGAGGGCGAGCGGCAGCATGAGGAGGCCGGCGAGCAGCCAGACCGCCACCACGGTCACGCTCTGCTTGAGACCCGCGGACATGAGCAGGAGATAGGTCGCGGAGCTCATCAGGACGAGACCGGGCACGGCGCCGGCGAGGCCGATGACGGCGGCGGCCGGCCGCCCCCCGGCCGGCCGGTCCACGAGCGCGGCGCCGGCGAGACCGAGCGCTCCTCCGACGAGCGGCCAGGTGAGCAGGAAGCTGGCGCCGGGAAACGTCAGGCTCACGCCGACGGCTCCGGCCGCCCACCACGCCAGAGCCACGACGGCGAGGTCCCAGGCGCGCAGCCGGCGTAGCAGGGCCGCGTAGATACCGAGGACGACGGCCGCCGCCAGCAGCACGAGGCCGAGCCGGTAGCCGTCGCTGATCACCACTCCGGTGTCCGTCCAGACCCGCTCCTCGTACGCGGTCCGGTACATCGTCCAGACGAGAGCGACGACGAGGAGCGACGCGCCGAGGGTAGCCCCCGTCCCGAGCGCCGCCCACGCGATGCCGCGCAGCGTCAGCAGACGACGGGCGATCGCCACGGCGGCGGCGGCGAAGAAGAGCGCCACCGCGAGCACGACGAACGGCAGGACGTACGATCCCGGGTACGACACGCTCACCCCTGCGAGCGCGTTGAAGTAGACGACATCCGGCGCATGCAGGCTCCAGAGATCGGCGTCGCCGAACCGGCGCGCCAGCGTCAAGGCCGTCTCTCCCACGTGCTGCAGGCCCGCCTCGTCGAACGCGGCGAGGGAGTCGTACGCGGTGTGGTCGTGGGCCGGGCCATCCAGCATCCCGAAGGTCATCCCGGGGATGCCGGCGGCGACGAACGGGCGGAAGTCGCTCACCACGGGCTGGCGCCGGGAGACCTCGTACATGAGCGACGAACCGTACGTCGTGCCCGCGGCCTGGTAGTGCGAGATGAGCCGGCCGTTGCCCGGGCTCGTCTCGTACATGAGCGCGGGCGACGACGAGCCCGGACTGTCGAAGTTGAGCACCACGCCGGCGGCGTAGGCCCAGGGCTCGTCGCGCAGAAACGCCTGGGATCCGAGCAGGCCCTGCTCCTCGCCGTCCGTGAACAGGAAGATGACGTCGTTGCGCAGGGGAGGGCCGGAGCGCAGCGCGCGTGCCGTCTCCAGCAGCGCGGCCACGCCGCTGCCGTCGTCCGCGGCGCCGGGCGCCGTGGGCACCGAGTCGTAATGCGCCACCAGCAGGACGGCGCGCGACGGGTCGCTCCCCGGCAGGCGACCGACGACGTTGTGCACGACGCCGGCGACGCGGGGCTGGCGGGCCGAGACCACCTCCGCCCTCTGCACGTGGGGAGAGAGCGCCAGCGCGCGGAGCCTGGCGGAGATGAAGTCACGGACGGCGGCGGCCCGCAGCGAGCCGATGGGGCGCGGCTCGGCGGCGATCACGCGCAAGAGCGTCCATGGCGCGCTCCGAGGAGAACCGGACGGCCGGCGCGGCGGACGACACCGGCCGCGGCGCGTCCACCGGCGTCACGGCCGCTGCGACCGCGACGAACACGAGGCCGACGATGAGCCCCGAGAGCAGGTATCGACGTGCGTCCACGTCTTCACTGTAGCCGGGGGCACCTGGTTTGCAACAAGCCGCGGTAGCGGAGACTGACCCCATGGAGCCCACGAGCAGCAGACACAAGCGCGCGGCGCCTGCGCCGCCGGGAGACTACATCACCGCCGGCGGCGCCCGCGTTCACTACGTCCGCTCGGGCGACGGACCGCCGGTCGTGTACATCCACGGCGCCAAAGGGTCCGTCTACGACTGTCTCCTCTCGATCGGCCCCGCGCTGGCGGAGCGATACACCGTCACGGCCTTCGACCGGCCGGGCTCCGGGTTCAGCCGCCGCCCCGCGGGCGGCGGCATGACCCCGCAAGCGCAAGCGTCGGTCCTGCGTACGGCGGCCGCCGGGCTCGAGATCGAGCGGCCGGTCCTCATCGGCCACTCGCTCGGCGCCGCGGTGGCGCTCGCTTGGGCGATCGCCGCTCCCGAGAGCGTCGCCGCCGTGGTGACGCTGGGCGGCTACGTGCTGCCGCTCGGCGACCCGCCGTGGGTGAACGCGCTCCTGCGCTCACGGACCATCGTCGCCGTCACAGGAGGCCTCGGCCGCTCGCGCCTTGGTCGCCCCCTGGTCGACGCCGCCCTGCGCCGGGCCTTCGCGCCCGGGCCGGTGCCGGCCGACTACGAACGAATCGCCCCCATCCTTGCTCTGGACAGAGCCAACCTGGCCGGGGACGGCGAGGACCGCCGCAGCGCCGAGGCCGGCCTGCGCGCGCTGCAGCCGCTGTACCAGTCTCTCGCCGTCCCGGTCGTGATCGTCGTCGGGGCGGACGACCGCATGGTCCCGCCCTCGACCTCGCGCCGCTTGCACGCAATCGTGCCGGGGTCTGAGTTCATCGAGCTACCCGGGGCGGGTCACCTGCCGCAGTTCACCACCCCGGGGGCCGTCCTCGCCGCCGTAGACCACGCCGCGGAGCTGGGCGGAGCGTAGCCGCACGTTTGCTTCTCCACGCCGCCCGGCGTAGCATCCTAGACCGGTCGCGCTAGGCGGGGAGCCAGCGGTGCCCTGTACCCGCAATCCGCTACAGCGGGGCTGAATTCCCGCCCGAGGGGCCGTTCCGCGAGGCTGTCAGCCGTGTCGCGGCGTTGAAGGTCGGGTCCTACGCAATGGAACCCTGCGAACCCCGTCAGGTCCGGGAGGAAGCAGCGGTAAGCAGGCCATTCCATGTGCCGCAGGGTCGCCTGACCGGAGCTAGCGCCCGGCGAGGACGCTCGGAGAACGCGCTTCGACGGCGGGTGCGCGGCCGCTAGTTTCTCTCAGCCAGGGGTACACACATGCTCGCAGGGTACGTCCCATGAAGCGCTCTCTCTACCGCGAGTATCGCCCCCAGACGTTCGCCGAACTCGTCGGCCAGGATCACGTCGCGCGCACGCTGCGCAACGCCGTCGAGACCGACCAGGTCGCTCACGCCTACATCTTCGCCGGGCCGCGCGGCACCGGGAAGACGAGCACCGCGCGCATCCTCGCCAAGGCGCTCAACTGCGTCGGCGCGGATGGGACCCGGGATCAGCCGACGGCCAAGCCGTGCGGAGTGTGCCGGCACTGTGTCGCCATCGCCGACGGCGTCTCCCTCGACGTGGTCGAGATGGACGCCGCCTCCAACCGCAGCATCGACGACGTCCGCGACCTGCGCGACAAGATCGCCTTTGCGCCCATCGACGGCCGCTTCAAGGTCTACATCGTGGACGAGGTGCACATGCTCACGCGTGAGGCCTTCAACGCGCTGCTCAAGACACTGGAGGAACCACCCGACAACGTCGTGTTCGTGCTCGCGACCACTGAGCCGCACAAGATCCCCGAGACCATCGTCTCGCGCTGCCAGCGCTTCGACTTCCACCGCCCTCAGGTCACCGACATCGTGCGCCTGCTGGCCGGCATCGCGGAGCGCGAGAACACTCGTCCCGACGCCGAGCGCGGCGGGCCGCCCGTCGACATCCAGGACGAGGCGCTGCACATCATCGCACGCCACTCCCAAGGCGGCTTTCGCGACGCCATCGGCACGCTCGACAAACTGGTGACCTACGCCGAGGGCACCATCACCTCCGCGGACGTGCTCGAGGCCCTCGGCGTCACCAGCAGCGACCTGCTCTTCGAGATCACCGACATCGTCACCGAGCGCCGCACCGCCGAGGCCCTGCAGTTCGTCCAGCGGCTCGCCAACGAGGGCACCGACTATTCGCAGTTCATCCGCGACCTGCTGCGGCACCTGCGCCAGCTCTTCCTCCTGCAGCACCTCGGAGAGGCGGCGAGCGACGAGGCGACCCTGCGCACGCTCGGGCATACCGTCGAGCTGGACGGCGATCTCTTTCGTGAGCAGCTTCAGCGCGCCGGCCAGGTCTCACCTCGCGAGGTGGTCTTCTTCATCGAGTCGCTCGGGCAGGCCCAGCGCGAGATCCGCGACGGCCTCGACCCGCGGCTGCAGCTCGAACTCGCGCTCGTCAAGGTGACGCGCCCCGATCTCGACCACTCGAAGACCGCCCTCGAGGAGCGCCTGCGGCGGCTCGAGTCCGCGGCGGCTGGCGGCGCGACGCCTGCGGTGGCGCGCCCAGTCGCGCCACCGCAGGCCGAGCCACACAGGGATGTCGAGGCCGCGACGCCCGCAGCTGCAGCGGCCACCGTCGACCCGGAGCCGTCGCCTCCGGAGCAGGCCGTCGGAGCAGCTGCCGGTGACGCCTCGCCCGCCCAACCCTCCCAGGAGCTCACGCTCGAGCGCGTCAAGCGCGCCTGGGAGCTCGTCCTGCAGCGCGTCCAGGCAGCGCGGGTGCCGCTCTACGGCTTTCTGCGCGACGGCCGCCCGTCCGCACTCGAGGGCGACACGCTGACCGTGGTCCTGCCCTCCGACTTCGCCCTGCGCAACGCGGCGCAAGGCGACAACGCCGACGTGCTCGCCGCCGCCGTCGAGAGCGTCCTCGGGCGCCCCGTCACGGCGCGCTTCGAGCTGGCCTCCGGAGCTTCCCCGGCGGCAGCTCCGGAGACGACCCCGGACGCCGCGCCGCGCAGACCGGCGGCTCCACTCCCCGACTTCACCGACCAGATCCGTGCCGCGCAGGCCAAGCTCGACGCCGAGCTGCTGCCCGACGACACCTAAGGAGGACGCTTTGGCGAACCCCCAGTACAACAAGATGATGAAGCAGGTCCAGGAGATGCAGCGCAAGATGGCGCAGGCTCAGGAGGAGCTCGCCGTCGAGGCCGTCGAGGCCAGCGCCGGCGGCGGCATGGTGACCGTGGTCATCACCGGCGCGCTCGAAGTGAAGCAGGTCACCATCAAGCCTGAGGCCGTCGACCCCGACGACGTCGAGATGCTCGAGGACCTCGTGGTCGCGGCCACCAACGAGGCGCTCCGCGCTGCTCAGGACCTCGCCAGCACCAAGCTCGGCGGCGCCACCGGCGGCGTGGACCTGCCCAACATCCCCGGCCTCTTCTGAGCACGGCCGGCGGTCAAGCCGGCGGCGCGTACCCGCACTCGCCTTCGGGTTCGGGAACGCGCGGATAGAACGTGCATACAGGAGTCATCGACTCCTGTAGAGAGTCCGACGAGCGCCCGGCCCCGGCCCTCCGCGCCGAGTTGCCGCAAGGGGACGTCCTGCTGAGCGGATCTCCGTTTGGCGCGGCCGTCCCGACCGTCGGCGCGTTGCCGCTTCCGACGCAAGAGAGTAAACTGTCAAATTGGTCTGCGGGCGCCAAAGAGGGCGCCCGAGTTCTGCATGCATAGTGCATAGTTGGTCATGACCGCGGGAGTCAATTGGGAATGTATGCACCACCGGTCGAGCGCCTGATCGCCGAGCTCTCCAAGCTCCCGGGCATCGGTCCCCGCACCGCCCAGCGCCTGACCTTCCATCTGCTCCGCCAGCGCCCGGAGGACGTGCTGCCGCTGGCCGCGGCGATCACCGAGGTCAAGGCGAAGATCGGTTTCTGTTCCCGCTGTTTCAACCTCGCCGAGGGCGACCTCTGCACGATCTGCGCCGACCCCCGGCGCGACCCGCGGCTGCTCTGCGTGGTCGAGCAGCCGTTCGACGTGGTGACCATCGAGCGCACGCGTGAGTACCACGGGTACTACCACGTCCTCGGAGGCGCGCTCAGCCCCATCGACGGCGTCGACCCGGAGCACCTGCACATGGAGGAACTCCTGGCGCGTGTCGACGACGAGGTGGAGGAAGTGATCGTGGCGACCAATCCGACCATGACCGGCGAGGCGACGTCGATGTACGTCGCCGACCTGCTGCCGAGGCGCGTGCGCGTCACGCGCCTTGCCAGCGGCCTGCCCGTGGGCGGCGATCTTGAGTATGCCGATGAGCTGACACTGGGCCGCGCCCTCGCTGGGCGTCGCGACGTGCGGCACGGAGAGGAGTGAGCATGGCGACGAAGACCGGCAAGACGAAGGCGACTCCCGCCTTGACAGAGATCCGCTGGCATGGCCGCGGCGGTCAGGGGGCCGTGACCGCGGCCAAGATGGTGGCCGAACTGGCCCTCGGCGAGGGCAAGTACTTCCAGGCCTTCCCCGAGTACGGACCCGAGCGCTCGGGCGCGCCGATCGTCGCGTTCACGCGCGTCAGCGACGCGCCCGTCCAGGTGTACTCCGGCATCGAGCACCCGCAGATCGTCGTCGTGCTCGACTCGTCGCTGATGCGCGTCGTCGACGTCACCAAGGGCGCGCCGGACGACGCCGTCGTGCTGGTCAACAGCGAGCGCTCCCCCGCCAAGTTGCGCAAGGACACCGGGCTCGAGGGCAACCGGCTCTTCACCGTCGCGGCGACCCGCATCGCGATGGAGACCATCAAGCGCCCCATCCCCAACACGCCGATGGTCGGCGCGCTCACCCGGATCACGGGGCTGTTCGACATCGACGACGTCGTCACGTTCCTGCGCGAGGATTTCGGCAAGAAGTTCCCGCCCAAGGTCGTCGAGGGCAACATCGCCGCGATCACGCGGAGCTACGAGGAGGTCCAGGGCGAATGACCGTGGACAAGAAAGCAGGCGCCAAGAAGCCGGCGCCGCTCAAGAAGCCTGCCGCGCGCAAGACGCCGGCCAAGAAGAAGCCCACCTGGGACATCAGTGACGTCGACCAGTGGGGCCCCGATCGTCACGAGCTCGGCGCGGTGATCGTCGAGGCCGGCAACTCGGTCTACAACGAGACCGGCGGGTGGCGCTCGCTCGTCCCTGAGATCGACGTCGAGAAGTGCGACGGCTGCATGCTCTGCTTCTTCTACTGCCCCGACGCGTCGATCGTCGTCGAGAACAACAGGGCGGTCGGCATCGACCTCGAGCACTGCAAGGGCTGCGGCATCTGCGCCAAGGAGTGCCCGACCAGGGCCATCGTCATGCAGATCGACAAGAAGGAGTGACCATGGCCACCACTGAGTCCAGGATCCTGGCCGTCACCGGGAACGAGGCTGTGGCCGAGGCCATGGGCCAGATCGACCCGGATGTGGTCTGTGCCTACCCCATCACGCCGCAGACAGAAGTCGTGCAGCTGTTCGCGCAGATGGTCGCCGACGGCAAGGTCGGCTCCGAGTTCGTCACCGTCGAGAGCGAGCACTCGGCGATGAGCGCCGTGATCGGTTCGGCGGCCGGCGGTGCGCGGACGATGACGGCGACCTCCTCGCAGGGCTTCGCCCTCATGTGGGAGGTCCTCTTCGTCGCCGCCAGCTACCGGCTTCCCGTGGTGATGACCACGGTCAACCGCGCGCTCTCCGGCCCCATCAACATCCACTGCGATCACAGCGACACCATGGGCGGCCGCGACACCGGCTGGATCCAGTTGTACGGCGAGAACCACCAGGAAGCCTACGACAACTGCATCCAGGCCATCCGCATCGCCGAGCACATGGACGTGCGCCTGCCGGTGATGCACATGTACGACGGCTACGTCATCAGCGGCGCCATCGGCCCGCTGCAGATGCTCACCAAGGACGAGGTGCAGTCCTTCATCGGCCCCTATCGCGCCACCAACTCGATGCTCGACGCCAAGAACCCCGTCACCGTCGGCCCGTTCGACGGCCTGCACGGCTGGTACTTCGAGCACAAGGTCTCGCAGAACCGGGCCATGGACCGCTCCTTCCAGGTCATCCAGGACGTCGCCGACGAATACGCCGAGCTCTGCGGCCGCCAGTACGGCCTGCTGGAGCCGTACCGCCTCGAGGACGCCGAGATCGCCATCGTCGTCGTCGGCTCCACGGCCGGCACGACGCGGATGACCGTGGACAAGCTGCGCGCCCGCGGCGTCAAGGCGGGCATGGTGCGCGTGCGTGCCTTCCGGCCGTTCCCTCACGAGGCGTACGCCAAGGCGCTCGAGCACGTCAAGGTGGTGGGCGTCATGGACCGCGCCGACTCGTTCGGCGCCCAGGGCGGCCCGGTCTTTCTCGAGGTGCGAAGCGCACTGTACGACTGCGACCCCCGGCCCCAGGTGCTGCCGTTCATCTACGGCCTCGGAGGGCGCGACATCTACCCGGACAACATCGAGCAGGCGTTCGCCGAACTCGAGAGCGTAGCGCAGAGCAAGAAGCCGGCGACGACAGAGCGCCGCTATCTGAACCTGCGCAAGGACTGAGGGAGCGCGGATGCCACGGAGCAAGGACGGCACGACCACCGAGCCCAGGGGCTCGGCACTCTACGAAGTACTCAAAGGCATCGACTTCGAGCGCCGCGAGCTCGTGGACAAGCCACGCGGCGTCGGCCTCTTCGACCTCGTCAAGGACAGGTCGGGCAGCTACAAGTGCTACGCGTGCACCCTGTGCGAGCGCACCTGCCCGGTCGACTGCATCGAGATCGACTACTGCCCCGAGTTCCAGGAGCTTCCCTTCGACGTCGAGGCTGAGCGGGCCGCGGCACTGGCCACCCTTCCGGGTGAGAGCTGCGGCGCGGGCGCGGCCTGCGTGATGGGCGAGCAGCCTGCCGGCTTCGTGCCGGAGATCGACATGGCGAAGTTCGACGCCGTGATCGCCGGCATCCGCGACGGCTCCGGCCTCGTCCAGGCGTTGCACTCGACGCAGGAGGCCTACGGCTACCTGCCGCGCGTAGCGCTCGAGAGCATCGCCGAAGAACTGCATCTGCCCTTCTCGCGCATCTACGGCGTGGCGACGTTCTACGGCCAGTTTCGCCTCGCGCCGGTCGGCAAGTACGTCATCGACGTGTGCATGGGGACCGCCTGCCACGTCGCCGGCGCGCCGCTCGTGATCGAGGCCTTCAGCCAGGAGCTCGAAGTCCCGGTCGGCGCCACCACACCGGATGGGCTCTTCACGCTCCAGACGGTGAACTGCGTCGGCGCGTGCGCCCTCGCGCCGGTCGTGCGCCTCGGCGACGACGAGACCATCGGTCGCGTCGGCCCCAACGAGGCACGCAAGCTCGTCCGCAAGCTGCGTAAGCAGGAGGCCGCCGTATGAGCCCCGCCAAGCGCACCACCAGGATCGGCAAGGCGCTCAAGGCGGCAGCCGACAAGAGCGCCTACCTCGCCGACGACAGGAAGGCCGAGATCCGCATCTGCGCCGGCACGGCCTGCCACGCCTCGGGCCGTGTGGCCCTGCGCAAGGCCCTCGACAAGGCGCTCGCCGAGCGCGACCTGAGCGACAAGGTCGCCGTCGTCGAGACGGGTTGCCACGGCTTCTGCGAGGAGGGCCCGATCCTGGTCGTCCGCCCGCAGGGCCTCTTCTACCCTCGACTGAAGCCGAAAGACATCGCCGACATCGTCGAGACCAGCGTGGTCGGCGACGGCATCGTCGATCGCCTCCTCTACGAGGACCCTGCGACCGGCGAGCCGCTGGCGCACGAGCGGGACATCCCCTTCTACGCCCTGCAGGAGCGCATCGTCCTCGCGCTCAACGGCAAGATCGACCCGTATTCGATCGACGACTACCTGGCGCACGGCGGCTACACCGCACTCGCCACGGTGCTCGAGGACGCCGACCCGATGGGCGTCATCGACGAAGTCGAGGCCAGCGGCCTGCGCGGACGTGGCGGCGCCGGCTTCCCGACGGGGCGCAAGTGGCGGTTCTGCCGTGGCAATCCCGGCGACGTCCACTACGTCATCTGCAACGCCGATGAGGGCGATCCCGGCGCATTCATGGACCGCTCGGTGCTCGAGGGAAACCCGCACAGCGTCATCGAGGGCATGACCATCGCCGCCTATGCCATCGGCGCGGACAGCGGCCCCGTCGAGGGCTACGTCTACGTGCGTCACGAGTACCCGTTCGCCGTCGAGCGCCTGCGCGCCGCACTGGCGCAGGCACGCGAGCGCCGCCTGCTCGGCCACGACATCCTCGGCTCGGGCTTCAGCTTCGACATCCGCATCAACCAGGGCGCCGGCGCGTTCGTCTGCGGCGAGTCGACGGCGCTCACAGCCTCCATCGAGGGTCATCGCGGCATGCCGCGCGGCAAGCACATCCGCACGGTCGCCCAGGGCCTCTGGGGCCAGCCCACCAACCTGAACAACGTCGAGAGCTACGCCAACGTCCCCTGGATCGTCAACCACGGCGCCCAAGCGTTCGCCGCGAAGGGGACCGAGACGAGCAAGGGCACCAAGATCTTCAGCCTCACCGGCAAGGTCGTGAACGGCGGCCTCATCGAGGTGCCGATGGGCGCCACGCTCCGCCACGTGATCTTCGACATCGGCGGCGGCATGCTGCCCGGCCGCGAGTTCAAGGCCGTGCAGCTGGGCGGGCCGTCCGGCGGCTGCCTGCCCGCCTCCCTGCTCGACGATCCCATCGACTTCGAGAGCCTCACCGCCGCCGGCTCCATGATGGGCTCCGGCGGCATGGTCGTCGTCGACGACACCACGTGCATGGTCGACTTCGTCAAGTTCTTCCTCAAGTTCACCGCCGAGGAGAGCTGTGGCAAGTGCGTGCCCTGCCGGGTGGGCAGCCAGCGTCTGCTCGAGATCCTCGAGCGCATCAGCGACGGTCAGGGCACGCCCGACGACCTGGATCGCCTCGAGACGCTCAGCGAAGACATCATCGAAGGCTCGCTCTGCCAGCTCGGCGGCAGCGCGCCGAATCCGGTGCTCAGCACCCTGCGCTACTTCCGCGACGAGGTCGAGGCGCACATCGTCGAGCATCGCTGCCCGGCGAAGGTGTGCCGTCCGCTCATCAAGTACACGATCGATCCCGACGCCTGCACCGGCTGCCACGTCTGCTTCGGGGCCTGCCCCACACAGGCGATCAGCGGCGAGCGGAAGAAGACTCATGCGATCGACCAGAAGCTCTGTATCAAGTGCGACACCTGCCGTCAGGTGTGCAAGTTCGACGCCGTCCCGGTCGTCGACGAGCAGCCGGCGCTGATCGAAGGGAGGCAGCAGTGAGCCCCCGTACCAGAACTGCCGTGAAGCTCACCGTCGACGGCAAGCAGTTGGTCGCCCGGGAGGGCGAGACCGTGCTCGACGTGGCTCGGCGTGAGGGGATCGACATCCCGGCGCTCTGCCATCAGGAAGGCATGGCCGCGTGGGGGGCCTGCCGCCTGTGCATGGTCGAGGTCGAAGGCCTCGACAAGCTGCAGGCCGCTTGCACCACCTGGGTCAAGGACGGCCAGGTCGTCAAGACCGACACGCCGCGCGTCCGTGCGCGCCGCGAGAGCTACCTCAAGATGTATCTCTCGGACCACAACGCCTACTGTGAGGCCCCGTGTTCGCACGCGTGCCCCACGCACATCGACATCCCCGCCTACATGGCGGCGCTCGCCTCAGGCGACTCCGCCGGCGCCGCGGGCATCGTCCGCGACGAACTGCCGTTCCCCGGCATCCTCGGACGGGTCTGCCCGCGGTATTGCGAGCCGGTGTGCCGCCGCGGCGACGTGGACGAGCCGATCGCCATCTGCGCCCTGCACAGGGCGGCTGCCGACCACAGCGAGACGCGACTGACGCCCGGCGTTTCGACCGGCCGGCGAGTCGCCGTCATCGGCGCCGGGCCGGCCGGCCTCGCGGCCGCGTGGTACCTCACGGAGCGTGGTCACGGAGTCACCCTGTACGACGCCAACGAGGAGCCGGGCGGGACGCTACGCTACAGCATCCCCGAGTTCCGGCTTCCCAAGAAGGTCGTGGAGAGAGAACTGGCGCCGCTCTGGGACGCCGGCGTGCGCTTCGTCGGCGAGTCCGAGCTCGGCTACGAGGTCGACCCCGACGGACTGTTCGACGCCGGCTTCGACGCGGTGATCATCAGCGTCGGCACGTGGGAGGAGCCCAAGCACCTCCTCCCCGGCGACGACGCCGCCCGGGACGGTATGGAGCTGCTCAAGCGGGCGCGCGAGGGTCGGGCCGTCAAGTTCACCCAGAAGGTCGCCGTGATCGGCGACGGCATCACCGCCTTCGACGTCGCCCGCACGGCGCGCCGCAAGGGCGCCAAAGAGGTCGTCGTCATCGCCCAGCACCAGCCCGCCGACATCCCGGCCGGCGCTCGCGACCTCGCCGCCGCCCTCGAGGAGGGCGTCAAGGTCGAGTTCGGCGCCGTCGCCAAGAAGGTCAAGGCCAAGGCAGGCAAGGCGCAGGGCGTGGAGTGCGTCCGTGTCGTGCGCGAGAAGGGACGCACCAAGGAGGTCCGCGGCTCTCGTTTCGAGATCGCCGCGACCACCGTCGTCATGGCCACCGGCTACGCCCCGCGGCTCGGCGACAGCGCCGACTACCTGGCGCTCGCGGACGGCGCCCGGCTGCTCGCCAACTACTACACCGGGCGCACGCCCGAGGAGGGCATCTTCGCCGCCGGCGACGCCATCACCGGCGCCCAGTCGGTGATCCACGCCGTGGCCGGCGGCAAGCGCTCGGCGCTCGCCGTCGACGCCTGGCTGCAGGGCGAGGATCTCGAGGAGCTCGAGGAGAAGCTGGCGGTCTACAACGGCCTCCCCTACCTCGATCAGCTCAAGGACGCGGAGCAGCTCGGCGCGCTCGGCGCGCGCCTCGCCGAACGCACTCCCGTTTGGCTCAAGATGGGGGCGACAGCCGAGTCCGCGACCCGCGCAACCATGCCCAAGGTCGGCAAGCAGAAGCGCCTGACGGCGCTCGACCTCGAGGTCGAGAAGGGCTACAGCCTCGCCGCCGCCCGCGCCGAGGCGACGCGCTGCCTCCAGTGCGAATGCCCGACCAACGGCGCCTGCGATCTGCAGACGCTCGGCGTCGAGTACGACCTCACCGACAACGAGCTGGTCGTCAAGGGCGGCCTCGTGCGCCAGGTCGAGGCCCAGCACGAGCACCCGTTCATCCGCCGCGACATGGACCGCTGCATCGCCTGCGGCAAGTGCGTGCGGGTGTGCCGGGACGTCGCCGGCCCGGCCTGCTACGACTTCACGGGCCGGGGCTTCACCATCAACGTCGACACCGCCTACAGCGACGCCCTGCAACTCTCCGACTGCATCAGCTGCGGCCGCTGCGTGACCACGTGCCCGACGGGCGCACTCACCTTCAACGAGCGTGACCTGGCCGCGTACAGGATCGACGAGAGCCGCTGCATCATGTGCCACGAGTGCGTGGACGTTTGTCCCGTGGACGCGCTCAAGGAGACCAACCACTTCGAAGACGCGCGCGAGAAGTGGCGCGAGCTCGTTTCCAAGGGCACACAGCTCGCCGGAGGGCACCGCATGTGCGCCGGCTGCGGCGCACCGATCGCGGTCCGCCAGGTGCTCATGGGCACCGACGACCCGATCGTCGTCTCCGCCGCGACCGGGTGCCTCGAGGTGAGCACGACGATCTACCCGTACACCTCGTGGAAGGGCAGCTACATCCACACCGCGTTCGAGAACGCCGCCGCCACGCTGAGCGGCGTCGAGACCGCGTTCCGCGCCCTCAAGAAGAAGGGCCTCATCGAAGAGAACGTCAAGTTCATCGCCTTCGGCGGCGACGGCGGCACCTACGACATCGGCCTGCAGTCGCTCTCGGGCGCCATGGAGCGCGGTCACCAGATGCTCTACGTCTGCTACGACAACGGCGCCTACATGAACACCGGCTTCCAGCGCTCCGGCGCGACGCCGCAGGGCGCCTGGACCACCACCAGCCCGGTCGGCAAGGACCAGGCCGGCAAGCTGCAGAACCGCAAGAACCTCACCGACATCATGATCGCCCACGAGCTCGGCTATGTGGCCCAGGCCTCGCCGCACGACCCGCGCGACCTCGTGCGCAAGTCGGCGAAGGCGCTGGCTACGCCGGGCGCCACGTTCCTCAACATCCTCGCGCCGTGCCCCCGCGGCTGGCGCGCGGACGGCGCGGAGACGATCGAGCTGGCGCGCGAGGCCGTGGAGACCTGCTACTGGCCGCTGTTCGAGGTGGTCGACGGCGAGTACCGCCTGACCTACCGCCCCAACCACAAGCTGCCGCTCATCCCGTGGCTCAAGCGGCAGGGCCGCTTCGCCCACCTCTTCAAGCCCGGCAACGAGGAGACGCTCCTCAACCTCGAGGCCTGGGTGGACAAGGAGTGGGAGAAGCTCCTGCGCAAGTGCGGCGAGCCCAGTGAAGCCGAGTGGCAGGAGAATCTCCAGGCCAACGGCTGCCTCCTGCGTTAGCGAGCGCTGCGTCGTCGGAGCCCCGCTCGCTGGAGGACCTGCGGCCGCTAGACCAGGCAGCGGCTACCAGCTGAACACGCGGTCTGAAGGGCCGGGACGCCGGGAGGCGCTCCGGCCCTTCGCCGTGAAGGCATGGCGATGTCGCGCTACAATCGGGCGAGCCCTCGACTCGAGAGGTACCGCGTGCAACGCCGCACACACCGTCGCCATCTCCATCTCGTCGTTCTCGCCGCCGGTCTCCTGCTGGCAGCTGGTCTCGTGCCGGCCGCTTGCGGCGGCGGGACTCAAGGCGACGCCGACCGGTCGCAGGAACCGGTAGCGGCGGCGACCGCGCCGGCAACAGACTCACCCGAGCCCGTGTCGAGCCTGCCGCCGCTCGTGAACCTGGGCGAGACCGTCCGCTTCATGACGCCCGAGGGCGCCGTGGTCGGCGTGACCGCGGCCGCCTACTCGGACCCGGGTGACGCCCCGGACGGCGTGAGCGCCGAGGCCGGCGAGCGACTCGTCACACTCGAGTTGACGGTCACGGCAGAGGGGCCCGAGGGCACGGCTGCCGTCAAATCGCCGTTCAAGAGATCGGACTCGTTCCTGCTCATCGCCGAGGACGACACGATCACGGCGGCGCAGCTCGGCGACGACGCCCTGCTGGGAGCGATCCTGCCGCCCGGGGAGCCGCTGCGCACCACACTCGCCTTCTCCGTCGGCTCAGCCGCTCAGCGCCTCTTCGTGTGCACGCCGGTGGAGGGCTCGCGGCCGCGCTCCGCGACGTGGGAGCTGGACTAGTTGAACACGGCCCGCGCGTAGTACACCCAGAACGCAGGGATCTCGCGGGCGACGAAGGTCGGGGTCTGCGGGATCGGCGTGGAGGTGCCGGCGGGCACCGTCAGCACGTTCCATCCCGCGCGCTGGTACGCGAGCTTGATCCGCGGCAGGTGGTAGTACTGGCTCACGGCCAGGATGCGGCGACGGCCGTCCTCGCCGAAGAAGGGAACCGTATCCGCGACCGTGGCGTTGGTGCTCACCCCGTTGGAGTCGATGATGACAGCCTCCTCAGGCACGCCCGCCTCGACCGCCATGTCGCGCATCACCAGGGCCTCGTTGTAGCCGCTCTCCCCCACGCCTCCCGAGACGATGACGTACTCGACGGCGCCGTCCTTGTAGAGCTGCACTCCCGTGTCCATCCGGTCGCGCAGCGAGGTCGAGGCTCGGCCGTCCGCGTGCACCTGGGCGCCGAAGACGACGACCACGTCCGCAGCTCGCCGGTAGTCGGTCGTGCCGAAGAAGAACACCTGCGCGACCGGGAACAACAGCACGCAGACGCAAGCGACGGCAACGAGGACCGCGGCCGCGGCCAGGCGCCGGCGCCGCGGCGCCGGCGAGCGGAGCGCAGCCCAGCCGACGAAGACCAGCACCGCGCACAGCACGAACGACAGCGGGACCGGCACGCCGGGGATGATGTCGCCGGAACGCCAGGTGAGGTAGAAGTCGACGCCGTTCCACGCCGTCGCGGCGGCGAAGGCCAGCACCAGACTCACGGTCGGCCAGCGGCGCCAGGAGCGCATCCGCGGCGCCGCGGCGTAGCCGAGGAGCGCCGCCCCGACGACCACATACAGCACGACGACGGCGGTCCGCCCGACGACGGGGACCGCCACCCACCAGATGTTGAAGTCGGTGCCGTGGCGCCAGAGACCGACCACGTTGACGAGCGTGAAGGCGCCGACGAACAGGGCGAAGCCACGGGCGACGGCGGCCACGAGCCAGTTGCGCCGTCTCTCGTCTGACGAGACGTCGGCGAGCGCGGGCACCGGCGGGGCTGCCGGCGCGGCGCCGGCGGAGCCCTCGGGCAGTCCCGCGACCACGGTCATGGCCGGGACTGTATCACGGCCGAGTCGCGCGCCGCCCGGCCGAGGTGGCGTCCCGTCAGCGTGGCCGGGCGGCGCCACCGCAAGCGTCTTCCCGCCGGCGTCGTCGACCGCATCGTCGCCGTCGACCAGTGCGCCGAGGGAGGACCTCTCCCTCAGTGAGACCCTGAGGCGCCTGCGCGACCTGGCGGCTGCTGCTCGCCAGCCTGGTCTCCACCGCGCTGGTCGTGGTGGCCTTCTGGCGTTCCTGGTCCCCGGTCTCGTGCTCGTGGTGCTCTTCGCCGTCGCCGGTCCGGTGATCGAGCATCTCCGCGTCTGGCCGCGCCTGAAACGCTCCGCAAGCCTCGTCTGGCCTCACATGCCCCTGGTCGTCGTCACGGTGCTGATCCCAATGGCCTCGACGCCCAGCCGTCGTCCTGGCTCGAGCACTTCCGCCGGTACGAGCACCCCTGGATCGCCCTGCCCACCGACGTCGGATCGACGATCCTCGTCGGCGGCCTCGTCGGTGTGCTCGAGGTGACGCCGACCCACGCGCTGATCGCCGACAAGCGGCGGCGACGGGAGAACTAGGCCTCGGGGGCGCCGGGCTCGACGGGCCAGTCGCAGGCGACGGCCGGCTCCGGGCCGAGGCAGCCCGCGGACTCCACCTGGAAGCCCGGCGTGCCCGCCGGCGCCGCCACGGGCTCTGCCCGTTCCGCCCGCCGCGCCGCCCCCAGCAGGGGGACGCCGACGACCTGCGCCAGACCGCCGATCAGCCAGGCGAACGGGATCGACACCGTCTGCGAGAGCCAGCCGAGGCCGACCTGGCCGACGGTCGAGCCGGCGTCGCCGAACAGCGCGTCCAGTGAGATGATGGTCGCACGCTGCTCCGAGGGGATTCGGGAGTTCAGCCACCCCTGCTTGACCGGCATCGAGACCCCGAAGGAAACCGCCGAGATGAGATAGAGCGGCACGGCGACCCAGAACTGCTGCACGAGCGCGGCGCCGACGATGGCGACCGTCGATATGCCGGTGCAGACCATCAGGATGAGGCCGCGATCGGAGACGCGGGCGACGATCCTCCCGACCAGGGCGTTGCCGAGGATCTGCGTGAGGCCGACCAGCGCCGCGATCACGCCCGTCACCCAGACGAGGTCCCGGCCGAGCAGGTCGAGGAAGTACTTCTGCCACGAGTAGAACCCGTACATGAAGAAGACGCCCTGCACGAGCGTCGCCAACATGATGAAGCGGACCACGCGGTCGTTCCAGCCGAACGTGACGCCCGCCGTCGCGATGCTGCGCGTCTCGTGACCGAAGCTGCCCAGCGTCAGGGGGCGACCCTTGAACCCGAGATCGCGCATCAGGAAGACGCCGATGAGGAACGCCGGGATCAGCACCAGGGCGCGCACGACGTACGGCACCCAGAGGTCGAGCTGCCCGAGGAAGCCGCCCATCGTGGTGCCGATCAGCATGAAGACACCGAAGGTGATGCCGTAGCGGGCGAAGATGGGCTCCAGCTTGCCCTCGTAGCCGACCGAATGCAGGGCGTCGACCATCCAGGCGTCGACGGCGCCCGTGTAGAACGTGTAGCCGAATCCCAGCAGCGCCGAGGCGGCGGCGAACGGCAGGACCCCGTAGCCTGCCAGTCCGAAGCCCACGTAGAGCAGCGTCGACAGGAGGATGATGCCGACCGCAAGCAGGTAGGAGGCCCGGCGGCCGACCGTGTCCGCGACCACGCCGGTCGGCACCTCGAAGATCACCTGCGTCACCGTGTACGCCGCGTTGACCAGCATCACCTGGAAGATGTCGAGGCCGACGGAGAGCAGGAAGAGCGTGTTGACGCCCCAGATCAGCGATTGCGCAAGCGTGGTGGACGCACCGATGCCGAGGTAGGTGCGGATGATGCGTTGCGCGCTCATGGGCGGTCTGTTCCCGATTGCGAGCGCAGCAACCCACGCGACTCGCGCCGACCGGATCTCCCGTCAGACAGGCATGTCCGGGGCGCAGGCCGGCAGCTCGCAGTCGAGCCGGCCGTCCCGCAGCACGATGGTGCGGTCGAAGTACCGCTGGATCTCGGGGTTGTGCGTGACCATCACGATCGTGTTGCCCTCGCGATGGAGCTCTGCGAAGAGATCCATGACCTCGACAGTCGTCTCGCTGTCGAGCGCGCCGGTGGGTTCATCCGCGAGGATGAGCGGCGGCTCGTTGACGAGGGCGCGGGCGATGGCCACGCGCTCCTGCTCACCGCCCGAGAGCTTGCCCGGCAGGTGCCCGCCGCGGTCGGCGAGCCCGACCCGCTCGAGCACCTCGAGCGCCCGCGCACGCTTTGCCGCGGAGGGCATGCGCTTCACTGCCAGCGGCAGCGTCACGTTCTCAAGTGCGGTCAGGTAGGGAACGAGGTTGAAGGACTGGAAGACGAACCCGAGGTACTCGCGGCGGAAGTCGGCGAGCCGCTCGCCGGGAAGCGCGTAGAGGTCGATGCCGTCCACGGAGATGCGCCCAGCCGTAGGGTGGCTGAGTCCGCCGAGCATGGCCAGGAAGGTGCTCTTGCCCGAGCCCGACTGGCCCATGACGCCGAGGAAGGAACCCTCCGGGACCGTGAGGTCGAGGCCGCGGAGGGCGTGCACGGGAGCGCCGTCGCCGGCAAAGGTCTTCTCGAGGCCGCGCACCTGGATGAACCGCGCGGCCCTGTCGTCGTCCGCGCCGGCAGTGAGCCCCCGCGTGACTTGGTCGATCTCGTTCGTCTCCATGATTGCAGCAGTCATACCCTGTCTCCTGAAACGGATGCCTGCGCTCACAGCGCGCGCAGTGCCTCGGTGGGGTCTAGCTTGCCGGCGCGCAGCGCCGGATAGAGGGCGGCGAGGGCCGCAATGAGCGCGGCTGCGGCGACCGAGGCCGACGCCGAGCAGGGGCGCCCAGGCCACCGCGGCGCCGGAGGCGAGGAACGGCAGCACCGCGTAGGTCACCGCCATGCCGGCGAGGTAGCCGAGAACACCGGCGGCGACGCCGGCGGTGACCGCCTCGATCAGCACGAGGCGAGTGATGTGGACGCGCCGGAAGCCGATGGCGCGGAACACCCCGATCTCCTGGGTACGTTCGCTCACGGACCCCATCATCGTCACGAAGACGACGAGGACCTCGATGCCGACCACGACGCCGACGATCGCAAGGCTGAAGCCACCGAACTCGCTCACGGCGTTGAGCCGACTCTGCACCGCTTCCTGCACCGTCGACACCTGGGCCTTCGGGAGAGCGTCGGAGAGCTGGCGTACGACCTCGTCCACCGGCGCCCCTGAGTAGCGCGCCGCGACCTCGATCAGCGTGAGCTCGCCCGGGCGACCGAGCAGTCGTTGCACGGCGGGCAGGTCGGCGACCAGGAGGTCATCGTCCTGGGAGCCCGTCGGCCGCAGGATCCCCGTGAGGGTGAAGCGCTTGCCGCGGATGCGCACGTAGTCGCCCATCCGCAGGCCGAGCACGCGGGCCGCCGCAGCACCGGCCACGAGTTCGTGGCCGTTCCGCGGCGGCCTCCCGGGGTCGACCGACCACCAGCGCTTGAGCTCGAACTGGGCGGCCGGGTCGACGCCCATCAGCAGGGCGCGGTGACCCTTGACCTGCACCGCGCCGACGAGCTCCGGCGCGACGACGGCGATGCTCGACCGCGCTGGGATCGCTCGCACTCGCTCGAGGTCCGCCTCGCCCAGGCCGCGTCCGCCCACCGACACGCCACCGACGGTGACGCCGCCGTAGCTCAGCGCCACGTCCTCGCTGCGCGGCGTGATCACCACGTTGGCGCCGAAGCTCTCCATGTTGGCCTTGGCCTCACCAGTCATCGACCGCGTGAGCGAGAGCAGGGCGACCACCGTGCCGACGCCGATCAGCAACCCGGCGATGAGGAACGCCGCCCGGGCCTTGCGGCGGCGGAGGTTCGAGAAGGCGATGGTGCGCAACGTCATGCGAGGCTCTCGCTCAAATGGCCCTGAGGGCCACGGTCGGGTCCAGGCGGCTGGCGTGGAGCGCCGGGTAGAGCGATCCCAGCGAGCCGATCAGCAACGCGAGCAGAACGGCGCCCGCCGCCAACGCCGGCGTCCACGAGATGCCCACGCCCACGCCCTCGGCGAAGAAGGGAAGCAGAGCGTAGCTCAGCGCCATGCCGGCGAAGTAGCCGAGGACGCCCGCGAGAGCGCTCGCGATCCCGGCCTCGATGAGGATCAGGCCGGTGACGTGGGAGCGCCGGAAGCCGAGGGCGCGGAAGATGCCGATCTCGCGCGTCCGCGCGTTGACCGAGCCCATCATCGTCACGAAGACGACCAGGGCCTCGATGGCGATGATCACGCCGGCGACCACGTAGCTGAAGGTGCGGAAGACGTCGAGGGCGTGCATGCGATTGCGAGTCACCTGCTGCATCGCCGTCACCTCGGTACCCGGCAGCACGGAGCCGAGCTGGGCGGCGATCTCCTCGACGGGGCAGTCGCTGCACAGCGCCGCCACCTGGACGAGCGTCACACGCCCGGGCTTGCCCAGCAGCGCCTGCGCGGCGCCCAGCTCGGTGATGAGCAGGTCATCGTCCTGGGAGCCTGTCGGCTCGAGGACGCCGGTGACGGTGAACTCGCGGTCGTCCAGGGTCACCCGGTCACCGGCCGCGAGGTCGAAGCGGCGGGCCGCCGAAGAGCCGGCGACGAGCTCGTCGCCGGCCGACGGCGGCCGGCCCACCACCTTCCACCAGCGCTTGAGCCGGAACTCGTCCCCGAGGCGCACGCCGAGCAGCAGCGCCTGCCTGCCCTGCACCTCGACGGCGCCGAGCAGCTCGGGCGCGACGATGGCCACGTTGCCGCGGTTGGGGATGCTCTCGATGCGCGCCAGGTCCGCTTCACGCAGGTCGCGCGCCTGCAGCCTCACGCCGCCGAGGGCGACGCCGCCGTAGGTGAGCGAGAGGTCGTCGGTGCGCGGCGCCACGACGATGTTGGCGCCGTACGTCTCAAGCTGGTTCTGGGCCTGCACGGTGAGCGCGCCGCTCAGCGTGAGCAGCGTGACCACCGTGGCGATGCCGATGAGCAACCCCGCGACGAGGAACGCGGCGCGCGACGACCGGCGCCGCAGGTTGCCGAATGCGACGCTGCGGAGTCTCAACGGCCCGGCTCAGCGGTCCTGGACCGGGATCACTGGAAGTACTGGACGCCGGCCTGCAGGTCGGCGGTCTTGAGGACCAGCTCCTGACCCTTCACCGTGCGCTCGATCGGCGACGGGTTGCAGCCGCCCTTGAGCTCGTTGATCTTGTTGGAGTCGAAGCGCTGGCCGCAATTGTTGCAGACCATCTGGTCGCCGTCCTGGGTGTAGCCCTTCTTGTTCGGATAGCAGACGTCACAGGCGTCGAAGGCGGCGCGATACTCGCCGTCCTTGCTCTGCATGACGAAGTACTTCACCTCGGTGCCGCCGGCGTCGTAGCTGTAGAAGTGAGCCTGTCCGCCGGAGATATCCGCCACGGGGATGGTGACGTCGGCGCCCGACGCGGCCACCGGCGCGGCGGGTGCGGCCGCCGCTCCCCCGTCGCGGCTGATGAGAACGACCGCCGCGACGGCCACGACCACCGCCAGTGCGAGCCCGGCGAGAACGAGATGCATGGTCGTGCGCTTGCGCGGCTGCTCGAACTGGGCGCGCTTGTCCTCGCGGACCGTCGCTTTGGACTGAGCCACTGTGCTCTTCTGGACCCTGCGCCGTTTACTGGACTTGCCGGACACGCGCCGCCTCCTATTCCTGATGAATCAGATAAATTTGACCATTTCACACTACAATAAGGACGAAGAGTCGGTCGCGCAAGTCCAGGGGTCGTTGGAATGTGCACCGTAGCGCTGATAGCGTGCGTGCACGATGGCCACCCCCGCCGACAACCTCCCTCCCGGGCTTCGCGGCCTGACCGAAGCTGAAGCCGACCGCCGGCGTGCCGCCGGCCAGGGCAACGACGTCGAGATCCGCGCCGGCCGCACCTACGGCCGCATCGTCCGCGACAACGTCTTCAACTTCATCAACGACCTCTTCTACTTCCTCGGCATCCTCCTGCTCATCCTCGGCAAGCCGCTGGACGCCTTCGCGGTCGTGTTCGTGATCGGCGCCAACACCCTGATCAGCCTGTTCCAGGAGATCCGCGCCAAACGCGTCATGGACAAGATGGCGATCCTGCTGCGCCCCAAGGCCGACGTGGTGCGAGACGCGGACATCCACGAGATCGACCCCGCACTGGTCGTGCTCGGTGACCTCCTGCGCGTACAACCGGGCGACCAGGTCGTCGTGGACGGCCCGATGGTCGGCGAAGGACGCATGGAGGTCGACGAGTCGCTGCTCACCGGCGAGTCGGACCTCGTCACCAAACACCCCGGGGACGAGCTCATGTCGGGCAGCTTCTGCATGACCGGCGGCGGCTACTACGAAGCCGCCCGCGTGGGCCTCGACAGCTACGCCAACCAGCTCACGGCCAAGGCGAAGGTCTTCAAACGCGAGCTGACGCCGCTTCAGCGCCAGGTCGTGCAGATCGTCCGCGTGCTTCTCATCGTCGTCATCGTCTTCGAGGCCCTCGTGTGGATCCGCAACGTGGCCGGCGGCGTGCCGTTCGTGGAGAGCGTCCGGATGTCCACGGTGATCCTGGCCCTCATCCCCAATGGGCTCGTGCTCAGCATCGCCCTCACCTACGCCCTCGGCGCGGTGCGCCTGCTCGGCAAGGACGTGCTCGTGCAGCAGTTCAACGCGGTCGAGAGCCTGAGCAACGTCGACGTCCTCTGCACCGACAAGACGGGGACGCTGACCTCAGGCGTCATTACCTTCGAGGAGCTGGCCCCGCTCGGCGCCGACGACGCACGCGCGGCGCACCTGCTCGGCGCCTTCGCCGCCAGCACGACCGACGCCAACCGGACGATCGAGGCGCTGCGCACCGCCTTGCCCGCCACGCGAGAGCCGGCCGCGCACGAGGCGTTCTTCTCGTCGGACCGCAAGTGGAGCGGCCTCGCCTTCGCGGACGGCGAGGCGCGCGGCACCTACGTGCTCGGCGCGCCCGAGATACTGGCGCCGGCGATCCACGCCGGCGCCGACTGGCGAGGGCGCGCCGACGAGTGGGCCGCACGCGGCCTGCGCGTCGTGCTCTTCGCCGGGCGGGCCGAGCCGCTCGCCTTCGGCGAGCCCGACGCCCCGCCCAGCCTCCCCGCCGAGCTCGAGGCGCTCGCGCTCATCGCCTTGAGCGACGAGCTCCGGCCTGGCGTGCAGCAGACGCTCGAAGGGTTCTCCGAGACCGGTATCGACGTCAAGATCATCTCCGGCGACAACCCGAAGACGGTGGTGGCGCTCGCCACGCAGGCGGGCGTGCAGTCTCTGCAGCGGCGCCAGGGCGTGGATGCCTACTGCGAGTCGCTGCTGCGCGCCTGCGACGATGAAGGCGGTCCCACGCCGGACGAGCCGGCCGCGCCGCCCACGCGCGAGCTGGTCGCCGTCTCGGGTGCGGACCTCGCGGAGATGTCGGCGCAGGAGTTCGGCGCCGCTGCCGACGAGGCCGGGATCTTCGGCCGCGTCACGCCCGAGCAGAAACAGGACCTTGTCGAGGCGCTGCGCGAGCGCGGACGCTACGTGGCGATGATCGGCGACGGCGTCAACGACGTGATCGCCCTCAAGCAGGCCAACGTCGCCGTGGCGATGCAGGGGGGCAGCCAGGCCGCCCGCAGCGTGGGCGATCTCATCCTCATGAAGGACACGTTCCAGCCGCTCCCCTTCGCCTTCCGCGAAGGCCAGCGCATCATCAACGGGATGAACGACATCCTGCGCATCTTCATGGTGCGCATCTTCTTCAAAGCGCTCATGATCGCCATCGTGACGGGGCTGGGCGGCTTCCCGTTCGCGCCGCGCCAGTCGGCCCTGCTGTCGTTCTTCGGCGCCACCGTCCCGGCGATCGCCTTCGCGCTCTGGGCGCAGCCGGGACCGGCGCCGAAGGTAGGACTCTTCAAGCTGCTGGCCCGCTTCGTGCTGCCGACGACCGTCCTGATGACGGCGATCGCCACCGGCATCTACCTGGCCTGGGCGATCCCGGCGAAGAACAGCTACCTCGCGGCGCATCCTGGGGCCGGCAGCCGTCAGCTCATCGAGTCGGCGTATCCGCCGGCGATGACGGCGCTCACCATCTTCGCCTGCTTCGCGGCGATCTTCCTCATCCTGCTGATCGCGCCGCCGTCGACGTGGTGGGCCGGCGGCGCCGCCGTGGTACGCAACGACCGGCGCATCGTCGCCGTCGTGGGCTTCCTCTTCGTCTGCATGGCGGCCGTCCTCGCTGTGCCGCTCGGCCGGACGCTCTTCGAGCTCACCGAGCTGCCGGTGTGGCAGTACCTGGTTCTCCTGCTCCTCGCCTTCGTCTGGAGCCAGCTCTGCCTGCTCGTCTGGAAGAGCCGCGTCTTGGATCGCTGGCTGGGGACGGCAGAGGACCCGGGGAACCTGTGCGCGAAGGCCGCGGCCCGGGCGGCGGCGGAAGAGCGCGGCGCGGTGGCGAAGGCGGCCGCCGCGGACTGACGCCAGTAGGCCGGGCGCCGCGACGAGGCCGGGCGCCGTCAGGCGATCCCGGCCGACGGGCACATCGCCGCCAGCGGGCACTCCCCGCACGCTGGGCGCCGGGCGTGGCAGATGCGGCGGCCGTGCCGCACGAAGTCCACGTGCACGGCGTACACCTGGGCGGCGTCGTCCGGCCCCGCGAGCTCGGTGAGCAGCGGGTGCGCCTGGTCGGCGGTCACCTTCTCCCCGATGATCCCGAGCCGCCTCGCCACCCGATGCACGTGCGTGTCGACGGGCATCACCGGCCGCTCGAGCGCGAAGAGCAGCACGCAGGCAGCCGTCTTGGGCCCGACTCCGGGCAGCGCCACGAGGTAGGCCTGCGCCGCTTCGTCCGTCATGTCGTCGAGCTCACGCAGATCGGGCGCGCCGGTCCGCCCGCTGATCGCCTCGAGGATGCGCTTGATGCGCGGCGCCTTGGTGTGCGCGAGGCCGCCCAGGGCGATTGCCTCCTCGATCTCCTCGGATGACGCATCGCGGGCTGCGGTCCACTCCGGGAACCGTGCCTTGAGCGACGCGAACGTCCGCTCCGTGTTCACGTCGGCGGTGTTCTGCGACAGCACGGTGAAGACCAGTTCGTCCACCGGCGGGTAGCGCGGCGAGAGCACGGGGCGGCCGTAGAAGTCGTCCAGCAGGTCCGCCGCCTCACGCAGCCGCTTCTGGGGTGACGATGCGCTCACGAAGCGAGTATACCGGCGAGCCGTGCGTGGTAGCCTCCCGGGCATGAACGAGGTCGGCATCGCCGGGGAGCAGCGTGGCTGAGGGCTGGCGCTTCTGGATCGACCGCGGCGGCACGTTCACAGACGTGGTCGCGCGGCCGCCGGGCGGCGGCCTGCTCACGCGCAAGCTCCTCTCCGAAGACCCTGCGCGCTACGAGGACGCCGCCGTGGCGGGCGTGCGCGAGCTGCTGGGACTGCACAGTGACGAGCCGGTCCCCACAGAGCTCGTCGCCGACGTACGCATGGGCACGACCGTGGCGACCAACGCGCTCCTCGAGCGAGCCGGGTCGCCGACGCTGTATGTGACCACACGCGGGTTCGGCGACGCGCTGCGCATCGGCTACCAGGATCGGCCCGACATCTTCGCGCTCGACATCCGGCTGCCGGAGCCGGCGTACGCACGCGTACTCGAGGTGGACGAGCGCGTGGGCGCCGACGGCGCCGTGGTGCGCAACCTCGACGAGGAGGGTACGCGGCGCGGGCTCGAGGAGGCCCGCCGCGCCGGTTTCGACGCTGTCGCCATCGCCTTCGTCCACGGCTACGCACACCCGAAGCACGAGCGGCGCGTGGCGGAACTGGCGCGTGCCGCCGGCTTCTCGCAGGTCTCCGTCTCGCACGAGACGAGCCCGCTCATCAAGCTCGTCGGCCGCGGCGAGACGGCCGTGGTCGACGCCTACCTCTCCCCCATTCTGCGCCGCTACGTGGACGAGGTCGCGGCGCAGCTGGGCGACGTGCGGCTCAGCTTCATGCAGTCTCACGGCGGCCTCACCGGCGCCCGGCTCTTCCGCGGCAAGGACGCCATCCTCTCCGGTCCCGCCGGCGGAGTCGTCGGCGCCGTCGCCGTCAGCCGCCGGGCGGGCTTCGAGAGAGTGATCGGCTTCGACATGGGCGGCACGTCGACCGACGTCTCGCACTTCGCCGGCGAGCTCGAGCGCAGCTACGAGAGCGTCGTCGGCGGCGTGCGGCTGCGGGCGCCCATGTTGCGTGTGCACACGGTCGCCGCCGGAGGCGGGTCCGTCTGCGCATTCGAGGGCGGCCGCTATCGGGTCGGGCCGCGAAGCGCCGGTGCGGACCCCGGCCCGGCGTGCTACGGCAAGGGCGGCCCCCTGGCCGTGACCGACTGCAACCTCGTCACCGGCAAGCTGCGGCCGTCGTTCTTCCCGCGGGTCTTCGGCGCGGACGGCTGCGGCCCCATCGACGAAGACGCGGCGCACCTCGCGCTCGCGGGCGTGGCCGCGAGCATGCGCGCCGCCGGCGTCGACCCGCCGGCGCCGGAACAGCTCGCTGACGACTTCGTCCGCGTCGCCTGCGGGGCCATGGCCCGCGCCATCAAGCGGATCTCGACGCAGCGCGGGCACGACGTCACCGACCACGTCCTCTGCTGTTTCGGCGGCGCCGCCGGCCAGCACGCCTGCCTCGTCGCCGACGCGCTCGGTATCACCCGCGTGCTGCTGCACCCCCTGGCCGGCGTGCTCAGCGCGTACGGCATGGGCCTCGCCGACGTGCGCGCGCTGCGCGAGCGCAGCGTCGAGGCCCCGCTGGACGAGGCGGACGCGCCGGGGACGGCCGCCGCCCTGGCGGAGCTGGAGGCGGCGGCCGTCGCCGAACTGGAGCGCCAGGGCCTGCCGCCGGTGGAGACGCGCCTCGAGCGCCGCGCGCACGTCAAGTACGCGGGCACCGACGTCTCGCTGCCGGTACGGTGGGCCGCTCCGGACGAGATGGCCGCCGCGTTTCTCGAGCTCCACCGCAGCAGATACGGTTTCCTGATGCCGGGCCGCGGGCTGACACTCGAGGCCGTGGCAGTGGAGGCGATCGCAGCCGGCGGCGGGTTCCAGGAGGACGACCCCGCCGACGAGCTTCAGGCGAGCGCCGCGCGCACGGCGACCCGCCGGGCGGACGCCGGGCCGTCAGGAGCATCGCGCCCGGCGGCGCGCGAACGCGCGCGTGTGTTCACCGGCGGCCGGTGGCACGACGCCCCCGTGTACGCCCGTGACGACCTGCCGCCGGCGGCCATGGTCGACGGACCGGCGATCGTCTGCGACGCGACCGGCACGACCGTGGTGGAACCGGGCTGGTCGGGCGAGCTGCTGCCCGGCGGCGAGCTGCTGCTGCGCCGCCTCTCGCCGCCGGTCCGCCCCTCGGCCGACCCGGAACACGTCTCGCCGCTGCTCCTGGAGGTCTTCAACAGCCTCTTCATGTCCATCGCAGAGCAGATGGGCGCGACCCTCGCCAACACCGCCTCTTCCGTGAACATCAAGGAGCGCCTGGACTTCAGCTGCGCCGTGTTCGACGCCGACGGCGGCCTCGTGGCCAACGCCCCGCATCTCCCCGTCCACCTGGGATCCATGGGCGCCTCGGTGCAGGCCGTCCTCGAGCGGCACCGCGGCGAACTGCACCCAGGCGACGCCTGGCTGCTCAACTCGCCCTACGCCGGCGGCACCCATCTCCCCGACCTGACGGTGGTCACTCCCGTGTTCCCCGGCGGCGAGCCGACAGGCGCACCGGCGCCCGACCGCCCGCTCTTCTTCGTCGCCTCGCGCGCGCATCACGCCGACGTCGGCGGCGTCACGCCGGGCTCGATGCCGCCGGGCAGCAGGACCATCGACGACGAAGGCGTGCTGATCGAGGACTTCCGACTGGTGAAGGACGGCCGGCTTCGTGAGGCGGAGGTCGCGGAGCTGCTCACCTCCGCCCCGCACCCCGTGCGCGACCTCGGGCAGAACCTCGCCGACCTGCGTGCCCAGGTGGCCGCGAACGCGCGGGGAGGCGCGGAGTTGGCTCGCATGGTGTCCGAGTTCGGCCTCCCGCTGGTCTCCGCGTACATGCGCCACGTGCAGGACAACGCCGCCGAGGCCGTGCGCCGCGTCCTCGACCGCGTCACGGGCGCGGCAGACGCGCCGCTCCGCTTTCGACAGGAGCTCGACGACGGGAGTGCGATCGTGGTCCAGGTCACCGTCGACGGCGCGGCGCGGAGGGCGACCGTCGACTTCACGGGCACGTCACCGCAGCGCGCCGACAACTTCAACGCCCCCGCCGCGGTCACCACGGCTGCGGTGCTCTACGTCTTCCGCACGCTCGTCGACGCCGACATCCCGCTCAACGCGGGCTGCCTCGAACCCATCGATATCGTGATCCCGGCGGGGAGCATGCTCGCACCGGTGTGGCCCGCGGCCGTGGCCGCCGGCAACGTCGAGACCTCCCAGGCGGTGACGGCGGCGCTGCTGGGAGCCCTGGGCGCGGCCGCGGCCAGTCAAGGGACGATGAACAACCTGACCTTCGGCGACGACCGCTATCAGTACTACGAGACGCTCTGCGGCGGCGCCGGGGCCGGTCCCTCCTGGGACGGTTGCGGCGCCGTGCACACGCACATGACCAACTCGCGCCTCACCGATCCCGAGGTTCTGGAGCAGCGGTATCCGGTGCGCGTGGAGGAGTTCCGCCTGCGCACCGGCAGCGGTGGCGCGGGCGCGCACCGTGGCGGGGACGGGGCGGTGCGCCGCCTGCGCTTCCTCGAGCCGCTCACCGCGGCGATCGTCTCGAGCAGCCGCCGGGTGCCGCCCTACGGGCTCGCCGGCGGCCTCCCCGGCGCTCGCGGCCGCAACGCGGTCGAGCGTGCGGACGGGACGGTCGACGAGCTCGCCGGGGTCGCGGAGACGGTCATGGCTCCCGGCGACGTCCTCGTCGTCGAGACGCCGGGTGGCGGCGGCTATGGGACGCCGCCGGTGGCGGCGGACGACTAGCCGCACCCGTGCGGTCCGCGCTCAAGCCTCGTCGTACTCCTCGAGCGCGGACGGCACTGCCTTCACGACCCGATCGTCAGCCGCCGGCAGCCCGATGAGGATCGCGCTGGCCGCCTCCTCACGCGTGGCGGCGAGCCTTCCTCCTGCGCCGGGCCATCAGCGTGCTGACCAGCATGCCGACGAGGAGCCCCACGACGAGCAACAGCACCAGCATCAGCCACGCGGAAAGGGAGAACCACCAGAAGAAGAAGTGAAAGCGCCAGTCCTCCTTGGTGTTCTGCAGGATGAGGATGACGATGGCGATCACCGCGACGGCGGGCGCGATGAGCTTCACGTAGTTCGGGCCGCCGCCTCCGCGGTCGCGCTGCGCCTGCATCTGAGGCTGTACTTGAGTCGAGCTCATGCGTGTCCCCCTCGTGGTCGTCCCGACATGGTTCGCCGTACGTCCGGTCTACCCTTGCCGCGCGGCCCGCACGCCTCCGCCCTGGACACGTGCGGCGCCGGAAGGGCGGGCGGCTCGACCCGCAGTCGCCGCGAGCGGAACGCGCGAGGGGCGGGAGGCCCTGCGGCCTCCCGCCCCTCGCGACGAGCGCGGCGGTCCCCCCGGTCGCCGCGGCGCCGGGCCTCTCGGCCCGGCTCAGTCGGTCACTGCTTCGCGAACGCCTCGATGCCGTCGGCCACGGTCGCGAACACCGTGTCCAGCTGCGCGTCGTCGATGACGAGCGGCGGCTGGATGCGCAGCACGCTGCCGAAGTTGCCGCCGACGCCGATGAGCACGTTGTGTTCGAGGCAGTACTGGCGCACGAAGCCGGCTGCGGCGGTGCCGTAGGCCTTGGTCTGCGGGTCGGCGATGAGCTCGACGCCGACCATGAGACCCTTGCCGCGCACGTCGCCGATGAGCGGCTGCGTGCGCTGCAGTTCCTCGAAGCGCGCCTTGAGTTCGGCGCCCTTGCGCGCCGAATCGGCGACGACGCCGTCCATCAGGAACTCGATGTTGGCGAGCGCCGCGGCACAACTCACAGGATTGCCGCCAAAGGTGCTGAGGTGGTCGCCGAGCTGGAAGGCGTCGGCGATCTCGGGCTTGGCGATGAACGCCGAGAGCGGAAAGCCGTCGGCGATGCCCTTGGCCATGCACATGATGTCGGGCTCGACGCCGTAGTGGTCGATGGCGAACATCTTGCCGGTGCGCCCGAACCCACTCTGGACCTCGTCGGCGATGAAGAGGATGCCCTCTTCGTCGAGGATCTCCTTGACGCGCTTGAAGTAGTCGTCCGGCGGCACGATGATGCCGCCCTCGCCCATCACCGGCTCGGCGATGAAGGCGCAGACGCTGCCCGAGAGGTGCAGGCGGGCCACCTCGCCGACGCGACGCGCGCAGAGCATGTCGCACTTGTCCGGCGTGGTCTCGGCGAAGCAGCGATAGCAGTACGGCGTGGGCACGAAGGCGACGCCGGGCATGTACGGGCCGCCGCCCTTCTTGCGGCCCGAGTTGCCGGTGACCGAGAGGGTCGCGTACGAGCGCCCGTGGAAGCTCGACTCGATGGCGAGGAACTCGTTCTTGCCGCTGTAGCGCTTGGCGAGGCGGAAGGCGCCTTCGATGGCCTCGGCGCCGCCGTTGCCGAAGAAGGTCTTCTGCAGGTCGCCCGGCGTGATCTCGGCGAGCTTCTCGGCGAGCGCGCCGACGGACTCCACGTGGTAGACGTACGAGCAGGCGTGCACGAGCTTGTTGGCCTGGGCGATGGCGGCGTCCAGGATCTGCTGGTTGTGGTGCCCGGCGTTGGTCACGCTGATGCCGGCGAAGCAGTCGATGTACTCGGTGCCGTCGGCGTCGTAGAGGAGGGCGCCGTCGCCGTGGTCCGCGACCACCGGCTCGACGCGCTTGACGAACCCGGTCATCACGTAGTCACGGTACTGTTCCTTCACACCCATGATATCGACCACCCTTCGGCGAACGCTCGCGTAGACAATGTGACTGGGGTGCGACGCAAGAGGTTATCAGATGAGTCCCGCGCGCGAGGCGTGCGGACGCTCCCGCGCTGTCCAACCCGGAGGAACAGATTGGCCAGCACGGACAACCGCCGGAGCGGAGACCGGGGCGCTCTCAGCGGGCCTGCCCCTCCGGCCGGTACGTGCGTCGGCCGAAGCGGTCGAGGATCTCCACCAGTTGCTCGCCGTCGAGCCCGTACGCGGTCACCCGGTCGCGGCCGCTCATCGTCTCTGCCTGGAGCATCGCGTTCAGGATCGCCTCGGCGGTGGCCTCCGCAGCAGCCTGGAAGAAGCCGTCCAGGTGCGGGTGGGTGATCCACTCCGCCGTATGCGTGAGCGATGCCGGCGAACCCTCGTGCTGCGAGGCCATGCCCCGGTTGGCCGTGCTGAACGCGAGGAAGAGGTCGCCGGAGTAGCGGTCGCCGTAGCCGCCCAGCCTTGCGATGCCCAGGCCGGCGCGCTGTGCGAGCGACTGCAACTGATGAGGCAGCAACGGGGCATCCGTCGCCAGGACGACGATGATGGAGCCGCTCCCCGCGGGCGACGGGCACTCGGGGAGCTGCACGAGGGGCACGGCGCCCGCGTCGAGGACGAGACCGACCGGCGCGCCGTTGACGCAGAACACGTCGCGCCACGAGTGGTTGGCCTGCACCAGCGCGCCGAGGACGAAGCGCTCGCCTTCGACCGTGACCACCCGCGACGCGCTGCCGGTGCCGCCCTTGAAGTCATGGCAGACCATGCCGGTACCGCCGCCGACGCCGCCCTCCGGCACCGGCCCCGTCTGCGCGGCGGCGAGCGCCTCGAAGAGGTGCTCGCCGCGTACGTGCTGCCCGCCGATGTCGTTGAGCCCGCCGTCCCAGGTCTCGGCCACGGCGGGGAAGCTGAAGAAGCAGCCTTCCTTGTCGGCGCCGAGGGCGGCGCGCGCCTCGACCTCGCGACGACAGAGCGCGTCGCGCACGACGCCGAGGCTGTACGTATTGGTCAGCGCGATCGGCGACGTGAGCAGACCGCTCTCACGTATCCACTCGAGACCGGTGAAGTCGCCACAACCGTTGAGGGTGTGGCAGCCGGCGAACAGCGGCTCCACGGCGATCTCGCCGTCGTGCGGGACGATCGCCGTCACGCCGGTGCGCACCGGCCCCTCCCCCACCACCAGCGGACCGGCCTCGCCCTCAATCAGCGTGACGCACCCCACACGCACGCCGGCCACGTCGGTGATCGCATCGAGTGCGCCGGGCCGGCCGAGGCCGATGTCGACGCCAAGGTCGCGCGCGCGCATCAGGTGGCCCGGACCCGTCCGGCCGGGCGATGAAGAAACTGGGCGCCCGCCCCCGACGGGACGATCAGCACGGCGGTCGCCGGCGCCACCGCCATTCCGGCCAGGACGACGATCCCGTTCCGTCCGCTGTTCATGCCCGGTCCCCTCCGTCATCGGCTGGAAGCACGCTCCGTGGGCGCGTCGTCCGCAGCGTACGCACTGGGCTCCGGACTGGCAAGGCAATCACCTCACCGTGGACGAGCGACGCCGGCGAGCCACCTCGCGGACGAGGTGCGCGTGCGATGTGCGAGTGGACACTGGGCATGGGCGCTCGCGCCTCGAGCGCGCTGCATCTCACACCAGGCCGGCGAAGGCGCCGGTGGCGAACACCGGCGTCCCGCGGAAGACGGTGAGCTCCACGACCGCCTCGTGCATCAGCTCCGCCGGCAGCTCAAGCAGGTTCTCTCTGAGGACGACGAGGTCGGCCGATTTACCCATCTCCAGCGATCCCGTTTCCCCTTCCAGGAAGTTCGCATGCGCCCCGGCGATCGTGAAGGCGGCGATCATCTCCTCGACGCCGACGGCCTCTTCCGGCCACAGCTCTGAGCTCGTCTCGGGTTCCAGGGGGTCGCGCCGCAGCACCCCGCGCTGGATGGCCAGCAGCGGGTCCGGCGGTGGCGTGACCGGGTAGTCGCTGGCGGCCGCGACGACCACGCCGGCGTCCATGAGGCCCTTCATGGGGTACTGGTGCGCGGCGCGGTCATCGCCGAGCAGCGGCCTGTAGATGTCCCGGTCGTCAGCGGCGTCCTTGGCGAACCAGTAGGGCTGCATCAGGGCGACCACGCCGAGCTCCGCCATCCGCGCGTAGTCGCGCCGGTCGACCAGCTGCAGGTGCGTGATGAGGTCGCGGGCCGGCGAAGCGTCCGCCGCGCGGGCGGCCGCCACAGCGTCCACCGCCAGCGATGCGGCTGCGTCGCCGATCGCGTGATAGTGCAGCTGAAAGCCGGCCGCGGCAGCAGCCTCGGAGACTCGCGCCAGCCGCTCGGCCGGCCAGATCGGCGCGCAGCGGAACCCGGGGCGGTCGGCGTAGGGCTCGGCGAGGTACGCGGTGTGGGTCTCGATCACGCCGTCGACGAAGAGCTTGACGGCGGCGGCGCGGACGAGCGGGCCTGTGAAGCGGTCCCGGACCTGCACCGCCGCCTCCACCTGCTCGTCCGACGGCAGGTCGGGGTCGAGCATCACGGAGAGGCAGCACCTCGCCGTGAGCTCGTCGGCGTCCTCCATCGACTCGTAGGCGGCCAGCATGGAATCGCCGGCGTGCAGGCCGGACTCGTGAAGGAGCGTGAGTCCGTAGCGCGCCGCGATCTCCCGCTGGAAGTAGAGGAAGCCGGCCGTCCTGTCCGCCACCGAATACTCGGGGAGCGCACGCTCGACCCACGGGAAGGCTTCGTGAAGGAGGCCCTTCGGCGAGCCGTCCGGCAGGCGCTCGACGACGGCTCCGTCCCACCCGGGGTCGTCCCGGCCGACCCCGGCGCGGCGCAGCATCTCGCTGTTGACCCACTGCGCGTGCACGTTGTCGTCATGCAGGCAGACCGGCCGATCGGGGACGATGCGGTCGAGCGCGGCCGCCGTCATCTCCGCCATCGGCACCTTGGAGAGATACCAGCCGCCCCCACGGATGGCCGGTAGCTCCGGCCGCTCCGCGGCGAAGCGCGCCACACGATCCAGACACTCCTCCACGGACTGGCAATCGCCGAGCTTCACCTCGAAGAGCTCGCCGGTGGACATCGCCGGGTGCAGGTGGGCGTCGACGAAGCCGGGCAGCACAAGGCGGCCGCCGAGGTCCACGATCCGCGTGCGCGGACCGGCCCACTCGGCGGCCTCCGCCACGCTTCCCAGCGCGGCGATCCGGCCGTCCTTGACGGCCAGCGCCTCGTGGCGCGACCTGGCCGCGTCCACCGTGTACACGACCCCGTTGGTGAGCACCAGATCGGCCTGCACCGGGACCTCCTCTCGAAGTCTGTCCTTCACTGCGTCGGCCCGATCCTACGGCAAGCCGAAGGCAACCGGGGCGTGGACGGATGATACACGCGCGCACGTCGCCGCCACGGGTCCGTGACGCGACCCCGCGCACGCGTGCCGCCCGTGTGGACGCAGTCACAAACGGGCCGCTATACTGGCTCCACCCATGTGGGCCGTTGAGTCTGTGGTCACCCCACTGTTGCTGGGAATGCCGCGTATCGCAAAGGAGTGCGTATGTCGGGTTCGTCACCCAAGTCCACCGGTGCTGCGCTGGTCGTCGGCGGCGGCGTCGCGGGCATCCAATGCTCGCTCGACCTTGCCGAGGGGGGGTACAAGGTCTACCTCGTCGAGAAGGCGCCGGCCCTCGGGGGTCACATGGCGCAGCTCGACAAGACCTTCCCCACCAACGACTGTTCGATGTGCACGCTGGCGCCCAAGCTGGTCGAGGCCGGCCGCCATCTGAACATCGAGATCGTCACCAACTCCGAGCTCACCGGCCTCGAGGGCGAGCCGGGCGACTTCAGCGCCACGGTCTATCACCACGCCCGCTTCGTCGACCCCGACCTGTGTACCAGTTGCGGCGAGTGCGTCCCGGCCTGCCCGGTCACCGTCGCCGACCAGTACAACGAGGATCTCGGCGAGCGCAAGGCCATCTACAAGCTGTACCCGCAAGCGATCCCGAACACCTACGCGGTGGACAAGAAGGGCTACGCCCCCTGCAAGAGCAACTGCCCGGTAGAGACATCGGCCCAGGGCTACATCGCGCTCATCGCCGAGGGCCGCTTCGCCGACGCCTACCGCGTCGCCGCCGAGCCCAACCCGTTCCCGTCGGTCTGCGGTCGCGTCTGTGCCCACCCGTGCGAGACGGCCTGTACCCGCGGTTCAGTCGACGAGGCCATCTCCATCGCCAGCCTCAAACGCTTCGCCTGCGATCACGGCGCCCCGGCCGACCTGCCGGAGAAGCTGCCCGTCACCTTCCCCGAGAAGATCGCCATCATCGGTGGCGGCCCGGCCGGCTTGAGCTGCGCCCGCGACCTCGCCCAGTACGGGTACGCCACGACGGTCTTCGAAGCGTTGCCGGTGGCCGGCGGGATGCTGCGCGTCGGTATTCCCGATCACCGTATGCCTCCGGAAGTCCTGCAGCGCGAGATCGACCAGATCTGCGCCCTCGGCGTCGACCTGCGTCTCAACCAGCGCTGCGGCGTCGACTTCACCGTCGACGGCTTGCTGGCGGACGACTACCAGGCCGTCTTCCTGGCCCCCGGCCTGCACGCCAGCGCTCCGGCGCCGGCGAAAGGCGACGACCTCGACGGCTGCCTCACGGCGGTGGAGTTCCTGCGCGAACTCAACCTCGGCAAGCCCATGCCGGTCGGCGACCGCGTCGTGGTCATCGGCGGCGGCGACGTGGCTTTCGACACGGCACGCGGCGCCTCGCGCCTCACGTCCGAGACCGGCAAGGCCCCAGAGGTCACGATCGCCTACCGGCGCACCAGCGGCGAGATGCCGGCGTCGCGCGAGGAGATCGAAGAGGGCCTCGACGAGCAGGTCAAGATCGAGTACCTCGTCGCCCCGGTCGAGATCCTCGGCACCGGCGGCAAGGTGAGCGGCATCAAGCTCCAGCGTATGCGGCTCGGCGAGCCCGACGAGCAGGGCCGCCGGCGTCCCGAGCCGATCGACGGCGACTTCATCGAGCTCCCGTGCGAGACGGTCATCTTCGCCATCGGCCAGGCGATCGTCGACGACTTCGCCAACGGCCTCGACGATGTAGCGATCGAGCGGAACGCCGTCAAGATCGAGGCCGACACGTTGGCCACCAGCCGCCCGGCCGTGTTCGCCGGCGGCGACGTCGCCCCCACCGGCCCGCTGACCGCCATCGAGGCGATCGCCGCAGGCCGCAAGGGCGCCGAGAGCATCCACAACCACCTGCGCGGGGAGCAGCTCGTCTCGCTGTGGGCAGACCCGCTCGACGAAGCACGGCCGGACGACGAGACGCTGGCCAAGGTCTCGCCGGAGCCGCGCGTGCACATGCCCGAGTGGCCCGGCTCCGAACGGCGCCGCAACTGGGTCGAGGTGCGCAAGGGCTACACAGAAGACCAAGCGATCGCGGAAGCCAAGCGCTGCCTCCAGTGTGCCATCTGCTCCGAGTGCATGGAGTGCGTGCGTGCCTGCGGTCCCGGCGCTCTGCTCCACGGCGAGCGCGACGAGGAGTTCAGCGTGGACGTCGGCGCCGTCGTCATGGCGACCGGCTTCGATCTCCACGACCCCGGCGCCAACAGCGAGTACGGCTTCAAGCGCTACCCGAACGTCCTCTCGGCGCTCGAGTACGAGCGCATGCTGAGCGCCAGCGGGCCGACCATCGGCTCCGTGCAACGCCGCAGTGACGGGGCGCATCCGAAGAAGATCGCCTTCATCCAGTGCGTCGGCTCACGCGATCAGGAGCACGAGTACTGTTCCAGCGTCTGCTGCATGTTCGCCAACAAGCAGGCGATGCTGACCATCGACCACGAGCCGGACTGCGAGCCGACCATCTTCCTGATGGACATGCGCGCCCAGGGCAAGGGGTTCGACGCCTTCTACCAGCGCGCCCTGGACAAGGGCGTCGAGTTCATCCGCTCGCGCCCCTCCTATATCAAGGAGGACCCGCTCACCAAGGACCTCATGATCAGCTGGGAGGACGAGGGCGGCAAGCTGCACGAGACGCGCTACGACATGGTGGTGCTCTCGGCCGGACTCGAGCCTGCGCGCAAGGCGCAGGAGGCGGCCGGCCACCTCGGCGTCGCGCTCAACCGCCACGGGTTCTGCGAGCTGCACGAGTTCAACCCGCTCGAGACGAGCCGCAAGGGCGTCTTCGTGGCGGGTCCGTTCGGCGAGCCCAAGGACATCCCCGACAGCGTCGCCCAGGCCTCGGCCGCCGCGGCGCAGGTGATGACCGGCCTTGCCGACGCGCGCGGCACGCTCACCATCGACAAGGAGTACCCCACCGAGAAGAACGTGGCGGGCGAGGAGCCGCGCGTCGGCGTATTCGTCTGCCACTGCGGCAACAACATCGCCGGAGTGATCGGCGTCGAGAGCGTCGCCGACTACGCCAGCGAACTGCCCGGCGTCGAGTACTCCACCGACACGCTCTACTCGTGCTCGAGCGACAGCCTCTCGCTCATCCGCGAGAAGATCGAGGAGCACAACCTCAACCGGGTCGTGGTCGCGAGCTGCACGCCGCGCACGCACGAGCCTATCTTCCAGGACACCCTTCGAGAGGCCGGGCTCAACCCGTTCCTCTTCGAGATGGCCAACATCCGCGACCAGGCGAGCTGGGTCCACGCCGATGAGCCGGAGAAGGCCACGCAGAAGGCCAAGGAACTGGTCCAGATGAGCGTCGCCAGAGCGCGCCTGCTCGAGCCGCTCTTCAAGGTCGACGTGCCGCTCACCCACAGCGCCGTCGTGGTCGGCGGCGGCGTCGCCGGCATGACCAGTGCCCTCGCCCTCGGCGACATGGGCCACGAGGTCCACCTCGTGGAGCGGTCGCCCAAGCTGGGCGGCCACGCACTCGAGCTCGGCCACACGATCAAGGGCAACGACCCAGCCGAGCTGGTCAAGGGCCTCGAGCAGCGCCTCGTCGACAACCCGAACGTCAAGATCCACCTGGAGGCCGAGCTCGCCGACTTCCACGGCTTCATCGGCAACTTCTCGAGCGCCATCATCGAGAAGGACGGCAAGCGCTCCGCCGTCGACCACGGCGTCGTCGTGGTCGCCACGGGATCGACCGAGGAGCGCCCCGACCTCTACAGCCTGGGCAGCGGCCAGAAGGTCGTCACCGGCATGGACCTCGAGCGGATGCTCAAGGACGACGACGCGGGCCTGGCCGACGTGAAGTCGGTCGGCTTCATCCTCTGCGCCGGATCGCTCGACGAGAACAAGCCCTACTGCTCGCGGACCTGTTGCCAGCAGAGCATCAAGAACGCGATCGCGCTCAAGGAGCAGGATCCGAGTCGCTCCGTGTACGTGTGGTTCAAGGAGATCCGCACCTTCGGTCTCCTCGAGGAGTACTACACGAGGGCGCGTGAGCTCGGCGTCATCTTCACGCGCTACGACAACGAGAGCCTGCCGCAGGTGAGCGCCAACGGCAGCGTCATGGTAGCCGCCCGCGACCCGTACCTGGGCCGCGACGTCCAGCTGCCGCTCGACCTGCTCGTGCTCGCCACGCCCGCCGTACCTTCGACGGGCGGCGAGGAGCTCAGCAAGCTGCTCAAGGTGCCGCTCACGGCCGACGGCTTCTACCTCGAGGCGCACGTCAAGCTGCGCCCCGTCGATTTCTCCAGTGAGGGCATCTTCCTCTGCGGCTCGGCGCACTACCCGAAGAGCCTCGAGGAGACGATCAGCCAGGCCTACGCCGCGGCCGGTCGCGCCGCGTCGATCCTGGCCAAGCCGGTGATCAAGGCCGGCGGCGTCGTCGCCGAGGTCGACGAGGAGAAATGCGCAGCCTGCCTCACGTGCGTGCGCATCTGCCCCTACGAGGTGCCGATCATCGACCTCGAGACCAAGAAGGCCAAGATCGAGGCGGCCGCCTGCCAGGGCTGCGGCGTCTGCGTCAGCGAGTGCCCGGTCAAGGCGATCACCCTGCATCACTACACCGACGCGCAGATCTTCGCCAAGGAAGAAGCGCTCTTCATGGAGGTGAGCTGACATGGCCGACGCCGACGTGAAGACCCCGGTGGCCGAGGGCGGCGAAGCCGTGGACGAAGCGCCGAAGAAGCCCGTCGATCCGAACTTCGAGCCCGAGATCATCGTGTTCGCCTGTCACTACTGCGCCTACGCCGCCGCCGACCTGGCCGGCAGCATGCGCCTGCAGTACCCGAGCAACATCCGCATGATCAAGCTGCCCTGCACCGGCAAGATCGAGGTGATCCACCTGCTCAAGGCCATCGAGGCCGGCGCCGACGGCGTCTACGCCGCCGGCTGCATGGAGGGCGAGTGTCACTACCTCAAGGGCAACCTGTGGGCGCGCAAACGCATCGACCACGTCAAGACCCTGCTCGAGGAGCTCGGCATCGAACCCGAGCGTGTCGAGATGTACAACATGTCGTCGGCGATGGGCGCCAAGTTCGCCGAGGTCGCCACCGAGTTCACCCAGCGCATCAAGGAACTCGGGCCCAACCCCGTCAAACGAGAAGGCGTGGACGCGCACGCCGCCGCCCGCGAGTCGCTCGGCGGCGCCGCCATGCCCGACGAACCGGATCCGTCCACCGCGGTCACTGTTGAGGAAGGACACGCAGAATGATCACCGCCGAACGCAAACCCCTCGACGAGATCATCGAACTCGTCGGCGACAAGAAGAAGGTCCTCGTGGCCGGCTGCGACACCTGCGTCGCGATCTGCCTCACCGGCGGTGAGAAAGAAGCCGAGATCCTCGCCAGCGAGTTGCGCATCAAGGCCGAGCAGGACGGCCGCGACGTCGAGGTCGAGCACACTGCGGCGATCCGCCAGTGCGAGTGGGAGTACCTCGACATGATCGCCGACAAGGTCGCTGCCGCCGACGTCGTCGTCAGCATGGCCTGCGGCATCGGCATCCAGAGCATGGCGGAGAAGTTCGAGCCGGCGCTCGTCATGCCGGCGGTGAACACGAACATGCTGGGCATGCCGCAAGAACATGCCGTGTGGCTCGAGCGCTGCGTCGCCTGCGGCGAGTGCCGCATCGGCCTCACCGGCGGCATCTGCCCCGTCGTGCGCTGCAGCAAGAGCCTCATGAACGGCCCTTGCGGCGGTTCGCACGACGGCCTCTGCGAGGTCACGACGCCGGAGAAGGAAGACATCGACTGCGCCTGGCACCTCATCTGGGAGCGTCTCAAGGCGCAGGGTCGCGAAGAGCTGATGTTCGAGAACCGGCCGCCGAAGGACTGGAGCAAGAGCAGTTCCGGCGGCCCGCGGAAGATGGTGCGCGAGGAGGCGAAGCCGGTATGACCGCGACTGAGTACAAAGCTGGCAGCAACCTCGAGAAGATCCTCAGCGAGGGCAAGTTCGCGGTCACCGGCGAGTGCGGCCCGCCGAAGGGCGCCGACGTCACCGTCATCGAGAAGAAGGCCAAGATCCTCGAGGGCTACGTCGACGCCGTCAACATCACCGACAACCAGACCGCCGTCGTCCGCGTCTGCTCCATGGCCTCCGGCTACACGGCCCAGCAGAACGGGGTCGAGGCGATCATGCAGATGACCTGCCGCGACCGTAACCGCCTGGCGATGCAGGCCGACATCCTCGGCGCTGCCACGCTCGGCCTCAAGAACGTCCTCTGCCTCACCGGCGACCACCTGAGCTTCGGCAACCACCCCCAGGCCAAGGGCGTGCACGACCTCGACGCCATCAACCTGATCAAGATGTACAAGGACATGCGCGACGAGAAGAAGTTCCAGTGCGGCGAGGAGATGACGGTCGCGCCGCCGCTCTACATCGGCTGCGCGGAGAACCCGTTCGCCGACCCGTTCGAGTTCCGTGCCCATCGCCTCAAGAAGAAGATCGAGGCCGGCGCCGACTTCATCCAGACCCAGTGCATCTTCAACGTCCCCAAGTTCAAGAAGTGGATGGAAGAGGTCCGCGCGATGGGCCTGCACAAGGAGATCAAGATCCTCGCCGGCATCACGCCGCTCAAGGGTGTCGGCGGCGCCCGCTACATGCAGAAGTTCGTCCCCGGCATCGACGTGCCCCAGGACATCGTCGACCGCATGGCCGGAGTCGAGAAGGGCGCCCCGTCGCACGCCGAGGGCAAGCAGATCGCCGTCGAGATGATCAAGGAGTTCACCGAGATCGAGGGCGTGGCCGGAGTGCACATCATGGCCATCGAGTGGGAAGAGGCCGTGCCCGAGATCGTCGAGGCGGCCGGCCTCATGCCGCGGCCGGCAGTGGCCTAGGAGGCGCGGCATGACCACCAGCTGCACACCGAGCGCCTCGCTCAGCCGGCAAGTCACCGCCGGCTGCGACGAGAACGCCAATCTCTGCTACCAGTGCAAGAAGTGCACGTCCGGGTGTCCCGTGGCCCGCTACTGCGGACATGCACCCGGCGATGATCATGCGCGCCGTCCAGCTCGGGCAGTACGACATGATCTTCGACGACCGCTTCATCTGGCTGTGCACCGGGTGCGAGACCTGCACGACCCGGTGCCCGCAGGGCATCGACATCGCGACCATCATGGACGAGCTCAAGATCATGGCCCGCAAGCAGGGCCGCATCCCGGCCGACACGCCGTCGGCGGCCATGCTCAAGCTCAACTACGACTCGTTCGTGCGCTGGGGCCGCATGTGGGAGGTCGAGCTCATCACGCTCGACGTCCTCAAGCGGCCGAGCAGCGCGAAGAACTGGTTCACGCTCGGCCCCAAGATGCTGCTCAAGGGCAAGGTCAACCCCACGCTCAAGCGGGGCGACACAAAGGCCATGAAGCGCATGGTCCAGACGGCAGAGAGCATCACCAAGGCCCGCGAGAACGCCGGCGCGGGAGGCCCGTCATGAGCAAGACGCTCGCCTACTACCCCGGGTGCTCCCTGCATGGCACCTCCGGCGAGTTCGACGCCAGCTTCAGGGCCACCGCCCGGGCGCTCGACGTCACGCTCCAGGAGATCCCGGGCTGGGAGTGCTGCGGCAACACGGCGGCGCACTCGATCAACCGGCTGCTCGCCACGGCCCTGCCCGTCAACGAACTCGTCAAGGTCGAGCAGGACATGAAGCTCGACGGCGTGGCCGTCCCCTGCGCGGCGTGCTACAGCCGCTTCAAGACCGGCGCCCACGAAGTGGCCGAGGACGAGCAGACGGCGGCCGACGTGCGCGCCGTGGTCGGCCGCGCCTACGACGGCGGCGTCACCGTCGGCAACCTCATCGACGTGTACCACGACACCGTCGGACTCGAGGAGCTTGCCGCCCAGGTCACGCGGCCGTTCGCCGGCCTCAAGGTCGCCTGCTACTACGGCTGCCTGCTCACCCGGCCGCCGAAGGTCACGCTTGCCGACGACCCCGAGTATCCCACGCACATGGAAGAGGTCGCCGAGGCCCTCGGCTGTGAGCCCGTCGACTGGAACTACAAGACCGACTGCTGTGGCGCCGCGCTGGCGCTCACGGAGCAGGGCATCGTCGACGACCTCATCGGCCGCATCCTCACCGACGCCAAGGCGTGCGGCGCGCAGGCTGTGATCGTCTCCTGCCCGCTCTGCCAGGTGAACCTCGACGGCCGCCAGGTGGAGATCGCCAAGAAGGACGCCGGCTGGCAAGGCATCCCCGTGGTGTTCCTCAGCCAGCTCGTCGGCCGCGCCATCGGGCTGGACGACAAGGCCCTCGGGCTCAAGAAGCACCTCGTCGACATCACGGCGGTGATGGCGTAGGCCATCGCACCGCCGCAGACGAGACGCCATGGGGACCGGAGAGGGGCGCCGCGAGGCGCCCCTCTCCGCGTACGGAGTCTTCACTGCCGGCCGCGACGGGCGTCCGTCACAGATAGCCCGGAACGAGAACCCCCACATGTGTTGCCTTATCTGGCAACGACGGCGGCAAACGTTGACCGGGTTCTCTCGCCGGCCGTAGGCTCCAGTCATCGATGCCGGAGGCGCGGAGGGCGCCTCGGCGAGCGCCGCGAGACGTGACCGCACGATTCCGACGGCGCTCCGTCATTGCCCTGGGTACGACGAGAGGGGACCCCGTGAAACGTATCGCCATCCTGATCATCCCCGTGTTGCTGCTTCTCCTCCTGCCCACCGCAGCGCTGGCCAAGTCATCGCCGGCCAAGTTCGACCGCGCCCTGGACAAGCTCTTCCAGCAGGGCTACCCGCAGCATCTCGAGGAGTACTTCGTCTCGCTCGGCACCAATCCCGATCTCGGCTTCCGCTGGGCGGGTACCTGCGCCGAGAAGGCGGTCGCCAAGCGAACGTACAAGGAGTTCAAGTCAGCCGGCCTCCGCGGCGTCAAGTACGAGCCGGTGCCGGTCGACGTGTTCGACTTCAAGCGCGCCGCCGTGACGACGGCGAGCGGCCTGGACTACACCGCCTCGTCGTTCGCCGGCACGCCGCCCACAGGCCGTCGTGGCATCACGGCGGAACTCGTCTACGTGGGTGACGGCACCAAGGCGGCCTTCGACGCCGCCGAGGCGGCGTCCGGGCCGGTGGCAGGGAAGCTCGTGCTCATGGACCTGGACTTCGGCGTGGCCTTCTGGATGAGCCTGCCGGGCGCCGAGGCGGCCCATCGCGGCGCCCTCGGTGTGATCATGACCTACGGCGACGGCGGCTACTACTGGTACGCGGACGACGCGCTGGGGAGCTTCGACGCCACCTACCAGTATGACTGGGCGCCCATGGTCTACGTCTCCAAGACCGACGGCGACGTGCTGCGCGCGGAGGTACAAGCGGCGATGGCCGCCAAAGAGCCGTATGAAGCGACCATGGTCTGCGACACCAAGGTGAGGCTCGCCAGCCGTGGCGGCACCGCCTACAACGTCATCGGCACGCTGCCCGGCAAGAACCGCGGCCAAGCCATCGTCCTCTCGGCGCACATGGACGCGCACTTCCGCGCCGGCATGGACGACACCGCCGCGCTGGTCAACATGATCACCATCGCCAAGGCCATGCGCCGTAGCGGTCATCTGCCCAACTACGACATCGTCTTCCTTGCCACCGCCGGCGAGGAGTTCGGCTACACCAACTGCTACTACGACTGGCTCGCCGGCTCCTGGTACGCGGCGACGAAGACACACCGCGACTGGGCCGGCAAGGTGCGCGCCTTCATCGGCCTCGAACTCATGGGTCTCAAGGACGCGCAACTCAGCTCGACGACCAGTGAAGAGCTCGTGGCTCTGCTCGAAGAGGTCGCCGCCGACAATCCCGAGCTCGTGCCCTACGGCTCCAGCTTCACGGCTCCCGTCTACTGCTGGAACGATCAGTGGCCGTTTGCCGCTGAGGGCATCCCCGGCATGCGCTTCGGGACGTCGAACCCGACCTACTCGAGCCTGTATCACACCAACTACGAGACCATCGACCTGGTCGACTACGACTACCTCGCGAAGATCGCCAAGTTCATCTTCCGGACCGCGTGGGCGCTCGAGAACGGTCTGCTGCCCTACGACCTTCCGGCTCGGGCCGAGACGCTCGCCGCCAGCGTCGACGGCGACGCCCTGATGGAGGCGGGCGCGGACTCTACAACCGTCGTGCGCCTGGTGGACGATGTCGCGGCGTTCTCCGCCGCCTGCGACGCCTACGACGCCGGCAAGAGCTCCATCAGGCATGTGGAGCGGGCGAACCGCAAGCTGATCAGGATCGAGAAGATCATCCACGACGAGTTCATCGCGCTGGACTGCTGGGATTACACGATCTACCCGCACGAGCAGGTGTTCCGCGACGTCCAGAACATCAACGCGTCCCTCGACGCGCTCGGTCAGCCCGTCGTCGACGCTGACACCGCTGCCGGACCCCTGTGGGATGTCGGCCAGATGTACTACGGCCTGACGTTCAGCTACGACGCGTTCGTCGACGACCAGAAGCGCCATGACCCAAGGTACTACCGCATCGCCTGGGGCGGCCAGGGCCAGCTCGCGCCTTACCTTGACCTCGTCGCCGAATACGACCAGATCTACGCCGGCGATTACGCCGCCGCCGGAGCGAGCTTGACCGCGGTGCGTGACAGCGAGCTCGCGCTGCTCGACAGGCGCCTGGCTCGCATGGCCTGCGTGCTCGAGAGGGTGACGCCGATGATCGACCACCTGACGCCGTGATCAGAAGCCGCTGACGCGGCGCGCAGGCATCGGAAGGAGACGGGCGCCACGGCGCCCGTCTCCTCCCCACCTGAGGTCGCCCGACGCTTCGCCTGACCCGCCTCTCAACACCCCACGCGACCGTGACGCGGCGTCACGCGGCGCAGGTGGGGTCAGCGCCCTGCGTCCTGCTCGGCCAGCTCCGCACACACGCGGTCAAGGCCTCGCTCCTCGATCTTGCGGCGCCACGTCACAGCTCACCGACACACGATCCGCTTCACCGGCCGCGGACCTGTCGAGGAACCGACGGGCCACGCTTTCCCGGCGGGCGCGACAGGACTAGAGTCCGGTCAGGTCTCTGCAGTCGACAAGGAGGAGTCGTGGACGAATCCAAGGACGTGCGGCAAGAAGGGCAGCCGGCCGCCGAGGAGACTGCCGGTGACCAGGCCGCGGCGGCCGGAGGCCGGGCGCTGCTCGTGTATGCGTCACGCCACGGCTCCACGCGGGAGGTCGCAGACGCCGTCGCCACCGAACTCCAGTCCTGCTTTGGCACCGTCGACATCACGGAGGCCGCCGGAGCGCCTGCGCCGTCAGGCTACGACGCTGTCATCATCGGCGCGCCGATGATCATGGGCTGGCACCGAGCTGCCGCGCGGTACGTCAAGCAGCACCGCGAGGCGCTCGCCCACATGCCCTTCGCGCTCTTCATCACGGCGGCCTCGCTCACGCAAGACGACGCAACCGAGGTCGGCGGTGTCCCGGTCGCGAAGGACCCCTGGCTCGTCAAGCCGCCGCGACACGCCGGCAGGCTGCGGCGCCGGGAGCGCTACGCCCTGCCTGGACACTATCTGCGCGGCGTCCAGAAGGCGTGTGCGCCGGCCCGGCCGCGGAGCGTCGGATTCTTCGCCGGCTCGCTCGACCTCACGACGATGAACATCTTCGAGAAGTCGTTCGTGCTGCTCGTGGTCGGCGCGACGCCGGGGGACGGCCGCCACTGGGACTTCGTGCGCGAGTGGGCGGCGACGGTGGGACCGACGCTGAAGACCTGATCGGCCGGGTGCGAAGGACGCGCGCGCGCCCGGCTCGCCCGGGCGGACCGGGATCGGTCAGGCTGTCCGGCGCTCGCGCACGAACGCGAGCAGGAGCACCGCCATCCCCGCCGCCGCGACCATCGTCCACCACGCCGGGGCGTAACTCCCGGTGCGGTCGACGATGAGGCCGAAGAGCGGCGGCCCGAGGAATATGCCGACGTTGTCGATCGCCGCCGTGACGCCGGCGGCGGCTCCGGCGGCGGCCGGTCCCGCGGTCTCGCCGGCCAGCGTACCGAACAAGCCGCCCCAGCCCACGGCTCCGATGCCGAGCATGATCAGCGCCGCCCACAGCAGGCGCGTCTGATCGGGACCGGTGAGCGCCAGAATGACGCAGGCGAGGCCGGCAAGCCCCGCGAGCGCGAGGAGCGGCGCCTTGCGGCGCCGCCCGAGAAGGCGGTCGCTGATCAGACCGCTGAGGGGCTTGCCGATGGCGCCTGCCGCCTGGCACAGAGCCAGCAGGCCGGCCGCCGCCGCTACCGCGTAGCCCCACGCGACGTTGAGGAAGAGGACGAGGTGCGCCAGGGCGGCGAACTCGACCATGCAGAGGAACAAGGCCGCCAGCCCGAGCAGGAGGATGTCGCGCGAGCGGACGACGGCCATGAACCCCGGCCGCAGGGCGGCGCGGTCGGCGGCTTCGTCGCCGGTGACGCTCGGCAGCCCTTGTTCGATCTCGTAGACGGCGGCCTGCCCGGCCGCGTCCTGCCCCGCAGGTGACTCGCCGGGGCGGGGGTCGCGGTAGAGAGCGACGGCGATGCCGCAGACCGCGAACGCCAGGCCGGCGGCGAAGATGAATCCGGCCCTCCAGCTGAACGCGAGGGCGAGGGCCGGCATGATCGCCGCCCCGAGCATCCCGCTCACGTTGACGGCCGCCTGGTTCACCCCCACCGCGGTGGCTCGCTCGCGGGCGGGGAACCACACCATGATCGCCTTCACGGCGGTCGGATAGATGAACCCGCACCCGAAGCCCGACAGGCCGAGCAGGACCAGCATCACCCCATAACTCGGCGCCAGAGCCACGGCGCCGATGCAGACACCGGTGATGAGTGTGCCGATGAGAAGCGCCCGGCGCACGCCGATGCGGTCGGCGAGCCAGCCCGCGAAGATCAGGGTCGGGGCGTAGGCGACCGCGGTCGCACTGGTGAGACCGCCGATCTGGGCGTTGCTGAGATCGAACGACTCCTTCAGGAACGGAGCGAGCGGGCCGACGCAGAGACGCGAGAGAAAGACGACGAGGTATGCGCACCAGACGACGCCGAGCGCGACGAACCGGTAGCGTGGGAGCCTCACGGGTCCGCTCGGAGCGGCTCCCGGGACGAGGGCTGGTGCGGACTGGCTCACGCTCCGATTCTATCCGGACGCGGGAGGTGGAACGGCCGCACGCACCCCACCCGCCGGCTGGGCGGAGCGGCGGCGGGAGGACGGGCATCAGCCCGCCGCCCCCGCCCGGTCTCAGCCCTGGTTCGCAGGCGCGTGCACGCCGACCCTGTTGCCCTCCGTGTCGATGAAGAACCCGATGAAGCCGACCATCTCACCCATGTCCGCGACAGGCATGTCCACCTGACCGCCGGCGGCGACGGCGCGCCCGAGCATCCCTTCGGGGTCGCCCTTGCTGTCCAGATAGATGGTGACGCCACCGGCGCCGGGAGTCGCCCGGTCGCTCTTGACAAGGTCGCCGCTGGCATCCCCGGGCTCCATGGGGAGAAGCGCGACGTCATCCATCCCGGGCATCAGTTCCACGTCGGCCTGGAGCACAGCGCTGTAGAACGCGCGCGCCCGATCCATGTCGCTCACGGGGATGTCTGCCCATACGATCGTATTGGCCATGATGAGCCTCACTCGTCGTCATTGCTGTGATGACCAGAGAATGGCCGTGCGGCTCCGCAGCGAAACCCTGCCGGCGAAGGTGCGGAGCGAGAGGCAGGTCACGCCGGGCCCTCCGACGAAGTCACAGCGGAACCGCGCGCACGTCGGCGTGGAGGGCGCGGCGACAATCACAACAGGAGGGACCATGGCAGGAGAACGGCACGGCAGCAGGACTCATTCGACGACGCGTCGCGCGCTCACGGCGCTCGCCCTGGTGGCGCTCGCCGCGCTGCTCCTCGGCGGGCTCGCCGCCTGCGGAAGCAGCAGCGGGAGTGTGGCCGGCGACTACAAGTACGACTCGGGCAGCGAGCAGGGTATGGAGGGCTTCACACTCAAGCTGAACGACGACGACACGTTCACGCTCACGGCGCCCAACCCGGAGGGCGGCGAGGACATCGGGATCAACGGCACCTACACGGTGGACGGCGACAACATCAGTCTCAAGAACGAGGACGGCTCCGAGTCCGAACCGGGCACCGTCGACGGCGACAAGCTGGTGTTCGAGACGGTCACCTGGGTGAAGCAGTAGGACGAGCAAGCACGCGGCCGGACAAGGCCCGAGTGCGATGTCGCGAGCAGAGGAGACCGAGATGGACACGCCGGCACCCGGTATCCACCGCTGGACCGCGCCGCATCCCGAGTGGAGGCCCAAGGCCGAGGAGGTGTCGTCCTACGCACTGGTCGCCGGCGAGGCGCTGCTGCTCGTGGATCCACTGGTGCCCACCGACGCGGATGAGCGGGCTGCGCCGCTGCTGGCGGACCTCGACCGGATGGCCGCTGCCGCCGCCCGGGTCGAACTGTTGATCACGATCCCCTACCACACGCGCAGCGCGGAGGCGCTGTACGTCCGCTTCGCGCCGGAGCGCCCGACGCGCCTCTGGGGGCACGCCAACGTGCGCAAGCGGCTCCAGCCAGAGACGCCGCTCGAGGAGGTACCGATGGGCGCGGCCGGGACGGCGGCGCCCATCGCCGGCGGAGCGGCCGAGGCCTATGCCATCGGGCGGCCGCGGCGCAGCGAGCACCCCGTCTATGTGCCGGCCCTACGCGCCGTCGTCTTCGGCGATGCCGTCGTCGGCACGCGCGACGGGCTGCGCTTCTGGAACCAGAGCAGCGGCACCGGCGAGGAGTGGTACCGGGACGTCTTCGCCCCGACCCTCGCGGCGCTCGCGGTGCGGCCGATCGAGCACGTGCTCGTGACCCACGGCCCGCCGGTCGTCGACGACGGGCAGCGACAGCTCGCGATGTGCCTCGCCGCACCGCCCGTCGACATGTACTGAGGACCGGCGGGCGCCCCGGGGCGCCCGCCGGTCACCTGGGAGCTTCACACGGGGCTCGCCGCCACCGCGGCCTCAGCGAAGAAAGGCTCGTCGAGGTCGCCCTCGCCGGCGCCCGATTGCTCCTCGACGCGGCCGCGATCGAGCCAGATGCGACGCGAGGCGCGGCTCGCGACCCAGCTGTCGTGGGTGACGACGATCAGCGTCTGGCCGCGCTCGCGCCACAGCTGCTCCAGCAGCCCGATGATGTCGTCACGGGTACGCTCGTCGAGGTTGCCGGTGGGCTCGTCGGCGAAGATCACGCGCGGGGACCGGACCAGCGCCCGCGCGATCGCCACCCGCTGCTGCTCACCGCCGCTCAGCTCGGAGGGGATGTGCTTCGCGCGGTCGGCGAGGCCGACGCCGTCGAGAGCGTCCTCGGCCTGTGCGTGACGCTCGGCGGCATGCACGTGCCAGGGCACGAGCGCCGTCTCCACGTTCTCCTGCGCGGTCAAGGTCGGGATGAGGTTGAAGGCCTGGAAGATGAAGCCGAAGGAGTGGCTCCGGAGCTCGGAGAGCTCGCCCTCGCCCATCTTCGAGAGGTCGCGCCCCTCAAAGCGCAGGCTTGCCGCCGGTCGGCCGGTCCATGGCGCCGAGCATCTGCAGCAGGGTCGTCTTGCCGGATCCGGTCGAGCCCTGGATAGCGAGGAACTCACCCTCGTCGATGGTGAGATCGAGGCCGGCCAAGGCATCCACCTGCTTGCGGCGCTGGGTGTAGCGCTTGGTCACACCGCTCAGTTCGTACAGCATGGTCGTCTCCCGAGGCTCGCTGGATATCGTCCGTGTCATGGTGCGTCCTCTCCGCGAGCGGCGCGCCTCCGGCGCCCCGCTCGTCCGCGACTCCTCGTCCATCAGTCGACCCGGCGCAGGGCATCGGCAGGGCGCAGCCGCGAGGCACGCCAGCCGCCGAGAGCGCCGGCCAGCAGAGCTCCTGCCAGAGCAAGGGCCACGGCGACGGCGACGAGCTGCAGGCTGACGGGAGCCGTGAGCTGGACGCTCACCGTCTGCGCGGCGTCGCCGAGGGCGCGTCCCAGGCCGGCGGGCGCGCCCGGGGGCAACTGCACGGCGTTGCCGACCGTCGCCTCGAGCGCCGGCGAGAACCCGGCGACGAGCCGCGCGCCGAGGACACCGAGGACGACGCCGAGCAACCCTCCGACGATGCCGACCACGAACGACTCGCCGAGCACCTGGCCCGTGATGCGCCGGCTCTTCCAGCCGAGCGCCTTGAGCGTGCCGAACTCGCGCACGCGGCGCGAGACGGCGGAGACGGTGAGCAGGCAGGCGACAGCGAACGAGGCGAGGAGCGCTGCCGCCGTCAGCCACTTGCTGAGCCGGTCGGCGAGCTCCGACGCACTCGAGAGCGAGCCGCTCACCTGGTCGGCCAGGTCCACCGACGTCGTCACCGTCGCCTTGGGCATGACGTCCTTGATGCTCGCCTGGACGGCCGCGATGTTCTCGGCACTGTCGGCACGCACGTAGATCTGGTTGACCTTCTCCGTGTTGTCACTGAGCTTCTGGGCACGGGCCAGCGGGATGTAGACCTCCGACGAAGCGCTGCCGGCGGGCAGAGTGACGACGCCGACGACCTTGAACTTCGTCGTGTCGATCTCGACCGTGTCTCCGACGGTCAGCTCGTTCTGCTTCGCGTACGCTTTGGTGATGAGGGCGACCTTGGCGTTGGTGTCGTCGCTCGAGAGCGAACGACCGCTCGCTATCTGGCCGGCGCTGAGGGGGCCGAGCTTGAGGTCGCCGACGTCCACGCCGGCGATCGAGAACGAGGTGATGTCGACCGTCGAGACGCCCGAAGCACCGCCCGACTGCGCGACGCCACCGCCACCGAACCCGCCCCCGCCGCCCTGAGACTGGTCGATGGTCCCGCTCACGTGCGTCGACGTGAGGCTCAGGCTGCCGGTCGCGGCGGCCACGCCGTCGAGGCCGGCGATCGTCGTCAGCTTCTCCGCCGCGATCACATCCTGCCCCATGCCGGCCCTGATCATGGTGCGGTCGATCCTGCCGTCAGCCGGCGGCTCACCGTCAGGCGGCCGCATGCCGAATCTCTGGGGGTCGCCGTCGTCCGTCTGCCGCGTCTGCGACACCGTGATGTCGGTGCCGACGCCGTAGAGCGATTGCAGGACTTCCGTCTGGGCGTTGCTCACTCCGCCGGCGTACGCGGTCACCGCCACCACCAGCGCCACGCCGACGGCGAGGCCGAGGGCGGTGAGCAGCGCCTGGCGATGCCGCCGGCGCAGCTCGCGGTACACGTAGGTGAAGAACATGCTGCCTCCTTGTCCGCGGCGGACGAGGCCGTCAGGCTCCGCCGCCTGCTTTCCTCCCTATGGCAGCACTTGTACAGAACCGGCATGGGAGGCGGCTGGAGTACACCTGAGAGCTCCCTGAGAATCGGAGGGCGCCGACGGTCCGCGGCGAAGCTACAGGCACGGCTCAGGGAATTCTCAGGCAGCTCTCAGGAAGTGAGGCTAGACTCCGCATGGCAGCCAGGGGACCACACGCGAGCGGAGGGCCAGGATGATCGAGACACCGCCGGGGGCCACCAAGGTGCTCGTCGTCGACGACGAGCCGAGCATCACCGACCTCGTCTCCATGGCGCTGCGCTACGAGCAGTTCGACGTGCGCGTGGCGAGCAATGGGCGCGAGGCGCTCGACGCGGTCGAGCAGTTCGCGCCCGACCTCGCCGTGCTGGACATCATGATGCCGGGCATCGACGGCTTCGAGGTCGCCCGGCGCCTGCGCAACGCGGGCTCGCACCTCCCCATCCTCTTCCTCACCGCGCGCGACGCGACCGAGGACAAGATCCGCGGGCTCACGCTCGGCGGCGACGACTACGTGACCAAACCGTTCAGCGTGGAGGAACTCGTCGCACGCATCCGTGCGATCCTCCGGCGCGCGCAGCCGGCCGCCGCTTCGCCGAGCCGGCTTGCCTTCGCCGATCTCGAGCTCGACGACGACACACACGAGGTCTGGCGCGCGGGGCGCGAGATCGAGCTCACGGCGACCGAGTTCAAGCTGCTGCGCTACCTGCTCCTCAACGCGCGTCGCGTGCTCAGCAAGGACCAGATCCTCGACCACGTCTGGAACTACGACTTCGGCGGCAACGCCAACATCGTCGAGACGTACGTCAGCTACCTGCGCCGCAAGGTCGACGGGGAGGGCGCGCCGCTGATCCACACGGTCCGCGGCGTCGGCTACAGCCTGCGCCTTCCCAAGGAATGACCGCGGCCCCGTGAGCCTCCGCACCCGCCTGCTGCTCGCCATTCTCGGCGTCGTCGCCGCCGGACTGCTCGTGGCCGGCTTCGCCACCTACCTGTCGCTGCGCTCCTTCCTGCTCGAGCGCGTCGACCAGCAGCTGCGCGAAGCCCAAGTGCCCGTCGCGAGGGCTCTCGCCGTAGGGGCGCAGAGCCGCGATCTGCCGTTTGGCCCTCCCGGAGATCCAGGGCAAGCCAACCTCCCCCCCGGCACGTTCGGGCAGCTGCGCGACGGCAGCGGGGCGACCCTCAACACGATCTCGTTCACCTACGGCGACGCCGAGGAGCCTACCCCGGTCCTGCCGGATCCCTTGCCCAACACGACCGGTGACGACGGACGACCACGGGCCTTCACCGTGGGTTCGACCGCCGGCGGCACAGCCGGATTTCGCGTCCTGGCAGAAGACTTGCCGCGCCTGCAGCGCGTCGTGATCGTCGCCATCCCGCTCGGTGAGACACAGCAGACACTCGGCCGCCTCGTGGTCATCGAGGTGATCGTCTCGCTCCTCGTCCTGGCGGCGCTGGCGGCCGCGGCGTGGCTCATCATCAAGCGCGACCTGCGGCCGCTCGAGACGATGGCGGTCACCGCGGATGCGATCGCCGCCGGCGACCTCACGAGGAGGGTGCAACCGGCGGAGCCGAGAACGGAAGTGGGTCGGCTCGGCCTCAGCCTGAACACGATGCTCAGCCGCATCGAGAAGGCCTTCGCCGAGCGCGCCGCCACAGAGGAAAAGCTGCGCCGCTTCCTCGCGGACGCCTCGCACGAACTGCGCACCCCCCTCACCAGCATCCGCGGCTACTCCGAGGTGTTCGACCGCGCCAAGGACGACCCGGAGGACCTCGAGCTGGCGATGCGCCGCATCGAGGAGGAGAGCAAGCGCATGGGAGTGATGGTGGAGGAACTGCTCGTGCTCGCGAGGCTCGGCGAGGGCCGCGAGCCGGATCGGGCTCCGGTGGACCTCGTGCGCGTCGTCAGCGATGCCGTGAACGACGCGCGCGCCGCCGCGCCGGAGCGCGACATCATCCTCGAGAGCGCCGACACCATGGACGTGCTCGGCGACGACCACCAGCTCCGCCAGGTCGTCGCCAACCTCCTCGGCAACGCCCTCCGCCACACGCCGGACGAGGCGCTGATCAGCGTGCGCCTGGAGGCCGGCGACGGGCACGCTGCGCTCGCCGTCGCCGACGACGGCCCCGGGCTCGCGCCCGACGTCGCCGCCAAGGTCTTCGAGCCCTTCTTCCGCGCCGACGACTCCCGCGCTCGCGAGACGGGCGGCGCCGGTCTCGGCCTCGCCATCGTCGCCGCCATCGTGGAGGCCCACGGCGGCACGGTGCGGCTCGACACGGCGCCCGGCGCCGGCGCGACCTTCACCGTCACCCTGCCGCTGCTCGGCGCGCAGGCGTAGCGACGCGCGCCGATCCGGCGCGCGCCTCAGGCAGGAAGTCGAGGCGTTCGCGCCGTAGCCAGCGGGTATGACGTCCACGACGGACGTCGCGCGATCGCACGCGACGGCGACCGGGGGTGACCAACCATCTTCCGAGGAGGAGCGTCATGACACAGGGTTCGTCACAGGGGTCCAGCAGCGGAGGAGGCAACGGCTTCCTGATCGGCGGCGGCATCCTGCTCGTGCTGCTGCTTCTCTTCATCTTCCAGAACACCGCCGACACTACCTTCAAGTATCTGTTCTGGTCGTTCACGCTGCCGCTCTGGCTCGGGCTCCTGGTCACGGCCCTCGCCGCGTTCGTCATCGGGCAGCTCGCGCTGATGTGGCGGCGCCACAAGCGCCGCCAGGCGCGGCGCGACAGCAGGTAGCACTCGCGGAGCGGCGGCTGGCCCCGAAGGGATGGCCGGCCGCCGCTCTCTTCCTTGCCTCAGTCCGGCCGGCAGCCCAGCCGGTCGCATCGGTCGGTCACGAAGAGGCGGTACTTCTCGAGGTCGCGCTCGAGGGTCGCCTGGGCGCGCGACACCTCCTCGTCGGCCGTCGCCGTGCTCCGCGGCGTGTACTCCAGCTTCACGTCGACCTTGACGAGGCGCTCGCCCTCCGTGGTGAACTCGACGTTGCCGGCTCTCATGTCGTCTTCGTCGATCAGCGGCTCCGCGTCGACGAGCCCGCGGGTGTAGCCGTGCAGGAGTGAATCCAGGACGAACTCGCTCCACTCGAGGTCGGCGAACTCCAGCGGAGCGTCGACTTCGACGGACGCGTGGATGGTGGGCATGACCACTCCCTCCCAGTGCATTCCCCCCCACGCCTCGCGCGGAGGGCTCAGAGTGAGTCTCCCCACTCGCGCCGATTCCACGGCATTGCGGCGCCGCGTCGCCAGCCCCCATGCGCCGACGCTTGAGCAACGTCAAGATTGGGCGTCGTTGACCGGTGGTACCATCCTCGCAGAGATAATCCCAACCTTTGGAGTCGGGTATGACGACCGCGCCACACACGCTCACGATCACGCCGAAGACCACCATCCACACGCTGCTCAAGGAGTACCCCTTCCTCCTCGAGTTCCTGGCCGGCTACCACCCCGAGTTCAAGAAGCTGACGAATCCGGTGCTGCGCCGCACCGTCGGCCGCATGGCCACGCTCGATACCGTGGCGGAGCAGGGCAACGTGCCGCTCAACCAGCTCACCGACGACATCGCCGCCGAGATCGAGAAGCAGACCGGCACGCGGCCGCCCATCGCCGACGTCGCCGATGCCAAGACCATGGACCCCGCGCGGCTGGCCGAGCTGCATGCGATCGTCAAGGATCTGCACGCCGGCAAGACGGTCGACGAGGTCAAGCCGCGCTTCGAGGAGCTCATCGCCGACGTAGAGGCCACCGAGATCGCCGCCATGGAGCAGCAGCTCATCGAGGGAGGCGTGCCCGACTCCGAGGTCAAGCGACTCTGCGACGTCCACGTGCAGGTGTTCGCCGACGCGCTCGAGGGTCACGAGCCCGTCCAGGCGCCGGCAGGTCACCCTATGGACACCTTCCAACGCGAGAATCAGGCGTTGCTGCAGGTGACCGCCTCGCTGCGCAAGGTGGCCGAGGCGATCGGCGAGCCGCCGGACGGCGCAGCCTGGGCGCGGCTCAAGGACGCCCTCAAGGACACCGTCGAGCGGCTCGCCGAGGTGGACAGGCACTACCTGCGCAAGGAGAACCAGCTCTTCCCCTTCCTCGAGGAGCACGGCGTGGAGGGTCCGAGCAAGGTCATGTGGGCGATCCATGACGACATCCGCGCGCTGATCAAGCAGGCGCGGGCGACGATCGCCGACGACGACGCGGCCCTCGCTGTGAACACCTGCCTCGCGCTCGCCAAGATGGTCGACGACATGGTGACCAAGGAGGAGAAGGTCCTGCACCCGATGGCGATGGACACGCTGAGCGACGCGGAGTGGGCGCAGATCCGCGCCGGCGAAGCCGACATCGGCTACTCCTTCATCTCCGACGTGCCCGCGTGGCCGGCGGTCGGCACGGATGAGACCGGGGCCGCCGCGGGCGCCGGGCAGGCTTCGCCCACCGGCCTCCTCGAACTGAAGACCGGCGGCCTCACGCTCGAGCAGCTGAACCTGGTGCTCGGCGCCCTCCCCATCGACTTCCAGTACGTGGACGAGCACGACAGGGTGCGCTTCTACAGCGAGGGACACCGCATCTTCCCGCGCAGCCCCGGCGTCATCGGCCGCAAAGTGCAGAACTGCCACCCGCCGGCGAGCGTGCACAAGGTGCAGCAGATCGTCGACGCGTTCCGCGACGGGAGCAAGGACACCGCCGAGTTCTGGATCGAGATGCAGGGGAAGTTCCTGCACATCCGCTACTTCGCCATCCATGACGAGGCGGGGGCCTACCGCGGCGTCGTCGAGACGGTGCAGGACGCGACGGCGGTCCGCGCACTCGAGGGTCAGCGCCGGCTGCTCGACTGGTAGGTGCCGCCGGCGGCCGGGCCACCGACCGGCGGTCAGGTCGCAGGGGACCCGCGGTCCATGGGCGGACGCCCCGCCGCCGCGGCCCGCCTCCCATGCGATACGATGAGCCGCGCAAGCAACGGCTCCGAGAGGCGGTCACGACGATGCAGTGGAAGCGCGGCAGTCTCACCCCCGAGTTGGCGGACGCGGTGTTCACGTTCCTGCCGCTGGACATCAGTGTCGCCGACGAACGCGACGTCCTGGTCTACTGGAAGGGCGAGACCTACGAGACGTGTGATGCCCGCTACATCGGCCGCGATGTACGCGACTGTCACCCGAAGCACAGCCTGGACTGCCTCGAGGAGATCCTGCGCGCGTTCAAGGCCGGCACGAAGGACGTGGCCGAGGGCTGGGCGCAGGAGGGCGAACGGATGAAGCGCACGCGATACATCGCCCTGCGCGACGAGGACGGCGCCTACAAGGGCATCCTCGAGGTGAACGACGACGTGACCGGAGCCCGCGCGCTGGAGGGTGAGCAGGCCCTCCCCGGCTGGTGACGCGGGCGTCCTGGAGGAGATGGAGCACATGACCACCATCGTCGCTGTCAGCGGGATCAACGCCTGGATCCTGCTGATCGGAGCCGCAATAGCGGGGATCGCCTTCGGCATGATACTCAACGGCATGCTCGGCGGGCGCCGCAAGAAGTAGCCCGGCGAGGCCGGACGCGCGGCGACGTCAGTCGACCCGCGCGAACGCCCCGCGCCGGCCGTCGAAGGTCAACCGCGTGAGCGTCAAGGACTGCGCCCGGCCGTCACGTACGGCGAACACGGCAGCGGTCCCGGATGCCGTGTCCCGCCAGATGTCGCGATTCCACGGCTCATAGCGCAGCGACACTCCGCGGCCGAGCCGCACGTTCAGGCCGTCGCCCGAGCCCGGGCGCACGGTGACACGGCCGTAGTAGGCGTTTGTGTAGACGCCCGTGTACGCCTTTCGCGCCCGCGGCGCGGCGGCGCCGGCTGGCGCTTCCGGCGACAGGACGAGCCCACGCGGTCCATCCCTGCCGGCGATCGCCTCGTCGCTCACGTCCCCCGACGCCGCGACCGCCTGCAGACCCACCGCCTCCTCGGCCACCAGCGCCTGCTCATGCGCAAGCCAGTCCTCCTGCACAGCCCCGTGTGTGGCGAGGTCGATCAGCGTCTTCGTGAGCGCCCTGCCGAGCGTGGCGCCTTCGGGGTACGCGTTGGCCAGGACGATCACGGCGATACCGTCGTCGGGCACGAGACTGACGGTGGCAGCGGTGCCACACGCGAGACCGCCTTCGGCGCTCGCGACCAGCCGATCGTCGAAGCTCCGTATCATCCAGCCGAGCCCTGCTGTCTCGAGACCGGCGGCCCCCGCGGCGGCGGTCGTCGGCGCGAGCGTCTGCGCGAGCAGACCGGCGGGGGCCACGCGCACGCCTCCGAGCGCACCGCCGTTCAGCTGCAACCGGGCGAACGGCACGAGCGCGCTGCTACTGGAGCTGATCCCGAGAGAGGGCGCGAACACGGTCTCGTTCGACGGGTCCTGCGCCACCATCGATCCGGCGACCACCCGATGCGGCGCGGCCCTGTTCGCCGCCTCGGTGTACGCACGGTAGCGGAGCGCCGTCTGGTCGTCTCCGATAGGCTCGAGCACGCGGGTGCGCACCAGCTCGACCCATGAGGCGCCGGTCGCGCGCTCCGCCGCGGTGGCCGCGGCGGTGAACACCGCATCCTGTGGTGCGTAGGCGGCGCGGAAACCGGCGGCGGGCCGCAGATACCGCAGCCGCCGCAGGATCTCGGCGCGCCCGTATCCGAACGGACGCAGCTCGGCGCCCGCATACGCGGGCAGGCCGCTGCGCTGCGCCGTGAGGTCGCGGAAGGTCGCCTCTCGCGTGGCCCACCTCTCGCGCAGACGGAAGCCCGACCACACGCGGCGCACCGGCTGGTCCCAGCGCAGCTCTCCCTCGCCGGCCAGAGCTGCCAGCGTGGCGGTCGTGTAGGTCCGTGAGACCGCCCCCAGCTGGAAGAGAGTGTCCTCCGTGATCTTGTCGGGGCTGCCCATCTGACGCAGCCCGAAGCAGCGGCTGTAGGCGGCCGTGTCGCCGGCGACGACCGCGACCGCCGCGCCGGGCACCCCGCTCCGCGCGACCATGCTCGCGGCGAGCTGATCGAACACGGGCAGCGCCTCCTTGACACGTGCCGCCGCCTCGACGCGGCGCACGGCGGCCGCGAGGCCGGCCTCCGCCGCGTCGGACGACGGCGAGGGCGGCGGCGACGGCAGGAGGACCGCCCAGAGGGGACGGTGAAGGCGTCGGCGGACGACACCGCCGTCGGCGAGGCCGAAGGCGACGGGCACGGTGACAGGGATTCCAGGGACGCCGACGCCATCGCGGCCTTCTCCGGCCGCGCGGATGGAGACGGCTGCTCGCTCACGCGGATGCCGCAGCCGGCGAGCAGCGTCGCCGCGCCGACCCCCGCGAGCACGCCCGCGCGCCACCTCGGTCTCACCTCAGCCTCCTCGATGCTCTTCCGTGTCTTTCGCCGCGGCGCGGCGCATACCCTCGCGACCGCCCGGGTGTAGACTGCCGTGCACGACGGGGTCGAGGAGACGAGTGACGAAGGACCGCAGCAACGCAGGGAGCCGCAGGCTTCACGGACGTGTCGCCGGGAAGAGCGCCGGGCCGTGACTCCGCGCGCGGAAGACCCTGCGCGCCACGACCTCGAGACCTGCCTCGCGACGATCGACCATGCCCTGACCGAGCTGCTCGAGGCGAGGTCCGTCTGCTACGTCGCCGAGTCCACCTGCTCCGCCGCCGCGCTGCCCCTCGCGCGCACGGTCAATCACATGATCCGCCTGATCGAGGAGATCGGCCTGTTCGTCCTGCCGCTCTCCCGTGGTGAGCTCTCGGCTCCGCTCCCCTCCCCTGAGAACAAGATGGCGCAGCCGCTCATCCAGATGCACGAGCGCCTCAGCCGGCTCACCCGCCAGACCCAGGAGATCGCCCGCGGCGACTACTCGCAGCGCATCGACTTCATGGGCGAGTTCTCCGAGGCGTTCAACGCCATGGTCGTGCTGCTCGAGGAGCGAGAGGGCTCGCTCACCGACGAGATCGCCCGCCGCAGGCGGGCGGAGGCAGACCTCCAGAGCGAGCGCGACCTGCTCGTTGCCGGCCCGGTGGTCACCTTCCGCTGGCACATCGACGCCGCGGGCACCGTGCAGTACGTCTCGCCCAACATCAGCGCCTACGGCTATACAGCCGAGGAGTTCATGAGCGGCCGTCGCACGTACGCGAGCATCGTCGACCCGGCGGACTACGAGTGGATCGTGGACGACAGCAACGACAAGTCGCGCAACGGACTCGACTGCTGGACGCAGGAGTACCGGATCGTCGACGCCGGCGGGAAGACGCACTGGGTCCGCGACTTCACGCACGCGGTCCGCGAGGCGGACGGCGCGGCGACGGCCCACGAAGGCTACGTCATCGATGTCACGCCGCAGAAGGAGGCCGAGAAGGCGCTCCGCCGGCGCGAGGAGCAGCTCCGCATGCTGTCGCTGTCCGACGAGCTCACCGGCCTGTACAACCGCCGCGGCTTCTTCGCGCTCGGCGACCACGTCATGCGCGTGGCCAGGCGGCGCTCCACGGGTCTCGGGGTGATCTGCGTCGACGTCGATGGGCTCGCGGCCATCAACGACAGCTTCGGGCACGCCCAAGGCGACGAGATGCTGCGCACCGTCGCCGGGATCCTCCTCACCAGCGTGCGAGAGTCAGACGTGGTGGGACGCGTCGGCGGCGATGAGTTCGCCATCCTCACCGACGACGGACCGGCGACGACCGCCGAGCTCGTCGCCAGGCTGCAGCGCCGGGCGGAGCGACATGACGGCAGGAACGGTCGGCCTCCTCACCTCTCACTGAGCCTCGGCGCCGTGGACTGGGATGTCACCGATCAGGTCACCGTGCAGGAGCTGGTCGAGCAGGCCGGCCAACGCATGCACGACAGCAAGCGGGCGAAACGGAGGACCTGACCCTGCCGCCCGAGGGGGCGTTCACCGGCGAGGCGGGAGCTGTCGCAGGCCGAGGTGGGTCGGGGTGCCTAGAGTTTGAACTCGTGCCGGCAGAACGAATCGCCGGAGCTCAGGGCATGCGTCTGGGTATGGACCGAGGAGTCGACGCCGAGCATGCCGCACATCATGTGCCGGTCGAAGGCGCAGACGACGCCAGGATGCTCGGTCGCAAGCTCCGCGTACACGCAGTTGTGGACCTCGATCACCGTCTCGCCGTCGCCGCCGGTAGTGAGGGTGGCGCGATAGCCCGAGAACTCCATCCACTCGAGCACGGCGCCAGGCGAGAGCTTCACGGGAGGCAGCACGCCGTCGCCGGCGAGCTCCTCCGCGGTCTGCTCACCGTACTCGCGACCGAGCACAGCCGCCGCGGCCGTGGCGGCCTCAGGCTCGAGCGCGTCGTCGACAAGGCGAAGCAGCAGTCGCGCCAGCCGCTCGTAGCGGCGCGGCGGCAGCATGACCTCGAGGCGCGAGTCTGCGACCTGATATGTCTTCGCCGGGCGGCCGCCTCCGGCGCGCCGGCGCGTGGCGGTCACGACGAGATCCAGCTCGCCGAGCTTCTCCAGGTGGGCGCGCGCGACGGTGCGGTGCAGGCCGAAGACGTCGGCCACCTCGGTCGCCGACTGAGGCGACTCGCAACCGCGCAGATGCCGGTAGATGCCGCGACGAGTCGGGTCGCCGAAGACGTCGGCGAGCTTGCCGAGATACGTGCCCTCTTTGTCGTAGGCGATCTCCACTATTGGCACCATATCGCAGTAGCGTTCACAAGCCAAGGATTCTGACGCTCAGAAACCACAGAATCGGGTGTTCGCCGGATACCGGGGCCCCGTGCGCGCCTTTCCCCGGAGGCACCGCGGAGGAGACCGAAGCACGTTACGGATGACGGCCCTGCGGAAAAGCAGCAGACAGCGGATGCACGCGACCATGCGAGAAGAGGAGCCGTCATGATCAAGGTGAGGACCTTCGCCACGCCCATCAAGATCTTCGCAGCGATGCGCGAGATGAACGAGCTGGACGCGCAGGTGGCCGCGTTGCTGGCGGAGGAGGGCGCCGACGCGGTGTTCTCCGTGAGCGACTGCACCACCGCCGGAGAGAACGGCGAGACCATCGGAATCGTTCGCGTCGTAGCGTACCGAGTGCCCGACTGAGCTCGAAGCCGGATCCGCCAGAGGTGGACTGCCTGTCATGAGCGACGACATCCGCGACACCGGACCCCGTGCAGAGCGGCCCATCGTCGTGCCTGAGGAGGCGCACGAGGCCAATCTCGAGCTCTGGAACCGGTGGACCAGGATCCACGAGAAGAGCGCCTTCTATGACGTCGAGGGATTCCTGGCGGGCAAGACATCGCTGTGGCCGCTCGAGCTGGAAGAACTCGGACCGTACGTCCGGGAGGGGACCACCCTGCTGCACCTCCAGTGTCACTTCGGTCTCGACACTCTCAGTTGGGCGCGCAGGGGAGCACAGGTCGTCGGGCTCGACTTCAGCGACGAGGCGATCGCACTGGCGCGGCGCCTGGCCGGCCAGGCCGGCCTCGCCGGCCGCGCCGAGTTCGTCTGCTCCGACCTCTACGACGCCGACGCTCACCTCGGCGGCAGGCTCTTCGACGTCGTCTTCGTGAGCTGGGGCGCGATCGAGTGGCTGCCCGACCTCGACCGCTGGGCCGCGATCATCGCCCGGCACCTCCGGCCCGGCGGCTCGTTCTACCTCGCCGAGATGCACCCGTTCGCGCAGATCCTGGACGACGAAGCCCCCGAGGGCGTCCTGCGCGTGCGCTATCCCTACTTCGCAGCTCCGGACCAGCCGGTCGTCGACGCCGTCCACGGCTCCTACGCCGACCCCGACGCCGACACCGAGGGGCTCTTCGCCCACTGCTGGGCGCACGACTTCGCGGAGGTGCTCGGCGCCCTCACGAGCGCGGGGCTGCGGCTCGAGCACCTGCACGAGTTCCCCTGCTCCCCCGCGCCGTTCTGGGACTGGATGGTCCAGGACGAGGACCGCTGGTGGTGGCTGCCTGACGGGAAGGGCGGGCGGCGCCGCGACCTGCCGTTCACGTACTCTCTGCGCGCCACGCGTCCTGCCGGACCCGGGGACTGACGATGCTGGATGACTACCTCAAGGCCAACCTCGCGAGTTGGGATGAGTCCGTCGCCGTCCACGTCGGCTCCGAGCTGTACGACGTGGAGGGCTTCAAGGCGGGCCGAAGCGCGCTCAGCGACATCGAACTCGAGGAGTTGGGGCCGCTCGTCCGCGAAGGCACGACCCTGCTGCACCTGCAGTGCCACTTCGGCCTCGACACGCTGAGCTGGGCCCGCCGGGGCGCCATCGCGACCGGCGTCGACTTCTCCGGCGAGGGGATCAGGACGGCGCGAGCCTTGGCCGCCGAGGTCGGCCTCTCCGAGCGCGCCGTCTTCGTGCAGAGCGACGTCGCCAGCCTGCCGGACAAGCTGTCCGGCACCTTCGACGTCGTCTTCACCTCGTGGGGTGCGCTCATCTGGCTGGGCGACCTCGAACGCTGGGCCGAGGTGATCGCCGGCTTCCTGCGGCCGGGCGGGACCTTCTACATCGCCGAGTTCCACCCCTGCGTCTTCCTCCTCGCCGACGACGCCACCCCGGACGAGCTGCGCATCGACTACCCGTACTTCATGTACGGCGTGCCCCAGCGGTTCGACGAGGACGGCGACTACGCCGACCCCGACGCGAAGGTCGAGCACACGGTCACCTTCGAATGGCTGCACGGCTTCGGCGAGATCATCGACCCGCTGCTGCGCCGCGGCCTGCGCCTCGACTACCTGCACGAGCTTCCCTACACCGTGCCCGGACTGCCGTTCCCCTTCGTCGAGAAGGACGAGCGCGGCATGCAGCGCGTCAAGGGACACCACGAGGGCTTCCCCCTCAGCTTCACGCTCAAGATGACGAAGGAGGATCCGTGAGCGACGATCGGGACGGCGGCGGCCTCGGCGCCTACGGAGGCGGCGCATCGGGCGACCGCCGCGCCCTCCTCGGCGACGACGACCTCCTCGACATCCTCGAGGAGGCGATCGCCGACGAGCAGGCCGCCCAGCAGAAGTACCAGCGCGGCCTGGAGCGCTGCGCCGACCCCAAGGCCTGCGAGATGTTCGAGCGACTCCTTCGGGAGGAGCGAGCCCACGAGCGTGTACTCGAGGCGCACTACATCGAGGTCAAGAAGCGGATCGGGTTGCGAGGCGCCGGTCGAGCGTGACCCGGCCGCAGCGCGAGCGTGCCGCCGCCGCGCAACATTTCTTCACACGACTGGCGGCTCGCGCGCCTTGACCAGCCCTTCAGCGCGGCGTATTCTTTTTGTGCGCATTCACAGTCGAAACTGTCGAACGCGTGTCCCGTCAGGGGGACAAGACCGGTGCCATCCCACCAGCACCGAGGCCCCTCGAAGGCGGCGCCACCCCTCCAGGCGCCGCCTTCATTTATGGGTGGACCTTGGTCCCACGAAGCTGTTCAGCAGGGACGGCACCTCGGCGCGCGGGACGACGAGGTCGGCCGCCGCGCGTACCGGCTCCGCTGCTTCAGCGACGGCCACACCGAGCCCGGCCCACTGCAGCATGTCGACGTCGTTCATGCCGTCACCGAGCGCGACGACCTCCTGCCTGTCCACACCCAGCCGCTCACAAAGCCAGGCCAGCGCCGCGCTCTTGCTCACCGAGGCATCGGTGAACTCGATGTACCCCGCCTGCGAACGCGTGACGTACAACCGGCCACGCCAGCGCTCCTGCAGGCCTGGGAGGATCTCCTCGACGTCGGCCGCCGACGTGACGAGCACGAGCTTCGTCGGCGGCCGCCGCTCGACCTCGACCGCCATGTCGCCGACCGTGTTGATGCCGACCTCCACCTGCTCCGCGTACTGCCGCGCCCAGTCGTTGACGCGCTCGACGTAGAGGAGGTCGTCGACGTAGCTGTTGAGATGGCGTCCCATCGCCTTCACGTGGCGGACGACCTCGGCGGCGACCGTACCGTCCATGCGTACGTGGCGCCAGTCCTCGCCGCCGGAGAGATCTTTGATCAACGCGCCCTGGTAGCACACGACCGGTCCCTCGTGGATGCCGAGCCGCGCCGCGACGAGGCGCGCGCTGCGGAACATACGCCCGGTACAGATGACGGTCCGGACGCCGACCGCGCGCAGTCGCGTCAGTGATTCGGGGAGTCCGTCCGCGTGCGACAGGTCTGGGGCAAGAAGGGTGCCGTCGAGGTCCGCAGCGAGAAGGCGGGCGACGCGACTGCTCATGAAGACCTGGTGATGCCCGGGTCTTCCTTCTCCGCCATCAGGAGCGCTTCGCCGGCGCTCGCATCGATGTGACGACGAGGTCGAGCCGCACGAGTTCGATCCCCGCGACCCGCCGCATGTCGTCGCGGAACGCATCCAGCATCGCGGCATGCACGTCCCCGAGGTCGCAGACCGGGACGGAGGCCTCGACGCGGACGCTCCAACCGGAAGCGTCCTTGCGGACGGCGATGTCATTCACCTGCGATGCGGGGAGCATGGCGTGGAACCGGCGGCGCAACGCCTTGCCGAGGGCCGGCACGGAGAGCCGCGCGGTGCCGTCCTCGACGGCGTACTCGATGATCTCCGGCCCGCCGCCCCCGCTTACCTGGAGGAAGGCAAGGACGATGAGGATGACGGTGATCCCGACCATGACGCCGGCGGCCACCCCGGTCGTGGTCCACGTGGGCTCGCCGGTCAGCTCGCCCCACAGCGTGGAAGCGGGCCAGCGGACACCGCCGTCGACGGCGAGCGCCGCCTGACGCACGAGCACGGCGCCCGCGAGCAGCAGGCAGACGATGCCGACCGCGGCCGCGATGATGCGCGCCAGTGCCGTCACGGGAGGTGCCTCGCCAGTTGCGTCACCTTGAGCACCCGGACGCGGACGTCGAGTCGCGCAAGGTCGCGGCCGGCGAGCCGCGCGACCTGGCGCCGCACCGCCGCGTCGGCGGCGCCGCCCACCGCGGCGGCGTCCGCGAGCGGGCGGGCCCAGACCTGCACCCGCCCGCGCAGATCAGCGCCGCGCTGGGAGAGCTCGACCTCGGCGCGCAGGGCGTCCGGGTGGCAGCGAGTCGCGGACGACGACGGCCGGCCGCTCGATCTCGGAGCTCGCCACCAGGACGCCGCCCACCCCCGCGCCCGAGACGAGCCACAGGTAGTCCGCGTCGTGGCGCAGGACGAGCCAGACGAGCAGCGCCACTACCGCCATCGCCGCAAGGAGGAACAAAGCCTGCACCGTGTGGTCGCTGCTCGGCGTGACGTAGGGAAACGGGGAGAAGTCGTGGCCTAACGCAGCCGCCGTCAGCCGCATGGCGAAGAGCAGCGCGACCATCCCGCCGGTGAGCAGCAGGAAGAAGGTCGCGAGGCGGGTGGTCGGACTCGCTGCGGCGCCGGCGGGCCGGCGCCTCTCAGCCCGCGGAGCCAGCCTGGTCCTCCGGGAAGACGACGTCGGTGACGAGCACGTTGACGGCGCGCACGGGCAGCCCCGTAGTGGCCTCGACCTGCTCCGAGACGGCCTTGCGGCAAGCCTCGGCGATGATCGGGACGCTGACGCCGAACACGATGCTCATGGTGATGTCGATGTCGACGCTGCCGTCGCGGAGATCGACGGAGATGCCCGGCGTACCTTTGTCACCGCGCAGCCCTGCGAGCGCGCGGGCGCTGGTGCCGCCCAGGGCGTTGATGCCTTCGATGCCGCTGATCGCCTTGAAGGCGACCTTGGCGACAACGTTGTCCGAGATGGTGACGCCGCCCGTGCCGGGGGCGTCGGGCTTCGGGGCTTCACTCATGGCACTCCTCCGTCGTCGGTCTGCTGCGCTCCCTCCGCGGGTAACGGCCGCAGTCTCACCTGCCTACTGTACCCGGCGCGGACGCTGACGACGAGCGGGTCCGCACCCGAGACGCTCTCCACGATCGGCGACGCAGCGGGCGACAGGCGGGTAGCGCCGCAGGGACTACCCACACTTGGAGAAGCCGCACGTCCGGCACACGACGCACCCACCCTCGTGCTCGATGGCGCCACCGCAGTCCGGGCAGGCGCCCTGAGCGACCTCGACCAGCGAGAGCTGCGGCTCTGGCGCAGAGGCCGTCTGCGTCGCCGCGCCGGCCACGTAGCGCCGCTCGATCGCCTTGCCGATGGCGTCGGCGCAGCTCAGCGTGGCGTTGGGGCCCATACCGTAGGGCACGTGGCAACGGATGCCCTTGAGCTGCTCGACGACCTCCTGCGCGGAGGCGCCCTTCTTGAGCGCCAGCGAGATGAGCCTGCCGAGAGCCTCAGTGTTGCTCGAGGCGCAGCCCCCGGCCTTGCCCATGTTGGCGAAGACCTCGCGCGGACCGTACTCGTCGTCGTTCATGATGACGAAGAGCTTGCCGCAGCCCGTGTCCATGCGCTGCGTCTCGCCGGTGAGGAGCTGCGGGCGCGCCGGACGCGTGGTCGCGATGCCGACACCGGGCTCGCGCTTCTTCTTGGTCTGGCCGACGTTGAGCACCTGCTCGTCGCGGCTGCCGTCGCGGTAGATGGTGACGCCCTTGCACCCGCTGCGGAACGCCAGACGGTACACGTTCTCGACGTCGTCGACGGTCGCCTCGTTGGGGAAGTTGACCGTCTTGGAGACGGCGTTGTCGGTGCTCTTCTGGAACGCCGCCTGCAACTTGATGTGCCACTCCGGCGTGATGTCGTGCGCGGTGGCGAAGACTTCTTGCACGTCGGGCGGCACGCCGTCGAGGTGACGGACGGAGCCGACGTCGGCGAGGCGCTTCAGGAATTCGTCGCTCAGGAAACCGCGCTCGCCGGCAACCTGCTCGAAGTAGGGGTGGCCCTCGACCATGCGGTCGTCGTCGAGAACGTTGGCGCGCACGTAGCTGAGCGCGAACAGCGGCTCGATGCCGCTCGAGCAGCCGGCGATGATGCTGATGGTACCGGTCGGCGCGATGGTGGTGACCGTGGCGTTGCGCACGCGGATGCCGGCGGGCGCGTCGAAGATGGAGCCCTCGTAGTTGGGGAACACGCCGCGCTCGCGAGCGAGGTCCTCGCTCTCGGCGCGCGCCTCGTCGTGGATGAAGCTCATGACCTCACCGGCGATGCGGCAGGCCTCGTCCGAGTCGTAGGGGACCTGGAGGCGCAGCAGCATGTCGGCGAAGCCCATGACGCCGAGGCCGATCTTGCGGTTGCCCTTGGTCATCTGCTCGATCTCGGGCAGCGGATAGCGATTGACGTCGATGACGTCGTCGAGGAAGCGCACGGCCGTGCGCACGATGCGACCCAGCGCGCCGTAGTCGATGTGGCCTTCGGGCACCACCTTGGACAGATTGATGGAGCCCAGGTTGCAGCTCTCATAGGGCAGCAGCGGCTGCTCGCCGCATGGGTTGGTGCTCTCGATGTCGCCGAGCTGCGGCGTGGGGTTCTCGGCGTTGATGCGGTCGATGAACACGATGCCGGGGTCGCCGTTCTTCCAGGCGAGCGTGACCATGCTCTGGAAGACCTTGCGGGCGCTCAGCGTGCGGACCGTGTCGCCGGACCGCGGGTTGACCAGCGGGTACTCCTCGTCGGCCTCGACGGCGCGCATGAAGGCGTCGGTGACCGCGACCGAGATGTTGAAGTTGTTGAGGCGGTCGTCGTCCTGCTTCGCCGTGATGAAGTCGAGGATGTCCGGGTGGTCGACGCGCATGATGCCCATGTTGGCGCCGCGGCGCGTGCCGCCCTGCTTGATGGTCTCTGTGGCGGCGTCGAAGACACTCATGAACGAGAGCGGGCCACTGGAGACGCCCTTGGTGCTGAGAACGACGTCGTTGTGCGGGCGCACGCGCGAGAAGGAGAAGCCGGTGCCGCCCCCGCTCTTGTGGATGAGAGCGGTGTTCTTGATGGCCTCGAAGATGGATTCCATCGAGTCGCCGACGGGGAGCACGAAGCACGCCGAGAGCTGCCCGAGGTCGCGGCCGGCGTTCATGAGCGTGGGGCTGTTGGGGAGGAACTCGAGGCTCGTCATCAGATCGTAGAAGGTGGACTCCCACTCCTCCACGGGGGCGGCGGGATTGTAGAGGCGCTCGGCCTGCGCGATGGCGCGCGCGACGCGCCGGAACATCTCCTCGGGGGTCTCGAGCAGCTCGCCGTTCTCGCCCTTCTTGAGGTACCGCCGCTGCAGCACCTTGAGCGCGTTTGCCGACAGCTCGATCACTGCCTTCCCCGTGTCTGTCATGCCCCTTGCCCCCCGTGAGTAGCCACCGCGCGCGGCGGTGTGGTGATGATGGTCTCGTCTGTGTAGCTCTCGCCGGCGTCGATGCCCGGAAGGGGCTCTTCGCCCGGCAACGGGTCGCTGCCCGCGAGCTCCAGGACCTCCAGCTCTCGCTGGAACTCCTCGATGTCCTCGAACTGCCGGTACACGGAGGCGAACCTGATGTACGCCACCTTGTCGATGTCGCGCAGCTGCCGCAGCGCCCGCTCGCCGACCATCCTGGTCGTCACCGGTCGCCCCGGCACGCGGCGCAGGTCGTTCTCGATGTCGTCGACCGCTCGCTCGAGACGGTCCAGAGCGATGTCGCGCTTCTCGCACGCGCGCAGCAACCCGTTGAGCGCCTTCTGGCGGGAGAACAACTCATCTCTGCCGTCGCTCTTGACCACCACCAGCGGTACCTCTTCGATGCGTTCGTAGGTCGTGTACCGGCGCTCGCACGCCAGGCACTCCCGGCGGCGCCGGATCGCGTCGCCGGACTCGGAGTCACGAGAATCGACGACTCTACTCTCTTCGCTTGTACAGAATGGACAGCGCAAGGGATATCGACCTCACCACAAGATGTTGTGCCCCCGGTCAGTGCGGACACCACTATAGTGTATTCCCGGCCGCCCGCAACCAATCCTTCTCGTCTCCCGACGCCTGATTCGTGCGCAACACCATAACCCTCTACTTGAGACTGATGGTATGTGACGCGGAGCGCTTGGTGAGGGCGTCGGCAGACGGTAGCAGGCGGCGCGGACGGACGGCCGCCGGTGGGCAGGCGAACGAGCCGGCTGCGGCCCTGCCGGCGACGCGAGCGGCCGCACAGAGCGCCCCGCCCAGCCTCCCCTCCGTCCGTGCCGAGCGCCCGATCGGCGCCGCCGACCCGGAGGGATATACTTGGCGAACCGTGAACGTCATCGTCCTCCCCACGTACAACGAGCGCGACAACCTGCGCCACGCGCTCGCCCGGATCCGGGAGGTCGCGGACGGCGCCGGTGTCCAGCTGCACACGATGATCGTGGACGACAACTCCCCGGACGGCACCGGCGAGCTGGCCGACGAGCTGGCCGCCCAGGTCCCCGACGTCTCGGTGCTGCATCGCGCCGGCAAGGAGGGTCTCGGCAAGGCGTACATCGCCGGCTTTCGCAAGGCCCTCGACATGGGCGCGGAGCGCATCTTCGAGATGGACGCCGATCTCAGCCACGACGCCACCTACCTTCCCCACTTCCTCCGCCTCATCGACCAGGGCGCCGATCTCGTGCTCGGGTCGCGCTACGTCAAGGGAGGCGGCGTCGAGAACTGGGGGCTCACCCGCAAGATCATCAGCCGTGGCGGCTGCCTCTACGCGCAGACGATCCTTGGACTGCCGCTGCGGGACCTCACGGGGGGGTACAAGTGCTTCCGCCGCCGGGTCCTCGAGGCGATCGACCTCGACGCCATCGACACCAAGGGCTACGGCTTCCAGATCGAGATGACCTACCGCGCCTCCAAGATGGGCTTCAAGGTCGTCGAGCTGCCCATCATCTTCGTCGACCGCAGGGTCGGCGAGAGCAAGATGAGCAACGACATCGTGATCGAGGCGATGACGAACGTGTGGAAGCTCCGCTTCAGCGATGTCCCGGCCCGGCGGCCGGGCTGAACCGGCGGGCCCGGCCCTGACCGCCCAAGCGCAGCCCGCCGGCGTCCTGGCCGTCGACGTCGGCGCCGGCACCTGCGACATCCTCCTGACGCGTCCCGGCCGGCAGCTGGAGAACGCGGTGAAGCTGGTCGTGCCCTCGGCGACGCAGGTCGCCGGTGCGCGCATCGCCGCCGCCTCGGCCCTCGGCCAGACCGTCGTCTTCCGCGGACCGGTCATGGGCGGCGGCGCCGTCACGGCGGCGATGAAGGCGCACCTTGCCGCCGGGCACGCGTTCGTGGCCACAGAGTCCGCCGCCGCCAGCTTCGCCGACGACCCCGACAGGGTGCGCGCCCTGGGCGCGCGCGTCGTGGGCGACGAGGTCGCCGACGAAGTACTGCGACGCCTGCCGCCCGGCTCCGCCGCCGAGGTCGCCTCCGGAGACCTGGACGCGGCGTCCCTCGCGGCCGCCCTTCGGCTGCTCGGCGTCGAGCCGGCCTTCTCCGCCGTGGCGATCGCCGTGCAGGATCACGGCTTCGCGCCCGGCGGCTCCAACCGCGTGCTGCGCTTCTCGCTCTGGCAGCAGGCCGTGGCCGAGCGGCGGACCATCGCGAGTCTCTTCCACGCCGCGGATGCCGTCCCCGACGTGCTCACCCGGCTGAAGACCGCCGGCGTCGCTGCCGCGGCGCTCGCAGGCGATGCGCCGGCGCTGGTCGCCGACACCGGCCCGGCCGCGTTGTACGGCGCGCTGCCGGACGGCATCCGCGACGCCGTCCTCGTCAACGTCGGCAACGGCCACACCGTCTGTCTGCTGACCCTTGACGGGCGCGTCGCCGGCGTCTTCGAACACCACACCTCCTGCCTCGACGGTCCCGGTCTCGAACTGCGCCTGCGCCGCTGGCTCGCCGGCGACCTCGAGAGCGACGAGGTGCGCGCCGACCACGGGCACGGAGCCGTGCTCGCCCCGGATGCAGCCGACCGCGACCCGCTGCACCTGCCGCTCATCGTCACCGGTCCCCGCCGTGAACTGCTCGCCGGCAGCGAGCTGCCGCTCGAGTTCGCGGCGCCCCACGGCGACATGATGCTCAGCGGCTGCTTCGGCCTGTTGCGCGCCCTCCGCGAGCGGCACGACGGCCTCGCCGGGAGTGCGGCGTGACCGGGCCGCGCCGCCCCGGTCCGTGGAGGACGTCGTGACCCGGCCCCTCTCTTCCGGCCTGGTCGTGCCCGTCGACGCCGCGCGGGAGCTCCTGGCGCCGTGGGAGCGCCTCGTCCCGGCGGCGGCCCGTGCGCTCCCGCCCTACATCGCGGCGCTCTGGCCGTTCCTGCCGGCGGACGCGCTCGACGATGCCGTCGGAGCGCCGCCTCGCGGCGCTGCTGGAAGGGCAGCGCGGGTTCGACTTCGCGCTCGTCCGGGTCGCGGGGCTGGCCGCTGCGGTGGTGCTCGTTCGCCGAGCCCACGGACCCGTTCGTCGAGCTCACGCGGCTGCTGTGGGCCGAATGGCCCGAGTGCCCTCCGTTCGGCGGCGCCTACGACGACCTCGCGCCGCGGCTGACGGTCGCGCTCGACCCGGCGGCGGCCGACAGAGCGGCCATCGCGGCGACGATCGCGCCGCGGCTGCCGCTCGCCGTTCGCGCCACCGAAGTACTCCTCGTCGAGGAGGACGAGGGCGGCACGCTCCTCGAGCGGCGCCGCTTCGCGCTGGGCGGACCCGCCGCCTGATCCTCGCGCCCGCAACGCGGCCGGTCTACAGCGGCAGCTCCCGCCCGATCCCGAGCTCGCGGGCGCGACCGAGCGCGAGCTCGCCCGTGACGACGTCCTCGAGCGCCATGCCGAGATTGAGGCAGAACAGGCGCTCGCTCGCGTCACGACGGCCGGCGACGCGACCGGCGGCCAGCTCGCCCAGGTCCCCGGCGATCTCGCCGGGGATGCCGGCGAGGCGCACGCCGGCGGCCTGCGTCGCCCGCGCCGTGGCCGTGTCGTCGCAGAAGAAGCGATCGCACGCCGCCATCGCGGCGGCGCTCCACGCGGCGTCGTAGTCGAGCGCCACCGCCAGCGCTCCGGGCTCGAGTGGCCCGGGACCGAGCGGCGGCCGGATCTCGGCCGTCATGGTGATCGCCGTGACGACCACGCCGGCGCCGCGGGCGACGTCGCCGGGCGCCGGGCACTCGATGAACCCCACGCCGGACAGCTCGACGCCCAGTTCGGCGGCGAACGCGCCGGCCACCCCCGCGACGGCGTCGTGGCAGCGCACCGTCCGTAACTCCGGCAGCACAGCCGCAAGAGCGCGCACCGCCGCTCGCGCCTGCACCCCGCAGCCGAGCACGCCGGCGCAGGCGACGTCCGCACGCGCCAGGTAGCGGGCGGCCACGCCCACGCTCGCGCCGGTGCGCCAGGCGGTGATCGCCCCGGCGTCCATCACCGCCGCCGGCAGCCCTGTCTCGGGATCGCTCAGCACGACCAGCCCGTTGGTGATCGCCAACCCGCGAGCCGCGTTCTGCGGGAACAGCGTCACCCACTTCGCCCCGAGACCGCCGCCGGCTGGGAGGGTCGCCGCCATGACCTGGGAGTAGGCGTCGCCCTCGCCGTGCAGACTGAGCTTTGGCGGCATGACCACTTCCCCCCTGCCCTTGGCTGCACAGGCGCGGTCCACGGCGTCGACGACCTCGAGCATGCTCAGGCCGAGCGACTCCAGGTCGTCGCGGGAGAGGTACAGCAAGGCGCCGCCCGGCGGCCGGTAGGGCTCGCGCGGCCCGCCGCCGTGGGAGCGGCCGGGGGAGCTCATGCAGGCGCCCCGGAGGACGCCGTCGCGAAGGGGCGCCGCCGCGCGCTCACAGGGCGGCCTCGCCCGTCGGGCCGTCCAGCTCGCCGGCGGCGGGGATGCCGGCGAGCCCGGTCGCCGCCCGCGCCGCCGCCAGCACGGCCTGCGCCAGCACCGTCGCCGCCGCGGCGCCGACGGCGGTGACGTCGGCCGCCGCTCCGGCGGCGCCGGTCGCGAGCGCGAAGACGGCGTCGCCGTCGAGCATCGTGTGCACCGGGTCGATCGTCCGCGCGAGGCCGTCGTGGGCCATGCGCGCGACCTTGGTGGCTTCGGCCTTGGAGAGATCGGCGTCGGTGGCCACTACGGCCAGCGTGGTACTGCCGCCGATGCCGATCCCTGCGGCGTGCTCGCGCAGCCACTCGCTCGTGCGCGCGAAGCCGCCGCCGGGGAGCCTCGGGCCGGCGAGCACGGCGCCGCTCGCCGGATCGACCACGTCGCCGGCGGCGTTGACCGCCACGACTGCCCCCACGGTCACGCCGCCCGCCAGCCGCAGGCTGGCCGAGCCGAGGCCGCTCTTGGTGGCGCGCTCGAAGCCGAGCATCTTGCCGACGGTCGCGCCCGTACCGGCGCCGACTGAGCCCTGCGGCACCGGCGCCGTCGAAGCGGCCTCGCAGGCGGCCTCCCCGGCGGCCGCGTCCGGCCGCACGTCGGATCGCCCGACGGGCAGGTCGAAGAGCACTGCAGCCGGGACGAGCGGGACGCGCAGCGACCCGACCTCCACGCCCCGGCCGTGCGACTCGAGCCAGCGCATCACGCCGGCGGCGGCGTCCAGACCGAACGCGCTCCCGCCGCCGATGAGCACCGCGTGGACGCGCTGCACGGCGTTCACCGGGTCCAGCAGGTCGGTCTCGCGGGTGCCGGGCGCGGAACCGCGCACGTCGACGCCGGCGACCGCGCCCTCTTCTCCGCAGAGGACGACGGTGCAGCCGGTGGCGGCCTCGGCGTCGGTCCAGTGCCCGACGGTGAGGCCGGATACGTCCGTCAGCGTGTGGTTCACGAGCCGGCCGCCTGCGATCCTGCCATCATGCATTCCCCCGGGAGAGCGGCAACCTGATGCGTCTCGACTATATACTTGAGCCTCATGGAAGACACCACCAGGATCCTGCTCGAGATCTTCCTGGCGTTCGCCGGCGCCAGATTGCTCGGCTGGCTGTTCCAGAGCATCAAGCAGCCGGCCGTGATCGGTGAACTCCTCGCCGGGGCGCTGCTCGGCCCGTTCCTGCTCGACCTCGTCCACCACACGGAGTTCCTCGAGGCGCTGGGCGAGCTCGGGGTCATCCTGCTGCTCTTCACCGCCGGTCTGGACACGCACGTACAGCAGCTCGCCGAGTCGCGGGCGACGGCCTCCAAGGTCGCGGTCCTCGGCGCCCTGCTGCCGTTTTTGGGCGGCTTGGCCGGCGGCCTCGCCTTCACCTACACCACCGGCGAGAGCCTCTTCGTCGGCGTCGCGCTCATGGCGACCTCCGTCGGCATCACCGTGCGCGTGCTCCGCGACCTCGGCTACCATCGCCGCCGGTCGGTCACCATCATCCTCGGCGCGGCGGTGCTCGACGACGTGCTGGGCCTCATCGCCTTGGGCATCGTCACAGCCATCGCTCTGGGAGAGGCCAATACGCTCGAGCTGGCGCTCCTGGCGATCGAGGCCGTCGTCTTCGTCGGGGGCATCGGTCTCGCCGGGCCAATGGTCGTGAGCCGCGTCGGCCAGCGCCTCGCCCGCCTCTCCCCGAACGCCATCTTCGAGATCGGCATCATCTTCATGCTGGCGCTGTCGTTGCTCGCCAACTACATCGGCCTCGCGGCGATCGTCGGCGCGTTCCTCGCCGGCCTCGTTTTCGCGGAGATGAAGCAGCACACCGAGGTGGAGGCCAAGTTCACACCGCTCGCCTGGTTCTTCGTCCCGTTCTTCTTCGTGCTCATGGGCACCTTCATCGACTTCACGTCCTACGCCAAGCCGATGGTGCTGCTCGCGATCGTCGCTTTCACCGCGATCGCGGTGGTCACCAAGTACTTCGGCGCGATCTGGGGAGCGCACGCGGAGGGCAAGCGCATCGCCCGTGAGATCGGCGTCGGCATGATCCCGCGCGGCGAGGTGGGCATCGTGGTCGCGGGCATCGCACTGGCGGCCGGCGCCGTGACCGACGACGTCTACGCCGCGGTGCTCGGCATGGTGCTGGCGACCACGATCATCAGCCCCTACCTGATCAAGGCCGTGTTCTCACGGCGAAAGCACCCCTCAGAGCACTCGGGGGCGGACGGCGAGACAGCCACCCCCGAGGCAGCGACCGGAGACTAGGCGCGGCTGATGCCGGCGATGGCGTTCTTGAAGGCCACGCGAGTCGTCTCGTCGTAGACGCAGAACATCACGTGGCGGAGCGCTGTGCGAGGGTGCGCCTTGAGATAGGCGACCGTCTCCGTGATCATGATGCTGGCGCACTGGTAGAGCGGAAACCCTCCCCCACCCGTGCCGAAGGCAGGCACCGCGACGGAGCGAGCGTGACAGCGCTCGGTCGCGGCAAGAGCGGCGCGCGTCGCCTTGGCGATGCCGGATGCGTCGGCCTGCGGTCCGGCATCCGTCAGCGCCACGTGGATCACCCAGCGTGCCTTCAGCTCCTGGCCGGTGGTGACGACGGCTTCGCCGATCTGTATGGGGCCCTGGAGCACCGCCTCCTTCTCGACGGCCTCGCCGCCGACGCGCTTGATGGCGGCGGCCACTCCGTGGTCCATCCACAACTCCGTGCTCGTCGGAGTGACGATGGCGTCGACCGCGAGCTGGCTGATATCGCCGCTGGCGAGCTGGATCTTGGTCTTGCCGACTGACGTCTTCATCTGGCCTCCACTCTGCGCCCGCGCGCAGGGATTCGCGTTGCCGAGATTATACCTGCCGTGCGATAGAGTGCAGGGGGGAGCCTGGAGGGGCACGACGGACACGTACACCATCTCGATCGCAGCCGCATTCTGCATGACCGCCCTGTGGTCGCTGGTGGTCGTGGTCAACAAGAAAGCTCTCGAGTCCGTCGCGCCCGTCGCCGCCAACTTCTTCATCCGCCTCGCCACCATCGTCGGCCTGCTGCTCATCACCGTCCCGCTGACGGTGCTGGACCTCTGGAGCAACGGCTTCGGCATCAACGCCGAGGCGGCGGGGTGGATCGCGCTCGCCGCGGTGGTCACCTGGCTCGTCGCGTTCAACGCCTACTACTACGCGCTGCGCGGCGAGCGCATCGCGGTGATCGCGCCGATCTGCGGGACCGATCCCATCTGGACGGCCCTGTTCGCCTGGCTGATGCTGGGCACCGTGTTCGGCGGCGCGACCCTCGTGGGCATGGGCGTGGCGATGGCGGGCGTCGTGCTCATCTCCCGCCGCATCGGCGAGGGCGCCGCTGCGGAGGCGAACGTACTCGCCGGGGCGGGCGCGCTCGCCGGCGCCGCCCACGGCGACGTCCTGCCGGACGGCGCGGGCGCGACCGCCGGCGCAGCGGTGGCCGCCGGCGCGCCGGCGGCGGCGAGTGCCAAGGTGCGGCTCGTCGGCCTGGCCGTTCTGGCGGCGGCTGGGTGGGGTCTCGGCCCCATCTTCATCGACCTGGCCGCCGGCGCCTACGGGCGCCCCACGGCCACCATGATGCTGCTCAGCCAGGTGCTGGGCGCGCTGATGCTGGGCGGCGTGCTGCTGCTTCGCCGCACGCCGCTCATGCTGGGCGCGCTGACGCCGCCGCAGCGCAGGCGCGCAGTCGCCCTGCTCGTCGTCGGCGGACTCCTCGAGGCGATCGTGTCGGTGCTCTTCTACCTCAGCATCGAGGCCATCGGACCGTTGTTGACGATGCTGATCATGGCGACGACGCCGGTGTTCTCGATCGTGCTCGGCGTCGTCTTCCTGCGTGAGCGTCCGGGCCTGTACCTCACGCTCGCCGCCGTCGTCACCGTCGCCGGCGTGCTCATCGCCACCCTCGACGGCGCCATGTGACGCGACGCTACTTCGCCTTGCCGAACAGCCTCCGGCGGACGGCCGCCATCTTGAGCCACTGGATGCCCTCCGTCGGGTTGAGCTCCTTGGGACAGGCCTCCACGCAGTTGGTGATGGTGTGGCAGCGGTAGGCGCCGCGCTCGTTGTCCCAGCGGGGCAGGCGCTCCTTGCGGGCCTCGTCGCGCGAGTCCACCTCGAACCGGTAGGCCTTGAGCAGCGCCGCCGGGCCGAGATAGTTGTCCTCAGTCCAAACCGAGGGGCAGCTGCTGTAGCAGGCGCCGCAGAGGATGCAGTCGATCGGCATGTTGATCTTGTGACGGTCGGCCGGCGACTGGAGGATCTCCTTCTCCGGCGGCTGCGAACTGCGGATGAGCCATGGCTGCACGTACTCGTACTTGGCGAAGAAGTCGTCCATATCGCAGACGAGGTCCTTGACGAGCGGCAGGTGCGGCATGGGAGCGACGTGCACCTCGTCGGCGTGCAGGTGCAGGATGTTGGTCTGGCAGGCCAGCCGGTAACGGCCGTTGATGTACATCGCGCACGAGCCGCAGATCGAGGCCCGGCAGCAGTAGCGGAAGGCGAGCGAGCCGTCGAGGTTCTCCTGGATGTGGAAGAGGCCCTCGAGCACCGTGAGGCTCGTCTCGTAGGGGACGACGAAGTCGTCCACCCGGGACGCGCCCTTCTCGTCGCGGGCCGGGTCGTACCGCTTGATGTGGAAGGTGATGGACGGCATCAGTACTTCCTCTCCTGCGGCTCGAAGGTTCCCAGGGCGACCGGCTCGTACTCGAGCCGCGGTCCCTCGGGCGTGTAGTACGCCATCGTGTGCTTCAGCCACCGCTCGTCGTCGCGCGCGGGGAAGTCGGTGCGCGAGTGGGAGCCGCGCGACTCGGTGCGTGCGAGCGCGCCCTCTGCGACGCAGAGGGCGAGGTCCACCATGCCCTCGAGCTCAACGGTGCGCATGAGGTCGAGGTTGAAGGCCCCGGCGGCGTTGCGCAGGCCGATGGAGGCGCATCGCTCCTTGAGGCGGCGCAGGATGGCGAGGCCCTCGCGCATCACGGTCTCGTCGCGGAACACGCCGAAGTAGTCGCGCGTCGTGGCGATCATCTCGGCGCGGATGGCATACGGGTCGGCGCCGTCCGCGCCGCGCGCCACCAGGTTGGCGATGCGGCACTCCATGTCGGCGACGGCCTGGCGGCCGGCGGCGGAGGCGTCGCGTCCCCCGAGCGATCCGCCCTCGAGATCGGCGACGACCGCGTGCCCGGCGCGACGACCGAAGACGATCGTCTCGAGCAGCGAGTTGCCGCCCAGCCGGTTGGCTCCGTGCACGCTCACGCACGCGCACTCGCCGGCGGCGTAGAACCCCGGCAGCTTGGTGCGTCCGTCGACGTCGCAGTCGATGCCGCCCATGGTGTAGTGCTGGACCGGCCTGATGGGGATGGGCTCCTCGATGGGGTCCACGCCCTCGAAGTGGATGGCGAGGTCGCGGATGCCCGGCAGCCGCTCCAGGATGCGCTCGGCGCCGAGGTGCCGCAGGTCGAGGTAGACGTAGTCCTTGCCGTCGATGCCGCGGCCTTCCTGGATCTCCGTGGTGATCGAGCGCGCGGTGATGTCGCGCGGGGCCAGTTCCATCGCCTTGGGCGCGTAGCTGGCCATGAAGCGGTCGCCCTCGCCGTTGACGAGGTACCCGCCTTCTCCGCGACAGCCCTCCGACATGAGGATGTGACTGGTCAGCAGGCCCGTCGGGTGGAACTGGATGAACTCCATGTCTTCGGCCGGGACGCCGGCGTGGTAGGCGATCGCCGCCCCGCCGCCGGTGCTGATGATGGCGTTGGTGGTGTTGGCGTAGATCCGGCCGGCGCCGCCCGTGG
>CAVOGK010000011.1:0-21132 GCA_963695395.1 uncultured Thermoleophilia bacterium | reverse complement strand
GCCGCTTCACCAGCCGGCCCGGAGCCGGTCGCGGCGCCGGACGCCGCGCCCGACGCGGCACCGGCGCCGCACGAGCGCGGCGGCCTCGGCGCTTGGCTCACGACTACCGACCACAAGCGCATCGGCAAGCTCTACGTCGGGACGTCGCTCGGCTTCTTCCTCGTCGCGATATTCAACGCGGTGCTGATGCGCACGCAGCTGATCAGGCCGGACATGAAGCTGCTGTCGCCGGAGACGTACAACCAGGTCTTCTCCATGCACGGCACAATCATGGTCTTCCTGTTCGCGATGCCGATGCTGATCGGCTTGGCCAACTACATCATCCCGCTGCAGATCGGCGCGCGCGACATGGCGTTCCCGCGCGCCAACGCACTGGGCTACTGGCTCACGCTGTTCGGTGGCCTGCTGCTGCTCAGCAGCTTCTGGTTCGGTGGGGCTTTGGACACCGGGTGGTTCAGCTATGCGCCCCTGACCTCGAAGGCATACTCCCCGCACGACGGCGTGACCTTCTGGACCATCTCGCTCGTCATCCTCGGCGGCTCATCGATCCTGGGCTCGATCAACTTCATCGTCACCTGCCTGCGCTTCCGCGCCAAGGGGATGGGTCTCTGGCAGATGCCCATCTTCTCGATCGCGTGGCTCTTCAACTCCTTCCTGATCCTGTTCGCCTTCCCGAGCCTGACCGCCGCTGTCGCCCTGCTCTACCTCGATCGTCAGTACGGCACGAGCTTCTTCGACCCGGCAGGCGGCGGCGACCCGATCATCTGGCAGCACCTCTTCTGGTTCTTCGGCCATCCGGAGGTCTACATCCTGATCCTGCCGGCGTTCGGCATCATCAGCGAGGTCGTGCCGGTCTTCTCGCGCAAGCCGCTCTTCGGGCGCGCCTCCATGATCGTGATGCTCGGGCTGATCGGCTTCCTCGGATTCCTCGTGTGGGCGCACCATATGTTCGCCACCGGGCTGCCCACGTTCTTCAACACGATCATGGCCGCGACGAGCATGCTGATCGCGATCCCGACGGGTGTGAAGATCTTCAACTGGCTGGCCACCATGTGGGGCGGCGCCCTGCGCTTCAAGACGCCGCTCCTCTACGCCTGCGGCCTGATCGCCCTCTTCACCGTAGGAGGGATCACCGGCGTGACCTTGGCCGTCGTGCCGTGGGACTGGCAGGTGACCGACACCTACTACGTCGTCGCCCACTTCCACAACGTGCTGCTGGCCGGCACCATCTTCGCCGTCTTCGCCGGCATCTACTACTGGTTCCCCAAGGTTACCGGCCGGTACCTGGACGACCGCCTGGGCAAGGTGCAGTTCTGGCTCACGGCGATCGGTTTCAGCGTCACGTTCTTCCCGATGTACGCGCTGGGCATCCTCGGCATGCCGCGTCGCGTCTACACCTATGCGCCGGACCTCGGCTGGAACACCCTCAACCTGGTCTCTTCCCTGGGCGGCTACCTGCTCGCGTTCGCTTTCGTGCTCCTGGTTTACAACCTGGTCAAGAGCGCGCGGTCGGGCGTGGTCGCGGGCGACAACCCATGGCGCGCATGGACGCTCGAGTGGGCGACGACCTCGCCGCCGCCACACGACAACTTCTCGCGCCTGCCGCTGGTGCGCAGCGAGCGCCCGCTCCTGGACCTGGAGCAGGCGGCGGGCAAGGAGGGCGCGGACGCAGAGGTGTACGCCCTCCCGCCTGAGCCCGAGCAGCGCACGATCACGCCGTTCTGGGTGGCCTTCGGCATCAGCGTCATCGGCGTCGGGCTGCTGACCACGTGGGTCGTCATCGTCGTCGGCGTGCTCATCCTGTTCATCACGCTCGCCGTGTGGATGAACGGCCGCTGGATCGAGCCCGAGATCATCCCCATCGAAGGTCAGCGTTTCTCCTTCATCGGCCTCGGTACCCTCATCTTCATCGGCTCCGAATCGGTCTTCTTCGCCTCGCTCATCGCCGCCGCCATCCACCTGCGCATCCACGGCGACACGCTGGGGGAGCAGGGCCCGGAGATCCTCTTCCCGTTGATCAACACCATCGTGCTGTTCACGAGCGGCGTCACGGCACACTACGCGCAGGTGGCCTACAGGAAGAGTCGCCGCGGCGGCTTCTTCGTCCTGCTCGTCCTCACCATCGTCCTCGGCGCGACGTTCCTCGGCGGCCAGCTCTGGGAGTACTCCAACCTCGACTTCAGCCTGACCACGGACCTCAAGGCATCGATCTTTTACACGCTGACCGGCTTCCACGGCATGCACGTGTTCTGCGGCCTCGCCGTGCTCGTCTTCCTGTTCTTCCGGGCGCGCCGCGAGCTGCGGCAGCGGCCCGGCGAGCGGCGACCGGCCCAGCCCACTCCCGGCACCGGTGGCCTGGTCGACGCGGGCACGTACTACTGGCACTTCGTCGACGCCGTCTGGGTCGTCGTCTTCGTCGTCGTCTACCTGCTCTGAGGCCGTGAGCGCGCGACGGCACGCGATCGCGCTGGTCGCGGCGACGCTTGCGGTGATCGTCGCCGCCGTGTGCGCCGCGGCGTTTCCCGCCGCCGCCGCCGCGCACGCTGCTCTGGAGAGCTCCGACCCCGCCGCCGGAGCCTCGGTCGACACGTCCCCGGCGCGTATCGTGCTCGCTTTCTCCGAGGCTCCGGAGGTGAAGCTCTCCCTCGTCCAGGTACTGGACTCGGCCGGCGCGAGCCTACCCGGGGTGTCCGCGCCGCAGGCCGTGAAGGACGACCCGGCGCAACTGGAGGTGATCCTGTCCCGCGCCCTCTCGGACGGCGTCTACACCGTCAACTGGCGCGTGGTCTCCGCCGTCGACGGCCACGTCGAGACCGGCGCTTTCGCCTTCGGTGTCGGCGAGACGCCGGCGCCGGGCAGCGCGGTCGTCGTGGAGTTGCTGCAGACCTCGCCGCTCGCCGACGCCTTGGGCTCCGCGGGCCGCTGGCTTCTCTATGCCGGCCTCATCTTGTTGGTGGGCGCATCCACCACGACCCTGCTGGTGTACCGCGGCACGCTGCCGCGCGGCAGCGTGGTCGTGCTGCGCGCCGCCGTCTTCGTCGCCTTCGTCGGGCTCTGCCTCATGGTCTGGGCTGAGAAGATGCTGGTCGGGGTCCGGACGCTTCTGCCGCTCTTCGTCACCCGCGAGGGCAACCTGCTCCTGGCGCTCGGCGTGGCGCTGCTCGTCTGCACAGGCGCCGTGGTGGCCGTCGACCTCTGGCCCAGGCGCTGGAGCTTGTGGCTGCTCGGCGCCGCCGGCTCGGCGGCGATGCTCGTGCACGTGCTCGCCGGCCACGCAATGTCCCCCGTCTCGTCGGCCCCGCTGAACGTCGCCGTACAGTGGGTGCATCTCACAGCTATCGGCGTGTGGGTCGGCGGCCTCTTCTGGCTGCTGCTCGGCCCGCGCGGCCGTGACCACGTGGAGCGCGTCGCCGCGGTCGGCAGGTTCGCCAACGTGGCGACGATCACGCTCGTGATTGTGCTGGCGACCGGCCTGGCCCGGGCGCTCTCCGAGGCCGGCTCGGTCGGCGCTCTGCTCGACACCGGCTACGGCATCACGCTGCTGGTCAAGATCGGCCTCGTGGTCGGCCTCGTGGCTCTGGGCGCGCTCAACCACTTCTTCTGGGTGCCGGAGGTGCGTCGCGACGACAAGCGCGGGCCACGGCGCTTCGCGCTCACCTCGCGAGGGGAGCTCGCCGTGGCGATCGGCGTGCTGGCGGCCACGGCCGTGCTCACCGGGCTGGCGCCCGGCGTCTCGACGGTGGCCTCGGGCTCGCCGGCGTCGCCACCGGGCTCCAACACGGCCGGCGAGGACTACGCCACGACCGTGAGAGTCCTCCTGACGGTGACGCCCGGCCGAGCCGGCGTCAACGACTACGTGGCGCGCGTCGAAGACTACGACAGCGGCGACCCCGCGGCCGGGGTGAACGCCGTGCAGCTCGAGTGTTCGTTGCCGGCGCGTCCGTCTCTCGGTGGTGTGAAGATCGCCCTGAGCCGCGATCCGGAGGGAAGCTGGAGCGGTCGCGGCCTCGAGTTCTCCGTCGCCGGCAGCTGGCAGGTCGACGTCCTGGTCGTCCGGGACGCCGGTGGCGTGACCGTCCCGCTGTCGCTGGCTATCGGTCCGGCCTCGCCCTGACCGGCGGCGGCTCCCTGCGTGGTGCAGGCCATCGGGATCGCCACAGCTGCGCTCGCCCTGATCCGCAAGCGCCTGAGCCGCGTCGCCGGCGCCGTCACAAGCCCGGGAACGCGGTCACATGAACGCCAAGCGCCCCGGGGTCGTGGTCGCGGCGGCAACGATGCTACGGCCGGGCGACCCGCGGGTGGTGTTCAGGATGGTCGCCACCGTGAAGGACGGCTGCCAGCCGCGCGGCTTCTCGCGACAGCCGACCACAGCGCACAACTCACGTGAACGCGGCCCGAGGACCCACCACAGCCGAGAGCGGCTACACTACTTGGTGCCGATGCTGAGCAGGCATCGGTCGTCCGTGAGGACGACAGGAGGCAACGATCGGCGTCGCGCATCGGCGGCGCAACGTTCGCGGTCCCTCCGGGCTCATCCCGGACCGCGTCGGCATCGAGAGGCGGGAGTATGACGAACGATATGGGCCGCGTGCTTGTCACCGGCGCGACCGGCTTTGTCGGCCTCGAGGTGGCTCGCCAGCTCTGCAAGCAGGGCCTTCGCCCCAGGCTCCTCGTGCGCCGGCCACTGCGCGGTGCACTGCTCGCGTCGCTTGGGGCGGAGCTCATGCAGGGGGACCTGGAGAGCCCGGAGAGCCTGGCGCGCGCCGTCCAGGGCATGGACACCGTCATCCACCTGGGTGCCAGGGCGATCTTCGAGGAGTACAGCCTGGTGCGTCCGACGATCGTCGACGGCTCCGTCGCGCTGATGCGCGCCTGCGCCGCCGCCGGTGTGCGGCGCTTCGTGTACGCGAGCAGCCTGCTCGTGTATCAGGGCCAGGAGGCCGCCGTCGATCAGCACACCCCTGCCTTCACCCGGCATGGCTACGGGAGGGCGAAGATCGAGGCCGAGCGCGCGCTGTCCCAGATCGCGGACCAGACCGGTATCGACCTCGCGGTCCTGCGCCTTCCGCACGTCTACGGAGTCCGTGACCTGATGTTCGCCCAGGTCAGGCGGGGCAGGGTCTTCTTTCCCGGAAACGGCAGGAATCTGTTTGCCCACATGCACGTGGACGACGCCGCCCGGCTGCTCATCGCCGCCGCAGAGACGGGCTGGACGGGCATCAGCCCAGTCGCCGACGACCTGCCGGTGAACTGGAACGACTTCTTCGCCGAGATCAAGAAGTACTACCCACGGTTCCGCAGTATCGGCACGCCCGAGTCGCTGGCCCTGCTGGGGACCTCGATGCTGACCCCGATCCGCCGGCTGAGTCGCTATCCGTCGCTGTACACTCCCGATGCCGTCAGAGGATGGAACGTGACCGTGACGGTCAAGAGGAGACTCGTGTGGGACGACCTCGGGATGGAGCCGAAGTACCCGTCGGTCTACCAGGGGATCCCCGCGGTCATCGACGACTGCATCGAGTTCCATTGGGTGCACCCCGTGGCCGATCGGGTGGGCTAGTCGGCAGGACGGCGCCGCGAGAAGTCGGCGCGCGACAGGGCTTGCGCCTCGGGCGGCCTCGACGAGCCTCTTCGTGTACGGTGGCCGGCTGCCGTCCTTCGGCGTGACCGTCGAGGTCGATCTCTTGATCGGGAAGCCGCTGCCGTAGCCGGACTCCCGACGCTCCGGCGCGGCCGCTCGAGAGGCAGTCTGTCGTTTTGCCTCTGGACCGCGCGGGCATTCTCGGCACGACCCGTCCTGGAACACGGGCCAACACAAGGAGGGACGATGCGACATTCTCTGACGGCGGCCCTGACAGCCGCCATCCTCTGCACGGCGCTTGCCGTGCTCGCTGCGCCGGCCCTGGCGCACGAGACGGCCAAGGCGGGCGATCTTGCGCTCGAAGTGGGGTGGGGCACGGAACCGGCGTATGTGGGCCAGCTCAACAGCGTACAGCTGATCGTCACGCACGCCGCCGACGGCGATCCCATCAACGATCCGGGCGCGCGGCTCACCGCCGCCGTGAGCTACGCCGACCAATCCCAGAAGTTCCCGCTGGCGCCGACCTACGACGCCGAAGCCGGCACCGGGACGCCCGGCGAATACGCCGCGCTGGTCATCCCGACGGCGCCCGGCGACTACACGTTTCACATCACCGGGAGCGTCGAGGGTGTCAAGGTCGACGTGAAGGTCGCGAGCTCGCCCAGAACGTTCTCCCCCGTGGAGGAGGCCTCGGCAGCGCAGTTCCCGGTGAAGGTGCCGGGGACTGAGCAGGTCGCGGCGAGGCTCGACGCGGAGCTGGCACGCGTGGCCACCACCGACGACGTGAGCGCTGAGGTGTCGAGCGCGAAGACGGTCGGCTACGTGGGCATCGCCGTCGGCGCGGCGGGCGTCGTGCTGGCCGTCGTCGCTCTCCTGCGCCGGCGCGCCTGACGGAGCGGGTGACGCTCCGCCCGGCGGCGCGCCCGAGGGCGAGCGATCAGATCGTGGTGTCCTGGCCGCCACTCAGGTCGATCACCACGGTTCCGTCTCTGCCGTAGCCGGTGAGCCGGTAGGCGCCGCTGGCGGCGCCGGGTGCGTAGCGGAAGTTGCCGGCGCCCGCGCCGTCGGCCATCGGAAGACCGGTGTACGGGTTCGTCGGCCACATCGAGAGATAGCCGCCCAGACCGACGCCGTTCAGATGGCCCACGCCGGGAGACGGCGGCGGCCCGGGGCGGCCGCGCCGCCGGCCGTCACGCCGCCGGCGTACGTGGCGGCCCGGCCGGGTGAGGCAGGCCGCCTCGCGGCCTCCCACTGAGCCACGGACGCGACCCAGGCGCGGAGCTCGGGCGCGGCCCACACGAGCTGCCCGAGCCGGTCGTAGTCGAGCACGCCGGCGGCGGGCACGGCGCCGTGGCCGACCAGGATGAACCGGTCCACGTCCCAGATGATCTCCCGGCCCTCCCAGCCCGTGGTCGGGCCGAACGTCGCGACGAGCATGCCGACTCCCCTTGGTCGCCGCCGCGAGCGTAGCACGGGGAGTGGCCGCCGAGGAGCGCCCCCCACGCGGCACTTGCGCTCCCCGTCGTCGATGGTACGGTTCGGCCACCGGCCTGGGGCGTGCGCAGAGGGGTCCTATCCCGATTCTGCCGGACAAGGACCGCGCGGCCTGGGGGCCGGGTCTCGGATCTGCCAGCGAGGAGGAGAGATGTCAGACAGCAGGGGCAACTCCGGTGGGGCGGTCGGCGGCGCCGTCTATGGGCTCGGCTTCATCGGCGCGCTGGTCTACTACATCGGCAGCGCGACGTCATTCTGGGATGGGCTCTACGGGGTCTTTCAGTCGGTCTTCTGGCCGGCGTACTTCGTCTACGAAGTGCTGCACTCGCTGAGCGCTTGAGCGAGCGGGAAGTGGTGCCCGCAACGGGACTCGAATTCGTGCATCCGCTTGAAGGGCCCCTGTCCTAGACTCCGCAGAAGCGCATCGCGATGAGCGCCACGGCGCAGGCGTGGTCGACGAGGTCCTGGACCGGCACGCGCTCGTTCTCGCGGTGGGCGGTCTCGAACCCCCCGGGGCCGAACGAGACCGTCGGCGTGCCGAAGCGCGTGTAGGTGGCGGCGTCGTGCCAGGAGTCGAGTGCGGAGATCCTGCCCTCGCGGCCGACTTCACCGGCCGTCTGCAAGGCGAGCTGCACGATCTCGTGGTCACCAGGGACTGCGGCAGGCACGGACTCGGCGATGAACTCGATCGTGATCGGGTGCTCGGCAAGCCACGGGTCGGCGGAGGCGGCCGCCATCAGCCGCGCCGTGATCTCCTCGCGCACCTCCCTGCCGTAGCCAGCAGCGTCGACGCGTACCGGCAGGTACTGCGCATCGCAGGTCAGCACGCAGCTGTCCGGATAGGTGACCATCCATTCGCCGCCGCGCAGGAGAGTGGGGACGATATCAGGCGGCGCCAATAGCGGATGTCGCCCGTCCGCACGTGTGCGCCAGTCGTCGCGCAGGGCGCGGATGGCGCCGAGTACGGGCTCGAGCTTCTCGATCGCGTTCACGGCGCCGCCCTCGCGCCAACCTGTCTGTGGCATCTCCGCATGTCCGCTGCGACCAGGCACGGTCACCCTCACGTTGATGATGCCGCGACAGGCCAGCCACACGTCGAAACCGGTGGGCTCGCCGCAGATGCCGGCGTCCGCCTTGACGCCGCGCTCGGCGACCCGGAGGCTGCCGGCGCCGTTCGACTCCTCCTCGGAATTGGCGGCGACGATCACGTCACCGCGCAGCCGCACGCCTTCGGCGCGCAAGCATTCGAGAACGTACACGAATGCGGCGATCGCGCCCTTCATGTCATTGGCGCCGCGGCCGTAAAGGAAGCCGTCACGCACATCGGCGGCGAGCGGGTGGCTGTCCCAACGTGCGAGGTCGCCGTAGGGCACGGCGTCGATGTGTCCGTTGAGCAGAAGTGAGCGGCCTCCCCCGGCGCCATCCAGCCGCGCAACCAGTTGCGGTCGCCCGTCGAAATCGAGTTCGTAGGGGACCACGGGCGACTCGCCCGGAAGGAGCGGCTGGGGTTCCCAGACCTCGACGTCGGCTCCGAGGGTGGCCAGCCGTCTGGCCAGGATCTCCTGCAGCTTCGCTTCGTCGCGCGCCGGGTCGCCCGGCTCGCGGGCGGTCGTGTCGCAGGCGATGAGCTCGCCCAGCAGGCCGAGGAGCTCGTCGCGGCCCTCGCGCACACGATTCAGGACGCGCTCCTCGAGTTTCGTCGTCTCAGCCATCTGTCGCTCCTCCACATTCGCCGTCCGGACGTGTCGTCACTCGCCCTCTACCCGCTTGTTCCTCCGGCCTGCCCGAGCGCCGCGGCTGTGCCGCCTGCGAGCGCGGACCTGCGACGCGACGCGGCAGTGCCTCCGCGGCCGCAAGGACGTCCGTCGGTGGGGCGTCGCGCGTGCTGCTCATTCGTCTGTCCCGCCGCAGGCCGGGACTCGACGCCGGGCGTGTGTCGGTTGATCAAGCGTTCGAGCATCGCGCATGAGGGCTCCGGGTCGAATCCGTCGAGGTCAGAAAGGACCTGCATGGCAAGACCGTCGGCCGCCGCCATCTCGAGCACGGCGAGCAGCGGCGCCTGATCGGTCACCGCCGGCACGTCACTGCGGCGCAGCCCGGCGGTGATCACGCCGGCCAGCCAGCGGTCGTGGGTCGTCTGCAGATCCCGAAAGCGGGCGTCGCGCGACACCACCGGGAGGAGGTCGTAGAAGACGCGGAAGCTCGTCATGTCGGCGAGCAGCACGCGGGCCGCGCAGATGGCTCCGACCGCGCAGTCGTGTCCCTCCCCGGAGGGCATGAACATGCGCGTCGCCGCCATGCGTTGCTCGTAGAACTGCGCCTCGATGAGCGCTGAGACGAGACCCTGTTTGTCGCCGAAGTAGTACGTGATCGAAGAAGCCGGTTCCCCGGCTTGGCGCCCCACGGCGTCCAGCGTGAGGGCGTGAAAGCCGCGCTTGCGCAGGACCGTCCGGGCGCCGCGCACGAGCTTGCGGGCCACGGGCGCGAGGTCGTCGAGAGGGTCGGGACCCAGAGCGGCTGCCTCGTGGGCCCTTCGCTGGGCGTCCGAAGATGAGTGACTCCCGGCGCTCGGAGCCGAGGCCGTGTCGGCGCCGCGACGCGTCTCGCGAGCCAGCGACAACACCATGTCTTCGAGCAGCCGGTAGACGCCGGTGTCGTCGATGTCGTCCGGGCGCACGAGCAGCGACACGGCCATGCCGTCGCCAACCGCGAGGATGAGGCCGGCCAGAGCCATGAGGTCGTCCCCCGCGAGGCCGGTGGCCGCCAGGCACTGCTGGTGAAGAGCGCGGTACGAGCGGTTGAGCACCCCGAGATGCCGGCGGGCATCCGCCTGCCGCATGAGGCCGGCGAACAAGTCGACGTACATCAGCTGTTGGGCCGTGAGGTGACCCAGCTGGCGCTGCGCGTTGACGAGGGCGCTGATCCGGCGCTCGGAGTCGGGTGGCAGCTTCTCCACGGACTGAAACAAGTCCACGTCCAGGTCGTGCCACAGCGAGTCGACGAGCATCCCCATCAGGGCAGCCTTGCTCCCGAAGTGGTAGATGATGAGCGACTTGTGCTCGCCGGCCTCTGCCGCGACCCGCTGCAACGTGAGGCCAGAGTAGCCGTCGCGCAGCAGTACCCGTTGCGCCGCCTCGAGGATGCGCGCCGCCGTGGGCGACAGTGCGCCCGTGATGTACGACGCTGAGAAGTCGGGCGGCATCGCGGTCGGTTCGGTGCGCGGTGTGTGCGGGCGGCTCATGGAGTTGCGGACGCTCCTTCGGCTCGCGCAACGGCGGTGCGGAGCTTGACAACGTCGGGACGGGCCGTATCATACCGCGCATCTGGTTTGACCGGTCAACCAAGATTTCTGACCGGGACCGGTGAGCGGCGCGGCACGTGACGGCTGCGCCGCATGCGTTCTGTGGTCCAGCGTGGAGCACGTGCGCACTCGCCGGCGACGAGGACCGCCTCTCGTCCGAGCAGGCGGCCGACGACTCGCAAGGGGGAGTTGGAGTGACGGATTCCATCAAGTCCCAAGAAGGTCTCACGCGTCGCGAGATGGTGTTCTCGGGCGCCGCCGGACTCGCCGGTCTCGCCATCGGCGGCGGCGTCGTCGGCGCCCTGACCGGCAGCAGCAGCGACTCTGGCTCCGGCACCAGCACCTCCGAGCCGATCGTCCTCGGAGGCGTGTACCCGCTCACCGGCGTGTCGGCCGGCGACGGCATCGAGGCCAAGCGCGCGCTCGAGATGGCCGCCAACGACCTGAACGAGAGCGGCGGCGTGCTCGGCCGCCAGGTCGAGACTGCAAGCCTCGACATGGAGAGCGACCTGGTCCCGGACAAGGTCCGCAACGCCCTTCAGCGCCTGGTCAATGAGAAGGGCGCGTCCATGATCTCGATGGTCTGGTGCGACTATGCGAACACCGGCTGGGATCCGGTCACGACCAAGGGCGTGCCGCTCTTCCACGCGAACGCGTCGATCACCAACACCGGCTGGGTCGCCGAGGATCCCGTCGGTCGCGGCATGATCTTCGAGAACGACCCCAACGAGACCTGGTACGGACCCAACCTGGTCGGCCTGCTGGAGCGCATCAAGGCCTCGGGCAAGTGGACGCCCAGGGAGAAGTCCGTGGCCATCGTGACCAGCACGGACCCCTACTCGGTGCTCATCGCCGAAACGTTCCGCGACGAGATCCAGAAGACCGGCTGGAAGGTCGTCATGTTCGAGAAGGTCTCGGCGCCGCTATCCGAGTGGGGCCCGGTGCTCGCCAAGGTGCGGGCGGCCAATCCCGATGTGGTGGTGAACACCGACTGGCTGGCCCAGGACCTGGCCGCGTTCACCAAGCAGTTTGCCAGCTCACCCACCCAGTCGCTCGTCTACGAGCAGTTCGGCCCGTCGATGCCCGAGTACCTCGACCTTACCGGCGACGCCGCCAACGGCGTACTCTGGTCCACCAACATCGGCGTGCTGCCCGACAAGATGGGCGAGGACTTCCGCGCCCGTTTCGAGAAGACCTACGGCGTCAAGATGGGCTTCAGCACGGCCGGCGCGATCTACGATCAGGTGATGATGTGGGCCAACGCGGCGGGCCGGGCCGGAGATGCCGACGACTACCCGGCCGTGGTCAAGCAGATCAGGGCGGGCATCCACCGCGGCGTCGTCGGTACCTGCCATTTCGATCCCAAGGACAACCAGGCCATGCCGTACCCGGCCTTCTACGACGACCCGAGTCTGGGCATGCCGCTGCAGTCCTACCAGATCCAGAATGTCAAGCAGGTGGTCATCGACCCTGCCCCGTACCTGATGGGCACGTTCGAGCTCCCGCCCTACTTCAAGTGAGCGTGCGATGACGGCGATCCTCGAGACCGAGGATCTCACCAAGCGCTTCGGCGCGCTGGCGGCGGTCGACGCCGTCTCGTGTCAGGTGGACCAGGGCGAGGTGTTCGGCGTCGCCGGACCCAACGGTGCCGGCAAGACGACGCTCTTCGACGTCATCAGCGGACACGCTCGCGCCACCGCAGGCGTGGTGCGCTTCAAGGGCCAGGAGATACAGCATCTGCCGGCGTATTCGATCTGCCACATGGGATTGGCGCGCACCTACCAGGTGGCCTCGGTGCTCACCACGCAGACGGTGCTCGGCAACATCGTGCTGGCCTCCTACTTCGGCCACCGATCGCGTGGCGTGCTGGCTCTGAGCTACGATCCGGCGACGGTCGAGCGCGCGGAGCAGGCCGCCGAGTTCGTGGGCCTGCAGGACGCGCTCGCCGACCCCGGCGACCTGCTCTCGGCGTACGATCGCAAGCGCGTCATGTTCGCCGCGGCTCTGGCCACGCAGCCGGACCTTCTTCTCCTGGACGAGCCGGCTGGGGGGCTGAGCGACGAGGAGTGCGCGCACCTCATCGAGATGATCGCGCGCGTCAAGGCCCAGGGCATCACGGTGATGATCGTCGAGCACGTGATGAGCGTCCTCATGACCGTCTCCGACCGCGTGATGATGATGCACCAGGGCGGCAAGTTCTTCGTCGGCACTCCCAAGGAGGTCCAGGCCAACCCCGACGTCGTCGAGGTCTACCTGGGCAAGGTCGGCGCCGAGGCCGGCGTCACGCTGGAGGAACTCGGCGCCCTACCGGAGGCGCGCGATGCTTGAGGTGACTCACCTGAGCGCCGGCTACGGCGCCGCGACCGTGCTCGAAGATGTGAGCATCTCCGTGGACGAGGGCAAGTTCGTCGTCCTCACCGGGCCGAACGGGCACGGCAAGACGACGCTCCTGCGCGTACTCAGCGGGCTCTTGCCGGCGAACAAGGGCGAGATCGTGTTCCGTGGCGAACGCCTGAACGGGAGGTCTGCCGCCACGATCGTCGGGCGCGGGCTCGTGCACATCCCCCAGGGCGATCTGTTGTTCGTCGACCTCACCGTCGAGCAGAATCTCTTCATGGGCGCATATCTGTCGGCGGCCTGGAAGAATCGGCGCGAGCGAATCAAGCGCGTCTACGAGCTCTTCCCGCGCCTCGAGGAGCGGCGCGTGCAACAGGCGCGCACGCTCTCCGGCGGCGAGCGGCGGATGCTCGGCATCGGCCGGGGTCTCATGAGCAACGCAACGCTGCTCATGGTCGACGAGCCGGCCCTGGGCCTCGCCCCCGTGCTGGTGCAGGAGGTCTACGCTACGCTGGAGAGGATCTCGCGCAGCGAGGCCACCGTCCTGCTGGTCGAGGAGACCCTGGCGAACGCCCGGGGCATCGCCGACTACGTCTACCTCATGGACACCGGGCGGATCGTCCACCAGGGAACCATGGCCGAGTTCGGCGCCGACATCCTCTCCTCCACCTATCTCGGCGATCGCGGGAGCTGACGCATGCAGACTCTGGTACAAGCGATCATCAGCGGGCTCGTCTTCGGCGCCATCTACGCGATCATGACGATGGGCCTCACCCTCGTGTACGGGTGCCTGCGCACGCTCAACATGGCGCAGGGCGCGTTCGGCATGGTCGGCGGCTACGCCGCGTGGGTGGTCACCACGAACGCCGGCGCGCCGCCCATCGTCGGGCTGGTCGTCGGCGCCGCCGCGGCCTCCGGCATCGGCGTCCTCACCCACTTCATCTCCATCAAGCCGCTCGTCGGCCGCAAGGACATCGACTTCGAGATGACCGCGTACATCTCCACGCTCGTCGTCGCGATCATGTTCTCGGCCTCGATCATCCTGATCTTCGGCGCCCGCAACAAGGCGATCGATCCGTTGGTCGAAGGGCGCCTCCAGATCTTCGGCACGGTCTCGGTGTCGTGGCAGCAGGTCGCCGTCGCCGTGGTCGCATTCATCTGTCTCGGGGGCTTGAGCCTGCTGCTCAAGCGTTCGCGCCAGGGCCTGTCCATCATGGCGGTGGCACAGCAGTTCGATGCGGCGCGGCTCATGGGCGTGCCGGCGGGCCGCGTGTACTGGGTCACCATGGCGCTGGCCGGCCTGCTCGGCGGGATCGCCGGCGTGCTGCTGGCGCCGCTCTACTTCGTCTCGCCGTCGGCCGGCGACCTGCCCATCCTCAAGGGTCTCACCGTGGCGATCGTCGCCGGCCTCGGCAGCATCCGCGGCACGATCTACGCGGCGTTCATCATCGGCCTCATCGAAGCGCTGGTCGCCACGTACGTCGGCAGCCTGTGGTCGCTGCCCGTGCTCTTCAGCCTCATCGTCGTGTTCATGATCGTGCGGCCCTACGGCCTGTTCGGCAAGCCCGAGGAGGAGCGGCTGTGAGCGACGTCAGTCAAGCCCCTGCCGCGCAGAAGAAGCTCGCCGGGACCCTGTCCTGGAGCCGGACGCCCATCTGGCCCACGATCATCGTGGTCGCGCTGCTGGCGTTCATCCCTCTGGTGTGGCGCAACGACTACTACATCAGCCTGTTCACGCTCATTCTGCTGTTCACGATCATGGCCCAGAGCTGGAACATCACCATCGGCATGTGCGGTATCTGGAACTTCGGCCAGCTCGCGATCATCGCTCTGGGCGGGTACGCGACCGGGCTCCTCGTCGTCAAGCTCGGCATCTCGCCGTGGCTGGCGTTGTTGGGCGGCGTGCTCGCCGGTGGTGTGTCTGCGGTGATCATGGTGCTGCCCAGCATCCGCCTGCGTGGCATCTACGCGTCGATGCTCACGTTCGCCTTCGCGGAGGTGGTGAGGCTGCTGATCATCGCCGACAGCACCGGCTTCACCGGCGGGCCCTTCGGGCTCCCCGGGGTCACGGGGTTGTTCGACTGGCTCTCGCCCTCCTGGAGCCTGCGCGCGTACTTCTGGCTGACGCTGGGCATCTCGGCTGGGGTCATGCTCTTCGTGCACCGCATGATGAACTCGCCCTTCGGCATGGGGCTCGTGAGCCTGAGGGAGTCCATCCGCTACTCCATCGGCATGGGCATCAACCGGCGCGTCGCCTTCATCATGGCGACGGCCATCTCCGGCCTCATCGCCGGTCTGGCGGGCGGTGTGTACGCCACGTTCTACCACGGCATCACGCCCAGCTTCATGGGCCTCGGCCCTATGGGCGCCCTCGTGATCATGGTGGTCGTCGGGGGGCTGGGCACGGTTCGCGGTCCCATCCTCGGCGCCTTCGCCGTCACCATGCTGAGCGAGCTCTTGCGAGACACCGTCATGTGGCGGCTGGTCGTGCAGGGAGTCCTGCTCCTCGTCGTCCTCGCGTTCTGGCCGGCAGGCATCGACGGGCTGCTCGAACGCGGACTCCAGAAGGTGCGAGCCTGGATGAACGTCGGGCAGGAAGGCAGTGGAGCCGCTCAGGCGGCGCTCGCCGACGGGCCGGCGGAGACGGGCGCGACGGAAGTCGGGTCCCCGGGACCGGCTGTCCGTGTCGACGCCACCCCAGAAGCCGTTGCGCGACCGGAGGAGGCGGTGACGGTCGTCTCTTCGCAGGCGCCCGCGAAGCCGGAAAAGAAGGGCGGCAGGTTCAAAGCCTGGCTCAACGCCGACCAGCCACCGGCCGATGATCAGACCTCCGACGGCTCGAAGGGCGGCACGAAGAGCTGATCAGCCGGGCTCTGCCGCGGATGAGTCCGTAGGCCGGACCCTGTCGCGACCGTCGTCCTCGAGTGTCTGAAGGAGGTTCGCTATGGCTATCCAGTTCGCGTCGGCGGCGATCGGGCCGACGTGCAGGACGACGACGGCGGCTGACGGAGGTGACTCCGTGAGCCCCGCCGAAGCCGAGCACGGCACCCGCCTCGAGTCCGCCGTCCAGATAGCGCAGAAGGTGCGCATCGGCGCGGTGAGCGCCCGCGAGGTCGCTGCCGCGGCTCTCGCGCGCATCGCCGCAGCAAACCCCACGATCAACGCGTTCTGTGAAGTGCGCGCCGCCGACGCGCTGGCTCGAGCGGACGAGATCGACGCGCAGGTGGCCAGGGGCGAGGATCCCGGGCTCCTGGCCGGAGTCCCCGTGGCGATCAAGGACGTCGTGTGGGAGGCGGGCATCGAATCGACCAACGCGTCGAGGGCCCTGCTGGGCTTTCGCCCGCAGCGCTCGGCCGTCACCGTCGAGCGCCTCACGGCCGCCGGCGCGGTCCTCATCGGGCGCACCAACCAGCCCGAGTTCTGCTACCGCGGGAACTGCGCCAACGAGCTCTACGGGGTCACGGCGAACCCGGTCGACCTGGCCCGGACTCCGGGCGGCTCCAGCGGCGGGTCGGCTGCAGCGGTCGCCGCCGGTCTCTGTCCTGTCGCCATCGGCAGCGACGGAGGTGGGTCCATCAGGATCCCATCCTCCTTCTGTGGGCTCGCCGGCTTCAAACAGAGCTTCGGCCTGGTGCCGCGCGAGCCCGGCTGGCCCGGCTGGTACACCCTCAACCACGTCGGAGCGATCACGAGGTGCGTCCAGGACTCGGCTCTCATGCTGCAGGTTCTCGCCGGCCCCGACGGCCGTGACCCGATGTCGTTGCCCTCGTTGGGCCGTGACTACGTGGCGGCGTGTCAGCCTCCCGCCGACCTCCGCGGCCTGCGGGTCGCCGCCAGTGAGGATCTCGGGTACGCGCGCGTCGACGAAGGAGTCCTCCGTCTCTTCCGGGATGCCGTCGAGAGGTTCCGCGCCTTGGGCGCGGAGATCACCTGGACGCACCCGCGAGTGGCCAACCCGGTGGAGATCTGGAACACCTTGGCGTTCTCGGACAACATGGCCTCGGAAGGGTCCCTGCTGGCCGGTGGCCGCGTCGGCGACGATGCCGCGCAGCTCATCCGGCTGGGAGAACCGATCAGCGCCGCCGAGTATGCCAGCGCGCGCAACGCCCAGCACGCCCTCGCCGCGGAGTGGCACGAGTTCATGCAGGGCTACGACCTCATGCTCACCCCCACCATGGAGTGCACCGCCTTCCCCCTGGGCCGTACTGGTCCCGAGAGCACCGGCGGTGTGCCGCTCGATGGTGGTGACGAGGACTGGTGCCACTTCCTCTATCCGTTCAATCTGACCGGCCAGCCGGCCATGAGCGTGCCCATGGGCGTCGTCGAGGGTCTGCCGGCCGGCCTGCAGATCGTCGGCGGTCGCTGGGCCGATCACGAAGTGCTGCGTGCGGCGGCGGCCTGGGAGCAGGCCTATCCGTGGGCTGGCGCCGTCAGCGTCGCCGGCGTCACCGGCATCGACCCAGGCGTGCTGGAGGCCGTGCAGGCGGCGGTGCTGAATGGTGCGACCACGTTTGACCTGACCGTCCGAGGAGGCATCGCGGCAGGGTCGATCGTGCCGACGAGCGCGGGTCGAGGTGCGCGTCCGGCGCGTCTTCTCTCCGGAAGCCGGCCGCGTCGTCGCGGAGCTGGATCGGAGCGATCCCGGAGCCGCATAGCCGATCGCCCCATCGCGTCCGCGTCTCCTGAGAGTTCTGACCAGCCGGGAGAAGGGCCCACCGATCGCGCCGTCGCCAGGGGGTGAGAAGAGTGGTGCCCCTCCCAACGGCATGCGGATCCGTGCCGCCGGCTTGAAGAGCAGGAAGTGCCTGCAAAACAGGCATAATCGTCGTGCGGTGATGTGTGATCGTCACGAGAGGGGAGCCGCAGGAGTCTGGTTGCTGGGTCAGGCGCCGGCATGGGAGGCGCGGCAAGTGAGGAGCACTCTGCGGCAGGGTCAGGGCGCGGTCAGGACGGCGTCTCCTGCACTGCTAGATGACCACGCGCGTCAGCTCCGAAAGACTCGTCTCCCCGGCGAGGACCTTCCGCACGCCATCGTCGCGCGCGGACTCGACGCCGCTCGCGCGTGCCGCCTCGCGGAGCTCGCGCACCGGGACTCCCCGTTCGATCATGTCGCCCATTTCCTCGTCCAGGGCCAGCACCTCGAAGACGCCCATTCGCCCGAGGTACCCCGTACCGAAGCAGCGAGGACAGCCGACGGCGTCATAGACCCTCATCTGGCGGCGCGGCGCCTTGCCCAGGCCAAGGCCTTCCCATGTCGTGGCCCGCACGCTTCTCGGCTTGCGGCAGTGGGGGCAGAGGCAGCGCACGAGACGCTGCGAAACGATGCAGGTGAAGGCCGCCGCTACGAAATAGGGCGGAAGGCCCATCTCGACCAGACGGTGGACGGCCGAGGCCGCGTCGCGCGTGTGCAGCGTCGAGAAGACGAGGTGCCCCGTGATGGCGGCCTCGGCCGCTATCCTGGCCGTCTCTGCGTCCCTGATCTCACCGACCATGATCGAGTCGGGATCGCTGCGCAGGAGCGAGCGCAGCATCCCGGCGAAGTCGAGGCCGATGGCCTGCTTGACCTCGCTCTGCATGACCCCCTCCAGCTTGCGCTCGATGGGATCCTCGACCGTGTAGGTCTTGCTCTCCGGCGACTTGATCGACTCGATCGTCGTGTAGAGCGTCGTGGACTTGCCGCAGCCGGTCGGGCCGCAGATGAGGATGCCGCCCTCGGGCCGGCCGATGGCCTCCTCAAAGCGCTCGAGCGAAGGCCCGGCGAGGCCGAGTGAGGCCAGCGTCGGCGGCAGGGACGAGACCTCGAGGACGCGGATCGAGACGTTCTCGCCGTGGAGGGTAGGGACCGAAGCGAGACGCAGGTCGACAGCCTTGCCGTCGCTGGTCTCAAAGGAGGTACGGCCGTCCTGGGGCATGCGCCGTTCGGCGATGTCCATGTTACCCATGATCTTGATGCGGCTGATGATCCCCGGCTGGACCTGTGGGGAGAATTCGCGCAGCTTGTGGAGCACGCCGTCGATACGGCAGCGGACGTGCAGCGCCTCCGCCTGGGGCTCGAGATGGATGTCGGAGGCCTTCATGCTGACGGCGTCGGAGATGAGGCTGTCGACGATCTCGATGATCGAGGCGTCGTGGGCGAGGGCCGCTTCCCCGGCTACGAGGGACTCCTCTTCCTCACTCTGTTCGCGCAGCTTTCCCCGCGTGTTGAAGAAGGTGGCGAGAGCCTCTTCAAAGGCGCTCTCGGCGCAGACGACCGGACGCACCTTGCGCTTCGTGCGCAGCTTGACCTCGTCGAGAGCGACGACGTCGAGAGGATCGGTCATCGCCAGCACCAGGGTCCCGTCCTCTTCTAGCGAGAGCGGCAGCACGCCTCGCCGGATGATGACATTGCGCGGCAGGAGGGCGAGCGTCTCTGGCGAGAGGTACACCCGGCCGAGGTCGGCAACCTCGAGGTCCAGTTGCGCCGCCAGGGCCTCGACGAGGTCCGCCTCCGTGACGAGGCCCTCGCGGACGAGCACATCTCCCAGTCGCCGCCGGTCGATCTGCTGGCGGGCGAGAGCGGCCTCGATCTGGTGCTGGCTGACCAGGCCTTCAGCGACGAGCAGAGCGCCGAGCCGGCGACGACCTGCAGGGATCACCGTCAGAGCTGGCAGCGTCCGGCTTGCCTCCATGCCACACTCACCTTCCTCTCGCCGAGGCGGTGAGCCTCGTCTGCGGGCCGGTCACGGGAACAGCGCTCGTCTCCAGCTCGCCTTCCTTGGGCGGCTGTGACCGCTGTGAGTGCTTCGCCCGGTACATGAGCTGGTCACTGCGAGCGAGCAGCTCGTCGATGCGCGCAAGGTCCTCGCAGCGCCCGCTCTGCTGGCTCACGTGGTGATCCTCTCGTTGCTGTTGGCTTGAGCCTTCAAGAGGATGCATCGGCGCGCGGTGCCGATCTGCCAGCCCTCCTAGACACATGTACCGGGCCAGATCGGCTCCGCCGGCTCCGCCGTATCTCCCTAGGATTTCGCCACCGAAGACGTCCAGCCGCCGAAGGCACTCCAGATGCCGCCCCTCGCCGCGTGCGCCCTCTGCAGTGTTCCTCTGGCGAGCGGTGGCCCCACTGCCCGCTCCTCTCCCTACGGCTCGGAGGCGCCAGTCGCTTGCCGCACCTGCCGGAGGGACGCCCGGGGAGAAAGCTACCTGCCCATCGCTTGACCACATCTCATCTGCCGTGGATAGGCGGGCCAGTCACGCCGCGCCGGCCGGTCCTCTTCCGAGTCGGCTTCCCGAGCATCGGCGGGTCAAAGGAGAGACCGTCGCGCACGCCTGGAAGGTGCCAAACCTAGACGCGCGATAAAGAGTGACTAGCAGGGAAAAGAGTGGTGCCCCCAACGGAATTCGAATCCGTGCCGCCGGCTTGAAAGGCCGGTGTCCTAGGCCGCTAGACGATGGGGGCACGCTGTGCCGCCGGGGGATTATACCTTGGCGCGGGCGGGGCGCCCCCGCTCAGGCGCCTCTGTCGCGCACGACCAGGTCGACGTCGCAGTCGAGCACGCGCAAGAGCACGAGCATCTTGTCGACCGACTTGCGGTAGTTGGTCGGATCGAGGAGCCGGTAGAACTGCGCCGGTGAGGTGCCCAGTCTGCGGATGATCTCGCGTTTGGACAGGGGGCTGGCGTCAGCTCGCACGCGGGCTTCGAGCGTGAGCTTGTGCAGGAGCATGTCGCGCATGTATGCGGGATCGCGGTTGTAGTCGAGGACCTGCTCGATGTGGACGGTACCCTCCGAGCCGGACGCAAGCCTGTAGGTGAAACCCTCCTCACCTATCTCGCTGTCGACGTGAAGCTCTGCTATGGGGTCTGCCGGCGTCGGTATCGGGTCAGCCTTGGCGTAGGGGAAGAGCCACCTGCCGCGATACGTGACCACATCGAAGGCGCGCCTGCGATTGTCCTTGGTCGCGCTTCTGATCCTCACAGCAAGCCCTCTCCCGCAAACCTCTCCAGGAGCCTGAGGAGCCTCCGCGAGGGTATACTCGCCATCGGCGCCAGCGCGTCAAGGTTCCACTTCAGCACGAGCCGTCCCGCGCGATACTCGTGGACGTGACGTGGAGAGTGGTCACCTGTCCAGGCCAGGAACACGTACCCTCCTCGTCGGATCTTGGTCACAGAAAATGCTACCTCACATGGTAACGTATGGAAAGAATCGGAGTCGCGGCAGCCGGCGGGCCAATGGTGTGACGCTTCCAGGAGAGCGGCAAGAAAGGGGCCTCTGCCGCCGGCTGACAATGTGGCGTCGAATCGGGTTGCGATGGCGGATCGGGTGCTTCTGCCAGCGTGGCCGCGGCAAGCCACGAGCGACGCAGGCGCAGGTGACGGCGAACCGCTGCGCGTGGCCGCCGCGGCTGCGCGGGACGCTCCGGTCCGCGGCCCGCGTGCACCCG
>CAVOGK010000010.1:0-90703 GCA_963695395.1 uncultured Thermoleophilia bacterium | reverse complement strand
AGCGCAGGCAGGTGACGATGAAGTTGATCGAGCCCAGGATCGATGAGCCGCCGAGGATGACGAGCGAGATGGTCCAGAAGGTCACGCCGTCGTGCGGGGAGTATGCCTTCGAGGTCAGGGGCGCATAGCTGAACCACCCGGTGTCCAAAGCCCCACCGAACCAGAAGCTGCTGAGCAGCAGCAGGCCACCGAACAGCGTGAGCCAGTAGCCCAGTGCGTTGGCGCGCGGGAACGCCATGTCGCGCGCGCCGATCTGCAGCGGGATGATGTAGTTGGCCAAGCCGATCAGCATCGGCATCGCGAACAGGAAGACCATGATTGTGCCGTGCATGGAGAAGACCTGGTTGTACGTCTCCGGCGACAGCAGCTTCATGTCCGGCCTGATCAGCTGCGTGCGCATCAGCACCGCGTTGAATATCGCGACGAGGAAGAAGCCGAGCGACGTCCCGACGTAGAGCTTGCCGATGCGCTTGTGGTCGGTAGTCGTGAGCCAAGCGCCGAGGCCGCCGCGCTCGTGCGGCGCCGGTGCCGCGTCGGGCGCGGCGTCCGGCGCCGCGACCGGCTCCGGGCCGGCTGGTGAAGCGGCGCCGGGCGGGACGACGACGTCGCTCACTTGAGCTCCTCGAGGTAGGCCACGAGTTCCTTCTGCTGCTGCGGCGGCAGCGGGACGTTGGGCATGTTGCACTCGGGCTTGACCTCCTGCGGGTCCTGGATCCAGCGCAGCAAGTTCTCGGGCGTGTTGCGCAGCGTGTACGCGGCGATGCCGCCGCGACTGCCGAAGTGCGTGAGGTCCGGCCCGAAGGTGCCCTCGAGGCTTGTGCCGCGGATGCTGTGGCAGCTGCCACAGCCGACGCTGGCGATGACCTGCTGGCCGGCGATCGCGTCGGCGCCGGCGGGCTGCGCCGCCGGCCGCTGCTGGCGCTTCACCCAGGCGGCGTACTCCTTCGGCGGCACAACGACGAACAGGAACCGCATTCGCCCGTGCTGCGCGCCGCAAAACTCGGAGCACTCGCCCAGGTACGTACCCTCCGTCAGCGGCACGAAGTGGATGTGATTGACGCGTCCGGGGATCATGTCCACCTTGCCGCCCATCTGCGGCACCCAGAAGGAGTGGATGACGTCGGCGGACTCCACGTCGATCGACGTCGTGCGGCCCTCCGCCACATACACCTCGTTGGGCGCCTTGAAGCCCAGTTCCTTGAACTGGAAGTCCCACCACCACTGGCGGCCGACGGCCGTGAACTGCGCGCCGGGGTCCGGCATCGCGATCTGCTCGGTGGTGTAGATCGTGAGGAGGAACAGGACGGTGACGATGACCGCAGGGATCGCCGTCCAGATGATCTCGATCTTGAGGTTGCCCTTGGTCTGAGAGGCCTCGGACTCGGGCCGTTTGCGGCCCCGCACGATGACGAAGACGAGCAGCCCCCAGACGGTGAGGAGCACTACGGCGAGGATGGCGAAGATCCAGATGGCCAGCGTGACGATCTCGTTGCCGGCAGAGCCCTCGGCGCGCAGGATGCTGGGAGACTCGCAGCCGGCCAGCACGAGCGCGGCCGCCACGACCACTGCCGCAACGACCACCGCGGCGACTCCCCGCGGTCGCGGCCCGTGTCGACGTTTGGCGAACTGTCCGAACACGCCTCCCCCTCGTCCGGCGCCGGCGGCGGTGTGCGCCGGCATGCGTATCATCACACGAATCGGCGGCGATGCGGCAGAATGGCGTCGATGGACTATGTCAGGGCCGCCCAGCCGCGCATCGTCGCGCTGTTCCTCGTCACCGTGCTCGCCGCCATGCTGCTCTGCGGCAGCCCGGCGGTGTGGCGCGTCCTCGTCGTCCTCGCTGCGACCGCGTTCACCGTCGGCGGCGCGGCGCTGCTCAACAACGTCATCGAGCGCGACACGGACCGGGTCATGGAGCGCACGCGCCGGCGCGCCACGGCCACCGGCCGCATCTCGCCGGTACGGGCGACGCTCGCCGGCATCCTCACCGTGGCCGCCGGGACCGCGGCCCTGTGGGCCGTGGCCGGCGGCCTCGCCGCGCTCTTCGCACTGCTGGGCGCGGCCTACTACGTGCTCGTCTACACGCTCCTGCTCAAGCCGCGCTGCGCCCTGAGCGCCGTGCCGGGCGGGCTCGCCGGCGTCTTCCCCGCCCTCATCGGCTGGGCGGCGACCGGCTCCCCGTGGTCCGGCTTCATCCTGTTCCTGTGCGTACTGATCCCGGTGTGGTCGCCGCCCCACTCGTGGGCGCTCACTCTCGCCCTCAGCGACGACTACCGCGCCTCGGGCATCCCCACGCCGCCGGCGCGGTACGGAGACGCCGCGACGCGCCGCCTCATCGCCGCCTTTGTCCTCGGCCTCACCGTCGTGCTGGTCGTGCCGCTCGCCGCCGGACTCTTCGGCCTCGTGTACGCGGCCGGGATGAGCCTCGCAACGGTGCTGCTGTGGACGTTCACCGTGCAGCTCCTGCGGCGACCGTCGACGACCGCCGCGTGGACGCTCTTCAAGGTCACCGGGCCGTGCCTCGCGCTCGTGCTGGCGGCCGCCGTCGCCGACGCGCTCATCTGAGCGGCGGCGCCGGCCGGTGCTCGGGCCGGGCCCGGCCGCCGCACCGGCTACCGCACCGTCGACGCCCACCGGCGAGCCCTCCATCGCACGAGCACAAAGGTCAGCAGCGCGATCAGCGGCGGCAGCACGATCACGAGGACCTGCAGCAACAGGAGCAACGTCGGCTGCGACCAGTCGTACAGCACGGCGAAGACGTCGTTGGCGCCGGCCACCAGGAGCACGCTGAGGAAGGTCACGAAGCCGGCGGCCAGGGCCGCGCGGATCGGATGCTGGCCGGGGAGCTGGAGCACGTTGTGGAAGGCGCCGTCCTGCGTGACCACCCAGTCCATCCACGGCACCAGGAACAGCGGCGTGAAGATGAGCCCCGGCAGGACCACCGCCGGCCAGAAGACGGCCGGCAGCAGGAAGCCCCCGATCTGGATGTCCCAGCCGGGGAACAGGCGCACCGCGCCCTCAAGCCAGCCCATGTACCAGTCCGGCTGGGCGGCCGTGGTCGCGTCCCACGCCCGGTAGGGCCCGTAGAGCCACACCGGGTTGATCTGCAGGAAGGCGCCGAACGCGGTGATCACGCCGGCGCAGAGGAGGAAGTAGCCGCCCGTGCGCAGAGCGTAGGCAGGCACCATCGGCGTGCCGACGATGGTCTGGTCGCTCCGCCCCGGCCCCGGGAACTGCGTGTGGCGCTGCAGCCAGAGGAGGCCGAGGTGCGCCCCCAGCAGGCCCGCGATCGCAGCCGGCAGCAGGAAGATGTGCACCGGGTAGATGCGCGCGATGATGCCGGTGGTCGGGAACTCGCCCCCGAACAGCAGCGAGGCCATACTGGGCCCGACGAACGGGATCGACTCGGTGATGGCGTAGGAGATGCGCAGGCCGGTGCCGGAGAGAAGGTCATCGGGCAGTGAGTAGCCCATCAGGCCGTTGAAGCCGATGAGGAACAGGAGGCCGAGGCCGATCAACCAGTTGATGCGTCGCGGCCGGCGGTACGCGGCAGTGAGGAACATGCGCAGCAGGTGGATGATCAGCGCGGCGACGAAGACGAGCGCGGCCCAGTGATGCACTTGGCGGACGAGCAGCCCGGCGCGCACGTCGAGGCTGAGGCCGAGCGCGGAGTCGTAGGCTGCCGATATCTCCGCGCCGGCCAGCGGAGCGTAGGAGCCCTCGTAGACCACCGGCGCCCCGGAAGGCTCGAAGAACAGCGCGAGAAACACGCCGCTCGCGACGAGGATGATGAAACAGTACAGGGCGATCTCGCCGAGAAAGAACGCCCAGTTGTCCGGGAAGATGTGACGCAGCTCCGCGCGCAGCAGCCCGCTGCCGCCCAGGTTCGTGTCGAGCCAGCGCGCCGCGGGCCGCGCCGGCGAGCCCCGCACGCCGAACGCCTTCCCCAGCCCCCTCTTGAGGTCGTGGTCGCGGGGCGGTGCCCCTTCGGCGCCCCGCCTCGATAGGCCGCCTGCGGTCGCTACTGAGCGGTGCCCCTGCGGCGCCCCCTCGATAGGCCGCCTGCGGTCGCTCTTCATGTCGCGTCCCAGAAGCCCGGACCGACGGACACGGTGAAGTCGCTCTGGGCGACGAGGTAGCCGTCGGCGTCGATGGCGAGCGGGAGCTGCGGCAGCGCCCGGCCGGCGGGGCCGGCCACCGGCGCGGCGCCGTTCAGGACGTCGAACGTCGACTGGTGACACGGGCACACCAGCACCTGGGCGACGTCCTCGTACTGGGCCACCGCGCAGCCTGCGTGCGTGCACACCCGGGAGTAGGCGACGAAGTCGTCTGGGCTCCAGGTCTCGCGACCGGCCTGCGGCTTGAAGTCGCCGTTCACGAAGTGCAGGAGGACGACCTGGGAGTTGGCCGAGTCCTCCCCGCCCTCGGGGAAGGCGACGAGAAAGCCGCCGGTGGCGAGCACCTCGCGCGTGACCGGCTCGCCGTCGGCCGTGACCAGGCGGCGTCCCTTTCTCCAGCCGGTGGTGAACAGGCTGTCGCCCGGCCACGGGCCCAGCGCGCCGAGGAGGACGACCTGGCTCAGCCCGAAGACGGCCACGGCGAACACCAGGAGCTTGGTCAAGAAGCCTCTGCGGGTGACGACGGATGCGTGGTCATCGAGCTGTGTGGCCAACGCCGCCTGGCCGTCGGTGTCGTCGGGAGGCACCGGATAGCGTCCGGAGATGACCTCGTCGCCGGCCAGGTCCCGACCCCAGAAGGCGAGAGCGAGTCCGAGGCCGAGCAGCGCCAACGCGAGGCAGCCGCCGACCCAACCGTTGCCGGCGTCCTGCCAGAAGGCCACGGCGAAGCCGATCGCCCCGGCGATGGTCGCGATGAGGCCGATGGTCACCGGCCAGGTGGGCGGACCGACGGGCCGGCGCTGGGGCGTCTCCGACGGCGCCGTCACGGGACCGCCTTTCGCGAGGGCCACGCCAGCCAGACGGCGAGCAGGATCAGGAGGAGCAGGGCGACCGCCCCGACGGCGCCCTCGGGCACGGGGCCGAGGAACCCCAGCCCGCGTCCACCCGGCGACGCCGGGTGGACGACGACGTCGTCCACGTAGAGCGCGACGGCCGCCTGCTGCTTCACGTCCAGCGTGTTGCCGGCGAATGAGGGCATGTTGCCGCGGCCGAGGATCATGGCTGCGAGCGCCTCGGCCGCGGGATACTGGGCGATGTTCGGGGCGTTGTTCCCCCTGGTGAGCGCCCCGCCGCGCCCCGTGGCGCTGTGGCAGCCGGCGCAGTAGAGCCGGTAGAGGTCGCCCCCGGGGCTGACTTCGGCCTCCCGGGCGGCCGGATCGGCCAGCTCCTGAGCTACGAAGCCGGCGACCGCGTTCACGTCCGCGTCGCTCAGCACGCCGGCGAACGGCGGCATGCTGATGCCTCCCTGCGTGACCATGGGGCCGACCAGACTGGCGAAGCCGGCAGCCGCGAGCGGCGGGCCGACGAGGCCCTCACCCCTCGGTCCGTGGCACCCGGAGCAGTTCTCGGCGTACACCCGGCCGCCGGAGCCGGGCGCGTAGGTCGAGGCCGGCGCCGGCGCGGCCGGGGTCGGCGCCGGCGTGAACGAGCCGGAGCCTTCCGGGGCGGCGACGCCGGCGGCAGGCGACTGCAGATCGGCGGGCGCCGGAGACGCAATCGCCCCGAGGCAGGCGAACACGACCAGCGCGAGGGCGCAGGCTGCGGCCGCGCGGCGGGCCCGCGACCCGGCCCTGCGATCGCACCCTCCCGCGGACTGCACACACGATCGGCTCACTCTCGGACTCCCGTCATGGACCCTCCATCGCCCGGATCGCCTTCGCTTCTGGAGCGACAAACAGCATCGTGAGCGTAGACACGAGCCGTCGGGCTTGATACTGATAGTTCTCTACCATGCATGCGTTCCGGCGTAAAGGACGGCGGCCGGATGCCGCGACGGTGGCGGGAGTCCGCCGCCGGAGCGGGACCTCCGGCCGGAGACGACGAGCGACAGGGGCGAAATGGGCGGGTCTCTCCTAGCGACTGCCGTGTGGCCGGCAGCCCTGTACGCCGCCCTGGTCCTGCTCCTGGCGGCGCTCATCCTCGTGCTGTCCCACCTGCTTGGGGAGCGGCAGCACCACGATCCCGACGCGGAACCGTACGAGTCCGGCATCAAGCCGGCGGGGCCGCTGCCTCGCAGGCTCTCCGTGGAGTTCTACCAGGTCGCCCTCTTCTTCGTGATCTTCGACCTGGAGGCCGTGTTCATCTTCTCCTGGGCCGTCGCCGCGCGGCGGCTCGGGTGGCCGGGCTACCTGGAGCTCCTCGTCTTCGTCCTCCTGCTCTTCGCCGGCCTCGTGTATCTCTGGCGTGTCGGCGGGCTGGACTGGGGAGCCGCGGGCCGGCGCCGCAGGGCGGCACGGGCCGCGGCGCGTCCCTCCGGGGGCGCCCCGTGAAGCCGCGCCGCGGACCGGATCCGTCGCGCACCGCCGAGGCGCTTGGACGGCTGCTCGACACCGAGGGCGCGCCCCCGGCCGGCGCCGACGTCCCGGTCGTCACCTCGAGCCTCGAGCGGCTGGTCGGGTGGGGGCGCAAGAACTCGCTGTGGCCGTTCGGCTTCGGTCTCAGCTGCTGCTTCGTCGAGATGGCCACCAGCCTCACGGCCCGCTACGACATGGCCCGCTACGGCGCCGAGGTGCTGCGCATCTCGCCGCGGGAGGCGGACGTCATGATCGTCGCCGGTACCGTGTTCAAGAAGATGGCGCCGATCGTCGTACAGCTGCACCAGCAGATGATGGAGCCGCGCTGGGTGATCTCGATGGGCTCGTGCGCCAACTCGGGTGGCATGTACGACGTCTACAGCGTGGTGCAGGGTGTGGACTCGTTCCTGCCGGTCGACGTCTACGTGCAGGGCTGTCCGCCGGCGCCCACGGCGCTGATGGAGGGTCTGCTGCTCCTGCAGGCCCAGGTCTCGATCGAGCGCCGGCCGCTCACCTGGGTGGTCGGCGACCAGGGCGTGGTCAAGCCGCACGGCATCTCGCTGCGCGACCTGCGCCACCCGCGGCTCGCGGAGATCGACAAGCTCGACCCTCCCGACGGGATGTGACGTGGACGAGAGACCACAGCAGCCGTGCCAGTGGCCGGCGCGGGAGGCCGGCGGAGGCGAAGCCGCACAGCCGGCCGTGCTCGAGGAGATCCGCGAGCGGTTCCCGGACGTGCCGCTGACGCCGCAGACGACCGCCGACGGCATCCCGACCGCGTGGGTGCCGGCGGAGCGCGCCGCCGAGGTGCTGGGCTATCTCGGCGCGGCGGCGCCCAAGCCCTTCGCCATGCTCTACGACCTCGGCGGCGTGGACGAGCGCTCGCGGGAGCACCGCGAGGGCCTGCCCGATGCCGGCTTCAGTGTCTTCTACCACCTCGTCTCCTACGAGCGGAACGCAGACGTGCGCATCAAGGTCGCGCTGGAGGCGGGCGAGCCGCGGGTCGACTCCGTCGCCCGCGTGTGGCCCGCCGCCGCGTGGTACGAGCGCGAGGTGTGGGACATGCTCGGCATCGATGTCGCGGGCCACCCCGACCTCAAGCGCCTGCTCATGCCGCCCTGGTGGGAAGGTCACCCGTTGCGCAAGGAGCACCCGTCCCGCGGCACCGAGTACGGGCCCTTCGACCTGCCGAACGAGGTCGTCGACGAGATGCAGGAGCAACTCCGCTTCAAACCCGAGGAGTGGGGCCTGCCGTCCAACGACGACGACCCGACGCTCATGTACCTCAACATCGGCCCTCAGCACGGCGCTACGCACGGGCCGTTCCGGGTCATCGTCGGCCTGCGCGACGAAGAGATCGTCCATCTGATCCCCGACATCGGCTACCACCACCGCGGCGCCGAGAAGATGGCCGAGCGCCAGAGCTGGCACACCTACATCCCGTACACCGACCGCATCGACTACCTCGGCGGGGTCACCAACAACCTGCCGTGGGTCCTCAGCGTCGAGAGGCTCTGCGGCATCGAGGTACCGGACAGGGCGCAGATCGCCCGGGTGATGATGTGCGAGTTCTACCGCATCGCCAGCCACCTCGTCTTCTACGGCACCTTCGCCCAGGACATCGGCGCGCTCTCCCCGGTCTTCTACATGTTCGAGGACAGGGAGCGGCTCTTCGACGACGTGATCGAGCCCGTCTGCGGCGGGCGCATGCACCCCAACTGGTTCCGCATCGGCGGTCTCGCCCAGGACCTGCCTCGAGGCTGGGAGCAGCCCGTGCTCGACTACCTCGACTACCTGCCGCCACGTCTCGACGAGTACGACAAGCTGGTCATGGACAACCGGATCATGAAGGCGCGGACGGTCGGCGTCGGGCCCATCTCGGTGACCGACGCGGTGGCGTGGGGCATGACCGGCCCGAACCTGCGGGCGGCCGGTCTCCCCTGGGACTGGCGCAAGCAGCGCCCGTACAGCCACTACGACTGGTTCGACTTCGACGTGCCCGTGGGCGCGACCGGCGACTGCTACGACCGCGCCGCCGTGCACGTCGAGGAGATGCGCCAGAGTCTGCGCATCATCCGCCAGTGCGTCGAGCTGATGCCGGACGGCCCGTACAAGGCCTTCCACCCCCTGGCGACGCCGCCGATGAAGGAACCGCACACGATGCACGACATCGAGTCGCTCATCACGCACTTCCTCGGCGTGAGCTGGGGACCGGTCGTGCCGCCCGGAGAGGCCAGCATCTACACGGAGGGCACCAAGGGCCAGTACAGCTACTACGCGATCAGCGACGGCGCCAACGCAGCCTACCGGGTCAAGATCCGCACGGCGTCGTACCCACACCTGCAGGTGCTGCCGCTGCTCTGTACGGGCTACGAGATCGCGGACCTCGTGACCATCCTCGGGAGCCTGGACTTCGTCATGGCGGACGTGGACCGATGAGCGGTATGCCTGGTCTTCGACATCCGAGCCGGTTCCCCAGCTCGTTGGCGTCCCGCTCGTGTACGCCGGAAGAGTGGGCGTCATGAGCCTGAGCGACGACGAGATCCGCCAGCTGGACGGCATCCTCGGGCACTACCCGGATCGGCGGGCGGCCGCCGCGACCGCCATGCGCATCCTGCAGACGCGGCGGCGCTGGCTCTCCGATGAGGCCCTCGCAGACCTCGGCGAGTACCTCGGGGTGACGGTGGCGGAGCTCGACGGCATCGCGACGTTCGGCAACATGATCTTCCGCAGGCCGGTGGGTCGCCACATCGTGCTGCTCTGCGACAGCTTCGCTTGCTGGAGCCTGGGATACGCCGAGCTGCGCGCCGCCGTGGAGGCGGATCTTGGCGTCGGCATGGGGCAGACGACGGAGGACGGGCGCTTCACGCTCCTGCCCATCGTCTGTCTCGGGGCCTGCGACCGCGGCCCGGCGATGATGGTGGACGACGAGTTGCACGGTCCGGTGACTCCGCGGCAGGTGCCCGAGATCCTCGGAGGCTACGCGTGAGCGGCCCCGCCGCCACGCCGGGAGGCGGGACCTACCGCGGCGCCGTGGACCGGCCGTTCACGCGCGCGCTGCGCGCCGACGGCCGGCCGGCGACCCTGGACGACTACGTGGCCGCCGGCGGCTACGAGGGACTTCGCCGCGCGCTCGGCGACCTCAAGGCCCCCGAGGTCACCGCGATGGTGACGGAGTCGGGGCTGCGCGGCCGCGGCGGCGCGGGCTACTCGACGGGCCGCAAGTGGAGCACCATGCCGCTCGGCCCGGACGCGCCACGCCCCAAGTACATCGTCTGCAACGCCGACGAGATGGAGCCGGGCAGCTTCAAGGATCGCTACCTCCTGGAGCGGAACCCGCACCTGCTGCTCGAGGGTATGCTGCTGGCCGGCTTCGCTACCGAGGCGGACGCCGGCTACATCTTCGTGCGCGCCCAGTACGACGCGCCGCTGGCCGCGCTCGGGCGCGCCATCCGCGAAGCCCGCGAGCGCGGCTATCTGGGCGCGAACGTGCTCGGATCTGCCTTCTCGTTCGACATCGAGACGCACGAGAGCATCGGGCGCTACATCTGCGGCGAGGCGTCGGCGATGCTGAACGCCCTCGAGAGCCAGCGGCCCAACCCGCGGGCGCGGCCGCCGCACATGACCGGCGCCGGCCTCTTCTCGCGGCCCACCGTGGTCAACAACGTCGAGACCTACATGGCCGTGCCGTCGATCGTCGCGCACGGCCCGGACTGGTGGAAGAGCCTCTCCGTGACGGACGAGGGTGGCACCAAGATCTTCGGCGTCGCCGGCCGCGTGGCACGTCCGGGCTGCTTCGAGTTGCCGATGGGCATCCCGATGCGGCAGCTCATCGAAGTGCACGCCGGCGGCATGCTGCCCGGGTACGCACTCCGCGCCGTGAGCCCTGGCGGTGCCTCCACCGCGTTCGTCGCCGCGGCGGACCTCGACGTGCCCCTCGGCTTCAGCACCATGGGCGCGGTCAACACCCGCCTCGGGACGGGCACGATGGTCGTTCTCGACGACCAGACCTGCCCGGTGGGTATGACGCTGAACATGCTGCGGTTCTTCGCCCAGGAGTCCTGCGGCTGGTGCACGCCCTGCCGCGAGGGACTGCAGTGGGCAGCGTCGCTGGTCGAGGACATCGAGCACGGCCGCGGGCGCCCCGGCGACCTGGACGTCCTCGCTGAGCAGGTCCGGTTCATGGCCTCGGACAAGTGCTTCTGCGATCTCGCCCCGGGCGCGATGCAGCCGCTCGAGGCCGCACTGCGGCTGTTCCCGGGTGACTTCGAGCGGCACATCGCGGAAGGCGCCTGCCGCTACCGGCGGCGCGGCGCGGACGCGCCCACGGCGAAGGAGACGGTCTGATGAGCGGTGGCCGCGAAGCAGCCCCGCCGCGTCTCGTGACGGTGATCATCGACGGGCAGGACTACCAGGCGGAAGAAGGCCGGAACATGCTCGACGTCGCCCTCTCGCTGGGCTTCGATCTCCCGTTCTTCTGCTGGCACCCCATCTTGGGGTCCATCGGCGCCTGCCGCCAGTGCGCCGTTCGCCTCTACTGGACAGATCGCGAGGGCAACGAGAAGAGCGAGATCGCGATGGCCTGCATGACCGAGGCGAACGAGGGCACGCGGATCGACATCGAGGACGAGGAGGCGATCCGCTTCCGCGCCGAGATGATCGAGCTGATGATGCTCAGCCACCCGCACGACTGCCCGGTCTGCGACGAGGGCGGCGAATGCCACCTCCAGGACATGACGGTGATGACCGGTCACAGCTACCGCCGGTACCGGGGCCTCAAACGCACCTTCGAGAACCAGGACCTCGGCCCGTTCGTGACCCACGAGCTCAACCGTTGCATCACCTGCTACCGCTGCGCGCGCTTCTACAACGACTACGCGGGAGGCCGCGACTTCGGCGTCTTCGGGCTGCGCAACCGGGTCTACTTCGGGCGCGCCGAGAGCGGCACTCTCGAGAGCGAGTTCAGTGGCAACCTGGTCGAGGTCTGCCCGACCGGCGTCTTCGACGACAAGCCCTTCTCGGCACGGTACGCGCGCAAGTGGGACCTGCAGACGGCGCCGTCCGTGTGCCCGCACTGCGGCCTCGGTTGCAGCACGACGCCCTCGTCGCGGGACGGCGAGCTGCGCCGCGTACAGGGCCGGTTCAGCCGCGCCGTCAACAAGATGTTCCTCTGCGACCGCGGGCGATACGGCTACGAGTACGTGAATGCGCCGGAGCGGGTACGGTCGGCGCGGGCGGCGGCGGAGATCGCCGCGGACACGCCGCCCGGGACCGGTCGCGACGCGCCCGACGTCCCCGCAGACACCCCCGCCGGCGACCCCGCGAGCTCGGCCTCCGGGGTGGACCACGCGCTCGAGCGCCGCGGCCGCGCTGCTACGCCGCGGCCGCGCCATCGGCATCGGCTCGCCGCGGGCTTCGCTCGAGGACAACTACGCGCTGCGCGCCCTGGTCGGACCCGGGCGCTTCTACCGTGGCATGTCGGACGCCGACGACCGGCTGGTCGGCGCCGTCCTGGACGTGGCCGCCGACCCGCGTCTGCGTCTCGGGTCGCTCGCCGATGTCTCGTCGGCCGACGCGGTCCTCGTGCTGGGCGAGGACCTCACCGACACGGCGCCGATGCTCGATCTCACCATCCGCACGTGGTTGCACCTGCGCCCGTCGGAGGTGGAGGAGCGCAACCACATCCGCCGCTGGAACGACGCCGGTATCACACGCATCAAGCGGCGCGAGCCGAGCGCGCTCTGGATCGCGACCACACACGCGACCAAGCTGGACGAGGTGGCCGCCGAGACCCACCGGGCGACCCCGGACGATCTCGTGCGTCTGGCGCTTGCCGTCGCGCAAGAGACCGACCGGGACGCTCCCTCCGTGCCGCAGCTGAGCGATGCCGAGCTCGAGCTGGCGCGCAGGTGGGCGGCAGCCTTCGCCGCCGCGGACGCGCCGCTCGTCGTCGCGGGCTGCTCGAGCGGCTCGCCGGAGCTCATCCACGCGGCCGCGCAGCTGGCGCTGGCGCTCCGCGGCCGGGCCGCAGGTCCGGCGCCACTGGTTCTCACCGTGCCGGAGCCGGACAGCATCGGCCTGCGCCTGCTCGGCGGCGGCACGCTCGTCCAGGGCCTCGCCGCCGTGGCGCGCGGGGAGGCGGACGCGGTGGTGGTCCTTGACAACGACCTCGACCGTCGCGCCCCCGCCTTGCTCGTCGACGATTTCCTGCACCGGAGGACGCCGGCGATCGCCCTCGCCACGCTCGAGGACCGGCTCACGGCACAGGCGGACGTGATCCTGCCCGCCGCCACCGTCGCCGAGTCCACCGGCACCTTCGTGAGCCACGAGGGCCGGGCCCAGCGCTTCTTCTCCGTCCTCCCGCCCCCCGATGACGCTCGTCCGGCCTGGCGCTGGGCGCGCGACCTCATGGAGCGGCTCGGGCGCAAGGAGGCGCACGGGTGGCGCACCCAGGACGACGTGCTCGCCGACCTCGAGATGGAGCTGCCGGAGTTCCGCGGCGTGACCGCGGCCGCGCCGCCCGCCGGCTGGCGCGAGGACGGCCGCAAGGTAGCCCGCCAGGCGCAGCGCTCCAGTGGGCGCACAGCGCTCGACGCGGACCGCACCGTGCGCGAGCCGGCGCCGACGCCCGATCCGGACTCGGCGCTGGCCTACTCGCTGGAGGGACTGCAGCCGGCGGAGTCACCCGCCGCCCTCCGCGCCCGTGTCTGGTCGCCGGGCTGGAACTCAGTGAGCGGCCTGCACAAGTTCGAGCAGGAGCTCGAGGCGGTGCGCCCGGCCGAGTCGCTGGGTGTCCGGCTCCTGGACGACCCGGCCCGCGGCGGCGAACTGCCGCCGGTGACGCCGCCGCCGGCGACGGCCGTCGGCGACGGTGAGTTCACGCTCGTCGCCCTGCACCACATCTTCGGCTCCGAGGACCTCAGCATGTACGCGCCGGGCATCGCGCAGCGTGCTCCCGGCGCGTACATCGCCCTCAATGAAGAGGACGCCGAGCGGCTCGAGGCGCGCGAGGGCGACTGGCTGGAACTGTGGTTGCCCTGGATGGACACGCGCGCGCCCTGCGCGGTGGTACCGTCCCTCGTGACCGGCACTGCCGGCGTGCCTGTCGGCCTGCCCGGCATGCCGTACATCTCGCTGCCGGCGCGCGCCCGGCTTGCGCGCGTGGAGGGACCGGCATGAGCTGGTACTGGCAGCTGCTCACGGTCCTGCTCGTGCTGATCGCCGCGCTCACCATCGCCGCCGGCCTGATCTGGTACGAGCGACGCCTGCTCAGCCTCGTGCAGGACCGCTACGGCCCCAATCGGGTCGGCCCAGCCGGCCTGGGCCAGGTGCTGGCGGACACCTTCAAGATCCTCTTCAAGGAAGACTGGGTGCCGCCGTTCTCCGACAAGCGGGTGTTCGTGGTCGCGCCGTCCCTGGTGCTGGTGACGGCGCTGCTCTCCTTCATGGTCGTCCCCGTCGCCCAGGGCATCGTCGTGGCCGACGTCAACGTGGGGCTCCTCTTCGTCCTCGCCATGTCCTCGCTGGCCGTCTACAGCGTCGTGCTGGCCGGCTGGTCGTCGCGCAGCAAGTACGCGCTGATCGGAGGCCTGCGCGCCGCGGCCCAGATGGTGAGCTACGAGGTGTTCATGGGTCTGTCGCTGGTCGGCGTCGTGACGATGGCCGGGTCGTTCGACCTCAGCGACATCGTCGCGGCCCAGAAGGGTCTCTGGTACATCGTTCCTCAGTTCGTCGGCTTCGTCGTCTTCCTCGTGGCCGGCTTCGCCGAGACGCGGCGCATCCCGTTCGACCTCGTGGAGGCCGAGAGCGAGCTCGTCGCCGGCTACCACACGGAGTACTCGGGCATGAAGTTCGGCCTGTTCATGGTGGGCGAATACGTCGCGATCACGCTGATCTCGGCGCTCATCGTCACGCTGTTCTTCGGCGGCTGGCTCGGGCCGTGGCTGCCGGACCTCGCCTGGTTCCTCATCAAGACCGGCCTCTTCATCACGCTCTTCATCATCGTGCGCGGCACCTTCCCGCGGCTGCGCTACGACCAGCTCATGGCTCTCGGCTGGAAGGCGATGCTGCCGCTCAGCCTCGTCAACCTGCTCGTGACCGGCGCGATCGTCGTCGCGAGGGGAGGCTGAGGAGGTGATGGTGGACCGGCCGACGGAGACTCAGGGCCCGGAGGAGATCCAGGCCGCGCAGCGCGCGCAAGGCCCTGCGCGCCCGCCGGACACGCATCCGCCGCTCACCACGGACGTCGTCGTGGCCGGCGACCTCGCGCGGCGCGGCCAGCGCCTGGTGCCGCGCATCGGCCGCACCGTCTGGTCGACCCTCGTCGGCATCGGCATCGTCATCAGCCACGCCTGGCACAGCCGCGACACGATCCAGTACCCGGAGGAGATGGTCTACTTGCCGCCGCGGTATCGCGGGCGCATCATCCTCTCCCGCGATCCAGCCGGGGAGGAGCGCTGCGTGGCCTGCTACCTCTGCTCGGTCGCCTGCCCGGTGGACTGCATCGCCCTGCAGGCGACGACCGATGAGACGGGGCGCCGCTACCCGGCGTGGTTCCGCATCAACTTCTCGCGCTGCATCTTCTGCGGCTTCTGCGAGGACGCGTGCCCGACCTACGCGATCCAGCTCACCCCCGACGTGGAGATGTGCGAGTACGAGCGCCCCAACCTCGTGTACGAGAAGGACGACCTCCTGATCGCCGGCCCCGGCAAGTATCACGAACACGACTTCTACCGGGTGGCCGGTCTCGCCATCGGCGGCAAGGGCAAGGGCGAGGCGGAGAACGAGGCGCCTCCCGCGGACGTCAGGGACCTGCTGCCATGAACGCAAGGACGCCGACATGACCGCGCTGTTCTACATCGCCGCGGTCGTCGCCGTCCTCGCGACGCTCATGGTCGTCACGCGCAGCAACCTCGTACACGCGCTCGTCTACCTCGTGATCTCGCTGTTCGCCGTGGCCGTGGTCTTCTACACGCTCGGAGCACCGTTCGTAGCCGCGCTCGAGGTGATCGTCTACGCCGGCGCGATCATGATGCTGTTCCTCTTCGCGGTGATGCTGCTCAACGTGAGCGCCGACGCACCGCTGCGCGTACCGCTGCGGGCGTGGCTGGGGCCGGTGATCCTCGCCGCGGTGCTGCTGGCCGAGGTGGTCTACGGCCTCGTTCTCACCAACCCGCGGCTCTCCGGCACGGAGATCGGGCCGGAGGCGGTCGGCGAGGCGCTGTACGGGCCGTACGTGCTCGGGGTGGAACTCGCCTCGATGCTGCTGCTCGCGGCGCTGATCGGCGCGCGGCACGTGGCGGCGAGGGACGGCGACCGCGATGCCGACGGAGACGAAGCCTGATGGCCGCCGTCTCCCTCGACCACGGCCTCGTCCTGGCAGCGATTCTCTTCGCCATCGGGTTCGCCGGCCTGCTGACGCGCCGCAACCTCATCGTCGCACTGGCCTGTATCGAGATCATGCTGAACGCCGCCGGTCTCGCCTTCGTCGTGGCCGGCGCCCGCTGGGGCCAGGCCGACGGCCAGGTCATGTTCCTGTTCGTGCTGGCGATGGCCGCCGCCGAGGTCGCCGTCGGTCTCGCCATCGCCATCCGCTTCCGCGAGACGCTGAAGAGCCTCGACGTGGACGAGGCCGACGAGATGAAGGGCTGACGATGCTCGGGCTGCTCTGGCTGATACCCGCGCTCCCCGCCGCCGGCTTCCTCGCGCTGGTACTGCTGGACCGGCGCCTCAGCCGCCGCGGCGCTGCGTGGATCGGCGCCGGGTCCGCAGGGCTCGCGGCGCTCGTCGCGCTGCTCGTCTGCGGCAGCTTCATCGTCTCCCCGCCCCCCGGCGACGCCTACCACCAGGTCCTCTGGACCTGGTTCGACGTCGCCGGCCTCGCCCCGACGATCGGCCTGTACCTCGACGCGGTCAGCGTGCTCTGGGTGCTCGTCATCACCGGCGTCGGCTTCCTCATCCACCTGTATTCCACCGAGCACATGGAGCATGACGAAGGCTTCACGCGGTTCTTCATGTACCTGAACCTGTTCGTCGCCTCGATGCTGATCCTGGTCCTGGCCGACAACCTGCTGCTCCTGTACCTCGGCTGGGAGGGCGTCGGGCTCTGCAGCTACCTGCTCATCTCCTTCTGGCAGAAGGACCCGCACAACGTCTACTGCGGCCGCAAGGCCTTCATCGTCACGCGCGTCGGCGACACGGCGATGATCGCCGGGATCTTCCTGTTGTTCACGCAGCTGCACACGCTGCAGATCCAGCCGCTGATGGCGGCCGCCGAGAAGGAGTGGGCGACGGGGTCCGCCGTCGCCGTCGCCGCCGCCCTGCTGATGCTCGGCGGCGCCGTCGGCAAGTCCGCCCAGGTACCGCTGCAGACGTGGCTCCCGGACGCGATGGCCGGCCCGTCGCCGGTCAGCGCGCTCATCCACGCCGCCACCATGGTCACCGCCGGCGTCTACCTCATCGCGCGCACCAACGTTCTGTTCACGCTCGCGCCGGACGCCCGCCTCACCGTGGCGATCGTCGGCACGGTGACGCTGCTGATCGCGGGCTTCAGCGCGCTCGTGCAGCACGACCTCAAGCGCGCGCTGGCGTACTCGACCATCAGCCAGATCGGCTACATGTTCCTGGCGCTCGGCGTCTCCGGCTGGGAGGCGGGCGTCTTCCACTTCATGACGCACGCCTTCTTCAAGGCGCTGCTCTTCCTTGGGGCCGGCGTGATCATCGAGGCGCTCGCCGACGAGCACGACATCTTCAAGATGGGCGGGCTGCGCCGCGAGCTGCCCGCCGTGTTCTGGACCTTCACCATCGGCGCCGCCGCCCTTGCCGCCCTCCCGTTCGTGACCGACGGCTTCTACAGCAAGGATCTGATCATCGCGACGAGCCTCGGCTCTGTCGACGGGAGCGTCTGGTTCTACGTCGGCTCGCTGGTCGGCGCCTTCCTGACGGCGCTGTACTCCTTCCGCCTCGTCTTCCTCGTCTTCTTCGGCGAGCGCCACACCGAAGTGAGCCGCCGGCCGCGCTGGCGCCAACTGCTGCCCCTCTGGGTGCTCGCCGTGCTCTCCATCACCGGCGGTTTCGTCTGGATGCCCGGCTGGCTCGGCGGGTTCCACCCGCTGGAGACCTTCCTGGACGAGGCGCTGCCACCGATGGAGCTCACCGGCAGCGCCGCCCACTTCGCCGAGAGCGCCGGCGGGGCTCTCGTCACCATCGCCATCGTCCTCGCCGGCATCGCCCTCGCCTACGGGCTCTGGATGCCGTGGCGCGCCGGTACGTCCCGCTTCGCCGCGTCGCCGGAGATCCGCCCGGTCGCCGCCTTCTGGCTGGGCGGCTGGGGCTTCGACTGGGTCTACGAGCGTGTCTTCGTGCGGCCGGTCAAGTGGTTCGCTCGCGTCGCTCGCGACGACCTCGTCGAACCGGCCGTGAGCGGCATCGCCTGGCTCAACGTCTGGGGGTGGCGCGCGCTGAGCGCCGGTCAGACCGGGCGCCTGCGCGCCTATGTCGCCGTCGCCGGCTTCGGCGTCGCACTCGTCCTCGCCGTCGTGGTGTTGAGGTGACGCCGTGATCCTCCTCTGGTACATCGCCATCCCGACGGCGGCGGCGCCGATCGCCTGGCTGCTCGGACGCTCACGTCCCGCACTCGCCCGCTGGACGGCGATCGCCGGCACCGCCGCGCCCATGGCGCTGGTGGCCGGGCAGTGGGCGACCAACGCGAGCAGCCTGCAGGCCGCCTTCGCCGCCAAGGGGCCCGGCTTGCCCGGCATCCTCGAAGGCTCCTGGATCGCTCACTTCTCGGTGCCCTGGATCGAGCCGCTCGGCATCAGTTTCTTCCTCGCCGCCGACGGCCTCACGCTCATCATGCTGCTGCTCACCTTCGCGCTCGGCCTCCTCGCCGTGCTCGCCTCGTGGCGCGGCATCACCCAGCACGTCGGCGTCTTCCACTTCATGATCCTCTGGACCGTGGCGGGGCTGGCCGGCGTGTTCCTCTCGCTCGACCTGTTCCTCTTCTACTTCTTCTTCGAGATGATGCTGATCCCGATGTACTTCCTGATCGCCATCTGGGGTCACGAGAAGCGCGTGTACGCGGCCGTCAAGTTCTTCATCTTCACGCAGGTGAGCGGCCTCCTGATGCTCGTCGCGATCGTCGCCCTGGTGTTCATCCACGGCCGCGCGACCGGCGACTACACCTTCGACTTCACGCAGCTCCTCGGCACGAAGATGTCCTCGGGGACGGCCTTCGTGCTCATGCTCGGCTTCTTCTTCGCCTTCGCCGTCAAGCTGCCGGCCTGGCCGCTGCACACCTGGCTGCCGGACGCGCACACCGAGGCCCCGACCGCCGGCTCCGTGCTGCTGGCGGGCGTGCTCATCAAGATCGGCGCCTACGGCATGCTCCGCTTCATGGTGCCGCTCTTCCCCGACGCCGTGCGCGACTTCCGCACGCCGGCGCTGATCCTCGCGGTGATCGGCATCATCTACGGCGCGCTCATGGCCTACGGGCAGAGCGACATGAAACGGCTGGTCGCCTACACGAGCGTCAGCCACATGGGCTTCGTCCTCCTCGGCGTCTTCGCCTGGAACACGTGGGCACTGCAGGGCGTGATCCTGCAGCTCGTCTGCCATGCCCTCTCCACGGGCGCCCTCTTCATCATGGTCGGCGGCCTGCAGGACCGCATCCACACCCGAGACATGGGCAGGATGGGCGGCCTCTGGCAGGTGGCGCCCCGGATGGGCGGCACGGCGATGTTCTTCGCCATGGCCTCGCTCGGCCTGCCGGGGCTGGGCAACTTCGTCGCCGAGTTCCTCATCCTCGTCGGCGTCTGGCAGGTCAGCCACTGGGCCGCCGTTCTCGGCGCCGTCGGCCTCGTGTTCGCCACCGTCTACGCCCTGTGGATGATGCAGCGCGCCTTCCAGGGGGAGGAGACGCACGGCTGGTCGTTCGCCGACCTCAGCAAGCGCGAGGTCGGCATGTTCGGCGCGATGATCGCCGCGCTCGTCGTCATCGGCTTCTGGCCGCAGCCGCTGATCGCCACCGCGCGGCAGACGGTCACGGGACTGCAGGAGATGACGGCGGCGAGCAGCCTCGCGCAGCCGCGGGACGCGGCGGAGGCCGGCAGCCCGGCCGCCGGGATCGCCGCCGCCGAAGAGCCGGCCGCCGGGATCGCCGATGAGATCGCCGACGACGGAGGCGCGCCGTGAAGGCCGGCGACCTGCTCACCATCGCGCCGCTCATCGCCCTGACCCTGACGCCGGTCGTCGTGATGCTCGCGGCCGCCTTCAGACGCTCGCACGCTCTGGCGTTCGGACTGACGCTCGGCGGCCTGGCAGTGACCTTCGGCCTGCTCTTCGTCGCCGCCGCCCGCACCGGCCGCGCGGTCACACCGCTCATCGAGATGGACGCCTACGCGCTCTTCTTCATCGGTCTGCTCACCGTGGCGACCGCGGTCGTCGCGGTCCTCTCCTGGGACTACCTGCCGCGGCTGCGCGTGCATCCCGAGGAGTACTACGTCCTGCTGCTCACCGCGACTCTCGGCGGCGCCGTGCTCGTCGCCAGCACGCAATTCGCGTCGCTGTTCCTCGGGATCGAGATCCTCAGCGTGTCGTTGTACGCGCTCATCGTCTACCCGATCCACCGCCCCGACGTCGTGGAGGCGGCGGTCAAGTACCTCGTGCTCGCCGGCGCCACCTCTGCGTTCCTCGTCTTCGGCATGGCGCTCGTCTACGCCGAGACGGGGACGATGACCGCGGCCGGAGTCGCCGGCCTCGTCGAGGACGGCCTGGGCGGCGACCGGATCGTCCTCACCATCGGCCTGGTGATGCTGCTCGTCGGCGTGGGCTTCAAGCTGGCCGTGGTGCCCTTCCACATGTGGACGCCGGACGTCTACCAAGGCGCCCCCGCGCCCGTCGTCGCCTACGTGGCGACGGTCTCCAAGGGCGCCGTCTTCGCCCTGCTTCTCCGCTTCCTGCTGCCGGTCAGTGGCGACCAGAGCTCCACACTGTTCCTGGCGCTCACGGCCGTGGCCATCGCGTCGATGCTGGCCGGCAACCTGCTGGCGCTGCGCCAGGACAACGTGAAGCGGCTCCTGGCGTACTCCTCGATCGCTCACCTCGGCTACCTGCTGGTCGCGTTCCTCGCGACGGGGAGCGCGCCGGCGTCGCCGCCGGCTTCTACCTGGTCGCCTACTTCGCGACCACGCTGACGGCCTTCGGCATCGTCACCGTGCTCTCGCCGGCGGACCGCGACGCCGACCGGATCGCGGACTACCGAGGGCTCGGCTCCCGCCGGCCCGGGCTGGCCGCCGTCTTCGCCGTTTCGCTGTTCTCGCTGGCCGGCATGCCGCTCACGGTGGGGTTCATCGGCAAGTTCACGATCGTCGTCGCCGGGGCCGGCGCGGCGCTCTGGGCGCTGGTCATCGTCCTCGTGGTCACCAGCACGATCGGCCTCTACTACTACACGCGCCTGATCGTGGCGATGTACGTGCGGCGGCCGGACGCGGAGGTGGCCGGCGCGGCGCCCGGCGCGGCCGCCGGCGTCGCCGTCCTCGCCGCACTCACCGGGTTCATGCTCGTCTTCGGCGTGTACCCGACGCCGCTGCTGCGGCTCGTCGAGCACGCCGTCTCGACGCTGCCCTGGCCGTAGGCGCCGGCGCTCCGCCGATCGGGACAGGTGGTTCCCGTCATACCCCCAGGGGTACTATCACCCAACGACAACGAGCAGCGGATTCAGGAGGACCGATGGCTTCAGCCGAGATCGAGAGTGGCATCTGCGGGTTCTGCACGACGGTGAAGACGACGGCCGAAGGCCGTACCGTGCGCGTCGAGTTCGAGACGAGCTGCGGCTACGTCGAGAATCTCGCGGAGGTACTCACCGAGGTCGATCCCTTCCGGGAGATCAGCTATCGCGGCGAAGGCCCCGTTACGCTCAGGCTTGCCGCCGAGCACCTGGTCCATCCGGCCTGCCCGGTCCCCAGCGGGATCATCAAGGCGATCGAGGTGGAGGCCGGGCTCGCGCTCCCCAAGGACGCCAGCATCAAGCCGGCGAAGGGCTGAGCGCCGGGCGCGGACTCGAGTCAGTCGCTCAGGCGGAAGCGCCACACGGCGAGCGCGAACAGCCCGGCCGACCACGCCAGAGAGAACCAGAACGCCGGCATCACGTCGGCGACGTCGAACCCCCGCACCACGATGCCGCGCAGCCCGTCGAGGATCCACGCCGTCGGCAGCAGGTGCCCGACGAGCCGGAACGCCGGACCGGTGATCTCCAGCGGGAACCAGGCGCCGGAGAGAGCCGAGACGCTCATCGAGACCATCACCGTGGTCGCGATGAGCGCCTGTTCGCTCTTGAGGACGGCGGCGAGCAGCAGCCCCAGAGTGCTCGCCACCAGGGACAGGGAGACCATCATGACCAGCAGCGCCGCGGGGTCTCGAAGGTAGTCGACGCCGAAGAAGTACTGGGCGACGGCGATCAGCAGGATCTGCTGCACGAAGGTGAGCAGGAACATGCCCGCCGCCTTGCCGGAGATGAGCTCCCAGCGTCGCAGGCGCGTGGTCATCAGCCGCTGCAGGGTGCCGTTCTGGCGCTCGACGATCAGCGCGACGCCCGCCGTCATCAGGCTGAACATGATGAAGTTGACCATCATGCCGGGCGAGCTGAGCACGAATCCGGAGGGCGTCTGACCAGCGGCCGCGCCGGCCTCGACGACCTTCGCAGCCGCGGCCGGATGAGCGAGAGCTTGCGCGACCGCCGGGCGGGCCCGAGCGGTCGCCTCCCGCACCAGGCCTTCTCCAGCACCGGCGGGATAGCTCCGCGTCATCCACAAGGCCTGGCCCGCCGCCCGCGCGGCGAGCTCGACGGCGACCTGCTCGCCGGCCAGCGAGCGAACCTCGCTGGCGACCGTGGCGGCGCCGCTCGAGCCCTCGGTGGAGACGAGCGTGAGCGCCGCCTTCTCGCCGCCGCCGACGGCGGCGCTGTACCCCTTCGGGATCACGAGTCCTGCAGCCGCGCGCTCGTCGGCCATCCACGTCTCGAACTCGTCGCCCTGCTTGACGTCCACGCGTACGACGCTCGACCCGTCGAGGGCGGCGACGAGCTCCCTCGCGGCCGCGCCGCCGTCCGCGTCCCACACCGCCAGCGGCAGCGCGTCGCTCCCTCCGCCGAAGAGCAGCCCGAAGAACAGCGTGAAGGCGAGAGGCATGACGAGGATGAAGATGAACGACAGCTTGTCGCGCACCGTCTGCAGCAGGTCCTTGCGGGCGAGGATGGCGGCGAGTCTCACGACGGCCTCACGCGAACCGCCGCCGCATGCGCAGCACGGCGAGGAAGAAGAACGCCACGGCGAACCCGAGCGGCACGAGCACCTGCCAACGGATGTCCGGGGCGCCGCCGCCACGCATGGTGGCGTCCCAGCCCTGCAGCAGCCAGCCGTTGGGCGTGAGCCGCTGCACGACGCCGAAAGCGCCTCCGGTCTGCGCCGTCCCGGTGAAGTTGCCGCCGAGCAGGGCGAGAACGAGGTAGACGCCGGCGCCGATGGCTCCGGCCTGCGCCGGCGTGCGCGTGAACGCGATGACAAGGAGGGCGAGGCCGCCGGCTACGCCGGCGCCGACCAGCGTGAGCAGTACGACGGCGTCGAGGCGGCCCCACTGGATGCCGAAGATCAGGCGGCCGGCGACGAGCAGGACGACCGCCTGCATCAGCACCGTCACGAAGACCGAGACGAACTTGCCGCCGATGACGACGCCGTGCCGCGTCGGCGTGGTGAAGAGGCGCGCCAAGGTGCCGTCGCGGTCCTCGGTGAGGATGGTGCGCGCGACGTTGGCGGCGCCGAAGAACATGAAGAAGACCATCATGCCGGCGAGGATCGAGCCGGTCACGCTGATCTGCCTCTCGCCCTCCGCGCCCGGCGCCTGCGGCGACCTCTGGCCGATCTGCAGGCCCGCGTCCACGCCGCCGCCGCGGGCGAACTGCTCCGCCGCGCTGCGCGCGACCAGATCAGCGCGCTCGCCGGGCGCCTTCTGGGCCAGAGCCCCCGCGGCGGCGGCGCGGGCGCCGTTGAACTCGAGCAGCGCCTGTCCGACGACGCCCTCGACGATGGAGCCGCCGATCTCGCTGGTGGGGTTCTCGTAGAGCTCCACATGCGTCGTCGTCGCCGGGACGCCACCGTAGACGACGGCGCTGAAGTCCTCGGGAATGATGACGGCCACAGCCGCCTTGCCGTCGTCCACCGCCGCGCGCGCCGCGTCCGCGGAGCTCCTCGTGCTCGTCTCGAGGACGTCCTCGAGGTCGGGGCTGGCAAGGATGCCGGCGACCGCCGCTCCCGCGCTCTCGCCGGCGGCCTGAGACCCCGCGTCCAGGTTCGCCACCACGACCTTGGTCGCGGCGATCTCAAACCCTCCGCCGCCGCCGAAGGCGAAGCCGAGCAGGGCGGCGAGCGCAAGCGGGGCGAGCAACATCAGCGCCAGCGCCGGCACGTTGCGCGCGATACTGCGCAGGTCCTTCCAGGCGATGGCGAGGATCTTGCTCATCGGACGGGTGGCGTCATCGGGCCGGGCCCCTATTCCCTGAGCGCCCGGCCGGTCAGGCGCAGGAAGACCATCTCGAGGTTCGGCTCTGTGACGTTGATCTCGGTGATACGCGAGCCTGCCGCGGCGGCCGCCTCGAACAGCCGCGGCAGCACCTCGTTCGGGTCTTCGGTGACCAAGACGGCCTCGTCCTCCTCGACCGTGACCTCCTCGACCCCCCGCACCCCTCGCCAGAGCTCGGCCATGCCCTCGAGGCCGTGGTCCACGCGGGCCGTGACGCTGGCGTCCTGACCGACGATCCTGACCAGCTCCTCGTGCCTGCCGAGGGCGATCATCTTGCCGTGGTCGATGATGCCGATGCGGTCGCTGAGCTCCTGCGCCTCGGCCATGTAGTGCGTCGTGTAGAGGATCGTCATCCCCTGGTCGCGGAGCGCGAGGATGCCGTCGAGGATCGATCGCCGGCTCTGCGGGTCGATGCCCACCGTGGGCTCGTCGAGGTAGAGCACCCGGGGCTTGTGCAGCAGCGCGACGCCGATGTTGACGCGCCGCTTCATGCCGCCGCTGAACTTCTCGACGCGGTCCTTCTGGCGGTCGACGAGGGTGATCAGCTCGAGCACCTCATCGACCCTCTTCTTGAGCGCGTCTCCGGAGAGCCCGTACATCCGCCCCCAGAAGAGGAGGTTCTCCCGGGCGCTCATGTCCGGGTAGAGGGCGATGTCCTGGGGGACGACGCCGATCGTCTCCTTGACCGCCTGCGGGTCGTCGACGATCGAGTGCCCTGCGACGGTCGCGTCCCCGCCGCTGGGGCGCAGCAGGCAGCTGAGCATGGAGATGGTGGTGCTCTTGCCGGCGCCGTTGGGTCCGAGGAGGCTGAAGATCTCGCCCTCGCGCATGTCGAAGCTCACGCCGTCGACGGCGAGGACACCCTTGGGCGGATCGTACTGCTTGCGCAGCTCCTGGACCTCGACGATGTTCACCGGTCGACCCTCCCTGCGCGGGACTCCTGCAGACACGTCCCTGTATACACCCGCGAGCGGACTGCGGTCACGTACACACGGTACTCGTTCCACCCCGGACGCCGCGCCTTCTGGTATCGTCCCTTCCATGCGGATCCCCCTCCAACGGACGCACCGGACGCCATGCTTGGCGTCCGCCGAGGAGCGCCTCGTGGACGGCCGTCACCCCCGGTTGCTCGTGGTCATCGCGGGACTCGCGGCCTTGCTCGTCTGTGGACCGGCACCCGCCGCGGCGACGACCGCCGCCGGACCGGATCGTCCCCGCGCCCAGGAGACCAGCGCCCGGGTCGTGCCGCGGCAAGCCCTGGTCAGCTTCCGCGAGGGCGTCTCCCTGGCCGCCGTGGGCCGCCTGGCGACCAGGAACGGTGCTCGCGTCGCGGCGGTCCTGCCGTGGGCGGTGGGCGGCGGTCGTGCGGCGGTCGTTCACTCGGACTCGCTCTCGACGGACGAGCTGATCGACGTTCTCGAGGCCGATCCCCGGATCGACCGTGTCGAACCGGACTATCTCCTGCACCTGGACGCGACGCCCAACGACCCGGACCTCTCCTTGCTGTGGGGCCTGCTGCAGATCAGGGCGCCAGGCGCCTGGGACCTGACGACGGGGTCCCCGTCTGTGGTGCTGGCCAGCGTCGACACGGGCGTGGACTACACGCACCCCGACCTCGTAGCCAACATGTGGCACAACCCCGGTGAGATCGCCGGCAACGGGCTCGACGACGACGGAAACGGCTACACCGACGACGTCTACGGCATGGCCAGTGCGCCCGACGTATCCGACCCGTCCGACCCCATGGACGTGCAGGGTCACGGCACGCACACGGCCGGGACCATGGCCGGCGTGGGCGACAACGGGACAGGCGTGACCGGAGTCGCGTGGCGGGCGCGCATCATGGCCCTCCGCTTCTTCAGCGCAGACGGCCTGGGGGCCACCTCCGACGCCATCAGATGCATCAACTACGCGGTCGCGATGAAGCAGCGGGGCGTCAATGTCGTCGCCATCAACGCCTCCTGGGGAAGCGGTGACGCCAGCGCCTTCCTGCGCTACGCCATCAAGACCGCCGGCGACGCCGGCATCGTCGTCGTGGCGTCTGCCGGCAACGGCGGCGACGACAAGATCGGCGACGACAACGATACCGACCCGTACTATCCGGCGTCCTTCGACGGTCCGAACATCATCGCGGTGGCGGCCTCCGACAGCACGGACGCGCTGACCCAGTTCTCGGACTACGGCGCCTCGTCAGTCGACCTGGCCGCACCGGGCGCCGCCATCTGGAGCACCATGCCCACATCGAAGACCCCCGAAGGCTACGGGTTCCTGAGCGGCACCTCCATGGCGGCGCCGCACGTGACCGGCGTGATCGCCCTTTGTGCGGCCCTCCACCCGGGTGAGACGGCCGCGGAGCGAATCGACCGGGTGCTCGCGAGCGCGGATCCGGTCGAGTCGCTCGGCGGCACGTGCGTGACCGGCGGACGCCTCGACGCCTGGGGCGCCGTCGACGCCGAGGCGCCGGTGACGACCGCGGAGGGGACCGACGGCGTCTGGCACGCGTCGCCCGTCGCCGTCTCCTTCCAGGCCGCCGACGCGGGCTCCGGCGTCGCCTACGTCGAGTCCGCTCTCGACGGCGGCGTCTGGATCGAGGGCACGACACGGGTGGTGAGCGGCAACGCCGCCCACACGCTCGCGTTCCGGGCCGTGGACCTCGCCGGCAACGTCGAGTCGACGCGGCGGGTCACGGTGCGGGTGGACGCCGGACGACCCACGCCGCGGGCGCTCGCGAACGCCACGGTGAAGAAGGGCAAGAAGGCGACGCTCAAGTACCGCGTCAGCGACGTCACCCCGCGGGCGACCTGCCGGATCAGGATCTACAAGGGCCACCGGCTGGTGAAGACGCTCAAACCGCGATGGGTGAAGACGAATCTGACCGGGAAGTACGTCTGGACGTGCCGGCTGGCCCGCGGGCGTTACACGTGGAAGCTCTACGCCACCGACCAGGCCGGCAACAGGCAGAGAAGGCCCAGTACGAAGACCCTGACCGTCACGTGAGATGATGGCCGGCGAGAGGGCCGGCTCAGCTCACCGAGGGCAATGAGCGGTGCGTCTGCGGTGCACCGCTCGTTCACTGGCCGACGGCGGTCAACGGCCCGAGCGGGCGCAGGACGCAGACCGGCGTCTGCTCGTGCCCCTGCCCCAGAGGGTTGTCGCGCATGAGGCGCTTGGCGAGGGCGCGGTCGGCGTCCGGCGAGGCGCCGAGCACCGTCGCCGTGAGGTCGTTGGCGTCGATGACGACGAATTCGACGCGGCCGCCGGCTGCGTCGCTCAGGACGTCCGCGAGGTGTGCCGCGACGCCGTCCGGATCGGCAGGCCCGAGCTTGGCGTGCGTGTTGTGCGGCGGCAGCGTGTTCCAGGTGGGACCGTCGATCGCCTCCACGTCGGCGCCCGCCACCTTGTAGAAGAGGCCGCGCTTGCCGACCACCTTGCCCGCCGCCGAGACGGCCGCCGCGGCGACGATGCGCGGCGCGCCCGCCTCGTCGATGGCTAGCTGCATCGTCTCGGGGATGCCGAGGCCGATCCCGTGCGGCGTCTTGGTCACGGCCTTGCTCAGGACCTTGGCCAATCTCGTCGGGTGGATCTCGTCGAGCGCGTAGCTGCGGCCCTGACTGGCGGCGATGGGCTTCTCGGCCATGACGACCAGGTCGCCCGGCTTCACGTGCTCCGCGATCTGCCGGCGGAGGAGCTCATCGAGATCGTCGCCCCTGCCGACGAGATCGGTGTGCAGGGGCAGGCGCGCGAAGACGATGCGGCCGGCGACGCCGAACAGGTGCTTCTCCTCGTTCGGCGCATGCCCGGCCAGGAGGCGCTCGGCCTCGGCGGCCGCGGCGGGGCCCTCCGGGCCCGCGGCCGCCGCCAGCAGCGCCGGCACGCGCGCGTCGCCCGCCTCGGCGATGCTGCCGCGGTGCATCGGGCCGACGGGGACGGGCGCGCTCAGCGCCGCCTCCACGTCGGCGTCCTCGAGCACGACGCTCCCGTCGACGAACTCGCGCAGCCACAGCTCGACGTTGGCGGCGCGCCAGAAGAACATGCTCTCCTCCACCTCGCCGCGGCAGCAGGCGCGGAAGGCGCTCACCACTGCGTCGCCCTCCCAGTACGGGCGCGCCTGGAACGACGGCGACTGGTACAGGCTCGTGAACGCGGCGCGGCGCGCCTTGATCCAGCGCATCTCCGGGGTCGTGAACCCGACCTTCCAGCGGCGCAATCGGATCTTCTCGGGCAGGGTGCCCTTGAGCGCCGCGCGCAGGATCCAGCGGCTCCAGCCGTGCCGGACGATGGCGTCCTCCGGCAGGCTGAGGATGTGGTCGACCAGCTCCTGGTCGAGGTACGGCACGCGGCTCTCGATGCTGAACGCCATGGAGTTGCGGTCCTCGTAGCGCAGCAGGCACGGCAGGCTGTAGGTGAGCGTGTCCTGGAGCAGGCGCTCCTTGAGGTCCGACTGGGAGCGCCCATACCCGGGGTCGCTGGTTCGCGCGAGGAACGACTCCCGGAGCAGCTTGCGCGTCGGCAGCTGCTTGCGCCGCTGCTTGATCTTGCGCTTGGCCAGCGGCCAGAGCACGTCGCGCGAGGCCGTGGCCTCCTTGCGCAACTCCGCGTACTTGCCTTCCTTGCGCAACTGGCGCAGGTAGACGAGCTGGTACGGCACGTACCCTGCGATCAGCTCGTCGCCGCCCTGGCCGTCGAGCAACACCGTCACCTGCTCGCGCGCGGAGCGCATGACGCACCACTGCGCGTAGGGGCCGGTGCTGACGATGGGCTCTTCCTGGTGCCAGACGAAGTCGCGCAGCTCGGCGATGAACTCGTGCGACGTCGGGTTGGTGTAGGTCGTGTCGGCGCCGGTGCTCTCGACGGCCACCTCGATGTACTCGCGCTCGTCGATCGGGTCGCCGTCGAACACCGCGCTGAACGTCTTGAGCTGGCCGCGCAGCGACGCCGCGTCGGGCACGTCCTCCTGCAGCAGCTCGCTCATGAAGCTGATGATCGTCGTGGAGTCGAGACCTCCGGAGAGGCAGGAGCCGACGGGTACCTCGGAGACGAGGCGCCGCTCGACGCTCTCGCGGAAGCGGCGCCGGAAGTCGGCCGGGTCGTCGCCGCCGTCCGTGGTCAGCTTCGGGGTCCAATACGGAATGCTCGGGAGCGGCGCCGTCAGCGGGCCGGCCGCCGCGCCGTCAGGCGCTCCGGCGATCTCGCCCAGAGGTACCTCGATCCACGTGGCCGCGGGCACGTGGTACACGCCGCGGAAGAACGTCTCCGCGCGGTGGTCGTGAAATCCGTGCTGCAGATACTCGAAGATCATCTGCTCGTCCGGCTCGGCGACCAGCTCGGGGTCCTGGAGCAACGCTTTGATCTCGCTGGCGAAGAGCAGCCGGCCGCTCCGCGGCGACCTCGCGTAGTAGAGCGGCTTGATGCCGAAGTGGTCGCGGTTCAGCACGAGCTTCCCGCCACTCCCGTCCTCGCCGGCGCCGCGCAGGTCGGCCACGGCGAACGCCCACATGCCGTTGAAGCGCGCGGCGCAGCCGGGACCCCACTCCTCGTAGGCGTGGACGATGACCTCGCTGTCGCTGTGGGTGCGGAAGGTATGGCCCGCGACCTCGAGCTCGGCCCGCAGCTCGCGGTAGTTGTAGACCTCGCCGTTGTAGACCAGCCAGACCGTCTCGTCCTCGTTGGCGATGGGCTGGTGCCCGCCCTCGCGGTCGATGATGCTCAGACGGCGGTGACCGAGGCTGACGATGGGAGTCTCGAAGGCGCCTGCATCGTCCGGGCCGCGGTGCACGATGGCCGCGGCCATGCGCCCGAGAAGCTGCCGGTCGGGCGAGCCGGCAAAGCCGAAGATGCCGCACATGGGCGGGAACTCTCCTGGGGTTTGGGGCCGTGGACCGGGCGACGGCCCTTCCGGCCGCCGCGCGGGTCAACCCTACCACAGGCACGCCGGCGGTCCTTGAGCGCCTGGCCGGAATGCCCGGGTCCCCCCGGGGCGTCCCGACCGCGGCGCGTCACATCAGCTTGACCCGGTTCGCGGGATGCGACATGCAGTAGTCATCCTCCGAGACCAGCGGAAAGGCGCCGACCACGGGGAAGGCCCCAAAGGGTAGCTCGCGGCTCGAACCGCGGAAGTAGTGCTCGGCCTGCAACGCCACGGGAGGCGCCGCGCGACAGGTGCCCGCGTCGCCGCCCGGGAGCCTGCAGAACGCCGGACAGGTGCCGCACCGCTGCATGGTCTCCTGGTCCATATCTCCTCCTGTACCGTGGACGGGATCGACGCGTCGAGCTGTCGCCGGCGCGCCGGGACCGGCCTTCTATTCCACGCCGGACGCCGGCGCTCCTGCCTTGGCCGTGCGCCGCGGGGGACAGCCGCGCCGTTGCCGCCTGCGATGGCCGCCCGGTACACTCGTGCCCTTCCCCGCAGCCGATGTGGAGGTCGACGATGACCGAGCGCGACGAAGCCCTTCGCGAGATCCGCCAACTGGACTACGTGTGGATCCCTCTGCGCGACGGCGCGCGCCTCGCCGCCCGCATCTGGCTGCCGGCCGACGCCGACGCCGACCCGGTGCCGGCCATCCTGGAGGCCGTGCCCTACCGGCTGAGCGACGGCATGGCGACCCGCGACGTCCGTCATCCACCCGTACTGGGCGGCGCGCGGCTACGCCTGCGTGCGCGTCGACCTCCGCGGCAGCGGCGAGTCGGACGGGATCCTCGAGGACGAGTACCACCCCCAGGAGCAGGAGGACCTCCTCGAGGTCATCGCCTGGATCGCCGCCCAGCCGTGGTGTGCGGGGGGCGTCGGAATGACCGGCATCTCGTGGGGCGGCTTCAACAGCCTCCAGCTGGCCGCTCGCCGCCCGCCGGCGCTCAAGGCGATCATCACCCTGATGAGCACCGACGACCGCTACGCCGACGACGTCCACTACAAGGGCGGGTGTGTGCTCGCCACCGACCTGCTCCACTGGAGCACGTGCATGCTGCAGTGGCAGTGCCAGCCGCCGCACGAGGCGGCGGTCGGGGCGCGCTGGCGCGAGCTGTGGGAGCAGCGCCTGGCCGCCAACCGGCCGTGGATCCACACGTGGCTCGCGCATCAGCGTCGCGACGCCTACTGGAAGCACGGTTCTGTGTGCGAGGACTACGCGGCCATCGAGGTCCCCGTCTACGCCGTAGGCGGCTGGACCGACGGCTACACCAACAGCGTAGTGCGCCTTCTCGAGGGGCTTCCCGGGCCGCGCAAGGGTCTCATCGGTCCGTGGCCGCACGCCTTTCCCCACTACGCGACGCCGGGCCCGGCGATCGGCTTTCTTCAGGAGGCGCTACGCTGGTGGGACTTCTGGCTCAAGGGCATCGAGACCGGCGTGATGGACGAACCGATGCTGCGCGTCTGGATGCAGGACGCGACGCCGCCGGTCCCATGGATGGACGAGATCCCCGGCCGCTGGGTCGCCGAGGACGCATGGCCGTCGCCGCGCAACGAGGCACGTCGCCTGCGACTCGACGCCGATGGGGTGCTGCGCGATACCGCCGGCGCGCCCCCGGAGGCGGAATCGGCGGCCGCGTATGGTGCGGACGCCGGTCGCCTGCGCATCCTCGGCTCCCAGCTCTGCGGGACCGACGCCGGCGCCTGGTGCGCCGAGAGCCAGCCGAGCGACTTTCCGCCCGACCAGCGGGCGGCCGAGGGCCAGTCGCTCTGCTTCACCTCGGCGCCCCTCACCGAAGTAACCGAGATCCTCGGCCGCCCGCGGCTCACGCTCCGCTTCGCCAGCGACCGGCCGCTGGCGCTGGTCGCCGCCCGGCTCGACGACGTGTCGCCGGGCGGCGCCTCCAAGCTGGTGACACAGGAGGTCTTCAACCTGACGCACCTCGCGAGCCATGAGGCTCCTGCAGCTCTCGAACCCGGGCGGGAGTACACGGCGATCATCGCGCTCGACGCGATCGCCCGCTCCTTCCCCGCCGGTCACCGCCTCCGCCTCGCCCTCTCGCCGACGTACTGGCCGTGGGCGTGGCCTTCTCCCGAGCCGGTCACCCTGGCCGTGGTCGCCGGGACCAGCGAGCTCGAGCTGCCGGTGCGGCCGCTGCGTCCGGAGGACGCCGCGCTGCGACCGTTCGATCCGCCGGTCGTGCCCGAGGGCCTTGGGGAGATCACCGTCGGCGGCGGCCGCGGCGGCCGCTCCTACACGCGCGACCTCGTCGCGGACGACGTCTCCTGGACCTTCCGCTACGTGGACGGCGGCAACGTCGTCCTCCCCAACGGCTGGGAGAGCGAGGAGTGGAACCGCGTCAGCTACGGCGTCACCGAGAGCGACCCGCTCTCAGCACGGGTCGAGGTCGACGCGGAGTCCGTGCTGCGGCGCGGAGCGCAGGGTCGGTTTCACATCGTGGCGCACGGGGAGATGACGTGCGACGAGCACGCCTTCTTCGTCGTGGACAGCGTCTCCGTCCGTGAGGGCGAGCCGGATGACGAGCGCGAGGTGTTCGCGAGGACCTGGCGCCACGAGGCGCCGCGGGACCACGTCTGAGAAGGAGGACGGCAGGATGTACTTCGGCGCGCACGTGAAGTCATCGGGCGGTGTGTGGCACGCCATCGAGAACGGTGTGGAGCTCGGCTGCGAGGCGGTGCAGTTCTTCGCCGGCAGCCCGCGGACCTGGGCGCCGACGGTCTACAAGGACAAGGACGCGGAGAAGTTCCGCGAGGCCCGCGCCGCGTCGCCGATCCGCTTCGTCCTGATCCACACGATCTACCTGATCAACCTGGCGAGCGAGAAGGAGGACTTCTACGAGAAGTCGGTCACCTCGCTCTGCGGCGCCCTCGCCGCGGCGGAGCAGCTGGGCGCCGACGCCATCGTCACGCACATCGGCTCGCACATGGGTAGCGGCTTCGAGGCCGGCCTCGAGCGCGTGCAGGCGGGGCTGCGGCGCGCGCTCGCGGAGAGCGAGGGGTCTTCCGTGCGCCTCTTGCTCGAGAACACGGCCGGCGCCGGCGGCACCATGGGCGTCGACTTCGACGAGCTGGGCATGATCATCGACGCCTCCGGAGCCGACCCTCGCCTCGGCGTGTGCCTGGATACGGCCCACATCTTCGAGTCCGGTGTCGATATCCGAACTCCCGAGGGGATGACCGAGACGCTCGCGCGCGTCGACGCCGGCTGCGGCCGCGAGCGGCTCATCGCGCTCCACCTCAACGACTCCAAGACGCCGCTCGGGTCCAACCGCGACAGGCACGAGAACGTGGGCGAGGGAGATCTCGGCCTGGAGGGCTTCCGCACGATCGTGAACGAGCCGGCGTTCGCGGGTCTGCCCGGTATCCTCGAGGTGCCGGGCTTCGACGGGGAGGGCCCGGATCGAGAGAATCTCGCGCGCCTTCGCGCCCTCGCGGGCGCGCCCGCCGCGGGCTGACCGGGCCGCGCGAACGTCGGGTCGCGCCTCACGACGGCGCGGCCCGACAGGAGCTGTGAGGCCGCGGGTATACTCGGACTGCGCCGTGCGCAGGGCGCGAGGACCCGGACTGACCCCCGAAGGCTGGTCAGCTGGCGGTGCGCCAACGAGCTGGGGAACCGGCTCGGATGTCGCAGACCAGGTACACCGACTACTGCGAGGTGACTTCATGGAACTCGTGACCGTGACCACCGTGAGCGATGCCGGTCTTGCCAACGTCGTGGTGGGTGTGCTCGAACAGGCTGGAGTCGAGGCCGTTGTCGGAGGCCCCGGCGTGCCGGACGTGTACCCGATGCCATCGGTGCACCCCTTTCACATCCTCGTGAACGAAGACGATCTGTCCCTCGCCCGCGATGTCCTCGCCCAATACGACACCGTGCCCGACGACGGAGACGACGACGAATGAGCCGGAGTCGCCGCGGACGGGGTCTGCTATCATGTGCCTTCTTGCAGCGCATTCACCGCCCTGCGGGGCGTTCCTGAGACGGGAGTGACGATGTTCGGACGCATCTTCGGACGCGGCAAGGACGACCAGAACCAGGCCGTCTGCGCCGACTGCGGTCGCACCCTTCTCGCCGGCGAATGGACCCAGACGGTCGTCGACGAGCAAGGCGAGGAGCGGCTCATCTGCTCGCTCTGCGGGCAGGCATACGCGGGCGTGAGCGAGCCCGGCGCCGGGGCGCCTGCGCCGGCCAACAACGGACGCGTCCGCGAGACGCGCAGCGAGGCGAGCGTCGACGAGCGGCCCGCACAGGTCAGCGAGCCGCCGGCTCCCGACCAGCGCGCCGAGAGCGACGCCTTCTGGCAGGCGCTCAAGGACAAGGACGCACAGATCGAGAACCTCAAGGCGGAGCTGGCGCGCGCCGAGGCCGAGCGACAGGAGCTCGCTGGCCGTTTCGCCCGCCTCGGCACCACCACCGCCGCGGGCGCGGCGAACGCCGAGCCCGACTCCCTCACCGGCGACTCGTCCGAACCGGGCGAGCGCACGTGGGGCGAGACGCCTGCGGAGTTCGCCGCCGAGATGACGGCGCTGCGCGAGTCGGAAGCCGCCGCGGTCTCCGAGCCCTCGGCCGTGTTCGGCGATGCGGTGCCGGACGAGCCGCCGCCTGACGTCACGCCGGCGGCGGACGCGGCCCTCCTCGCCGGCCTCGTCACCGGCGATGTCGCCCCGACGGAGGCGGCGGCACTGGCGGCCCGGCCGGCCGAAGAGGCCGTGATCCCTGCGACCGTCTTCGAGGACACGCAACCCATCCCCGCTGTCTCCGCTGAGATGCTCGCGGCGATAGACGACGAGGAAGACGGCGGGAGCACCGGCGAGATCGCCGCGGCCGAGGCCGCAGCGGTCGCGGCCGACGGCGACGCGCTGCCCGGCGAGCCCGCCACGGACGAACCACCGACCGCGTCGGCCGCGGAGGCCGAGGCGGCCGCGGCCTCACTCACGCATCTGCAGCGCGGGGTCGACCTGCTCAATGTGAGCCGGGTGCCGCGCAAGATCACAGAGACCAACGAGCAGCTCGGCCTGCCGCATGTCCACGTCGGCTTCGACGGCCAGGTCGTGGCCGCCACGTTCATGTGGACCATGGGCTGGTACCGCTTCCACGTCGATCTCGACAGCGGCGACGTCACCATGGACGACCGCGGCTACGAGGAGCTCACGGACCTACCGCCCAATGCCGGCGTGCGCGCGGACGGCACGGTGCAGCTCGCGCCGGCGCAGATCAGCCGTGCCGCCGCCCAGCGGGCGCAGGCCTCGCAGCAGGCCCCGTCTGAGAGCACGCCCCCGGAGGCCGCCAAGTCCTCGGAGCGAACGGCGGCGGCCCCCCCCGCCGAACCAGAGACGCCTCGCGAGGCGGCCCAGAAGCCGCCGGAGTTCCTCAGCAAGTCTCTGCTCGGGCAGCGCAGCGACGACGATAGCGCGTCGTGGGAGAAGACCAAGGCTCGCGAGTTCGACTGGGACCGCTGAAGCTCTGAGGCCATCGCGAGCCGGCGGCCGCACGGCCGTTCGGCGCAGAAGAGCCGGGACCGCGTCACCGCGGCCCCGGCTCTTCTGGTCTCCACGGCCCGGCGGCCACACCACGGCCGCCGGAAAGATCACCTCAGAAGGTCATCCCGCTTCCACCCATCATCCCGCCGAACAGCTGGGTCATGAACTTGTCGAAGGACTGCGCGTTCTTGGGCGGTGTCACCTCGACCGGCTCGTCGAAGCCTGACATGGTGACCGTCCCCGTCAGCGAGATGCCTTCGACGCCCTCCATGTCCTTCTGGTCGGTCGTGTCCATGGAGGCGCCGAACTGCGCCTTGTACATGAGCTGGTCGTCGACGCCGATCCAGTAGTCGACCGTGGCCTCCTTGAGGCTCTTGCTCAGCTCTTCAACCTGCTTCTTGTCCTGCGACAGGCCTTGACTCAGCTGGCCGAGCTGGCCGCTGGAGCCACCGAGCTTGTCCTGCAAGGTCGGATCCTCGGCCGCCTTGGTCAGCGAGTCGGCGAGCTTCTGCGCGTCGGCGACCGCTGTGACGTGATAGACCTCCACGCCGTTGAGATCCTCGGTGCCGGCGAGTTGATACTCCGTACCCCACGTCGAGGGATCGACGCCCAGGCTCTTGAGCTGTTCCGTCGGGGCGGCGCCCGTGGCGGCCTGCTCGTCGAGCGACTTGGCGTTCTCGCTGTCGAGCGCGTACCACGTGCCCTCATACTCGATCCAGGACTTGGAGCCCTTGCTCATCACGCCGAACTCGAGGTTCTGGCCGGCGATACCGAGGCTCATCGTCATGTCGACGGCGGTCGGGTCGTTCGCGCTCTGCCCCTCGGCGTGAAGCATGACACCTTGGGAGAGAAGCGCCTGGGCAGTGGGGTCGGTCATCTTCTCGGCATCGCCCTGGACCTCGAGCCCGAGATCGGCGGTGAAGGATGCGCTCGTCACCGCGGCCATCTTGGCCTCGCTCTCCTTGACGATCTGATCGGCGGACACGCCGGTGGCTGCAGTCGGGGCCGCAGAACTCTCGCCAGATGACGAGCCGCTCCCGCAGCCGGCGACTCCCACGACCAGCAGCGCCAGCGCCAGGAACAGCGCCGCCTGCCTTGTCGGGAACCTGCGATACATGGGATCTCCCTCCCCTTGGCCTGCGTGGACTCTGCGCGTACTGAGGCCGCGCACCCTGCTAGTTCTCGGCGAAAGCCGGCCGCTCCTTTACAGGCTGCGGGCCGGCGTCAGTCTGACTGCCGTTTCGGGGAGATCACGACTGCACGGTACGGCTCGTTACCTTCCGAGGCCGTCTCCACTCGCGGATTGTCTTTGAGATGCAGGTGGATCACCTTGCGCTCCGCGGCCGTCATCGGCTTGAGCGCGATGCTCATCGACTCCCTGCCGACCTTCTGCGCGGTGCGGTCGGCCAGGCCCGAGAGCGCAGCTGCGCGGCGGTCGCGATAGCCTTCGGCGTCGACCACCACCTGGCGGCGCTCGCGCCGGTCGCCGTTCACGACGATCCCGGCGATGTACTGCAGGGCGTCGATGGTGGCGCCGTGGCGGCCGATGAGAAGGCCGAGGTCGTCACCGCTGATCTCGGCGCGGACCGACTCCGGCGTCTCGCTGGCGCCGACGTGAGCCTCGATCCCCATGAGGCCGACGACCGTCTGGATGAAGTCACGCAGCTTGTCGGCGCCCGGCGGCAGGTCCGCCTCGACACGCTCGTCCGACGGACGCAGGCGAGCCTCCACCTGAGCCTCGCTCTTGCCGCGGCCGAAGAACCCTCCCTTGCTGCCCTCTTCGAGGACCAGGTACTCGACGTCCGCCGGGTTCACGTAGGGCACGATCTTGCCCAGTTGCTCGAGCGCCGTGCGCTTGGCCTCCTCGATGGTGGCCGCACTGGCGATGGTAGCGAACTCGGTCTCTTCTTCCTCTTCGTCGATCGGCTGGAGGTCGTCCGGCTCTTCCATCGCTCCTGCTCCCTCGTCGGGGTGAGAAAGGCGGGACGGATCCTGCGGCGTCAGTCGTCGGCCGTGGGACCGTCCGCGCTCGTGTTCGCTCCTTCGTCGCCGGCGGCCTTCGGTGAGCCGCCGGCGGCCGACTGGCCGCCGGGCTTGCCCTTGCCCTGCTGGCCGCCAGACCCACTCTTGGGCTTGGCGCCGGGCGTCTGTCCCGGCTTGCCGCTCTTGGGCTGTCCCGGCTGCCCCCTTGCCGCCCTGGGGCTGGCCCGGTTTGCGCTTGCCCTTGCCGGGTGGCGGCTTCTTGGCGCCGGGCGCGGCCTTCTTGGCGCCGGCTGCAACGCTGCCCTGCTTGGCCGCGCCTGAGCCGGCGGCGCCCTTCTTGGCCATCTTCTCCTCGCGCTGCTTCACGGCCTCGCTCTGCGACGACATGATCGCTTCCATGAAGCGGCTGCGCTTCTGGGGCTTGCTCTTGGCTCTCGCCGCCAGCTCCTCGGGCTTGGGCATCGTGCGCCGGATGATCAGCTGCTGGCCGATGGTCCAGATGTTCGTGGTGACCCAGTAGACGAACAGACCGGCCGGGAAGCGGTACAGGAAGATGACGAAGATGATGGGCATCGCCCGCATGATCATCTTCTGCGTCTTGTCCGACTGGGTGGCCAGCATCAGTTCGGTGGAGATCATCTGCGAGCCGACGTAGAGGATGAGCAGGATGTAGTACGGGTCGGGCAGGCCGAGGTGGGGGATCCACAGGAAGCTGGCCTCGTTCAGAGCCTTGACGGAGGGCTGGTAGATGCGGCGCGCTGAGGGGCCCGAGGCCCTTGATCGCCGCGTAGAGGCTGATGAAGACCGGCAGCTGAAGCAGAAGCGGAAGACAGGACGCGAACGGGTTGACCCGGTGCTCCTGGTAGAGCTTCATCGTCTCCTGCTGCAGCTTGCCGCGGTCGCTCTTGTATTTCTTCTGCAGTTCCTTGATCTGCGGCTGGATGACCTGCATCTGCTGGGCCGACTTGAACTGTTTCCAGGTGAGCGGGAAGAGCACGAGGCGGACGATGATCGTGAGGCCGATGATGGCGAGGCCCCAGGACCAGTTCGGACCCAGTCCCAGTGAGGCCAGGAAGTCGTTGATCGTGACGAGGATCCAGTGGAGCAGCAGGACCAGCTCGCTGAGGATCGGGAGGTTATACATGCGCGCTCACGTCGGTACCGGTGTGCTCACAGTCGCAGGCGCGGTGCCGCGGCGGCACGGGGTCGTACCCGCCGTTGCTCAAGGGGTTGCAGCGCAGGAGACGCCAGCTGGCCAGGCCGAAGCCACGGATCGCCCCATGCTCACGCAGGGCGGCGATCGCGTAGTTGGAGCACGATGGGTAGTACTTGCACCGCTGGCCGAGCATGGGCGAAAGCGTGTACTGGTACACCCTGATGAAGAAGATGAGGATCGTGTTCATCCCTGCTCCGGTGTGAGAAGTCCGGCGCGGTCCAGCAGTTCCTGCACGGCCGCGCTCACGAGGCCCTTCTCGCCCTCGCCTTCACGAGTGACGAGCTCGTTGAGTTGCGGACGCGCGATCACGACCAGATCGTACTCCTCGGCGAGCTGTACCGCGCTGGCCTGGAAGGCCTCACGCAGCAGCCGCTTGATGCGGTTACGGACGACGGCGCCGCCCAGCTTCTTCGAGACTGAGAGACCCAGCCTCGGCCCCTCGTCGCCCGGCTCCGCCGGGCGCCTGAACCAATAGAGCACCAGAAAACGAGAGGCCGTGGAACTCCCCTGCCGATAGATGCGCTGGAAGTCGGAGGAGCGTGAGAGACGGGAGCGCTTGGCGGCCATGGGGCCTGCGGCTACGCGCTGAGGCGCTTGCGCCCCTTCTGCCGGCGGTTCTTGATCACCGACCGGCCCGCGCGCGTGCTCATACGCTTGCGAAAGCCGTGGGTCTTGCTGCGCTTACGGGTGTTCGGTTGGTAGGTCCTCTTCACAGCTTCCTCGCATGATTGCCGATACTCAGAACGTGCAGTATAGCGGCGTGGCGGATGCCCGGTCAATTTGGCCCCGAGGGTCCGGACCGGGCCTCCGCCACGCTCACGATTCGCTCGACGTTGCCGATACGGGCTACTGGAACCCCATCGACAAGATCGAGATCATGCAGCTCGAAGGATCGATCCACAGGTTCAATCTGGCGGGCGTCCTGCAATTCCTCGCGCAGAACGCCGCGACCGGCGTGCTCGAAGTCCGGGACTTCGAGGAGTACGGCTTCATCTACCTCGTGGGCGGGCGGGTCGAGGCCATCTCGCTGCCGATCACCGACGAGAAGCTCGGCACTCGCTTGCTGAAAGCGGGCTGTCTCACGGAGCAGCAGCTGGCCGAGGCGCTGATAGAGGACGCGGGCCTCTCGCACGACCAGAAGAAGTTCAAGCCGCTCGGCCAGCGGCTCATCGAGAAGGGCTATACGACCCGCGAGGAGATCCGGCAGATCATGGAGAAGCAGACGCTCGACCAGGTGTTCGAGCTCGCCCACTGGACCAACGGTGTCTTTCTCTACGAGGAGCCCGAGCAGATGCCGCGCTTCCAGGTGACGATCGAGAGCGACGTGCACTTCCTGCTGCTGGACGCGCTCCGGCGCATCGACGAGGGCGAGCAGGCGCGCAAGACCGCCTACGTCGTCGACAACGAGGTCTGCTACGCCTGCCCCCTGGGCGACGACTGCAGCGCCGTGATCAGGAGCAAGTACCTGAAGAACGACGTCTGCCTGTGGCGCGAGATGGCGGCGGTCCTCGACGAAGGCACAGAGCGGCTGCGTGACGCGCGCCAGCTCTATCGCTCGCGCGAGGAGGACGCCGGCATGACGCTGGACGCCTCTCTGGACTCGGAGTAGCGGCGAGTCCCAGCGGGTAGTGAGAGGCCGTGGCCGATCGGCAAGACACAGAGGGCATCATCAGATGCCTCCTCGACGCGATCAGTGACGGGGAGATGGACGACTCGTCCGACCGCGCCGACGGCCGGGTGGCCTTCCGATGCGGCGACGATGCGCCGTGCGAGGCCCGGCACAAGGGCGGCTCCGGCTTGGCGGCCGCGTCCGGTGGAGCCGGTCGATGACGGCGCCGGATGGAGGCGAGCTCCGCCGTAATGCGATCACCGGCAAGCTCGTCATCGTGGCGCCGGCTCGGGCGACGCGACCGGCCGACGCGTTGGAGCGTGAGGCAGCGACAGCCCCACCTTGCCCGTTCTGCGCCGGCAACGAGGCGCTGACGCCGCCGGAGGTGGACGCGTTGCGTCCCGCCGGCGGCGCAGCGGACGGCCCCGGCTGGCGGGTGCGGGTGGTGCCCAACAAGTACCCGGCGCTCGACGGGCGTCACGAGGTGATCGTGCACGCGCCCGCGCACGAGGCCGAGCTCGAGCACCTCGGCGACCACGCCCTCGCGGAGGTGCTCGGCGTGTGGCGGCGAAGGATCGCATCACAGCTGGACGACGGCGCGGCAGCCGTGACGCTCATCGGCAACCTCGGGACCGGCTCGGGCGCCTCCCTGGAGCATCCGCACGAGCAGCTGTTCGCGACGCCGGTGGTGCCGCCGCTGCTGCTCGACGAGCTCCTCGAGTTCGAGCGATACCGCAACCGCTACGGCAGCTGCGTCCTCTGCGCCCAGATGGAGGCGGCCGGCGAGCGGCTCGTGCTGGGCGGCGAGGTGGCCGCCTGGGTGCCCGAGGCCAGCCGCTTCAACGGCGAGCTCTGGCTGGCCCCCGCGGCGCACGAGGCCGACTTCCGCGGCGCCGACCTCGACTCACTGGCGCCTGCGCTGCGGCGTGCGCTCGTCGCGGTCAAGACCGCGACCGCCGGCGCGCCGCTCAATCTCTGGTTGCACACCGCGCCGGCGGATCTGCGCGGCCCGTTCCACTGGCACCTGGAGTTGGCCCCACGGACCGCGACCATCGCCGGCTTCGAGCTCGGCAGCGACATCGCAGTGGTGACCAAGGATCCCGTGGCCGCAGCCGCGGAGTACCGCGCGGCCCTGCCGCCGGCCTGACGCAGGCACGCCGGCGAGCGCCACCACGCCGCGGTCAGCTGACAACGCGCCGTAGCGCCAGCTGACCGCAGGCGGCCTCGATGTCGCCGCCCGGCGAGTGACGCACCGTCACGCTCACGCCGGCCCGCTCCAGCCTGGTCTGGAGCGCCTCCATCTCGCCGGGACGCGGTCGCGAGAAGTCGCCGCCGGTCTCGTTGTACGCGATGAGGTTGAGATGGTAGAGCGGCCGGCGCAGGCGCTGCGCCAGCGCCAGCGCCTGCGCCGGCGTGTCGTTGACGCCCCGCAGCACGACGTACTCGAAGAGCAGCTTGCGCCGCGTGCGCTCCACATACGCGCCGCACGCGGCGAAGAGGTCCGCGCAGGGGATACGTCCGGTTGAGCGGCACGAGCCGGTCGCGCAGGTCGTCGGTGGCCGCGTGCAGGCTGACCGCCAAGTTGAGCTGCAGCGGCTCGGCGGCGAAGCGGTCGATGCCCGGCACGACCCCCACCGTCGACACAGAGATGGCGCGCGCCGCGAGCCCGAACCCCGCGGGGTCGTTGAGCAGGCGACAGGCGCGAAGCGTCTCGTCGTAGTTGTAGAAGGGTTCGCCCATGCCCATGAAGACGACGTTGGTGACCCGGCGCTCGCCCTCCGCGCGCAGGACGCGGGCGAAGTGGAGGACCTGATCGACGATCTCCTCGGCCGTGAGGTCCCGCCGAAGCCCGAGCCTGCCGGAGGCGCAGAAGCTGCAGCCGACGGCGCAACCCACCTGCGTGGACACGCACACGGTTGCGCGGCCCGCCACCAGCATGAGGACGGCCTCGACCGGGTGGCCGTCGGTGGTCGTGAAGAGTGTCTTGCGCGCCGTGCCTCGCGGCGCGGCGCGCGTCTCCGCCTCCGCCAGGGACACCGGCGTCAGCCGCTCCGACAAGGCCTCTCGCAGCGGGAGCGGGAGCGTCGTGACGGCGGAGAAGTCGGTGATCAGCCCGCGCGTCAGCGCCTCGTAGACCTGACGCGCTCGGTACGAGGGCTCACCCAGCTCGGCCAGCGTGGCCGCGATGACATCGGGATCGAGCACCCGCCCATTCTACGCCGCGCAGGGAATGATGAGGTCGAGGGCGAACACCTACCCGCCAGACACGAACGACCGGGACCCGAGAATATGACGACCGTGCAGATCATCGGGATAGCTGTGGCGTCCCTCGCCGTACTGCTGCTGGTCATCGCCCTGATCGTCACTCGGCGCCGGCACGACGAGCCGGAGGTATCCGACGCACAGCCGGGTCACGGCTCGTTTCTCGACGGAGCCCCCCAGGACACACTTGCCGGTCTCGGCAAGACCGAGCAGCCGCTCGAGGACGTGACCCTGGATCCTGCCGTCGAGCGAGCTCACGCTGCGGAGGTCGCGCCGACTGAGGGCGAGCGTCTGCCCCAGCCGCGCGCCCTTGGTCTCGACTGGGGTCCGGATCTTGACAAGAGCTCGACCGGGCGGCACGAAGAGCCTCCGGCTGAGGACCGCGTCGCGCCGGCGTCGCCGGCGGACGACGAGTCGGAGATCGGCGGCGAACTGGCTGCGACCCAGGCCGCGGGGGCGCCCGCGGAGTCTTCGCCCCCAGCGCCCGAGGGGGAGAGCGGCCATCAGGTGGTCGCCGCGCAGCCCGCGCAGCCCGCGCGACCCGCCGAGGGCGAGCCCGTCGCCGGCGATGCAGCGGCTCCGGAGTCCGGCTCAGGCGGGCGCCTGGTGCCGCTCTCGGACATCATCGTCACGACGAGCAACAAGATGGTCGACCTGCAGGATCCCGAGGTCCGGCGCATGCTCACCGAGCTCGTCACCTTCGAGATCGATCAGGCGGCGGAGTTCCGTCGCCAGGGCCAGACGATCGACGCGGTGCTCCAGCTCACCGAGGCCGAGAAGGTCTCGACGGCGCTCGGGATGACCGAGTCGGCGCAGCGGATCCGCGAGATGGTGGAGGAGGTCCGCGGCGAGTAGAGGACTCGAAGCAGTCCTCTTGAGCCGCGCCTAGTTCGTAAGACCCTGGAGAGGCGCGGGAATCCGCCCGCCCCTCCGCACGAACGCGCTGTTCCCGGCGGTGCTGACCTTCATGACCGGCCCCTCGCCGAACAGCCCGCCGAGCGTGGCCCACTCCCCGACCTGCTTGCCGGCCGCGGGGATGAGGCGTGCGCCGGTGGTCTTGGAATTGATCATGCCGATGGCCATGACGTCGGCGATGGTGCCGGCGAGCGCGTCGCGCGGGATGTCGCCGGGCACGACGATCATGTCGAGACCGAGCGAGCAGACGGCGGTCATCGCCTCGAGCTTCTCGATCGACAGGTGGCCCTCGGCCGCGGCCCTCGCCATCGCCCCGTCCTCACTCACCGGGATGAAGGCGCCGGAGAGGCCGCCGGTGGACGACGTCGCCATGGTACCGCCCTTCTTGACGGCGTCGTTGAGCATGGCGAGCGCGGCGGTCGTGCCGGGAGCGCCGACCGCCTCCAGACCCATGCACTCGAGGATCTCGGCGATGGAGTCCCCGACCGCGGGCGTCGGCGCCAGCGAGAGATCGATGATGCCGAGTTCGGCGCCGAGCATCTGCGACGCCTCCTGGGCGATGAGCTCGCCGACGCGGGTGATCTTGAACGTCGTCCGCTTGATCAGGTCGGCGAGCTCGATGAACGAGGCGTCCGGGTTGGCGGCCACGACGTTGCGCACCACGCCGGGCCCGGAGATGGCCACGTTGATGCTGGCCTCGGCCTCGCCGCTGCCGTGCATCGCGCCGGCCATGAAGGGATTGTCCTCCGGCGCGTTGCAGAAGATCACGATCTTGGCGCAGCCGATGGAGTCGTGCTCGGCCGTGCGCCGGCTCACCGCGAGGAGTACGTCGGCCATGCGCAACACGGCGTCCATGTTGATGCCGGCGCGCGTCGAGGCGACGTTGACCGAGGAGCACACACGCTGCGTGCCGCCGATGGCGTCGGGGATCGCCTCGATGAGGGCGGTGTCGCTGCGCGTGAAGCCCTTCTGGACCAGCGCGCTGAAGCCGCCGAGGAAGTCGATCCCGACCTCTTCGGCGGCCGCGTCGAGCGCGCGCGCCACCTCGACGTAGTCGGTGGGGTCGTCGCTGCCGACGACGTCGGCGATCGGCGTGACCGAGACGCGCCGATTGACGATGGGCACGCCGTATTTCTCCTGCAGCTCGGCGGCGACCTCGACGAGGCGGCCGGCACGGCGCACGACCTTGGCGTGGATGAGCTCGGCGGTGCGACCGGCTTCGCGAGCGGAGCAGTCGTCGAGCGAGATGCCCATGGTCACGGCGCGCACGTCGAGGTTCTCCGACCGGATCATGCTCACGGTCTCGAGGATCTCCTGGGCGGTGATGAAGACCATGGCCGTCGCTCGCTAGACGCGATGCATGAACTTGAAGATGTTCTCGTGCTGCACGCTGATCTGCAGCCCGATGCGGGCTCCGGTCGCCTCCAGCGCGTCTTTGAGCGCCGCGATGGTCGTCTCGCCCTGGTCGAACGACACGAACATGATCATCGTGAACATGCCGTTGGCGACGGTCTGGCTCACGTCGTCGACGTTGGCGTTCTGCTCGGCGATGGTGGTCGCGACCTGGGCGAGCAACCCGTGGCCGTCTGGACCGAGAGCGGTGACGATGACCGTTGTGCGCATCGGGGACGTCCGTAGGGAGAAGGTGGGCCGGGACAGGCGGATAGTATACTAGACGGCGATTCTCATGCCCTCCGCCCACGGCTCCACAGACGCCGCGCCGCCTCCTCCCCTCGGCCGCATCGATCGCCTCGACCGCGACTTCTCGCGCCGGGCCGCGATCGGCTGGCCTCATCCACGCTGGTTCACGCTGCCGCTGGGCGCGCTGTCGCTGACGGCGAACTACGGCATCCTCTGGTACGTGCTCTGCCTGCTCCCGTGGCTCCTCGGTGAGCCGCGGCCGTTGGCCCGAGCGCTCTACGTCGCCGTGCCGGTCACGCTGGTGGAGATGACCGGCTTCGTGATCAAGCACTTCGTCGCCCGACCCCGCCCGCCGGTCGCCGACCCGAGCCAGCCACGGCAGATCCCGCTGCCGCTGAGCAAGTCCTTCCCTTCGTCCCACGCCAGCATGGCTGTGGTCGGGACGTTCACACTCGGCGCGCTGTACCCGGGGTCGCTCCCCGCCCTCGTCGCCCTCACGCTCGTGCTCTGCTTCAGCCGGGTGTACCTCGGCGTCCACTACCTCGGCGACGTGCTCGGCGGACTCGCCTACGGGCTCCTGTGGGGCGCCGCCTGGGTCCTCCTCGTCCCTGCCCCGGTGTGACGTGCACGCCCTGAGCACACGCGGCGGGCAGATCGCCGTGGTGACAGCCGCCGTCCTCGTGATCATCATCGGCCTCGCGGCAGGCGGAGCCTTCGAAGGCTGCCGCGGGACGGCGACCATCAGCGGCCGGCCATCGGCCGCCGTCTCCTCCTCCCCCTACGGCGGCGTCGCCTACGCGACGGCGAAGGTGCTCGCGCGGACCATCGGTGCACGCCCCGCCGACACCTGGGGAGAGATCCACACGCGCGAGTTCATCACCGGCTCCTTTCAGCAGTACGGCTACTTCCCGCGCACGGACGAGTTCATCGCCGGTACCGGGGCGCGACGCGTCCACTCGGCCAACGTGGTCGCGCTCAAGGAGGGTGAGTCGGCCAAGCGCCTGGTCGTCGGCGCGCACTACGACTCCGTCGACGTGGGCGAGGGTTACCTCGACAACGCCACCGGCGTTGGCCTCCTGCTCGAGGTCGCCGCCCGCATCAAGAACGTGCCGACGCCCTACTCCGTCGAGTTCGTCGCGTTCGGCGCCGAGGAGGAGGGCTCACTCGGCGCCAAGGACTACCTCCGCCGCATGAGTGACGAGGAGCGACGGACCATCATCGGCATGATCGATCTCGACGTGGCGGCCGGCGGCGACGAGCTCTCCGTCGCCAGCCGCTTCGGCGGCCCGACCTGGCTGCGTGACGACGCCCTGAGCGCCGCCGACTCGCTGGGAGTCCCGCTCACCACCAGTCCGAAGGCTCCGGGCCGGCCGGCCGGCGTGACGCTGGCGCCGGCCGACGACGTGCCGTTCGCGCACGAGGACATCGCCACCGCCGTGTTCAGCGCCCTTTCGTGGGAGAAGAGCAGAAGGCGGCACGTGGACGAGACCGCGGACGGGCCGCCCATCTGGCATACTCCGCGCGACACCGTCGCGTACGTCAACAAGCGGTATCCCGGGAGGGTCAAAGCGCAGCTCGCCGACCTCTCCGAAGTCCTCGAGACCCTGCTCACCAGCAAACTGAAGAGGCGCCCGTGAAGCTCGGCATCGTCGGCCTGCCCAACGTCGGCAAGACCACCCTGTTCAACGCGCTCACGCACGCCCAGGCGGCCGCGACCGCGTATGCGTTCACGTCCGCAGAGTCCAACCTGGGCGTGGTCGCCGTGCCGGATCCTCGCCTTGACAAGCTGGACGAGGTCCTCGAGACGCCCAAGAAGGTCAACGCGACCATCGACGTCGTCGACATCGCCGGCCTGGCGGAAGGCGCCAGCCGCGGCGAGGGGCTCGGCAATCGCTTTCTCGCCGACATCCGCGGCGTGGACGCCGTGGCGCACGTCATCCGCGCCTTCGCCAACCCCGAGGTAGCTCACGTCAGCGAGAGGCTCGAACCGCGCGCGGATGTGGACCTCGTCGAGACCGAGCTTCTGCTCAGCGACGCCGAACTCGTGGAGCGCCGCCTCGAGAAGACCCGCAAGGCGGCGCGCAGCGGCGACAAGGCGGCGAAGCACGAGCTCGAGGTACTCGAGGCGCTGCACGCGACGTTGATGGACGGCTCGCTTGCGCGCAGCGTCGAGCGATCCCGGGACGACGCCCCGCTGTTCCGCGAGCTCGCGCTTGTGAGCGATCGCCCGGTGCTGTTCGTCCTCAACACCGACGACGGCCAGAGCGCCGCGGCTGCGCTCGAGCGGCACGAGGACTTCGTGGCGTGGGCGCGCGGCCGGGGTGACCAGGTGGTCGCCGTCGCCGCGCGCCTCGAGGCTGAGCTCGCCGACCTCGAGCCCGAAGAGGCAGTCGAGTTCCGCGCCGAGCTCGGCGCCGACGAGGCCGGCACGCTCGACGTCGTCCTGCGCGCCGCCTACGAAGTGCTCGGCTACATCACCTTCTTCACCGGCGACTTCCGCAGCAGCGAGTCGCGCGCCTGGCAGCTGCCGCGCGGCTGGACCGCCAAGCAGGCGGCAGGCCGCATCCACAGCGACATCGCGCACGGCTTCGTGCGCGCCCAGGTCGTGGGCATCGACGACCTCATCGAGCTCCGCTCCTTCCACGCGGCCCGCGAGAAGGCGCTGCTGCGCACAGAGGGCAAGGAGTACGTCGTCCAGGACGGCGACGTGATCAACTTCATGCACACCGGCTGAGGAGCCCGCAGCCGGCACCCCTGGTGGCGGAGACGGTCGCGGCGTCCGCCCGACTCCGCGCCGGGCTCCACGATGCCCTGGCTCTCCAGCCCCTCGGCTTCACGTCCGCTTCACGGCCTCTCACGTAGCCTCACTGTTGCCGGAGTCCACACCGGACTCCACCGACTGTGGAGGATCTGCGGTGTTCTCACCGGGAGCTGCGGTGATCGGGCTGACGATCGCCGTCGTCGGCGTTCTCACCGTCTTCCTGCTCTGCTACGTCGTGTCGACGACGGTCGGCGAGTGGCGCGACAAGAGGCAGGCCTGCAGGACGCGCGCGCAGCGGCGCGCGGTTCCCGAACCTCCGGGCGGCGGCGCGGCACCAGGCGCGATCGCCGTCGCCTTGCGTGAGCGGATCTGCCGCGCACCCCCTGACCGACACGGCCCGGAACGGCGTCAGAGCGGCGTGAGGATCTCGACGTCTCCCGCGGTCGCCTGGACGGGGTAGGACTCGGCGACCGGCCCGGAGAACCGGACGGCCACCCGCTGACCTACCGCGAGATCGGCCGCCGTGAGCTCCTCGCGCCCCTCCCCCGCCGGCGCCCACACAGTGGTCTTCGCGGTGGTGCGCACCCAGGCGCGGTCGACGGAGCTGGTCACCGGACGATCGGCAACGACGAGGAGTACCGGCCAGCCGCCGTCCGCACTGAGAGGGGTGAGCTCGCGGACGATGCCCGTGATGTCGGCGCGGGCGGCGGCCGGCGGATACGAGGACGGCGTCCCTCCCCCCGCCGGCCCTCCGCAACCGGTGACGACGGCGACCCATAGCGCGACGAACACGGCCAAGGCCGCCAGCGCCTGAGTCGTGTGTCTCATGAGCGCACCTCCCGCCGGGCGCCGCGGGCGCCCTCCGTCGTGTGCACGCTGAGACGCGCGGGAGGCGCGAGGCGTTCGAGGCGGCTGCGCGCGAGGCGTTCGCATGCGGGGGTACAATCGAGGGACGATGGTCTGATCTGCCGATGAGCCTCCCGCCCGGACATCACTCCCCGCCGCCAGGGTACAGCCTCCGCGCCCCCTCTCCCGACGACGCCGACGCCGTCGCGGCGCTCAAGCGCGCCGTCGACATCGAGCTTCACGGCGACTCCGACGTGACCGTTGGCGAGGTGCATGAAGAATGGGCCTTGCCGCGCCTCGACTTGACGGACGATGTGTGGCTCGTCGAGGACGGTGGCCGGACCCTGGTCGGCTACGGGATGTGCTGGGTGGAGTCGCCACCTGGCGATATCGTCGCCGAACAGACCGTGGCGCCGTCGCATCGCGGGGTCGGCCTGAGCGAGTTGCTGCTGCAGCTCGGAGAGGCGCGAGCGGCGGAGCTTCTCCGTGCCGGCGCGCCGGGAGCCGCCGGTGACCTCGGTGTGTGGTCTCACGAGAGCGACACACGCAGGATCGATCTGTTCGCCGAACACGGCTTCCGGAAGGTACGCACCTTCCTGCGTCTGGATCGCGACCTCGAGCTCCCGGTCGAGGCGCCGGAATGGCCGGCCGGGATCGCGGCCGTCCCCTTCCGCCGGGACCGTGACGAGGAGGCCGTCCACAACGCCGGCGAGGAGGCTTTTCTCGACCACTTCCGGCCGGCCGCTATGGATCTGGACGAGTGGCTCGAGTTCCGCTTCGCCCGCGATGATTTCGACCCCGGACTGTGGTTCGTCGCTTGGGACGGCGAAGACGTCGCCGGAGCCGTCGTCGCCGTCGCCACGCCCGCCGGGGGCTACGTGGACGAGCTCTTCGTACGTCGGCCGTGGCGCGGCCGAGGCCTCGGGCGGGCGCTGCTCCTGCACGAGTGCGCGGAATTGCGGCGCCGCGGGCTGCCACGGGCGTACCTCGGCGTTGACGAGGCCAATCCGACCGGCGCTCTGCATCTCTACGAGTCTGCCGGCTTCGAGCCCCGCCGCGGCGCCACCTACTTCTTCGAGAAGCTGCTGGGCGCGGCCTGACAGCCCTGGTCAGAAGCTCGCCGGCAGGTCCCGTCACATCTGGTCCGTGAAGCGGAAGCCGAGAAGGCCACCACACCGCCACAGGTCCTCGCTGGCGACGCAGGTCGCGCTGAGGGAACAGACGGTCATCGCAGCCGTCGCCTCCTGTCGGTATCGGCAGCGCAAGCTTCGTACGCCGCGCTACAATCGGCAGCGTCGGCCGACAGCAAGGACGGCGGCATGGTCTCACGCATCACAGGCACGCTCTCGCGCCACGGGTACATCCTCGCCGTTGCGGCGATCGCTCTGAGCACCGTCCTGTTCCTGCCCGGCAGGGACGTGTTCGCGAAGGCTCAGTGGGCGCTGCTGTACCTGCTGGTCATCCTCCTCGTCGCCAGCGCCGCGGGGGTCGGCCCGGCGATCCTGGCGGCGATCCTCGCGTTCTTCACCTGGAACTTCTTCTTCCTGCCGCCGTACCACACCCTGCTGGTCCACGAGGCCAAGGACTGGCTGGCCCTGGTGGCGTTTCTGGTCGTCGGCGTCATCGTGGGCGTGCAGGCGGGGCGCATGAGAGAGCGAGAGGCTCGCGCCCTGGCCCGGGAGCACGAGACCGCGGTCCTCAACCGGCTGAGCGCCGCGATCGTCTCCCAGACGTCCACCGAGCAGATGGCCGAGAGCTGTCTCACGGAGGTGGTCGGCGCGCTGGGCTCGGAATCGGCGGCGCTCTACCTGCTGCACGACGGCCGACTGCAGAGCTACTGCCGGTCTCCCGCCGGCTGCCCGGCGGACCTCGCCGTCGACGAGCACGCAGGGCGCGCGTTCGCGACGGGTGCGACCGCGACGGCGGAGGTCCAGGCGGCCGATGACGGCGGGCTCTACGTGCCGGTGCACAGCCCCTCGGGAGTGTCGGGCGCCCTCGCCGTGCAGGCGCGATCCAACGGTCGCCCGTACTCGGCCGGGGAGATCCGCCTGGTGACCTCGCTCAGCAACCTCGTCGGCGCCTTCGTCGAGCGCGAGCGGCTCCAGCTGGAGGCCAACACCGCCGCCGCCGCCCGCGAGGCCGACCGCCTGAAGTCCAGCCTGCTCTCATCCGTCTCACACGAACTCAAGACGCCGCTGGCGGCGCTGACCGCGACGGTGAGCAACCTGCTCGAGAGCGACGTCGACTGGGATGAAGAGAGCGTGCGCGACGAGTTGCGCGCGATCGTCGCCGACGTCGTCCGCCTCAACAACAGCATCAGCGCGCTCCTCGAGCTGTCGCGCCTCGAAGCGCGCGCGTGGGAGCCGAGGCTGGGACTGTACGAGCTGAGCGACATCGTGGCGGCCGGCATCGATACGCTGCCGGCGCGTCTCCGGGAACGCGTCCGACCGGAGCTCCCGGAGGAGTCCCCGGTGGTCGACGTCGACTTCGAGCAGATGAAGCGCGCCGTCCAGAACCTGCTGGAGAACGCACTGCTCCACGGTGGAGAGGGCGGCGACGTCATCGTCGGCGCACGCGGGTGGAACGAAGGCGTGCGCCTCTGGATCGAAGACCAGGGACCCGGAGTGCCGCCCGACGAACACGAGGCGGTGTTCGAGAAATTCTACCGCGGCCGCCCCAGCGGGGAACGGGTGGTCTCCGGCACGGGGCTCGGTCTCGCGATCGCGCGCGAGATCGTGCACGCGCACGGCGGCGCCATCAGCATCGAGAACGTGAAGCCGCACGGCGCCCGGTTCGTGATCGTCCTGCCCATCGAGCCGCCCGCCGTCCACGCATCAGGCGAGGAGGAATCATGACGATAGCGGAGCGGCCGACGCGCATCCTCGTCGTCGACGACGAGGAACAGATCCGACGCGCGCTCAAATCCATCCTCTCGACGCGCGGGTACTCGCTGGACATGGCCGTCAACGCCCAGGAGGCGCTCGAAAAGGCCATCGACTCGCCGCCGGACCTCGTGGTGCTCGACCTGATGCTCCCCGACCGCAGCGGCATCGAGGTCTGCAGGGAGCTCCGCAGCTGGATGACGGCGCCCATCCTCATCCTCTCGGTCCGCGCCGGCGAGGCCGAGAAGATCCAGGCGCTCGACGAGGGCGCCGACGACTACCTGACCAAGCCCTTCTCGGCCGGGGAGCTGCTGGCGCGAGTCCGCGCCCTTCTGCGGCGCGCGGCGGCGCTCACGTCGCCGCCTCCGGTCGTCACGACTGGCGACCTCGAGGTGGACATCGCCCGTCGTCGGGTGCGCCTGGCGGGCGCCGACGTCGCTCTGACCCCGACGGAGTTCGATATCCTCGCCTTCCTCGCCCGCAACGCCGGTCTCGTCGTCTCTCAGCGCATGATCCTCGAGCACGTGTGGGGACCCGAGTGGGTCGAGGACGCCCAGACCCTTCGCGTGCACGTCAGCAACCTGCGCAAGAAGATCGAACCGCGCTCCGGCGGACCGCGGTTCATCATCACGGAGCCCGGCGTCGGTTTCCGCTTCGCGTCCGCCGAAGACTCGCCCTGACGCGTCGCGAGGGGCCCTGCTTCCGAGCGCCGGACGCGGCGTCTTTGCGGACTCTTTATTCCGGAGCCTCCGGCATTCACACGACCTTGATGCGCCCGCGAGTAGTCTCTCCGCAGGTTCTCGTTTCTGCGTGCCGAGTGAAGGTCGGGAGGCCCTCGATGATCCAGACGATCGCGGAGATCGTGATCGATATCGCGGCCATTGCCGCCAGCGTGGGGGGCATCGCCTGCGTCGTGTACCTCGTGTCTCTGGTCCTGTGGGAGCGGCACGAACGACACGCGTTCCTGAGCGAGTACCGTCGCGACAACGCCGCGCGTCGCGCGGGGCACGCGCTCGAGCTCGAGTTCGAGCCGGTGGCTTCGGGCACCGTCCGCACCCCCGCGCTCTACGGCGGCCCGTCGCCCTCGGTCCAGCATCACGCCTGACGCCCGGCCGGTCCGCTGATGTAGGCCGCGCCACGGCGAGGGACGGGGTGTTCGTCGCCTGCTCTCCCCGGCGCTGCCTTGACTCCCGACTCCCCCAGGACGTCTCGTGGGCGACGCGCCGCCGAGCACCGACTCTTCTCACGCGTGCATTCCGGCCGCTACTTCGGCGGCCTGTGGTTCGAGATCTTCAGCGAGCGCGGTCCCTGCTAGACTCGCGTCCGTAGGCCCGCCGCCGGGGCAGCGCGCGAAAGCGCGCCGGACCGGCGGCGACCCACACCTCCCTGGCCGGAGGATCGTCGCGAAAGGGATCTCCGTGAACCAAGCCACACTGACCGTCTGGGACGACGCCGCCTGCCGTCGCGTCCACGAAGCCTCGCTGACGCTGCTCGCACGCACCGGCGTCGAGATGAAGGACGCGGGCGCCCGCGAACTCTGCGCCGCGGCGGGCGCCTCCGTGGACGAGCGCCGGGTGCGCATGCCGGCGACGCTCGTGGATGCGGCTCTCGCGAGCGCGCCGCGATCCTGGACGCTGCATCCCCGGGGCGGTGCGACCGCGCCGCTGGAACTTCGCGACGGCGCCGGGCACTTCGGTAGCGGACCGGACTGTCTGTACGTCTCCGACCCCGAGACCGGCGCCCGGCGCCGGGCTCTGCTCGCCGACGTCGAGCGCGCCGCCCTTGTCGCCGAGGCCCTTCCCAACATCGACTTCGTGATGAGCATGGGCCTGCCGGAAGACGCCGCGAACGAGGTCGTGGACGTCGCCCAATTCGCCGCCATGCTGCACGGCACGCGCAAGCCCATCGTCGTCTCGAGCCCGTTCGGCGGCGAGACGCTACACACCATGCACGAGATGGCCGCGGCCTGCGGCGAGGCGGCGAGCTTCGCCTGCCTCGCCATGAGCTCGCCGCCGCTCATGCTCGACGACGTCGCCTGCAGCAAGGCGCTGGTCTGCGCCGAGCTCGATATCCCGCTGGTGCTCGCACCGTCGGTGTCGGCCGGCGCCCAAGGTCCGGCGTCGCTCGCCGGCTGCGTGGCCGTCGCCAACGCCGAGGTGCTCGCCGGCCTGGTCGTCCACCAGCTCGGCAAGGCCGGTGCGCCGTTCGTCATGGGTGTGGGCACCGGCGTGATGAACATGCGGTCGGCCGTCGATGTGTACAACTCGCCGGGTGTGTTTCTCGGCAACCAGGCGCAGCTCGACCTGATCCGCTGGTACGGGCTGCCGAGCTGGCACTACGCGGGTCACTCGGACAGCAAGGTCCTCGACGAGCAGTGGGCGCTCGAGCTGGGCATCTCCACCTTGCTGGGGGCTCTCTCGCGTGCGTCCCTGCTGCACGACGTCGGTTACCTCGAGAGTGGTCTGCAGAGCGCGCTCGAGGGGCTCGTGCTCGGCGACGAGGTCGCCGGATACGCCCGAGCCCTTCTGGAGGACCTCCCCGTGACCGAGGAGACCCTGGCGCTGGGCGAGATCGAAGCCGTCGGACCGGGCGGCAACCACCTGGGCACGAAGATGACGCGTCGCGGTCACCGGCGCTTCTGGAGAGCGGCCCTGATCGACCAGAACACCTACGAGCGCTGGTCCGCCGATGACGGCCGCACCCTCCTCGAGCGGGTGCGCGACCGGCTCGCCGAGATACTGGCCGACGGGCCGGCGTTCGCGCTCGATCACGACGTCGCCCAAGCAGTCGAGCGGCTCGCGACGACGGAGCGCCGATCGTGAGCGACCGGCCCGCGGGGGCACGGAGCACCCTCGTGCCCCTCGTGTAGACTCGTGCGGGCGCTCCGCCCCGCACGCGACCTGGAGGGACCATGCCCGTCATCAAGGCCGAGCACCTGAGCAAGCGCTTCGGCAAGAAGGTCCTCGCCGTCGACGATGTGAGCTTCTCGATCGAGGCGGGGACCATCACCGGCGTCCTCGGCCCCAACGGCGCCGGCAAGACGACGACGCTGCGGATGATCCTCGACCTCGTGCGACCGACGGCCGGGTCGGTGACGATCCTCGGCAGCCGGTACCGCGACCTGAGCGCGCCCGCCGCCAGGGTCGGCGCGCTCCTCGACGCCTCCGGATTCCATCCCGGCCGCTCCGGCCGCAACGCCCTGCGGGTCATCGCCCTCGGCGCCGGCGTGTCCGATGCGCGCGTGGACGAGACGCTGGAGCTCGTGGAGCTCGTCCCCGCCGCTCGGCGAGCCGTCAAGGGCTACTCCACCGGCATGAAGCAGCGCCTCGCGCTCGCCGCGGCCCTGCTCGGCGACCCCGAAGTGCTCATCCTCGACGAGCCCGCCAACGGCCTCGACCCCGAGGGGATGCTCTGGCTGCGGACCTTCCTGCGCACGCAGGCGAGCGAGGGACGCACCGTCGTCGTCTCGAGCCACGTGCTGGCCGAGGTGGAGCAAACGGCGAACGACGTCATCATCATGAGCAAGGGCAAGCTGCTCGCGCAGGGACCGATCGACGGGCTCACTGCGTCGGCCCAGCCGGTGGTCCGGGTACGCTCGCCGCAGGCGGAGAAGCTGGAGGCCGCGCTCCGTTCAGCCGGCGCGGCCGTCAACCGCCTGGACGACGCCCTCGCGGTGCGAGGGCCGTCCGCCGCCGAGGTCGGTGACGTCGCCCACACCCACGGCGTCGCGATCCACGAGCTGCTGACCGAGCAGGCCAGCCTCGAGGACCTCTTCCTGCAGATCGCCGGCACGAGGCGGGACCAGTGATCGCCCTCATGCGCGCCGAATTCCTCAAGCTCAGCAGCACGCGCACGGCTCTCGGCCTGTTCATCGCGGCCGTCGTCGTCAGCCTTCTGCCCGCGGTGCTCATCATGAGCCTGGTACCCCGGGACGCGCTGTCAGACGGCGGAACGGCGATCGCCGCCACCGGCCTCGCGCTGGTGCCGGTCCTCGCCGTCGTCTTCGGGGTCCTCGGCATGACCAACGAGTACCGCCACGGCACGATCACCTACACCTACCTCGCCACACCCCGGCGCGGCATGGTGATGATCGTCAAGCTCGTCTGCTACGGCGTCGTGGGCGTCGTCGTCATGGCCGCCACCGCGCTCCTCGTCGTCCTCGCGATAGATCTGATAGCGGCGCTTCGCGACATAGCGCTTCCGTGGCTCACGACATCCAACGTCTCCGACCTCGAGACGCTCCGCGACCTGGGCCTGGTCCTTCTGACGACCGGCATGATGACCGCCTTCGGCGTCAGTCTCGGCGCCCTCTTCCGCGCCCAGATCCCGACGGTCGCCGGAGTCGTGGTCTGGGCGCTGGCGGTGGAGAGCATCATCGCCGTCATCAAGCCACGCGTGGGGATCTACCTGCCGTTCACTGCCTTCCAGCAGCTCACGTTCGGCGGCTCCCTGGGCGCCGAGGAGAGCGGCGGGCTACCCACGCTGACTCAGCCTGAGGCGTTCCTGGTCGCCATCGCGTACATCGCCATCTTCAGCGTCGCGGCGGTCTTCATCTCGCTCCGCCGCGACGTGACCTGAGGCTGCGGTGGCCGGCGACCCGAGACCCGGCTCGCGGCACGCCGGGCGACCGCGGTGCACCAGGTCCCTCGGGCGGCTGTCCGGTCTTCTCCGTGCACGGCCCGCTCCGCGGGCAGGGCGCGGCGGCCGCAGGCATCCTCCGCGCTCTGCCCGGCTGGTTCGGGATCGAGTCTTCGATCGTGGAGTACACCGCCGCTGTCGAGAAGCTGCCGACCTTCGTCGCCGTGGCCGGCGGAGAGGGCGCCGTGCCCGCATCGGAGGTCGCCGGCGCGGCGGCCTTGGGCGACGTGGACGGAGCCGCGAGCGACGTCGTCGGCTTCGTCACCGTCAAGGCGACGAGCGAGGACGCCCTGGAGTTGCACGTGATGGGCGTCCTCGCAGAGTGGCACCGGCGCGGGATCGGCGGTGCGCTCGTGGCGCGCGTCGCCGCATACGCCCGCGCCGAGGGCTTCGCGCTGTTGCACGTCAAGACGCTCGCCGCGAGCGACCCCGACCCGGGGTACGCGGCGACGCGCGCCTTCTACCTCGCGCTGGGCTTCCGACCGCTCGAGGTACTGCCGGCCGTCTGGGGGCCGGAGAACCCCTGCCTGCTCCTCGTCAAGCCACTCTGACACCCGAGCGTCGCGCCCAGGGCCTCCACTGTCGCGAGCAGGCTGGCTCGCACGCAGGCAGCAGGAGCGGCACGAGGACCGACCTGCCTGGTCCTGGTCCGGCCCTTCTGAGACGAAAAGGGGCGGGCGCCCCAGGCGCCCGCCCCTTTCACGCAAGCCCGTTCAGGCGCCGGCGACCAGCGGCGACGGGATGTTGTAGACACGTGCCGTCAGCTCTTTGTCGAGCTGGTACAGACCGGCCGGGTGCTCGCCCGCCATGCGGAACTTCTGCACCATGTCGCCGGCAGTCTCCTCCTCCTCGACCTGCTCGGCGATGAACCACTGCAAGAAGTTGTAGGTGGCGTGGTCCTTGATCTCGAGCGCCAGCGAGGCGAGCTCGTGGATGCGCCCCGTCACCTTCTCCTCGTGGGCGAGCGCCTCCTCGAACATGGAGAGACCGTCGGGCCACTCCGTGCGCGGCTTCTCGATCGCCTCCAGCACGACGCGTCCGCCGCGTGTGAGGACGTAGTTGAACATGATCTGTGCGTGAGCCAGCTCCTCCTGGTACTGGACCACCATCCAGCTCTGCCCACCGGGCATGCCGCTCTCGGCGAACTGGCTCGCCATCGACAGATACAGGTAGCCCGAGTAGAGCTCCCAGTTGATCTGCTCGCTGATAGCGTCCTGCATCCTCTTGTCGAGCATGGCCATCCTCCATCCCTGTTTCCAGATCGCGGCGTGTGCACCGCGCGTCATGACCTATCTACCCAATCGCGCGGGAGTGCGCTCACGGACGTCGAAGGGAACACCCGGGACAACCCCGGATCGGAGTCCGCATGAGCAGAGCGTTCGTCAAGGAGCCTGATGAGGGCGCACCCGCTGAGGGACTGCCCGAGCGGCAGATCAGCGAGCACCCCAACTACGTCACGCCCGCCGGCCTCCAGCAGCTCAAGGACAAGATCGGCGAACTCGAGACGCGGCGACTCGAGCTGCTCGACGGCGGGGATGACCTCGCCCGGGAGCAACTCGTCTATGTGGATCGCGACCTGCGCTACTACACGGCGCGGCTCGAGAGCGCCACCCCTGTTGCGATGAGCCGGCAGCCGCGCCGCAAGGTGGCGTTCGGCGCCGCCGTGACCGTGAGCCAGAACGGCGGCGATCGCCGTACGTTCACCATCGTCGGAGAGGACGAGGCCGACCTCAAAGAGGGCAAGATCAGCTACGTGTCGCCGCTCGCCGAGGCCCTGATCGACGCGCGCGTGGGCAAGACCGTGCTTTGGCGCCGACCGGCCGGCAACCTGCAACTCACCGTCGAGGCGATCGAGTACGCCGCGGAGTGAGCGGCGCGCCGGCGGCGGGCCGGCGCAGGGGGGCCGCCCTATTCGATCACGACCGCAAGATACGCCGGCGTCGGCTCCTGCCCGAGCAGGATCCCCGTGACGCCCTTCTGCGTGTCCCAGCCGTAGGAGCGCGTGGGGTTCTCGTCGCTCATCACCGCGAGCGCCCACGTCTTCTTGCCCTTCTCCAGCCATGCGGCCTGGACCATGAGCTTGTTGTCCAGGCCCAGCCATCCGCTCTTGAAGTACGTCTTCCAGCCCTCGGGGCCGGCGGCCGCGGGGATGCCCCAACGCTGGATGGGGACGACGCCGGAGAGAAGCCGCCGCGCGAGACCGCGCCCCTCGATGGGGACGAGCGACTCGAGATCGTAGAAGAAGCGGGCCTGGTCGGCAGCTGAAACGCGCGTGTCGACCCAGTCCGAGCCCTGTTCGTAGTCCCGCATACCGGCGGCCTTGGCGACGGCGCGCATGCCCTTGCTGCCGACGCGTCCGAAGATCGTGTACGCGGCGCCGTTGTCCGACTCCTCGATCATCTTCGTGAGCGTGGCCTCTGTGGAGGCGTCCGGCGTCGGATCCTCGCGCAGGGAGGCGACCAGGAGGATCGGCTTGGCCAGACTGGCGGCCGGGAAGGTGCGATGCTCGTTGAGGCCGCCGGCATCCTCGCCGTTGGTGTCGACGACCGCGAAGGCCACATCGCCGTCGCGCCCGTCGAGCCAGCGCGCCGCGGTGGCGGCCGCCTTCACGCCCGGGAAGCCGGGCGGCAGCGGCGGGAGGACGCGCAGCCCAGCCGTGGACGAGGCGGCGGGGGAGGGGCCCGGCGACGGCGCGGGATCATCCTCACCAAGCCGCAGCGCGTACGTGTACCGGCCCGCCGGCAGATCGATGGGAACGGCCACCTTGAGCTTGCGGCCGGACGGCGCGTCGCCGGTGAGCCGGCGCGCCTTCACCTGCGCCCCGGCGGCGTCCGTCACGACCAGCGTCACCGGCGTGGTCGTCCCCGCGTCCGCGACGACGCGGTAGCGGATCGTGACCTCGTCGCCGCGATGCACCTCGAGGTCGGCGAGACCGGCGACGCGCGGCGGCGCCCCGGCCGGCGACGGCGAGGCCGCGACGGCGGCGGGCGTCTCCGGCGTGCCGGCGCCCGGCTCACCGGCGCGCAGCAGCGCGACGGTGGTGACGGTGACGGCAGCCAGCACGGCGACCGCGCTGAGCGCACCGAGGGCGGCGACGCGCGCGCGGCGGCGGCGCTGTCGCGACACGTAGATGGTCCGCCTCTCGCTCACGGGACCATCCTATCCGGTGAGCGGCAGGCCGGTCCTCACCCCCGGGTGCGGGTCTCACGATACGGCGGGACGGCGCTGCGACCGACCTCGGACCACGCGTCTCCGGGCTCACTCATACCGGATGGCGTCCTTCACGCGATGCTCGAGCTCGCGGTAGCGGTCGGGGTCGACACCGGAGATGACCTCGGGGTGCACGTCGCGCAGGTGGTCGAAGAACTTCTCCTCGACCTTGCGCACCTTGCGGTCCTCGGCGACGAAGGCGCAGCCCGGCATGCCAGACGTCGGCGCACGAGACGCACAGCATGACGTGTCCCTCGAGCTCGTGCGGCGGCGCGCCCGGGCTCGAGACTGTGCATGCCGCTCTTGATGCGCATCTCGAGTTCCGCGTGCTGAGCGTCGGTGAGCCCCGTGACGACGTGAGGGTGCTCGTCCCGCAGGTGTTCGAGCATGGCGTCCTCGACCTTGTGGACCTTCTTGCCCTCGGCGACGAAGTCGCAGCCCTCGATACCGATGTCCTTGCATCCTACGCGCAGCATGGCGTCCTCCTCCTTCGACGACCCCCCCATGTGCGTTGTTCCCGCGGACGCGGGAACGCATCGACGTCGAGGCGTTCTCGGGGGAACGGCCGGGAAGTCGCGCGAGGAAGACCACGGTGTGCGAAACCGACAGGATGAAGCCCAAGGATGGTCTCTGGCGGAGCGACATGGGAGTCGAACCCACCCAGGACGAGATCATCGCCCCGCAGACGGTTTTGAAGACCGCGGTGGTCACCGGACCACGAGCCGCTCCGCTGTGCTGCATCCTCTCACGCCCGGCGCGTGCGGTCACCCGCCGGTCGGCCGTTCCAGCCCGAGGTGCAGCAGGCCCCCGCAAGAAGGCGCGGCCGGCCGCCTCGAAGGAGGCGGCCGGCCGCGCCCATCGATCCTGGTGCGCGAGTGCTACTTCGCCAGGTCGAGCAGTCCCTGACGGTCCTTCGTGAGCTTGTACTCGGATTCGATCTCGAGCAGCCCGCCGGGGAACTCGTAGGCGGGCATGAGAGCCACGTAGTCGTCGGCGTTGAACGCCTCCGGGTTGTGCACGCCTGACTTGGGATCGTCCGGCTTGCTGCCCAGGCTGCCATTGGCGAGGAGCTCGAGGGCGATCACCGGAGTGAAGGCGGTCTGGGCGACGACGACCTGCGTGCCGTACTTCTCGACGCACTCCTGGTTGTCGGCGACCTGGTACAGGTAGACCTTGCGCTCCATGCCGTCCTTCTTGCCGGTCACGTAGGTGCCCGCGGCGGTCTGACCGACGTACTTCTTGCCGATCTCGTTCGGGTCGGGAGCGGCGGCGGCGACCACGTCACGCGGGGCGACCATGACGTCGCCGACCTTGATCTTGTCCTTCTTGTCGATGTTCACCGAGCGAAAGACCTCCATCGCCTGCATGAACTCGTCGCCCAGCGCGTACTTGAACGTCGCCTTCTTCACGCCCTTGAGGCGGTCGGCGTTGTGGGCGATCTGGATGACCTCTTCGTGCTCTACGTGGCCGACCTCGACCTCGCCGATACCCTCGGGCAGCCAGAAGTTCTCAAGCTCGGCGAACGGCTCGATGGTGTGGACCTCGCCGTTCTCGAACACGATCGCCGGGTTGTTGCACTCCTCGATCGTGGTCCACACGCTGAAGCCGAAGCTGATGCCGGTGGCGCCGGGGATCTCCAGGTTGCTGCCGTCGCGGATGCCGATCTCGTCGATCTCGTCGAAGAGATGGTCCGCGGCGTAGCGGGCGAAGAAGTCGGCCATGCCGGGCTCGACACCGAAGCCGGCGAGCGCGTACTTGCCGATCTTCTCGAACTCGGGGCTGAGCTTGTATTCCTCGTCGCCCAGCTTCACGCCGCACTTGTGCATCGGGTCCGTCGGATGCGGCTCGCTCAGCGTCATGGCCGTGTCGAGGTAGTGCACCTTGGCCTTGAGCGCGGCCTGGAGCAGCGGCGGGTTGAAGTTCGGCGCGCAGAGGTTCATGAGGATGTCGACGCCGTGCTTCTCGGCCAGCGCGGCCACAGCGTCGACGTCGCTCGCGTCGACCTGCTCGGCGACGAAGCGCGGGTCGCCGAGCGTGGCGACGAAATCGCTCGCGCGCTTGCCGTCGTAGTCCGCCATCACCATCTTCTCGAGCCACTCACCCTTGGGGTCGCGACGCTTGGCGATCGCGGCGATGGACTGACCGACACCACCGGTGCCGACGACGAGAGCCTTCATGCTGAACCATCTCCTTGACGTGGCTTGTGCGTGCGCGCCTTTGCGTGAAGCAGATTGTATAAGCTTCGGACTCGTTTGCCAACGTCAAGTTAGCACGCAGCGAGGTTTGTTCGACCGGCGGACGCCGGTCTGCCGGGAGGAACGCGAGCGCCGAGAGACCGGGCGTTCGGGAGGCGGAGGTCCGGCCGGGACTCGCCCACGCCACTGTCGGGTCAGGCGCCGACCTTGTACATCGTGCGCTCGCCGAGGGCCGTGATGACCTTGGCGTAGCCCCCGAGCTGCTCGTCGAGCGCCGGATCACCGGTGTCCACGAGCAGCGGCCGGCCCTCGAGGCTGAGGAGCTTGGTCTGCGTCGCGATGATGATGATGCGGTCTGCGCCGACGCGCCGGATGACGGCCGGGCTGATCTGCTGGTTGCCCCGCCCGAAGACGTGCCCCTGCCCGCCGATGACGGTGACGACGATGAAGGCCTCGGGCGCCGCATCGACGAGGGCGGCCAGCGCATCCCCGGTCAAGTCTGATCCGGCGAGCCCGCGGTCGCGGACGGCATCGACCCCGAGCAGCGTCTTGGGCAGTCCGAGCCTCTCCATGACCGTGCGCGTGGTGGTCCCCGGACCGAGGACGTACAGCGCCCCGGGGACCATGCCGGCGATCACTTCGGTGGCGATGTCGTTGAGGGCGCGCTGCTCGCCGGCGACCCCTCCGGCCTTGGCGCTCTGCGTGAGGCCGCGCGCGTAGGGCACGGTCATGAAGCCGTAGAGGTGCGCGGAGACGCGATTCTGGCGAAACGCCTCCTCGTCGATGTCCATGACCTCGCCCTCGCGCAACTGTACGCCGGCGGGACGCTCGTGCAGGTAGAGCGCGGCCACGTCGCCGGCGGCCGCCGGCGTCGTCGCGTACACGGCGGAGTGGATCTTCACGCCGGCGGGGACGCCGATCACCGGCACGCGGTCACCGACAGCGTTGCAGATGTTGCGCGCGGTGCCGTCGCCGCCGGCGAAGAGAATGAGGTCCACGCCGGCGGCGAGCAGATCGCGAGCGGCCTGCTCGGTGTCGGCCGCCGTCGTCAGGACGAAGTCGTCGCAGGCGATCGCGGCCGGCTCGCCGCCGACCCGCTCGAGCTCACAGAGCACGTACGAGCGGCGGTCGTCGAGGGACCCGAGCACGCGCGGCTCGTACCCCGCCGCGCGCGCCTCGTCCTCACCCATCTCTCCCGGCCAGGTGAGGACCTCGACGTGGTCACGCACGCGGGCGAGGCGCTCGAGCGCCTGTCGTGCGCGCCGCGGCGCGTCGCGCTGCGCGCCGCGCTCGAGCGCGGCGCGCAGCACGTCCGCGCCGTCACTGCCTTTGAGACCGACGCGGCCGCCCACGCCGGCCACCGGATTGACGATCAGCCCGAGCTTCTTCATCGCCGTCAGGCCCACTTCGCGCTGGCTCACCGTCGCTTCTTGCCGCCCCGCCGCTGGCGCGCCTTGGCGGGACGCTGAGCGGAGCCGGAGGCCCCCCCTTGATGGCTGCGCCCGGCGTCTCCGCCGGAAGCGCGACGCGAGCGGAGCGAGCGGGGCCGGAGAACGCCGCGCGATGAACAGATAGACGAACAGCGCCGGCGAGAGGGCGAGACCGACCAGAGCGTTGCCGCCGAAGATGCTGGCTGCGAGGGCGGCGAGCACCGCCACGAAGACGAGCGAGCGCACCAGCTTGACGCTGTGCACCGTCATGCGCCTTCCGCGTACCCAGAGGTCGACCGCATCGATGAGCATGGCGAACGCGGCGACGGTCGCGCAGGCGGTCGAGAACGCCGCGGCGGCGGCCTCCAGGTCCCCGAGGCCGGCGACGAGCCGTGTGAAGAGAAACCCCGAGAGGATGGCCGCTGTCGCGAGGAAGACGGTGAGCCCCGCCGCCTGGGCCGCACGAAGGCGGGGTCTCGCTGGTTGCTGAGGCACGCCGCACGCCTTTCGTCGTCGCTGTGACCGGCCGCGAGACGCGGCCAGCCTCGCGCCATGATACCCGAGCGGGCTCGCCGGCGGGCCCGCTTGGTCCGGTGGCGGCCAGTCGGTCCGGACCCGGGCGCGACGTTGGTCGGGCGGGCCGGCGTCATCGCGACACCGGCCCGCCCGACGGTCTGCCCTCAGGCAAGCTCAGCCGAGCGGTCAGACCTTGTCCTTGAACTTCTTCTTGTACTTGCGCCACGTGAAGGCCCACTGGTCCGGGTCTTCCATGGCCTCGGTGCGCCGCATCTGGTCGATCGGCTGGGCGTGCGGCGAGTCGAGCACGAACTGCGCGTCGGCGTAGGCCTCGTCGCTGCCCTTCTTGATCGACCGCCGCCCACTCGTCGAGGTCGGCCTTGCTGTAGGTCTCGCAGGGCTCCGGCGTGAACGGCTCGGGGACCACCCACGGGTGGTGGCTCATCCAGAAGCTCTGGATGCCGAAGTCGACCATCCGGTCGCGCAGCGCCTCGGTGCCGACGCCGGTGTCCTCCTTGAGGTCCTCCAGGCTGTAGCGCACCTGGTCGAGCCGGCGGTGGCCTTCGGCGTACGGCCGGCTGACGCCCTTGACGGCCATCAGCAGGTTGTCGAGGTAGTTGTTGTTGAGCACGCTGATCTCGGCGACCTCCTTGAGGCCGTCGGGACCCAGGTTGCGGATCCAGGCGTAGGCGCGGATGACCGCCATCCAGTTGCCGAGGAACCCGCGCACGCGGCCGATGCTCTCCGGACGGTCGTAGTCGAGGTGGTAGCGGTCACCGTCCTTGGTCACGACCGGCACGGGCAGGTACGGCGCCAGCTCGTCGGTGCACATGTAGGCGCCGCTCGCCGGGCCCTCGCAGCCGTGCGGGCTGGAGAACGTCTTGTGCAGGTTGAAGTGGCAGGCGTCGAAGCCGGCGTCGCGCGCCCGCGCGAAGCCGAGGATGCCGTTGGCGTTGGCCTGGTCGGTGAACGCCAGGGCGCCGGCGTCGTGCAGGATCTCGACGTACTTGTCGATCTGCGGGTTGTAGATGCCGGTGTCCTCGGGGTTGGTGATCATGCAGCCGACGGTCTTCTCGGACGACCGCGGCGCGGAAGGCCTCGAGGTCCGGGTAGCCGTTCTCGTCGGGCATCACGGTGATGACCTTGAAGCCGGCCACCATGGGCGTCGCCGCGTCGCACGGGTGCGAGAAGATCGTCGTGATCATCTCGCTCCGCTGGTCGAGCTCGCCCTTGGCCTCGAAGTAGCGGCGCATGACGCAGGCGTTGGTGTACACCGCGTGCGAGCCGCCGCCGGGCTGCAGCGTGAAGGCGTCCATGCCGCTGATCGACTTCAGGTACTGCCCGGTCTCGTAGACGATCTCGAGCAGCCCCTGCATGGTGTCCTCGTCCTGCCACGGGTGCACGTCGGCCGCCTTGTGGCCGCGGATGAGCTCCTCGTGCATCTTGGGCGAGTACTTCATGGTGCAGGTGCCCTCGCTGATGTCGCTGCCGAAGTCCATGCCCAGCGTCATCTGCGCGTACCGCAGGTAGTGGCGCATGACCTGGTACTGGGCCATCTCCGGCAGCTCGGGGGCGGCGGCGCGGGCCATCCCCTCGGGGATGTAGTCCGCCGCCGCGCCGACTTCCGCGGTGACGCCCTCTTCGGCGAGCGGCACGAAGATGCCGCGCTCCCCGGGCGTCCCCTGCTCCATGATGAACGGCTCGTCCCAGCGCGGCGCGCGGTAGTCGCGCAGCACGCCGCCGTCGCGGCGCAGCTTGGCGAGCGGGCGACCTTCTCGGCCGCCGCGTTCTTCAGCTGATCGGGAGTGAGAGTCATGCCGTCACCTCCTTCACGGCCGAGACCAACTTGTCGATATCGGCCTGGTCGTAGTACTCGGTGACGCAGTAGAGCGCGCTCTGGCCGAGCTCGGGGAAGTCGGCCGAGAGGTCCTTGCCGCCGAAGATCTCGTGGCCGAGCAGGGCCTTGTTGACCTCGGCCACGCTCTTGCCGGTGCCGTCGAAACTCACGACGAACTCCTTGAAGAAGCTCGGCGAGAGCTTGATCTCCACGCCCGGCAGCTGGCCGAGCTTCTTGGCCGCGTAGTGCGAGCGAGCGATGCAGGTCTCGCCGAGCTCCTTGAAGCCCTGCGGGCCCATGAGCGCCATGTAGACGGCGGCGGCGATCGTCCACAGGCCCGACGCGGTGCCGACCCAGTCCTTGCCCTGGTCGCGCGCGCCGTAGCTCGTGCGCTCGGCCATTGCCTCGCCCACGGCGTACTGGCCGGGCGTCGCCGTCTCCATCACGGTGTAGAGCTCGAGCGGGCACTCCTGGGCGAACACCGGGTCGTCGTCCTTGAAGGCGATGAACCCGGAGCAGCCGCCGCCGGCGTGCATGTGCATGCCCAGCGGCTGGATGTCGCCGCAGGCGATGTCGGCGCCCAGGGCTCCCGGCGGCGCGAGCACGCCGAGCGTTATCGGGTCGACGCCGGCGATGGCCAGCGCGCCGGCCTCGTGCGCCAGCTTGACGATCTCGGCGCCGTTGGCCTCGATCGTGCCGAGGTATCCGGGGCTCTCCCAGTACACGGCGGCGAACGAGTCGTCGAGCTTGGCCTTGAGGTCCTCGAGGTCGACCATGCCGGTCTCGCGGTCCCACTCGTAGAAGCGGATCTTGGTGCTGTTGGCCATGGACTCCGGCTGGCACAGGGTGCGGATCTCCATCAGCCGCATCGGACTGATGTGCGAGGGCACGAGCACCTTGTCGCGGCCGGCGATGCGCCGGGCCATGCGGAAGGCGCGCCCGGCAACGTCGCCCCAGTCGTAGATCGGGTTGGCGACGGCGTCGTAGTCGAGCAGCTCGCCGAGCATGCTGTTGAACTCGTAGCGCGTGAGGTACTTGCCGAGGTCCGAGTAGTCGCCGCCGCAGTAGGCGCTCACGAACTCGGCGCGGTTGATGATCTCGTCCACGACCGCCGGCACGTGGTGCTGCCAGCAGCCGGCGCCGCAGAAGTTCATGAAGTCGACGGACGAGGCGTTCCTGTCGAGCAGGCCCTGCACGTGCTTGCGCAGCTCCCGCTCGGAGAGGATCGCCGGCGGGATGTCCAGCGTCCCCTGGAAGCGGAGGCGGTCGGGGATCTCGGCGTAGATCTCCTCCACGCTGCTCAGCCCGAGCTCGTCGAGCATCGCCTGTTTCGTTTCAGGCACCGAGTTCGGGATGTACGGATGGATGAACGGTTCACCTGTCATCTCGGAACGGTCTCTCCTTTCGCGGTTCGCCCTCACAAGAGGGGCTCTGAGGCGGAGCTGGTGGCCGTCGGGGTGGCCGTCGGGGTGGCCGTCGGGGTGGCCGTCGGGGTGGCGCGTCGGGGTGGGCGTCGGGGTGGGCGTCGGGACTGGTCGATCGATGCCGTAACGCTTCATCCACGTCACGACCATCCGGCTGACGCGCTTCTGCCACTTCGCGCGGCCCGGCTCCACGAGGTGCCAGGTGTCCGCGAAGTCGCTGCTGACGAGGCCTGCCTTCGACACGAAGTTCACCCAGGGCACACCGTAGGCCGTGGATACGTTCACGCAGTGACGCCGGTAGCGGGTGCGCGGCGCATCCATCCGGTGCCGGATGACCTTCAGATCGAGCGGCAGATTGAAGAGCACGACCTTGAAGTCGCGCTCCTGGCAGACGGCCACCAACTCCCGGAGCCGGGCGGCGTTGTAGGCGAAGCGATTCCGGAAGACCGGATAGCGCTCGCGCAGCCATTGCGTGACGAGAGCGCGCTTCCGCGCGTAGGTGAGGATGCGTCGCGAGCTGAAGCGGTGCTGGGAGTAGGCGTCGACCTGCGAGAGCGTCGGCGCAGCGGCGGTGAGCCCCGCAGCCGAAGATGGGAGGGGTGGTCGGGAGGTGTACCGGCCGACGTTCACCCCGATGAGGATGAGGGTAGGGGCGTCCGGCAGCCGCCGCACCATCGCCGTGTTCCGCGCGAACGGCTGGCTGGACGCGCCCAGGTTGAAGGCGAGCGACCGGGGGCCGCCCATCGTCACGATCTGCCGGCGCCAATTGCGGTCACTGATCGTACACTCGCGCGCAGCCGACCCGCCGAACAGAAGGACGACGGGCCGCTGCGGCGTGCGCTGGCCGAGGTACTCGAGCACGAGGTCGACGTGCCGCCAGTCGTCGCCGCGCTGGAACGCGGCGGCAGGGGCCGCAGAGACAGAAGCGCCCGCGCACAGGGACGCCGCGATCAGCGTGACGAGCAGACCCGCGCGGACCCAGCCGGGCAGTGGCCTCCGCCGATTGGCCCGAGGACCGTCCATCAGTGGTAGCCGTACCCCGCCGATGTGCCGAAGTCGATCGAGACGTTGGCGCCGGTGATCGGCGCCGCCGGCGGAGAGGCGAGGAAGAAGACGAGCTCCGCGACCTCCTCCGGCGTGATGAAGCGAGCCTTGTCACCCTGGAAGTAGCTGGTGAGCAGACGCTTGAAGTAGCCCTCGGGGTCGCCGCCGCCGTACTTGTCGGCCTGATACTGGAGCATGGGCGTCATGATGTCCGCCGGGCAGATGGCGTTGACGCGGACGAGGTCCGGCGCCAACTCGATGGCCAGCGCCTTGGTCATCACGCTCACGCCGCCTTTGGACGCCGTGTAGATGGCCGTCTCCGGCGTGCCCACCAGGCCGGCATCCGAGCTCAGGTTGATGATGCAGCCTTCGGTCTTCTTGAGCTCGGGGATCGCACGGCTGCAGGCGAAGAACGTACCCTTGAGGTTCACGTCGACGACCCGGTCCCAGTCGGCCTCGGTCATGGTCTCGGTGGGACCCTCGACCCACAGGCCGGCGGTGTTGACGAGCACGTCGATGCGCCCCGTCGCCTCCACGGCCTCAGCCATGAGGTTCTCGATGTCGGCGATGCTGGTCATGTCGCAGGCGACGCCGTGCACCTCGGCGAGCGCGGCGAGCCGGCCGCACAGATCCTCGAGGGCGACCGCGTTGAGATCGCCGAGGACCAAGGTCGCGCCGGCCTCGGCGAACCGGCGTGCGCTCGCGGAGCCGACTCCCCCGGCCGCGCCCGTCACGACCACCGTCTTGCCGCTCATGTCGGATGTCATACGCCTCCCCCTGTGGCGGACGAAGACCGGTCTTGGGCAAAAGCTGAATGCCCGTTCACTTTCCGCGCAGTATACCGCTCCGCCGGCGGGCTGGCCATGGGTCAGTAGTAGAGGTCGCTCGGTCCCTTGTACTCCTGGATCGTGTTGCCGCCGTCGATCACGACCAGCTGCCCGGTGATGTAGCTGGCGTCGTCGCTGCCGAGGAAGCAGACCAGCTTGGCGACCTCCTCGGGGAAGGCCGAACGGCCCATCGGCGTGTTGAGGCCGCCCACGTCCTCGCCCTCGACCTGGGACCCGGTCGCGATCCAGCCCGGGCCGACGGCGTTCACGGTGATGCCGTGCTTGGCCACATCCAGCGCGAGGCCGCGCGTGAGGCCGAGCACGCCGGCCTTGGCGGCGCAGTAGGCGGCCTCGTCGGGGTTGGCGACCACCGGGCCCGTGACGGAGCTCATGTTCACGATGCGCCCGTAGCCGCGCTCGATCATGCCCGTGACCACGGTCCTGGTCACGTTGAACTGCGTCTTGAGGTTGATGGCGATGCCGAAGTCCCAGTCGTCCTCGGTGAGGTCCTGGAAGGCGGTGAAGTCCTCGTCCTGGCCGAACACGACCATCCCGGCGTTGTTGACCAGCACGTCGATGCGACCGTGGCACTCCGTGGCCTCGGCCACCATCGCCCTGACCTCGGCCATCTTCGTGAGATCGGCCGTGTGCGAGCTCACGGTGGCGCCCGTCTCGCGCAGCTGCGCGGCGCAATCGTGCACCGCGTCGGCGATGTCGCAGATGGCGAGCAGCGCGCCCTCCTCCGCGAAGACCTTCGCCGTCGCGAAGCCGATGCTGTCCTGCTTCGCCACGCCCGTGATGAGCGCGACCTTGCCCTCCACCCTGCCCTTGCGTGCCATGCTCCCTCGCCTCCGTCTCAGACTGCATCCGGCGGGCTACCGCCGGCGATGATCGACAGTCGCATGCTACGTCGCCGACCCAGTGGGGCCAAGACCGGCTCCCGATCCGGGCTTGCAGCGCGCGGTCCACCCGGAGGGTCATCCTCCCCAACCTCCCGCAGAAGCGCGACGGTGTGGGAGTTTTGGTCAAGCTCCGGCCGTCTGCTGCCGATGCACCGAGACACCCGGCCGGCACCCTCAAAGGAGACGATGGAGACGGTGAGCCAGAAGCCTGCGTCGCGGTGGCTGCGCGTCGGCGACGTCGCGGGCGCGCTCGGCGTCAGCGCGAACACGGTGCGGCGCTGGACCGACGCCGGCCGCATCGCCGCGTACCGCAGCCCCGGAGGCCACCGCCGCTACCTCGCCGAGGACATCCTCGCACTTCGTCCCGAGAGCGGCAGCGAGGGCGCCGCTCAGCCCGGAGACTTCGCGACGCTGCGCCGGCAGACCCAGGACCTGCGCGCCGTCCTGCAGGCCGGGCTGGAGCTCATATCCCTGGTGGCCGAGGACCCGCCCGCCGTTCCCGGTGAGGCGGCGCGCATGCTCTGCGAGCTCACGGGGGCGCCGTGCTGCGACGTCTACTTGACCGTCGGCGACCGCCTGCGCCTCGCCGCGGCGATGGACGGCGGGGACCTCGACCTCAGCCGCCAGGGCGCGGAGTGGCCCACGGCCGAGTGGGTCCCCGTTGAGGGCGATCCCGCTACCGCCGGCGTCACCTGCCTGCAGGCGACCGACAGGGCTCTTGGGCGGCGCGCCAGATCGGCGCTGCAGCGTCGCGGCTGCCGGTCGCTGGCGTGGGCGCCCATGCTCAGTCAGGGGGAGTTCGTCGGCGCCGTGGAGCTCACCGACGCCGGCGACCACGACCTCTCGCGCCACGCGGACGTGCTCGACGGACTTGCGCGCATCTGCGCCGAGGCAGCCGTCGTCGAGCGGAACTACAGAGAGCTCGCGTCTCGCGACAGGACCGTGCGCGAACTCGTCGACCTCTCGCGGGAGGTGGCGCAGACACACGACTTCGAGCGCTTCGTGGATCGCTTCGCGCAGCGGCTGCTGACCGCCGAGAAAGCCGACTGCGTCGCCGTCTACCGCGTGAGCGGTGGCGTGATCCGATCAGTCGTCAGCTGCACGCGGAGGGGGATCGATCCGAGCCTGCGCGACACGATACTGGACACCGCGCGGTACCCATCCCTCGAGCTTCCCCTCCTGGATCACTCGCCACTGGCGATCAACGACCTCAGCGACCCGCGACTGGGGGCGAGCGAGACCGAGCTCATGCGCGGTTCGGGATACGCGAGCTCGGTGACCATGCCGCTCGTCGCCGGGGGCGAGCTGGTCGGACTGGTCGAGCTGTACGACGACGACGAGCGCGACTGGGACGCCGAGTTGGAGTTCCTCACTGGCATCTGCCAACTGGTCGCCGGCGTCTTCGACAGCACCGTTCTCCTCGACGAGGCCGGAGAGAGGGGCCGGCTGCGCGAGGAGCTGATCGAGCTGGGCGCCGACCTGGCCGTCGCCGAAACGTCCACAGACATCGCCGAGCGAGCGGCGCCGCGTCTGCGAGGCCTGGTGGACTGCACCGACTGCGACATCTGGTGGCTCGAGGAGGGGTACCTCCGCTGCCTCGCCAGTTTCGACGCCGACGGCGTGGACGAGAGCGTGCGCGGAAAGATCCTCCGGCTCGACCACTACCCGTCCACGCGCCGGGCGCTCGAGGACCGCGAGACCCTCGTGATCCGCACGCTCGACGACGAGCGCCTCACCGACCACGAGCGCGAGGACTTCGGCGCGTTCGACTACCACAGCACCGTGTCCGTGCCGCTGGTGAGCAACGACCTTGTCGTCGGCCTGATCGACCTCTTCGACGTGCGCGAACGCGACTACAACGACGTGCGCTGGCTGCTTCCGGGCGCCGGCCGCACGGTCGCCGACGCATTGCGCAACGCCGAGCTGCTGGCCGGACTCCGTCGCGGCAACGCCGCGCTGCGCGAACTGGTCGAGCTGGGCGACCGGCTCAACGAGTCGGGCACGCTGGAGGAGCTCGCCCGGGCGGTGGCCGAGCGGCTGCGCGCCGTCCTCTCTGCCGATGACTGCGACATCTGGCAGGTCGATGGCGGCGTACTGCGCTGCCTCGCCAGCGTGGACAGCCGTGGATGGGATGAGAACGAGGTCGGGTCGGAGCGCGAGCTCGCCGAGTACGGATCCACGATCGAGGCTCTGGCCGCGAACGAGCCGATCGTCGTCGGAGACCTTGAGCTCGCCGACCTGAGCGATGCGGAGCATGAGGCCTACCGGCACTGGGGATTCCGCAGCATGGTCTCGCTGCCACTCGTCGTCGATGGCCGTGCCATCGGTCTCATCGACGTCTTCGACACCCGCGTACGCGACTACACGGTCCATCTCGACCTCATCCGCAGCATCGGCCGCCTGCTCGCCGGGTCGTTCGAGAAGGCGATGCTGGTCAACCGCCTCGAGGGTGGGATCCGCGACCTTCGCCTGCTCGTGGATTCCGGCATGGAGTTCGGCGCCAGCCTCGAGGTCGAGGCCGTGATCGAAACGGTCGCCCAGCGCATCCTCGAGGTCTCCGGTGCGGACATGTGCGACGTGTTCCGCCTCGAGGGTGATGAGGTGGAGATCCTCGTGGCGCTGGGAGGCGACTGGGACGAGGACCCGGTCGGCAAGCGCTACCCTGTAGCCGACTACGGCCTCTACCTGAAGGCCATCGAGGAGCGGGGGCCGGTGACCTGCGTCGACGTCCTGGGCGATCCGACGATGACGCACATGGACCGCGAGGAGGCTCTCACGTGGGGCTACCGGACCTCCCTGGACATCCCGCTCGTCAGCAAGGCGACGGTGATCGGGTTCGTCTCGCTCTACAACCGCACCGTACGGCCGTTCGCGCGCGAGGACGTGGTAGTAGGTCTCGCACAGATCGCGAGTCAGGCCATCGCCAATGCCGGGCTGTACAAGGAACTCGACAAGAACCTGGGACGAATGGCGCTCGTGAGCGAGTCCGCCCTCGAGCTGGCCAGCAGCCTCGACCTCGAAGACACGCTGCTCGCGACCGCACGGCGGCTGTGCGAGGGCGTCGGCGTACGTGAGTGCGAGATCACCGTCATCGAGGGTGAAGACCTGCACACACTGATGCGGGTGAACGAGGGTGAGGTGGACCGACGGCGGACGGGACAGCGCCTCGCGCTCGCCGACGCCGCCGTGATGCGCGAGGTCGTCGAGACCAGGCGGACGGCGGTGGTCGGGTCGCTGCGCGACCCGCGCCTCACGCCGGCCGCAGTCGCATTCAGCCAGGAGCAAGGCCACAGAAGTTGGGCGACGCTGCCGCTGATCGTCAAAGACCGCGTCATCGGCACCGTCGAATTGATCGAGAGTGAAGCGGAGCGGACCTTCACCCAGGCGGAACTCGACACGGCCGCCGCCATCTGTCACGCGGCAGCTCTGGCCATCGACAACGCGGGGCTCTTCGAGCGCGAGCAACAGAACGCGCGAGAGACCCGGCTGCTCAACGACATCGCGACGCGAACGGCCGCCAGCCTCGACCTCGAAGAGGTCGTGGAGGCGGCCGTGGACGAACTGCGCCAGCTCATCCCGTTCGAGGACTTCAGTCTCCTGCTGTTCGACGGCTCCCGGATCGGTCGCGTGCTCTCGTCCCGCACCCAGAGCGAGGCGCTCGTGGGCATCACGATAGAAGACCTGGGCACGGGCTTCTTCGACCGGATCGTGTCAGAACGCGTCTCGGTCCTTCGGCTTCCCGCCGACATGCGATTGCCCGAAGGAAATCGCGCGCTCGACGGCCTTCAGGCGGCCGCGATCATCGGTCTGCAGTCCGACACAGGACTCCTTGGCGCGCTCAATCTGGTCACCTCATCCGCCGACGCCTTCCGCGACCTCGATCGCCACCTGCTCGAACGGGTCGGCACGCAGCTCTCGTTGGCGATCAAGAACACGCAGCTCTACGACGAGATCAAACAGATGCACCTCGGCAACCTCAAGGCGCTGAGCTCGGCGCTGAACGCCAAGGACTACTACACCCTGGGCCACGCGGCTCGCGTGGCCGCGTACACCGTGCTGCTCGGCCGGGAGCTGCAGTGGCCGGAGGACATGCTCACCTCGCTGGAAGAGGCCGCCTACCTTCACGACATCGGCAAGATCAGCATCTCCGACCGGGTGTTGCTCAAGCCCGGCCGTCTCAACCAGCAGGAGTGGGACCAGATGCGCGAGCACCCGGTGGTCAGCGCCGACATCATCCGCCCGCTCTTCCCGCAGGATCTGGTGTCCGCCGTCCGCCACCACCACGAACGGTACGACGGCGACGGCTACCCGGATGGGCTTGCGGGCGAGGAGATCCCCCTCGTGGCGCGGGCGATGGCCGTCGTCGACGCCTACGACGCCATGTCCTGCCGGCGCCCCTACAAGAAGGCCCTCAGCTACTCCGAGTGCCTCGCAGAGCTCCGACGCTGCCGCGGCACGCAGTTCGATCCCGGTATGGTCGACGTCTTCCTGCACGTCCTTGAGGGTATCGCCCGCCGGCGGGCGGTCGCGGAGCGCGTCGCCACCGAGGCCGCATCCCGCATCCGCGGCGACTCCCACCTGCGACTGCAGGGCCGCGACGACGAAGACACGCAGGAGTACCGTGAGATCGAGGCCGTGCTGCGCGAGGTCCGCGACGCGAACCCTCCGACCCGCTTCCTCACCACGTACGCCTTGTTCGACAAGCGCTACGTGATCGTCGTGGACCCGGAGGAGGACGCCGCGGCCAAGTCACACCTCGGCGACGAGATCTTCGCCGACGAGGAACTGATCGAGGTGTTGGAGGGTTCCAAGCCCGAGGTGAACACCGTGGTCGCCGACCAGTTCGGCGTGTGGATCACAGGCCGCGCGCCCTTCCGCGACGCCGGCGGCCGAATCGTGGCCGCCGTGGTGGCGGACCTGCCGGCCCTCTCGCTCACCGAGAGCGAGTCCCTGCGCGGCGACGGGCGCCAGACCTTCGCCGCGATGCTCCAGACCGCCGCCCTGCGCCTCAGTCGTGCCGAGATCGACGCGATCACCGACTCACTCACCGGCCTCTACAACCACCGCTACCTGCACGAGCGCCTGAGCGAGGAGCTTCACCGCGCTCGCGAACTCCAGCAGCCCCTCAGCCTGCTCTTCTGCGATCTCGACCACTTCAAGGGCTACAACGACGCCAACGGACACAGTGCCGGCGACGAGGTGCTCCGGGAGATCGCCCACGTCATCGAGCAGTCTGTGCGGAACATCGACATCGCCGCCCGCTACGGCGGAGAGGAGTTCGTCGTCCTCCTCGTGGAGACCGACCGCGAGGCCGCCCTCGCGGTGGCGGAGCGCATCCGCGAGCGCATCCGCGCGGCAGGGTTGAGCGCCGACGGTGTGCCGTTGACGGTGAGCATCGGCGTGGCGGGCTACCCCGACGACGCCGACCGCCGCGAGGATCTCCTGAACAAGGCGGACTCGGCGATGTACGTCGCCAAGCGCAGGGGCCGGGACCAGGTCGCGAGCTTCGACGACGCCTGAGCCGACGTCGCCGCGCCAGAGGGCACGACGGCGCCAGAAGGCGGCGTCAGGAGCGGCGGCGGCGGGCGATCCGCACGTCGCCGCGGCGAAGGGTCAGGCCCTCGCGGTCGAAGAGCTCGAGGAGGGCCTGCGCGTTGCGGCGTCCGCACCCGACTGCGTCGCGGAAGCCGGCAAGCGTCACCTCGCCGGCGTCAGCCAGCTGCGCAAGGAGCACGCGGCGGACCTCGTCGACGGCAGCCCACGCGAACCACAGGTCCTTGTCGACGCGAACGACGTCGCCGCGGCGAGCCAGGACGTCGAGGATCTGGCTGAGTTCGCGCGGCGGGCGCCGCAGCGCGTCGGCGAGCGTCGCCAGCGTCGGCGGCGCCATCGGCTCGACGCCGAGACGCTCCACGATCTCGGCGGCCAGCGCCGCCTGGTCGTCGCCGAGGACGCCGGCGCCGGCGGGGGCGTAGCCGCCTTCGCCGGCAACGAGCTCGCCGGCCTCGACCATTCCCTGCAGGAGGACGCCGGCGTCTGCAGGCGGCAGCGCCGGTACGAGGGCGGCCAGTTCGGCGGCGCCGCTGAAGGGCCGCTCCGGTCGCGCGGCGGCGCGTTCGGCGGCGCCGGCCAGCAGGGCCGCGCGCAGCGCTGCCAGGACGCCGGCGGCGAACCAGCGCGGCGGCGATCCTCCGGCCGCCGGCAGTTCGTCGAGGTCGCCGGCGGCGACGGCCGCCGCCAGGGCGCCGCCGGCCTCGCCGGCGGCGAACCCGGCTGCCGTGAGCTCGTCCTTCGCGAGGCCCGCCTGCCCACGGTCCGCCGCCAGCGCGGCGATCGCCGCGCTCGGGTCGCCGCCGCGCACCGCGGCGAGAAAGGCGCCGTGTCGCTCGCGCGCGTGCCAGCGGTGCGCGCCGGCGAGCAGTACCTCCCCGCCGGCGATCGTGGCGACCGGCGAGAGCGACCGGACGATGAAGCGGTCGTGCGGCAGGACGAGTGCGTCGGCGTCGAGCCGCACGACCGCAGGCGCACTCGCGCCGGGCGCGATCTCGCGCCCCTCGAGCGGTGCGATCCGGGCGACGAACTGCGCCGTGCCGTGATGCAGCCGCACCTGGTCGCCCGAGCGCAACGGCCGGGCGCCGGGGAGCACCGAGACCCAGGCGTCGAAGCGACGCCCCGCTCGTCCTGCGAGCTCGGGCGCGACCAGCCAGTCGCCGCGGGCGACCTCGCCGCGGGCGACGCCGCGGAGGTTCACGCCGACGCGATTTCCTGCGTGCACCACGCCCGCTTCGTGGTCGTGCACCTGCACGCTGCGCACGGCGGCGCGAGCGCCCCCGGGCTCGACGGCGAGCACGTCTCCAGCCTTGATCTCCCCCGCCCACAGCGTCCCGGTGACGACGGTGCCGATCCCCTTGAGCGGGAACACGCGATCGACCGGCAGACGAGCCGGTCCAGAGCGGCGGCCGGCTTCCGTCCGCCCGGCGGCGCGGCCCAGGGCGGCCAGCAGATCGTCGATGCCGCGACCATCGCGGGCGCTGACGGTGACGACCTCGCAGCCTGCATACCGCGTGCCTGCGAGGAACTCCTGCACGTCCGCCTCGGCGAGCTCGAGCAGTTCCTCGTCGACGATGTCCGCCTTCGTCAGCGCCACGACGCCGTCGCGCACCCCGAGGAGCTCGATGATCGCGAGGTGCTCCGTCGTCTGGGGCATCACGCCGTCGTCGGCGGCGATCACCAGCAGGAAGAGATCGACGCCGGTCGCGCCGGCGACCATCGTGCGCACGAACCGTTCGTGCCCGGGGACATCGACGACGCTCATGCGACCGCCGTCGGGCAGCTCGAGCTCGGCGTAGCCCAGCTCGATCGAGATGCCGCGCTCCTGCTCCTCGCGCAGCCGGTCGGTGTTCTTGCCCGTGAGTCGGGTGATGAGCGCGGTCTTGCCGTGGTCGATGTGACCGGCCGTCCCCAGCGTCAGCGGCGGGCGTTCGCTCACGGCGACGTCCTCAGACGAGGGCGAGGAGGGCGGCGCCGGCGAGATCCTCCACCTCGGCGTCGCGCACGGCGCGCACGTCGAAGAGCAGGCGGCCGTCCTGAACGCGGCACACGACGGCCGGCGCGCCGCGGCGCAGCAACTCGGCGCGCCTGTCCGCCTCGGCGGAGGGCACCGCAGCCGCGACCGCGACGCTCGGGACCTCCGTCACCGGCAGCGCGCCGGCTCCGGCGCGCGCGACCGTCTCGACGAGTTCGAGTCTGCTCTCGGGCACGCCGGCGCCGACCAGCAACTCCCGCAGACGGCCGGCACGGCCGCGCACCTCGTCCAACGGCGCCGCCAGCGCCGCCAGCGTGGGGATCTCGGCGACCGCACGCTCCGGATCGAGATAGAGCCGGAGCACGGCGTCGAGGGCCGCGAGGTCGAGCTTGTCGATACGCAGCGCGCGGGCGAGTGGATGGCGGCGCATCGCGTCGATCGCGGCGGTCCGGCCGACGGCGAGGCCCGCTTGGGGGCCGCCGAGCAGCTTGTCGCCGCTGAAGGTGACGATGTCGCAGCCGGCCGCGATGCTGTCTGTCAGCGCCGGCTCCTCGGAGAACAGCTCGAGACCGGCGAGCGCGCCGCTGCCGAGGTCGTCGACCAGCACCGCGCCGCGGTCGTGCGCCAGCGTCCCCAGCTCGTCCAGCTCCGGTTCCGTGGTGTACCCGACGATGCGGTAGTTGCTCGTGTGCACGCGCAGGATCGCCCGCGTCCGGTCGGTCCAGGCCGTCTCGAAGTCCTTGAGGTAGGTGCGATTGGTGGTCCCCACCTCGACCAGCTCGGCGCCGCTCTCGCGGAGGATGTCCGGGATGCGGAAGCCGTCGCCGATCTCGACCAGCTGGCCGCGGGCGACGAGCACCTCGCCGCCGCGGGCCGTGGCGGCGAGCGCGAGCAGCACCGCCGCGGCGTTGTTGTTGACGGCGAGCGCGTCCTCGGCCCCGGTGACGGTGCACAGGACGTCGTGGACGTGGTCCTGGCGCGAGGCACGGTCACCGCGCGCCAGGCTGTACTCCAGGTCCGTGTGGCCGGACGCGGCCGTGACGACGGCATCGACCGCCGCCTGCGGCAGCAGCGCTCGACCGAGATTGGTGTGCACCACGACGCCGGTCGCGTTGATCACCCGCCGCAGCGACGGCGTCACGGCCGCCTCCAGCAGGCGCTCGACCCACGGCACGAGGGCGCCCGGCGTGAGCTCCGCCGCCTGGGCGGCGGACGCCTCGCCGGCCTCTCCCGCCGCCAGGATGTCGGCGCGCAGCCTGTCGAGGACCGCGCGGACCGCGTCGACGACGAGCGCGCGCGGGTAGCGCCCCAGCAGCTCTTGAGCGGCCGGCTCGCGCAGCACCTCGTCGACGGCCGCCAGCGAGCGAAGCCGCGTCTGACGGCCGTCACCCTCCTCGCCCTTCTTGCGCTTCGTGTCGCTCACGCATCTACCTCCCGCGCGCCCGCGGCGCCCGCCTCAGCCGGACACCGGCGAGGATCATGGCGAACGCTACCACGCCGAACACGAACCACCAGTCGAACGCCGAGAACCCCATCTCCTCGATCCAGGCCGCGTGCGTCCTGTCGACGACGACAAGGCCGAGGGCGGCGAGCCCCCAGAGTGACTGGACGATCGTCCAGAACGTGCGGCTCGCGTCTTCAGGAAAGCCCTGCGTGGTCGCCCAGGACGCGATCAGCGTCACCCCCGCCGGGACCAGCCCGATGAGGACCGCCAGCAGGACCTGCCAGAGCAGTTCCCCGGTGGAGAGGCCCTGCGCCACTTCCCAGATGGGATCGCCCGAGCCGACACCGAGAACGATGATGAGGACCCAGCTGATGACGCCGATGAGGCCGAGCGCCGCCGCGAGGACGAAGGGGATCACCGACAGCGCCCGGACGACGACGTCGGCGGAGGGTCCGTCGGGCCCGGCAGCGCGCTCCTCGTCGTCGGGCGCCAGCGAGTCCGGATCGACGCGGCCGTCCTTCAGGAGGGTGTGCCGGTTGCGCGGGTCGTCGAGCGGAGCCACCGTCAACCCTCGAGCACGAGAGCGCCCGAGGGGCCGGCGAGGACCTCACCCACCGTCCAAGCGCCGGCGCCGGCGTGCTCGAGGGCGTCGAGGAGCAGCGCGTGCTTCTCCGGAGCGACGGCCAGAAGCAGGCCTCCGGACGTCTGCGGGTCGAACAGCGCGAGGACGACCGGCTCCTGCCCTGCGACAGGCCCGCCGAAACGGCCGCCGTCTGGTCCGCCGGCGCCCTCGCCGGCGTCCGCCCCGACCTCCACGGCGCCGGCGGGGCCGACCTCGCGGAGTCGCGGGAGCAGGTAGTCCCTGTTGTTGCGCAGTCCGCCGGCGTACACCCCCTGGGCGATCAGGTCGAGGACGCGGTCGTGCAGCGGCAGCGCCGCGAGGTGCACGACCGCGGCCGCGCCGCTCGCGTCAAGCATCTCACCGAGATGGCCGGCCAAGCCGAAGCCGCTGATGTCGGTGCAGGCGTGGACCCCGACCTGCGCCATGGCCGAAGCCGCCGCGGCGTTGAGGACGGCGGCCTCCTCGATGGCCGGCATCATGTCCGCTTCGTCGACGACGCCGTTCTTGAGCGCGCTGGCGAGCACGCCGATGCCGAGCCGCTTGGTGAGCACCAGACGGTCGCCCGGCTGAGCGCCGCCGTTGTACACGATCTCGTCCGGCCTGGCGATACCGGTCACGGCCAGGCCATACTTGGGCTCCTTGTCGTCGATCGTGTGTCCGCCCGCCAGCTCGGCGCCGGACTCGAGCACCTTCTCCATGCCGCCGCGGAGGATCTCGCCGAGGTGCGCCATGTCGAGGTCCGCCGGCCAGGCCACGAGGTTCATCGCCGTGAGTGGCCGTGCGCCCATCGCGTACACGTCGCTGAGCGCGTTCGCGGCCGCGAGCCTGCCGAACCAGACCGGCGAGTCGACGATGGGCGTGAAGAAGTCGACCGTCTGCACAAGGCAGAGGTCGTCCGTGAGCGGCACCACCGCGGCGTCGTCGCGCGTCTCCAGAAGTCGCGCGAACTCACCGGTGGCTTCGGGCATACTGTCGAGAACGGCCTGCAGGTCGCACGGACCCAGCTTGGCCGCTCAACCGCTCTTGGCCGCGAACTGCGTGAGTCGGATCTTCTCGGTCATGCGACAAGCTTACCGCAGGAGGCCGGAGCCGATGCTCCGCCGGCCGCTCTTCCGCCCCTCTGCCCAGCCGCACCTCACAGCGCGCCGGACGGCGTCACGCACGACGCGTCAGGCGACGTCCGTGGCCTCGAGCAACGCGACGACCTCGCGCACGTCGTTGTAGGCGCGAAGACTGTCGATGTGGCCGCCGTGCACCGTCCACACGTGTGCGAAGGGGACCTCCACGTCGTGACCCGACCCACGTGGCGTCACGTGGAACACGCCGGTCACGATCACGGTGTCGCCGTCGCAGTAGAAGTCGCGCGGCTCCAGGGCGAAGGCGTCGTTCAACTCAGGGATGGGCGCGAAGATCCTGCGAAGCACCTCGTCGCGCCCGCAGAAGTCGCCCGAGGCCGGCCCGTAGGTCCACTCGGGTTCGTGCCACTCGATGTCCTCGGAGAACATCGCAAGGGTGGTCTGGATGTCGCCGCGGCTGAAGCTCTCGTAGCTGGTGCGGACGATGTCGGTATTGCTGGCCATGCCGTCTCCTGACGGGATTGTGAGACGCGGATACCCAGAGGGGCCGCGTGTCCCGGAGGGTACCCACATGGCGGAGGCCCGTGCCGTTGCCGGACCGGCGTGCGGCCGTCGTCGTCAGCGCACGGTGAGGCGCGCCGAGCCCAGACGCTCCTGCCGGTTGCCGGCCTGATCGACGGCGTACACGGAGAAGCGGTAGACGCCCCGGCTGAGCCGGCAGCGCCACGTCACGGCGCGGAGCGTGTTGGTGCCCCGCCAGCCCGGCCGCAGGACCTTGCGCAGCGCTCCGCCCCGCGTCCTCACGACGATCCGGACGCTGGCCCGCGGCGTGAGGTCGGCGACGCGATAGCGCAACCTGGCGCGCGCACCCCGTCGAACGCTCGCGGCGCGCGCCGACGTCGATGGACCTCTGGCGTCGATCTTCACGGTGCAGCTTTGCGCTTCCTCGACGTTGCCGTCGAGGTCCGCCGAGCGGTAGCGCACCGTATGGATGCCCTGGCCGGCGACCTCGAGCATGCCCGGCAGGCCGGCCAGCGGCGTCCAGCCGGCCCCGTTGAGATCGACCTCCGTCGTACCGACGCCGCTTCCCCCGAGGTCGGCGGCCGAGAAGGTGAGCGTCACCGGCGACTTGTGCCAGAGGGCGTCGCTGCCACTCACGGTCGTCACCGGAGCCGTCAGATCGCGCGGGCTGGGGCTGGGTGACGGGCTGGGGCTCGCCGACGGGCTCGGGCTGACTCGACGGGCTGGGCTCGACGGGCTGGGGCTCGGTGACGGGCTGGGGCTCGCGGATGGGCTGGGCGACGGGCTGGGGCTTGGAGATGGGCTGGCGTTCGCCGTGAGCGACAATGAGGTCGCGTCGTAGATGCCCCACGCGTACTCGGCCGAGAGACCGCGGAACTGCGCCCAGCGGACCGTCGAGTACCAGGTGTCCCAGCAGGCGTACTCGGGAACCCCGCTGGTCTCGCGATAGCCGATGCCGACGACGGCGTGATCGGTGACTCCGTCGCCCGAGCTGTCCACGGTCAGGACGACGGGCCGGCCTGCGTCGATCTCCTGCCGCAGCGTGCTGAAGGTCAGCGTGGCGCCGTAGAAGAGACGGTTGTAGCTCGCGGTGGCACCGATCGCGCGGGATTGGACGTAGGCGACGAACGCCGGCCCGGCCATGTTGGTGAAGCTCCACCCGTAGGCCAGACCGTCCGCACTCCACGAGGTATGCATGAAGTCGGCGACGCTGTCGCTCACGTGTTCGTCCCCGGCCGGGGCGGCGCTCCTGTCGGCGAGGATGCTGCTGCCGGTCTCCCTCGGCAGCGAGTAGTCCTCGTAGTGGCGAGGCTCCTCGGCGCTCCCGTGTGAGGCGATCATCTGGCTGACCGCCGGGTTGGCGCTCTGGCTCGAGGCATCTCCGTCCACCAGGCCGGGGAAGCCGTGGCCGTCGTAGTACCCGACGATCATGCCGACCGACGTCGGCCCGCAGCCGTCCCTCCACTGGTAGGCGGGCGCACCCGCGATCACCGTCTCGCCGGCGGCCGCGACGGCGCGCCGGGCCCCGGTCGGCGCCTTGACGGTGGGCGGCGGCACCGGGCCCGTGGTGGTGAGCGCGGGCCGAGCCGCCGGGTCCGCGGCCGGCGCGGCCGCGGCGTACACGCCGGCCGCGAGCGCAGCGGCGGCCAGCAAGATGGCCGCCGGAGCCAGTGCGGCGCGCCCGAAGGCGCGCCTCGATCTGAGCGCCTGTCGCCTCACGTCAGTTTCATCGACGGCCGGGGTCGAATGCCTTAGGCCCGGCAGCGGTCCTGCGTTGACCCGGTGGGCGACGGCGCGTCGCCGGACACGCCCCGCCCAGGCGAACGTCGGGAGCGTTTGAGCGGCGCACCCCTGCGGGCAAGTCACCGCTATCGGCGGGCGCCGCGCCCCTGCGCGGCGTCTGTCCCCATCAGTCCCGCACCCAAGGAGGTTCCGCAATGGCCGACGCACCACGCCGCGCCGACGCCGTCTGGACAGGCTCGCTCGGGCAGGGCTCCGGAGAAGTCTCGCTCACGTCGAGCGAAGCCGCGGGCCCGCTGCCCGTCACCTGGGCCTCGCGCACGGAGCGGTCCAACGGCAAGACGAGTCCCGAGGAGCTCGTGGCCGCCGCCCACGCCGCCTGCTACTCCATGGCGCTGTCGCACGCCCTCAGCGAGGGGGGCACGCCGCCGCAGAAGCTCGAGACCAGCGTCACCGTGACCTTCAAGGAGATCGAGGGCGGCTGGAAGACCGGCTCCTCAGAGATCAGCGTGAAGGGCACAGTGCCCGGCATCAGCGAGGCAGCCTTCAAGGAGGTCGCGGAGGCGGCCAAGGACGGCTGCCCCATCAGCGGCGCGCTCAAGGGCAACGTCGAGCTGAGCGTCACGGCTTCGCTGGCATAGGGCAAGGGGCCGGCGGGCGAAGCCTGCCCGGCCATCCGGCCCCGGGATCGTCAGAGGCCGAGCGCCGCAGGCAGCTCGGCCAGCGACTCGATGCGCGGGACCTCCGCGTCGCGGCGCCGGCCGCCGCGGTCCAGGAGGATCCCGGCGGACCCGAAGGCGACGGCGCCCTCGACGTCGTCTTCGACGCTGTCGCCCACCATCACCGCGTCAGCCGGCGAGACGCGCAGCAAGGCGAAGAGCACCGAGTACATACGCGGCGCCGGCTTGACGGCGCCGGTCTCGGCACTGGATACCGCCGCGTCCATGAAGTCGTCCAGCGCGAAGTGGGCGACGATCTCCTCGACGCCGTGGCCGAGAGCATTGGTGAGCAGCGCCATGCGGATGCCCGCCGCCCGGAGCGCCCCCAGGCACGGCAGCACGTCGTCGTAGAGGCCGAAGCTCTCGGCCCGCGACCAGGCCTCGATGATCGCCGAGGCGGTCAGCTCGACCGCCTCCTCGGACCCGCCGCCAAGGCCGCCGATGATGGCGTGGGCGATCACCGGCAACAGGCCGTCGTCGTGGATGAGGCCGGTGCGCTCGCGACGCGCCGCGGCTGCGGCGTAGGCGGCGCGCTCCGCCTGCGGCCAGCGCGCGGCATCCAGCTCGAGGCCGAAACGGGCGCCGGAGCGCACGTAGCCCGGCGCCTCGAACTGGTCGCTCGGGCGCAGGAGTGTGTAGTCGAGATCGAAGATCACGACCCGCGGCGTCGGCAGCGGCAGCGCGCCGGCCGTCATCGGCCCTGCGCCAGCAGCTCGCCGGCGCGGTAGGACGAGCGCACGAAGGGCGCCGCGACGACCGTCAGGCCGAGAGCGGCGCCGCGGCGCTCGTAGTCCTCGAACTCCTCCGGAGTCACGTAGCGGGCTACCGGCAGGCAGCCGGCCTGCGGCTGAAGATACTGGCCGATGGTCACCGTGTCCACGCCGGCCGCGGCTGCGTCGGCGAGCACCTCGCCGACCTCCTCCGCGGTCTCGCCGAGGCCGACCATGAGACCGGTCTTGACCAAGGGCCGGGAGGAGGCCGCCGCGCCCGCCGCGTCCGCTGACGACGTCGTCCCGACCAGTGGGACCGCCGACACCCCCGGCGCGCGCGCCCACGCGGCGGCGCGCGCGAGCAGCTCGAGCGAACGTTCGTAGCGCGCCTGAGGCCTGACCTCCGCGTACAGGCGCGGAACGGTCTCGAGATTGTGGTTCAGCACGTCCGGACGGGCGGCGAGCACGATGCGCAGCGCGGCTTCGTCGCCGCCCAGGTCCGGGATGAGCACCTCGACGGTCGCCTCCGTGACGGCGGCGTTCACAGCGGCGATGGCAGCCGCGAACAGCGCCGCGCCGCCGTCCCGCAGATCGTCGCGGGTCACGCTGGTGATGACGACATGGCGAAGACCCAGGCGGCGCGCCGCCTCTGCGACCCGCCGGGGCTCGTCCATGTCGAGAGCGCGCACGTCCGCCGAACCGCTCTGTCCCTCGACGGCGCAGAACCGGCACGCGCGCGTGCAGACCTCGCCGAGGATCAGGAACGTGGCCGTCCCCGCGGCGTAGCACTCGCCCTTGTTGGGGCAGCGCGCCTCCAGGCACACCGTATGCAGGTCGAGCTCGTCGAGCAGCGCGCCGGTGGCGCGGTACTGTCGGGGCGCCGGCGCCTTGTGCTTGAGCCACGCCGGCTTGCGGCCGCGGCCGGCCGGAGCGCTCGCGCTGTCCACCGGCGCCGTCATCGCCCTCAGAGGCTGTGTGCGCCGCGTCCGACGCCGGAGAGCGCGGCTTCCCCGATCGCCTCGGAGAGCGTCGGGTGGGCGTGGATGGTGCCGGCGATCTCGGCCAGGGTCAGGCCGGTGCGGGCCGCCAGCGCGAGCTCGTGAACGAGCTCGCTGACGTGCGGCCCGATCAGACTGGCCCCGAGCACGCGTCCGCCGCCGGGTTCGCAGACGACGCGCACGAACCCGTCGGCGTCGCCGTCGCACACGGCCTTGGAGTTGCCGTTGAAACGCAGGTGCGCCACCTCGTGCTCGATGCCCTCCGACTTCGCCTTGTCCTCGGTGATACCGCAACTCGCGACCTCGGGGGAGCTGAACACGCAGCTGGGAATGACCGTGCGGTCGCAGTGCAGGTTGGAGCCGGTCACCGCGTTCTCGGCGGCGATCGCGCCCTGATGGTAGGCCCAGTGAGCGAGGAGCGGCGGACCCGCGACGTCGCCCGCCGCGAACACGCCCTCCAGCGTCGTCCGGCAACTCTCGTCGGTGACGACGAAGCCGCCGGGGGCGATCTCCACGCCGGCCTCCTCGTAGCCGAGGCCGGCGCTCAGCGGCCGCCGTCCCACGGCGACGAGCACGCGCTCGGCGATGACCTCCGCGCCGCCGGCGAGACGCAGTGCCACGCCGGCATCGCCGCTCTGCGCCGACTCCACCGCCATCTTCACGTGCACGGCGATCCCGGCCTTCTTGAAGGCTTGCTGCAGCGTACGGCTCACGCGCTGGTCCTCGCCCGGCAGCAGCTGGTCGAGCATCTCGACCACGGTCACCCGAGTGCCGAGGCGCGCGAACACGCTCGCGAACTCGCAGCCGATGACCCCTCCGCCGACGATCGCGAGGGTCGCCGGCACCGACTCGACGCGCAGCAGTTCGTCGCTGGTCATCAGCCGGGGGTCGCTCCAGTCGAACAGCCCCATGCGCACCGGTTCCGACCCGCTGGCGAGGATCACAGCGTCGCCCGCGAGCTCGCCGCCATCGGCGAGGACGGTACCGTCCGGCAGTGTGGCTCCGGGCGCGAGGCTCAGGCGGCCGGGGCCGGCGAGCGAGGCGCGCCCGGCCACCACCTGTACCTTGCGCGCTTTCAGGAGATGGGCGACACCGTCACGAAGCTGCGTGGTGACGGCGTCCTTGCGCGCCATGAAGGCGGGGAAGTCGAGGCCGACGTCGCCGACCAGGACCCCGTACTCCGCGGAGCGCCGCGCCTCGTGCAGGCGCGCGGCGCCGGCGACCATGGCCTTGGTCGGGATGCAGCCGCGGTTCAGACAGGTGCCGCCGATCTCGCGGGACTCGACGAGCGCGACCTCCGCTCCGAGCTGGGCGGCGCGGCCGGCGGCCACATAACCGGCGGGGCCGCCGCCGAGCACCAGGATCTTCGTCATGCGGACCTCCTCATCCGGCCACCGTCCGGCGGAGGGCGGCCTCGAGACGCAGCAGCGTCGTGTTCCAGATCGTCTCCGGAGCGAGCGCCGTGCCCGCGCCCGCCAGTCCTTCTGCCTGCCAGGGCTCGCCGAGCAGGGCCTCGACTGCCAGGACGAGCTCGTCCGGCGGGCGGCTCATGAGGACGGACCCGTGCACGAGCGTCCGTCCCTCCCTCTTCGCCTGCGCGATGGCGACGATCTTCTCGCCGCGAGCGCAGATGTCGTAGCGCAGCGCTCCGGCGAAGCAGAGCGCGCTGCGCTGATACGGCGTCTCGCCGTTTCCGTCGAGCGTGAGGCCGAGCTCCGCGAGCGTGCCCGCGAAGGCGGCGGCGACGATGCCGTACGGCCCGCCGACGTCGACGGCCGCGCGGGGGCCGCCGGACGGCACGCCGGGCGGGAAGGCCACGGCGAACGACCACTCGAACGCCTCGCCGTGCAGCACCGCCCGCCCACCGCTCGGCCGGCGGACGATCTCGAAGGGCAGTCCCGGCACCATCTGGAGCTCCTGGAACTTCCCGATCGAGAGCGCCGGCGGCGCCCAGGTGTAGCGACGGGCGATGATCTCGTCGACGGTCTCGAGCAGGCCGGCGTCCAGCGCCATCTGTGCGCCGCCTCCCGAGCGGAAGTCGGGCAGGACCTTGACGATGCTCACGGCGCCTCGGGCTTCACGGTCACAGGGCGGGCAAGGGCGGCGCGAGGCGGCGCCTCAGGCGCCGCCCTCCACGTCTTCCGGGAATCGCTGCTTGAGCACAGGGCGACGGGCGGCCTGCGCTTCGTCGAGCCGCCGCACCGGCAGCGTCACCGGCGCCTCGTGCAGCAACGCCGGCTGCTCCTGCGCCTCCGCCACCACGCTGCGGAACGCGTCGATGATGCGATCGAGCGCATCCCTCGACTCCGTCTCGGTCGGCTCGACCATGAGCGCCTCGTCGACGATGAGCGGGAAGTACGTGGTCGGCGGATGCACGCCGTAGTCGAGCAGCCGCTTCGCGACGTCCAGGGCACGCACGTCGTGGACGCGGAGAGGGCTGGCCGAGCCGACGAACTCGTGCATGCAACGGCGCTCGCCGTACGGCAGGTCGAGCAGCTCGCGCACGCCTTCCATCACGTAGTTGGCGTTGAGCACCGCGGCCTCGCTCACGGCGCGCAGGCCGTCGGCGCCGAGACTGCGGATGTAGGTCCAGGCGCGGACGAGCACGCCGAAGTTGCCGTAGAACGTGCGCACCTTGCCGATGGACTGGGGGCGGTCGTACTCGAAGTAGAAGCGACCGTCCTCGCTCTTCGCCACCAGCGGCACCGGCAGGAACGGCGCCAGCGAATCGCGCACCACGATCGGACCGGCCCCGGGGCCGCCGCCGCCGTGCGGCGTGCTGAAGGTCTTGTGCGTGTTGAAGTGGACGATGTCGAAGCCCATGTCGCCCGGCCGACTGACGCCGAGCACGGCGTTGGCGTTGGCGCCGTCGTAGTAGAGCAGGCCGCCGGCCTCGTGCACGAGGCGCGCGATCTCGACGATGTTCTCGTCGAACAGGCCGAGTGTGTTCGGGTTGGTGAGCATGAGTCCGGCGATGTCACCAGCGGCGATGACCTCACGCAGGCCGTCCATGTCCACGCCCCCGCGCGCGTCGCTGCGCACCGGAGCCGGCTCGAAGCCGCCCATGATCACGCTGGCCGGATTGGTGCCGTGCGCGGTGTCCGGGATGATGATCCGCTTGGGATCGCGCCCCTCGGCGAGGTGGGCCGCGCGGATCACGAGCAGGCCCGTGAGCTCGCCGTGCGCCCCGGCGGCCGGCTGAAGTGTCGTGACATGGAGCCCGGAGATCTCGGCCAGCCAGCGCTCGAGGTCGTACATGAGCTCGAGCGCCCCTTGGACGAGCGCCTCCGGCTGATAGGGGTGGAGGCCCGCGAACCCGTCGAGACGAGCCGCCACTTCGTTGACGCGCGGGTTGTACTTCATGGTGCAGGATCCGAGCGGATAGCTGCCGCTGTCGACGCCGTAGTTGAGCGTCGAGAGGCCGGTGAAGTGACGCAGCAGGTCGACCTCACTCACCTCGGGAAGGCGGGCGGGAGCCCTACGCAGCAGCGCGCGCGGGACGAGTTCGTCCGCGGGGACCTCGGGCACGCCCGGTTCGGGGAGCGTGAACGCCCGTCGCCCCGGGCTCGACTTCTCGTAGATCGTCGTGCGGTCCACGGCGGCGGGGCGGCAGACGGGGACGGCATCGCGGTCAGCCACGATCCACCTCCCGGTTCGCGAGGAGGTCGCCGAGCGCGCCGGCGAAAGCGTCCAGCTCGGCGCGCGTGCGCTTCTCGGTCACGGCGACGAGCAGGACGTCGTCCAGCTCCGTCGCGGCAGCCGTCACATCGCCCGAAGCCGCGGCGGGTAGCAGGCCGGCGTACTGGGCCGCGAAGCGGGCCGCCGGCACCCCGGCCAGGAAGCCCTCCGGCACCAGCGCGTCGACCACGCCGGCCGCCGGCAGCGGCAGGCGCACCGCGAACTCGCGAAAGACGGGGCCGGCGGTGAAGGCGGTCACGCCCGGAAGCGCAAGCAGGCGCTCCCGCAGATAGGCGGCCTTGCGCGCGCAGTGCACGCCGAGCTCCGGCAGCCCTTCCTTGCCCAGCCAGCTCAGATACACGAGCGTCGCCAGCGCATTGAGCGCGTGGTTGGAGCAGATGTTGCTCGTGGCCTTCTCGCGGCGGATGTGCTGCTCGCGCGTCTGCAGCGTGAGCACGAAGCCGCGGCGCCCCTCGATGTCCACCGTCTCACCGACGAGCCGGCCGGGGATGCGACGCATCAGCTTGGTGGTGACGGCCATATAGCCGACGCCGGGGCCGCCGAAGTTCAGGGCGTTGCCGAGCGCCTGGGCCTCGCCGACGACGATGTCGGCGCCGAGCCTGCCGGGTGCCTCGAGGAGCCCGAGCGAGACCGGGTCGGCGACGACCACGAGGAGGGCGCCGGCCGCGTGCGCCAGCTGCGCGACGGCGGGCAGATCCTCCAGCGCGCCGAAGAAGTTGGGCTGCTGCACCACGACCGCGGCGGTGCGCTCGCCGACGGCGGCGGCGAGCGCGTCGAGATCGGCCGCCGCGCCCTCGCGCAGACCCACGGTCCGAGGCCGAGGCCCATAGCCGGCCGACTCCGTCTCGAGGACCTGCCGGTACTCGGGGTGCACGCCCGCGGAGAGAACCACCTCGCCGCGCGCGCGTCTGCACGCCCGCGAGGATGGAGGCCTCCGCCAGGGCCGTACCGCCGTCGTACATGGAGGCGTTGCTCACGTCCATGCCGGTGAGCTCACAGATCGCCGTCTGGAACTCGAAGATGGTCTGGAGCACGCCCTGGCTTCGCTCCGGCTGGTACGGCGTGTAGGCCGTCAGGAACTCACCGCGACTGACGACGGCGTCGACGACGGCCGGGACGTAGTGGTCGTAGACGCCGGCGCCGAGGAAGCTGACGAGCTGCGTCGCCGGGACGTCCCTGCCGGCGAGGCGGCGCAGCTCCGCGACGACCTCCGCCTCACTGAGGCCGGCGGGCAGAGCCAGCGGCTCCCGCCGGCGCACGGCCTCGGGGATCTCGGCGAAGAGGTCGTCGACGCTGGAGGCCCTGACGGCCGCCAGCATCTCGGCGACGTCGCCGGAGCTGTGGGGGACGTACCCGGTCGCGGTCACCGCGCTCAGGCCTCGTCGAGGAAGCGCCTGTACGCGCCGGCGTCCATGAGATCGCCCAGCTCACCCGGAGCCGTCATGCGGATGCGGATGAGCCAGCCCTCGCCGTAGCAGTCCTCGTTGACGCGCTGCGGCTCGTCCTGCAACGCGTCGTTGACCTCGACGACCTCGCCGGTGAGCGGCGAGTACACGTCGCTGACGGCCTTGACCGACTCGAGCTCGCCGTAGGGCTTGCCGCCGGTGACCTCGTCTCCCACGGCCGGCAGCTCGGCGTAGACGATCTCTCCGAGCGCGTCCTGCGCGAACCAGGTGATGCCGAAGACCGCGTCCTCATCCTCGATGCGCACCCAGTCGTGCTCCCTGTAGTACCGCAGTTCCTGAGGATACGTCTCGTCCGCCATCGTGCCTCCCGGTCGGTGCCTTCCGCACACACTATCGACTCTCCAACGTGCCCGGGTAGCGCGCCTGAGAAACGCGAGTCCGGGGAGCCGCCGCTCCTGCGCCGGCAACAAAAAGACAGGGTGGAGTACCCACCCTGTCTGACGGCCGGCGCCGCGGCGGCGGCGCCATGTCATCCGGGGGCCCGTCCGGCCGCGCTCCGTTTGCCTGAGAGATTCGGCGCTCCCTGCGCCTTGCCCCTTCGGCGTCCGCCCGAAGACGGACTCTCACGCGGCCTTCGCCCGGGCTGCTTCGCACCGG
>CAVOGK010000009.1:0-15549 GCA_963695395.1 uncultured Thermoleophilia bacterium | reverse complement strand
GGCGCGGCCGCGGCCGTCTGCGACCCCTGAGCCGCGGATGCGCCCTCGAGGGCTGAGACCGTCCGCAGCGCGATTGCGACCTGATACCATCGAGACAGGACACCGAGCGCTCCTGCGCTTCATGGCGAAAGCAAACGACCGTCGATGGAGGGACCACGGCCAGACCGACATCGAGACTCGCTCTTCTGCTCGGCGTGATCCTGCTCCTGCTGGCCGCTCTGGCCGTCGCGCTCGGGCTCGTCGTCGCCGGCGTGATCCCGGTTTCCTCCGGGTCCTGGATGTCGCGGGGATCCGCCGGTTCGGCCCCGGCCGGGTCCCTCACGCCGATGCAGGTGTTCGACCAGGCCTCGCCGGGCGTCGTCGAGGTGCGTGCCGCGTTCACGGCCGCGGACGGCTCGGACTCGGGCCTCGGCTCCGGCTTCCTCGTCTCCAAGGACGGCTACCTGCTCACCAACGCGCACGTGGTGACCAGCGATGGGCGCGACGCGAACTCGATCGTCGCCGTCTTCCGCACGGAGACGGGGACGAACCCTGGCGAGTCGCGCGTCGAGGCCACGCTCGTCGGCAGCGACGAGAACAGCGACGTCGCCGTGCTCAAGATCGACCCTGCCGACGCGCCGACGCTGCAACCACTACCGTTGGCGACCGGCCAGACGGTGCTCGTCGGAGAGCCAGTCGTGGCCATCGGCAACCCGCTCGGCCTCTCGTTCACGCTCACCACAGGCGTCGTCTCGGCCACCGGCCGCAACCTGCGCTCCCCGAACCGCTCGGTCATCCCCGACGGCATCCAAACGGATGCGGCGATCAATTCGGGAAACTCGGGCGGCCCACTGCTTGACTCGGCCGGCCGCGTGATCGGCATCAACACGATGATCGTCACCCAGTCCGGCGGCAGCCAGGGACTCGGGTTCGCGGTCTCGATCGACACTGCCGTCCGCGTGATGGATCAGCTCAAGGCCGGGGGCAAGGCCATCTACGCGTACCTCGGCGCCTCCGGCCAGACGTTGTCGCCTGAGCTCGCCACGGCGCTCGGTCTTCAGGCGAGCCACGGCGTCCTCGTGGCGCAGGTGGAGCCGGACAGCCCGGCCGCGGTCGCCGGTGTCCACGGCGGCACCCAGCGTGTCAGCCTGCAGGGGCAACCGTACATCGTCGGCGGCGACGTCATCACGGCCGTCGACGGCAACGCGGTCGAGTCGACGACCGAGCTCGAGGCGGAGATCGCGCGGCGCCAGCCGGGGGACGAGATCGCTCTCACCATCGTACGCGGCAGCGAGTCGAGCGACCTGCAGGTCACACTGGGAGTGCGCCGCTAAGACGACGCAGCCGTCGTGGTCCGCGAGAAGCGGGCAACCACGTACCCGGCGCCGAAGATGAAGGCCCTGCCCCGGGCGACGGACCCCGACAGTCTCATCCTGCCGCCGTCGGCGCCGCCGGCTACGTACGGCTTCCGCAGCGGTGTACTATGGCGGCCACAGACTCAACGGACTTGGAGGTGTTGCGGTGATTGGTTCACGTGCCGGCTTCGTGACCTCTGTCATCGCAGTGGGCGCCGTCGCCGTGGCGCTGCTGACATCCGCGGGATGCTCGTCGAGCACCGCGGCCGACAACAGCACGGCGCTCGAGGGCAAGGTGTGGAAGGCGACGGAGATCGCCGGCACCACGGTCCTCGCCACCGAAGGCTACCAAGCGACCGCTGAGTTCGCCTCGGGAACGCTGTCCGGCTCCGGCACGGTGAATCGCTTCAGCGCCGAGTACACGACTGAGGCCGGCGACAAGATCACGATCTCGCAGCCCGCGGCCACGCTCATGGCAGGCCCGCCTGATGCCATGGCTCAGGAGCAGGCGTACTTCTCGGCGCTCGAGAAGGCGACCCAGTTCGCCGTCACTGCCGATACGCTGACGCTGACCGACGACCAGGGCACCACACTCGTGACGTACGTGGCGGTCCAGCCGACGGCGCTCACAGGGACCGTGTGGGACGCGCTCGCCGTCAACAACGGCAGGGGAGCCCTGCAGGGGCTGGCCGCATCCAGCGCCATCACCGCGGCGTTCGGCGCCGACGGCAGCCTGACCGGCAGCGCAAGCGTGAACCAGTACACCGGCACGTACACGACATCGGGCTGAGGGACAGATGACGGTCGACCCAGAGATCGCGACGACGATGATGGCCGGGCCGGAGGAGCTGATGACCCAGGAGGCGGCCTACCTGGCCGCCCTGCCGAAGACCGCGACGTACACGATCGAAGGCGACGAGCTCTGGCTGCGCGACGCGGACGGCGCCGCGCTGGCCCACTACGTCGCCGAGTAGCCGCCTGCCGCCGAAGCAGGCGGCGCGCGGCTGCGATGCGGAGCGAGCGAGAGTCCGACCTCATCGGATGGCAGCCGAGCACGTCCCCGCGTTCCACGTCATGGCCAAGCCCACGGGGGCGCGCTGCAACCTGCGCTGCGACTACTGCTTCTTCCTCGAGAAGGAGCACCTGTATCCGGGCAGTGACTTCCGCATGCGCGATGACCTCATGGAGGCCTACATCGCGCAGACCGCCCGGGCGCAGCGCGTCCCGCAGGTGACGCTCGCCTGGCAGGGCGGCGAGCCCACGCTCATGGGGCTCGACTTCTTCCGGCGGGCGCGCGCGGCGGAGGCCGGTCGTGTGCCCGCCGGCATGGCCGTCGAGCGCACGCTGCAGACCAACGGCGTGCTCCTCGACGACGAGTGGTGCGCGTTCCTCGCCGAGAACGACTACCTGGTGGGCCTGAGCATCGACGGGCCGCGCGAGCTGCACGACGCCTACCGGCACGATCTCGGCGGGCGTCCGGTCTTCGACCGCGTCGTGGCCGCTGCCCGCCGCCTCCAGAAGCACGGCGCCGAGTTCAACGTGCTCTGCACCATCAACGCCGCCAACGCCGGCCACCCGCTCGAGGTCTACCGCTTCTTCCGCGACGAGCTGGGCGCCCGGTTCATCCAGCTCGTCCCGATCGTCGAGGTCGAGACCCCGCCGGCCGGCGGCCGGCCCGGCACGGTGAGCGAGCGCAGCGTGCAGCCCGACGACTACGGCCGCTTCCTGACCGCGATCTTCGACGAGTGGGTGCGCCGCGACGTCGGCGAGATGTTCGTACAGTTCTTCGACGGCGTGCTCGCCGCCTACGTGCGCGGCTTCTCCAGCCTCTGCATCCTCCAGCCCACCTGTGGCGAGGGCGTCGCGCTCGAGCACAACGGCGACCTGTACTCCTGCGACCACTTCGTCGACCCGCCGTACCTGCTCGGCAACATCCTGGAGACGTCGGTCGGCGAGCTCGTGCGCTCCGAGCGGCAGCTCGCCTTCGGGCGGGCCAAGCAGGAGACGCTGCCCGCCTACTGCCGCTCCTGTGAGTACGTCTTCGCCTGCAACGGCGAGTGCCCCAAGAACCGCATCCTGCTCACGCCCGGCGGCGAGCCCGGCCTCAACTGGCTCTGCGCCGGGCTCAAAGCGTTCTTCGCCCACACGGAGCGGCCCATGCGCCTGATGGCCGAGATCCTCGCGCACGGCGGCGAGGCGCGAGAGGTCATGGTGCTGCTCGCCGACGAGGCACGCACGACGGGACGCAACGACCCCTGCCCCTGCGGCAGCGGCAAGAAATACAAACGCTGCTGCGGTCTTGTAACCCGCTGATCACATCTGTAGGGTTCGTGCGACCCCGGCGCTCGCCGGGTCGGTGCCAAGCCGTCGACCGAAGAGAGGAACGCCATGCCCGAGGGCAAGCCAAATATCCTCGTCCTCTGGGGGGACGACATCGGCTTCTGGAACCTCAGCTGCAACAACCGCGGCATGATGGGGTACGAGACGCCGAACATCGATCGCCTGGCGAGCGAGGGCGTCGGTTTCACCGACTTCTACGGCCAGCAGAGCTGCACCGCCGGCCGCGCCGCATTCATCACCGGCCAGAACCCCTTGCGCACCGGGCTCACCAAGGTCGGCCTGCCGGGAGCGGACTTCGGCATCCGTCCCGAGGACCCCACGATCGCGGAGTTGCTCAAGCCGCTGGGCTACGCGACGGCGCATTTCGGCAAGAACCACGTCGGCGACCGCGACGAGCACCTCCCGACCAACCACGGCTTCGACGAGTTCTTCGGCAACCTCTACCACCTCAATGCGGAAGAGGAGCCGGAGCACGAGGACTACCCCAAGGACCCGGCCTTCAAGGAGCGTTTCGGGCCACGCGGCGTGATCCACAGCTGGGCGCAGCCCGACGGGACGCAGAAGATCGAGGACACCGGCCCGCTCACGCGCAAGCGCATGGAGACGATCGACGATGAGGTCACCGCGCGCACGCTCGAGTACCTGGACGAGATGGCCGAGAACGACCAGCCGTTCTTCCTCTGGTGGAACTCGACCCGCATGCACTTCCGCACGCACGTCAAGCCCGAGAACCGCGGCGTGAGCGGCCAGGGCGAGTACAACGACGGCATGGTCGAGCATGACCACCACGTCGGCATGATCCTCGACAAGCTCGATGAGCTCGGCATCGCCGAGGACACCATCGTGATGTACTCCACCGACAACGGCCCGCACTACAACTCCTGGCCGGACGCCGCCATCACGCCGTTCCGCTCCGAGAAGAACAGCAACTGGGAGGGCGCCTACCGCGTGCCCGCCTTCCTGCGCTGGCCGGCGAAGTGGCAGGCCGGAGTGACGCTCAACGGCATCGTCGCCCATCAGGACATGCTGACCACCTTCCTGGCCGCCGCCGGCGAGCCCGACATCGCGGCGAAGTGCCGGGCCGGCCACGAGGCCGCCGGCAAGACGTTCAAGGTCATCCTCGACGGCAAGGACATGAACGCCTACCTCGCGGGCAAGGGCGAAGCATGCCCGCGCGACCGCTTCTTCTACGTCAACGACGACGCCGAGTTGGTCGCCCTTCGCATCGGCGACTGGAAGTTCATCTTCAAGGAGCAACGCGCCCATCAGCTCGCCCTGTGGCTCGAGCCGTTCGTGGAGCTTCGTGCACCCAAGATCGTCAACCTGCGACGCGACCCCTTCGAGCGCGCCCTCACCGATTCGAACACGTACTACGACTGGATGATCGACCGCATCTACATGGTGGTGCCGGCGCAGGCGGTGGTGGCCGAGGCCATCAAGGAGTTCGCGGAGTTCCCGCCGCGGCAGAAGCCCGCGTCGTTCAGCCTCGACCGCGTACTCGAGAAGCTCCAGGAGGTCGCGGGGAGCCAGAGCTAAGCCGGCGTCGGAGACTGGCGAGGCGCTGACGGGCGAGCAGATGCAGGACGGCGAGAGGTCCGGCGCCTCGGGTGACAGACCGCAGCGCAAGCGACGCTCGCGCGAGGAAATCAGCCGTGCGCTCGTCGACGCAGCGTCTGAGCTCTTCGCCGAGCGTCCGTCCGGTCGCGTCACCGTGCGCGAGATCGCCGCGCGCGCCGACGTCAACCCGGCGCTCGTCTACCGCTACTTGGGCAGCAAGCAGAACCTGATGCGGGCAGCCATGGAGCAGTCGCAGCGGGCCATCGCCGCCAACATCCCGCATGTTACCGACGTGCGCCACGACGCGACCCTGCTCTACCGGGCGACAATGAGCGAGCGGGAGTTCGTCGCCGTTTTGGCCCGCGCCTCGCTCGACGGCGTGCTGCCCGACTTCCCGGACGGCTACCCGACCATGGGCGGCCTCGTCGGGCGCATCGAGGCCGAACTCGCGTCCCAGCCGGCAGGCCGCCACGACCCGCGTGTCGTGGTCGCCTGCCTGAGCTCGCTGACGCTCGGCTACGCCCTCTTCGGCGAGTTCGTGCGGCGTGGCACCGGCCTCGACGACCTGCCGGATGAGAAGCTTGACGCGGCGATCCAGGAGGTGCTGCTCGATATCGTGGGGCTCGCCTACCCGGAGAAGACGCCGTGACCGGCGAAGGAGGCCGCGCCACGCCACCCGCGGGTCGCAGGCTGGCCGCCGCCGTCCCTGCCCTCAAGGCCTGGCTCGGTTCACTGGCCGTCTCGCGCAGCGACCTCGGCCGCGACGCCGTGGCCGGCGTGCCGGGAGCCGTTGGCAGCGTGCCGGACGGCATGGCGGCCTCAGTGCTCGTTGGAGTGAACCCCGTGCACGGCCTCTACGCAAGCTTCGCCGGACCGATCTTCGGCGGGCTGACCTCAAACACCCGCCTCATGGTGATCACGACGACGAGCGCCGCGGCTCTGGCTGCAGGCTCGGCTCTGCAGAGCTTCAGCGCGGCGGAGCGGGAGCAGGCGCTCATCATCCTCACCCTGCTCGCCGGGGTGCTCATGGTGGCCGCCGGCCTCTTCCGGCTCGGCCGCTACACGCGCTTCGTCTCGCTCTCGGTCATGCTCGGCTTCCTCACGGGCGTCGCCGCCAACATCGTGCTCAGTCAAGTCGGCGACTTCACAGGCGCCGAGGGCGACGGCGGCGTCGCGCTCACACGAGCCATCGATATCCTCCTGCATCCCGGTCGCGTTGAACTGGAGTCGGTGCTCGTCGGCAGCGCGACCCTGGTCCTGCTCATCGTGCTCACCAGGACGCGCATCGCGGCCTACGCCTCCGTCATCGCCCTCATCCTGCCGAGCCTGCTCGCCTTGAGGTTGCCCGCCGTGGCCACGGTCGCGGACGTCGGTGCGATACCGACCGGCATCCCACTCCCCGCCCTGCCACCGCTGCACATGCTGCTCTCGGTCGACGTGCTGACGGGAGCGCTCGTCGTCGCGGTGATCGTGCTCGTCCAGGGCGCCGGGGTCTCCGAGGCGGCGCCCAACCCCGACGGCTCGCCGCCCGAAGTCGACGCCGACTTCCGGGCGCAGGGCATCGGCAACATCGCGGCCGCCTTCTTCCGCGGCCAGCCCGTCGGCGGCTCGGTGGGCCAGACGGCGCTGAACGCGGCGGCGGGGGCGAGGACGCGCTGGGCGGCGATCTTCTCCGGCATCTGGATGCTCGCCATCCTGATCGCCCTGTCGGGGCTCGTGGGCAACGTCGCGATGCCGTCGCTCGGCGCCATCCTCATCTTCGCGGCCGTGAGCTCCGTGAAACCCGACGAGATCCGTATGGCGCTGCGCACCGGAGCGAGCCCGACGATCGCCATGGTGACGACGTTCCTGGCGACGCTCTTCCTGCCGATCGCCGCTGCCGTCGGCATCGGCGTGGCTCTGTCCCTGCTCCTGCAGCTGAACCGCGAGGCGCTCGACCTCACGCTCGTGGAGCTTGTGCCGCAGCCCGACGGGCAGTTCGCGGAGCGGCCCGCACCCACATCACTCGTCGGTCACGAGGTGACGCTGCTGGACGTCTACGGGAGCCTCTACTACGCCGGCGCGCGCACGCTGGCGTCCCTGCTGCCGAATCCGCAGGGCGCCGCAGCGCCCGTTGTAGTCCTGCGCCTGCGGGGCAGGACTGCGCTGGGCGTCACCTCCTACAAGATCCTCACGACCTACGGCGCCCGGCTTGACGAGATCGGCGGCAGGCTGCTGCTGAGCGGGATCGCGCCCGATCTCCTCGCGCAGCTCAGGCGCGCCGAGCAGGCTGACGCCGAGGGCCTCGAGGTCTTCCCGCAGACAAGCACCATCGGCGAGTCGAGCGCCGCGGCCTACGCGGCCGGTCGAGCCTGGCGCGAGGCGCATGCAGAAGAACGGCAGGAACAGGGACGAGAGAAGGGGCCGCACGGGGCCTGTCCGGAAGCGGGGACGCTCCACGACGATCGCGGCGAGCCGGGGAGGTCGGCATGAGACGGGCAGAGCGCCAGAAAGCGAATCTCGGGCAGGCGGAGCGACGAGCCGCGACACCCGTGGCCGGCGCCATCGCCGGGATCCTCTTCGCCGTGTTGTTCTCGCTGAGCGTCACGATCATCCAAGCGAGTATGCAGGACTTGCCGAAGGACACCGGCTCCTGGCTCGACACCGACGCGGGACGCTTCAAGTTCGCCATCTCGCTCGTCCCCTTCGCCGGGCTGTTCTTCCTGTGGTTCATCGCCGTGGCGCGAGAGCGACTGGGCCAGTTCGAGGACCAGTTCTTCTCCACCGTCTTCCTGGGGAGCGGTCTGCTGTTCCTGGCCATGATCTTCGCGGCGGCCGCATCGGCGGGGGCCATCGCGGCCACCTATGCCGCCGACCCCTCCGGCTTCTCGGCCAGCACCACCATCGTCTACGCGCGCCACATCGTCACGCAGATCTTCAATGTCTATGCGCTGCGAATGGCGGCGGTCTTCCTCATCTCCCAGGCCACACTCTGGTGGCGCACCGGCGTGATGCCAAGGTGGATGGCGCTGGCAACCTACGCTGTCGCGCTCGTCCTTCTCTTCGTCTTGACGCAGGCGACGCAGGTCGTCCTGGTCTTCCCTGCTTGGGTGTTCCTCGTGAGCGCGTACATCCTCATCGGGCATCTCACCCGGTCCGGCGAGCCGCGTGCCGAGGTGAAAGAATGACGTCGACAGGGGCCGGCAGCGTGCCGCGCGACGTCCTCGGGGCGCCGATCGACACGGAAGCACGAGATGCGGGAGGCTGACAGTATGGGGGGCGATCTCGACAACGGTCTGCGCATGGCCGGTGCGCCGGGCTGGCTCGTCCGGCTCGGGGTGCGCAGCTGGCTGCTCCTGGGCGTCTTCGCCGCGGCCGCCGTCGTGGTGGTCGGGCTCTCCGCCGTAAGCGCGGTCGTCATGCCCATACTGCTCGCCGCGGTCCTCGGCGTGCTCTTCCGTCCGCTGGTCGACAGAGGCGAGCGCCACGGCATCCCGAGAGGCGCGGGCAGCGTGCTGGTGCTCGTCGCCGTCCTCGCGGTCGTCGTGGGACTGACGGCCCTCAGCGTGCGGACGCTCGCCGCGCAAGCCCCCGAGATCGCCCGGCTCGCGCGGCAGGGCGGTGAGACGGCCTTGGGATGGTTCGTTGGGGGCGGCCAGAGCGGGCCGGACGCAGACGCGACGGCGACGGCGGTCCGGCGAGCGTTGCCCGTGCTCGGCGAGGGACTGTGGAACGCGCTCGTCGGGATCACGTGGAGCATCGTCGGATTCCTCATCGGCGCGTTCTTCGCGCTCTTCACGCTGTTCTTCGCGCTCCGGGACGGGCACAAGCTCAACCTGTGGATGGAGGAGCGCCTCGGACTCGCGAACATCCACGGGGCGGCCGTCATCGAGGACGCGGAGGCGGCCATCCGGAGCTACTTCGCAGGCACAGGACTCACGGCCCTGGTCACGGCGCCGATCGTCGTGATCCCCATGGCGCTGCTCGGGCTTCCGCTCCTCTTGCCGGTGCTGCTCGTGTACCTCGTCTCCTCGTTCGTCCCCTACGTCGGAGCCTGGGTGGGAGGAGCCTTCGCCATCCTGGTCGCTCTGGGATCGGGCGGCGTGGACGCCGCGATCGTCGTGACCATCGCCGTAGTGGTGTCAAACGGCAGCGTACAGAGCGTCGTGGCATCCTGGGCCGTGGGCAAACGGCTCCGCATGCACCCCGTCATCGTGCTGGTCTCCACCGCCGTGGCCGCGATCGTCGGCGGCATGACGCTGATGATCCTGGCCGCTCCGGTGACGGCCACGGTCATCATGACGGCGCGCAGGATCCGCGCAGCGAAAGAAGCGGCCGGCGCGAGCGACCCCGCTACGGGCGAGCAGGGACTGCCGCAGGCGGACACCGCCGCGAGCGCGGGCCGAGCTGACTGACGGGCGCCGGAGAGAACGCGCCCGGAGCAGCCGCATTCCGCATGGCGCCGGGAAGGATCAGTCCCGATCGCTGCCGGGCAGCCGCCTGCAACTACCGCAATCACGTGAAGATGGTGATCATCGACGGCAAGAGCGTGTACAGCGGCGGCATGAACATGGGGAAGGAGTACATCGACGGCGGCCCGCGGTTCGACGACTGGCGCGACACGTCGTTCCGCCTCAGCGGACCGGTGGTCGCCCCCTACCTCATGCTGTACGCCTCCACCTGGGTCAACAACGGCGGCATGGAGGACCTGGCCACCGACTTCATGCCGCCGGCGGCGGAGCATCACCGGCACGAGGGGACGCCGGTCCAGGTGCTGCACTCCAGCGTGCAGACCACGCTCAAGACCATCCGCGATGTGCGCAGCCGCGGCGAGTGGCATCGACGTGCGCTTCATGATGACCGGGGTCCGGGACAAGAAGATCCCGTTCTACGCGGCGTGCGCGTACTACCCGCAACTCCTGCGCGCGGGCGTGAAGGTCTACCAGTACAAAGCCGGCTTTCTGCACGCCAAGACGGTCACGGTAGACCACCAGTTCTCGATCATCGGCACCTGCAACTGGGACATCCGCAGCTTCATCCTGCACGACGAAGTGGTCTCGATCTTCTACGACCGCGGCGTCGCCACGAACTACGCCGACCAGCACGAACGCGACATTCGGGACTGCATCGAGATCACGGAAGCGGACCTCGCCAAGCTGACCCGCGGCGAGCGGTCCCGCAACTCGTGCTACCGCCTGTTCTCGCGGCTGCTCCAGGAAGTCGCGAAGTGGGAATGAATCCGAGCGAGACGACGTGGACATTGCGTAGTCCACTGACCCCGCCTACGATCGTATCAAGCACGGGACCGACCCCTCGATGGGTCGGTCGGAGAGAGGGAGGATCAGCATGCGCATGAGGAGAAGGCCACTGCTCGGGGCTGCCGTGGTCGGCGGTACCGCATACCACATGGGCAAGAAGGGCCAGCAGAGTCGCGACCAGGAAGCGGACCAGAACGCGCAGATCGCCGACCTGCAGGCGCAGCAACAGCAGCAGCAGTACCAGCAGGCACCGCCGCAGGCCGCGCCGGCTCCGGCCAGCACCGAAGACTCCATGGCCAAGCTGACGCAACTCAAGAGCCTGCTCGACCAGGGCGTTCTCACCCAGGCTGAGTTCGACGTCCAGAAGACCAAGATCCTGCAGAGCATGTAGGCGGTCGGGACGCGACTGACCACAGAGAAGGAGACTGATATGGCAATGGGACCTGTGCAGGTCCTCATCGTCGGCTTCGGTGAGGATGCCGAGTTCAAGGGCGAAGCGCTCGAGCAGCTGCGTCTGCTGCGCGAGCAGGACATCGTGCGGGTCATCGACCTGCTCGTCGTCCACCACAATCTAGACGGTACGGTCGAGAAGCTCGAGATCGCCGATCACGCCGAGCTCGCCGAGCTCGGCGCCCTCGCCGGCGCGCTCATCGGCTTCGGCGCGGCCGGCGAAGAGGGCGCTGAGGTCGGCGCCGAGGCCGGTGCGGAACTGGGCGACGCTGATGAGCTCTACGACGACGCCGAGGTCTGGTACATGGCCGACTCCATCCCCGCGGGGATGACCGCCGCGATCGTCATCCTCGAGCATCGCTGGGCGATCCCGCTGCGCAACGCCATCGCCAACACCGGAGGCGTGGCCCTGGCCGACAAGTGGCTCCACCCGCAGGACCTGCTCGCCGTCGGCGTCGAGCTCGGGATGGCGCTCGACGACTGACCGGCGCAGCCGGATCAGCGTCGTGAGGCACACCGAACACAGACACTACGCAGTGGGTAAGAACCGATGGCCGGCGGCGCGGCGACGGCGAGGGTAGCCTCCGGCGGCGCCGGGAAGGATGCGCTTGCGCCCCGGACTCGTCGAACTCGCCGTCCGGAGCCGCGGGGAGCGACGCATGGGGGAAGCGAAGGGGAGGCCATGACCGCCACAGACATGGACGTGCTGGTAGCTGCCTACCAGGATGTCGACAAGGCGCACAAGGACTTCGACGGGGTGGTCGACCTCGTCAAGTCGAAGCAGGTGAAGGTCGAGGGCGTGATCCTCGTCGTCCACGAGGAGGACGGCAGCGTCACCGTGCTGGACACGGGCGACCACGTCGGTCGCAAGGGTCTTGGGTGGGGGGGCGGCGTCGGCCTGCTGGTAGGGCTGTTCGCGCCGCCGCTGCTTGCGTCGGTGGCCGTAGGCGCCGCCGCCGGCGGGGTCGTGGGCAAGTTCGCCGACCACAAGCTCAAGACCGGGCTCCACGACAAGATCGGTGAAGCACTACCGCCCGGGTCGGCCGGTATCATCGCGGCCTTCCCGGAGGAGCACCGGCTCGTCATCGAGCAGGCGCTGCCCGGTGCGGCCGCCCTGTCGCTGGTGCACTCGGACAAGAAGGGCCTCCTCCGCGGGCTCAAGGGCTCGCTGGAGGAGGCCATGGGCAAGTTCCAGCCCGACAGAACGGTGCTGCCGCTCGCCGACCCCAACTTCGGAGGAGCGATCGGCCGCACGCTCGACAAGTCCGCCGCCGACTGGAGCATCAACGCGCTGCCGGCGCCCCCTGAGGGCGCGCCGAACGTCCTGCTCGTGCTCATCGACGACTCCGGATTCGGCAACCCCGGCGCGTTCGGCGGTCCGGTCGCCACGCCTACCATGACTCGGGTGGGCGAGAAGGGCCTCACGTTCAACCGCTTCCACGTCACGGCGATGTGCGCGCCTACGCGAGCCGCGACGCTCACCGGACGCAACAATCACGCGGTCGGGTTCGGCTCCCTGCCGGAGTTCCCCGGCCCGTTCCCCGGCTACACCTCCTCCTGGCCGCGCTCCTGTACGCCGTGGCCGCGCGTGCTCCGCGACAACGGCTACGCGACGGCCGGGTTCGGCAAGTGGCACCTGACCCCGGACCGCGTCCAGGGAGCGGCGGGCCCCCACGACCGCTGGCCGATGGGCTGGGGCTTCGGCCACTTCTGGGGGTTCCTCGGCGCCGAGACCGGACAGTACGACCCGCTGATCGTCGAGGACAATCGCATCGTCGGCGTGCCCGAGGGGACCGCCGACAAGCCCTTCTACCTGCCCGAGGCGCTGACGGACAACGCCATCGGGTGGATCCACACGGTGAGGGCGCAGGACCCGGTCAAGCCGTGGTTCGTCTACTACGCCACCGGCTGCGCCCACGCCCCGCACCACGTGCCCGTCGAATGGAGCGAGAAGTACCGCGGCAAGTTCGACCAGGGGTGGGACAAGCTGCGCGAGGAGACGCTGGAGCGCCAGAAGCAGCTCGGCGTCGTGCCGGAGGACACGGTGCTGACGCCGCGTCCGGGCGTGTTCCCCGCCTGGGACACGCTCTCGGAGAACGAGCGCAAGCTCTACGCCCGCCAGATGGAGGTCTACGCGGGCTTCCAGGAGAACGCCGACCACCACGTCGGCCGGCTGCTCGACGCGATCGAGGAGATGGGTGAGCTCGACGACACGCTGGTCATCTACATCTTCGGCGACAACGGGGCGAGCCTCGAGGGCACTGTCACCGGGTCGTTCAACGAGATGACGATGGCCAACGGCATCAAGCTCACGCCCGATCAGCAACTCTCGCTGATCGGCGAGTACGGGGGCCTTGAAGCCTGGGGGACGGCCGACTTCGCGCCCCACTACGCGGCGGCCTGGGCCTGGGCCGGCAACACGCCGTTCCAGTGGGGCAAGCAGGTGGGCTCACACCTCGGCGGCACACGCGACGGCATGGTCGTGTCGTGGCCACGGCGCATCAGCGACTGCGGCGGCCACCGCTCGCAGTTCGCGCACTGCATCGACCTGGGACCCACGATCCTCGAGGCGGCAGGCATCCCGCAGGCGAAGGTCATCGACGGCGTCGAGCAGGAGCCGATGCACGGCACGAGCCTGGTCTACACCTTCGACGATGCGGGGGCCGCGGAGCGACACACGGTCCAGTACTGGGAGACCTACGGCAACCGGGCCATCTACAAGGACGGCTGGTGGGCGTGCGCCAAGCTCGACCGCGTGCCGTGGGACGCCACAGTGGAGGCCTTGGCCAAGCTCGCCCCGGGCGTGTACGACCCCGAGCAGGACACCTGGGAGCTGTACTACCTGCCCGACGACTTCAGTCAGGCTCACGACCTCGCGGCGAAGCATCCCGACAAGCTCGCGGAGCTGAAGGAGCTGTTCTGGGAGGAGGCCGAGAAGTACAAGGTGCTGCCGCTGCTCGGCGGCCTGTCGCTGTTCCTCGGGATCCTGCCGCCGCTGCCCACAGCCACCCGGACGACGTTCTACGGCGACGTCGAGAACATCGCCTCGGGCATGATCCCGCGCGTCTACGGTCGCTCCTACGCCATCGAGGCCGACGTCTCGATTCCCGAGGGCGGCGCAGAAGGCGTCATCGTGGCGGAGGCCGACGACATGGGCGGATTCTCCCTCTGGGTGGACGCCGAGCGGAGGCTCCACCACAGCTACTCGACCATGGCGGTCTACAAGTACCAGCAGGTCTCCACGGCGCCGCTCCCCACCGGGGACGTCAGCGTCCGGATGCAGTTCGACGCAGACGAGACGACGCCGGGCACGGGCGGCGCCGTGACCCTGTGGGCCGACGGCAAGCAGATCGGCGGGGGAAGAATGGACCACACGGTGGCCATGCGCTTCTCCTTCTACGCCGGCATGGACGTCGGCTGTGACAACGGCATGACGGTCGATCCCGTGTACCGCGACAAGGCCCCCTACGCGTTCACCGGCACGGTGAAGAAGGTCGTCTTCGACCTGCAGCCGGCGGCGCACGCGGATGAGCAGAAGCTGCACGACGCGGCCAGCCACGGCGCCGTGGCGGCGGGCATGGACGGATGACCGGCGCGGCGTCGGCGGAGACGTCCCGCCGGCCGGGCGACCGCGAACAAAGGGCCGGGACGGCATCGCCGCCCCGGCCCTCAGGCCGAACAGTCTGTGTGCCGGCTCAGTACGGCCAGACGTAGTCGCCGGAGCCGTCCTGCGGGTGGGCGTACCTCAGTCACCTCGACTCGCTTCTCGCCGGCCTCAGCCCTTGTCGTGCTTCTCGGTGCCGAAGGCCTGCTTGAGCTCCTCTTCCTGCTCGTGCGAGAGGTTGGAGCGGACGAGCGTCGCCTGGGTGCCCTCCAACGCAGCGAGGAACTTGTCCTCCGTCATCTGGCCGATGAGCAGGAACCAGCCGGCCTTGCCCGGCGGTACCGCGTCGCCCATCTGCTCAAGAACCTGCTTGTTGATCCCGGTCTTGCCGAGCTTGCCGAAGAGCGCGCCCATGCCGGCGCCAATGGCAAGGCCGAGGAACGGCACGAGGAAGATGAGACCGAACAGCATGCCCCAGAAGGCGCCGCCCAAGGCGCCGGCGCCGACCAGCTTGCTGCCGTGGTTGACGTGCGGCTTGCCGTCGGCGTCGCGTACCACCATGGCGGCATCCTGCAGCTGCACGATCATGTCCTTCTGCATCTGGGCCAGCGTCACGCCGAACTCCTCGGCGGCGGCTTCGTTCTCAAAGCCAAGTACCATCATCTCGCTCATATGCATCTCCCATTCCGGACTACGACCGGTAGAGAGCGTACCCGACGGACCTCGAAGCCGCACCTGCGTCGCCAAGGCCAGGGGCACGTTCAGGAGTCGGCGGCCAAGAAGGGCAGGGCGATGATCGATGGGTCAGCTCGTGGCTCGACTGCTTTCACCACGCTTCGGACTCGACCTGCTCGGCTCGGCACCCACCCCTGACGAATGGTGACGCGACAGCGACGCTCCTACCCCGGCCGCTTCCTCGATGACCGAAGAGGGGAGCCGGATGAGTAGGGCGCGGGTCAGCCGCTCTTCTCGCCGCCCGCGAAACGACGCCGCAGCACGCGCGCCGTCCGCGCCGTCCCCTCGCCGA
>CAVOGK010000008.1:0-7436 GCA_963695395.1 uncultured Thermoleophilia bacterium | reverse complement strand
CTCCGTCCGGGGATATCGACCCAGAGCAGCGTTTCGGTCGCGGCGTCCCAGCGCGGACCCTCGCCGAGTCCCGCGCCGGCTGCTACTGCGACGTCGAACTCCACGAGGCGCCTGGCGCTCCCGTCGGCCATGTCGTGACTCCTTTCGCTCGGGGTCGTCGTCGCTGTCTTCAGAGCGTCGCGAAGATCTCGTGCGACAGCATGCCGCCGGCGACGGTCCGGGCGGTGAAGCCGTTCTGCAGGAGGATGCGCGTCGCGTAGTAGGCGCGCTGGCCCGAGCGGCAGACGACCAGGATCTCCTGGTCGCGGGGGAGCTCGTCCAGCCGTCCGCGGAGCTCGTCGACCGGGATGTTGACCACCCCCGGCAGCTGCTCGACGGCGAGTTCCTCGGGATGGCGTACGTCGAGGAGGAAGCCGTCTGCCAGGGCGTCCCAATGGACGATGGGCATGTCGTCGCGAAGGACATTGGCTCCTACCATCCCGGCGAAGTTGGCGGGCGACTTCGCCATGCCGAACTGCGGCGCGTAGCAGAGCTCGCACTCCTCCAGGTCGTAGATGGTCCCACCCAGCTGTATCGCCATGGCGAAGGCATCGATCCGCTTGTCGACACCCTCCCTGCCCACGGCCTGCGCTCCGAGGAGCCGGCCGTCGGACTTGCGGAAGAGCACCTTGATGGCGAGCAGCGTGGCGCCGGGGTAGTACCCTGCGTGCGAGTTCGGGTAGAGGTAGATCTTCTCGAAGTCGTCGTCGCCCGCGCGGCGGAGGGTCTTCTCGTTGACGCCGGTCCACGCGACCGCCGCCCCGAAGACGCCGAGGATGGCGGTGCCCTGCGTGCCGCGGAAGCGCGAGTCGCGCCCGGCGATCACGTCGGCCGCGATGCGGCCCTGGCGGTTCGCCGGCCCCGCCAGCGCGACGAGGGACCACTCGCCGGTCATGCAGTCCTTCTTCTCGACCGCGTCGCCGACGGCGAAGATGTCCGGGTCGCTGGTGCGCATCTGGTCGTCGACCCGGATGCCGCCGAGGTCGCCGACCTCGATGCCGGCCATCTCGGCCAGCGCAGTCTCGGGACGCACCCCGATGCCCAGGATCACGATGTCCGCCGGGTACGCCTGGCCTTCGCCGCCGAGCACCTCGAGTGACCCATCCGCGGCCTCGCGGAATCCGGACGCCGCGGCGTTCAGCAGGACCCGCACCCCGTGCTTGTCCAGATGGCGCTCCACGTAGCGCGCCATCTCGGGATCGAGCGGCGCCCATGATCTGCTCGCCGCGTTGCAGCAACGTGACCTCGAAGCCGAGTCCGACCAGGTTCTCGGCCGTCTCGATGCCGATGAAGCCTCCGCCGACGACCACGGCACGCAGCTCTCTGGTGCGTGTCTGGAATCCCGTGTAGGTGTCCATCCCGTTCGCTCTGCCGCGACGCTCGTCGATCCAGGCGCGTATCTGGCCGGCGTCCGGCACCGTCCTCACGCCGAAGATCCCGGGGAGGTCGATCCCCGGCAAGGGGCGGACGGATGGGAGCCGCCCCGGGTGAGATGACGAGCTTGTCGTAGTGCTCGACGGTCACCTCACCGGTGTCGCGGTCCTTGAGCTGCACCGTCTTCTCGGCCGCCGCGATTCCCACCACCTCGCAGTTCGTCCGCGCGTCGACGGCGAACATGTTCGCGGAAGGTGTCCGCCGTCGCGACCAGGAGGTTCGACTGCTGCTCGATCACGCCGCCGATGTAGTACGGAAGCCCGCAGTTCGCGTACGAGACGTAGGGGCCGCGCTCCACCATGAGGATCTCGGCGTTCTCGTCCAGCCTGCGCAGGCGCGCCGCGCACGAGGCGCCGCCGGCCACCCCGCCGACGATGATCACTCTTGTGCCTGCAGTCGTTTCTCTGGGCTCCACTGTCGCTTCCTTTCACGATTCCCTGTTGCTGCGGGTGGCTGGGCGCCGGCCGGGTCCAGGCCGCGACCGTCGTCACCTTCCTACCCGCGATGAGATGCTTGCGTCGCGTCGGCGTTCGCTTCGCCCGACGCACTGACCTCGTTCGCTTCCTCGAACGCGCGCGACGGCGGGCAGCAGGTCGGTCGCGAGCGCCCGCTTGAGCACGAAGGCGTCGGCGCCGGCCTCCATGGCCGCCCGGCGCACGCTCTCCTCGTCGCAGACGCTGAGGACGATCACCTTGAGCTCAGGAAGACTTCGCCGAAGCGCTCTCAGCCACACCAGGTTGTTGTCCGCAGCCAGGGACAGGTCCACGACCGCCACGTCGGGTCGGAGCCGGCTCGCCCCCTCGAGCAACGACGCCTCGTCGGCGACCATGACCACAGACCCGAACGTCGTCTCGAGCAGCCCGCGCACGCCTTCGGTGAGGCCGTGGTGGCGGTCCGCAAGCAGCACGCAACTGGGAGGATTGTCGGACATTCATGCCATCCATCTCGGCGACTGTGATCGCCGCGATACCTGTCGGCAGCGGGTCGAGTAGAGACTAGTCGGGATCGGGAGGGCTGTGACCTCGGGATAGTACGGGGTCCGTTGCCCGGGAACTACGAGGTCCCCGGGCCGTGGGGCGCCCTATGGTCGGCGGATGGTGTACCGTGGCAGCGTGGCCGATGGCGATGAGACACCGCGCTCAACGGAGCAGACCGAGAGCCGTCTCGAGTTCGAGACGCTGATCTCCGAGCTCTCCTCGAGGTTCATCAACCTGGCGGGAGGCGAGGTACACGACGAGATCGAGGACGCGCTGCGTCGTGTCTGCGAGTTCATCGCTATCGACTTTGCGATGCTCTGGCAATGGTCTGGCACGGCCCAGGATTCCATCCTGCCCACCCACGCCTACCCCGCCCTATCGGGCCTGCAACTTCCCGAGCCGACCCGCCAGGAGCACTACCCCTGGATAGTGAAGCAGATGCGGGCCGGCCGCGTGGTCGCGCTCCGCACGACGGAGGATCTGCCGGCGGAGGCCGCCGTCGACCTGGAGTACGCGCGCCGCGGCGGCATCAAGTCGACCTTGTGCCTCCCGCTCTCGGTGGGAGGCGATCCGCCCGTCGGGGCCGTGGCCTTCAACACCCTGCGCGCACACCGCGACTGGCCGGTCACGTTGATCAATCGGCTGCAGCTGGTCGCGCAGGTCTTCGCCCAGGCGCTGGCTCGCCAGCGTGCCGACGAAGCCTTGCGGGAGAGCCAGGATCGCATGGCCCTGGCGGCGGACTCCGCCGAGGCTGGGCTCTGGACCCTGGACTACGGCACGGGTGTCTTCTGGGCCACGGAGAGGGCTCGTGCTCTTTTCGGGTTCTTGCCTGACGAGCTCATCACGATGGAGCGTCTGCGGGCGTCGGTGCATCCCGACGACTGGGGAATCGTGCGGGGAGCCATAGAGCGGTCGGCGCGGGAGGGCGAGCTCACCGACGTCGACTACCGGATCGTCCTTCCTGCCGAGGGCCGCGTGCGATGGATCTCTTCCCGTGCCCGGCCCCACCTCAAGCCCACCGGCGAGCCGGACAGGTTGATGGGCGTCTCCATCGACGTCAGTGAGCGCAGGCGCGCTCAGGAGGCGCTGCAAGCGAGCGAGGCGCGTCTGATGGCAGGAGCCGAGCTCGCCGGTCTCGCGTTCTACGAGGTGGACTTCGGCACAGGCGCCCTCTACATCGACGACCGGTTTCGCGACCTCTGCGGAATCCCTCCCGACCGGGAGCAGGGCCTCCAGCCCTTGGAGTTCTGGATGGAGCATCTGCATCCGGACGACCGCCCCCGTGTGATGGAGATGCGCCGGCAGCTGCACGATGGGACGGTGGAGCGTCTCATCCTCGAGTACCGCTTCCTGGCCCCCGGACAAGGGCAGAAATGGGTCCACCACATAGCACGTGTCTCCGCGCGCGACGCCGCCGGACGCGCGGTCAAGTCGTACGGCGTCCTCCGTGACATCAGCGACCGCATGCGCGTCGAGGGAGAGTTGCGCGACCTGAGCCGGCGCCTGATCGGCGCCCACGAGGAGGAACGGGCGCTGCTCGCGCGCGAGCTGCACGACGACGTGAGTCAGCGGCTGGCCGTGCTGGCGATCGACGTCGGCCGCGCCGAGCTCGTCGCTCCCGACGAGGCGCAGGCAGAAGCGATGCAGGCGGTGCGCGCGGGCCTCGTACGCCTCAGCGAGGACATCCACTCGCTGGCGTACCAGCTGCACCCCTCGATCCTCGAGGAGCTCGGCCTGGCCGAGGCGCTTCGGGCGGAATGCGAACGGAGGGAGCGCCAGAACCGGCTCGACCTCTCGGTGGATCTCGATCCGCTGCCCGCGGTCGTCGGCAAGGACGCCGCGCTCTGCCTCTTTCGCGTGGCGCAGGAGGCGTTGAACAACGTGGTCCGCCACGCCGGCGTTCGCGCGGCGGCGGTCACGTTGCGCCCAGTGGACGACGGGCTGCTCCTGGCCGTCTCCGACGACGGTGTCGGCTTCGATCCGGAGAAGCCCGGCGAGGGGATGCGCCTCGGCCTGGCGAGCATGCGCGAGCGCGTGCGGCTGGTGCACGGGACGCTGGACATCGAGAGCGCGCCTGGCCGGGGCACCATGATCCTCGCCTGGACGCCGGCGGATGGAGGTTCGCGATGAGCGCTCCGCGCCGGCCGCGCGTGCTGCTGGCCGACGACCATCTGCTGGTCGCCGAGGCGCTCGAGAGCCTGCTGACCCCGGAGTTCGATCTGGTGGGCGTGGTCGAGGACGGGCGCGCGCTGATCGAAGCGGCGGCGAGGCTGCGGCCGGACGTCATTGTCGCCGACATCACGATGCCCCACCTCAACGGCATCGACGCCCTCGTTCGGCTGAGACAGAGCGGCGATCGCGTACCGGTGGTGTTTCTCACCATGCACCGGGACGTGACCTTCGCGCGGCGTGCGCTCGATGCCGGAGCGTCGGGCTTCGTGCTGAAGCACTCCGCGTCGGTCGAGCTGAGCGCGGCGCTTCATGCCGCGCTCGAGGGCAAGACCTACCTTACGCCGCAGCTCGCGGGGGAGGTCTTGGAGGCCATGAAGCAGGGGCCGGACCGGGCCGACGATCCGGTCGACTCCCTCACGCCACGGCAGCGGGAGGTCCTCCAGCTGCTGGCAGAGGGGCGCTCGGCCAAAGAGATCGCCTCGAGCCTCTCGATCTCGGCCCGAACGGTGGAGTTCCACAAGTACCAGATGATGGAGACGCTGGACCTGCACACCAACGCCGAGCTGATCCACTTCGCCATCAAGCACGGTCTCGTCGAGTTCTGACCGGCCTGCCGCCACCTGATGTCGCCGGCTGGAGTCGGCCGGCTTCGATCCTGTGCGCCTCGTAGTCTCCCGCCGACGAGCCCCGTAATATCCCGAGGTCACAGCCCTCCCGATTCCGGCTAGTCTTCAGCCCGCACGCGTTGACTGGTCTGCGGGCACGCGCGCGTGCACAGCCAGCAATCGAGGAGGACGAATGAACGGCAAGTGGCAAGGCTGGGCGGCGACGGCCGGCATCCTGATGGTGATCGTCGGCGGCTTCAGGGCGATCTCCGGCCTCATCGGTCTGTTCAACAGCGAGTGGATCGTTCAAGGCTACACAGGCTACTATTTCGTCGACATCAGCGCGCTCGCCTGGTGGTACCTCATCGTCGGGGTGATCCTGGTCTTCGCCGGCTGGGCCGTGCTGAATGGGCAGGCGTGGGGCAGGTGGGTCGGCGTGTTCGCGGGGGGCGTCGCCATCATCTCCGAGCTCCTCTGGCTCCCGGTCCACCCCATCTGGTCGATCCTCCTGATCACCATGTACGTGTTCATGATCATCGGCCTCATCGCGGTGGGGTCGGAGGAGTAGCGGCGCCCGCCGGCTTCCCGCCTTGCGCAGGCACGACGCGACCTGCTCTGAGAAGCTCGCCCATGGCGGCCGACGGAATGCGCGGCGGGGCAGGACGAGGGTCCTCCCCCGCCGCGCCGCCTCGTTGTCGACGCGAGCAGAGTGAAGCACGGCGCGGAGCAGAACGGCGTACACGCCCGTGACAGCTGAGGCACGCAAGAGCACCGCGGACGGCGGCTCGCCGACCGGCCGCACGCCGTCCGGCCGCACGCCGTCCCGCCGGACGGCGAGCCGCCGGCGGTCTCCCGCGCGACCCGCAGCGCCGCTGCGCATCGGCGTGATCAGCGACAACCACGGCTACCTCGACCCCGAAGTCCTCGAGATCTTCGCCGGCGTGGCGCACATCATCCATGCCGGCGACATCGTCGACCCCGCGATCCTCATGGCCCTGGAGGCCGTCGCGCCGGTCACGGCGGTGTCCGGCAACCTCGACAGCTCCGGTCCCACCGCCGACCTGCCGACCGAGGCCACCGGCGAGGTCGGGAGCGTGCGCTTCGTGGTCGCGCACAAGCCGAAGCGGCTGCTCAAGCGCCTCGCGGCCGGCAAGATCGGCGTCGGCGAGGAGCGTGCCCGCCCGGACCTCGTCGTCTGGGGCCACCTGCACACCCCCACCGCGGTCTGGGTCGACGGCCAGCTGCAGCTCAACCCGGGCACGGCGACCTCGCCCGACGAAGAGGACGACGGGCCGACGGTGGCGATCGTCGAGGTCGCGCAGAACGGCCTCGCCGTGCGCTTCGTTCCCCTGCGCCGGCGCACGCCCGAGGAGACGAGCGGGCGGCGGTGAGCACGCCCGGCGCGGACGTCGCCGCTTCGCCGCCGCTGGCCGATGCGGCGCCGGACGACGCAGGGGAGCCGCCCGACCGGGCCGTTCGCGGTCGTGGGACGGGCCCTGGCATCGCGCGGCAACGGTTCAGCACCCAGCGTTGGTGCGGCTCTGACCAGGTGGTAGGTTCATCCTGCGATCCGTGCACGAGAGGGGACGGCATGAGGGGTGGTCATCCAGGGTGACTGACGGTCTCTTCCTCGGCCTCGACATCGGGTCCTCGAGCACCAAGGCCGTCCTCGTGGACGCGAACGGCGCAGTGGTTGCGGACGCCAGGCTGGCGCATCGCATCTCACGGCCGCGCCCGGGCTGGGCCGAGCAGGATGCCGGGCGCGACTGGTGGGGAAGCGCGGTCCAGGTCTGTCGCCGCGTGCTCGACGGCCGCTCCGGGCGAGTGCGGTCCGTCGCGGTGAGCGCCCTCGGCCCCTGTGTGCTTCCGGCCGACGACGCCGGGCGACCGCTGAGGGCGGCCATCCTCTACGGCATCGACTCGCGAGCGAGTGACCAGGCCGAGCGGCTCACGGCGGAGTTCGGCGCGGGGGAGATCCTGGCCCGCTGCGGCTCCCAGCTGTCGAGCCAGTCGGTGGGACCCAAGATCCGCTGGCTCGTCGAGCAGGAGCCCGAGGTGTGGGCGGCGACCCGGCGCGTCTACGGCGCGAGCTCCTACGTCGTCGCCGGCCTCACCGGCGAGTACGTCCTCGACCACCACAGCGCCAGCCACTGGGCGCCTCTCTACGACGTGCACCGCAACGCGTGGATCGGGGACTGGGTCGACCGTG
>CAVOGK010000007.1:0-354854 GCA_963695395.1 uncultured Thermoleophilia bacterium | reverse complement strand
TCGTCGGCGTCGGGCGCGGCTTCAACGCCCGCGAGGACCTCGCCCTCGGCGACGAGCTCGCAGGCGCCCTGGGTGCGGTCGTCGGCTGTACCAAGAGCCTCGCCGACTTCGAGCTGGTCGGCGAGGACCGCATCATCGGCCTCTCCGGCGCCAAGACCGCGCCGGACCTCTACCTCGGCATCGGTGTCTCGGGCCAGATCCAGCACACCGTCGGCGTGGCCGGTGCCAAACTGATCGCCGCCGTGAACAAGGACAAGGAGGCGCCGATCTTCGCGATGGCGGACTACGGCCTCATCGGCGACCTCTACGATCTGGTGCCGGCGCTGGTCGAGCGGCTCAAGAGCGTGTGACGCGGGCGCAGGGGGCTGCGTACCCGACTGTCGCCTGCCGTTCGCGGCTGGTGGGGCTTCTCGCTGTCACGTACAGCTGCTCCGGGGGAGAGAGACGGCTTCGCTGCTGCTCCGGCCGGGGCGGCGCAAGTGGCCCGGCCTCGCGCCGAAGCTTGCTGGACGGTGAGCTGTCTTGCGACTCAGGCTCTTCTTTTTGTAATTCTGCGTCTCTCCTGCTCTGCACCTCCGGTCGCTGTCGTCGGCGTCATCGGCCGCTGTTCGTCCGCCCGAGCGCGCCGTAGCGCCACGAGGTCGGCGGCGAGCGCCGAGCCGGCCGAGGTGTAAGTGGATCACGAGCAGTACGCCGACGAACCGCGGAGGCGAGGGAATCCGATCAGCGCCGCGATGAAGACGATCAGCGGGCTGAGCGACACCGCCCTGCCTACCGATGTTCTGCAGCACGTTGTTCTCGAAGTACGCCGATACACGACGAAGAAGACGACCAACACGATGCCGTCGACCGCCCCCCCGGTGGCGAAGCCGACGACGCACACGATCACCGCCCCGATGGTGGCCCCGACGAGGGGGACGATGTCGAGAACGGCGACGACGACGGCCAGCGTCTCCGGGTAGGGGATCCCGAGGATCCTGAGGACGATGTACGACGCGATGCCGGCGACGAAGCTGATCGCGAGATTGCCGCGCACGTAGCCGCCGGTCGCGCGCAGAAAGTTCTGTCCGATGCGCTCGGCCCAGTAGCGTTCGCTCTCGACCATCGCAGCCAGGATCGCGCGCCAGGCGCGCGGGCCCTCGATGAGCAACATCACCATGATCGTGAGGATGGTGATCACGGCGGCCACGACGAACGCTGCCCTGGTACCGCACTGACGATCGTCTGCTGGTTGCCGACCAGGACCCGGGTCACCTGCTCGGGGGTGATCGCCGCGACACGCTCGACGATGTGGAAGCGCGTCTCCACGAAGTGCAGTGGGCCTTCGCTGCCGAAGACGGTGTCGACGGTCCTCGGCAACACCTTCACGAACTCGTCGAACTGGAGGATCACGGGCAAGGCGACGGCGACGATGATGGCCACGAGCAGGGCGATGGTCGCGAACGAGACCAGGAGCGACGCGAGGATGCGATTCCAGCGATGGCGCTCCAGCCAGCCGACGGCGGGCTGGAGCGCGATCGCCAGGATCACGCCGATGAGCACCCAGAGCAGGATGGTGCGGACCTGGAAGAGGAACTCGAGGATCCCGACGATGGCGAGCACTGTGAGCGTGACGATCGCCGTCACGCGGACGATCTGCGACGTGCGCCACTCGCGGGGGGTGGGCATGTCTTGTGGCGCGGGGTCGTTGTCGCTCACGCGTCACCTCTCCGGTCTCGGACTGCCCTATCCGTCACGCAGAGCGTATCATTGGTCGGCGCCGGCGCTGCCGTCGTGCGCCGCCCCGCACCCGTGGGCCTATAGCTCAGTTGGTCAGAGCAGCCGACTCATAATCGGCCGGTCGCAGGTTCGAGTCCTGCTGGGCCCACCATGTGCCGCGCATTCTCGCCGACGAGATGACAGGCGCGGGCAACGACAAGGTCGCCCTCGTTGTCGTCGATGGCATGTCGGTCGATCAGTGGTTCATCATCCGCGAGGCGCTCATGGATCAACTGCCGGACCCTCGTCGCCACGACGACAGCGACATTCGCATGGGCGCCCACGCTGACTTCGGTGTCGCGCCAGGCGCTGTTCTCGGGTGAAGTACCGCAGTACTTCCCGGGGAGCATCCTGAACACCGCCAAGGAGGCTTCCCTCTGGTCGGCCTTCTGGACATCGCGGGGACTGGCGGCAGATCAAGTCGGGTTCGACAAGGGGCTCGGCGAGGCGGGTGGCAAACGGAAGTTGGCCGCTCTGCTCGCGCAACCGAAGACCCGAGCGCTGGGCCTTGTCGTGAACGCCGTCGACAAGATCATGCATGGCGCCACTCTCGGCACCGAAGGCGTGCACACCTTGGTGCGTCAATGGGCCAAGCAAGGGCACTTCTCTCACTTGCTGGGTGCGCTCCTCGACGAGGGCTTCCGCGTCTACATCACTGCAGACCATGGCAACGCCGAGGCCCGTGGCATCGGCAGTCCATCGGAGAAGGCGCTCGCCAACCTGCGCGGCGAGCGCGTTCGCTTGTACCCGAACGAGACCTTGCGTGAAAAGGTCCACGGGCAGTTCAGTAGCGCGATTGCCTGGGATCCGGTCGGGCTTCCGCCGGGCTTCATTCCGCTAATTGCGTCCGGGCGAGATGCGTTCATTACGTCGGGCAAGAGCACGGTGGCTCACGGCGGCGTTGCTCTCGAGGAGCTCATCGTGCCGTTCGTGAGAGTGGCGAAGGGGTGACGTTTGGCTCCGGAACGCGATAGGGCCGTCGGCTTCAGTGTACGAATCGAGCTCGCTTGGATGGAGCAGGCAGCAGCGCTGGTCTCGCTTGGGCGGTCATCAGACGAAGTGCGAGCTTCATTGCACGAGATCATCGGCGACGCGCGCACGAGCGATCCCGACAAACGGAGTGACAGCCGAACGCGCACCATCAACGTCATCTCGCGCGTCTGGGTCGAGCCGCCAGACGAGATGCTCAGCCTCCCGCAACCGTGGGGTCGATCTTCTGAGTCACGCGGGAACGCCGGAGCATGTGGCCCTGCGCTGGGGGATGACCATGGCGGTGTACCCCTTCTTCGCATCCGTCTGCGGGTCGATCGGGCGTCTGTTGAGGCTCCAGGACAGCCTGACGTCCAGGGATGTGCATCGTCGAGTCGCCGAGGAGTACGGCGACCGCCCGACTGTTGTCAGAGCAACCGGGATGGCACTAGGCAACTGCGTTGAGTGGGGCCTTCTCAGGACAGACGCGCGTCGCAAGAGCTACTGGTGTGAGGCCCGGCGCGAGGTTGGCCAAGACATCGCCATGTTCCTTATGGAGGCTGCTCTGCACGCATCCGGTGTAGACAGTGCCTCTCTCGATTCACTGCTTCATAACTCAGCGCTCTTCCCATTCCAGCTGCCCGTCCTGGCGACTCGTGATATCGATCGGTCGGCGGGACTGCGCGCGATGAGTCTCGGCGGGGCCGAGGCGACCGTGTCGCTGGCGCGGTAGGAGTGTTCTGCCGTGAACTCCGACCGATTCCTTGACGCCCTTCAATCGGCCGATTCGCTCTGCGACGACTGCATCTACCGGCCGGCCGGCTTCACACGCCGGCAGGGCGCGAACCAGCTCGGTCGACGCCTCGCAAGAACTTGGGACGGTTCGCCGCGCTGAAGGGAAGTGCGACAGCTGTGGACAGAGCAAGATCGTCAATCGGCTCGTGGATGGTCACAACGTGACATCAATCGCGCGCGTTCCCACTGTCTCGCACCGTCGCCGGCCGGATCCCACGTGGCACGTAGCGCCACCGCAGTTCGAGCAATGCGTGCGTGAGTTCGTCGACGGCTCTGAAACCTCGAACGGCCGGCAACCAGACGGCAGGTACGCCTCCTTCGACTACTGCTTCAACTACTTCCAGTCATTCCGCGACGCCGGAACGACTGCTCAGCTGGTCAGTCCGGAGACACCTTCAGGCGAGCTGTCTTCAACTTGGCTTCTACTTGGCGAGTTGGGGGATGCTCCGCGGCTCGACGCTCCTCCTTCAGAAGAGCGCTCGATTCCTGGCACCAGTGGTCGATCTGATATCGAGGGCCGATGCGGAGTTCTGGGCGATTGATGCGCACTGCTATGACCGCGTCAACATCCGACGCTTGCGCGACATGGACGCGAGCATCGCATCAGCGATCGGCGGCGGCTCAGACACCCTCGTGACCAAGGTGATGCTTGGTGTCTTCGGCTGCGTCCCTGCCTTCGATCAGAACTTCATGCCGTGGATTCGGAGTCTCGACGTTCGGCCCGATGTCACTGCAGAAGGTCGCCGCCTTCTATCAGGAGCATGCTGAGCTTGTTGATTCATGCCGGATTCCGACAGTGGACTTCGTCACCGGGGAGCCGACAGACCGGAAGTACACGCGAGCAAAGGTCATCGATATGGCCTTCTTCGTGCGCGGGATGTCATGAGAATAGGGCGACGCAGCCGTGATCGACCGCGTTGCTGACATCCTTGGACGTTGCGCCACGCGTGACCTCACGTCGATGCCCCCGACCGAGTTGTACAACGAGGGCTGGTTGCTGCGTCTCGTACTCGATTGGTCTTCCGGCCACCCCGGTGTCCTCGACGCGCTCGATGTGCCAGAAGGCACCTGCTGGTACTCCGAAGCGCTTCTGCCGTCGCCCTTCTTGCCTCGCACACGCGGGGATCGACTTGCCGAGTCGTACACCCACGCAGATGGAGCAGTCGGGCACTTCACTATCGGCGGTTCGGGCGCTGGCGACTTGGTGCTGAGTTCGCAGGCGACCCATTTCGTGATCCTGGAGGCGAAGCTGGGTAGTCGGCTCTCGTCGGGCACGTCGAACGCGCCGGGCTATGACCAGGCTGCTCGAAACGTGGCGTGCATGGCGCAGGTGCTCGCGCTTGCCGGTCGCCGACCGGCCGACGTCGCGAACTTGGGCTTCTATGTCCTTGCGCCTTCCCAGCAGATCGACCGTGGTCTGTTCTCCGAGCAGCTGACGACGGCGAGTATCGCTGCTCATGTCGCGACCAGAGTGAAGGCATACGACGGCGACGATCGGGCCCGGCGTGAAGCCTGGCAACGAGAATGGCTGGAGCCGCTTCTGGACCACGTCCAGCTGGGCGCGGTTGCCTGGGAGACCATCGTCGACACCATCAGTGAAGCAGACGCAGCTGGCGGCGCAGCGCTGCGCGAGTTCTACGCCAGCTGCCTTCGGTTCAACCGGCTGGACGGGCGACCGGTCTGCGGTTCGACACTTCGCGAGGAGGGGGAATGAGACCGATCGTTGTACGGGCGACCGGCGAGGCTCTGGCGCTTTGGGAGCCGACGAGCCTCGACCAAGTGGGCAAGAATGAGAAGTACCTGGAGACGGTGCTTTCGCAGTACCCCGAGCTGCTCTGCCTGGAGACGAAACGCACCGGGATCTACGGGCCCTTTGCCGTCTTTGCACAGCTGCCTCTCGACACGCCTCAGGGGAGGACGGTGCTTCCCGACATCGTTCTTCTGGCTGCCAGTGGCGATGTCATCATCGTTGAAGTGAAGCTCTTCGCGAACGATGAGCTGCGGGATCGACGCGTGATTGCCCAGGCGGTGGAGTACGCGTCCTCTCTGGCACTTCTGGACGAGCACGCCGTGGCTCGCCTCTTCAATGGTGGCATTGACACCGATTGGGTCGGGCTGGTGAAGCGGCACTTCCCCGAAGAGGAAGACCACGAGGAGCTTGCCGCCACACTGCTGCAGAACGCCTCCGATGCCAATGTCCACATCGTCATCGCCTGCGACAAGGCGCCGAAGGGTGTGTACGAGCTGGCAAGGAGCGTGTCTGCCCAGTCGAATCTTGGCTTCTCGCTTAACGTCGTCGAGGTCAGCCCCTTCGCCCCCAGAGACAGCGTCGGGGACGCAATCATGTTCGTGCCGAACCTGCGACTCGCAACGGAGATCGTCGCTCGGACCGCAATCAACATCACATACGAAACGGGCTCACCCCAGCCAGGGGTCAACATCAACACGACGAGTGTCGAGGAGATCGAGGAGAACCTCGCGGCAGTTGCCCAAGGCGAAACCCGGCAGAGTCGCGCGCGCAACTGGACGAACCAGGAGATCGAGGACGTCTTCATGGCCAGCGACGACCCCGCGGTCCGCGATCTATTCCTGTTTGCGAAGACCGAGGGCTACCAGGGGCAGTTCCAATCGTCGGGCACCAAAGTGTCGCCGGCCTTCGGCTTCTACCTTGCTGTCCCGCGACCGGATGGCACCATCCGAGGCTCGCAGGCTGTCAACTACGTGGATGGCCACAAGGCGGTCGCCGTCTACTTGAGCAACTGGCCCGAGACGTCGATCCCCGATGCAGTCATGGCGGCGTACAGGCAGGACCTGAATGACTTGTTCGGACCGAGCTACGTCTTCGACACTCGTGATGTGTACGTCCCCCTCGGCGGCATCGAAGAGAAGCTCGAGGAGTTCAAGGACGTCATCCGGACTCTCCAGAGGCGCATCGACGCCGAGACGCAAGTTGCCGCCCCGACTGTCACTCCTGCTTCTTGAGCGGATTGATGCGGTCGGCATAGTCGAGCGCCCACTGCATTCGCTGCGGACTGACTGCCCGTCCCCTTGTGACCGTGTCGCCGTCGCCCAGCGACTCCAGGGTCGCTCTGACATAGGCGCGGATGTCCTCGGCGCGCCGCCAGAGAGCGACTTCAGCTTCGAGCTGCTTCTCGCGAAGCTCTTCTTGGCTTTGGCGCTCCGCTTCCTCGAGACGACGCATCTCCCCTTCGTGTCGTCGTTGCGCAGCCTCACGGGCCTCGAGCACCCTTCTCGCGTCGTCCCCCCGCTTCAGCTTGAACGCGAGGGCGATGGTGCTCAGGTAGGCGACGAACGCACCAAGGCTGTCTTCGATCCGTTGCCGCTTGCCGACGAGAAAGGTTGATATGAGCCCGCATTGTGCCGATCCTGCAACGCATTGGTTCGGCGTCGGCCATAGACGCCTACCTGCTAGGCGAGTACGCCGTGTCCTTCGCCCGTACTCAGACCTGCTAAGAGCTCATTACCGCGCAGGGCTCACAAGGCCGACTTCGCGAACCTCGAGTGCATGATGGTCGGCGATCACTCTCCAAACGCGACACCGTGGCCGCTCAGGCACGGGCTCGACCGATGAGAGGTGCTGCTCGCGTGAACGCCGCGCCGAGACCCTCGATATCGCACTCTACGGGTCCCCGCGGTGAGCGCGGTACTGCGCCTCAGGGCCCGGCGTCTGTCACCTCGGTTGTGCCCGTTGCGCAAGGGCCCCTGAAGGGCCGCGAGGCAAGCGGGTATCGCGTTGAGGAGCTCGGACGCGGACTTGGCACCCCTACGTGCTCCAGATGGCGTGATCGCCAGAACGAGGGCGTGTACCTAAAGGTACACGCTGCTCGCCGCACTTGCCTATCGAGGGCGTCCATGTGCAGAAACGGCCCGGATCATTCTTGGCGGAGCTGAAGCCTGTTGACCGGTACTGTCGGACTGTTGACATTAGTACAGTACGAAAGCTAGCATTTGATAGCCAGCTGCTGATGATATGGGAGGCAAGTCCGCCCACCATTCGCTGGCCGTCGGGCGACGCTCGCAGGTCACCCGCGGCAGACGATTTGCGATGAACCGGCACGCGAGGAGGTGGTGGGGCGAATGTCAGTCGTCATCACACGCATGGGCGATGGCAGCATCGTCGAGATGTCTCGCGACGAGGTGCGCCGGGATGTCACCGAGGGCTCCGAGGCAGCCGCGAAGAAGGCCAAGATACCCACCCTCGGCGAGAACGAGGTGGACTATCTCGTTGACATGTTCTGCGCCCCGCAACGCATATGGGGAGTGCAGTACGGGCACGAGGCCATCCTGACCAAGGACGGCGGCACCAACGATCTCATCTCGTCCAGGCTCTCCAGCGGGGTCTCAGCGCCAGTCGGTCGGGAGGCGGCCGTGCGCCTCTTCGAGCGCGCCTTCGCCTTCGATTCGATGGAGGTCGGCCACATCGACTACTCCGTCAAGCCGAGCAAGTTCATCGTGAGTGTGGAGCAGGAGCATATGGAAGTGCTTCAGCACACGACGATCCTTCCTCTGTTCTACGGATTCATGCCCAATCTGGGTCTCTACTACCAGCCTGACGGCCAGTATGCCAACCCCTCGGACCTGTTGCCGCTGGGCAAGATCGAGGAGGCGCGCAGGACCCAAGAGGAGGCTTTGGAGGCCTGCTACAACGATATCGTGTGGCTGTGCAAGAAGTTCACGGAGACCGGGGCCGATGCGATCAACTACGACACAGTCGCCTCTACCGGTGACGCTGAGTTCCTCGCTGCGCTGCGGGCCACCGAGGCGATTTCATCGGGCACCGACATGCCGGTTGAGGTCGGCATGTCCGCCGAGATGGTGCTCGGGTTCCACGGCGAGCTCGAGTACCACGGCACGCGTCTGGCGGGCCTCTGGCCGCACCAGCAGATGAAGCTCGTCGAGCAAGCGGGCGGCGCCATCTTCGGCCCCGTTGTCAACACCAACACCCGCAAGTCGTGCAGCTGGAATGTGGCCCGAGCCGTCACATTCGTGAAGGCGTGCACTGCGGATGCGACGATCCCGATCCATCCTAACGTCGGTCTCGCGGTCGGTGGCGTGCCGTCGTTCGAGGTCACTCCGGCAGACATGGTTTCGCGGGCAAGCGCGGCAATGATTGAGATCGGCAAGGCCGACGGCTTGTAGGTGGGCACCGGCGACCCGAACGGGATGGCGATGGCTCACGCGCTCGCCTCGTCCATGGGCGGCATCAAGACCGCTGGAGACCTGGTGGCCAGGATGCAACTCAAGAAGATGCGGCTCAACGAGGCCAAGGCCTACGTCGCGGGCAGGCTAGGCGTGAGCACGCTCGACCTGTCCGATTCGACTGTGATGCGGAACCTGCGCGAAGAGCTCGACATCGGTGTCATAACTGGGGTGTCCGGTCTCGCCAAGGGCCTGGAGGCCAAGGCGCGGATCGCCGACCTGCTCGGCATCAAGATAAACTGCGTAGAACGCTTCAAGGCCAAGAGTGGAATGATGTCCGCGTCGGCCCTGAGCGTCGCCGCCCGCCTGACGCCTCAGCGGTGTCCCAAACACGGGGTCGGCGCTCGTGTCGGACGGGTCACGTCTCTCCGTGCCCGTGTTGGCCATCCGAGAGGGTCAGCTTGTGCGGCAGCATTCGGCTGCTGCGTGAGTCGCTCTCCTCGACGCGACATTTGGGCGTCCAGCCGACGCGGCGCACGCTGGGGAGAACGGTAGATGGGGCGCACGCCGCGTCGGAGGCGAAAGGGGCCGACGGCGGGGGGACCGAGGCCCGTGCGAGTATCGCTGAGGGACTTGGGAGCGCATGGAAGTCGTGCCTTGTTCTCTCCCCACCGATATCTGGCATGGGGGTAGCACAATGCTCGCCGTGGGCCTCCTCGACGACCACCTCTTCGGCGATTCCGCATCCGACATTCAGACGACTTCGAGTGCCTGCGCGAGGTCGGCGATCAGGTCGTGCGCGTCCTCAACCCCGACAGAGTAGCGGATCAGACCCTCGGGGATGCCCATTGCGGCGCGCTCCTCATGCGTACACTCGACGTGGCTCGTCGTCGCCGGCACTCCGGCGATGGTCTCCACCGCGCCGAGGTTGGCGGCGCGGTGGGCGAGGCGAAGCCGCGGCAGCACCGACTTGACCGCTTCGAACCCGCCATCCAGTCCGAAGCTGAGAACCCCGCCAAAGCCGCTCATCTGGCGCCGGGCAATATCGTGTTGCTGGTGCGATTCGAGCCCGGGGTAGTTGACAACGCTCACACTCGGCTGCCTCTGGAGCCACTCTGCGATACGGAGTGCGCTCTCGTTCTGCTGGCGCACGCGAAGTGCGAGTGTCTTCATGCCTCGGATGAGCAAGTAGGCGGACATGACATCGAGGGTAGCGCCAGTGATCTCGCGGTAGTGGAACACCTTCTCGACCAGCTGCGAATCGCCGCAGAGTGCGCCGCCGAGCACGTCGGCGTGACCGCTAAGGAACTTGGTCGCGCTGTGCAAAACGAGGTCCGCGCCCAGCGCGAGCGGGCGCTGGTTGACCGGAGTGGCGAAGGTGTTGTCGACGACTACAGTGGCGCCGACATCATGGGCCACAGCCGCCAAGCGGGCGATGTCCATGAGTTTGAGCGTTGGGTTGGTCGGCGTTTCGAGGTAGACAACCCTGCAGCCCTGCGCTATGGCGGTCTCGAGGTGCCCATGGTCGGTCGTCTCGCAAATCTCGCACTCGACTCCTAGCCGCGTGAGTAGATGAATGAAATGTAGGGTGGTGGCACCGTACGCATCCTTGGCGGAGACCACGCGATCGCCGGGCGACAGCAGCGCAAAGAGAGTGTTGCTGATTGCCGCCATGCCCGTGGCGAAGCTGGTGGACGCCTCCCCTCCTTCGAGGATTCTGATCTTTTCCTCGAAGGCATGCAGCGTGGGGTTGGTGTTCCGGCTGTATATGTAGCCTGGGGTGCGGCCATGGACGACGTCCAGCCATTCGTCCACGTCAGGGTAGCCGAAGCCGGCACTGTAGATGATGGGGACTTGCGTCGCGCCGTGCGCATGCGCTTCCTCCTCGCCCGCCCACACGCACAGGGTCGATGTAGCAGGCCCCAAACGCTCCTGGTCGTCTGAGGATTGCGCTTCATTGGCCATGCTGCTCACCTCACAGGGACGTCCTACTGTCGACATTCGGAATATACCATATTTGTCAATGCTCGACCGGATCGCCGAATTGCCTCTCGCCTCAGCCGTGGCCCAGCTCTTGCTGCCGGGACCGCAGGATATCTCTGCAGCAGTTGGGCCTTCCAAGCTCCGGTCGACCTTGGTTTGGTGACGCATTTGGGCCCGCACTGCTTCATCGTCCCGATGGCAGGCGTAGAAGAAGCGAGTGGTCTGGCATTCCGCCAACTCGACAAGCCAACATTCGCCAATCGTTCTCTGTACGATCATTCGCGGCCACCCGCCAGTCGCCTGACATCTGGCGGACGAGCGAAGTGTTTACAGGTAGCCGAAACCGATTGTAGGATGTTCATCGTCAGGGATTTGCGAGATGATGATCACCGACAAGCGTGCCGGATTGCCTGCGGGGCGAACCTGTGCTGAGAGTTCCCTCGCGTGACAGGGCTCGGTGTGGACTCCCTCGACCGTGAAGTGCTCCTGGCCCTGCAGGAGGACGGACGCATGTCCAACCTCGCGCTGGCGCGCAAGCTCGGCCTCTCGCCGTCGGCGATGCTCGGCCGGGTCCGCGGGCTCGAGCGCAGCGGAGCGATCCGCGGCTACCGCGCCGTCATCGACCCCGCCGCCCTCGGCATCACCGTGCGCGCCCTCGTGGTCGCCCGTCTGCGCGAGCACAGCGAGGAGTCCATCCGCGAGTTCGAGAAGGGCATCAAGGAGGTCCCGGGCGTCCGCGCCTGCTACCACGTGACCGGCCAGTTCGACATGGTCGTCGAGCTGGCGCTGCGCGACCTCGACCACCTCGGGCAGCTCATCCGCGTCGACATCGCCGCGCATCCCCGGCGTCATGAACCTGGAGACCATGCTCGTCATGGCGGAGCCCATGCCGGACGACGGCTGGCCGATCGTCCCGAGGAGTAGTCGGCGGCTGCATCGCCGCGACGACCCCCTGTACAGGAGGTTCCACCCATGCCCGCAAAGAAAGGTCTCTTCGACCTGCACCAGATGAAGCGCGCCGGCGAGCAGATCGCCTGGCTCACCGCCTACGACTACCCCACGGCCAGCTTCGAGGAGGCCGCCGGCGTCGACATGATCCTCGTCGGCGACTCGCTCGGCATGTGCGTCTACGGCTACGCCGGCACCGTGCCCGTGACCATGGACCAGTGCATCGTGCACGCCGAGGCGGTGCGCCGCGGCGCCCCGGACACGTTCGTCGTCGGCGACATGCCCCTGGGCAGCTACCAGGCCTCGGACGAGGACGCGGTCAGCAACGCGATCCGCTTCCTCAAGGAGGCCAACGTCGACGCCATCAAGCTCGAGGGCGGCGTGCGCACCGTCTCCCGCGTGCGCGCCATCCTCGACGCCGGCGTCGCCGTCTGCGGCCACATCGGCCTCACCCCGCAGTCCTCCGGCCAGCTCGGCGGCCACAAGGCCCAGGGGCGCACGCTCGAGTCCGCCAAGCTGGTGGTCGAAGACGCCCGCGCCCTGCACGCGGCCGGCGTGCAGCTGCTGCTCGTCGAGGCGGTGCCCCCCGAGGTCGCCGGCTTCATCCGCGCCGAGCTGCCCATCCCGGTGCTCGGCATCGGCGCCGGCGCCGACGTCGACGGCCAGCTGCTCATCGTCAGCGACGTGCTCGGCACCTTCGCCGCCTTCACGCCCAAGTTCGTGAAGAAGTACGCCGACCTGGCCGCCGTCTCGACGGCGGCGCTCGGCGAGTACGTCAGCGACGTGCGCGGCGGCGCCTTCCCCGAGGAGGAGCACTGCTACCGCATGCTCGAGGGGGAGCGGGAGAAGTTCGCCTCCTGGGCCGACGGCGCGAGCTGAGGCGCGGGCCACCGCAGGACATCGCCATGCATGCTCTCACTGACCGACTCGCCGCGCCACAGGGCACACCGGCTTCACGCCGGCGGACCGGGTCGCGCGGCTCGGCACCGAGACGGTCTTCGCCGTCTCGGCCGAGGCGGCCGCGCTCGCCGCGCAGGGCAAGACCATCTACCCGTTCCACCTGGGCGACCTGAACATCCCGACGGCCGAACCGATCGTCGCGGCGATGAACCAGGCCATCCGCGACGGCAAGACGACGTACTGCGCCAACGCCGGCATCGCGCCGCTGCGCGAGGCGCTGGCCGCCGACGTCGGCGCCGCCCGCGGCGTCGACCTACGCCGCCGACAACGTGTCGGTGCAGCCGGGCGGCAAGCCGGTGATCGGCAAGTTCCTGCTTGCGCGCCATGAACACGGGCGACGAGGTCCTCTATCCCGACCCCGGCTTCCCGATCTACAGCTCGTTCATCGAGTTCCTCGGCGGGGTCGCCGTGCCCTACGGCTACGTCGACGACGGTGACCGCTACACGATCGACATCGACGCGATCGAGCGGCGCATCACGCCGCGGACGCGCCTGCTCATCCTCAACGACCTGCACAACCCCACGGCCGCCGAGTGCACCGCCGAGGAGCTCGACCGCATCGCCGAGATCGCGCTCCGGCACGACCTGCTCGTGCTCAGCGACGAGGCCTACTTCGACGTGCGCTTCCAGGGCGTCAGCCGATCGCTCGTCTCGCGCCCCGGCATGCAGGAGCGCACTGTCATCCTCTACACGTTCAGCAAGAAGTACGCGATGACCGGCTGGCGTCTGGGCGCCGCGATCGGGCCTGCGCCGATCATCGACATCATCACGCGGCTCAACGTCAACGTGGAGTCGTGCCCCAACCACTTCGCCCAGTACGGCGCCCTGGAGGCCATCACCGGCGACCAGAGCGGGCCGCGCGACATGATGGCCCGCCTCAAGGGTCGTCGTGACGCGGCGCTGCGGCTGCTGAACGAGACGCCCGGCGTCCGCTGTCACACACCGGAGTCGACCTTCTACCTGTACCCGGACGTGGCGGGCGCCGTCCGCGCGACCGGCTGCGCCGGCCACGAGGACTTCCGCCGCCTGCTCCTCGACAAGACCGGCGTGTCCTTCTGCACCCGCCTGCACTTCGGGAAGGCACTGCCGGACGAGACCGGATACCATCTCCGTCTGGCGTATTCTGGCGTCACCACCGCGCAGATCGAGGAAGGCCTCGGCGCGTTCAAGACCTTCATCGAGTCGACAGATCCCACAGAGCCATGAGACCCCCCAAGGAGACACCGCGATGACCGACCTGCCCACGTCCGTGCTCGAGAGCCGCCTCAAGATGCTGTCGGACGAGAAGTGCCGGATGATCTACGACGCCGCGCTCACGATCATCGCCGAGATCGGCATGACGGTCCCGCATGCCGAGGCGCGCGAGATCCTCGTCAAGGGCGCCGGCGCGACCGTCGAGGGCGAGGATCTCGTCAGGATCCCGCGCGAGGCCGTCGACGCTGCTCGCGCCACCGTCCCGTCGATGATCCCCGTGTTCGATCGCAACGGCGAGCCCGCCATGGAGCTCGGCGGCCGCAACTCGTACTTCGGCACCGGCTCGGACCTCATGAGCATCTACGACTTCGAGACCCGCGAGCGGCGCCCAAGCGTGCTCGCCGACACGGCGCGCATGGCCCACCTGTGCGACGGCCTGCCGAACATCGACTTCATCATGTCGGCCGCCCACCCGCACGACATCGAGGCCTACGCCTCCTACCTCGAGTGCTACCGCGTCATGGTCAGCAACACGACCAAGCCGATGGTCATGACCGCCGCTGCGAAGGACGACATCGAGGTCATGTGGAAGATCGCCTGCGCCTTCCGCGGCGGCGCGGAAGAGTTGCGCGCGAGGCCGTACTTCATCCACTACGGCGAGCCCGTCAGCCCGCTGCAGCACGCCCCCGAGGTCCTGGACAAGCTGCTGTTCTGCGCCGACTGGGGCATCCCGCTCATCTACTCGCCGGCGCCGATCGCCGGCGCCACCGCGCCGATCACCCACGCCGGCCACATCGTGCAGGCCGTGGCCGAGTCGCTCTTCGGCGTCGTCATCCATCAGCTGCGCCGTCCGGGCTCGCCGCTGCTCACCGGCATGGGCCCGGTCAAGCTCGACATGAACACCGTGCAGGCGCTCTACAACTCGGCCGAGTACTACACCACCTACCTCGGCATCACCGAGATGGCCAAGTGGATGGACATCCCCAACTGGGGCTACGCCGGCACCAGCGACTCGCAGTGCGTCGACGCCAACGCCGGCATCGACATCACCGAGCTCACGCTGCTCTCCATGCAGGCCGGCTCCAACCTCAACCACGACATCGGCTACCTCGACTTCGGCCTCACCGGCGCCGGCGAGCTCGTCGTGCTCACCGACGAGGTCATCGCGATGAACCGGCGCGTGCTCGAGGGCATCGAGGTCACCGAGGAGACGCTGGCGCTCGACACCATCGCCGCGGTCGGCCAAGGCGGAGACTTCCTGCGGCCAGAAGCACACCAAGCGGCACGTGCGGAACCTGCAGTGGCGGCCGACGATCCTCAACCGCAGCACCCAGACGAACTGGGAGGCCGCCGGCTCGCTGGACGCCACCGAGAAGGCCCATCGCAAGCTGGTGGACATCATGACGAACCACCAGCCGGAGCCGCTCAGCGCCGAGATGAAGCAGACGATGGATGAGCTGGTCGACGCCTACGTCGCGGCCGGCAAGTAGGACGCCGGCACCGGCGCGGGGGAGACAGCGTGAACGCATCGGCCCGGGCCGTCCTCGATGAGCGGGGCTGCCTGCAGATCCACGAGGCAGCCCTCAAGCTGCTCGCCGAGGTCGGCTGCGCCGTCCTCGACCCCGAGGCGCTCGCGCTCCTCAAGGCGAACGGCGCGCGCGTGGACGGAGCTCGGGCGCGCTTTGGCGACGAGCTCGTCGAGCGGGCGCGCGCGACGGTGCCGGCCCGCTACACGGTCGCCGGGCGCCGTCCGGAGCTCGACCTGCACGTCGGGCTGGGCGAGCCGGCCGTGCTGGCGAGCGCCTCCGGGCCGCCGTTCGTCCTGAGCGGCGGCGAATACCGGCCCGGTACGCTCGCCGACCTGCGCACGGCGGTTGCGCTCGCCCACCTCTCGCCCAACATCGACGTGCTCGGCTACAGCGTCGAGCCGAACGACGTCCCCGAGGAGCAGCGGCCGAGAGTCGTCGCCCACCTGCACGCCACCGCCAGCGACAAGAACTGCCGGTACACGGTCACGTCTCTGGCGGAGTTCCGGGTGGCCACCGACGTCCTCGAGATCCTGCACGGCGCGGAGTGGCACCGGCAGCCGCGCCTCTGGTCGGTGATCAACACCACGTCGCCGCTGCAGTTCTCGGCGGACGGTGCGCAGGTGGCGCTTCGTCTGGCGCGCCTCGGCCAGCCCGTGCTCGTCGCCGTCTGCGCCATGGGCGGCACCACCGCGCCGCTCACCCTGGCCGGCCTCCTCGCCGTGCAGCATGCGGAGCTGCTCGTCGGCCTCGTGCTGACGCAGCTGGCCAACCCCGGGACGCCGTTCCTGTACGGCGGCACGTCGTCGCTCTCCTCGATGCAGAGCGGCGCGCTCATGATCGGCGCGCCGGCGTACTGGTCGCTCATGGAGGCCACGGTGCAGCTGGGCCACTGGCTGGGCGTCCCGGTCCGCGCCGGCGGCTCCCTCACCGACGCCCACCTGCCGGACGCGCAGGCCGGCATCGAGTCGGCGCTGGCGATCGACACCGTGCTGCGCACCGGCGCACAGTACGTGCTGCACGCGGCCGGCATCCTCTCGTCGTTCAACTGCTTCTCACCGGACAAGTTCGTCATCGACGACGAGGTGCTCAGCGCCCTGCGCATCGCGCGGCGGCCGATCGAGGTCGACGACGAGACGCTCGCCCTCGACGTGATGGCGGCCACGGGCCCCGGAGGCACGGTGCTCGGCCACGCGCACACGCGGCGTCACGCGCGCGACGGCGCCCGGCGGACGATCATGAACCGGGCGCCGTTCGAGACGTGGCGGGCCGCAGGTGGCCGCGACCTCGCCGAGGCCGCGGCCGCACGGGTGACCGAGCTCCTGGATGCCTACGAGCCGCCCGACGATCTGGACCCGGTGGTGCGGCGGCAGCTGGACGCCTACTGCCTGAGGTAGCTCAGCCCTGGAGCGATCTCGAGCTCCACGGACTCGAGCATGCGCGTGAGCACCCGGTAGGGGTTGGCGAGGTCCACCTTGGGGTCGACGGCGGCCTGGATGGCGAGGCCGTCGATGACGGCGCTCAGGAGCTGGGCGAGGCCGAGCAGGTCCGGGTCGGCCAGCGCGGCGGCTCCGTCCTTCACGCCCAGCCAGTCGAGCTTCATGTTCCAGTACCAGCGGAACAGCAGTACCATCCGGCGGCGGAGCGCTTCGTCGCGCAGGACGTGCGGCAGCAACTCGAAGAAGACCTCGAAGTCCTCCACGGCGGCGGCCATGCGCCGCATCTCCTCGACCAGCCGAGGGATGCGCTCGCCGTCGACGACGTCCTTCATGCGGTCGCGCGAATCGAGGTACTCGTCGTGGATGACCGAGTCGAGGACGGCGGAGACGAGGCCGGCCTTGTTGTCGAAGTAGTAAGAGACCATCGCCTTGTTCTCCCCGGCGCGCTCGCTCACGGCCTTGAGCGTGAGCGCCTCGAAGCCCTCGTCGGCGATGATCTCCTTGGCGGCGATGAGCAGGTTGCGCGCCGTCTGCGGGAGAGACTTGAGGGGGTCCTCGAACGCGAGGGGCAGGTCGGCAGCGAGGGTACCCCGGTCCGAGCCCCGGGTGGCTCCTGACCGAGCGCCTGCCGTCACCGGTCCCTCGCCTCCCTCCGCCCGGCGCGGCGCCGGGCTCGGCTTGACATCCCCTCCCGGCCACTGTGCAATGGGTGCGCTAATTGACCGGTCGATTAGTCGACCGAGGGATTGTATCACGGGCCCCGGGGAAGGACTATGACCCGGGCCAGGACGGCATTGAGGGGACACGTGGACTTCTACACCGGACGCGTACTGAGGCTCGACCTGACCCGCCTTGAGGCGACGGTCGAGCCCCTCGACACGGAGTGGGCCCGTCTGTATCTGGGCGGCAAGGGCCTCCTCTTCCGCTACCTCTTCGAGGAGCTCGCGCCCGGCACCGACGCGCTCGCGCCGGAGAACCCGCTGATCCTGGCCAGCGGGCCGTTCGCCGGCACCGCCGCGGCCACCTGCTCGCGCCTCGCCGTCGGCTGCAAGAGCCCGGCGACCGGCACGCTGCTCGACTCCTACGTCGGCGGCTCGTTCGCGCCCGAGCTCAAGTTCGCCGGCTACGACGTGGTCGTCGTCACCGGCAGGGCGCCGCACCCGGTCCTCGTGCTCGTCGAGGACGAGCGCGTCGACTTCCTGCCGGCCGAGGGCCGCTTCTGGGGCCTCGAGACCGCCGCCCTCGAGCAGCTCGTGCGCGAGGAGATGGGCCCGCGTCACAAGGTCCTCTCCACGGGCCCCGCCGGCGAGAACCTGGTGCCCTTCGCCTGCCTCTCGACCGACCAGTACCACAAGGCCGGCCGCGGCGGCGCCGGCGCCGTGATGGGCAGCAAGAACCTCAAGGCGGTCGTGGTGCGCGGCACCGGGGCCGTCGCCGTCGGCGACGCCGCCGCCTTCGCGCGCGACATGCTCGACCTCCAGAACGAGCGCATCCTCACCGCCGACAACGCCTGGACCTACGAGGAGGGCACGCCCTTCCTCGTCGACCTCGTCAACGCCGCCGGCGCCCTGCCGACGCGCAACTGGCGCTCCGGGCAGTTCGAGGAAGCCGGACGCATCGACTCCGCCCAGCTGCTGAAGGTACGCACCAAGATCCGCGCCTGCACCCAGTGCCCGCTCGCCTGCCGGCAGGTGCACCAGTTCGGCGAGCACGTCTGCGAGGGGCCGGAGTTCGAGACGCTCGGCCTCTGTGGCGCCAACTGCGGCGTCGGCGACCTCGCGGCGATCGCCGCCTTCAACCGCGCCTGCGACGAGGTCGGCCTGGACACCATGTCGACGGGCGCCGTGGTGGCGCTCGCCATGGACCTCTGCGAGAAGGGCGCCGCCGACTACGGCCTCGCCTTCGGCGACACCGCCGACTACCTCGCGGCGCCCGGCCTGATCGCCGCCCGCGAGGGCTGGGGCGCCGAGCTGGCGCTCGGCGCCCGTGATCTCGCCGCGCTCAAGGGCCGGCCGGAGCTCGCTCCCCACATCAAGGGCCTCGAGCTGCCGTCCTACGACCCGCGCGGTACCTTCGGCATGGGCCTCGGCTACGCGACCTCCGACCGGGGCGCCTGCCACATGCGCGCCTTCACGGCCGCCGACGACATCCTCGGCGGCGAGGCGCCGGCCGACTCCCTGGAGGGCAAGCCCCAGCTGGTCGCCGACCAGCAGGACTTCAGCGCCCTCGCCTGGACCGGCGTCTGGTGCGCCAACATGTACCTCGACACCGACTTCATCGGCGTGCACCTCCGCCATCTCTGGGGACGCGAGGTCACGCACGAGGAGATGATGACGACCGGGGCGCGGATCTGGAACCTCGGCCGCCTCCTCAACCTGCGCGAAGGTTTCGGGCGCGACCACGACCGCCTGCCGGCGATCCTCGACGTCCCCCATCCCGACGGCGCCGCGGCGGGCAAGACGGTGAGCGCCGAGGAGTTCCGCGCCGCCCTCGACGAGTACTACCGGCTCCGCGGCTGGGACGAGGACGGCGTGCCGACGGAGGCGACGCTGGCGAGGCTGTCTCTGGACGTCCGGCTCTAGCCCCGGCGGCCGGACCCCGCACACACGCGAGAGCGGAGGTCGCGATGAGCTCTGCGGACGAGGTGATCCGCCGCCAGACGGCGATCGATCCGGACCGGTTCGACACGGCGCCGGGGGCGCCGGCGATGCTCGCCGTGGTCACCACCGGGAACGGCGGGCCGGACAAGCTCGCGTACCGCGAGGTGCGCCGGCCTGAGCCCGGAGAAGGCGAGGTCCTCGTCCGGGTCCTCGCCGCGGGCGTCAACAACACCGAGATCAACACGCGCCTCGGCTGGTACTCGGCCGCCGTGGAAGAGAGCACGGAGGGCGACGCGCAGACCCAGGGGACGGAGGCCGTCCAGCGAGAGGACGGCGGCTGGGACGCCCCGACGCCGTTCCCCTTCATCCAGGGCACTGACTGCTGCGGCCGCGTCGCCGAGGTCGGCCCCGGTGGTGATGACGGCCTCGTCGGGAGGCGCGTCCTCGTCCGCCCCTGCATGCGCCCGCGCGGCTTCGCGTCTCTGGAGAACGTCTGGATGGGCTCCGACTTCGACGGCGCCTTCGCCCAGTTCGTGCGCGTCCCGGCGGCGGAGGTCTTCCCGGTCCAGAGCGCCCTGAGCGACGTCGAGCTGGGCGCGATCCCCTGCGCCTACGGGACCGCCGAGAACATGCTGTGGCGCGCCGGCGTCCGCGACGGGCAGCGCGTCCTCGTCACCGGCGCCTCCGGCGGCGTCGGCTCCGCCGCGGTGCAGCTCGCGCGGCTGCGCGGCGCCGAGGTCACGGCGGTCGCCGGCGCCGACAAAGCGCAGCAGGTGCTGGCGCTCGGCGCCGGCAGCGTCCTCGACCGTGACGCCGACCTCGCCGGCGCCCTCGGCGAGCGGTCGGTCGACGTGGTCGTCGACAACGTCTCGGGCGCCGGCTTGGACGCACTCCTCACGACCCTGCGCCCCGGCGGGCGTTACGTCTCGTCGGGCGCCATCGCCGGCCCGGTCGTCGGCTTCGACAAGCGCACCTTCTACCTGCGCGACCTCACGCTGATCGGCTGCACCGCGTGGGACGAACCCGTCTTCCCGGCGCTGATCGGCCTCCTCGAGCGGGGCGAGCTGCGGCCACCGGTCGCGGCGACCTGGCCGCTCGAGCGCATCGGCGAGGCGCAGGCGGCCTTCCTCGAGAAGCGGCACGTGGGCAAGTACGTGCTCGTGCCGCCGGCCGCCGAGGCCTGAGCCCCCCCGCGAGGCGGTCGCGCCGCGACCGTCGCGGGCCGGCTATTCGTCCCGGAGTCGCACGTCCCGTACCGGCGACCGCGCCGCATCCGACGCGGCGTCGTCGAGCATCGCCTGCGCCTGCGCCTCGGCATCGAGCCTCGCCAGATAGTGCGCGACCTCGCCTTGGGCGACGTCCGCAGGCCAGCCGAGAGCCGTGGCCATGAGCCGGGACACGTCCGCGACCGCCTCCCGGCCCCTGTCGGGAGCCTCGAAGGCGACGTGCGTGCGGCGCGTGAGCACGTCGTCGACGTGCAGCGCACCTTCGTACAGCACCGCATAGCGAACCTCGGCGGCCAGGTACTCCTCCGCTCCGGCCAGCGGAGCGGCGAGGTCCGGCTCGCCGGCGATCAAGTCGAGCACGCTCAGCGCGAGCGACCCATACCGGCCGACGAGATGTCCCACCTGCTCCTCGGTGAGCTGCGCGGCGCCGCGATGCAGCCGCGCCCTGCTCATCGCCTGGGCGCAGCCCACGGCGCCCAGCAGCGGGAGCTGCTCGGTGCGGCTCGGGGCGACCGCGAAGGGCAGCTCGCGGGCAGCCACGTCGACCGCGTCCCTGGCCATGATGCGGTACGTGGTGTACTTGCCGCCGGCGATGCTCACGAGCCCCGGCGCACCCCGGCGCACGGTGTGCTCCCGGGAGATGGCCGCGGTGTCCTTGGACCCGTCGCTCACCAGCGGACGCAAGCCCACGTACACGCCCGTGATGTCCGCGAGCGTCAGCGGGACCCGCAGGATGGCATTGACGTGACCGAGGAGGTAGTCGATGTCGGCGCGCGTGGCGGACGGGTGGTCCAGCCCGTGTTCCCAGTCGGTATCGGTCGTCCCGATGATCCAGTGGTCGCCCCAGGGCAAGACGAACAGCACGCTCTTCTCCGTGGGCAGGATGAGCGCGAGGTCGGAGTCGATGCACGCCTTGGGCACGACGACATGGACGCCCTTCGACGGCCGGACGATGAGAGGGTCCCGGACGCCGGCAAGGCGCTCCAGCTCGGTCGTCCAGACGCCGGTGGCGTTGATGATGACCCGAGCGCTGATCTCGAGCTCGTCGCCCTTCTCGAGGTCGACGGCGCGGACGCCGACGATCCGCTCGCCACTGCGCAAGAACCCCGAGACCTCGATGGCCGACACGCAGGCGGCGCCGTGCTCGAAGGCCGTGCGGGCCAAGGTGACGGCGAACCGGGCGTCGTCCACTTGCGCGTCGAAGTAGCGGATGCCTCCGGTCAGGGCGTCGTCGCGAAGGGACGGCACCGCACGAAGACACGCGCCGCGCGAGAGATGGCGGTGGCGAGGCATCGCCGGCCTCATGCCCGCGAGCGCGTCGTACAGGAGGAGGCCCGCGCCCATGAACGCGCGGTCGCGCAGACCGTGCTCGAGCGGGAAGAGAAAGGGCGTGGGGTGCACCAGGTGGGGGGCGAGCGTCTCCACCAGCAGCCGCCGCTCGTGGAGCGCTTCGCGCACCAGTCCGATGTCGAGCTGCTCCAGGTAGCGCAGGCCCCCGTGGATCAGCTTGCTCGATCTGCTCGACGTGCCGGCGGCGAAGTCCCGCTTCTCGACGAGCGCGACGGACAGGCCGCGGCTGGCCGCGTCGAGAGCGACGCCGCAGCCGGTGACCCCGCCGCCGACGACGAGCACGTCGAAGTGCTCGCCCGCCAGACGGCGAAGCTGGCGTCTGCGGGTGTCCTTGGGCGCCGACCGCCGGGTCACGCCGATCCCTGCCGGCGGGACGATGGTCTTGATGCTGTCGGCCCCGGCCGCTCCGTCCGCCGCTCGCCCCATCACGTCTCACTCCCTCATGTGCAAGTTGGTATGTACCACGCGTCTGGTATGTACCATGACCGCTGTGCCATACTCTGTCAAGAAAGGGCGCGGACGGGATCCGCGTGACGCCGGATGCGGGCGCGCCACGCGCCACGGGAGATCTCCATGAGACACATCACGGAAGCGCCGAGGGCGACGCCCGTCGTGCACGAGACAGACGTCCTCGTCGTCGGCGGCGGACCCGGCGGGCTCGCCGCGGCGGTCGCCTCGGCGCGGGCCGGCGCCCACACGACGCTCGTCGACCGCTACGGCTGCTTCGGCGGCGTGATCACGCAGGTGGGCGTCGAGACGATCGCCTGGTACCGGCACGAGGGCACCGTGGACGCCGAAGGCATCGGCGTCGAGTTCGAACAGCGTGCGAGAGCCGCGGGAGCCTCGCAGCCGGAGTCGCAATCGGAGAGCGAGGCGCTCGACCCTGAGCTGTTCAAGGTCGTCGCCGACGAACTGGTGCAGGGGGCGGGGGTGGAGCCGTTGCTGCACTGCCCGGCGGTCGAGCCGATCGTCGACGGGGGCGTCGTCACCGGCGTCATCACCGAGAGCAAGTCGGGGCGGCAGGCGGTACTGGCGAGGCGCGTCATCGACGCGACCGGCGACGCCGACCTGGCCTTTCGCGGAGGGGCGCCGTATCGAAAGACCCCGGTCGACCAGATGATGGGCGTCACTGTGGTCTTCTCGTGCTCCGGCGTAGACAAGCAGCGCTTCCTGGACTACGTAGCGGAGACATCGCCCACCTATGGCGACTGGGGACGGTGCTGGAGCACGGAGACCTCCGGCAAGGAGGACCAGCTCTTCAGCCCGTACCTTCAGGAGCCGTTCGACGCGGCGCGCCGGGACGGCCTCATCCCCGAGAGCGTCAACAGCATCGGCGGCACGTGGGGTCGGCTGACGGACGAAGGCGAGGCGACCTACCTGAACATGGTCGTGATGAAGGGCTACGACTGCACCGACGTGCGTGACCTGACGCGCGCGGAGATCGAGGGACGGCGGCAGGCGATGCTGGCGATCGAGGCGCTGCGCCGCTACGCCCCCGGCTTCGAGCGCGCCCGGCTGCGCACCTTCGCCATGACTCTCGGGACCCGCGACTCGCGCAAGATCCGCGGCCGCTACGACCTCACCGGTGAGGACGTCTGCGGGGAGGCGCGCTTCGACGACTCCGTCGGCATCTGCCCCGAATTCGTGGACGGCTACAGCCGCCTCATCCTGCCCACCACAGGCCGCTACTTCCAGGTGCCCTACGGGATCCTCGTCCCGAGAGAGATCGACAACCTGCTGGTCGCCGGCCGCTGCGTGGCCGGCGACAAGATCTCCCACGCGGCCACACGCGGCATGATGTGCTGCACGGTGACCGGACAGGCCGCCGGCGTGGCGGCGGCCGTGTCCCTGACGAACGGTCGCACCACCGGCGCGGTCGACGTCGCGCACGTGCAGGCCGAACTGAAGCGGCAGGGCGTGCGGCTCGACTGAGGTCCCGCGCCGGGCCTACCCGCCGCTGTCCTCGACGGGCGCCGTCACCGAGAACTCGGTCCGGTCCCCGCGGTAGACGTCGCGCGCGAGCTCGACGACGGCGTCCTCGGTGTCGTAGACCGTTCGTGTGAGCACGATCGCGGGGCTCCCCGCCTTCACCTCGAGGGTCTCGGCCTCGAACTTGTCCAACGTGACCGCGACCACCCGCGCGTCGGCCTTCGCCGGGTGCACGTCGTACAGCGCCCGGAGGAGCACCCAGAGCGAGCCCGCCAGGTCGTGCTCGAGCAGATCGGGGAACCGCGCCGCGGAGAGCTGGATGTTCTCGATGGCGATCGGCTCGCCGACCGCCGTCCGCAGCCGCTGGAGCACGTGCACCTTTTCGCCCGCCGGCACGCCCAGCAGCTCCGCCGCCACGGGGTCCGGATCGACCGTGGCGACCGCGAGGATCTTCGTGCCCGGCGTGCGGTCGGCCTCCGTCATGTTGTGCGTGAAGCTGCCGACGCTGAAGCGCAGCCGGGGCTCGGCCACGAACGTCCCCCGCCGGGGGTGGCGGTACAGGTAGCCCTCGAGCGTGAGCGTCTCGAGCGCGTGCCGGGCGGTCATGCGGCTGACCTCGTAGCGCTCGCTGAGGGCGCGCTCCGAGGGCACGGCCCCGTGGGCGCCCAGATGCCCTGCCTCGATCTGGTCGCGCAGCAGAGACGCGAGCCACAGATACAGCGGGCTCGTCCGCTCTGGTGTGCGCTGCGCGCTCGCCACCTTCACCCCCTCGAAACCCTGCAACGGTGGTCTCCGTGCCGAGCGGCGTACTATTGCCGTGCGGCCGTTTGAAGCGTACCATAGACGCCTGTGGTACATACCAATAGGCAGGAACCCGGCGAAGGGTAAGCGTTCCGCGGGGCGGTGGAGCGCATATCTGGCGGGGAAACGGGCGCTGACCGCATGGAATGCCGTGCGTCACCTGTTGAGAAGAACATCTGCGCGGTCGAAAGGGGGCTGGCAACTAACTGCTTGGTCAATTCCGTCTTGCCATCCACGGCATCCGTGTGTATGGTGAGCCGGATGTGTCGGGGGCGGCCCGTCCACTGGGCCAACGCCAGAAACGCTCGTTCCACAGGCTTTCGTCAAAGGGGAGAAGCGATATGGCTAGCGCGAAGTACACGAGAGAATACGGCCAGCATCTGGTCGATCAGGTCCTCAGGGGGCAGATGACGAGGCGGCAGTTGCTGGTCCGGGCGTCCGTCTTCGGTCTCTCGCTGACGGCAGCCGGACAGCTGCTTGCGGCCTGCGGCGGCGACGACACCGGCAGCTCGGCCTCGCCGGCCGCGTCCGGCATGCCGGAGCCCGTGATGGGCGGCAACCTCAAGTGGATCGGTCCCGCGCCGATCACCGATCCCGACCCGGTCACGATCTACGACCAGGGCGGCATCGTGCTCGTGTACCAGTTCCTCGAGTACCTCATCGACCTCAACGACGACAACTCGCTGCGTCCCAAGCTCGCGGAGAGCTGGACGCCGAACGACACGGTCGACGTCTGGACCTTCAAGCTCCGCTCAGGCGTCACGTTCAACGACGGCAGTCCCTTCGGCGCCGAGGACGTGATCACGAGCATGGAGCGCGTGCTGGACCCCGACAGCGGCTCCGGCGCCCTATCGCAGCTCAACGGCGTGCTCTCGCCCGGCGGCGCCACAGCCGTCGACGACCTCACCGTCGATTTCAACCTGGACAAGCCGTTCGCGGACTTCCCGTACATGGTGTCCTCCGGCAACTACAACACCGCCATCCTGCCGCGGACCTACCAGGGCGACATCGTCAAGAACCCGGTCGGCACCGGCCCGTTCATGCTCGACCAGTACACGCCCAAGCAGAGAGCCACGTTCAAGAAGAACCCGACCTACTGGGGCAAGGACGACCAGGGGCGCCAGCTGCCGTACCTGGACACCACCGAGTACACCATGGTCGAGGACAACTCCGCCCAGAACCTGCAGCTGCAGTCGGGCGCCCAAGACCTCCAGCCGCAGACCGTGTTCCAGGGCGCCCAAGCCCTCTTCCAGGATCCCAACCTGCGCGTCGACATCTACCCCGGCACCGGCATCCGCGAGGTCGCCTTCAACACCAAGGTCGAGCCGTGGAACGGCGCCAACGGCAAGCAGCTCCGCCAGGCCGTCGCCTTCAGCCTCGACCGCGTGGCCATCAACCAGGCCCTGTACGACAGCCGCAGCAACCTCGGCTTCGACACGTTCTGGGATCCGACGGTGTTCGCCGGCAGCCCGCCTCTGCCCGAAGAGCGTGCTCAGGACTACGACAAGGCCAAGGCACTGCTCTCCGAGGCCGGCATGGCCGACGGCATGAAGATCAAGCTCACCTTCGCCAAGTACCTCGAGAACCCCCAGCTCGCCCAGCTCATCCAGGAGCAGTGCAAGCCGGCCGGCATCACCGTCGAGCTCGACCAGCTCAGCTACGACGCGTACTACGCAGGCGACGACGCCGACTACTACGGCACCACGCCGTGGCTCAACGCCGCCATGACCATCACGGAGTGGGGCAGCCGGCCGGCGCCGGGCATCTACGCCTCGGCCATGCTGCTGCCGGATGCCGTGTGGAGCTCGTCGCACTGGGACAACAAGGACTTCGTCGACACGTTCGACCAGTATGAGGCCACGGCCGACGAGGCATCCCGCATGGATCTCGCGACCCAGCTCTCAGGGATCCAGCAGGACGACACCCCGATCATGGTGCCGTTCTACATCACCCAGCTCCGCACGCAGAAGAAGAACGTGTACGGCGCCCAGGGCCCCGGCTCGTTCTACTGCGACCTGAGCATGTGCTTCATGGCCACCGCGTGAGGTAGGCGGATCACGGAAACGAACTGAAGTACGGGCCCCGGGATGCTGCGACTCATCGGACGCCGGCTCCTCCTCATGATCCCGACGCTGATCCTGGCGTCGATGCTGATCTTCGCGCTTGCGGAGGTGCTGCCCGGCGACGTGGGACGCTCCATCCTGGGGCCCTACGCGACTGAGGAGCAGGTCCAGCTGCTCAACGAAAAGCTCGGCGCCGACCGGCCGCTGGTCGTGCGCTACGGGGCGTGGGCAGGCGGCTTCGTCACCGGCGATTGGGGCGAATCGGCGCTGCTGGCGGTGCCCGTGCGGCCACTGGTCCTCGAGGCCTTCTGGAACTCCCTCCTCCTCGCCGGCTTCGCACTCCTCCTCATCGTTCCCACGTCCATCGCGCTCGGCGTTTTCGCCGGCCTCCGAAGAGACAGCGCCCTGGACCGGACGATCACGGTCTCCTCGCTGTCGATGACGGTCATTCCCGAGTTCGTCAGCGGGATCGTGCTCCTCTACGTCTTCGCGGTGTGGCTCAAGTGGCTGCCCGTCACGGCGATGCCGCCAGCGGGCTCGCCGTTCTACGAACGTCTGTACTACCTCATCCTGCCGGCCATCCCGCTGATGTTCCTCGAGCTGGGGTACATCGCGCGCATGGCCCGCGTGGGGACCGTACAGGTGCTCTCCATGCCGTACATCCGCACCGCCGTGCTCAAGGGCTTGCCGCGTCGTCGCGTCATCTTCGGGCACGTGCTGCGCAACGCCATGGTCCCCACCGTCACCGTCATCGGCAGCCAGGTCGGCTGGCTGATCGGCGGCCTGGTCGTCATCGAGGTCTTGTTCGTCTACCCCGGCATCGGCAAGCTCATGGTCGACGCCGCCCTCTCGAACGACGTCCCGATGCTCGAGGCCGCCGTCCTCCTGGTAGCCATCGTCTACATGGTGGCCAACCTGATCGCCGACATCGTGGTCGCGTTCCTCAACCCACGCATCCGGATGGGGGGGTGACGTGAACGACGATCGTGACACTCCGTTCGGGCCCGAGCCCGACCTGCAGAACCGGGTCGGCCAGCTCGGCGACGACCCCGAGATGCTCGAGCTCCGCGCCGACGCGGCCACTGCGGACAAGGACGTCACGCTCCCCGGCGACAGCCCCAAGGAGCAGGGACTCGAGGCCGACGCGGCGGCGGCGGCGGAGCAGACGCGGCAACGGCGCTACCTCGTCAAAGCCCTGCTGCGCAGCCCCACGTTCATGATCGGCCTCGTCGTCGTCCTGTTCTGGGTGTTCATGGCGCTGTTCTCCACGTTCGTCACGCAGAGTTTCACCGCGCAGGACGCCGCCAACTCCCTTCAGGCACCGAGCTCGGCCCACTGGTTCGGCACCGACGACCTCGGACGCGACGTGTTCGCCCGCACGATGGCCGGCGCGCGGTCGGTGCTCATCATCGCGCCGTTGGCCACGGCGCTCGCCCTGCTCTGGGGCGGCATCATCGGCCTCATCTCCGGCTACTACCGGGGCATCACCGACGAGATCATCATGCGCGCCATCGACGTGCTCCTCGCGCTGCCGATCATCATCACGTCGATCCTCATCCTCTCGCTGTTCGGCAAGGGGACGGCGATCATCATCGTCGCCATCGGCGCGCTCTTCACTCCCGTGGTCTCCCGCACCGTCAGGGCGGCGGTCATCGGCGAGCGCGAGCGCGAGTACGTGATGGCGGCGCGTCTGCGCGGCGAGCGTTCGGCGTTCGTCATGGGCCGCGAGATCCTGCCCAACATCACGCAGCCGATCGTCGTCGAGGGCACCATCCGGCTCGGCTACGCGGTGTTCACCGCCGCCACGCTGTCGTTCCTGGGGTTCGGACTGGTGCCGCCATCGCCCGACTGGGGCCTCACCATCGCCAACCAGCGCATCTTCCTGCAGATCGCCCCGTGGACCGTGATGTTCCCTGCGGCTGCACTGGCGTCTCTCGTCGTGGCCGTGAACCTCATCACCGATGGACTGGGGAGGACGTTCTCCAAATGAGCAGCGTGGAGAATCAGCAGCCGGCCATGACCGGCGCCGCCGCCCTCGACGTGAGCGACCTCGAGGTTACGTTCCATCGCCGCGGCCGCAGGCTGCCGGTGCTCAAGGGCATCACCCTCAAGATCGCGCCCGGCGAGGCCTACGGGCTGGTCGGCGAGTCCGGCTGCGGCAAGACCACGCTGGCGATGGCCGCCATGCGCTACCTCGCCGCCAACGGCACCCTCGACAACGGCAGGGTGTTGGTGGACGGCCAGGACGTCAGCACGCTGAGCGAGGAGGCGCTGCGCAAGTGGCGCGGCGGCAAGGTCGCTATGGTCTACCAGGACCCGACCCAGGCGCTCAGCCCCGCGATGCGCATCGGCGACCAGCTCGCCGAGGTCTTCCACTATCACGAGGGCCTGGACAAGAAGGCGGCGCTCGAGAAGGCGCGAGAGAGCCTGCGCCGAGTCGCCATCCCCGACCCCGACGGGACGCTGCGCCGGTATCCGTTCGAGCTGTCCGGTGGCCAGCAGCAGCGCGTGGTCATCGCCATGGCGCTGGCGGTGAACCCGCAGCTGCTCATCCTCGACGAACCGACCACCGGCCTCGACGCCACCGTGGAGGCCGAGATCCTCGACCTCATCGAGGAGTTGCGAGGGCGCATCAACGCCGCCATCCTGCTGATCACGCACAACCTCGGACTGGTCGTGCGTCTCTGCGAGCGTGTCGGCGTCCTGTACGCCGGGCGGCTCGTCGAAGAGGGAACGGCCAAGGAGGTCTTCACCGACCCACGGCACCCGTACACCATGGGACTCCTGCGCTGCGTGCCACGGTTCGGGATGAACAAGACGGACGCAGCCTTGCAGACGATCCCCGGCACCCTGCCGGCGCTCGGAGATCCCCTCGAAGGCTGCGTCTACTCTGCGCGCTGTCCCATGTCGCAGCCGGTGTGCAAGCGCCGCGAGCCGGACTTCTTCCCGTGGCCCGGCGACGATGCCTTCAAGGGCCGGGCGGAGGCCGAGGCCACGCCGCCTGACCCGGCCGCCTACTCGCCGCACCACGCCGTGCCGCTGGGCGACTCCGACCGCCACGTGCGCTGCTACTTCTGCGCCGCGACGCCTGAGATGCCGCATACCACCCCCGTGCTGGCGACCAGCCTCGAGGAGAGGGGCGGCGAGAGCGACGTCCTCGCCATCGACAGCGTCGTGCGCACGTTCAAGGACGGGCGCAACCAGCTCACGGCCGTCGCCGACGTCTCCCTCAGCCTCAAGAAGGGCGAGACCTTCGGCCTGGTCGGCGAGTCGGGCAGTGGCAAGACGACGCTCGCCAAGTGCGTCACGGGTCTGCTCCCTCCCGACTCCGGCACGATCACCTTCGAGGGCGGCCTTCTCAAGGCCAAGGCCGGAAGCCGCTCCCAGAACGCCCTCCGCGCCATCCAGATGGTCTTCCAGAACCCGGACTCGACGCTCAATCCGGCCTGGAGCACGCGTCAGATCCTGACACGCGCCGTTCGCAAGCTGGGCGGCGCCAGGGAAGGCTCCGTGCGCGCCAAGGTCGACAAGCTCTCCGCCGACGTACGCGTCGAGCCGAGGTTCCTGTTCCAGCGGCCGACCGAGCTCTCCGGCGGCCAGAAGCAGCGCGTCGCGATCGCCCGCGCGTTCGCCGGCGACCCGCACCTGGTCATCTGCGACGAGCCGGCGTCGGCGCTCGACGTCTCCGTGCAGGCGAGCATCCTCAACCTCCTCGTGGAGCTGCAGACCAAGGAGCGAACGTCCTACGTGTTCATCAGCCACGATCTCGCTGTGGTGCGCTACATCTCTGATCGCATCGGAGTGATGTACCTCGCCGATCTCATCGAGGTCGGAGCGGCGGCGGACGTGTTCAGCCCGCCGCACCACCCATACACGGAGGCGCTGTTCAGCTCCATCCCGCGCCTGGACTTCGAGGAGCAGAAGGACCGCGTCCCGTTGCGCGGCACCATGCCGAGCCTGACCGACCCGCCTTCAGGCTGCCGCTTCCACACGCGCTGTCACCGGTTCCTCGGCGACATCTGCGTGGAAAAGGAGCCGGCGGAGATGGACGCAGGCAATGGGCACACGTACAAGTGCCACATCCCGCCGGACGAGCTGCGTGCGCTGCAGCTGAAGGGCGCGCCGGCACCGGAGCCGGAGACAGCTCCCACGGCCTGACGCCTCCGCCGCGGCGCGCACATCCCTAGACCCAGGCAGGCTCGCACGGCGGGCTGATCAGCGCCAGCCCGTTCCAGGCGTCATACGCCAGCCCCACCGCGGCGTGCTGCTTGTAGGGCAGCGAGTAGCGGCCGGGGATGGAATCCTGTACGGCCGCCACGCAGCCCTCCGCGAACAACCGTGCAGACTCTCCGTCGGCCGGCCGGCCTTCCAGGGTCTGCTCGAGCGCGGCGGCACGGAAGGCGGCCCCGCCCACCGCGCCGAGCGCGACACGCACGTCGGCGAGCGTTCCAGCGGCGGCGTCGAAGCGGACGACCAGCGCGGCGCTCATCCGCGCGACACTGACGGCCGTACGCGAGCCGACCTTGGCGAACGCGGAGCGATGCTCCGGACCGAGTGCGGCGAAGGAGAATTCGGTGATCGCCTCGTCCTGGGCGATGCTCGTCCGGTTGGGGCCGAGCAGGACTTCGCCGATGGGACGGGCCTTGAGGGCACCGGCGCCGTTCACGGTGGTGACCGCGGCGCCGAGAGCCGTGAGCGCCGTGGCGCTGTCGGCACACGCCGAGGCGTTGGCGATGTTGCCGCCGATGGTGCCGATGTTGCGGATCTGCGCGGAGCCGAGCTGCGCGGCGGCAAGACCGAGACACAGGGCATGCTCACGCACCAGCGGGTGCGCCTGGAGCTCTGTGAACGTCGTCGTCGCGCCGACCCGGAGCGTCTGCCCGTCGAGGCGCACGTACGAGAGCTCCGCGAGCCCCGTGAGGTCGATGATCACGTCCGGTTCGTCGCCGGGTCGGCGTATGGCGCGCACCAGATCGGTGCCGCCGGCCAGGATCCGGGTCCGCGGCGTCGCCGCGGCGAGCGCGGCGATCAGCTCGTCGATGGCCTCAGGGGTCACGATCTCCGTCACGGACACGTCACTCACCTCCCTCGGGATCGGCAGACGTGAGCTCATTCGGGGTCCGGGCCCCACGCTCCGCCAGCTCGGCCGTGGCCGCCTCGACGACCTCGTCCACGACGGCTAACGTCTCTGGGTCGGTGCTGACCTCGACGGCAAGCTCGTCGGCCTCGCCCGGCAACACGATCGCCGGCGTCGCGTCCTGACCGCTCGCGGCCTTCACGGCGGCGACGATGGCCGTATAGCCGGTGCAACGACACAGATTGCCGGCCAGCGCGATGCGGATGTCCTGCTCGGACGGCACGGGATTCGCCATGAGCAGCGCCTTGGCCGACATGAGCATGCCCGGCGAGCAGTAGCCGCACTGGACGGCGCCGTACTCGACGAACTTTCGCTGGAGCAGGTCGAGCTCGCCATCGTCGGCGAGGCCCTCGACCGTCAGTATCTTCTTGCCACGCGCCTGGACGGCGAGCATCACGCAGGAGTTCACAGCCCTTCCGTCGACGATCACTGTGCACGCGCCGCACTCGCCCTCGGCGCAGCCCTCCTTGGTGCCCGTCAGCCCGAGCTGGTCGCGCAGGACGTCGAGCAGGCGTGCCGTCGGACGAGCCTCCACTTCGTGGGCCATGCCGTTCACGGTCAGCAGGAGCTGCATGCCGGCACCTCCTCGGGCTCGTGAAGCGCAGCGATGATGCGTTCCGGGATCAGCGGCAGATCGGCGAGCTCGGTACCCAGCGCATTGTTGACGGCATTCACGACCGCCGGAGCGGTAGGCACCGTGGCGATCTCGCCGACGCTCTTGGCGCCGAAGGGCCCGTCGTCGCCCTCGTGCTCGACGAGCAGCACCTGGACATCCGGCATGTCGGGAGCATTGACGATGTGGTAGTTCTTGAAGCCGTCGATGCCGCTGCGGCCTTGCTCGTCGACGTCGAGGTGCTCATAAAGAGCGTAGCCGATGCCCATCTGCACCGCTCCCTGGTATTGCGCCTCGACCATCCCGCGGTTGATGGCCCGCCCCACGTCGGCGACGGCGAGGAAGTCGGTGACCGCCGTGAGACCAGTCGCGCAGTCGACCTCGACCTCGGCGAACTGCACCGAGTACGAGGCGGGGTTGGAGACCGCGAAGTACGACACCGACGCGGCGAGCGACGGTACGTGCCGCATCTCGCTGAGGCGCGCGAGGTCCCGGTAGGCGATCGCGCGCTCCCCGTCGTCCAGCACCCTCACGGCGCCGTCCGAGGTGCTGAGACGCTCGACCGGCAGCTGCAGCAGATCCGCGGCGGCGATCAGGAGCTTCGTCTTGAGCTTCTCGGCGGTCACACGCGCGCACTCACCGACGACGTAGGTGACGCGGCTGCCGTAGGTGCCGTAGTCGAACGGCGTCGTCGCCGTGTCGGCCTCGCCGGCGGCGATGCGGTCGGGGTGCACGCCAAGCACCTCGGCGACGATGACCTTCATCGTCGTCACGATGCCACAGCCGACCTCGTGCAGGCTGGCGTTCAGCTCAAAGGTGCCGTCCTCGTTCATCTTGAGCGACATGTTGCTCGCCTCGGGAAAGGCGCCGAACATGCCGTTCTTGTGGGCGCCGGCAGCGACGCCGACGCCGCGCCTGAAGCGGCCCCGGCCGGCGGGCCGGGCCCGGCGCGTGGCCCAGTCGAAGGCCACGGCGCCGCGCTCGAGGCACTCGCGTATGCGCGCGTCGCCGAGCGGCAGGCCGGTCACGAGGTCGGTGTCGAACGGCTCGACCATGTTCTTGAGACGCAGTTCGACCGGGTCGAGCCGCAGGGCGGCCGCCACCCGGTCCATGTGGATCTCGGTGGCCGCGGCCATCTCGGGGGCCCCCCAACCGCGAGCCGCGCCCCCCACCGGCGTGTTGGTGAGCACCGCGCGACTCTGGTGCTGATAGTGCGGCACGCGGTAGACCTTGGTCACCTTCTTGGTCATGTGGATGGAGTAGTCCGGCGTGCTCGAGGCGTAGGCGCCGGCGTCCAGGGTGGTCGCCGCCTCGAAGTCCAGCAGCTCACCCTCGGGCGTGCATGCGGTGCGGATGGAGGTCCTCGTAGCCGGCCGCGACATGGTGGCGATCATGCACTCCTCCCGGTCGAGAAGGAGTTTGACCGCGCGATGAGTCTCGCGAGCCAGAAAAGCGACGACGGGTTCGATGATGTACTCGGTCTTGCCCCCGAACGAGCCGCCCATCGGGACCTTGATGACGCGCACGCGGTGGTACTCCATCTGCAGCAGCTCAGCGATCACCGTACGCGCTGCGTACACGCCTTGGCTCGTGGTCCAGACGGTCATGCCGCCCGTGCTGTGACCCTGAGCGATGCACACGTGCGGCTCGATCGCGGCATGGTGCACGCGCGGCGTGCTGGTGGCCGACGAGACGATCACGGCGCCCTCGAGGTCGGGCCGCTCGCCCTTGTCGACCTCGTACTCGTAGGCGATGTTGCCTGTGGAGTGGATCAGAACGTCCTCGCTCGCCAGCGCGTCGTCGACGGTGAGCAGCGGCGGCAGCGCCTCGTACTCGATCTCAACGAGCCCTGCAGCCGCCTGCGCGGTCGCCATGCTCGTCGCCACCACAGCAGCGACGCGGTCGCCGACGAAGCGCACGTGCTCGCTGAACAGCGTCTCGTCGTGGGGTGAGAGGTCCTGCCCGGGGTGGATGCGCGCCCGGCAGAAGCGGTCCATCGGCGAGTTGAAGCAGGTGAAGACCTTGACGACGCCCGGCAGCGCCTCGGCGCGGGAGGCGTCGATCCGTCTGACGACGCCGTGTGGGATCGTGCTGAGGATCAACTTGGCGTGAAGCATGCCGGGCACGCTGAAGTCGCTGCCATAGATGAGCTCCCCGGTCACCTTCTGGGCCACGTCGTGGACGGGGTAGCTCCCCCCGACGTACTGCAGATCCTCGGTCAAGCTGCTGCTCTCCTCTCGGTCGTCAGATCAGGTTGCCCGGAGGCCTGTCCTCGGGGCGGCTCTCGTCGAACCAGCGCCCGTACTCGGCCCTGCGGGCCTGTGCCGCCGGCGCCGCACAGCAGCCGCCCTCGGACGTGCAGAGCAGCTCGGGCGGCAGGGCGCGGCCGATGCCATCGGCGACGTCGATGGCCTCGTGCAGCGGCAACACGGCCTCGTGGCCGGCCAAGGCCAGGTCGGCGAAGACATGAGCCATGCACGTAGCCGCCATGATGCGGCTGCGGCACGGCTGGCTGAGACCGCCCGGCATGGGATCGCACGGCAGGCCGGTGAAGGCCTGCAGCGCGAGCGACGCCGCGTTCTCCGCCGCCTCGGGAGACCCGCCGACCATCTCCACGATCGCCGCGGCGGCCATCGCGCCGCACATGCCCGATTCGCCCGTACAGCCTAGCACTTCGCCGGTAGGCTCGGTGCGCGTGTAGGCGATCGCGCCCACGCCGGCGGCGACGAAGAGCCCGCGCAGGACGTCGTCGTCACTCATGCCGCGAGCCTCCTGCACGGCGCTGAGGGCGGCGTAGACGTAGCCGCCTCCGCCACCCATCGGCCCGGGGACGTTCTCCACACCCGGGATGCCGGCGCCGGCGCCGTAGGCGTACTCGATCGTCTGTGCCGTGACGCCGTCGGTGACCCGTACCGGCGTTGCCGCGTGCGTCGCCCAGCGACCGGCGAAGTCCGGCTTGAACATGCTGTGCGGAACCACGACATCCTCTTCGTAGACCGCCCGCGTCTGGCGCCGCATGAGGACGGCGAGCTCGCGCATACGTTCGACCACCCAGGCGCGCGGCCAGCCGGACGCATCCATCTCGTACTGAACGGCGACCTCCGAGAGCGGAACATCGTTCTCGGCGGCGAGATCGCGCCAGCGCGTCATCGTGTCGAACAGCTGCGGCTTGCGGTCCGGCCGGCTGACGACCGGCAGCAGCGGCCGCAGCAGCGCCAGCCGGAGCACCGCCACGTCGCCGTCGAGCGCCGCGCGCAACGCCTCGAGGTTCGGTTCGACGGGCAACGCGAAGGCGTACAGGACCCCGCGGCCGGCGACGCGCACCTCCTGCGCGTCGACCACGTCGCGGAGTTCGGCCCTGAGCCGCTCGATCTTCTCCGAGCTCAGGGCTTCCTGCGGATCCTGGACGAGCAGGACATAGGCGTCGCCGAGCGTGCGGTAGGGAAACCCGTCGACGGCGACCGTCTCGACCATCCCGCCGCCGGTCGAGTCGCCCACCAGCTCGACCATCAGACCGCTCTGGCCGGTGAGGATGAACTTGACCGCGTTCGGATGCTTGCTCTCCGTGAGCTCGGTGAACGCGAAGCCCACCTCCACGCCGGCCTCCTCGGCCAGCTCGAAGGCGCGGAAGAGCCGCTGATCGTCAGGCAGGAAGCCGAGGACGCCGGCCACCATGGCCCTGTCCTCGGCCATGATGCCGAACGTTCCGGCGAACGAGCCCTCTTCGTCGAGCTCGACGCGCACCTTGGCGACCGGTTCCCCGAGCAGGTCGCCGGCGAGATGGCCCAGGCGGCAGGGCCCGGCCGTGTGCGAGCTCGAGCCGGGCTGCATCACCGGTCCGAAGACGTCGTTGAAGAACTCGGGGTAGGGCGCTACTGCCACCTCATCCCTCCACGGCTTTGCCGAAGTGCAGGCCGCCGATCTCGACCCAGGTGCCGAGATCCTTCTCTCGGGCGATCTCGTAGACGCGGTGCGCCGCAGCGAGATCCTCGATCGCGATGCCGAGCGACTTGAAGAGCGTGATCTCGTCCGGCGAGGTGCGGCCCGGGGCCCTGCCGGTGAGCACCTCGCCGATCTCACCGACGATGTGCTCGTCGCCGATGAGCCCTTCCCCTTTGGGGATGAGGAACTCGCCGGCCTCGCTCAGCAGCGACTCGCGCCGGTCGGCATAGAGGCGAGCCTGGGCGACCAGCGCGGAGTCGAGCTCCCTGGTCGCCGGCGTGTAGGCGCCGACCGCGTTGACATGCGCGCCGGGGCTCACCCAGGCGCCCTGCACGACCGGCTCCGTGGCGGTGGTGGTCGTGCAGATGAGGTCGGCGCCGGCGACCGCCTCCTCGGCGGTCTCGATCGCCTCGACCGGCAGTCCTGTGAGCCGCGACTCACGCTCGGCGAACTCTGCAGCGCTCTCGGCCGGCACGCTGTACACGCGCACCCGGCGCACGGGCCGCACGGCCCGCATGGCCTGCAGGTGCGTGTGCGCCTGCGTGCCGGCGCCGATGATCGCGAGGTCGCCGGCGTCGGGCTTGGCCAGCAGGTCCGTCACGAGCCCGCTCACGGCCGCCGTTCGGAGCGCCGTGATCGAGGTGGCGTCGACGATGGCCCGCAGCAGGCCGCGCTCCGTGTCGAAGAAGAGCACGACTCCCTGGTGGGTGTCGTACTCGGTGCCGAAGTTGGCGGGGAAGGCGGCGACCACCTTGACGCCGACCGCCTCGAGCCCCCCCAGGTACGACGGCATGAGCCCCATGACGGCGTCCCCCTGGGGCAGGGCGAGCATCGAGCGCAGCGGCATGACGACGTCGCCGCCGGCGAGCATCGTGAGCGCCTCGCGCATGACGGGGATGGCCTCCTCCATGGGGAGGAGCTCCGTGACCAGCTTCTGGTCGGCGATCAGGACCTTCACGAGGCGGCTCCTCTCTCGTAGCGCTCGGCGGCGCGGGCGACCGCGTCACGGTCGAGTTCGACGCCGAGCCCCGGTGCATCGAACAGGCCGAGCTTGCCCTGCCGAGGCGTGAGGTCCGGCGAACTCACCAGGTCCTCGACGAGCAGCTGGTGCATGATCTGGTTGCCGTCGGTGAGGTTCGCGGTGCTCAGGCCGAGATGGTGCTGGGCGCAGTCGGTGATGCCGGAGACGCCCTGCCCGTGCAGGCAGACCGGCACGCCGGCCGCCTCGGCGATGGCCGCGGCCTTGCCGAACGCGTACAGGCCGCCGGCCTCGTGTGGCGAGAGGACGATGGCGTCGGCGGCGCGCTGCCGGCAGATGTCGTAGACATCAGCCGGCGTGAACACCGCCTGATCGGCGGCGATGGGGACGCGCACGGCCTCGCGTACCTGCCGCATCGCGGCGATGCTGAGCAACGTCGTCGGCTGTTCCACCCAGTCGATGTCGTAGGTCTCCAGCTTGCGGATCATGGTGATCGCATCGGGTACGCTCCAGGCGCAGTTGGGATCGAGTCGGAGGCGACGACCGCCGATGACCTCGCGTACGGCCGCCGTGTTCCGTACGTCGGCCTCGTCACCACGGCCGACCTTGAGGTAGATGACTCCGTAGCCCTCCGCCGCCAGGTCGCGGGCGTCCTCCACGAGCTCCTCGGTCGTGTCGCCCTGGACGAAGCCGAAGTAGTCGACCTCGTCGCGCACGGCGCCGCCGAGGAGCCGGTAGACCGGCTGGCCGGCGGCCTTGCCGATCGCGTCCCAGAGCGCCATCTCCACACCGGCCAGCACGAAGTCGGCGTGCCACGGCGTGTGGTTGAAGCTGCCGAGGTGGCGTGCGTCGTGGCACAGCCGCGCCACGTCGTGGGCGGGCTGGCCGACGAAGATCGGCTCGACGGCGCGGAGCGCCGCGACGGTACTCTCGGCGGCGAGCGACGCCGTCGACTCGCCGATCCCGGTGATGCCCGCGTCGGTCTCGACCTCGACGAGGACCACGGCGCAGCCGTAGTCGACGCGTCCTGACCAATGATAGGGCTCCTTGAACGTGAGGAAGAGCGGCGTCGTGCGGACCGCGGTGATCCTGATGTCGCCAGCCGCCGTCGTTCTCGCCTCTGTCGTCTCGCCCGTCACAGCAGCGTGTCCAGCACTTGGGCCTCGAGGACCTGCCCGCGGCCGAAGCCGGTGGCGTACAGCGCCGACTGCGCCAGGCGGACGAGGGCGTCCTCAGGCAGCAGACCGACGACCTCGCTCTCCCGGATGGCCACACCCACCGCCGCGGCGCGCTCACCCACGGCCCCGACGACGTCGGCCATCGAGGTCACGCGGTAGTCGGTCAGGTTCATGGAGACCTGCACGGCGCCGTCCTCGAGCATGAGCCCGATCGCCTTGACGCACTTCATGCCGCCGTCGCGCTCGCGGATCTCGACGGCGATGCGCCTGGCGAGCTCGAGGTCGTCCGAGTCGAGATTGACGTTGAAGGCGATGAGCGGGAAGCGCGCGCCGATGGCCACGGCCCCGGCCGTCGCGTGCACGCGCGCCTCGCCCTCGTCGGGGCCGCGCGCCGGGTCGCTGGCGATCACGTCGCGAAGCTCCTCGAATCCCTTGCCGCGGATCACGGCGAGGTTGCGATGCTCGGGGATGCGGGCCGCGTCCTCGTAGAGATACGCGGGGATCTCGAGGTCGGTGGCGACGCGGCGCGCCAGCACCTGCGCCACCTCGACGCACACCGGCATCTCCTGGGAGCGAAGCGGCACGAAGGGCACCACGTCGGTAGCCCCGAAGCGCGGGTGGGCGCCCTCGTGGTGGTTGAGGTCGATGAGGGCGGCCGCCGTCTCGATGGCCCGGAAGGCCGCCTCGGCGATGGGACCCTCGTGGCCGACGAAGGTGACGACGCAGCGGTTGTGCGTGGCGTCGCTCTGCACGTCGAGCAGGTGAACGCCGTCCACGCGGGTCACGGCGGCCGCGATCTCGTCGATCACGTCCTGGCGGCGGCCCTCGCTGAAGTTGGGGATGCACTCGATGAGGGTCACGTGTGGCCTCCGTCTGCGCTTGATGGACCGGCGGCCGACACGGAGTACGCGAGCGCGCGGTCCCGGACGACGACCTCGCCACTGGCTATCACACCGGTCACGAGGTTGACGCCCCAATGGTATGGCAACTCCTGGTGCGTGGCGGCGTCGAGGATCAGCAGGTCGCAGCGCTTGCCCGGCTCGACGCTGCCGACCTCATGCTGCAGGCCGAGCGCGGCCGCACCGCCCAACGTGGCAGCGCGGAGGGCCTCGGCCGGCGTCAGCCGCTGCTCCTGGCAGGCGAACGAGATCGCCATCTGCAGGTTCTCGCAGTAGCAGCTGCCGGGGTTGAAGTCAGTGGCGAGAGCGACGGTGACGCCGGCGGCAAGCAACTCCCGCGCCGGTGCGTAGGTGGTGTGCAGCGTGTAGCTGGTGCCCGGGAGCAGGACCGCGACCGTCCCCGCGGCGTGAAGCGCCGCGATGTCCGCGCCGGTGATGTGGATGAGGTGGTCGGCTGAGACGGCGCCGAGCTCGGCGGCCAGCGCCGTGCCTCCGGTGTGCGCCAGCTCCTCGGCGTGGATCTTGAGTCGGTAGCCGAGGGCGCGTCCTGCTTCGAGGACGCGCCGCGACTGGGCGACGGTGAAGGCGCCCTCATCGCAGAAGACGTCGACGAACTCGGCCTGACCGGCGAGCGCCGGCAGGATCTCGTCGCAGACGAGGTCGACGTACTCGTCGTCGCGGCCCGCATACTCCTCGGGGGTCAGATGCGCCGCGAGGACGGTGTGCACGCGGCGCACCGGGTGCGCGACCTTGGCGGCGGCGAGCGACTTGTGCTCGTCCGCGAACGTCAAGCCGTAGCCGGTCTTGGCCTCCAGCGTGGTCGTGCCGTGTCGCAGGAAGGAATCGAGGCGGCGCGCGGCGAGGGCGGCGAGCTGCTCCTCCATCGCCGCCCGCGTCGCGCGCACGGTGCTGTTGATGCCGCCGCCGGCCTCCTGCACCTCCAGGTAGGTCGCGCCGGCGAGGCGGGCGCCGTACTCCGCCGCCCGCTCACCGGCCCACACGAGGTGCGCGTGGGCATCGACGAAGCCGGGCAGCACGGCGGCGCCCTCGACGTCGACGACGAGGGCGTCGGCCGGCACCTCGACGGCGCTGGTGATGTCCGCCTCCGGACCGGCCCACACGACGCGGCCGTCGCGGGCGGCGACGGCGCCATGCGGGATCACGCCCAGATCGACGGCGCCGGCGAGCGCAGCCGCGCCGGCGCCCGGACTCATCGTGACGAGCTCGCTCGCACCGCGGACGAGCAGATCGCAGCGGACGGTCATCGCGCCTCTCCCTCGCCGGTAGCTGCGCCATCGCGCACGATCGCGGCGAAGCGGCCGGTGGCGACGGCCTCTGCAGCGGCCTCGAGCTCGGGCGCCAGATACCGGTCGCGCCCGAGCGTCGGAGCGAACTCACGGACCACGGCCCGCCCGGCTCCGGTACCGGAGCCGGGTTCCAGCGGCGCCAGCAGGTCCATTGCCTGGGCGGCGCAGACGGCCTCGATGCCGAGCACCTTCTGCGCGTTGCCGAGCACGTCAAGCGCCTTGAGCGCCGCCGTCATGCCCATGCTGACGTGGTCCTCCTGGTCGCCGGAGCTCGGGATCGAATCCACACTCGCCGGGTGACAGAGGACCTTGTTCTCGCTCACCAGGGCCGCGGCCGTGTACTGGGCGATCATGTAGCCGTTGTTGAGACCGCTGTCTGTGGTGAGGAAGGGCGGCAGATCGCTCAGCGAGCTGGTGAGCATGCGGAAGGTGCGACGCTCGCTGATGGAGGCGATCTCCGCGAGGCTCATCGCCGCGAGATCGAGCGCCAGGGCGAGCGGCTCGCCATGGAAGTTGCCGGCCGAGATGATCTCGCCCGAATCCGGGAAGATGATCGGGTTGTCCGTGACCGAGTCGACCTCGACGCCGACGACCCGGCGCAGCCAGGCGAGCGCGTCACGGCAGGCGCCATGCACCTGAGGGATGCAGCGCAGCGAGTACGCATCCTGGACCTTGTCGCAGTTGAGGTGGCTGAGCATGATCGCGCTGCCGGCAGTGGCACGACGGACGTTGGCCGCGGTGGCAAGCTGGCCGGGGATCGGACGCAGCGCCTGGATGCGCTCCTCGAAGGGGCCGACAGAGGCGCGCAGGCCCTCGAGGCTCATCGCGCCGACGAGGTCGGCGGAGTCGAGGAGCGCCTCGCCGTCGGCGACCAGCATGCAGCCGATGGCGGCCATGAACTGGGTGCCGTTGAGGAGGCTGAGACCCTCCTTGGCCTCGAGCGAGAGGGGCGCGAGCCCGGCGGCCCGCAGGGCGGGCCCGCTCGGCTCGCGCCGCCCGTCCTCCGTGAGCAGCTCGCCCTCGCCCATCATCGCGAGCACGAGGTGCGCGGACGGGGCGAGGTCGCCGGAGGCGCCCAGCGAGCCCCGCGACGGCACCCACGGCACGAAGTCGGCGTTGATGCAGGCGGCCAGATGCTCGGCGACCGACAGGCGGACGCCGGAGTGGCCGCGCGCCATCGTGTTCAGGCGGATGACCATGGCGGCGCGCACGACCTCGCGCGAGAGCGGCTCGCCGAGGCCGACGGCGTGACTGCGGACCAGGTTCTCCTGCAGCTCCCGGACCTTGTCGACCGGGATGTGCGTGGTCGCCAGCAGGCCGAAGCCGGTGGTGACCCCGTAGGCGACCTGCTCCCCCGCGATGACGGCGGCGATGACGTCGTGCGCCGCCTCGATACGCTTGCACGCGGCCGCGCCAAGGGTCACGTGAGCGCCGCCACGCGCGACGGCGATGACCTCGTCGATGGTGAGCTGCGCTTCGCCGACAACGAGCTCTCTCATGTCGTTCGCCTCCTCGCGATGGCCTCTCCAAGCAGTCGCGCCACATCGGCCGGAGCCGCCGCCACCGGGATGCCGGCTGCCTCGAGGGCGGCCTTCTTGTCGGCGGCCGTGCCGGCCGACCCTTCCACGATCGCGCCGGCGTGGCCCATGCGCCTGCCGGGCGGGGCGCTGTAGCCGGCGACGTAGCCGACCACCGGTTTGGTCATTCTCTCGCGCACAAACGCCGCCGCGCGCTCCTCGTCGTCGCCGCCGATCTCACCGACAAGAGCGACCCCCTCGGTCTCGGGGTCTGCCTCGAAGAGCTCGAGGCACTCGATGAATCCGAGGCCGTGGATCGAGTCGCCGCCCATCCCTACCGCAGTCGACTGCCCGACGCCGGCGCGCGTGAGCTCGTGCACGACCTCATAGGTGAGCGTGCCCGAGCGGGAGACCACGCCGGCGGATCCCGGCATGAAGACGTCCGACGGCATGATGCCGGCGCTGCAGCGGCTCGGCGTGATGAGGCCGGGGCAGTTGGGGCCGACCAGCCTCGCGCCGCAGCGTGACAGGTGCGCCATGACCTCCGCCATGTCTCGTACCGGGATCCCCTCGGTGACGCAGACGACAAGCTTGATCCCCGCGTCGGCTGCCTCGATCATCGCGTCGCGAGCGAAGCGCGCCGGCACGAAGAGCACGGCGACGTCCGCGTCGCTCTCCGCGACGGCGGCGCGGACGGTGCTGTGAACGGGCACGCCGTCGACGTCCTGGCCGCCCTTGCCCGGCGAGGTGCCGGCGACCACGTTGGTGCCGGCGGCGCGCATCCGCGCCGTATGGAGGGCGCCCTCGCGTCCGGTGATGCCCTGGACGAGGACGCGGCTGCGCTCGTCGACGAGGATGGCCATCAGGCGTCACCTCCCGGCGCGCCGGCCGGCGAGGACTCGCCCGCGGCCGAGCGCTCGCGCGCCGCCGCGACCACGAGCTCCACGGCCTCCGCGGCGCTCCCGGCGACGGTGACGCCGGCGAGGCGCGCCTGCGCAAGCACCGCGCGCCCCTCCTCCGCCACGTTGCCGTCGAGACGGACCACGACCGGCACGTCCAGCCCGCCCGTCCCCAGCGCCTCGATGAGGCCCTGCGCCACTTCGTCGCCGCGGGTGATGCCGCCGAAGATGCTCACGAGCACGGCGGCCACCGGCGGCCCGGCGAAGATCGCATCCAGGGCGGCCGCGACCACGTCGGCGCGGGCGCCGCCGCCGATGTCGCAGAAGTCGGCGGCGCTACCGCCGGCGGCGGCGATCTGATCGATCGTGCTCATCACGAGGCCGGCGCCGTTGCCGACCACGCCGATGTCGCCGTCCAGCGGGACGAACGCGAGGCCTGCCCTGCGGGCCTTCGCCTCGCGCTCGTCCTCGGGCTCTTCGGGGTCGAAGTCCGGCTGCCGCCAGAGCGCGTTGTCGTCGATGGTGACCTTGCTGTCGAGGCAGACGACCTCGCCCTGCCGCGTGAGCACGAGGGGGTTCACCTCGACCAGCGTGGCGTCGCGGTCGTGGTAGAGCTTCCAGAGCGCGCGCACGACCGCGCCGAGCTCCCGGCGCGCATCCGTCGCGCCGGGACCCTCCGAGTCCAGGGCGGCGGCGGCCACCACGTCACGCACCTGATAGTCGCAGAGCCCGAGGAGCGGGTCGATCGGCGACTTCACGATGGCCGCTGGGTCACGATGGACCAGCTCCTCGATGTCGACGCCACCATCGCGGGCGAAGACGAGCAGCGGGCCGCGCAGCGCGCGCGACGAGACGATCGCGAGGTACATCTCGCGCTGGATGCCCACGGCCTGCTCGACGAGCAGCGCCTCCACAGCCTTGTCGCGGATGGTCATGGCGAGGATGTCGTTCGCCGCGGCCTCGACCTCGGCAGCTGTCGCGCAGACGCGGATGCCGCCCGCCTTGCCGCGACCACCCGTCTTGGCCTGCGCCTTGACGGCGACCGGCAGGCCGAGATCCTCGGCCGCTCGCCGCGCCTCTTGCGGAGTGCCGGCGAGCGCAGCCGGCAGCACCGGCAGGCCGGCGGCGGCGAAGAGCGCCTTCCCCTGGTGTTCGAGCAGGTCCATGTCCCCGTCCGGCCTAGGTCCCCGGCGCGGACGACGTGTCCAGCATGGCGAGGGCTTCCGCGCCCAGCCGGAGCCCGAGGTCATACGCCTGCTCGTTGAGCTCCTTGAAGCGCGCCGGCACCCGGTTCACGACCGCCTGACGGACCGCGTCGACAGGAAGCACACCGCCGACTGCGGCGAACGTTCCGATGGCGACGATGTTGGTGACGACCTTCTTGCCGAGGTCGTCCATCGCCGCCTGGGTGAACGGCAGGCCGCAGCGGACCAGGGATTCGTCCGACGGATCCGGCTCGACCAGCCCGGAGTCGTAGATGAACAGACCTCCGGGCCTCGTGTCGGCCGCGTACTTCAGGTATGCGGCCTGCGAGAGCACGAGGCTGATGTCCGGGTGTCGGACCTCCGGGTAGTCGATGTCCTCGTCGGAGACGATGACCTCGGACTTGGAGGCTCCGCCCCTGGCCTCGGGGCCGTAGCTCTGGGTCTGCACCACCTGCTTGCCCAGCGCCGCGGCGGCTTCCGCGACGATGGCCGCGGCCAGAAGGATGCCCTGCCCACCCGAGCCGGAGAAGCGGATCTCGACGCGCGTAGGACTGTCGGCGGCGTCAGCCATTGCCGGCCTCCTGTGCGCGCTCCTTGACCTGACCGAGCGCGGTGACGAACTCCTCGCGCTCGGTGTGGTGCAGCAGTCCGACCGGGTACCTGTCGCGGACGCGCGACTCGCCCTCCTCGAACTTGTCGGCCGGCACGGCATGCTCCTTCTGCGCGAGCAGGAACTCCGCCGGGTCGGGCGTCAGGTTGAAGCGTCCGTAGTACACGGGGCAGATCGACATCGCCTCGACCATGGCGAAGCCCTTGTGCGCGATGCCGCCGGCGATCACGTTGGTCAGCTGCTGGTAGGCCCAGGACGTGCCGCGGGCGACGTAGGTCGCCCCCGCGGCGTGCGCCAGCTCGCAGAGGTCGAAGGCCGCCTCCACGTTGCCGTACACGCTGGTCGTGGACTTGTCGCCGAGATGCGTCGTCGGGCTCATCTGCCCGCCGGTCATGCCGTAGATGGAGTTGTTGAGCACCAGCGCCGTGAGGTCGATGTTGCGACGGGCCGCGTGGATGAAGTGGTTGCCGCCGATGGCGGACGAGTCGCCGTCGCCCATGGCGACGATCACGTGCAGCGAGGGGTCGGCGGCCTTGACGCCGGTCGCCACCGCCAGCGCGCGTCCGTGGGCGGTGTGCACGGTGGAGTAGTCGAGGTAGGCGCTGATGCGTCCGCTGCAGCCGATGCCCGCGACGACGACGACCTTCTCAGGGTCGAGCTCGAGACCGAGGACCGCGTCGACGAGCGCGCGTGTGACGGTGCCGTTGGAACAGCCCGGGCACCAGAGCGTCTTGGCGGTGCGCAGGTGGTCCTTGATCTCCGCCGTGGTGTGCGGCTTGATCCGCGGCAGCTTGTCGTCGCCGGTCGGGGTCTCTTCGAGCCGCTGTTCGTCGACGAGCGCGCTCATGTCTCCTCCCAACGGTGGTCGGCGAACTCGCCCATCACCAGCTCCTTGATCTCATCCGGTGTGATGAGCTTGCCGTCCACGCGTCCGTAGTCCACGACCTTGGCGCGGCCGGCGACGGCCGCCTGGACCTCCCAGCTCATCTGCTTGATGTTCATCTCGGGCACGATCACGGTGCGCACCTGCTCCGCCATCCGATCCACGGCCGACGTCTGCGGGAACGGCCACAGCGTGATCGGCCGCACGAGCCCGACGGGGACGCCCTGGGCGCGCGCCCAACGCACGACCGCCTTCGCCGAGCGGGCGACGGAGCCGTAGGCGAAGATCGCGACCTCGGCGTCGTCCATGTGCATCTCTTCCACGCGGACGATGGCGTCGCGGTGGTGGTAGATCTTCTCGCGCAGGTAGCGGCCGAGGTCGGCGGCCGCAGCCGGGTCGGCGGTGTCGGGCATGCCGCTGCGACGGTTGTAGACGAGGCCGGTCACGTGGACCTTGAACGCCGAGCCGAGCGGGGGACGCGGCAGGATGTTGTCCAGCGTGCTGGAGATGGTGTCGTACTCGTCCGGCTCGCAGTCCGGGATGCCACGCTCGGCGATGCGCATGCTGCCCGGCTCGGGCAGCACCACGGCCTCACGCATGTGCCCGATCAGCGCGTCCGAGAGGATGATGACCGGCGTGCGGTACTGCTCGCTGAGGTTGAAGGCCTCCACCGTGAGCGTGTAGCACTCCTCGACGCTGCTGGGCACGAGGGCGATCACCGAGTGCTCGCCGTGCGTGCCCCAGCGGGCCTGCATGACGTCGCCCTGGGCCGGCTCCGTGGGCAGGCCGGTCGACGGCCCGCCGCGCATGACGTCGACGATGACGCACGGGATCTGCGCCATCGAGGCGAAGCCGATCATCTCCTGCATGAGGCTGAAGCCCGGGCCGGAGGTGGCGGTGAGCGCCTTGGCGCCCGCCAGAGAGGCGCCGCACACGGCGGCGATGCTGGCGATCTCGTCCTCCATCTGGATGAAGGTGCCGCCGACCTCGGGAAGCCGCCGGGAGAGCACCTCGGCGATCTCCGTGGACGGCGTGATCGGGTAGCCGGCGAAGAAGCGGGCGCCGGCGGCGATGGCGCCCTCGGCGACCGCCTCGTTGCCCTGCAGCAGCACGGCGCGCGGCCTGGCGGCAGTGGTGGCGGCCATCTCAGCCCTCCTCATCGTGGTGGCCGCAGGCGTCCCCGGGCGCGCCGCTCGTCGCGGCGATGAGGTCGTCCCGCGAGAGCGCCGTCGCATCCTTGGCCGGCGCCCCTTCGGCAGCCGGCTTCGTGCCCTTGGCCTTGGGCACGCGCCGCCGGACCTCGATGGCGAAATCAGGGCAGTGAAGCTCACAGATCAGGCACTGGCTACACTCCTCCGGCCGCGAGACGACGGGATAGCCCTGCTTGTCGCGGTCGAAGACCTTGTCGGGGCACAGCTCGATGCAGATGCCGCAGGCCTTGCAGAGCTCGAGGTCCAGCCAGACCGGCGATCCGTCCATCAGTCGCCTCCACCATCGGGAGGTCGATGCCCGACTCGTGGGCCTTCTCGATCGCCTCCGGGTAGCCGGCGTCGGCGTGGCGCATCACGCCCGTGCCCGGGTCGGTGGTGAGCACGCGGCGCACTCGCTCGGCCATCATGTCGGTGCCGTCGGCGACGACGACCATGCCGGCGTGCAGGCTCTTGCCGATGCCCACGCCGCCGCCGTGATGGAAGCTCACCCAGCTGGCGCCGGCAGCCGTGTTGAGAAGCGCGTTGAGGATCGGCCAGTCGGCGATGGCATCGGAGCCGTCCATCATGCTCTCGGTCTCGCGGTAAGGACTCGCGACGGAGCCGGAGTCGAGATGGTCGCGGCCGATCACGATCGGCGCCTTGACCTTCCCGGTGCGTACCAGATCGTTGAAGATCTCGCCCGCCTTGGCGCGCTCGCCGTACTCGAGCCAGCAGATGCGGCAGGGCAAGCCCTGGAAGTGGACCTTCTCGCGGGCCATCGTGATCCAGCGAGTGACCATCTCGTTGTCCGGGAAGGCCTCGAGCAGGGCGGCGTCGGTGACGGCGATGTCCTGCGGGTCGCCGCTGAGCGCCGCCCAGCGGAACGGGCCGTTGCCGCGACAGAACAGCGGCCGGATGTAGGCGGGCACGAAGCCGGGGAAGGCGAAGGCGTCGGCGTAGCCGGCCTCCTTGGCCACTCCGCGGATGTTGTTGCCGTAGTCGAAGGTGTGGGCGCCGGCCTTCTGCAGGGCGACCATCGCCTCCACGTGGACGACGATGCCGGCGACGGCGCGGCGCACGTACTCGTCCGGGTCCTCGCGCCGCAACACGAGCGCCTCGTCCAGCGTCATGCCGTTGGGCACGTAGCCGTTGAGCACGTCGTGCGCTGAGGTCTGGTCGGTGACGAGGTCGGGGGTGACGCCGCGGCGGACGAGCTCGGGATAGACGTCGGCGGCGTTGCCGAGGAGGGCGATCGAGAGCGGCTTGCGCGCCGCGATCGCCTCGTCCGCGAGCTTGAGCGCCTCGTCGAGCGTGTCGGCGGAGACGTCCACGTACGCGGTCTCGAGGCGCCGCTCGATGCGGTGCGGGTCGACCTCGACGCAGAGCGCGACGCCGCCGGCCATGGTGACGGCGAGCGGCTGCGCACCGCCCATGCCGCCGAGGCCGGCCGTGAGCACCAGCTTGCCGGCCAGGTCCGCGCCGTAGTGCTTCTGGCCCGCGGCGGCGAACGTCTGGTAGGTGCCCTGGAGAATGCCCTGTGTGCCGATGTAGATCCACGAGCCGGCCGTCATCTGCCCGTACATGGTGAGTCCCAGCGCGTCCAGACGGCGGAACTCGTCCCAGTTGGCCCAGTCGCCGACCAGGTTGGCGTTGGCGATGAGCACGCGCGGCGCCATGTCGTGGGTCTCGAAGACGCCGACCGGCTTGCCGCTCTGGACGAGCAGCGTCTCGTCGTCCTTGAGGCGGCGCAGGGTGTGGACGATGGCGTCGAAGCTGCGCCAGTCGCGGGCTGCCTTGCCGGCGCCGCCGTAGACGATGAGCTCGTCCGGCGCCTCGGCGACCTCTGGATCGAGGTTGTTCATCAGCATGCGCAGCGCGGCCTCTTGCTGCCAGCCACGGCAGCTGATCTCCGTGCCTCGCGGCGCGCGCACCAGACGCGGGCCCGCAGTAGTCTGTGTGGTGTTCACGATGCCGCCTCGCTTCGCGGGTGGGTTTTCAGGGCGCGCGAGTGCCCGCGCTTTCTGGCTCCACCCTGCGCCCGAGCGCGGACCGCTTCAAGTGGAGGCGCCGCGTGTCCAGAAGATTGGACGCGATTTCATTCCCGGATACGGGATTGGGCCGCGATGCTGGATTGGCATGTGGCGACGGCGTTCCTCGCGGAGAAGTGGGGTACACCTTGTCACTAGCGACAGGAATCCTCGACTGGAGGGCACCCATGGCGAACCCCGCCGACGCGCCGCTCAAGGCCGTCATCCTCAACTGCACGCTCAAGAAGTCGCCGGAGGTCTCCAACACCGAGGCGCTGATCCGCAAGGTGGTCGACCTCATGACCCCCCTCGGCGTCGAGAGCGAGATCGTGCGGGTCGTCGACCACCACATCCCGTTCGGCGTCGAGTCGGACCTCGGCGCCGGAGACGAGTGGCCGCAGATCTACGAGAAGCTCAAGGCGGCGGACATCGTGATCATCGGCACGCCGATCTGGTTCGGCGTCCGGGGCTCGGTGGCACAACTCGTGATCGAGCGGCTCGACGGCAGCTACAACGACGGCGACCCCGTGACCGGCCAGTTCCCCCTGTACGGCAAGGTCGCAGGTGTGATCGTCACCGGCAACGAGGACGGCGCCCACGACGCCGCCGGCACGACGCTGTTCAACCTCTCCCATCTCGGCTGCGTGGTGCCGCCCAACGTCGACACCTACTGGGTCGGAGACGCCGGCCCCGGCCCGAGCTACATCGAGGCCGGCGGCGATCGCCATCTCTACACCAACAAGACGGCGCGCTACCTGGCGCACAACGTGACCTGGATGGCGCGGCTGCTCAGGGCGAACCCGATCCCGACGAACCTCAGGCAGCTCATCGCGGAGGCGGAGACGGTGAGCAGGTAGGCCCTGCGGATCAGTCTCGCAGAAGCCGCCGGCCGAAGGGGCAGACGGAGAGACACACGCCGCAGAGCCCCCCAGCGTCGCCTGCGTGGGCCTCGTTCTCCCGCATGCAGGCGACGACGTCAAGGAGATGGTCGCGCGGCATGCCGGCGCGCCAACGCACGTCGCGCCCCGCGCCGGCAGGGCATGCATCGACGCAGCGCCGGCATCCGGCGCACCCACCCACCGTGACCGGCTCGGCGGCCGCCAGCTCCGCGTCGGTGAACACGGTCGTGAGGCGGACCCAAGGCCCGAGCCGCGGCGAGACGAAGATCGCCGTCTTGCCGATCCAGCCGAGCCCGGCCTGCGTCGCCGCCGTCTTGTGAGCGAAGACACCCGCCGCGGTCATGTCCCTGTCTGACTTGCCGCCCACCGTGGGCTGGAGGGGCTCCGCCGTGGCGCCGTGCTCGTGGAGAAACGCCGCCAGGCTCTGCGCGGCGGCCCACAGGGCGGCGTTCACTCGCCGATACTCGCAGTAGTAAGCCGCCGTCGGGCCATCCTCGACCGGGCCGATGATCTCCGGCCTCAGCGCGATGCCGATGGATATGGCGCGCGGCAGGGGCGGCGCGTACGACCATGGTTCCGCCGGACACGCCGCCACGCCCCACTGGGCGACGCCGGCGCCCTCCAGAAGGCCGGCCAGCGCCGCCGTCGACGGCGCCATCAGCAGGTGCGCCGGTCGTCAACGCGGTGGCAGGCGGTCTTGCCCTGCCCCGCCGTGTCGCGCGGGAGAGCATACGGCGCGTGCAACTCGATCTTGGGCGACACGCCGACGATCGTCTTGACGCCGGTCACGAACGCCTCGGCCAGCTCGGCCTGCTTCTCCGGGCTCATCTCGTCCAAGCCGCGGATCTCTACCTGCAACGTCAGCCGGTCGAGGTTGTTCAGGTTCTCGACGACCATGCAGAAGTTGCTGCCGAACTCGTCGTAGCGCACCAGCACCTCTTCGATCTGGCTGGGGAAGACGACGAGGCCGCCCACGGAGATGGCGTCGTCGCTGCGGCCGGTGATGCGGCCGATCCTGGGGTGCGTGCGGCCGCACGCGCACGGCTCCCACGTCAGCGAGCTGATGTCGTGGCTGCGGTAGCGGATCATCGCCGTGGAGTCGCTGGTGAGTGACGTCCAGACGAGCTCGCCGGGAGCGCCGTCGGCGACCGGCTCGAGCGTCTCCGGGTCGATGCACTCCACGAGCAGGTGGTCCGACCAGACGTGCATGCCCTCCTTGACGGGGCACTCGGCGGCCATCCCCGGTCCGAGGAACTCGCCCATGCCGTACTCGTTGAAGGCGTCGACGCCCATCGCCGCGGCAAGGCGCTCGCGACCGGACTCCGGCCAAGGCTCGGCGCCGAACAGGCCGATGCGCAGCTGTGAGTCTTTGGCGAGGTCGATGCCGCGCTCCAGCGCCTTCTCGGCGAGGTACAGGCCGTAAGAAGGCGTCGTGCAGAGCGCGGTGACGCCGAGGTCGACGATCAGGTCGATCAGCAGCTCCTGGCGGCCGATGCCGGCGGGCACGACGCCGATGCCGGCGCGCTGTGCGCCGTACTGGAGGCCGATGCTGGTCGGCAGGCCGTAGCCGAAGCAGTTCTGCAGCAGGTCGCCCGGACGCAGGCCGATCATCCACATGGTGCGCGCGTTGCGCTCGAACCAGCGGTCCATGTCCTGGCGGGAGGCCCAGATGGGCGTGGGCTTGCCGGTGGTTCCGGAGGTGCTGTGGACCTCGATGATGTTGTCGAGACCGCAGGTGCGCAGGCCGGCGGGGTAGTGGTCGCGCAGCGTCGTCTTGTCGATGAGGGGGAGGCGGCGGACGTCGTCCAGCGTGCGGATGTCCGCCGGCTCGACGCCGGCCTCAGCGCAGAGGTCGTGATAGGCGGCGCTGTTCTCGTTCGAGTGAGCGACGACGGCCTGGAGGCGCTCGAGCTGGAGCGCCCTCAGGGCGCCGGGCTCGAGCGTCTCGCAGTACGGCTCGAAGTACTCGCGCTCCGTATCGGCGGCGTAGTGCGATCCCGCCGCCGCTCCGCCCGGACAGACGGTGCTCATCCGCCGACCTCCCGGCCGGCCGCGAACGCGGCGAAGTTGAGCTCTTTCCACTTCGGCGGCACGTTGCGGACGAGCGCCTCCTGCCAGGTCGCGACCTCGAACGGCAGGTGCGTCGAGAGCGCGCCGACGAGGACGATGCCGGCCACCTTGAGGTCGCCGACCTCGAGGGCGATGCCGTTGCCGTCGACGATGGTCACGCGACGATCGCCGCCGGCCATGCGCTCGACCGCGTCGAACGGGTAGCTCATGTCGCCCTGCGAGGCGAGCGGCGGCACGATCTGCTGCGTGTTGATGATCGCGACCCCGCCGGGGACGACGGACGGCGCGACGCGCAGCCCCTCCGCCGACTCGAAGGCGAGCAGGTAGTCGACCTCTCCCGGGCTGATGCTCGGCGCGACGACGGTCTCGCCGATGCGGATGTGCGAGCTCACGCTGCCGCCGCGCTGGCTCATGCCGCGCGTCTCGCTGAGCTTGACCTCGAGGCCGCCGTGCAGCATCGCCGTGTCGGCGATGACCGCGGCGGCCACGATCACGCCCTGGCCGCCGACGCCGACGACCATGATGTCGTCGACGACGCCACCGTGGTAGTGCCGGGCGACGGCGTCCGTGGCGCTGCCGCCGACCTTCGTCTGGGCGCTCATGCGTCACCTGCCTTCGTGATTGCGCCCGGCTTGCAGAGCTGGGCGCAGAGGGAGCAGCCGGTGCAGGTCTCCTCGTCGATCGTCACCTTGTGGCGGCCCTTGTGCTCGGCCTCGGTGTGACTGAGGGACGGGCAGCCGAGCTTCATGCACTGCTGGCAGGCGTTGCACACATCCTCGTCCACCGTGAACGCCTCACCACCGATCTTGCGCGGGAAGAGCATGCACGGCCGGTTGGTGATGATGACGGCCGGGCCGTCGAAGGCGAGCCCGGCTCTCAGCGCCGCCAGGCACGCCTCGTAGTCGTAGGGGTCGACGGTCTCGATGTGCTCGACCCCCAGCGCCCGGCAGACGCCGGCGATGTCGACCGGCTTCGTCTCGACACCGGCCAGCGTCTTCACATTGCCTGGGTTCGTCTGACCGCCGGTCATGGCCGTGATGCTGTTGTCCTGGATGAGCAACGTCATGTTGGTGCGCTGGTGCACTGCGTTGAGCAGGCCGGTGAGGCCGGAGTGCAGAAACGTCGAGTCGCCGATGACGGCGATCGAGCCCTTCTCGCTGCCGCCGGCCCGCATGAAGCCCTGTTCCATGGGGATGCTGGCGCCCATCTCGACGGCGGAGTGCATGTGGCTCACCGGAGGAAGCGTCGTGAGGTCGTAGCAGCCGATGTCGCCGTGCACGTCGAGGTTGAGCTTCTTCATCGCTGTGGCCATGCCGCGGTGCGGGCAGCCGGTGCAGAGCACCGGCGGGCGCGGGATGACGGCGTCGTCCTCCGCGGCCTTCTCCTTCGCCCAGCGCGGCAGGTCGAGGCCGGCGGCGTGGAAGCCCCGGCCGACGCGCACCGCGGTGAGCTCGCCCCACTGCGGGAACCACCGCTTGCCTTCGCAGGCGATGCCGGCGGCGAGCAGCTGCTCCTCGAGGTACGGCTCGAGCTCCTCGACGACGAACAGCCGGTCGACCGTCTGCGCAAAGGCGCGAACGGCCTCTATCGGCAGCGGGTGGATCATGCCCAGCTTGAGGAAGGCGGCGCCGGGCAGCGCCTCCTTGGCGCTGAGGTACGCCGCCCCGGCTGAGACCACGCCGATCCTCGAGGAGCCGCCGCCCTGAAGCGGTACAGAGCCGGCGCCGGGCTCGACGCGCGCGAGATCGCCCGAGGCTGCGGTCGCCTCAGCGAACCCGAGCAGGCGCTCGACGCGCTCGAGCAGGCTGCGGTGCAGCGGCCGCGAGAAGCGCGGGAGCAGGCAGTACTTCTCCGTCTTGCGGTCGGGCGGTCGCCGCTCCGGTGTCGGACGGCGCAGGGCAGCCTGGTCGTCTCCGTCGCCGGCCGCGATCTCGCCGTCGAAGCGGACGATGCTCTTCTGGTGCGCCGTCTGGATGCTCAGGCGCACCATCACCGGCACGTCGAACTCCTCGCTCATCGCGAAGGCGCGCTTGGCGTACTCGTAGCACTCCTGGCTGTCCGCCGGCTCGAGCATCGGCATGCTGCTGATGCGTCCGAAGTAGCGGTCGTCCTGCTCGGTCATGCCGCTGGCCATGCCGGGGTCGCCGGCGAGGCACACGACGAGCCCGCCGTTGACGCCCGTGTAGACCGAGCTGATCAGCGGGTCGGCTGCAACGCTGCCGCCCGCGCTCTTCATCGCCGTGAGGGCGCGGGCGCCGCCCATCGCGGCCCCGAACGCCACCTCGTAGGCGACCTTCTCGTTGGTGGACCACTCGGCGTACACGCCGTCGTAGCGGGCCAGGTTGGTGACGATCTCCGTGCTGGGCGTGCCGGGGTACGCGGCCGCGACCTGCACGCCGGCCTCCCACGCCCCCCGGGCGACCGCCTCGTTGCCGAGCATCAAGTGAGTGTCCATCAGGTTCCTCCGCCAGTGTGGAGTGCCGGTCCACGATACGCAGGCGGCGAGCGACGGTGCAAGCGGCCGGATGGCGAGTCCCGGGACATGGACGGCAAGGGGGCGGCTGCGAGTGCGCGCCGCCGGTCGAGTAGACTGTCTGCGTCACGGTCCACGCCTCGGAGGAATGCCCCCATGACCGACTATCCGCTGCGCGCCGCCGCGCTGGACGAAGAAGGGTGCGCCGCGGTGCACGCCGCGACCGTCGAGCTGCTCGAGCACACCGGCGTCGAGGTGCAACACGACGAGGCGCTGGCGCTGCTGCAGAAGGCCGGCGCCCGCGTCGACGGGACGCGTGTGCGCATCCCGCGGGCGCTCGTCGACGACGCCCTCTTCGCCGCGCCGCGGAGCATCCCGCTCACGTCGCGCTCGGATGAAGAGCGGCATCACGCTGGAGTCCGGCCGGGTCTACTACGGCACCGGCTCGGACTGCCTGTACCTGCTGGGGCCGGGCGCCCGCGAGCGTCGCCCGGTCGGCCTCGCCGACGTCGAGGAGATGGCGGCGCTCCAGGAGAAGCTGCCCGGCATCGACTTCGTCATGTCCATGGCGCACCCGCACGAGCTGGACGCCGAGTTCGCGCCGGTCGCGCAGTTCGCGGCCATGCTGCGCGGCACGTCCAAGCCGCTGATCATGGTGCCGGAGGCCGGCACCGACGTCGCGCTCTTCAAGGAGATGGCCGCCGTCTGCGGCGCCGCCAGCAGCTGGGGCGTGTACGCGATGCCGACGCCTCCGCTCGTCCACGGCCACCATTCCGCCGAGCGGCTGATCCGCTGCGCGGAGCAGGACGTGCCCATGGTCTACGCCACGGCGCTCCTGCAGGGGGCCACCGCACCCTCCTCTCGCGCCGCCTGCCTCCTGCAGACCAACGTGGAGATGCTGAGCGGTCTGGTCATCGCGGAGCTCGTCAAGCCTGGTGCGCCTTTCGTGTACGGCGTCGCGCAAGGAGCCATGAACGCGCGCACCGCCCACGTCCTCTACTGCGCGCCGGAGTCGATGGCGGCGCAGCAGGCCTCCGCCGACCTCGCCCGGTACTACGACCTCCCGACCTTCGGCTACGGCGGCTGCTCGGACTCGCTCATGCTGGACGAGCAGTGGGCGTTCGAGGCCGGCACGACGCTGCTCACGGCAGCGCTGTCCGGCGTCACGCTGCTGCACGATCTGGGCTACGTCGCTTCCGGCACAGCCTCTTCCTATGAGTCGGTCGTCATCATGGACGAGCTCGTCCGCTGGGTGAAGGCCTACCTCAAGGGCGTGACCATCGACGAGACGGCCCTCGCCGCGGCGGAGATCGCCGAAGTCGGGCCAGGGGGCACCCACCTCTCGCGCAAGTACACGCGTCAGCACGTGCGCGACTACCTGCAGCCGGACCTCGTGTCCCAGGACCAGTACGACGGCTGGGCAGCCGCCGGCAGCACCTCGCTGCTCGAGCGCGCCGCCGTGCGATCGCGCGAACTGCGTGAGGGTGAGCGCGCCTATGCGCCGTCGGCCGACGCCTTGCGCGAGCTCGATCGCCTCGTGGACGACGCCCGGCGGTCGCACGAGGCGCGCTGAGCCGCACGGTATCGGAGAGGACGGCGATGCAGACTCCCTTGTTCGACGTGCGTTCCCTCCGGCTCCCCAGACCAGCCGAGGTCCTGAGGCGGGCGGCCCGGAAGACATCGAGCCGGCTCACGACTCCAGTGACCGGCGAGGTCGCCCGCATCGACGCGCGCCACACCGGCTACGCCCTGGCGCGCGCCGGCGCCTGGTGCGGCCGCTGCGTCAAGGTGTGCCCGTGGACCAAGCCCGCAGGCCTCGTCCACGACCTCGTGCGTCTGGCGGCCGCGCGGGCGCCGCGCACCGACCCTCTCTGGGTCGCGCTCGACGAGTGGCTGGGCTACGGCCGCCCACGGCCTGACCGACAGTGGTGGCTCGACCTGGAGCGCACCGCCGACGGGTTCCGGAACGCCGGCTGCGGCACCTGAGGGTGCGAGCGGCGGCGGTCCCGCGCCCTCCGTCTGGCAGCGGATGCGCCGGCTGAGCACCGCGTACAGGATGTCGGCATTGGTCAGACGCGGTGTCCAGCCGGACCAAGTTCGCGACGACGTAGATGAGCACGATCAGCAGCGCCGTCGCCTGGATCAGCACCAGGTCGCGGCGCTGGATGGCGAAGAGCAGCAGACGCCCGATACCCGGGTAGCCGAACACCGACTCGGTGACGATGAGGCCGCCGATCAGCCAGCCGATGCCGATCGCGACCACCGTGATCGTCGGCAGCAGCGAGTTGCGCAGCACGTGGGTGAACAGGACCCGGCGCGGCGAGAGGCCCTTGAGGTTGGCCGTCCGCACGTAGTCCATCTGCAGCACGTCGACGGTGCTCGAGCGCGTCATCCGCACCACGTAGGCCAGGCTGGTCAGGGCCACCGTGATCGCCGGCAGGATCAGGTAGGGCAGCGCTTCCACGAAGTTCGTGTCCGGCGCGATCGCCGATTGCGACGGGAACCAGCTGCAGCTCGATGGCGAAGATGGTGATCAGGATCAGGCCGCTGACGAACTCGGGCAGGCCGATGAACGCCAGCGAGCCGACCGAGATCGTCTGGTCCACCCAGGTGTTCTTGCGTAGCGCGGCGAACAGCCCGAGGAAGATCCCCAAGGGGCACGTACATGACGAAGGCCACCGCGGCGAGCATGAGCGAATTGCGCAGCCGCTCGAAGATGATCGGGCGCACCGCCGTGTTCATGCTCGGTGAGTCGCCCCAGTCGCCCCGCACGTAGTCCCCCAGCCAGGAGCCGTACTGGACGACGACCGGCCTGTCGAGGCCGAGCTCCTTGCGCAGGTCGTCCTTGGCCTCCTCGGCTGGCGAAGCGGCCGAGGATCTGGTTGGCGACGTCGCCGGGCAGGATGGTCGTCGCCCAGAAGATGATGATCGAAGCCAGGATCACGGTCATGACCGTGAACCCGAGGCGCCTCACGATGAACTTGCCCATCAGGCGCTCGTCTTCCGCGTCGAGGACGAGGGTCTCGGCCTGCAGCCCGGGCCAGCTCGTCCAGCGGGATGTGACAGCAGATGCGGTGGTCGCCCGTCGCCCTCTCGCCACGGCGGCTCCTGCTCGCGGCAGATGTCGCCGAGGTAGCGCGGGCAGCGCGGGTGGAAGCGGCAGCCCGACGGCACGTCCATGGCGCTCGGCACGGATCCGCCCAGGCGGATCGGCTTCTGCTTGACGTCCGGGTCGGCGAGCGGCACGGCCGAGAGCAGCGCCTCGGTGTACGGGTGGAACGGCGGCGTGAGCACCGTCGTCGCGTCGCCCACCTCCATCACGTGGCCCAGGTACACCACGGCGATGACGTCGGAGAGGTGCTGCACCGCCGAGAGGTCGTGCGAGATGAACAGGTAGGACGTCTGCTTCTCGACCTGCAGCTTCATGAGCAGGTTCATCAGCGAGCCCTGCACCGAGACGTCGAGCGAGGAGATGGGCTCGTCGCAGAGGATCAGCTCGGGCTCGGCGGCGAAGGCGCGCGCGATCGCCACCCGCTGCTTCTCGCCGCCGCTGAGCTCGTGCGGGCAGTCGGTCGAAGTAGCTCACGGGCAGGCTCACCGACTGCAGAAGCTCTTGCGCCCGCTCCTTCGCCTGCTGCCGGGTCAGCCCGCCCAGCAGCGTCAGCGGCCGCATGATGGCGTCGCCGACCGCTGCGCGTCGGGTTCAGCGAGGCGTCGGGGTTCTGGAACACCATCTGGATCTCTTCGAGCGTCGAGCGCGGGCGCTTGCCTGTCGATGGCGGCAGCGGCTTCGCCGCGCAAGCGTGATGTCGCCACCGGTCGCCGGCGTGAGGCCGATGATGGCGCGGGCGACGGTCGTCTTGCCGCTGCCGCTCTCGCCGACGACGCCGAGCGTCTGGCCGACGCAGCACCTCGAGATCGACGCCGTCGACGGCGCGGATGAGGCCCTTGGGCGCCTTGAAGTGGACCTCGGCCTCGTCGGCCTCGACCGAGGACTTCGGGAGTCTCGCACTCGGCCTGCATCGCGCGCACGGCCTCGGTGGCCGCGCGCAGGTACTCGGCCGGCGGCGGCACGGCCTGCCAGCGCCGGCAGGCGGAGAGATGCGCGTCCGTCGACCTCCGCGAGCGGCGGCCGCGCAGGCGTGCAGGCCTCCTCGACGAAGCTGCAGCGCGGCGCGAAGATGCAGCCCGGCGGCAGCTGGTCGACGCGTGGGATCGAGCCGGGGATGGTGACCAGGGAGCGCTTCTGCGGCGTCGGGTCGAAGTGCGGCACGCAGCCGAGCAGGTCCAGCGTGTACGGGTGCAGCGGCCGCTTGAAGAGCTCGCTCAGCTCAGCCTGCTCCATGAACTCGCCGGCGTACATCACGCCGACGCGGTCGCAGATCTTGGTGATCACGCCGAGGTCGTGGGTGATGTAGAGGATCGCCGAGTCGAACTCGCGCTTGAGCTCGGCGACGAGGTCGAGGACCACCGCCTGGGTGGTCACGTCGAGGGCCGTCGTCGGCTCGTCCATGATGAGCAGCGACGGGTTGGTCATGAGCGCCATGGCGATGACGCAGCGCTGCAGCATGCCGCCGGAGAGCTGGTGCGGGTAGCGCTTCATCACCGCCTCGGGGTCGGGCATGGCGACCTTGGTGAGCATCTCCGTGACGCGGCCGCGAGCCGCGGCCGCGTCCATGCCGAGGTGCTGGCGCGCCACTTCGGCGAGCTGCTTGCCGATGACGATCGACGGGTTGAGCGCGCTCAGCGGGCTCTGGTACACGACGCCGATCTTCGCGCCCCAGAGAGCGCGCAGCGTCCTTGGGCGAGAGCTCGAGCAGCTCGACGCCGTTCGAGCGCACGCTGCCCGTCGGTGACGCGGCCGTTCTGGGCGAGGTAGCGGATGGCGCCCATGGCGAGCGTCGACTTGCCGGAGCCGGACTCGCCCACCAGGCCGAAGCTCTCGTGCTCGTGGATGGCGAGCGAGACGTCGCGCACCGCGTGCAGCGACGCCGAGCTCGGTCGTGTAGTCGATGCAGAGGCCCTCGACCTCGAAGACCGGGCGCGGCCGTCACGGCGGCACGGCGCCCGGCACGGGAGCTGCGTGGCCACGTCAGTTCCTCCCGCCGCCGGGCAGCATGACCTGCCGCAGCCCGTCCGACATCAGGTTGGTCGCGATCACGAGCACGGCGATCGTGCCGGCCGGGAAGAGCAGGACCCACGGCGCGATGGCGAAGAAGTTGCGCGCCTCGTTGATCTGCAGCCCCCAGTCCGGCGACGGCGGCTGCACGCCGAGCCCGAGGAACCCCAGCGAGGCGACCAGGAAGATCGAGTAGCGAGAAGCGCATCGACGCCTCCACCAGCAGCGGCGGCAGCGAGTTGGGCAGGATCTCGCGGAAGAGGATGTAGGAGCGCGTCTCGCCGCGCACGCGCGCCGCCTCGACGAACTCCTTGTTCTTGAGGTCGAGCACCATGCTGCGCACCACGCGCGCGACCATCGGGATGTAGAGGATCGCGACGACGAACACGATGTTGACGTTGGAGGGCCCGACGGTGCTCAGCAGGACGAGCGCGAGCAGCAGCGCTCCGACGCGGACGCGCCGGTGCCGCACAACGGCTATCTGGCCTACGAGTTCGACCCCGAGCGCTGCGGCAAGTACCGGATCATGAACCGGCGCGGCGCCTGGTGCGGCCGCTGCGTCAAGGTGTGCCCGTGGACCAATCCCTCAGGCCTCGTCCACGACCTCGTGCGTCTGGCGGCCGCGCGGGCGCCGCGCACCGACCCTCTCTGGGTCGCGCTCGACGAGTGGCTGGGCTACGGCCGCCCACGGCCTGACCGACAGTGGTGGCTCGACCTGGAGCGCACCGCCGACGGGTTCCGGAACGCCGGCCGCGACACCTGAGGGTTGATCGGGGGGTCCCGCGCCCTCGATCTGGCAGCGGATGCGCCGGCCGAGAACCCCCATCCTGTTTTTTCGCGCTTCCTCCCCTCCCGCGTACAGGATGTCGGCACTGGTCAGATGCGGTGTCCGGCCGGACGGACGATGCGGTACGGTCGGAGCGGTGCATTGGCCGCCGATCAGCCGACGGGATGATGGTCCGGCGGCCCGGTCGCAGGTTCAGCCGAGGCAGTAGGCGTCGAGCTGGCGGCGGGTCGCGGCATCCAGATCGTCCGGCGGCTGGTGTGCGGCCAGCAACTCGGCGACGCGGCGGGTGGCGACGGCGACGGCGTCCTCGCCGCCCGCCGCGGCCCAGCGCTCGAAGGGCTCGGGCAGAACAGCGCGCTCGAAATCGCGCGCATGCCGGCGCGTGTGCGCCTGGCCCAGATAGCCGCCGCCGGGTCCGACCGCCGCGATCACGCCTTCAGCCAGCTCGTCCTGGCCCACCGGCACCGCGGCAAGCGTCGCGCGCAGCGCCGCGACGAGCTCGGCGTCGATCACGAACTTCTCCAGCGAGAGCGAGTTGAGCGAGCTCAGCATGCCGGCCGCCTGGAAGAGGAAGTGGCCGCCGGCGAGAGCCGCGGCCGAGAGCCCCACCGCGGACTCGGCCATGGCCCGGGCATCCACCGCGTGAGCGTCCGTGGCGGCCGCGCCGGCTCGCACGGGGAGCCCGCAGCGGCGGGCGAGGCCCACGGTCGTGGCCGCAAGGCGGGCGAACTCGGGCGCGCCAAAGAGCGCCGCGCCCGTGCGCAGCGAGGCCATGGCGGAGATGCCGCCGTACACGAAGGGAGAACCCTCTCCCGCAGCTTGGGCGAGCACGAGCGAGGCGAGCACCTCCGCGTGCTGGACCACGAGAAGGCCACCGAGGGTGGCGGGCCCCGTGGTGCCGCCCATGACGCACGCGGTCACACACGTAGGCTGGCCGAGCCGCGCCCAGCGCATGAGGATCCTCGCCGTCTCGCCCGAGATCTGCAGCGGCGAGGTCGTGTTGAGGATGATGAGGGCGCGCGGTCGTTCGTACCAGGACGCGCCGAAGAGGATCTCGTTGATGCGCTCCGCGTCGTCGATGTCCGCGTCGACGCTCGCCACCCACTCGATCGCCTTGTCGCTCGCGACGAGGCGAGCGTGTGTGCCACGCCGCGTCCGGACCTCCTCGGGGAGGTCGAGCGGCTCCATGCAGTCGCTGTTGAAGTCGATCGCCGGCAGCTGATGGCCGAGCTTGGCCGTGGCTTCGAGGTCGGCGAGGGTGCCGGGCCGCATGGTGCGGCCCTCGGTCACGTAGGCGGCGCCGGAGCCGGAGCCGAAGACGCGGCCGTCGGCGCCGCCCAGCGGCAGGCCGAGCTCCGGGCGGCGACCGGCGAGCACGAACGAAGAGGGTGCGGAGGCCAGCGCCGCCTGCACCACGCCGGCTTCCAGGTAGACGCGGCGGCCGTCGCAGCGAGCTCCGTGAGCGCGGAGCAGGGCGACGGCATCGTCGTCCTGGACGAGCACGCCGGTCGTCTCGAGCACGCGCAGCGCGCTCTCATGGACGGCGGCGACCGAGGCCGCCTCGGGGAACTCCGTGCCGCCTACGCCCATCCTCAGCCGCCCGGCTCGAACCCGTCGACCAGCGCGTCGATGCGCGCCGCCACCTCTGCCGGCAGCGGCGCCGGCTGGTGCGTCTCGAGCAGCTTCAGGGCCTTGCGGCGGGCCTTCTCCTTGAGGTCGAGCCCGCCCTCCTCCTCCCAGCGCACGTGGCCCTGGCGGTTGATGATCGTCGGGCGCCACTGGGCCTTGCGCACGTTCTTGGCCGTGTGCCGGTGGGCGAGGAAGTCGCCGCCGGGGCCGACGTCGCGGACCACGTCGACCGCCAGCGTCTCCGGCGTCACCTCGACGCCGGCGAAGAGCTTGCGGTTGAGGGAGAGGTACTCGTCCGTCAACACGATCAGCTCCAGGGAGCCGGTCATCCCGTAGTCCAGGTACCCGATGTCGTGATTCAGATTGCTGCCCGTCGCGAGACTGAGGAAGGTGAGCTCGGCCGCCTCCATACCCGCTTGGGCGTCGATCACCTGCGCGTCGGTGGTGCCCGCGTAGCCCCAGTTGGGCAGGTCCAGCCAGCGCGCCATCTCGACCGCGCAGACGTAGCCCATCAGGTACTCCGGCGCGTTGTAGGCGGACTGCATCGTCCCCATGTCGAGCACCGCAGGACCGATGCCGAAGACGAACGGCGCGCCGGGCCGGTGCAGCTGATGGACGACCAGGCCGAGCAGCGACTCGGCTGTGCCCTGGGCGACGTGACCCGCGACGGTGATGGGCGCCGTGCCGCCGGCGAGCGGCGAGGTGGAGTACACACAGGGGATACCGCGGTCGGCGCAGAGCAGCAGCTTGTCCAGGGCCTCGACTGGATGACGCAGCGCGCTCGTCGGTTCGCCGTAGAGCGCGAAGTAGGGCTTGGCGGCGAGCTCCTCGTCCCCGCCACGCACGAGCGCGGCGATGTCGGCCATCACGGCGAGATCACCGGCGTTCTCCGCGACCACGACCAGCGGCTTGGTGGTGTTGGCGACCATGGCACGGAAGCTCTCGAGCAGGGCGACGTGCGGGTCGCCCTCGCCCGGGTGCGCGTAGGCCATGACGAAGTCGATGTTGGGCAGAGCGTCGCAGAGGCGCGCGGCCATGACGCCGTCGGCGAGGACCGTCGGCCGGTGGTCGCCGGTCTCCACGTCGTAGACACTGGTGACCGCCGAGCCGTTGCCGAAGTACGTGTTGTACCTGCCGAGGGACATCGCCGGCTCGCCGGCGCGGTCGAAGACCTCGATCACCGGCGGGGCCGTACCGCGCGCCTTCTCGACGAGCTCGCGCGGGATCTTGACGAGATCGGGCTCGATGACCTCGGCCCCCGCGGCGCGCAGCAACTCCAGCGCCTCGGGATGATGGACGCGCTGGCCGATGGTGCCCATGATCTCGAGGGCGGCCTCGTAGATCGCCGTCTTGTCGTCGTCGGTGAGATACGTGAGGCGGGCGCCCACGGCTCAGCCCTCCGTCGCCGGCGCGGCGGCGCCGGACCCCATCACGAACCCGTCGACCAGCGCGTCGATGCGCGCCGCCACCTCTGCCGGCAGCGGCGCCGGCTGGTGCGTCTCGAGCAGCTTCAGGGCCTTGCGGCGGGCCTTCTCCTTGAGGTCGAGCCCGCCCTCCTCCTCCCAGCGCACGTGGCCCTGGCGGTTGATGATCGTCGGGCGCCACTGGGCCTTGCGCACGTTCTTGGCCGTGTGCCGGTGGGCGAGGAAGTCGCCGCCGGGGCCGACGTCGCGGACCACGTCGACCGCCAGCGTCTCCGGCGTCACCTCGACGCCGGCGAAGAGCTTGCGGTTGAGGGAGAGGTACTCGTCGACGATGACGATGAGCTCGAGCGACGCCGTGAGACCGAAGTCGAGGTAGCCCACGTCGTGATTGAGGTTGGAGCCCGCGGCGAGACACAGCAGCGCCAGCTCGCCGATCTCCATGCCCGCCTGGGCGTCGACGGTCTGCGAGTCGGAGGTGCCGCCGTAGCCCCAGTTGGGCAGGTCGAGCCAGCGCGCCATCTCGATCTGGCAGAGGAAGGTCATCAGGTACTCGGGTGCGTTGTACGAGCTCTGCGACGTCGCCATGTCGAGCACCGCCGGACCGATGCCGAAGAGGAACGGCGCGCCCGGCTTGCGCAGCTGGTGGATGACCAGCCCGAAGAGCGACTCGGCCACGCCCTGGCAGGTGTGCCCGGCGACGGTGATCGGCGCCGTGCCGCCCGCCAGCGGCGCCGGCGAGTAGATCGCCGGGATGCCGTGGTCGGCGCAGAAGAGCAGCTTGGCGATGCTCTCCACGGGGTGGCTCAGCGGGCTCACCGGCTCGAGGTACATCGTGAAGTACGGCTTGGCGGCCAGCTCGTCCGGCCCGCCGCGCAGCTCCTCCGCGATCGCGCACATCACCGCGAGGTCGCCGTCGTCCTCGGAGGTCATGACCATCGGCTTGGTCGTGTTGGTGACCATCGTCCGGAAGCTCTCGAGGTACGAGCGGTGCGGCTCGATGTCGTTGGGGTGCGCGCACGACATCACGAAATCGATGTTCGGGAGAGCGTCGCAGAGCCGCGCCGCGCGTGCCACATCGGCCAGCGCGCTCGGGCGATGCTCGCCGGTCTCGAGGTCGTAGGTGCTCATGAGGTCCGAGCCGGTCCCGAAATAGCTGTTGTGGCGGCCAAGGCTCATCGCCGGCTCGCCGGTGCGGCCGTAGACCTCGATCACCGGCGGCGCGGTGGAGCGCGCCTTCTCCACGAGCTCGCGCGGGATCTTGACGAGGTCCGGCTCCTCCACCGTGCAGCCGGCGGCGCGAAGCAGCTCCAGCGCCTCGGGATGGTGGACGCGCATGCCCACGGTCTCGATGATCTCGAGCGCTGCCTCGTAGATGGCGGTCTTGTCGGCGTCGCTGAGGTACGTCAGACGGCCGGGCCGCGGCCGTTCGGTCAGAGTCTGGAGTGGACACAATCGGCTCCTCCGCATGGTCTTGTCGAGTCTCGCGGTCCACCCTGACGCCGCCTCGGGCTCACATCAAGGGCACGCCGCCGATGTCCAGAGTTCTGAACTCGTTTTCGTTGTCGTGCGCCCGCCTGGCCGCTATGCTGGATTCTCTCGGAGGTGATCGCGATGCCCACGGAGCGCAAGCCCGACGAAGAAGGCACGACCTGGGGGGCCGCCCGCGTGCTCGACGTGCTCGAGTTCCTGGGCCGGCGCACGACCCCCGCGCCGGCGAGCATCATCGCCTCGTCGTGCCACATCCCCCGCTCCAGCACCTACGGCCTGCTGAACCTGCTCAAGGAGCGGCGCTTCGTCACGTACCGCGCCGACGAGCGAGCGTGGTCGCTCGGCTCAGCGGCATTCGAGCTCAGCGCCGAGGCGCCGCTCTTCGCCCACGGGCTTGCCGTGCTCCGCGCGTTCGCCACGTCGTCGCGCGGCCTCACTGTCCAGCAGATCGCGACCGGCGCCGGCATGTCGCGTGTGACAGTCGGGCGCATCTTGCCGCATCTCGTGGAGAGCGATCTCCTGCACGCCGACGCCGACGGCACGTATTCCCTGGGTCTCGAGCTCGTCAGCCTGGCCTCGCGTGTCGGCTGGGTCGACCGGTTGCGCATCGCCGCGCGCGCGCACCTGGTGCGGCTTCGCGACGCGACCGGCGAGACGGCCAACCTCATCATCCTCGACGGAGACCACGCCATCTACGTCGACCAGGTCGAGAGCTCCTACGCCCTGCGGCACAGCGGCTGGGTGGGTCGCCGCGTGCCGCTGGCGGGTACGGCGACCGGCGCCGCCTTCGAGGACCGCACGACGTCACACGTCGCCAAGGACGCCGTCGAGAACGGCGTCACTGCCATCGCCTGCGCCATCGATCTCCCCGGCGACGACGCCGCCGTCGGCATCACCGCGCCCAGCTGGCGCATCGAGGAGTTCGGCATCGCGCGCGCGCAGCAGATGGTGGAGGCCGTGGCGCGGGAGATCGCGCAGCGGGTCCGCGGATAGGCACGGACGCGAGGGCGACGACGGGCCCGCGGCCGGCCGCAGCCAGTGTCCATTCGCGCCGCCGACGATCGGCTTGGCGGCGCAGCCGGCTTCGTGCAGCGCCTCGATGACGACCTTCATCTTGGGCATCGTCGTCACCATCAGAGACGACATGGCGACGATGTCGGCGTTGTGCTCCTGCGCCGTGGCGACGAATGCCTCGGGCGCCACGTCGACGCCGAGGTCGTGCACGCTGAACCCGGCGCCGTCGAGCATGAGCGCCACCAGGCTCTTGCCGATGTCGTGGACGTCGCCCTCGACGGCGCCGATAACGACGGTGCCGCGCCCTCCCGTCGCCTCGACGGCGAGATGCGGGGTGATGACGTCCATCGCGGCCTTCATGGCGTCGGCGGCCACGAGGACCTCCGGGATGAAGAGCTCGCCGGTCGCCATCTTGGCGCCGGCCTCGTCCATGGCGCTGATCAGCGCGGATTCCATGATCTCGGATGCGGGCGTGCCGGCGTCGAGCTGCGCGCGCGCGAGGGCGGCGGCGCCGCCCTCATCCCCGGCGAGCACGGCCAGCCTGAGGTCGTTGAGTGACATAGTTCCTCCTAGCGTCCCAGGGACGCGAATCGTCTCGTAGTGACGTGACGCCGTGAGGCGTCCACCCGTCGGGTGCCGGGATCGCTCACGCGATCAGCGCCTTGTCGGCCCGGGCGACGACGGCGTCCATCTCGCGCCGCACGTCGTCCGGCAGGTCCAATGGCTTGATCTGCGTGCGCAGTCGCTTGTACTCGTCGACGGCTCGCGCGTAGAGGTCCTTCTCGCCCTCGGCCTCCCACGTCTGCTGCAGCTGGAAGCGGAACAGGCTCGGCTCGACGTAGTCGCGGCAGTGACGCAGCGTGTGCTTGCTCTTGGTGAAGGTCCCGCCGATGCCGGCCTCGAGGATCTCGTCGACCGCCAGATAATCGTCGTCGACGTGGACCCCGCCCACGTACTCCTTGAGCAGGGCGACGAGCTGGTCGTCGATCACCAGCTCGATGGGGCTCGCCAGGCTGGCGCCACCGAGCCGGCCGACGCCGTAGGCGATGTCCATTCCGGCCATCGTGCTCAGCAGGCCGCCGAGCGCCTTCTCAGCCACGGCGCGGCCGTCGGTGACGTACGTGTCGGTCATGATCGGGCACCCTGCGACCGGGATCCCGAACCCCTCTTTGCAGACTTGGACGCCGGCGGAGCGCTGGAGGTTGGCGGCCGGGGTCGCCAGGGTCGAGAACCCGGTGGCCATGTCTCCGGGGACGTTGAACATGGTCATCATGACCGCGTGGCCGGGCTTGATGGTCTGGGCGACGATCACGTGGGCAAGTGTCTCGGCGCAGTTCTGCAGGATGCTTCCGGCGATGGTCATGGGGCTGACGAAGCCGGACATCACGTGGCCGTCGGCCGCGATCGGCACGCCGTGATGACACGCCTGCAGGATCTCCTCGGCGTCCATCTCCTTCATGATGAACGGTGACACCGTGCCCGAGTTGATGATCGCGACGCTCTGCTCCCGCAGCGCCTCGACGCTCCCCATCCTCGCGACCATGAGCTCGAACATGAACGGCACCGCTTCGCGACTGAACGCGTGCATCCACAGCGGCTTCGTCGTGTTCTGCATCTGGATGTTGAGCGCGTGCACCTCGGCGCTCTCGGCCGGAACGTCCATCGGCGTCTGGATGGCGACGATGTCTGAGTGCCCGAGGATCTCGATGAGCTGACACCACTCCGCCCAGCGCTGCGCGGAGTTGTCTTCGAAACGCCCGGTGTCCGGCGTCGTGGTGGAGCATGCTCTGGATGTTCGTGCAGGAGTAGAAGAGCCCGCCGGGGTGCGGGATCGGGCAGTCGTGCTTCGGGTCGGCGCCCTTGACGGTCAGCTCGCCCGGCACGGTCTTGAGCGCCGCTTCCGCAAGCTCGGCAGGGAAGCGCACGACGCGCGTCTCGTGGTCGACCTCGGCGCCGGCATCGTCGAGGAGCACGAGCACGCCCTCGTGATCGATCTTCATGCCCTGCTTCGAGAGAAGGTAGAGGCACTGCTCACGCATCGTGCTCACCTCCTCCGACGACAGCATCCTGATCTGCAGTCTGTCCCCCATGTGCTTTCTCCTTGATAGGTGCGGCGGTGCGCCGGCAGAACGCGACCGCCAGAGTCGGGAAAGGAGTGAGATCAGCCACGGCGCGGTGGTCGCGCGTGCGGTGTTCGAGGTCTGCTGGACGTCGCAGACCGGGCGCCGGGGCCGAGGAAGTCTAGGGTCCCCGGGAGTCGAAGCTCGTGCTGCCCGGCATGAGGACGTACGGAGGCTCGCCAAGCTCAAGGGTCCGGCGCAAGCTCCTCGTCCTGATGGCGCTCAGTCGATCCGTCATCGCGTGACCCCCATGGCCGGCCGTCTGGCCAACCGGTTCACGTCGTGCTCGATGACTCCGCAAGTCCAGCCATGGTACGGCCGCGGGTCCAGCGTCTCAAGCTCAAGGGGAGCGACTCCCGAATACCAGACAGCTTCTGCGCGCGCTCAAGCGACGGCGCCTCCTTGCCCGGCAGTCGAGCATTTGCGTCCGTAATCCCGGACTCCCATCGCTTGGACTGGGCATCCCCGGAGGCCTCCCCTACGCTTCACGGTCAGGACGACTGCGGCGGCGCCTCCGGCCCTTCGGGCCGCCCGGCTCGGCGCCTGAGCCCCGCGAGAGGAGACACACCCGTGACCATCACCCTGGACGGCTCGTCGCTCACCGTCGAGAAGCTCGTGCGCATCGCCCGCGAGGGCGAGCAGGTGGAGCTCGACCCGGCGGCCGTGGAGCGCATCAAGGTCTGCCGCGCCATGCTCGAGGAGAAGATCGCGGCGCGCGAGATCATGTACGGCACCAACACCGGCATCGGCGAGTTCTGCGAGATCGTGCTCGACGACGACCAGGTGCAGCAGTTCCAGCGCTACCTCGTCTACAACCACGCCGCCGGCATCGGCGAGCCGGCGCCGATCGAGGTCGTGCGCGGCGCCATGGCGGCGCGCATCAACGTCCACGCCCACGGCAACTCGGGCTGCCGGCCCGAGATCACGCTGACCCTGGTCGAGATGCTCAACAAGGGCGTCACGCCGGTGGTGTGCCCCAAGGGCTCGGTGGGCGCCTGCGGCGACCTCGCGCCGATGGCCCAGATGGCGCTCGTCCTGATGGGCGAGGGCGAGGCCTTCTACCAGGGCGAGCGCATGCCGGGCAAGGAGGCCATGGAGCGCGCCGGCATCCCCGTCCCCGGGCTGGAGGCGCGCGACGGCCTGGCCACCATCAACGGCTCCAACGTGCTCACCGCCATGAGCGCCCTCCTCTGCTACGACATCGACCGCTGGCTGCGCCAGGCCGAGATCGCCGCGGCCATGACCCTCGAGGCGCTGCTCGCCAACCTCAAGCCCTACAACAGCAAGCTGCACGAGCTGCGCGGCTTCCCGGGCGCCGTGCGCAGCGCCGCCGCCATCCGCGACTGCATCGAGGACAGCGACCTCGCCACCGGCAAGATCAAGACCAAGGTGCAGGACGCCTACTCCATGCGCTCGACGCCGCAGGTCATCGGCGCCGCCCACGACGCGCTCGAGTGGGCCAAGAGCCAGGTGGAGATCGAGCTGAACGGCGTCGGCGACAACCCGATCTTCGTGCCCGAGGACAAGCTCACCCTGACCGGCGCGAACTTCCAGGGCACGCCGGTCAGCCTGCCCATGGAGATGGTCGGCCAGGCCATCACCATGGTCTGCGTGCTCTGCGAGCGCCGGCTCAACCGCCTGGAGAACCCCGCGCCGAGCCAGGGCCTGCCGGACTTCCTCACGCCGAACCCCGGCTTCTACAGCGGCCTGATGCTCAGCCAGTACACCGCCGACATGCTCATCGTCGAGCAGCGCATCCTCTCGGCGCCGGCGAGCACGATGAGCATCCCGGCCGCGGCCGACCAGGAGGACTTCGTCTCCATGGGCATGAACACCGCCCTCAAGAACGGCCAGATCCTCGACAACGCCTACGGCGTGCTGGGCATCGAGTTCATGGCCGCCGCGCAGGCGCTCGACTTCCGCGAGTTCACGCCCGGCAAGGGCGTGCGCGCCGCCAAGGCGGTCATCCGCAAGCACGTCGACCACCTCGACGTGGACCGGCCCGCTCTACCCGGACCACAACGCGATGGCGGCGCTGGTCGAGTCGGGCGAGATCCTCGACGCGGTCGAGGCGGAGGTGGGCCCGCTGGGCTAGGGCGCGGCTGGCCGGCGTGACGTCGGCGCTCGCGCGGCTGCACGCCGAGGGCACGTAGGAGAGAGAGTGGCGGGAGCGACGGGACTCGAACCCGCGGCCTCCGGCGTGACAGGCCGGCGCTCTAACCAGCTGAGCTACGCCCCCGCGAAAGGACGATGACGGCCGGCGAAGGATCGTGCCGGCCGCGGTGCAGCGAACCGGCAGTCTAGCACACGCCAAGGAGCGCGGCAAAGCGGCTACGAGCGGCCGGCGCGCCCTCCGGTGAGCTTGTAGTCGAGCAGGGCCCGGCCGAACCACGGCCTGCCCGGCAGGCCGTGCACGCCGGGCCTGTCGCCCGCCGCCACGGCGTCCTCGTAGGCGGCGATGATCTCGTCGGTGACGCGGCTCCAGGAGAGCCGCTGGGCGACGCCGAGACCCGCCGCCGCGAGCCGCCGCCGCTCCTCCGGGTCCTGCAACAGATCGTACAACGCAGGAGCGAGGAGGGCCGGCTCACCCGGGGGCACGAGCCGGCCGGCCTCGCCCTCCTGCAGCACGGAGCGATAGCCCGGCAGGTCCGAGGCGACCACCGGCACGCCGGCCGCCATGGCCTCGGCCAGCACGATGCCGAAGCTCTCCGCGGCCAGCGACGGCGCGCACACGACCTCGGCCTCGGCCAGCAGGGCGACCTTCTCGTCGTCGGCCACCCAGCCCAGCGCCTCGACGCCCTCGAGGTCGAGCGGCGGCCCGAGACCGACCCGCGACTCCTCCAGCGCCTGCCCGCGCGTCGCCCCGGCGATCACCAGCGTCGCGTGAGGCAGCCGCTGCCGGAGCTCCTTGAACGCGTGCAAGAGCACGCCGAGCCCCTTGCGTTTCTCGGCGCGCCCGATGAAGAGTATGCGGCCTTCGACCTTGGCCGCGCCGAGGGCGGGCGCGTACTTCTCCACCGCCACCCCGTTGGGGATGATGCGGAAGTCGCACGGGAACAGGCTCGCCGGGAACTCGCGGGCGGCCTCGGACACGGCGATGCACACGTCTATCCGCTTCATGCCCATGTGCCCCAGCCACTCGAAGTACTCGTAGCCGAACGAGGAACTCAGCGCGGCATGGAAGGTGGCCACGACCGGCGACGCCGCAAGGAACACGGCCGCCAGGCTCACGGACGGCACGCCGGGCTCGTGGATGTGCAGCACGTCGAAGCGCCCGTAGCGCAGAGCGCGGTCCATGCGCAGCACGACGCGGGGATTGATGCTGATGTAGGCGCGAGAGCCGTTGGAGGGCAGCGGGACGGCGGTGCCCATCGGGATGAAGCGCTCCGCGGCCTGCTGACGCCTGCTGTCCATGGCGCGGCGCGTCGGTGAGATAACGCCCATGGGAGCGATGATCCACGGTTCGTGGCCGCGCTCCTCGAGCTCGGCGGCAAGGTGCTCGATGTGGTGATTGACACCACCCGGCACGGTCCATGAGTAGGGCGTCACGAGCCCGACGCGCATAGAGCCGCCGCCTCTCAGTCGTCCCGGTCCAGCCAGAAGCGCCGCCAGACCAGATCGAGAGACGATGGCCATGGCGCGCCCGGCGAACCCTTGATCCGTGTCGCAATGATGATCGTGACGAGCACCAGCGTCCCGAGCGTGCGCGCCGGCCGCCGGCGCAGCGCGAGACTGATCAGCGGGAGCGAGACCGCCGCGACAGCCGCCGCCGGCGCGTTGCGGCGAAGCGCGAGCCCGCCGAGCAGCTCCGCGCAGCCGACCGTTATGACTGCCGGGTCCATGGCGTACATGGCGCCGATGGCGGAGGCGCCGCCGCGGCCCTTGACCACGGCGATGTGGCCGAGCATCGCGCTGATGCCGACGGCGGCCACGGCGCCGTCGCCGGCGCCGGTGAGGCGCGCGGCCTTTGCCGGCACGTAGGCCTTGCCGGCATCGAGCGCCAGCACCGCGGCGCCCGCATGCCAGCCCACGCTGCGGGCGACGTTGGACGAGCCGGGCTTGCCGTCTCCGATCTCGTCCAGCGACTTCCCGGCGAGCGCCCGGGTCAGCACGCGACCGCTGGGGATGCAGCCGGCGGCGAAGGCGCCGCCCATCCACAGCAGCGTGCGGGCGGCGCCCCAGCGGCGTCGTTCACGCGGCTCGCTCATCGGCCGGCCGCCCGCCGTAGCAGCTCGCGGTAGCGCTCGCCGACGACGGCGGGCGTGTGCCTCGACAGCGCCAGCTCGCGACCGCGGGCGCCCATCTCGCGGCGGCGCTCGGGCGACATTCGCAGCAGCGCCGCGAGGGCGGCGGCCACCTGCTGCGCGGAGTCGCCGTCCACCACCAGGCCGGTCTCGCCCTGCACCACGGCCTCGGGCGCGCCGCCGGAGCGGCCGGCGATCACCGGCAGGCCGCTGAGCGCGGCTTCGGCGAAGACGATGCCGAAGCCCTCCACCTCGAAGCCACCCCAGCGCGTGCGGCACGGCGAGGCGAAGACGTCGGCAGCGCGCAGCCAGTCGGAGACGGCGGAGTCGACGAGGGCTCCGGTGAGATGGACGCGCTCGCCGACCCCCCGCCGCTGAGCGCGGTCGTAGAGGCGCGTGCCGAGACGCCCCTCGCCGATGAGCGCCAGACGCAGGCGCGGGAACTCCTGGCGCAGCAGCGCCAAGGCGTCGATGAGCTTGTCCTGGCCCTTGCGCGGCACCAGGCGGCCGAGGCAGACGACGAGCTCGCCGTCGATGCCCAGGCGCCGGCGCAGCTGCTGAGCCTCGTCGCCGGTGGCCGGCGCGAACCCGTCCACGTTGAGCGGCGGCCGCAGCACCTCGGCCGGGACGCGCCCGTGCACCTGATGGGAGGCGGCGCGAGCCGTGTACTCGCTGACGGTCAGCAGCATCGACGCCTTGCCGAGCACGTGGCGCAGCAGGCCGTTGACGCCCGGGACGGCGCCGGGCAGCGTGACCTCGGCGCCACCGAGGAAGACGACGTAGGGAAGCCCGCAGCGGTCTTTGAGCTGCGGGCCGAGCAGGCCCGCCGGCAGCGGATGGCCGAGCTGCACGAGCTCCGCGCCCACCTTCTCGGCGAGGCCGGCCACCGTGCGGAACATGGCCGCCGTGGGCCAGAGCACGGACGTGGACGCACGCACCACGGTGTAGGGGTGCGTCGCGTCGAACGCGGCCGCGTCAACGTGCGCCGGCGCGAGTACGGTCACCTCGGATGGGTCGAGCGTGCGGATCGCGCCCCAGTAGTACGACTGTGCGCCGCCGATCCGGGGTGGGAAGTCGTTGGTGACGAAGAGCGTGCGCGGCGCTCGCTCGGCTGACGTGCTGGCTACCAGTTTCCCTCCTGCTGTCGTCGGCACAGACCCCGCCGGGGACGAGTGACTCACTCTACCATGACCGCCCGCGGTCCCGACCGGAGGCGATGCGACGTCGCGGAGGCGCCCGAGCGCAGTTCGCGGCGGCGTCTCAGCCCTGCGGTTCCCCCGCCGCCGGGAGCGTGAGCGACGCCGTCACGCCCGCTCCGGGCTCGCTCGCGAGCTCCACACGGCCGCCGTTGCGCCCGGCCAGCTCCCTGCAGATCCAGAGACCGGCGCCGAGGCCAGGCGCGCGCAGCTGCAGGGCCAGCTCGCCGCGGAAGCCGAAGTCGAAGGCCCGGGGCAGCTCCTCCGGAGGGATCCCCGGGCCCGTGTCCGCGACCTCGAGGACGACGGTGCCGGGTCCGTCGCCGCGCGCGATGCGCACGGCGATGCTGCCGGCCGCCGGCGTGTACGTCACCGCGTTGCGGATCAGGCCGGCGACGATCTGGCGCACGTCGTCGCGGTCGGCCCACGCGCGCAGCGGCGGCTGCGGCCGCGCGGTCGACGGACGAGGGGCGGCCCCGCTCTGGCCGGCGACGCGGCGCAGGGCGACGATCTCCTCCACGACGTCGGCCGAGCATCACCTCCGCGGGCAGCGCCGGTGCTGCCGAGCAGTCGGCCCAGCCGCTCTCCGCAGCTCCGGTGATCAACGCCGCGATGCGGGAGACGTTGCGGTCGAGCACCTCGAGGTAGCCACGCTGCTCAGCCGTCAGGTCGCCGGCGCCACCGTCGAGCAGCAGGGACAGCAATGGGTACATCACCGCAAGCGGAGCGCGCAGTTCGTGCCGCACGTGGGACTGCCGTTCGCGCGCGGCCTCGATCGCCGCCTTCACCACCGCGTCGCCCGCGCCGGGCCCGCCGGCCGCCGCCCTGGTCGGATCCGTCATGCGCGCTCCATTCCCGGGTCCGGCCGGCTCACTCGCCGGCGCCGAAGATCAACGACTCGTTGCCCTCCGCATCGGACAGGGTGAGCGTCTCGCCTTCCACCGAGTACGACGTCGTCGCCCCGAGCAGCTCGAGATAGGTCGTCTCCGCCTGCATGTCCGGCTCGGGCCCCGCCATCATCGTCGAGGCGAGGTCGCCCACGCTGAAGGAGCCGTCCTCACCGCTCTCGTAGGGCCCGCCGTAGGTGTTGACCGCCGACTTGCCGCCGATCTTCCCGTCGGCGAACTGCGCGGTGATGGTGAAGTCAGCCGGGTCCTGGCTGCTGACTGACCAGCCCGTAAGATGCCACGACGTGCCCTCGAGCGAGGGTGCGCTGCCGGAGTCGCCGCCGCTGGAGCCGCAACCGGCGACGACCAGCGCTGCGGCCACGAGCGGCACGACCAGCACCAGCAGGAGGATCGGGAGTGCGGTCCGCCGGCCGGCGGCTCGAGCGCGTGTCGTTCTCATGGCCTCTCCTCTTGTCGACCTCGCCTACCGGAAGAGCGGCGGAGCGGAGCACGGGGTCGACGTACGCCGGTCCGGGATGGAACTGGTGGGCGATGCTGGATTTGAACCAGCGACTCCCTGCTTGTAAGGCAGGTGCTCTACCCCTGAGCTAATCGCCCGCGCGCCCAGTATAGCGAAAGGGGCGGGAGGCCCTTCCGGCCTCCCGCCCCAGCATTCACTAACCCTCGTCCGACTTGGCCGGACTACTCGCCAGGAACTGGCGTGATCTCCCGCCATGTGTTTGGCACAAGCCGCGCCTTGAGCGGAATCATCTTGTTCAGGTTCACGATGCAGTTGTCGTTGTACAACACGTCACGATCGCCCTTCATCTCTACCGCCACCGACGTGACGGTGCCCTTGGCGAGGAGCATGCCGTGGACCTCGGACGTACCCGTGTTTCGCCAGTCGCCATCCGTGTACACCATGCCCCAATACTCGGCGTTCCCGTTGGTGTCAAGGCCCCCGCTGGCAGGCCCGTCCGGGTAGTTCGGGCCGACGACGATGAGAACGCCCGGCATCTTGTTGGTCCCCACGCCGTCGGAATTGAAGACGCCGTTGTTGGGGAACTGCACCGTGCCGGTGGTCTGAATAACGACGATGCCCTCCCACTCGGCATCACTGTTGGGGCGCTCGTTTCCGGAGTAGTAGTTGTCGGGCTTCGCGATGTCGATGAGATCGCTGACGATGTCCGGATCCAACAGGGTGTCCACCACCGGCATCGGCTCAAGTTGGCGGCACAATATCGCCCGGCTGATAGACGTCCGGGTCGACCGGGAGTGCTGACTTGATGACGGCGTAGTCGCGATCGCCCATGACCTCGACGCCCACCGGCTGCTTGTGGTTGTTCGCGACGACCTCACCGTCCGCAGCCACAGCCACGCCCTCCGGAAAGATGTTGTCCCATGTGACGCGCTGTACTTGGGCCTGCAGCCGCGTTGCGCGCTTGCCCACACCGCTCTGCACTTCGACGTACATGAGACCGTCGCCACCTGCTCCGGGGCCGGCGTCGTAGGGGTCGTCGCCCGGGCCGATCACGCCATCGTCGTTGGTCTCCACAGTTGTCGTAGAAGACCATCGAGCTGAAAGACCCCGTCCTCGGGTTCGGGAAGACGCTCGTCGTCGAACTGATCGCGGAACTCCTGCTGCTCAGCGGCTGTCCAGTCGGCCGGACTTGAAGCGACTGGCCAAGACGACCCCAGCTTGAAAAGGGCGGTGTCGAGAGCGGCTTCGCTCACGTTGAACGACTTCTTCGCCTGACGATCCCTCGAGCTGTTGCCCTGTACGTTGATGGTGAGCATCACGAGGCTGCCCGCCAGAATGGCCAACGCCGCCACGATGCCAATCACCATCACGAGGACGCTGCCTCGCTCGTCCAGTTCCGTCCGGCCATTACGCCCTCCCTACTGCTCTCGCAGGTTGCGCGGCTGTGCGGCGGTCCGCAGGTCGAAGTAGTTGGGTGACTTGCCAGGGTTGAGATCGGTGATCACGCGGATCTCGACGCTGAGAATCGACTGCATTGCGGCGACCGTCACGGTGGTCTTCCGCACCTGGTTGCCCGACCCGTCGTACACAACGTACGTGAACACAGGTGTCGACGACCACGCACATCCTTGACGACGTTCGTCGCCACGGCCACCTTGGGCTCATCGATAGGGCTCTGGTCGGCATCCGTGCTCCTATCGCGCTGCCGGTAGATCGTGTTCGTCGCGGAGTCATACGTGTAGCGGGTCGCCCGCGGCTTGTCCGTCGGGAGCTGATTCGGCAGGTTGAACGCACTGTAGAACCAGAACTCGTCGGCCTCCGCCACGACCACCGCGTGCTCACCCGCCTGCGCCTGGATGTCGCGGATCTCCCGCGTCATGCGCGATGCAGCGTCGCGAGCGAACTCCCGCTGCTTGTCCGATCTCGACGTGAATGCATAGGAATCCTGGAGCGAGAACCAGACGACGAGCAGCATCGTGCTGATCACGCCCATGATCGCCATGGAAATCAGCAGCTCGACGAGCGTCAGCCCGCGCTGGCCAGCGTGTCTCTTGTGCGCATTCATCGCCCAACCGTCCATCTCAGTTCACCACGAACGTGAAGGCCGTCGACGACAGCTGGGTGAACGTATCGTTGACCGCGGGGTTGCCGTCGCTCTTGGTCGACCACTCGACGTAGTACTTGCCGACCACCAGGTTCTGCCAGTTCGTACTATTGGTGCTGTTCTTCGCGATTGCGAACCAGCTCGTGTCGGAGCCCACGAGGGGGCCGGTCAGGCTGCCCGAATGAACACGGACGTATCGTGCCTGGTTCTTCGGGTTCGACACTGACAGGTTGAACCGGGGCGCGACACCGGATGTCGCCGCTACGACGATCGTCGGCGCCGACTCGTTCAGAGCCAAGTCCTTGGCAGTGACCCTGTAGTACATCGTCTGCTCGTAGGCCGTGTGGGTGACCGACTGGATCACTGCGGCGCCATGCCATATCTCGGTCCACGGCCCGGCAGAGGCGGCAGCCTGATACAGGTAGTAGTCGCCGAGTCCCGTCTCGGTCTCCCAGTGACGACATCGCCGATCGAGGCCGACCAGCTGAGCGTGATGACCAGGCCGGAAACGGACGCGGACAGATTGCTCGGCGGATTGGCGGCGTCGTGTCGGGACCGAGCTCCGGGATGGCGGACACCACGGCGCCCGTACTCGACTGGCCGAATATGTCGACAGCGACAACCTTGAAGAAGTACTGCTGACCGTTGACGAGGGAGTCGTCGGTGAAGCTGACCGTCGACGGGTCCATATCACCTACGATTGGATCCCCGGTGAACACTGCGCTGTCCGAACGGTAGATCTCGTAGTGGTCGATGTCAGCCGCCGTCGGACGCAGCCAATCGAGCTGCACCTTACCGTCTCCGAGTGTCGCCGTGAGGGCGGAGACGTCATCCGGGGCACCCAACTCGAGTTGGAACTCGGTCGACGCGTTGTTGCCCAGGTACTTGGTGGTGGACAGGGCGACGGCCCTCACTTCATAGTTGCCGTCGTTGACGGAGGTTGGCGCCGTCCACGTGGCGCGCCATTGGTTGAGCGAGCCGAATTGCACGACCTGATCGTTCGGGATCTGTTCGATCAACTCCCCCGTCGCCGAATAGATACCTACAACCACCCTAAGGGTCGTCGGCAGCTTGTCCGGGTCGACGTCGACTTCGATGACCATGGTCCTGTCTGTCACGCAGTCGCGAGACGTGCCGTCTGCCGTGATTTCCATACTCACCAAAGCCGGTGTCACGATTCGCGGCGGGCCAAGGATGGCCGGGCCGGCGTACTGTTTGTAGATGATGGTGCGGAGCGTCACGGAGTTCGCCGGCGTGGTGGCTGCCCGGCTGGCCGCCCAGGAAACCCGCACCTGGACCTGCTTGTAGTCCTCCTTGCCGGCGACCGCCGTAGCGGGGTACAAGGACACGCCGTAGTCGACCCAGTACGTCCTCGATCCTCCAGCGCTGGTGTAGACATACTCCGTGCCGAACTGCCCACTGGCGAACGTGCTGCTGTTCAGATGAGTGCCGTCGTCGAGAATCTGGTCGTACTGCAGCCCGCGAATCTTCTCGAGCTTGTCCTGCGCGATGTTCGCTCCTATATTGCGAGAGTTGTCCTTCCCCGACTTCTGGGTCGCCAGCACGAAGACCGGCACGATCGCGGCGAAAGCGATGCCCGCGATGATGATGGTGACGAGCAACTCTACGAAGCTGAAGCCTGCTGTCGCGGTCGACGGCCCGCTTGAATGCCTGTTCATTTCCCCTGCCTCCGGATAGCGAGGGTGTGTCTCATCGTGTGTATCGGCGGGGGCGAGAGATTAGATGAGCACATCAGCGCTTCCCTGTTGCCCCCTCAGGCAGCGTGCTTAACAGTTCGCCTGCCGCCGCGCTGCCCCTGCCGCCTCGGACCGTAGCCCAACCGGACAACGGTTCTGTGCCTCGCGGGGCCGCCGGGCGAAGCCGGAGCGGCCCATTTGTGGCCCACCATGCGACCGGATCGTGCGTCGCCACGTGGCCGTCGAGTGACTGATGATTGTCGCACCAATAGGCGGACGAAGGAAGTCTCAGGGCATGGAACGTTTGTCTACTCGGGCCGGCCGGCGGCCGCAGGCGGCCCGGCCGTTACTGCTGCTGCAAACGCTGGAGATCCGCGAGCGCCTGCTCAAGCGCGTCGATGCGGCGGCCGTACTCGGCGAAGTCGCCGGCCTGGAGGGCGTCCTGGGCGGCGTTGAACTCGCCGTTCGCGCGCGCGATCAAATCGATCGCCTCAGCGCTCAGGCCGCCCCCCGCCTGCCCGCCGCCGCCCGGAGCGGGGGTCTCCCCCGTGTCCGCAGGCGTATCCCCCGAGGAACTGCCGGTGTCGAACGACTCGCCGAAGGCCGCGATCAGCGCCTCGTCGAGCGTCGGGCGCATGGCCACGACCTGCACCGCGCTGTCCTCGCTGCCCGCCAGCTCAGGGGAGCGGTAGAAGACGATCACCCGCTTGAGCTGCGGAAGTTGGGTCTGGTCGCTCTGCAGGTAGAGGGGCTGCACGTAGAGCAGCGAGTCCTCGATCGGCACCACGAGCAGGTTGCCGAGGATCACCTGTGAGCCCTGCTGCCCCCAGAGCGTGCGCTGCGCGGAGATCTCCGGGTCCTGGTTGATCGCCGACTCGACCTGGTTGGGGCCGTAGACCGTGGTGCTCCGCGAGAACAGGATGTTGAGCCGGCTGCCGTACTGAGGCTCGTCGCTGCGCGCGGCCAGCCAGCTGATCATGTTCTTCCTGCCGTTGGGCACGAAGGGGAGCATCTGCAGGAACTCCTCATCCTGCTCGCCCGGCAGCCGCATGATCACGTAGTAGGAATCCATGCGACCGCTCTCGGTGGTCGACACGTCCTCGGGGATCGCCCATTGGTCACCCTTGTTGTAGAGGATCTCCGGTCCATCGACGTGATAGGTCGTCCAGGTCTCGGCCTGGATGTTGAAGAGAGCCTCGGGATAGCGCACGTGATCGAGCAGGCTCTTGGGTACCTCGCTGCGCGGAATGAAGAGGTCCGGGTAGATGGAGCGCCACGCCGCGAGCAGGGGATCTTCCTCATCCCAGACGTAGAAGGCCATGGAGCCGTTGTAGGCGTCGATGACGATCTTCACCGAGTTGCGCAGGTAGTTCAGGTCTCCCTGCGGCGTCGCGTACGGGTAGCGATCGGTGACGGTGTAAGCGTCCTGGATCCACCACAGGCGGCCGTCGGCGATCACCATGTACGGATCGGGGTCCAGCTCGAGGAAGGGCGCCGTCTCCTGCACCCGCTCGCGGATGTTGTTGCGGAAGATCAGGCGGCTGTCGTTCTGGAGCGCCGACGTCGTGAAGAACTTGATGGTGCCGTACTTGACGGAGAACGCGAGGCGATTGAGGACCGGGGAGATGGGCACGCCGCCGCTGCCCGAGTAGCCGTCGGTGTAGACGTCGCCGTCCGCCGCCGGATAGTCGAACTCGGCTTCCGTCGTGTTGACCAGAGTGTAGTCGGTGCCGCGCTCGCCGTAGTAGATGCGCGGCTGCTCGATCTCGAGGCCGGGAGCGCTCACGGGCGGCACGTCCTGGACGAGGAAGTCCGGTGAGCCGTCGGCCGTCACCTGGTTGACGGCGCTCATGGCGACGCCGAAGCCGTGGGTGTAGGTGATGTGCTGGTTCACCCAGGTCTGGGCCTGCGACGGCAGACCTTCGATGTTGAGTTCCCGCGCCGAGAGCATGGTCTGCCGGTAGACGTCGTTCACCGTGTACCTGTCCACGTCGGCGTCGAGGAAGATGTAGTACGGCCGCAACTCCTGGAGCTGGCGGTAGCTGGTGACCAGCGTTGCGGGGTCCCAGAGGCGGATGTTGCGCAGCGTCGGCTGGTTCTCCTTGAGCTTCTGCGGCGTGAGCACCGCCTTGGGGGCCAGCGGCTTCTGCTGGATGTCCTCGAGGTCGTAGGACTGCTTGGTGGCCACGAGGTTGCGCTCGATGTACTCGCGCTCCTTGCTGAGCTGATTCGGGTTCACGACGAGCGACTGATAGGCGGCCGGGATGACGCCGCGGAGGACGATGAGAGCCACGATCCACACGGCGATGGTGAGCGGCCACCACTGGTGGCGTCGCCAGATGTTCCACACCAGCACGCCGGCGAGCAGCAGGGCGATCGCCATGGAAACGTAAGTCAGGGGAAGCCGGACGTGGACGTCGGTGTAGGCGGCGCCGTAGATCGCGCCCGCCGTCGAGTACAGCAGGCTCCAGCCCTTGAACAGCTGGCCGATGCCGACGACGACGAAGATCGCCGCGAGCAAGCCGGAGAGGTGAGCGACGGCGCGGCCGCCGAGCTTGATATCGAACTCCGGCAGCTGCGGTGCGGCGGCGCGCTGGGCGCGGGCGAACGGCGAGGCCTGTCCGGCCTCGTCGGCGTCGTCCGCGCCACCGGCTCCTCCGGAGGCGCCGCGCCCACGGGTCTGTTTGAGCTCGATGCCGCCCATGATGAGGTGGACGACGGCCGTGAGGATGAGGGCGGCGATGAGGGCGGCGAGCACGAAGTTGAGGACACCCTGCCACATCGGCATCGAGAAGACGTAGAACGAGATGTCACGGCCGAAGACAGCGTCCTTCTCGCCGAACGAGGTCTGATTGAAGTAGAGGAGGAAGAGCTGCCAGCTGCCGGAGGCGGCGACGCCGGCCATGAAGGCGACGATGGCGGCGACGACCGCGGCGCCGATGCCGACCCACCGACGCACGACCGGGCTGCGCGGCTCGAGCAGCGTCCCGTCCACGTCGGCGCGGAAGTCCGGAGCCAGCCGCCGCGCCAGCTCGACGTTGGCCCAGACGATGACGAAGAAGGCGACGAAAGCGACGGCGCCCACCAGGAGACGCGCCCAGATCCCCGTCCAGAAGACGCTGCGGAAGCCGACTTCGCCAAACCAGAGCCAGTCCACGTAGAGGCCGAGCAGCCGGCTGCCGAAGGCCAGGACCAGGACGACGACGGCGACGACGACCGCCGGTGATGACGCGTCGCCGGGTCTGCCGGTCGCGGGGCTTTGGTGCAGGTTTCTTCTTGGGGCGGAGCGGGCGAACGTTGTCCATGCCTGCAGTATGACAGATTCCCGGCCTCGGGAAACGACGCGAGCGTGCGGAGCCTAGTTGTGCTCGGCCTTGTCGGCGCGGAGCATGGCCGCGAACCGCTGGACCATCTTCGGGTCCAGCTCGTGCGCGGCGCGGTCGCGCAGGTCGGCGACGCTGTCGCCGTTGTGGACGGCGGGGTCGAACCGGCGGCACACGGCGAAGGCGCGGGCGACGCGAGGGATCTCACTCCCGCGCCGTCCCTCCGGGTAGCCGGCGCCGTCCCAGCGCTCGTTGCCGTACACGAGCGCCTCGACGGCGTTCTGCCGCACCTCGTTGGCCTCGGCGTCGGTGCCTGCACCGGTACCGGTGCCGAGGATCACCTGCACTTCGTCTTGCACCGTCGCACCCGTCTCGTGGACCGCCAGGGCGGTGATCAGACCGGCTGTCTCGGCTTCGCTCAGCCCGATGAAGTCGGCGAAGCGGCGGCCGACGGCCGCGAGGTCGCCCTCGAGATCGGCCGTCGCGCCGACGACGGCGTCGGTGTACAGGCAGACGCGGTTGCGGCCGGCGCCCTTGGCGTGCAGCAGCGCCGCGTCCGCAGCGCCCAGCACGCCGTCGCTGTCAGTGGACGATTCGGGGTAGGCCGAGACGCCGATCGACATCGTCACGCGCAGATCGGGATGACCGGGATCGAGCGCGGCGACCGAAGTGCGAACGCGCTCGGCGAGCGTCCTGGCCTCCTCAAGCGTGGTCCGGGGCAGGATCATGGCGAATTCCTCGCCGCCGTACCGGGCGAGGTAGTCCGACTCGCGCGAGCAGTTGCGCAGCACGCCGGAGACCGCACGCAGCACATCGTCGCCCTTCTGGTGGCCGATGGTGTCGTTGACCGCCTTGAAGTGGTCGAGGTCCATCATCAGCAGGCAGAAGTGATCGCCGTACCTGCCGGCACGCCGTACCTCGGCCTTGAGCGACTCGTGGAAGTGGCGGTGGTTGTGGATGCCGGTGAGGCCGTCGCTGATCGCCTGCCGCTCCATCTCCTCGTAGGTGCGCGCGTTCTGGATGGCGATCGCCGCCAGGTTGGCGAACAGGATCGCCGGCTCCAACTCGTGCTGCTCGAACGCACGACCGCCGAGACGGTCGAGACAGAGCACGCCCGTGACCTTGCCGAGGACGTTGAGCGGCACGATGATGCTGGCCTGCAGCTCGTCCTCCTCGGTATCCGGGACCTGCACGATGCGCGGATCGTGCAGCATGTCATTCACCAGCTGAGCCTCGTTGTGGCGCACGACCCAGCCGCTGACGCCCTCGTCGATGGACATGCGGAACTGCCCCATCTGCTCGGCGTTGAGGTCGCGCGAGTAGATGCACACCAGCTCGCGCGACACCTCGTCGAGCAGGCGGATGTCCATGGCGTCGAAGTCGACGATGTCCTTGAGCATGGTCGTGATGCGCGAGAAGACCTCGTGCTGGTCCAGCGAGGTCAGCAGCATCGTGCTGATGTCCATGAGCTGGTGCTGCATCTCGAGCTGGTTCTCGAGCTGCGCCGACGTGTGCTCGAGCTCATCGTACCGGCGGGCATTGCTGATGGCGAGGGCAGCCAGGTTGGCGAACAGCCGCGCCGGCTCGATCTCATGCTGCTCGAATGTCGTGCCGCCGAGCCGGTCCATCGTCATGACGCCGATGACTTCGTCGCCCACGGAGAGAGGCACCAGGATGCACGCCTGCTGCTCACCCAATTCGGTGCCGGGGATGTAGACGGCGCGGGGGTCCTTGTCCATCTCGTTGATCAGCTGGGCCTCGTTGTGGCGCACGACCCAGCCGCTGATGCCCTCGTCCATCGAGATCGCGAAGTCGAAGATCTCCTGCTCGTCCTGCTCGTCGCGCGCGTAGACGGCCACGAGCTGCCGGCGCTCCGCATCCACCAGGCGCACGTCCATCGTGTCGTAGTCGACGATCTGCTTCAGCGTGTCGGCGATGTGCTCGAGGACGTCGTTCTGCTCGAGCGACGACAGCACAGCGCCGCTGGCGCTCAGCAATTCGTGGCTGAGCGCGAGCTGCTCTTCGAGACGCCTCGACGCCTGCTCCGCCTCCTCGTACTGCCGGGCGTTGTGGATGGCGATGGCGGCGAGGTTGGCGAACAGGGTGACGGGCTCGAGCTCGTGTTCCGCGAAGGTGCGCTCGCCCATCCGGTCGAGCGCGAGCACGCCGATCACTGTCTCGCCCAGCGTCAAGGGGGCGATGATGCTCGCCTGTGCCTCCTCCTCCGTGCCCGGCACGAGCACGGCGCGCGGGTCGTGAGTGATGTCGTTGACGAGCTGGGCTTCGTTGTGCCGTACGACCCAGCCGCTGACGCCTTCGTCGATGGAGCTGCGCCGGCATTGCGTCTGCTCCCGGTCCTGGCCGTAGGCGTAGCAGCTGCTGAGCTCGCTGGTCTCCGCGTCGACCAACCGGATCTCGAGGTCGTCGTAATCGACGATCTCCTTGAGCAGCGTCGCGATGCGGGCGAAGACCTCGTGCGGTTCGAGCGTCGCCAGGAGCGCGCCGCTGAGCTCGAGGATCGCGTGGCGCAGGGCCAGCTGCGCCTGCAGCTGCGCCGACGCCTCCTCGAGCGCCTCGTACTGGCGTGCGTTCTCGATCGCGACCGCCGCGTGCGTGGCGAACACCTCGAGCGACTTGACCAGCTCGAGCGCGGGCAGCGCCCGGTCGGCGGGATCGTAGAGATCCAGCACGCCCATCAACTGGCGGTCCTTGTCGTAGAGCGGGACGAAGAGGTCGTCGTTCTTGTGCCACTCGTCGTCGCGGCGCGGCCCGAGGTCCAGTTCCGGCAGGTAGTAGAGCTGCTCTTCGGTCCACACATGGCGACGGTGGTCGACGAAGAACGACGATCCGATCTGGTGCTTCTCGAGGAAGAGCTGATCCCAGATGCGCGGAGGAACAGGCCGCTCGAAGAGCACCCGGTCGAAGTCGGGGAACTCGCCGACGGTGGCATGCACGGCGAAATCGCCGCCGGCCTCGCGCAAGTAGACGCTCGCCTCGCGGAACCCGAAGGTCTCGCTCAGCGCCGTGGCGATGACATGGACGATCGCGTCGAGCGTGAGGCTCGACTGCAGCTGGTTCGCCAGCCGGATGAGGCCACGCAGGAGCTCGAGCTCTCCCCGCTCGGCCTTGCGATTCTTGGTGTGGAACGCCATGGGCTCCCCCGCTGGCCGCGGCCGGTTCGAAGGGTACCCCGTAGTGTACGCCCGCAGGGGTGCCCGCGACATGGCCGGCGCTCGCCTCGCCTACGTCCATCGTGTCGGCAGAGTCGGAGGATTGCTTGAGGGGGAACAACCGCCCAGGCCGGAGCCCGGCAGGTCGATGTGCGGGCGGGCCGCCGAAGGCCCGCCCGCCCGGACCGTCCGGTCTCAGACCGCGTACTCGCCGAGCTTGAGGATCTGCCGCGCCTCGTCGGGGGTCGCGCAGGGGCGGTCCCACTCCTGCGCGAGCCGTGCGACACGGCCGACGAGCTCGGCGTTCTCCTTCGCGAGCACGCCCTTGTGCAGGAAGATGTTGTCCTCGAAGCCGAGGCGCACGTTGCCGCCCAGCGCAAGTGCGGTCATCGCCACCGGCATGTGCCAGCGGCCGATGCCGGTGCAGGTCCAGGTCGACCCCTCGGGGATGCGGTCGACCAGGAACACGAGGTTCCTCGGCTCGCCGCTCATGCTGCCCGGTACGCCCAGCACGAAGTCCCAGTGCAGCAGCGGGCCGGCCGGGCCGTACTTCTTGACCAGCCTGAGCGCGTTGTCGATCTGCCCGGCCTCGAAGATCTCGAACTCCGGGCGCACACCGGTGCTCTGCATGCGCTGGTAGAACTCGCTCATCAGCGCCGAGTCGTTGAAGAAGACGTCGTCGCCGAAGTTGGCGGTGCCCGTCGTCAGCGACGCCATCTCCGGACGGAGGTCGAGCGGCTGCAGCCGCTCATCGGCGGTCATGCCCATGGCGCCGCCGGTGCTCGTCTGGATGATGATGTCGGTGCGCTCGCGGATCGCCTCGATCGCCGCCGCGAACGCCTCCTTGGCCTGCGTCGGGTCGGCCTCGGTGTCGCGGACGTGCAGGTGGTACATCGCGGCGCCGGCCTCGCGGCAGCGCGCCGCGTCGGCGCCGATCTCCTCCGCCGTCACCGGCAGGCCGGGTTGCGCGTCCCTGGTGGTCTCGGCGCCGACGCCGGCCACGGTGATGATGAGCTTCTCCATCGTCTCCCCTTGCTCCGTCGCCGGCCGCCTACTTCGAGTACGGGAACTGCTGATTCACGAACGCCAGGCTCTCCTCCACGACTTCCAGCGCCCGGCTCAGGTCGCGCTCGGTGTGACGGTAGCAGATGTACCAGTGGTGATAGGGCTGCACGAAGAGGCCGCGCCGGATGCACTGCGTATAGAACTGCGTACGCCGCTCCCGGTAATGGTCGTCCACGGGGTCGAAGGTGAGGAACGGCATGGGCGGGATGCCGCTCTTGGTCACCGGCACGCCTGAGGCGTCGACGATCTCGCCGAGGCTGTCGAGGAAGCGGGTGCCGCGCTCCCAGATCACGTCCTGCACCTTCTCCCGCTCGAGGATGTCGAGGCACTTCATGCTGGCGGCCATCTCCAGGCTGTTGGGGAAGTAGGTGGAGCTGAGGAAGGCGTCCTTGACGTAGACCTCCATGAACTCGCGCTTGCCGACCAGCGCGGCGATCGAGTAGCCGTTGGCCATCGCCTTGCCGACGGTCGTGAGGTCCGGGATCACCCCGTAGCGTTCGCTGGCGCCGCCCATGGCGACGCGGAAGCCGGTGCGGATCTCGTCGAAGGTGACGACGGCGCCGTGCTTGTGCGCCAGGTCCACCACGGCCTGCAGGTAGCCGTCGGGCGGCGCGATGAGGGGCTTGGCCATGGGATGACCGACCGGGGTGATGATGACGCCGCCGATCTCGCCCGGGTTCTCGGCGAAGACGCGTTCGAGGTCGGTGAGGTCGCCGTACTCGAACTCCTTGGTGAGGTCGGTCACGGCCTGCGGGACGCCACCGTGATGCTCCACGCACCAGTCGCCCCAGCCGTGGTAGCCGCAGCGGGCGATCTTGTCGCGGCCGCTGTAGGCGCGCATGGCGCGCACGGCCGCGTTGGTCGCGTCCGAGCCGGTCTTGACGAGGATGGTCTGCTCGCCGCACGGCATGATGTCGGCGAGCCGCTCCTCGAGCTGGTTCTGCAGGGGCTGCACGAGGCTGAAGCAGAACCCCTTGTCCATCTGCGCCTTCGCGGCGTCGTTGATCTCGTCCTCGACGTAGCCGAGGATGATCGGCCCGTAGGCGCAGAGCATGTCGATGTACTCGTTGCCGTCGACGTCGACGATGTGGCCGCCGTGGCCGTGATCGATGAAGACGGGGTACTCGCCGACGACGAAGTTGTAGGCGCGGCGGATGCCGCCGACGCCGCCGGGGGTGAGGCGCTGGGCGTCCTCGAGCATGGTCATCGACTTGATGAGTTCGAGCTTGGGCGCGCTGTCGACGGGTTTCGTCATCTGGGCTCCTTTCGGCCGGATGAGGAGAGGCGGACGGCGGCGGGGCCACGAGAGGCCGCCGGTCCCGACTTGTCCACCTGAAGGTTCACTGTAGGCAGGCGCGGCGCCTGGGTGTCACCCCGGGTCCGGCCAGAGTCGGCTGTAGATGAGGAGGATGGTCACGGTGGGTTCCCTCCCGAGCCGGTCGGGCTCGCGGGCGACGTCCGCCTCGAGCCCGCGAGCCGGCGACGACCGCTGCGCCCCGGCCCACCGCCTGAGCGTATCGGATAGGTCGTGCCCTGTGCATCCCTCGCGCGTGCGTGCGGGGGAAAGGCCGGGCAAGGCGCCTCGCCACGATGTCCTGCCGAGGGCGTTCGCCGTCGCGGCTCCACGTCGAGCGCGCGCCATCACAGCGGCTCCGGCTCGGCGGCCGCGGCGACCGAGGCCTCGCCCTCGCCGCGGCCGAATACCACGACGAGCAGCCCGGCGCCCAGGATCATCGCGCCGCCGATCCACGTCCAGACCCCGGGCAGCTGTCCGAGCAGGAACACCGCGTAGAGCGGCCCCGCCACCGGCTCGATGTAGCCGAGGATCGTGACGTGCTCGACGCGAACGCGCTTGGTGCCCTCGATCCAGAGCGTATAGGCGATGGCCGTGCAGAAGACGCCCATGACGGCGGCGGCGATCCAAGCGCGGCCGTCCAGTCGATATCCGGTGCTGCCGAGTTGCCAGAGCGCGAGCGGCAGGACGAGAAGGGCGTCGCCACCGGCCTCTGCCATCGAGATGGTGGACGGAGAGACGATCTTCGTGAGCCCCTTGACCGACACCGTGTACGTCGCGTAGCCGAAGCCGGTGAAGAGGGCGGCCAGTAGTCCGGCGACGGAGATCTTGACCTCCTCGCCCATGAGGTCGGGGACGAGGATCACTGTCAGGCCGGCGAGGGCGAGGCCGAGCGCCGGCCAAACGATGGGCTCGCGCGGCGACTTGAAGATCCTGGGCGCCGCGAGCGCCACCCATACCGGCATGAGGAAGAGGAGGAACATGGCGATGGCGACACTGGTGTGAAGCACTGCGTAGAAGAAGAGCAGCAGCGTCAGCGACGACATCGCCGCCATGAGGATGAGGCGCCACGCGGCGCCCGGGCGGCGCCAGTCGGCGATCATCGGGCGCCGCAGGAACACGGCGCCGAGCGCCAGCGCGGCGAACGCCATGCGCAGAAACAGGATGATCGCCTCTGGCGCGTCGGCCCAGGCGACCAGCGGCGCGCTGCCGGCCATACCAAGATACGAGACGAGCACGATGCCGTAGCCGGCGAGGTCCCGGCGGGGCGCGGCGAGGCCGGCAGGCGAGATGACAGCCGGTACGCCGGCTGTCGACGGCCCGGCGGCTCCGCCACCACGTTGCCGGCCGCTGCTCACAGCAACGGCTCTGGATCCGGCTCGCCACTCCCGAACAGGACGACGAGCGCGCCGGCGAACAGGATGAGGGCGCCGCCGGCGATCGTCCACGCCGCGATGCCCTGCCCGAGGAGGACGAAGGCGTAGATCGGCGCCGCCACGGGCGTGATCAAGCCGAGAATCGAGCTGTGCTGCACGCGGATGCGCGCCACGCCGTCCACCCACATCGTGTACGCGAGTGCCGTGGTGACGAGGCCCATGACCACAGCCGCCATCCAGTCGCGAGAGGTGAGCCCCTGACCTGCCTCGGCGAACTGCCAGAGGGCGAGCGGCAAGAGGAAGACCGCGTCGAGCACGCTCTCCACGATGACCAGCGTCACGCTCGAAACCTCTCGCGTCAGCCGCTTCACGAACAGCTGGAAGAAGGCGTAGGACCACCCCGCGGCGAGACAAGCGGCCAGACCGAGGACCGACAAGCTCACCGCGTCGTCGGCGAACGAAGGCACCAGGATGAGCGCCATGCCGGCACCGGCGATCGCCAGAGCTGCGTACACGAGACGCTCCGTGGCTGCGTGCAGGAAGCGGGGCGCGATGAGCGCCACCCACACCGGCTGCAGGAAGAGGAAGAAGGTGGCGATAGCCACGCCCACGGCCCGGACGGCGAAGAAGTAGGCGATCACCGAGAACGCGTCCAGCGCCCCCATCACGAGCAGGCGCGGCCAGACGCCGGGCTTGAAGACGCCGGCGAGAGGCTGCCGGCGGGCGAAGACCACCAGCAGGACGACCGCCGCGAGCACGAAGCGGATCACCATCAGGACGCTCGCCGGTGCGTCGGCCCAGGTCACCAGCGTCGCGCTGAGACCGAAGAGGAGGTACGAGCCGATGACGAGCGCGTATCCGGCGGGGTCGCGGCGCAGCGGCGCCGGTGCGGGAGGCGCGTCCTTGCGGGCCTGCTCACTCACAGCGGCGGCTCCGACTCGAGGCCGTACTGATCGAGCAGCACCACGAGGATGCCGGCGGCCAGGATGAGGGCGCCGCCGGCCACCGTCCACCCCGTGATGGGCTGGCCCAGAAGGACGAGGGCGAACACCGGCGCGGCCACGGGCGTGAGGAAGCCGAGCACCGCACTGCGTTGCACCGGCACCCAGCGCATGCCTTCCATCCACAGCGTGTACCCCACTGCCGTGACCAGCAGCCCGAGGATGAGCGCGACCAGCAAGTCGCGGCTCGTGAGGCTGTAGCCGGTCCCCAGCACCTGCCAGAGTGCGAGCGGCAGGAGGAAGAGCGTGTCGAGCACGCACTCCGTGAGGACCAAGGCGATGCTCTCCAGACGCCGGGTGAGCCCCTTCGTCACCAAGGCGAACCCGGCGTAGCAGAGGCCACTCGCGAGGGCGGCCGCGAGGCCCAGGACCGAGACGTGCACGTTGTCGCCGAGCGCCGCCGGAACCAGCAGGATCACGAGTCCGCCCAGGGCGAGACCGATGGCCACGTAGACGAAACGCTCCGTCGCGCTGCCGAGGAGTCGCGGTGCCAGCAGCGCGATCCACACCGGCTGCATGAAGAAGAGGAACGTGGCGATGGCCACGCCGGTCTCTCGAATGGCGACGAAATAGAGCAGCAGAGCGGCGGCGTCGAGGGCGCCCATGAGCAGGAGCCTGGGCCAGAGGGCGCGCTCCAGCAGTCCGATCAGGCGCCGCCGCCGCCCGAACACCGCGCCGATCGCCAGAGCGGCGATGGCGAAGCGCAGCACGAGCAGCACGCTGCCGGGCGCGGTCGCCCACGTCACCAGCGTGCCGGACAGGCCGATGAGCAGGTAGGAGCCCGCCACCATGGCGTAGGCCCGCGCCGTGGAGCCGCTCATCCGAGCGGCTCCAGCTCGGGCTCGCCGCGGGCGTACAGAACCACCAGGATGCCCGCGGTGACGATCAGCGCCCCGCCGGCGACCGTCCAGGTGCTCGGCCGCTGGCCGAGCAGGACGAACGCGTAGAGCGGGGCGCTCACCGGCTCGACGTAGGCGATGATGCTGGCGTGCTGTACGCGGATGTAGTGCAGTCCGTCCATGAAGAGGCTGAAGCTGAAGGCGGTGGTGACGAGGCCGAGCAGGACAGCCATCAGCAGATCGGTGCCCGTGTACTGGTAGTGCACGGCGCTCACGGCGAGCAGGCCGGGGACGAGCATCACGGCGGCGGTGAACGCGCTCTGCGTGAACACCACCGCCGTGCTGCGCACGTTGAGGCCGCGCAGGCTCTTGGCGAACAGCAGGTACACGGCGTACATCACGCCGGAGGCCCAGGCGTAGAACAGCCCCGCGGCCGAGAGCTTGACCCCCTCGAGCAGCAGGCCCGGCACGAGGATGAGGGCCATGCCGGCAAGACCGACGACGAGCGCGACGTAGACGATGCGCTCGGTCTTCTCCTTCAGGATCAGCGGTGCGACGAAGGCGAGATACACGGGCGCGAGGTAACTCAGGAAGATGGCCACGGCCACGCCGGTGTAGCGGATGGCGAGAAAGTACAGGATCAGATTCAGCGCCAGCGCGACACTGATCCCCAGGACGCGGATCGGCGCGCCCGGCGTGCGCAGGTCGCGCCAGCTGCCGGTGGCGAGCACGACGATGCCGAGCGCGGCGGCCGCGAACACCATGCGCAGGCAGAGGAGCATCGTCGCCGGCATGTCGGCGTACGTGACCATGACCCCGATGGAGCCGTTGGCGAGGCTGGCGAGACCGACCTCGAGATAGCCGCGGAGGCGCTCCGGAGGCTGGGTGGCGGCGGCGCTTGTGCCCTCCCCGATGCCGGCGGAGGGAGACTGGCCCATGGTCATGAGCGCGCCTGCGGCAGCGCTGATGGCGTCGTGTGCACCGCGGCGGGGGCTGCTGGTCCGGTGAACGCCGCGGGCAACGCGTCGAGGCCTCGAGCGCGCGCCGCCGTCACGTCAGCGGCTCCAGGAGCGGTTCCGCCTCGCCCCTGCTGAAGACGATGACGACGATGCCTGCAGCCACGATGAGGGCGCCGCCGGCGTACGTGGTCCACGGCGGCTTCTCGCCGATGATCAGAAACGCCCAGAGCGGCGACGTGACCGGCTCGAGATAGCCGATGATCCCCGCGTGCTCGACGCGCACGAAGCGGATGCCGTCGGTGAACAGGCTGAAGCACAGCGCCGTGTAGACAAGGCCGCTGAGCACGACGATCCACGCGTCCGCGGCGGTGATGTGATAGTGGGTGGTCACCGTCTGCCAGACGGCGAGCGGCGTGAGCAGCACCACGCTGCCGAGGCAGAAGAAGAGCGCGAAGGTCGAACCCCGCACGTCCGAGCCCATGCTCTTGATGAGCATCATCGCCGTTGCGAACATCAGTCCGGCGAGCAGGCCAAAGACGATGCCGGGGATGCTCAGGCTGTCCGCGCCGAGGGTGAGACCGGGCAGCACCAGCAGCGCCATGCCGCCGACGGCGATGACCACGGCGACCACATCGACCCCCTGGCGTCGTGTATGCAGCACCCACGGCGCCAGGACCGCGACGAAGACCGGGGCCATGTACTCGAGCGAGACGGCAACGGTGACATTGGCCAAGCGGATGGAAGCGATGTAGAAGATCAGCTCGAGAGCGACGACGAAGCCGACGAGGACCATCCGGCGGAAGTACCCCGAACGGCGGACCTCTTCCACGCCGCCGGTGGCGAAGAAGAGGATCCCCAGAGCGATGCCCGCCAGAGCCATGCGCAGCACGACCATCAGGCTGGCCGGCATCGTCGACACCTGGATGAGCGTCGCGGAAGTGCCCAGGATCAGTGACGCCGCGGCGATCTCGGCGTAGCCGCGCACTCGGCGGCGCTCAGAGGGCGGCTGCACCTGCGGAGTCCCCCTCGTTGATTCGTCTGCGGAGATCATCGAGGGGTGCACCTCCGGCGCACCCCTCGTTGCCTACCCCGCGCCGATCATTGCGGGGTGCGCCTGCGGCGCACCCCTCGTTGATTCGCCGGCGGAGATCAATCTCCGGCAAAGCCGAGGCGACCGGAGAAGACATCCAGGAAGCGCTTGTCGGTGGCCAGGTCGAGGAACTCAACGCGGTCACGCAGCCGCGCCATGCGGTTTCTCGCGCGCACGTCGATGAGTGCCATCTGGGCGCCGACGCCGGCGGCGTTGCCGACGAACGAGACGCGGCGCGTCGCGACCGGCGGGAACAGGCCGAGGTACTGCGCCGCGGCCAGATCGAGGTAGTTGCCGAAGGCGCCGGCGATGTACACGGTGTCGAGCTCCTCGAGCGGGACGCCGAGACTGTCCATGAGCAGCTCCCAGCCGGCGTGGATGGCGCCCTTGGCGAGCTGCAGGCTGCGCACGTCGTGCTGGGTGAAGACGATGTCGCCGTGCGGCCCGGTGGTGAGCAGGTACTCACTGCCTTCCTCGCCTTTGCGCACCCGCGGGTGGTCCTTCTGCATGCGGCCGCTCTTGTCGATGACGCCGGCGTGGACGAGGCCGGCGAGCAGGTCCACGACGCCAGAGCCGCAGATGCCGATGGGCTCGGCGCCGGCGATGGTCACGATCTCGACGGCCTCGCCCGCCGGAGTGATCTTGACGCGTTCGATCGCGCCGGCCACGGCCTTCATGCCGTTGCGGATCTGGTACCCCTCGAAGGCGGGGCCGGAGGCGCAGCTGGTCACGGTGACGCGGCCGTCGTGGGCGAGCGCGATCTCGGTGTTGGTGCCGATGTCGATCGCCATGGACGGCCGCTTCTTGTCCGCGAGATGCGTCGCGGCGACCACGGCGAGCGCGTCGGAGCCGACGAACCCGGCGATGGGCGGCGGGAAGTGCACGCCGCCGTCCGGGTTCATGTTGATGCCGAGCTCACTCGCGCGCAGCGTGAGCGGCTCGGCCGCCGCCGGAGCGAACGGCGCCTGGCCAAGTCCGACCGGCGACAGGCCGAGGGCGAGGTGGTGCATCGCCGTGTTGCCGACCACGGTCATGTCGCAGACGTGGTTGGGGTGGACCTCCTGGCGCTCATACAGCGCGGCCAGGTTCGCGTTGATGCCCTCGCGCACGGCGGTCGCGAGGGTGGCCGTGTCGTTGTGCTGCGACGCGTGCGCGATACGGCTGATGACGTCCTCGCCGTAGCGCATCTGGGGGTTCTCGACGGCCTCCTGGTCGATGAGCGTGCCGCGATTCAGGTCGAAGAGGTAGGCGATGACCTTGGACGTGCCGACGTCGACGGCGGCGCCGTACAGCTCACGCTCACGCTCGCCCGGATGAACGTCGATGACGCGCTTCCCGTAGCACGTCGCGGTGACCTTCCACTTGCCGTCGCGCAGCTTGGCCGGAAGGCACTCGAGGACGTGCAGCGGCACGTCGACGCCGCCGAGGGCGTCGTCGAAGCGCTCCAGGTCGGAGCGTTTGTCGGCCAGCGTCGGCGGCTCCAGCTGCACGGAAACCGTACGCACCGCCGGGCGGGAGGCGCCGTGCGTCAGCTTCGAGGTCGTCAGGATGCGGCGCTGGCCGGCGGTGCCGCGCACCTCGATGCTGACGCGCGCCGAGCGAGGGTAGGCCTGGCAAGCCAGGCGCCAGCCCTCGGCACGCAGCTTCTCGGGGATCCGCTTGATCTCGCGCTCGGTCGGCGCCGTGATCTCGCCCGAGCCGAGGCGCATGAGGCACTTGCCGCAGGTGCCGCGACCGGCGCAGTCGGTGGGGATGTCGATCTGGGCGCGCACAAGACCGTCGAGCATATTCTCCTGCTCGTCCACTGTGAGCGTGAGTCCGATGGGCTCGACAAAGACTTTCGGCACGATCTCTCCTTGCGTTCCGTGAGGACGGGCTAGCGGGTCCGTACCCCCTCGGCTCCCTCCTCAGACCTTTGCGGGTCCGAAGATGTCGGCCATGCGGTTCTTGCGGTCGACGACCTTCTGCATGCGCGCGTCCCAGACCTCGCTGAGCGTCGGGCCGTGAGCCTCGTCGAACATGCCGGCCACGCCGAGCGCTCGCGGTCGGCTTCGCAGTCCTCGCAGTGGCACTGGCCCTCGACGTAGTCGTCGGGCTCCGTGTACTTGCTGATCACGCCCTCGTAGTTGCGCAGGATGATCTTGCCCGGCGCCTGGCTGATGACGTAGTTGGGGAACACCGGCGTCTTCCCGCCACCGCCGATGGCGTCGATGATGTAGGTGGGCACGCCGAAGCCGGTGGTGTGACCGCGCAGGCTCTCGTAGATCTCGATGCCCTTGGCGACGCTGGTGCGGAAGTGCGCCGTGCCCTGGGCGAGGTCGCACTGGTAGTAGTAGTAGGGCTTCACGCGGTACTCGAGCAGCCTGTGGGAGAGCTTCTTCATCACGGCGGCGCAGTCGTTGATGCCGCGCATGAGCACCGTCTGGTTGCCCATCGGGATGCCCGCGTCGTTCAGGCGGTCGCAGGCGAGCTTGCTCTCGGGGGTGAACTCCTGCGGGTGGTTGAAATGGGTGTTGAAGTAGAGCGGCTGGTACTTCTTCAGCATCGCCACGAGCTCGGGGGTGATGCGCTGCGGGCAGACCACCGGCATGCGCGAGCCGATGCGGATGATCTCCACGTGGTCGATGGCGCGCACGCGCTTGATGATGCTCTCGAGCTGCTCGTCGCTGAGCACCAGCGGGTCGCCGCCGCTGATCAGCACGTCGCGGACCTCGGTGGCGCGCTCGATGTACGCGATGGCGTTGTCGATCTCGGCCCGCGCGACGATGTCCTCGGTGCCGCCGACCAGGCGGCGGCGCGTGCAGTGACGGCAGTACATGCTGCACATCTCGGTGACCACGAAGAGCACGCGGTCCGGGTAGCGGTGCGTGATGCGCGGCGTCGGGGAGTCGAAGTCCTCGGAGACGGCGTCCTCGAGGTCCTCCGCGTGGATCACGAGCTCGGCCGGCGTCGGCACACCCTGCATGCGGACGGGGTCGGTCGGGTCGTCCGGGTCCATGAGCGACGCGTAGTACGGCGTGACGCTGACGCGGAACCTGCCCATGCACGCGTCGAGGTCCTTGCGCTGCGCGTCGGTCAGGTTCAGCACGCCGGCGAAGTCGTCGGTGGTGGTGAGGCGGTTGCGCATCTGCCAGCGGTAGTCGCTCCAGTCGGCGTCGGCGACATCCTTGAATCGCGGTATGTCCTTGCGGTCTCTGATCATCGAGCTGCTCCTTCTCCGCGATGCCCCTGACCCTCGCGGCTCACTGCTGCAGTGGCGCCGGTGAACTCACGCGCCGGCGTTGATGGCCTCGTGCCCGCGCTGATGCACGGGTGTATGCGCATGTTACAGCCCTGATTCGGCGACGATACGCATCAGCGTGCCGCGGACCTCATCGCCGAGCGGCACGGCCGCGTGCTCGGCGATGAGCCGGCCGGCGAGGGTGGTCGCCTTCTCGTAGGCGCCCTCCCTGCCGGAGGCGATCCAGGCGTCCCACATGCTGCGGTCGAGCAGGCGCGGGCGCCACACGTCCTTCATGTGGCGACGCGTGTGGCGCTGGCCGAGATAGTTGCCGCCGATGCCCACCTGCTTGATCGAGTCGAGGGCGATGGTCTCGTCCTCGACCTCGATCCCGGACGCGATCCTCGCGTTCCAGCTGAAGATCTCTGAATCCATGACCAGCTGCTGCGCGCTGAAGGCGCCGCCGGCGCCCAGGGTGCCCGCTCCACCGTTCACGTCGGCTCCCGCAGCGGTGGTGCTGAGCGAGGCGAAGGCGTCCTGGGTGCAGGCTTGCCAGTCTGGCTCGTGGCTCGCGGTACGCTGGCCGCCGGCGACGAGCGGCAGGCCCACCAGAGCCGCGAGCTGCGCGGCGGCGAGCTGGAAGAGCAACGCCGGCGGGGCCGCTGCCGGCAGACCGGCGGCGGCGGGGTCGGCGGCGTAGAAGAACGGCGCGCCGGGGGCCGCGTCCTGGACGGCCGCGCAGCCGGCGAGCACGCCGGCGTGATGACGGATCAGCGCGGCGGCCAGGTCGAAGCCGGCGGAGTCGGCAGCGGCGGGATCGGCCTGGTCGGGGCCGGAGGCCGCGCCTCCCGGCGCCAGCACCAGGCCGGCGGGCAGGCCGGCGCGGGCGAAGACGAGCGCCGCGTCGAGGGCTTCGTCGCCGGCGCAGAGCGAGAGCGGCGGTCGGCGGCGGGCCTCGTCGGCGGAACCGGCGACCGCCGTCGCCATCGCGACGGCCACCTCGGCCTCGGCGGCCGACGTCAGTCCAGGCGGCCATCACGTGCTTGCTCGTGCCCGGCGAGGCAGCGCGCGAGCTCGCCGAGCGGCGGTCTCGCCGGCGGCGCGCACGCGGCGGGCCGGCGACGACGGCCACCTCGGGCAGAGCATCGGCGAGGCGTACGGCGGCGTCGAGGTCTGCTGCGGTCGCCGGGACGGGGTCGCCGCCGGCGAGGGGCGCACCCGCTAGGGCACGCCGGCGGGCCCGGCGGTCGCGATCCCGGCGGCCAGCCAGATCCGGCCGGCGCCGAGCGCCACGTCGTGCTCCGGCACGCGGCCGGCGAGGACGAAGGTATCGGGCGCCGACTCGGCCGCGGCCTCAGCGGCGGCGCCCTCAGCGCCCAGCAGCTCGAGCGCCGCCGCGTGCACACGCGCGACGTCGTCGTCGCTCAGCACGCGCAGAGCGAGGCGCGCCCGGGTCGTCATGATGGGGCGCGCCTCCACGGGCTGCGCCGCTCCGGTCGTCAGCTCGCTCACCGGCCGCTTCCTTTCGCCTCGGCGAGCACGGCCTGCAGCCGGTCGCGGATCGATTCTTCCAGGGTGAATGTGCGGGGCTCGTCGCGCAGTTCCTGCGTGCGCGCCGCCACGCGCTCCTTGAGCGTGCTCGCGCCGGCGGCGGCCCAGCGGTCGTGCGTCGCGCGGTCGAAGAGGCGTGGCGCCCACGTCTCGCGGTGGTGCTGACGGGTGTAGCCCCGGCCCAGGTGACTGCCACCGGGGCCGACGGCGTCGATCTCGTTGAGCGCGAGCGCTTCGTCATCGACGCCGACCTCGACGAGCAGGGCGCGGGCGTAGCCCACCAGCTCGTCGCCGAGCACGATCGTCTCGTAGCTGCTCTGCAGGCCGCTCTCGAGGTAGCCGACGTCGTGGAGCAGCGTCGCGCGACTGAGCGCGCCGAGCACGGCGGTGATGCCGGCCTCGGCTGCCCACTGCTCGTCGAAGGTCTTGGCGTCGGCGACAGCCGCGTAGGCGAAGCTCGGCAGCCCGTAGAAGCGGGCCAGATCGGTCGCCGCGGCGTTGCCGAGGAAGTGCTCGGGCGCGCCGTACACGTCGACGGCCGTGCGCATGTCGAAGGCGCCGCAGCCGACGCCGTAGACGAACGGCGCGCCGCTCTGCGTCGAGCTGGTGGACGACCAGGCCGCTCAGCGTCTCGGCGTTGCCGATGACGATGGTCGCGGTCATGGAGGCCGGCGCCGTAGTGCCCGCGGCCGGCGCCGGCGCGTAGATGAGGGGGATGTCGAGGTCGGCGCACGCCCTGACCTTGTCGAGCGCCTCGTCGCTGTGGACCAGCGGCGGGTTGGGCATCGCGTAGCAGCCGAAGCTGCGCGCCTCGCCGCACAGAGCGGCCATGTCCTTCATGCGGCGGAGGGAGACGGCGTCGTGCGCCGTCGTCAGCAATGGCTTGCGCGTGCCGGCGAGCATGGCGGCGAACTGCGCGAGATCGCCGACCCCCGCCGGCACGTCGCTCGGCAGGCCCATGCTCATGACGAAGTCAAGGTTCGGCAGCTGCTCGGCGAGGGCGGCCATGCCCTCGACGTCGGCGGTCGTGCTCGGGCGGCGCTCGCCGGTGTCGGGGTCGGTGACGTAGACGCAGTCCGACCCCGTGCCGAAGTAGCTCCGCCCGTCCTCGAGCTCGAGGCCGCCGAGTTCGCCGCGTCGCGCGTGGCCGCTGCCGCCGGACGCGCCGCGCTCCCTGAGCTTGAAGTGGCGCGGCGCGCTCTGCAGGGCGGCGTCGACGAGCGTCGCCGGTATGCGGGCGCGCGTCCCTTCGAGGCGCGCGCCCGCCTCCGCCAGCTGCTCGCGGGCGCCGGCGTGACGCACCTCCACGCCGGTCTCCTCGAGCAGCGCGAGCGTCGCCTCGTGGACGCGCCAGCAGGCGGCGTCGTCCCAGACGATGAGGCGGGCGGCGGGCATCGGCGGGTCAGGCTGAGGCCGTCAGGCCCCCGCCATCTCCTTGTCGGCGCGCTCCACGATCGCGCGCAGCTCCGCGACGACGTCCTCGGGCAGCGGCTCGGGCTGGTAGTTCGCCAGGATGTCGTCGGCGATCTCCGTCGCCTTCTCCAGGGCGCCCTTCTTGCCCTCGCGCACCCAGGTGTCGTAGGGCGTGCGGTCCCAGACCGTGGGGCGCCAGATCTCCTTCATGTGCTGCCGCGTGTGCTTCTCCGCCAGGTACGTGCCGTTCGGCCCGACCTTCTTGATCACGTCGAGCGCCAAGGTCTCGTCGTCCACGACGATGCCGTCGGCGACCTTCTGCACGATGCCGTAGATCTCGCTCTCCATGACCATGTGCGGGTAGCTGAGGATCTTGGAACCGTTGAGGAGTCCGGCGCCGTTCATCATGTCGGCGTTGGTCATCACGCTGGCGAAGGTGCTGAGCGAGTCGTCGATCGCGGCCTGCCAGTCGGGCTCCTTGGCGCCGGTGGCCATGGTGCCCATCGCCATCGGCACCCCGTAGAAGTGGGCGAGCTGGGTGGACGCGCCGGCGAGCAGGTAGTCCTCGGGCGAGCCGCCGGTGTAGCCGCCGGTCTTGAGGTCGATGACGCTCGGGGCGCCGGCGAAGAACGCCGGCACGCCGGGGAAGGCCAGCTCGAGGAGCACGACACCGCTGAGCGCCTCGGCGTTCTGCACCACAAGGTTGCCGGCCAGCGTCGCCGGGCCGGTCCCGGCCGCGAGCGGCATGGGCATGAAGCCGCTGGCCAGCCCATGCTCGGCGGCCACGAGGTTGGCCTCGAGGTTGGGGCCGTCGTGCGCCAGCGGGTCCACGGCGCACTGCATGAAGCTGAGGATCGGGCGCTCGCGCAGCTTGTCGGTGCCGCCGGTGATCGCGGCGGCCATCTCGACGAGGTAGCGAGCGGGCTTCTCGCCGACGGTGGTCACCGTCTGGAAGTGCTTGCTCGTGTTGGTGAACACTGCCTCGGCGTCGTGCAGCGCCTTGGTCGCCGGCGGCACGTCCTGGCTGGTGACGACGGGGCCCCAGTAGTAGCTGATGTTGGGCAGCGCGTCGACGAAGCGGGCGCTGGTCGCCGCGTCGGCCTTGGTGCTCGGGCGCTTCTCGCCCTTGTGGTGGTCCCACACGAACACGCCGGAGCCGTCGTTGCTGAGGTAGCTGTGCTTGCCGTCGATGAGCATGTCGCAGGCGGGGTCGCGGCCGGCGAGCACGTAGCTGTCCGGCACCTGCGAGACGGCCTCCATGACGACCGCGCGAGGGAGCTTGGCGACCTGCGTCGCGCGGTCGACCTCGCAGCCGTTCTTCTCGAGAACGTCCAGGGCGCGCTCGCTGGGGAATCGGATACCGACCGTCTCGAGCACGTCGAGGGTGGCCTCGTGGATGCGCTCGAGCTCGCTGGGGTTCAGCACGTCCCACCAGAGACGGGGGGCGATGGGGTTGATCCGGGTGGTCATTGCGGCAACCTCGCAGGGGTCCGACGACGACAGGTCAGTTGGAGTCGGTCAGCGGGCGGGCAGTCGCGGTGTTGCTCAGGAGGAGCCCGTCCGCGGAAGCGGAGGGCCTAGAGGCCGCAGGCGCGGTTGATCGTGCTGATGCTGATGCTGGGAACGGCGGGCACGGGCCGGAGTCTATCACCGGCCTCGCGCGCGGCAAAACAGGGCGCGCTGCCGCGCGGTGCAGGGGATTTGCAGCCAACGGGGCGGGCAGCGTAGCGGCGCCCGCCCCGTCGGCGAGCGTCAGCTCGGGTCGAGGCCGAGCAACTCCGCCATCGAGCGCCCGAGCGCCCGGGCCTTGGCCATGAGCTCCGCGTCATCCGCCGCCGACCCGGGCTTGTCGGCACACCCGCCGAGGGCCACCACGGGCAGCTCCTCGGGGTTCGAGAGCGCCACGAACCGGCGCATGGCCGCCAGGGTGTCGTCCGCGCTGGACTCCGCGGCGACGGCGATCAGGCCGACGACCTTCGGGGCCAGCCACTCCTCGTGGTAGTAGCGGGTGGCGTTGCGGTCCATGAACGTCTTCATCTGTCCCGAGACGTTCTCGTAGTAGATCGGCGTCGCGAGGATGAGGCCGTCGGCCGCGTACACCTGCTCGAGGACGCCGGGCATGTCGTCGTCGTGGGGACAGGACTGCCGCTCGCCGCAGTCCTCGTGGCCGTCACAGGCGTTGATGCGCACCTCGGAGAGCACGATCCGCGTGCAGTCGCAGCCGCTGCGCTCGAGCTCCTCGAGGGCGGCGTCGACCAAGGTCGCGGTGTTGCCGCGTCGTCTGGGGCTGCCGATCACAGCGACGACCTTCGGGCGGGAGTCAGGAGCAGTCATGCCGTTGCCTCCGGATGCTGGTGGAGAGATGGTCTCGGTGAGGCGCTGCCGGAGCGCCGCGCCACACGGCGCGCCGCCCGGCTCAGGCCAGCCCCGCATGATCGCGAAAGCGCTGGACGCAGTTGATCGGCAGGTCCAGCAGTTCGGCGATCCGGAACTTGGCCTCCATGGCGCTGGACTGGGTGGGGTAGCTCATCTCGAAGGTCGTGATGCGCCCGAGCTGCCGTTCCCGGCGAACGTCCTCCATGGCGATCGGGTCGGAGAGGTCGAAGGGGCTGACCCCGAGCCGCTCGGCGACGTAGGCCTTGGCCTCGCCGAGCCGCATCCCCCGAGTGATCTGCATGCGCGCCACCAGATCTCCAGCAGCGCGCATCCCGCACATCCCCGAGGCGGTCGCGTGGGCACACGGCATCCCGAGAGGGTCGCCGCCGCCGACCTACAAGCCGTCCAGCCGCAGGATGTCGACGGTGGCTCGCGAGGCGCGCGCCACGGCGTCCAGCGGCAGGTAGCTGGTGGTGGGGACGGCGCCGACGCCCATGCCGATGTTCATGTGCACGGGGATCTCGGCCACCTCCATGCACGGCTTGACGAGCGTCAGCGCCCGGGCGATGTTCCACGCCCCCGTCCGGCGCGTGTTCACGGTGATCGCCGGGCCGTAGATCGTCGCGCCCGCACGGCGCACGAGCTCCATCTGCCCGCGCGGCCAGAGGCCGGCGAGGCGCACGCCGTCGTACTCGAGCTGGCCGTGCATCCCGAGCACGAACTCGCCGGCCATGCCGACCTGGATGCCCATGTCGGGGTGGGCCGCGCGGATGCGCTCGATGGCGAGGAGGGTGGCCAGGAAGTCGCCGTCGCCGGCCGCGCCGGCGGTGTCGAAGTCGATGCCGTCGGCGCCCGCCTCCCACAGCGCGTCGGCGGTCTTCACCATGTCCTCGACGGCGTACCCGACCGCCTCCTCCTGGGCCGCCCGCGCCTCGTCCACACGCGCCAGCGGGAGCAGCTCCGACCAGTTGGGCGCCGGCCCGTCGGGTTTCGAGTACAGCCCGAGGTTGGGCATCGCCCCGTACATCACCGGCACCGTCAGGACTGCCTGCGCGTCCTTCATGTTCTGGGCCTCGAACGGCAGGATCGTCCGGATGGCCTTGAACGAGTAGTCGACGTGCCCGAGCTCCACGGAGTCGGCGCCGAACATCTGCTCGTAGATGAGCAGGTCCTGGGTGCGCGTCCCGACCGTCTTGGAGCCGGAGCCGTCGTAGGTGAGCACGACCTCGTCGCCGATGTCGACGGCGGAGAACTTGGCCGGCGAGGCCCAGATCTCCAGGAGGTGATCGAGCTCGTCCTCGGCCAGCGGCGGCACCTTGCCTCGGCCTGCCGCCGCGAGAGTGCCCTCTTCGAGCTCGGCGCGGAGGTCACTCCGCGTCATCCGCGTGAGCGAACCGTCGCCCATGCGAGTCGGGTAGTACGTCTCCATCTTGCGGCTCTCCTTCGTCATCGGCTGGTGGAGCCCGCGCCGCGCGCGTACCGCTCGAACGTGGCGCGCGCCTCGCGGCGGACATCGTCGGGAATGGGCGTGGGCACGTGCGCGGCGAGCACGGCATCAGCGCGCTCAAGCGCGTCGCTCACGAGAGACCGCCCGGAGAATTCGGAGAGACTCCCGCGCTGGAAGACCGCCGGACGCCAGATCTCGCCGCAGCGCGAGGCCTCGCGGGAGCTCCGCCGGCCGAGGAAGTGGCCGCCGGGTCCCACCGCGGCGATGTCGTCGAGCAGCGTCGACGCGTCGTCCACGGCCGGCAATCGGAGGAGCCGGCGCAGGGACCCGACGGTGTCGCAGTCGAGTATGACCTTGGCGGTCGAGATGGCCTCGACCGAGTCCAGGAGTCCGACGGCCACGAGCATGTCGGCCCCGGCGAGGACGGTCGCCATTCCGGTGATGGCGCCCTCGGCGCCGGCCTGGAAGTTGGCCGCCTTGGCATCCGAACTGATCCCCGCGCCCATGCTGGGGAGCCCGAGGTGCTTGCTCATGGAGAGGCACACCATGTCGAGCAGCGCGACCTCCGGGGCCCCGCAGAGGTAGCCGCCGGTGCGCAGGTCGGTCGCGCCACCGGTGGCGGTCACCGTCAACGCGCAGCCGGGCACCGCGGTCTGGAAGATGACGATCCCGGCGAGGAACTCCGCGATGCCGGTCACAGCCGAGCCCAGGATGCTCATCGGACTGGTCGATCCCATCAGCGGCAGCGGATGGATGTTGATCGGCACCCCGTGACGCGCCAGCTCGATCGCGGCGTCGAGCTTGTCGCTCTCGAACTGCAGCGGCGACACGGGGCAGTGCAGGGAGGAGTAGATGGGTCGCTCAGCGAGTGGCGCGCCCGCGATGGCCTCGAGCATCTCGAGCAGTGGCGGCACCTGCTCCGGCGAGTGCGCGACGATGCTCTGGACGTGCTTCGAGGTCGATTCCAGGGCGATCAGGTCGGTCTCGAGGCCGCCCGTGACATCGTCGAAGCGGGGGCCCGTGAGCGTCGTCCAGACGAAGTCGATCTCGGACAGGGCGTCGAAGAGGCCGAAGTAGTACTCGAGATCGGCTCGGGTGGCCCCGCGCACCTCGCCGGTCGCGTCGTCCATGACCATCGTCGCCATGCCGTCGGTGGTGCAGGCGAGCGGCGAGCCATCGCCGACGACGAGGTCGTGCGCCGGGTCGCGCCCGGCCATCCGGATCTGGCGCGGCGTCTTCGCGAGGCAGCTCTCCACCAGCGCCGGCGGAAGCTTGGCGACCCGGCGCTCCCGGTCGACCTGCGCGCCCGCCTCGGCGAGCAGGCGAAGGACACTCGTCCGAGCCCACACCGACGCCGACGCACTCAAGGACGTACAGCACGCGCTGGTACAGCGCGTCCTTCTCGGTCGCCGACAGGCAGTCGATCCGCGGCGCGGTCACGCCCGCGCCGCTGCGTCGCAGTCCGCCGCGTCGACGATGGCGCGGATCTCGCGCACCATGTCGTCCGGCAGCGGCTCCGGCACGTGCGTGGCGAGGATGCGGCGCGCCTCCTCCAGCGAGCGCTGATGCAGGTCCTTCCCGCCCGCGGCGGCCCAGTCCTCCCGCACCCTGCGGTCGATCAGCTTGGGCTGGGACTGCCTGCGCATGAACTTGAGCGTGGAGTCCAGGCTGAGGAAATCCCCGAAGGGGCCCACCTGAGCGATGTCGTCCACGCCGAGCAGCTCGTCGTCCATCGGGACGCCCATGACCGCGTGCTTGATCATCCGAGCGAACTCGTTGTCCATGACGAGCTGGCCGAAATCGAACGCGACACCCGACTCGATCATCCCCGCGCCGTAGATCAGGTTGGCACCTGCCAACGCCGGCAGCAGCGCGGTCAGCGTCTTCTCGTGACCGGTCTGAGCGTCGAAGAGCTTGGAGTCGCCCTACAACCCGGCGACGTAGCTGGGCAGGCGATACTGCCGCGCGATGGCGGCGACGGCGGCGCTGATCACGCCGCACTCCGGCGAGCCGACAGAGGCGGCGGCGAGGCGCAGGTCCATGGCCGTCGTCGAGCTGCCGTAGAGCACCGGCGCGCCGGGACTGACGAGCTGCGCGAGCGTGATACCGGCCAGCACCTCGGCGTTGTGGACGACGAGGGTGCCGGCGAGATTGACGGGGGCCGAACCGCCTGACATCGCCATCGAGAGGACCAGACAGGGCACGCCGGCCCGGGCGGCAGAGACGATGGCTTCGGAACACTCCTTCGGCAGCCGCAGCGGGCTGACGGGGCAGACGCCGATCATCACGATCGGGCGCCGCCGCAAGGCCTCCCGGCCGCCCACCGCGGCGGCGGCGATATCGAGGATCACCTCCGTCTCCCACCTGGAGAGCGGACCGGCGCAGATGTGCTTGGAGGTGTTGAGCAGCGCTGCCTCGTAGCTGTGGATGGTTGCCGTCGCGGTCGGCATGTCGTGGGCTCCGACGGCGAGCTCGTAGGCGTCCAGCTCGTCCAGGTAGTCGGCCAACCGCGCGGTGTCGGCGACGTCCTGCTTGGTCGGCTCGCGCATCTCGCCGGTCTCAAGGTCGGCGATCTTCAGGCCCTCGCCGAACGTGGTGAAGCCGACGCGACCGGCGTCGAGCATGATGTCGTCCTTGGAGCTACGGCCGGCGGCGAAGACGCGCTCCGGCGACGAATCGATTGCCGCCTCGATCAGCCGCGGAGGGATCCTCACCACGCCGGTCGCACGGTCGACGATCGCCCCGCCGGCCTCGAAGACGTCCATCGCCTCGTGGTCGTCGGTGAACACGCCGGTCTGTTCCAGGACCTCCAGCGTCGCGAGGTGCAGGTCCCTGAACTCGTCGTCGGTGAAGGCATTCAGGCTGAAGCCTCCGCTGCGCGATCGCCCTGCATGGGTACGTCGTTTCAAGGACCCACCTCCCCCGGTGATTTCGCTATCTGTACGTATAGCAAGCGAATCTGGTCCGCGTCAAGCCCCTCGTGGTACCCTTCGGCGAGATGGACCGATCGAAGTCGACCAGCCAGCCAAGGAAGAGTGCCGAGCCGCGGCCGAACAAGCGTCAGCTGAACGCCGCCGCGTCGAAGGACAAGCTCATCGAGGCGACGATTCTCTGCATGGCCAACTACGGCCCCGCCGGCGTGTCCATAGAGAGGATCACCGACGCTGCCGGGGTCTCCCGGGGTCTCGTCCGGCACCACTTCGGCAGCAAGCGGCGGCTCCTCCTGGAGGCGTTCCAGCGGCTGGCCGACGAGCAGCGGACGGCTTTCGGCGGCGACCCGGCGACGGACGACGATCCGGTGGCGGCGCTGCGTGCCGCCGTCGCCACGTCGTTCCGCGATGAGCTGGCGGCGCCTGAGCGCTCCCATGCGTGGTTCGGGTTCTGGCAGGCAGCCCTTGGGGACCGGGACCTGAGAGTGGTCAACGAGCGCGTCTACACCGAAGAGCGCGAGCGGTACAGCGAGCTGTTTCGCGAGGCGGCGCGGCAACAACGCCTGGACATCGATCCCCGCGAAGCCGGGACCGGGCTCGTCGCCCTGGCCGACGGCGCCTGGAGCGAGTTGCTGATGGCGGCGGCGGACTTCAGTGTCGATGACGCGCTCGCGCTCTGCGACCACTACATCGACATGATCCTGGAGCGGGGCCGAACGGACCAGGGGCGACCCGCGGGAAGCTAGGTCGCCCCGGAGCGGCACCCCGCCGGTCAGAATCCCCGTCGGTGGGCCTCGAGATCCGCCAGGATGCGGTCGAGGCCCGTCTTCACCTCGTCCGTCAGCTCGAAGGCACGCGGCTGGGAGCGCAGCTCGGAGACGCGCGCCCGCAGGCGGTCGAGCAGCGTCTGCGATCCATCGGCCTCCCAGGCGTCGTGACGGGTCGTGTCGAAGAGGTCGCTCTGCCAGATCTGGCGGAAGTGCTTGCGCGTGTAGGTCCGGGCCAGGTGACTTCCGCCCGGCCCCACCGCCTTGATCTCGGGCAGCGCCAGCGCCTCATCGTCCACGGCCAGCGGCGCCATGAACGCCTTGGCCCAGCCGAGCACGTGATCGCCGAAGAGGATCGACTCGTAGCTGCTCTGGAGGCCGCACTCGAGGTAGCCGACGTCGTGCAGCAGCGTCCCCCGCGAGAGCTTGCCGAGGAGCGCGGTCAGCGCTGTCTCGGCGCTCCACTGTTCGTCCAACACCTTGCTGTCCGTATGCGCCGCGTAGGCGAAGCTGGGCAGGTCATACCAGCGCGCCAGGTCGGTCTGGGCCTGGTGGCCGCGGAAGACGTCGGCGGAGGAGTACACCTCGTTCATGGTGCGCATGTTCATGGCCCCGACGCCGACGCCCCAGACGAAGGGCGCGCCGGGCTTCGCGGCCTGGCTGAGCACGAGGCCAGCGAGCACCTCGACGTTGGCGACGACGATCACCGAAGCGATGCTGGCCGGCGCCGTGGTGCCGGCGTTCGGCGCCGGCGCCCAGATGAGCGGGACGCCGAGCTCGGCGCAGGCGATGACCTTGCTGGCGCCGTCCTCGTCGAAGAGCAACGGCGGCACCGGCATCGCGTAGATGGCGAAGCTGTCGGCCTCGCCGGCCAGCGCCGCCATCTCCTGCATCCTGCCGCAGGATGTGGCCGTCGCGCGGCGCCACGAGCAGCGGCTTGCGCGTGCCGCGCAGCATGGCGTCGACCTGGACGAGGTCGTCGATCGCCTGCGGGGCGTCCTCGGGCAGGCCCATGCTCATCACGAAGTCGATGTTGGGCAGCTTCTCGCAGAGCGCCGCCATGCCCTCGACGTCGGCGCGGCGGACGCGGCGGCGCTCGCCGCGTCTCGGGGTCGCGGACGTAGAGGCAGTCCGAGCCGGTGCCGCAGTAACGTGTGGGCGGCGTCGAGGACGAGTGGCTCGGTGTCACCGCCCCGTGGCTTGATCGTCCAGCCGCGCGGGGCGCTTTCGAGAGCGGCCTCGACCAGCCCGGCGGGGATGCGCACGCGCTTCCCGTCCACCTGAGCGCCGGCTCTGGCGAAGAGCTCGGCGGCGGGCGCGTACCTGACCTCGATGCCGGTCTCAGCGAGCACCTCCAAGGTCGCCTCGTGGACCCGTCGACAGGCGCCCTCGTCCCAAATGGTCAGGCGTGCCTCGTTCATGTCGCCCCCTCCTTGACTCGCGTGATGGCCGGACCGTCCAAGCGAACCGTGTGGTGCGCGGCGTCATCGCCGCGCTCCCATTGGACGGCCGAGAAGGCCGGGACCGTCTGCTCGGGCGGGCCGTGACTCTACAGCGTCACGTCGGACCGTGTCGCCCGCTCGCCCGGTGGTGACGTCGCATCCGTGCCCTGCACCCGCCGCGGGCACACCGACCCGCGAATCCCCCCGGGCGTACCGATCGCTCCTTGCGTGATGGCGTGATTGGTCGTACAACCAGCGTGTCTGCCAACGAATGCACGGGGCCGCGGCCAGGTTCTCGGGCGCGCCGCCCCACCCGAAAGGAGCCGTCATGCCGTCAGCCGCCGACCCCCGCACGGAGGGCCGTCCGGGACCGACCCCCTCATCCCTCGGCTACCGCATGCCGGCCGAATGGGAGCCGCACGCGCGGTGCATCATGGGCTGGCCCACGCAGATCCGCATCGGCTCCGTCTGGAACGAGCACTACCTGCTGGCGATGGCGAGCTACGCGGCCGTCGTGCACGCGATCGCCGCGTTCGAGCCGGTGCTCATGCTCGCCCGCCCCGGCGAGGGCGCGGTCGCGCGCAGCTACCTCGGGCGCGACGTCGAGGTCGTCGAGATGCCTATCGATGACTCCTGGCTGCGCGACAGCGGGCCGATCTTCGTCACGCGTCCTGACGGCACGCTCGCCATGAGCGACTTCACCTTCAACTCGTGGGGCGAGAAGTACCTGCCCTACGACAACGACGCAGCCATCGGCCGGCGGCTCGCCGAGCACTTCGGCGTCGAGCGGTTTGCCGCCCCCATGGTCCTCGAGGGGGGCGGCATCACCGTCGACGGCGAGGGCACGCTGATCACCACCGAGAGCTGCCTGCTGCATCCGTCGCGCAACCCCGGCCTCACCAAGGAGGAGATGACGCAGGTCCTCAAGGACTACCTCGGCGTGGAGAAGGTCGTCTGGCTCATCTCCGGACTCGGCCTCGACGAGGACCCCGACACCGACGGGCACGTGGACGGCGTCGGCGCCTTCGTCGGCCCGGGCAGGGTGCTGCTCCACATGGTGCGCGACCGGCAGCACCCTGACTACGAGAACCTCCTCGAGAACCGCCGCCGCCTCGAGACGACCGACGCTCGCGGGCGCGAGCTCGACGTGATCGAGTTCGACGCGCGCAGCCGCCCGGTGCTCATCGGCGACACGCCGATCGTCGAGACGTACATCAACTCGTACTTCGCCAACGGCGCGCTGATCGTGCCGACCGGCGGGACCGGGGAGGACGACCTGGCCGCGCTCGACGCGCTGCGCGAGATCGTGCCCGAGCGCGAGGTGGTCGGCGTGCCATGCCCGGTCATCGGCTACGGCGGTGGCGGCATCCACTGCATCACGCAGCAGGTACCGCGCACGTAGACCCCTCCCGGCCGACCGCGAGGCGGCCACCGCGCTGGACAACCGACCCGCGGCGAGGTGATGCTTGCCGCACCATGAACGTCCAGCACGTCTACGACGATGGCCTCTGCATGCAGTGCGGCACCTGTGAGGGCGTCTGCCCCACGGGGTCGGTCTCGCTGACCTGGGACCTGCGTGTGGGCTACCGTCTCCGCGTCGACGAGCAGTCCTGCACGGACTGTGGCCGTTGCCACGACGCGTGCCCGGGGCCCGGTCTCGATTTCTCGCCGGGCGCCTGGTGGCGCGAGTGCAACGAGGGCGCCCCCTTCGAGGACTTCCTCGGACCCTGGCGCCGGCTCTGGTTCGGATGGTCGGCAGACCCGAGGGTGCGGCACGCCGGAGCCTCCGGAGGAGTGGCCACGACGCTCATGCAGGCGGCGCTCGAGACTGGGGCGGTGGACGCCGTGGTGGCGGTACGCATGAGCGCGGCCAATCCCCTCGAGGCAGAGGGCGTGATCTGCCGGTCGCCCGAGGAGATCGCCGCCTGCCGTGGCTCCAAATACGACGTGGTGGCGATCAACACCATACTGCGACGCATTCTGGAAGAGCCCGGCCGCCGCTACGCCCTGGTCGGCCTGCCGTGCCATATCCAGGGGCTGCGTCTGGCGCAGCGCCGCTCCCGGCGGCTGCGCGAACGCGTGGCGCTCACGCTCGGCATCTTCTGCGGCCTCACTCAGGAGCCCCGCGCGACCGCCGTCGCAGCGCGGCAGGCAGGGCTCGACCCGGCTGATCTGCGCAGCGTCTCCTACCGTGGTCCCGGCTGGCCGGGCGGGATGCGCCTCGTCGACCGGCTCGGTACGGTCCGCTGGCGCGACTACCCCGACTACTTCGACCGGCAGATGGCGGCTCATACACCGCCACGCTGCCGCCTCTGCCCCGACGCGCTGGCGGAGCTCGCGGACGTCTCCGTCGGCGACGCCTGGCTGGACCGCTTCACGGGTTCCGACGGCGTGAGCGACATCATCGTCCGCACGCCCGCCGGCGAGCGTCTGCTCGAGGATGCCGCCGAGTCCCTCATGCTTCAGACCGCGAGCCCCCAAGAGATGGTCGCGTCCCAGACCGAGACGCAGCTCGTGAAAAGGGATGTGTGCCGCGGCCGCCTCTGGCTCCGCTCACTCGCCGGGCACCCGGTGCCGGACTACCCGGGTCTCGAGCTCTCGGCGTCGGCCGGCGACCGCCTGCGCGGCGTCGGTGACGCCGCGCAGGAGCGCCTGTTCAGGTTCCTCGTCGACAGGCGCTACCCTGATTGACCCAGCCGCTACCCGGCCTGTGCCGCGCGCGGCCGGCCGGGTCGCCACGCCGCCGGTCAGTCCATCTCGTCCCGGCGCCAAAGGGTCACGCCCTTCGGCATCGAGATGCTCAGGCAGCGCCGCAGCGAGCGCGAGACCAGGTCGGGCCTCCGGCCCTCGTCCTCCATCACCTCGCAGCGCTCGATGGCGCTGCGCACGGCACGGGCGCCGGCCGAGCGGATGGGCTCCGGCGGCAGGTAGCTCGGCGGCTCGGAGACGAGCGGCGACTGCGCGTAGTCGTCGTCGAGCCCCAGGGAGAGCGACGCCAGCGTCCGGCCGATCAGGTTGGACGACGTGACGCCGTTGCCGGCGTAGCCCATACCGTAGTGGACGTTGCGGCACTTGCCCAGAGTGCCGACCCAGGGGATGCCGTGCTGGGTGCGCTCCATGGGCCCGCCCCAGCGCCACTCCACCGCCAGCTCGCGCGTCGCCGGCAGCAGGGCGTGCATGTCGGCGACGATCTCTCCGATCTCCCGGGCATCGTGGTAGTGCGCCGGGATGACGCGGCCGCCGTACCCGAGGCGCCCGCCGCCGCGGCCGAAGACGAGGCGGTCGTCGGAGGTGCGCTGCGCGTAGTGCACGGCGGTGCGCCCGTCGGCGAAGGGGCGCCCGTGCTCCCAGCCCAGGCGGTCCAGCGCGTCCGGCGAGCTCGCCGTCGCGACGACGTGCGTGGGGATGATGAAGATGGTGCGGCGCAGCTCGGCGACGAGCCGGAGGCGGACGCCGGCGGCGAGGACGACCTTGTCCGCGGTCACGCTCCCGGAGGGGGTCTCGACGACGGCGGGCAGCGTGCGCTGCAGGCCGACCATCGGCGTGGCCTCGTAGACGCGCACGCCGGCCGCGACCGCCAGCCGGCGCAGTCCCTGCACGAGCAGCGCCGGCTGGACGCTGCCGGCCTGCAGGATGAGCACTCCGGCCTGCGCCGCGGGCGAGCCCGACATCGCGACGGCCTCGTCCTTGCCGAGGACGCGGAAGAGGTCGTCGCGGCCGAGGTCGCGGGCCAGATGCGCAGCCTCGAGGACGCCGTCGACCTGGGCCGGGGAGAGCGCCACGGTGAGACCGCCCGCGAACGTGAGATCGCAGTCGATATCGCCCTCGCGCACCGTGTCACGGATGTCGTCGAGGCTGCGCCGGCAGGCGTCGAGGAGCGCCAGGGCGGCGTCCCGGCCGAAGTGGGAGACGAGCTTGGGCAGCGCGTCGTCCCAGCCGTTCACCCAGCCGCCGTTGCGGCCGCTGGCGCCGGCGCCGCAGTACTCGCGCTCGATGAGCACGACGTCCGTGTCCGGGCGCGAGCCGCTTGATCGAGAGGGCCGTCCAGAGACCCGTGAAGCCGCCGCCGACGATGCACACGTCGGCGCGTTCGGTGGTGGTCAGCGGCACCATCTCGCCCGTTTGCCAGCGTGGGTCGCCGCCCTGCCAGTAGACGGCCGCGCGTGCCGCATCGCCGGGCCCCTCCTGTGTCCTGCTCTGCTGATTCGCCATGCTCCCTCACCCTCCAGACGTCTCGCCGGCGCTCGCGCCGGCGGCTCCCTCACATCCGCCTGCCGCTGCTCCGCGGTCCCCGCAGCGCCGGCACGCTAGATCCAGAAACCCGGCGGTTCCGCCAGCTCCGGGTGCTCGCGCTCGAAGGCCAGCGCCGCCTCGAGCGTGCGCACCCAGTCGTAATAGATACCTTTGCAGTGCACGAGCTCGACACCGAGGTCGCGCAGGCGGGCGAGGCCGTGGGCATGCGCGCCCGCCGGCGACTCCACGGCGTCGACGGCAACGACCACGCGATAGCCGGCCTCGGCGAGGCCGACCGCCGAGTGCGTCACGCACACGTCGGTCTCGAAGCCGCAGAGGACGGCCGTCCGGCGGCCGGTCGCCTCGATCGCCGCCATGATGTCCGGGCAGGCGGCGAGGTCGAAGACCGGCTTGGTGAACACCGGCGCCTGGCGACCCACGGCCAGCAGCACGCCCACCGCCGTCGGCCCGTTCCGGGCCGGGTTCTCCTCGGTGAGCACGGCGGGAACGCCGAGGGCCATCGCCGCCCCTGCCAGCCAGGCGGCGCGAGCGACCGCCCTGTTCACTGCGGCCGCATCACGCTTTCTCGAGTCTGTCGCCCCAGAACTTGGGCTGGAGATCGATGACGATGAGAACGGAGTCGTCGCGTTCGAGCAGCGGCATGCGCGCCTCCAGCCGAGTCGACTATCAGTCTCGCGGCCTGCACTGCTTCGCGGCCGCTGCCTGGACGATACCACCGCTCGCCCAAGTTCCGGAGGCCGTAACTTCTGCGAACTTCGCGGATTCATCGCACCGGTCAACGCGGATTGATGGGCGAAGTTGGACGTGCGCGTGGCCGACGCTTTACTCGCGCTCGCCCCACCCGTACTCTCAGGTTCTGCGGGCGGCGGGGAGCTCCCGCAACCACGCCCGTGGGGCCGGGCGACCAGCAGTGCATCCGCCCCACCCGCCGTCTCCGCCATCTGCACAGGGACTTCGCAACGGAGGTGCTCGAGTGAAGCGCAACCTGCATGCCGGGCGGCCCAGCTCGGGCGGGCTCAGCCTCAAGGTGTTCACGGAGGCCGAGCTCGACGACATCCATCTCGGGTCGCTCGAGGTGCTCGAGCGGACCGGCGTCTGGGTCGAGGCCGACGACGCGCTCGACATCTACGCTGACGGCGGCTGCCTCGTCGACCGCGAGACGCGCATGGTGCGCATCCCGCCGCACCTCGTCGAGGACGCCCTCCGCTCGTGCCCGCCCAAGAACTTCCTCTGCGGCCGAGACCCCGAGATGGATATCGTCCTCGAGTCGGGCCGCGTCTACGTCTCCAACTTCGACGAAGGCATCATGATCGTCGACCCGCGCACCGGCGAGTATCGTCATCCAGTGCTCCAGGACGTGCGCGAGGCTGCGCGCCTGGTCGACGCCCTCAGTGACATCGACACCTACGAATCGGCAGTCCACCCCGGCGACGTGCCGGAAGCGACGGCCAGCCTCTACAAGTGGGAAGCCGCGATCCACAACACCGGCAAACCGGTCGGCACCGAGGCCACCAGTGCCTACGACTGCAAGAAGCTGATCGAGCTGGCCACCGTCGTGGCCGGCGGCGAGGACGAGTTCCGCCGTCGCCCGCTCATCGGCTTCGGCGTCTGCCCCGTCAGCCCGCTCAAGCTGCCCCGCGACGCCACCGAGGTGATCATCGAGTCGGCGCGCGCGTGGTGCCCGGACACGATCCTCAGCATGGCGATGTCCGGCGGATCGTCCCCGGTCACCCTGGCCGGCACGCTCGTGCTGCACAACGCCGAGGTGCTCTCCGGCATCGTGCTCGCGCAGTTCGTCGAGCGCGGCTGCCCCGTCACCTACGGCTCGTCCACCACGGCGATGGACCTCAAGCTGGCGGCGGCGTGCGTGGGCTCGCCGGAGCTCGCCCTGTTCAGCGCCGCCTGCGCTCAGATCGCGCGCAGATACCTGCTCCCGAGCTTCGTGGCGGGGTTGTAGGCGGACTCCAAGCTCGGTGACGCGCAGACCGGTCACGAGAAGACCCTCACCGGACTCCTTCCTGCGTTGGCAGGTGCCAACCAGATCTACGGGGCGGGGATGATCGAATCGGGCGTCACCTTCGACCTTGGCCAGCTGGTCATGGACAACGAGATCGCGAAGATGATCAAGTTCGCCGTCGCCGGAATCGCGGTCACCGACGAGACGATGGCGGTCGACGATATCGCCAAGGTCGGCGCGTTCGGCGACTTCCTCTCGCTGGACGCCACACTCAAGCACATGCGCGAGCTGAGCCAGCCGGAGGTCCTCGACCGCCGGGTGCGCGAGGACTGGGAGGCGCGCGGGTCGACCGACCTCGCCTCCCGGGCGCGCATCCGGGCGCTGGAGCTAGTAGAGTCTCACCAGCCCCTGCCCATCGACCCGGACGTGGCCGAGCACGTGCACCGCATCATCGAAGCTGCCGACCGCGAGAAAGGCGTCGCATGAAAGACCAACTCAAGCAAGCCATCATCGACGGCAACGCCGACGTCGCCCTGGCGCTGACCTCGGCGCTCATCGCCGCCGGCTCCACGCCCCGTGAGATCCTCGACGAGGCCCTGCTCCCCGGCATGGAGGTGGTCGGGGTGCGCATGCGCGAGGGCGAGTGCTTCATCCCCGAGGTGCTGCTCAGCGCCCGGGTGATGCAGAGCTGCCTCGACCTGCTGCGCCCGCACATGGCCGCCGGCGAGGAGGCCGGCGGCGGCGTGGTCGTGCTCGGCACCGTCGAGGGCGACCTGCACGACATCGGCAAGAACCTCGTCGGCATGCTCCTGCAGGGCGCCGGCTTCTCCGTCGTCAACCTGGGCACCGGGGTCACCGCCGACGCCTTCGTCGCGGCGGTGCGCGAGCACGGGGCCAGCGTCCTCGGCATGAGCGCCCTGCTCACCACCACCCTGCCGCACATGGCGGAGACGATCGCGGCGCTCAAGGAGGCCGGCCTCCGGGAGCAGGTCAAGGTGATGGTCGGCGGCGCCCCGGTGACCGCCGCCTGGGCCGAGGAGATCGGCGCCGACGGCTACGGCGCCAACGCCGGGATGGCGGTGGAGCGGGCGAAGGAGCTGGTGGGGTAGTCTGGGGCTTCCAAGGCCCCCGGAGGTGGTTCAGTGACGGCAACGATCGCCCGCGACCGGCTCGCGGAGCTCAAGGCGCGCGAGGACGAGCTCTTCGTCGCGCGCCACCCCCGCTCCCGCGAGCTCTTCGAGCGGGCGCAGGCGCACATGCTCGACGGCGTCCCCATGAACTGGATGACGCGCTGGTCTAGCCCCTTCCCGCCCTACGTGGCCGAGGCCCAAGGCGCCCGCTTCACGTGCGTCGACGGGCACGACTACATCGACTTCTGCCTCGGCGACACGGGCGCCATGACCGGTCACTCGCCCGACGCCTCGGTCGCGGCGATCAGTGCCCAGGCCGGTCGCGGCATCACGACCATGCTGCCGACCGAGGACTCGCTGTGGGTGGCCGCGGAGCTCAGTCGCCGCTTCGGCCTGCAGTACTGGCAGCTCGCACTCACGGCGACCGACGCCAACCGCTTCGCCGTACGCCTTGCGCGTCACGCCACGAAGCGCCCCAAGATCCTCGTCTACAACTACTGCTACCACGGGTCCGTCGACGAGACGATCATCACCATCAACGACGGCGTGCCCGGACCCAAGCCGGGGAACGCCGGTCCTCCGGTCGACCCGTCCGTGACCAGCAAGGTCATCGAGTGGAACGACGTGGCCGCGCTCGAGGAGGCTCTCGCCCCCGGCGACGTGGCCTGCGTCCTCGCCGAGCCGGCGCTGACCAACATCGGCATCATCCTGCCCGACGACGGGTACCACGCCGAGCTGCGCCGGGTGACGCGTGAGACGGGCACGCTCCTCATCCTCGATGAGACGCACACTATCTGCGCCGGCCCCGGCGGTTGCACGCAGGCCTGGGGCCTCGACCCGGACATGATCACCCTCGGTAAGCCGATCGGCAGCGGCATCCCGAGCGCCGTCTACGGCTTCGGGCAGGCGGTAGCCGATCTCATTCGCGTCGGCTGGGACTACCATGCCGCCGACGAGTGCGGCGTCGGCGGCACGCTCGCCGGCAACGCGCTCAGCGTCGCGGCCGTGCGCGCCACCCTGGGAGAGGTGCTCACCGCGGCGGCCTTCGAGCATACGATCCCCCTGGCCGGCCGCTGGGCCGACGGCGTCCAGGGCGTGATCGACGAGTTCGGCCTGCCGTGGGTGGTCAAGCGCCTCGGCTGCCGCGCCGAGTACTGGCCGCGGCCCGTTCCGCCGCGCAACGGCGGCGAGGCCGCCGCGGCCGAGGACGAGGAGCTCGACGGCTACCTGCACCTGTTCATGCTGAACCGCGGCGTGCTCATGACGCCGTTCCACAACATGGCGCTGATGGCGCCGCAGACGACGGCAGACGACGTCGACCGCCACACCGAGCTCTTGCGCGAGGCGGCACAGACGCTGGTGGACTGAGCGTCAGGCCCCGGCCAGATCCGCGTCCGCGTGCCGCAAGGCCGGCGGGAGCGGAATCTCGGCCAGAGGCTCAAGCGCCCCCGCACGCAGTCGGGGCGGCGAGGCGCTTCGCGCGCTTCGCCGCCCCGACAATCGTTCACGGCCGAGCGGCCGGTCCCCTCAGAGCTCTTCGTTGCCCGGAGGCAGCGGAAGCTCGCCGGACGGGCCGTCCGACATCGGGATCCTGGGGATCGCCGTGTCGGCCATGTTGTCCTGGCTGAGCGCGGCACCGGGAGCCCCCTGAAGACCGGATCCTTCCGACGGCTCCTGGCCGGCCTCGGTGATGCCCAGCTCCTTGGCGTGCCGCGGATCCGTCTCCGGCAGGATGTGCCGCAGAAAGCGCTTGGTGCGCTCGTCCTGGGGATTGAAGAAGACTTCGCTCGGCGGGCCCTGCTCGATGAAGTAGCCATCGTCCATGTACACGACGCGGTCGGCGACGTCGCGGCTGAAGCCCATCTCGTGACTCACGACGATCATCGTCATGCCGCCCTCGGCGAGCTCCTTCATGACCTTGAGCACCTCGCCGATGAGCTCGGGGTCGAGGGCGCTGGTCGGCTCGTCGAAGAGCATGAGCACGGGGTCCATGGCCATGGCGCGGGCGATGGCCACGCGCTGCTTCTGGCCGCCGGAGAGCTGGCTGGGGAAGAAGTCCATGCGCTCACCGAGGCCCACCTTGGTGAGCAGCTCGTGCGCCTTGCGGGTGGCTTCTTCCTTCTTCTCTCCCTTCACCAGGATCGGACCCTCGGTCACGTTCTCGGTCGCGTCCTTGTGCGGGAAGAGGTTGAACTCCTGGAACACCATGCCGCATTTCATGCGGATCTCGTGCACGTCCTTCTTGAAGCGGCTGCCGTGGCTGCCACAGGTGACGTGCACGTCCCCGACCCTGATCTCGCCGGAGGTGGGGTCCTCAAGGAAGTTGAGGCAGCGCAGGAAGGTGCTCTTGCCGGAGCCGGACGGCCCGATGAGCACCAGCACCTCGCCCTTGTAGACTTCGAGGTCGATGCCCTTGAGCACGTGGTTGCGACCGAAGTATTTCTGCAGGCCCTGGACCTTGACGACGAGCTCGCGCCCCTTGTCGTCGGTGATCGTCTCGTGCGCGTAGGTACGTGTAGACGACATGCTACTTCGCCTTCCCCTTCTCTTTCTCGCGGGCCTTGTCGCGCGCCATGCGCGTCTCGAGCTTGGCCTGCCAGAAGCTGAAGAAGATCGTCAGCGCCCAGTAGAAGGCCGCGGCCACCAGCAGCGTGCTGAAGAAGCTGAAGGTAGCGGCGCCGGCCAGCTGCGAACGGCGCAGAAGCTCCTCGACGGTGATGACCGACACCAGGGAGGTGTCCTTGATGAGGGCGATGAAGTCGTTGCCCACCGCGGGGATCACGATCTTGAACGCCTGCGGCAAGACGATGCGACGCTGCGTCTGCCAGCCGCTCAGGCCGATGGCCCATGCGGCCTCGTTCTGGCCTTTGGGCACCGCCTGGATGCCGGCGCGGAAGACCTCGGTCAGGTAGGCCCCGTAGTTGAGCGAGAGCGCGGCGACGCCCGACCAGAAGGCGGGCGGGTTCAGCGTCTGGGGTAGACCGAACGCCTGGATGATCTCGGGAATCACCTGGTAGATGGCGATGATCTGCAACAGCAGAGGCGTCCCTCGGAACAGCGAGGTATAGAAGGTGGCGATCCAATACGGGATCCGCCCGATGACCATCCTCCACATGTAGCCCCAGCTCTGGTACCGGCTCCAGGCCTGCTTGAAGGTCATCTTCTTGGAGAGGCGCCCGAGGGAGCCGAAGAGCGCGAGGATGGAGGCGAAGCAGATGGAGATGACGGTGAGCTCGACGGTGACCAGACCTCCCCGGGCGATGTACCAGAACCAGTCCTTCATCACCTGGGGGTTGATCAGCTTGCCGGCGCCGGCTTCGCCCACGGAGCCGAAGGTCCATGCATACGCGACCTCGGTCCCCGTGGTGGTCACGAGCACCGCCTCGAACTTGTAGTCGCCGGAGCCGTACTTCTGCGCGAGGTCGAACTGAAGCGTCGATGTGGCGCGCGAGACCGCTGGCACGATGAAGGGCGGCTGGGAGAGCTCCTGCACGACGCCGCCGATGGCGATCGTGCACTCGTCCAGCGCGATCTCGGCGCCGTTGGGAGTGAAGTTCACCTGGACGGTGTCGCCGGTCCAGTTCTGGATGCCCTTCGGGTCCTGGGGATTGGGAATGGTGCCCTTGATGACGGGCGTTCCGTCGGCTGCCGGCGACGCTGCCGGCGACGCCGCCATCGCGATGGGCGTGAGCGCCGCCACCGCCACCGCGAGAACCGCCGCGAAGAGGGCGACACTCCCGAACCAGCTTCGTTTGCGCATCGGCGAAGACCTCTCTGTCGGGACTGCGGCGGGGGCCCCGGGGGCGTCCCCGCCGCAGTCGACCTGACACTATCCGATCACGCTCGCTTGGCGCGGCCGCCGATCTGCTACTCCTTGACCGTCAGATCGAGGCCGTTGTACCACGTCTCGCTCATGGCCGTGAGCGATCCGTCCGAGTGCATCATGTTGACGGCATAGTTGAGCATCGCGAGCCAGTCGCCCTCGCCCTGCTTGATGGCGAACGCCAGGTCCTCGTAGTACAGCGGCGCGCCCGAGAAGTCGAACGGCTGGCCTTGCGAAATGGCCTGCTGCCCGGTCGGGCCGGCAGTCATCACGAAGTCCAGATTGCCGTTGCGCAGGTCCGGGAACGTGTCCGCGTCGGTGGTGTACGTCTTGACGTCGGCGGAGGTCTCCGCCTTGAGGTAGTCGTAGTACGTGGTGGCGGCGCCGACGCCGACCTTCTTGCCGTCCAGGTCGGCGGCGCTCGCGATCTGCTGGCCACCCTTCTTCACGAACACCTGGCCCGACGTGTAGTAGTACGGTTCGGTGAAGTCGAGCTCCTTGTCACGCTCGGGCGTGACGGTCATCGAGCCGATGGAGACGTCGTACTTGCCCTGGTTGAGTCCGGTCGGGATGGTCTCCCATGCCGGGTTCTCGAACTGGACCTCGAGGCCGAGGATCTCGGCCATCTTCTTGGCGACGTCGACGTCGAAGCCCACGAGCTCGCCGGTGGCCTGATCGACCGAGCTCTGCGGCGCGTAGTTGGCGTCGTTGGCGACGACGACGGTGCCGGCGTCGACGATCTTCTGAGCGAGGCCGCTCGGCGCCTTGCCGAGGATCTGCTGTGCGATGTCGGCGGCCGACGTGGCCTCCGGGCTGGGACTCGCCTCCGTATCGTCGCCACCGCACGCGGCAGCGACGCCCGCGAGTGCGATGACCGCGACGAGGAGTACGGCCACCAGAATGTAGGTCTTGCTCTTTCTCATGCCTCCGTCCTTTCCAGCTGACTTCTTTGCCCGACGACCGCGACTCCACATGGAGTGGACGTTGCACGTGGCGGCCCCCACCGCCTGTCGGGAGATTCCGTGTCGCGTTCCCTCCGAGCGACAGTTGTGTTCGATTTATACAGCACAGCCTCGAAAAGACAACCCTTTGCGAGGCTGGCGGCGTGGACTTTCTACCTGGGTCGTGAGCACTCGGCGCGAAAACACGGCGACCTGCAGGGCGATCAGTCGATCCGCGCCAGCCGCCGGAGTTCGGCGTCGACCGCCGGATGGAGTGCGGGTGGGCAGTGCGCGGTGACCGCCCCCGCGACACGCTCGTGTGCGCGGTCGATCGCCGTCTGGCGCCCGCCGGCCGCCCAATGGCGGTGCGGCTGGTCGACGGTCAATGAGGGGCCGGCGGGGGGCGTAGCCTGCCCGCCGGCAGAGCCGCCGGCCGCCGTCAGGTCAAACCCGGAGGCGATCGCGCGCGCCTGCGTGAGCGCCTCGACGCCGAGCGCCATCTCCTCGTAGCTGAAGATACGGCCGCCGGAGACCATGCCCACGCCCGTAAGCATGTCGACGCCGGCGGCGAGCGAGAGGTACGTGGTGGTGGTGTCGTCGAGCGCCGACTGCCATCCGGGCTCCTTGGCGCCGCTCGCGTTGATGCCACACTCCGTGGGCAGGCCGTAGAAGTGACCGATGTCGCCGACGGCCGCGGCCATGATCGTGTCCTCAGGCGCTCCGCCGGTGAAGTCACCGCTCTTGAGGTCCATCACGCTCGGGATGAAGCAGACGAACACCGGCGCGCCGGGAACGGCGGCCTGGATGGCACAGACGGAGCTGAGCGCCTCGGCGATGCCGACGACGAGCGACCCCGCCATGGTGATGGGCGTCGTCGAGCCGCCCATCGGCATGGTCACGAAGCCGATTGGGATTCCAGCCTCGGCAAAGACCAGGCCGGCCTCCAGCGTCCCGGCGTCGTTGCTGAGCGGCGTGACCGTGCCGAGCAGGGCGCTGATCGGCGGCTCCGCGCGGAGCTTCTCCTCCGAGCCACTCACCGCCAAGGCCATCTTCACCGCGACCTCGGCGAGTTCGGGCTCGACGACGGTCACCGTCTGCACGTGCTTGCCGGTATTGGCGATGGCCAGGTACAGCTCGTGGAGGCCGCGGACCTCGACGGGGCGGTCCTGGGCGCTCACCGCCGGCCAGCAGAAATCGACCTCCGGCAGCGCGTCGACGACACGGCTGATGGTGGCCACGTCCTCTGCCGTGGTGCCGCGCTTCTCGCCGCTCTCAAGATCATAGATCTCGACGCAGCAGCCGTCGGTCGTGATGAGCGAGCGCTCCCCAGTGACGATCGGGACGCCGGTGCGGGCACCCAGGGTCATGCGCGCCGGCGCCAGGGCCACGAGCCGGCGCACCATCTCGGCAGGCATGGTGACGCGCGCGCCATCGGTCGCGGCGCCCTGCGCCACAAGGGCGGCGCGCGCCCGCTCGGACGGTATGGACACGCCGGTCTCGGCGAGCACGTCGAGCGCCGCCGCGTCCAGACGCTCGAGGTCCTGGCGCGAGAGGATGGCCAGACGCCCGGCCGATCCGATGGTGTGCGTGAGGGTCTCCGTCATCGTCGCGCTCTCCACTTCGTCCGCGGGTCTCCACGTTTGACGGCCGGGGCGGCGGCGTCCGTCGACGCCAGGTCGGAGCCGGCCGGCTGCGCCTCAGCGACGCTGCGCGATGGGCAGCTTGCGGGGCTTGAGCAGTGCCTCCAGATCGGCGCTGCGGATCTTCAGCATCGTCGTCGTCGTGCCGGCCCCACAGTACACGACGTCCGGCACGAAGACGCGCGGGTCGGCGATCACCGGCACGTCGGTCTCGAGGGCGCACGGGGGCACGGCCCCGGGCCGATAGCCCGTGAGCTCCAGGACCTGCTCCCCCTTCGCAAGCGCCACCCGCGAGACGTGACGGTCGCGCGCGAGCGCGTCCGTGTCCACCGTGGCATCGCCCGGGACGAGCGCCAGAAGCGGTCGCTCGTCGTCGAGAAGGAAGACCAGCGATTTCACGACCTCTCCGACAGGGACGCCGAGCGCGTCGGCCGCCAGCAGGGCGGTGCTGGAGGAGGAGGGAAGATGCACGATCTCGTGAGAGATCCCCTTCTGAACAAGGTGGTCACGGACGTCGCTGCAGGACCGCACTCGCGAGGCCTCCTCATCGGGGGCGCCAGTCTAGCACGTTGTGGCGCCCCCTCCGGGGCGAGTACCATCGCTGGATGAGCCTCAGCGACGCACAGATCGAGAAGCCGCCTCGCGCCGGCGCCGGCCGCAGTCGGCGGTCGCGCTGGTTGCGTCTCACGGGCGATCTGCTCCTGATCGCCGGCGGGATCGTTCTCGCCTATCCGTTCTGGTCGGCGGCGTACGCGCAGGTGCAGCAATCGCGGCTCGACTCCACCTACCGGGAGCAGAGCGCCGCCTTCGTCGAGACCGTCTCCGTCGCCGCCGACACCCGTCCGCGCGGCCTTTCGGACGAGCAGCTTCTCCGGCGACTGGCCAAGCGCTTCGAGCGAGGTCTCGAGGCGGGCGATCCCATCGGACGGCTGCGCATCCCGCGCATCGGCGTCAACCGGCTTGTGCAGCAGGGCGTGGGCGGGCGGCTCGGGCTGGACCCGGCCGGCGACCGCTCATTGCTGCACAGCGGCCCCGTGCACTACGCCGTGACGCCGCTGCCGGGCGCCGGCGAGCCTTTCGCCGTCGCCGGCCACCGCACCACGTATGGGGCGCCCTTCTACAAGCTCGACAGGCTGAGGGCGGGCGACCCGATCTTCATGGACACGCCATACGGGAAGTTTCGCTACGCGGTCACGAAGACGACGCGGGTGCGTCCCTCCGATGTCGGCGTGCTGCGCGACCGCGGCTACGGCCTGGTACTCACGACCTGCACGCCGCCGTACAGCGCGACGTACCGGCTCATCGTGTGGGCGAAACTGGAGAGGGCCAAGCCGCTCCGCGCGGCTACGGGCCGCTGACGCTCGCTCCGGCCGCCGCCGTCACCTCGCCTGCGGCCCCGGGAACGGCGGTCGCTCCGTCGAACTGCCCTCGAGCAGCATGACGAGCAGCTCGTCGCCCGGGTCACCGCCCGGGTAGCCTGGCGGCACGAAGAACAGTCCCTCCGCGCCCGCCATCGAGCTCAGGATCCCCGATCCCTGGGGGCCCGTCGTCGTGAACTTGATCGCGCCGCCTTCATGGGTGAGCCGGCAGCGGCGCGCCTCGGTCCGGTCTCGCGTGCGGCGCACTGGCTCGCTCGCCGCGCCGAAGAACCACGGGCGGTAGACGTCCGGCCGGCCCTGGAGGGCCAGCAGCGCCGGCCGCACGTACATCTCGAAGCTGACCATGGCGGCCACCGGGTTGCCGGGGACACCGAACACGAGCGTGCCGCCGCGGACGCCGAAGGCGAGGGGTTTGCCCGGCTTGGTCGCGACGCCCCAGAAACGGCGCTCCACGCCAAGCTCCTCCTGGACCTGCTTGACGAAGTCGTAGTCGCCGACCGAGACGCCGCCCGAGGTGATGACGACGTCGTTCTCCAGCGCGGCCGCCATCAGGCGCCGCGTCTCCACGACGTCGTCCCGGGCGATTCCGAGCAGGATCGGGTCGGCGCCGGCGGCGAGGGCCTGGCCGTACGCGGTGAAGGAGTTCGAGTTGCGGATCTGCCCCGGCCCGAGGGGCTGGCCGGCCGGGACGAGTTCGCTGCCCGTGGCAAGTATCGCCACCCGCGGGCGGCGCACAACGCGCACGCGCTCGACGCCGACCGCGGCGAGCAGGCCGATCTCGGCCGCGCCGAGATGTGCGCCATACTCGAAGAGGACGTCACCGGCGGTGACGTCCTCGCCCGCGCGGCGCACATTCGCGCCCTGCGGAGGGACCCGCTCGACCATCACCAGGTCGTCCTGCACCAACGTGTGTTCGACCTGCACGACCGTGTCCACACCCGGAGGCATGGGCGCCCCCGTCATGATCCGCGCCGCATCACCGCGGGCCACCGGGTCAGAGACGAAGCGGCCTGCGGGGATGTCGACGGTCACGCGGAACTCGCGACGACCAGCCTCCAGCTCCTGCCCGGAAACGGCGAATCCGTCCATGGCTGAGTTGGCGAAGGACGGTACCTGCTCGGGCGAGACGATGCGGCCCGCGGCGGCGCGGCCGAGAGCCTGCAGCAGCGGGACTTCCTCCGCGCCCAGTGGACGGACGGTCGAGAGCACGCTATCGAGCGCTTCGTGGATACTGATCACCTGTGTCTCCCGTGTGGAGTCATATCTGCTTACGCATCTTAGTAAACTCGCGAGCCCCGCGGCCCGATTCTTTGGCACGAGAGGAGCGAAGGAGGATGGGGTGGCCAGAGATCAGCAGCCGAGCCGTGCCGATCGTGACTTCACCGGGTGCCGCGAGCGGCGGGTCAGCATACTCAGGGATCTTGTAGCCGAGCGCGACTATGACGTACCTGCGGACGAAGTCGCGGAGAGCATCATCCTCGGCGCCATCGTGATCCTCCCCCCGACGCCAGACCCCTGAACACCGCCAGCCCGACGGCGGCGCCGGCCATGTCGACGATGAAGTCGGAGACCTGCGCGCCGCGATAGGGCAGCGGGGCCTGCACCAGCTCGATCAGCCCACCAAGCGCCGCGGCGAGCGCGAATCCGGCGAGCAGCCTGCCGGAGCTCCCGCGCCCGCCGTCGAGCGCGGCGCCCAGCAAGAACCCCAGCAGCACGTAGGCGGCGAAGTGACCTGCCGTCGTCACGGCGTCGTCGCGCCCCCCTGAGATGGCTTCGACGGCGCCCTGCGTCGGCAGCAGTCCGCTCACCAGGATCACGGCGGCCCACGCGACGGCGGCGGCCTTCCACGCCCGTGGAGAAGCGGTCACCGTGCGGCCCGCGGAGCATCGAGCGGTCGAAATACCACGCCGCCGCACTCCACGAGCACGGCGGCGGCGCCCTCGTGCAGCACGACGCGAGCATCGCCGCAGCCTGATACATGGTTGCCGAGACCCAGGCAGGCTTCGGCGGGAAGCACGCCGCGGTCGAGCGGGTAGTCGAGCCCGGAGAGCGTCACGGTGGCGTCACCGGCCATCGGGACCAGCGAGACCCGCGTCCCCGCCACCGCGTCCACGGCGACGGCGGACGGAGAGACCAGCACGGTCGCGGTCAGTTGCGGCGCCATCAGGCGCGCGGCCACGCCGCGGGCCGCCAGGCGCCGCAGGATCGCGAGATGTCCGAGCGTGTGATCGAGGGCGCCGGTCGCGCCGGTGAGGACGATCTGGCCGGCGCCCCGGCGCAGCGCCTCGTCGACCGCGAGCTCCCCGTCCGTCACGTCCTTGCGCACCGGATGGCGCAGGAGCTCGACGCCTCCCGCCCTCAGACGCGACGCGTCGGCTTCGCTGAGCGAATCGAAGTCGCCGACGACCGCGTCGGGCATCACGTCGAGGCCGATGAGGAAGCGGGCGCCCCCGTCGGCGGCCAGCACCACTTGCGCCCGCTCGACGAGGGTGCGGTACCAGCCGGGGTCGCCGTACTCCCCGTCGAGAAAGACGACGGCGAGCGGTCCGCCCACGCCTCGCGTCGCCGGCGCCGGCGCCGGCGCCGGACCGGTCATCTTGCCGTCCACCGGTCGTCCGGGTTGGCCGTGTCGTAGGCGAAGAGGAGCGGCCAGAGCACGAGCGCCGTGACCACCGCTGACGGCAGCAGGTAGAGCAGGTTGTACGTGATCGAGTACAGCCAAGGGGCTTCCCAGGCGGGTGCGTACTCTGCGAAGAAGATGAGCCCGGAGAGGAAGTGGCAGACGAACCTGGCGCCCGCACCGATGGTCACCGCGACCGCGAGGCGCGCCACATTCCCGGGCCGGTCGAGGGGCCCGACCGGGATCAGGCCCGCCAGCCCAAGCCCCGCGAAGGCAAGCGGATAGTCCAGCAGCGCCTGCAGTGGATGATAGATGTAGGGCGTCCCGGCGACGCCGGTCAACTGGAGAAGCCCGAACAGCCCTCCTGCGACGACTCCCGGGACGACGCCGCGGCGAACGGCGATGAAGAGGATCGGCAGCATCTCGAGGCCGAACGACCCACCTTGAGGCATGCGCAGGGGGAAGGCTTGGGCAAGCCAGCTCAGCACCGCGGAGAGGGCGATGGCGACGCCGATCTCGGCGATCGCGCGCACGCCCCAGTGCGCCGGGTTCAGGTTGAGGCGGGCGCGCGCATCCGGCGCGCCCTCGGGGGAATGGACGAGAGGTGTGCTCATCTGGAACTGTCTCCCTTCGCTGGCATTACCCAGCAGCGCCCACAGGCGCCGCCGCCCTTCGGGGGCGGTCAGGTTCGACGCGTCGGCGCCAGGAAGCGCCATCTCAGCTCCTCACGCGGGAGCTCCGCAGGGACCATCACAGTGTAGCGCAGCCCGCTCGGGCGGGCCATGGTGGTTTCATCAGGCAATCCCGTGGTTCACAGCCCACTGTGCAGAATGTGGATAACTAGCTTTTGTCATGCGCTCAGGCTCACGATTGCCGTGGAAAAGACGTTGACGAGAAAACGTTGCCTTGACACCGTAGTCTAACGAGACGCAGTGCCGAAAACCCCTGTTTTGCGGGTATTTATTCGTTGACGAGGTCGTTGATCTGGGGGTTGACAGACCGCCGCTCCTGAGGTTCGGGCGGCTCCGCCCCCAGCCGACGCGCCCACGCCCTTTGAAATCACCGTTTCCACAACTCCCGCAAATTGGGCACATCCAGGGGGTTCCGGCGGGCCACTGTCCACATATCTTGAACACCCTGTGGATAACTCGCCTCTTTATCCTGCAAAACCGCGTTTCGTGAAGCCCCGCTGATGGTTCGGTGCGGTAGCCGCTCTCTGCTATACTCGGCGCCCCTATGGAGTCGTTCCTCGACAGGCTGCTCGCCGACGAGGGGGCCGCCATCCAGCAGCCCGCGTCACGGGCTGCTGCCACGGCGGCCCCGCCCTCGCGAGCAGACACAGTGCCCCCCCACGAGCGTGGATCAGACGCCTCCGGCATGGCTCCCTGGGCTGCGCCGGTCGGCCCTGCTCCAGACGGACCGCTCCCAGACGTCCCCTTGGGACTCGAGGCGCCGCGCATCGCCATCTACGACACGCTCACCAGCCCGCCGCGAGTCGTCGCCATCGAGGAGGAGGACCTTCCGGCGCTGATCGCCTCGCTCGCGGAGAAGACCTACCACTACTGCCGTGAGCAGGGCGGGCAGGTGCCGTACTCCGTGATCCAGGAGGTCATCGAGAACCTGCTGCATGCCTACTTCCGCGACGTCGTCATCACGATCCTCGACAACGGGCAGACGATCCGCATCTCCGACCACGGTCCCGGAGTCGACGACAAGGACCGCGCCTTCCAGCCGGGCTTCACTACCGCGACCGCCTACCAGCGGCAGATCATCCGGGGGGTCGGGTCCGGACTACCTCTGGCGCGGGAGTCGCTCCAGTTCCTGCGCGGCCTCCTGACTGTGGAGGACAACCTCGGCGGCGGGGCCGTGTTCACCATCCAGATGCCCTCCGCGCCCGAGTCGCAGCCGAGTCCCGCCGACGCTCCGGAGGTCAGGCTCACGACCCGGCAGATCAAGGTCCTCGTACTGCTCATGGAGCTCGGTACCGCCGGGCCGACGGCCATCGCCAAGGAACTCGGGTTCTCTCCCGCGACGGTCTTCCGGGAGCTCGTTGTACTGCAGGACATGGGGTTGATACACTCGATCGGCGACGGCAAGCGAGCCTTGCGCGAGGAGGGTCTCCGCCTCCTCGAGAGCATCCTCTGACCGACGTTCATGACCATCCCGGGTGTGCCGCCGCGTCCCCCGGGGTCGACTTGGCGGGGCACCGACGGACGACGAACTCACACGCATCTGGGAAGCGGCGAAGAAGCACCTGCGCGGGCGCATCAACGACTCCGCTTTCCAGTTCTGGTTCGACAGAACCGTGCCGCTGGGCCTTGAGGACGGCGCCTTTGTCATCGGCGTGCCCAACGACTTCGCCCGCGAGTGGATCGAACGCCGGCTGGCCAAGCAGGTGGCCGAGGCGCTCACAGAGGTCCTCGGCGATGCCGTCGAGGTGCGGGTCGTGGTCGACGTCCGTGCGGCGCAGGTTCCAGAGACGCCGGCGGCGGCGGATGACGACAGCGAGCCTGCGCCGCCGGATTCCCCACAGCCGAAGCGCCGCCGCGGCGGTTCCACACGAAGCGCCCAGGCCGCCGGAGACCTCAACCCACGCTACGTCTTCGACCGCTTCGTGACCGGACCGAACAACCAGTACGCGACGGCCGTCGCGCACAGCGTGGCCGAGTCGCCGGCGAGCGCCTACAACCCGGTGTTCATTTACGCCGACACGGGACTCGGCAAGACGCACCTCACCCAGGCGATCGCTCACGAGGCGCTTGTTCAGCACCCCGACTTGCAGGTGCGCTACGTCACCTGCGAGCGCTTCACCGACGACTTCATCAACGCGGTCACCGACAAGGGGCGCATCGAGGGCTTCAAGCAGACCTACCGCGACAACGACGTGCTCATCATCGACGATGTGCAGTTCCTGGCAGAGAAGCAGCAGACCCAGGTCGAGTTCTTCCACACGTTCAACGCCTTGTACGAGGCCGGCAAGCAGTTGGTGATCACCAGCGACCGGCCGCCCCGCGAGCTGGAGGCGCTCGAAGAACGCCTGCGCTCACGGTTCGGTCAGGGCGTCGTGGTCGACATCGGCCGGCCGGATCTGGAGACCCGCATCGCCATCCTGCGCAAGCAGGTCAAGTGGGAGGGCTTCAAGATCGCGGAGCCTGAGGCCCTCGAGTGGATCGCACAGAAGGTGACGACCAACATCCGTGAGCTCTACGGCGCGCTCACGCGTGCCGTCGGCTTCGCCTCGATCAAGGGCACTGAGGTCACCCTCGAGAGCACCAAAGAGGCCCTCAAGGACATCCTGCCCAAGGCCTACCAGCACCCGGTGACCATCGAGATGATTCAGGCAGAGGTGGCCCGTCAGTTCGGCCTTCACGTCAACGACCTGCGCGGCAACCGCCGCACCCAGGACGTGGCCTACGCGCGACACATCGCCATGTACCTGGCGCGCGAACTCACCGAGGCGTCCCTGCCGCAGATCGGATCCCGCTTTGGCGGCCGCCATCACACGACGGTCATCCACGCCGTCGACAAGGTGGACCGGCAGCTCAAGGACGGCCACGACCCGCAGTTGCAGGACCTCGTGGCTCTCATCAGTGCCCGCCTCAAGACCGCGCAGTGACCCTCGCTGAAGGCTCTCCACAGCCCCTGTTGACGATTCCTGGGTGACCCTGTGGACGTTCACCAAAAGAGTGCCGAAATCCGCTATGCTTCCCGGAAGCATCAGAGCCGCTGCGGGAGGAGCGACACGTTCTGCACACACCGTCCACACCTCTGTGCAGAGACCCTCGCCCTCGCTGTGCAGCGACAAGAGCCCTTCTCCACATCGTCGACAGGGGCTGTGATGACGGCGGGGAGTATCTACTTCTCTTTTTCTTCATAAGGAGTCGGGATGAAGTTCACGTGTGATCGCTCTGCGCTCGTCGACAAGCTTGGCGTCCTCGCACGCGGCGTCTCCACGCGCAGCGCCCTCCCCGTGCTGTCGGGCATCCTGTTGCAGGCCGGCGAAGGCCGTCTGGATCTCTTCTCGACCGACATGGAGTTGTCGATCAAGGCGAACCTCACGACGCCCGTCGAGCGGGAGGGCGAGATCGTGGTGCCGGCACGGCTCTTCAGCGACGTCATCCGCAACCTCCCGGACGAAGAAGTCGTCATCGAGGCGGGTGAGGCGGCGATCAAGGTCAGCGCCGGCAGAGCCGCGTTCTCGCTCAACGCCTGGGCGGCCGCCGACTTCCCTCAGACGTCGACCTTTGACATGAGCGGCGCGTTCGCCGTCGGCCGCGACCCCTTTGTGGAGACGCTCAACAAGGTCGGCCGCGCGGCCTCGCGCGACGAGACGCGGCCGATCCTGACCGGTGTCCTCATGACGATCATGGCTGACACGCTCAAGATGGTCGCGACAGACAGCTATCGCCTCGCCGTCAAGGAGACGAAGCTGGATCACTCGCTCGAGACCGAGATCCAAGCCATCGTGCCGGTCAAAGCGCTGGGAGAGGTCACGCGGCTGGCCGCCGCGCTCGGACACGGTGACATCGAGGTTGCCATCGGCGAAAACCAAGCGGTCTTCAAGCTCAGCGACCCAGCCGGAGATGTTTGGATCGCCTCGCGGCTCATCGAGGGTCAGTTCCCCAACTACAAGCAACTGGTTCCGGATACCTTCGAGCACGAAGTCGCCATCGACCGCGGTCAGCTCATGGCGACGGCTCGGCGGGTCAGTCTGCTGGCGCAGAAGAACGCGCCGCTCCGCATGTCATTCGCGGAGAACCGTCTCACCATGAAGGCGCTCACGCAGGATGTCGGCCAGGCCGAAGAGACGCTCGACGTGGAGTTCGCAGGGGAGCCGTTCGAGATCGGCTTCAACGCGGCGTATCTCATCGAGGGCGTGGACGCCGTGGACGCCGAGGTGATCCGGCTGCGCTTCACGAGTCCGCTGCGGCCGGGTGTCGTCAGCGACGCCGGCGACGACTTCACGTACCTCATCATGCCGATTCGCCTGAGCAGCTGACGGCTGCCGGCGCGTGACCCAGGCCGCCGCGACATGGACGACGTCGCCGTCAACGGCCCGCTGCCCCTCGGGGCGTTCCTGAAGCTCGCCGGCGTGGCTGGTACCGGCGGCCACGCGAAGGTCATCGTCCAGTCGGGCGACGTCACCGTGAACGGCGAGGCTGAGACGCGCCGGGGGCGCTCGCTGCAGGTGGGCGACGTCGTCGGGGTCGGCGGCCGGGAGTACCGCGTGTGGTCGTCTCCGGCCTGAGACTCGTCAACTTCCGCTCGTACTGCGACGCCACGGTGCTCTTCGGTCCGGGGTTGAACGTCGTGGTCGGACAGAACGCGGCCGGCAAGACGAACCTCCTGGAGGCCGCGTGGTTCGCTCTGCGCGGGAGTTCGCCGCGCACGCGGCGCGAGGAGAAGCTCATCACCTGGGGAGAGCGGTTCGCTCGCGTGGAACTGGAATTGGACACGGACACCGGCACGGAGCGAGTCGATGTAGGATTCGCGCCGGGTCAGGGCAAGCGTATCCGCTGGGGGGGCCTCGAGGTCGCGTCTCTGGACGACCTGCGCGGGCGGAGCCAGGTGTTCATCTTCGTGCCTGAGAGCCTGTTGCTGGTCAAAGGGAGCCCGGCGCGACGGCGGGCTCATCTCGATACCTTCGCGGCGGCGCTCGATCCGCAGTACGCCGCCGCCGCCCGCGACCTTCAAGCTGTGCTACGCCAACGCAACGCGCAGCTGGCGGCGGTCAAGCACGGGGCCGACCCCGGCGCCCTCGACCCATGGGACGCGCAGTTCGCTCATGTCGCGGCCGAGCTCGGGCGCCGCCGCCGCGACCTCGTCGCGGAACTCGCCGTCGGCTTCGCCGAGACGGCGGCTTGCCTGGCGCCGACCGGAGAGAGCTTCACGCTTCGTCTGGTCGCGCAGTTAGAGGGAGTGGGCTACGACGAGAAGGAGTTGCTCGACGAGCTGCGCGCGCGGCGGCCCGGCGAGGTCGGTCGCGGGCTCTCACTCTTCGGTCCCCACCGTGACGACCTGAGGTTCCTCGAGATCGGGCCAACGGGAGAGCCCGCTCACCCGTCGCCGCCGACGGTCCCGACCGCGACGGGCGGTCCGGTGTGCGGCCCTGTGGAGTTCCCGCGCGGCGGCCGTGACCTACGACTCTTCGGCTCGCAGGGGGAACAACGCGCCGCCGTCCTTGCGCTACTCGTCGCGGAGCAGCGGCTCGCGGCGACGCGCACCGGCCAACAGGGCCCGCTCTTCCTCGACGACGTCATGAGCGAGCTGGACGACTCGCGCCGCCGACTACTGGTGCGCATGCTCGCCACCGCGGGTCAGGCCGTCATCACGACGACGAACCGCCACTACTTCACCGATGAAGAGCTCGCCGGAGCCACGGTGGTCCAGCTTCCACTGGACGGCTCGCTTGCGGCCGGCGCGGCGTCGCCGCCGCCCGACGAACAGTCACCCTCGCCACCCGCCCTGGACGCGCTTTGAGCGGCCCGGCGGACAAGAATGGTAGGGGCTCCGACGCTCGCCGGCCGAAGCCGCAGAGATCGTCGACGGGTCGTGGCGACCTGCCGCGTCGGGTGGGAGAGGTCCTCATGCCGGCGCTCGACCGCCTGGCGACCAGCGACGAGGCGCGTGCGTACGCCGCGTGGGCACGCGCGGTCGGCGATCCGGTGAGGGGCGGCACGCGCCCCAAGGCCTTCCGGCGGGGACAGCTCACCATCGAGTGCGCGTCGTCGGTCTGGGCCAATGAACTCACGTACCTCGGCCCCCAGATCCTCCGCCGCATGGAAGAGGTGGCGCCCGGCCATCCGGTCAAGCGCTTCCGGTTCGTCGTCGGGCACCTGCCTGCGCGCCCTCCCGCCGAGGGAGGCGCCGCGCGGGATCACGAGGCCCCTTCCGGGCACGGCTCCGGGGGTGCGACGGCAAACGAAGAGCCTCATCGGCAACGGCCCGCACCCGCTGCTCGGGACGGGGTGCGGACCGAGGCTGAGGGAGTCGGCGACGGGCGACTCCGGGCGGCCATCGAGGCCGCTTTGGGACGCCCTTCGGCGGAGCCTCCCGAGCCTGTCGGTCGCAGCACCCCCTCCGATTGACGAAAACCGCCGGTTTGCGGCGGTTTCTTGAGTACCTCAGGGTCGCCCTGAGCCTCACCTTTTGGTATACTCAGGCAGGCAGGTCCTGCCTGCCCCCCACTACATTGCCCAGCCCCTCGGCCACTGTGAGGTCGTGTGAAGAAGTCGAATTACGACGCCCAGGATATCCAGGTCCTCGAAGGCCTTGAGCCGGTCCGCGAGCGGCCCGGCATGTACATCGGCTCGACCGGGCCGCGAGGCCTCCATCACCTCGTCTACGAGGTGGTCGACAACTCCGTCGACGAAGCTCTCGCCGGCTACTGTTCGGCCATCACCGTCACCATCAATCCCGACAACTCCGTCACCGTCGCCGACGACGGCCGCGGCATCCCCGTCGGGATCATGGACAAGTACGACAAGCCCGCCGCCACCATCGTCCTCACGATGCTGCACGCCGGCGGCAAGTTCGGCGGCGCCGGCTACAAGGTCTCCGGCGGCCTCCACGGCGTCGGCGTCTCGGTGGTCAACGCACTCAGCGAGTGGCTCGAGTTGGACATCTACGTCGACGGCTTCCACTGGAACCAGCGCTTCGAGCGCGGCGAGCCGGTCACGGAGCTCGTCAAGAAGGAGAAGATCGCCAAGGACGGCCCGACCGGCACCACGGTGTCCTTCATGGCAGACCCGGACATCTTCGAGGAGGTCGACTACGACTATCGCGTGCTTGCGCAGCGCCTGCGCGAGACGGCCTTCCTCACCAAGGGCCTCCGCATCGCGCTCGACGACGAGCGCGCCGACGGCGAGAGTGTCGTCTTCCAGTACGAGGGCGGCATCGTGGACTTCGTCGCGTACATCAACCGCGAGAAGGACGCCATCCACCGCAGCATCATCTTCCTCGAGAACGAGACCGACGACGGCGCCGTCGAGATCGCGCTGCAGTGGAACTCCTCATACAACGAGTCGATCTTCACGTTCGCCAACAACATCAACACCACCGAGGGCGGGGCGCATCTCACTGGCTTCCGGTCTGCGCTCACCGGCACCATCAACGGCTACGCGCGCCAGAAGAACCTCCTCAAAGAGAAGGAAGACAACCTCAGCGGCGAGGACGTGCGCGAGGGCCTCACGGCGCTCATCTCGGTCAAGCTCAAGAACCCGCAGTTCGAGGGCCAGACCAAGACCAAGCTCGGCAACACCGAGATCCGCACGCTGGTCGAGACGTCGGTCAACGCCAAGCTGGCCGAGTTCTTGGAGGAGAACCCCTCCGAGGCCCGACAGGTCGTCGAGAAGGCGATCAACGCGGCGCGGGCGCGGAGCGCGGCGCGCAAGGCGCGCGACCTCACACGCCGCAAAGGTCTGCTCGAGGGCAGCACGTTGCCTGGCAAGCTGGCCGACTGCTCCATCAAGGACCCGGCGCTCAGCGAGATCTACCTCGTGGAGGGCGACTCGGCCGGCGGCTCCGCCAAGCAGGCGCGCGACCGCTCGTTCCAGGCGATCCTGCCGCTGCGCGGCAAGATCATCAACGTCGAGAAGGCGCGCATCGACAAGATGCTGGCCAACAACGAGATCCTCACGATGATCAGCGCCATCGGCGCCGGCATCGGAGAGGAGTTCGACGTCGGGCAGGCACGCTACCACAAGATCATCATCATGACCGACGCCGACGTCGACGGCTCGCACATCCGCACGCTCATCCTCACCTTCCTGTTCCGGCACATGAAGCCGCTGGTCGAGGCCGGGTACATCTACATCGCTCAGCCGCCGCTCTACCGGCTCAAGCAGGGCAACCAGGAGACCTACATCCACAAGGAGGCGCAGCTGGAGGAGATCCTCCTGCGCGGCCGCCTCGAGCAGATCCGCGTCGACAACACCGAGACCGGGTTCAAGTTCAGCGAGGCCAAGTACCAGCGCTTTCTCAAGCTCTTCGGCGAGTACGAAGGCTGGGTCAAGAAGCTCAAGAGCCAGTGGGGGGGCGAGCTCATCGACTGGCTCAAGAACGGTCCGGTCGTCGAGGCCGATATCGCCTCCTTCGCCCAGCTCCTCGAGGCGCTCCGCGAGGATATCGACAAGCGCTACGTGATCGATGTCCTCGGTGTCGACGAGGAGGAGCAGGTCGCCGACACGCGCCTCGTCGAGCGGCGCACAGGCCTGGCCGCGAACCTGAGGATCCCGTTCGCGGCTCTCGCCGGGCGAGAGTTCCAGGCGCTCAAGCGCGTGCACTCGCGCGTCAGCGAGCTGGTCGGGCGGCCGCCGTTCACGCTGCACCTCGGTAATCGCAAGTCGGAGGCGGCCAGCTACGAAGAGCTGCGCGTGCAGATCGTCGACCTCACCAAGGAGGGCATGCAGTTGCAGCGCTTCAAGGGCCTTGGCGAGATGAACCCGGACCAGCTCTGGGAGACCACCATGAACCCCATGACGCGCACCCTGATGCTGGTTTCCATGGAAGACGCCCAAGCCGCCGACGAGGTCTTCACGATGCTGATGGGGGACAAGGTCGAGCCCCGTCGCGCGTTCATCGAGAAGAACGCGAAGGAGGTGCGGTTCCTCGATGTCTGATTCCTTGCAGACGCTCGAAGGCAAGATCGAGCCGATCGAACTCGAAGACGAGATGCGCTCGTCGTTCATCGACTACGCGATGAGCGTCCTCACCGACCGCGCGCTCCCCGACGTGCGCGACGGCCTCAAGCCGAGTCAGCGCCGCATCCTGGTCGCGATGAACGACCTCGGCCTGGCGCCGAACAAGTCGCACCGCAAGTGCGCCAAGATCGCCGGCGACACGTCCGGTAACTACCATCCGCACGGCGAAGCCGTGATCTACCCGACTCTCGTGCGCATGGCCCAGGACTTCAACATGCGCTACACGCTTGTGGACGGCCAGGGCAACTTCGGCTCGGTCGAGGGCGACTCGCCTGCGGCCATGAGGTACACCGAGGCGCGCTTCAGCAAGATCGCCGTGGAGATGCTGCGCGACATCGACGCCAACACCGTCGACTGGATGCCGAACTACGACGAGACCAGGCGGGAGCCTCGGGTCCTCCCCAGCCGCATGCCGAACCTCATGGTCAACGGCGCCTCGGGCATCGCCGTCGGCATGGCGACGAACATCCCGCCGCACAACCTCGGTGAGGTAGTCGACGCGATCTATCACCTGGTCGACAACCCCGAGGCCACTGCCGACGACCTCATGGCGTTCATCAAGGGTCCCGACTTCCCGACCGGCGGCGTCATCCTCGGCACGGGCGGCTTCAAAGAGGCCTATCGCACCGGGCGGGGACGCATCCGCGTCCGCGCCAAGGCGCACACGGAGCAGATCAAGGGCAATCGCAGCGCCATCGTCGTCACCGAGTTGCCGTATCAGGTGAACCGCGCCTCGCTGATCGACAACATCGTCGACCTCGTGAAGACCAAGAAGATCACTGAGATCAGCGACCTCCGCAACGAGTCGGACCGCGCCGGCATGCGCCTGGTCATCGAGCTCAAGCGCGAGGCGATCCCCATGGTCGTGCTCAACAAGCTCTACAAGCACACCCAGATGCAGACGACCTTCGGGGTCATCAACATCGCGCTGGTCGGCGGCGTGCCGCGCACGCTGACTCTGCCGGAGATGTTGCAGGCGTACATCGCCTTCCAGAAAGAGATCGTCATCCGGCGCACCAAGTTCGAACTCGACAAGGCCGAGACGAGAGCCCATATCCTCGAAGGCCTGCTGGTCGCGCTCGACAATCTCGACCAGATCATCAGCATCATCCGCAGGTCGCCGGACGGGGACGTCGCCCGCGAGGCGCTCATCGACACGTTCGAGCTCACGCGGCCGCAGGCCCAGGCGATCCTCGACCTGCGCCTCCAGAGGCTCACTGGCCTCGAGCGCGACAAGGTCAAGGAAGAGCATGCCGGCCTTCTCGCCCGTATCAAGGAACTGCGCGATCTGCTCGGCGACGAGGGCTCGATCCTCGCTCTCATCAAGGGCGAGCTCGCCGAGACAAAGCGTTTGTACAACGACGACCGCCGCACCGAGATCGTGCCGGATGAGGGTGAGATCGACCTCGAGGACCTCATCGCCGAGGAGCAGATGGCGATCACGATCACCAAGACCGGCTACGTGAAGCGCCTGCCCGTCGCCACCTACCGCCAGCAGAAGCGCGGTGGGGTCGGCGTCGCCGGCATGGACCTCAAGGAAGAGGACGAGGTCGAGCACCTCTTCATCACCAGTACGCACAACTTCCTGCTCTTCTTCACCAGCGTCGGCAAGGTGTACCGCCTCAAGGTCCACGAGCTGCCGCTGGCCGGCCGCAACGCCAAGGGAAAGCACATCGTCAACCTGCTGCCGCTGCGCCAGGACGAGAAGATCTGCGCTGTCATCAATACGCGCAACTTCGGCGAGAGCGACGGCAAGTATCTCATCCTCGGCACGCGCAGAGGCATCGTGAAGAAGACGTTGTTCGCCTCCTATAACACCAAGCTCAAGGCCGATGGCATCATCGCCATCAAGATCCGCGAGGACGACGAGCTGCTGGCCGTGCGCAACACCTCAGGCGACGACGACCTCATGATGATCAGCCGCCTCGGACAGGCGATCCGTTTCCACGAGGCCGACGTGAGGCCCACTGGGCGGAGCGCGTCGGGCGTGCACGGCATGCGGCTGCGCAAGGGCGATGAGGTCATCAGCATGGACATCGCGCGCGACGACAGCGACCTCTTCGTCATCACCGAGAACGGCTTCGGCAAGCGCACGCCCATCAGCGAGTACCGCATCACCGGCCGCGGCGGCTTGGGTGTGCGCACCGTGGCGCTCACCGACCGGAAGGGTTATCTCGTGGGCGTCAAGGTCGTTCGTGAGAACCACGAGATCATGCTGCAGAGCCGCGACGGCGTCATGATCCGCGTCCGCGCCGACGGCATCAGCCGCCACGGGCGGGCCACGCAGGGCGTCAAGGTGATGAACATGCGCGAGGGCGACGTCGTCAGCGCCATCGCCCGCATGGTCGTCAGCGAGAGCGGCGCGACGGATGAGGAGATCGACGCGGATTGACGCTCCCGCACGTCATCGTCCATAACGAGATGAGCCTCGACGCCCGGATGGACGGGCTCGACGTCGACATGGGCCGCTTCTACCGCCTCGCCGGAACCTGGCACGAAGACTGCACGCTGGTCGGTAGCGAAACACTGCTCGCCGGCATGCCGGAGCTCGGCAGTGTCTGCGACCCGATCGCTCTGGAGCCGGGCGAGTCCGGACATCAAGCGGCGGCGAGCGGCGACGAGGAGGAAGCGCGGCCGCTGCTCGCGGCCGTGGATTCACGCGGGCGCCTGCCGGGGCTCGGGCAACTGCGCGACCAGCCCTACTGGCGAGACGTCGTAGCGCTGTGCTCCGCGGCGACGCCGGTGGCGCATCTCGAGACCCTCGCCGCCGACGGCGTGCGGACGCTCGTCGCCGGCGGCGATCGCGTGGACCTCGCGGCGGCGCTGGAGCAGCTGGCCGCCGCCCACGGCGTACGGACGGTACGCGTGGACGCCGGCGGCCATCTGGTCGGTGCGCTGCTGCGCGCCGGCCTGGTGAACGAAGTCAGCGTCGTCATCGAGCCCCGGCTGGTGGGCGGCGAGAGCCCCCGCTGGCTGGTACAGGCCGGCGATGCGGGGTCCGCCGACGTCGTGGGTCTGATGCTGCGCGGCGTCGAGCAGTTCGACGACGGGGCGCTCTGGCTGCGCTACGACGTCGCGCCGACCTAGCCTCCCGCTGCTACTGCCCGCACGCAGCTCGCCGCACCCCGTCGGAGCGTCCGGTTGGCCCTGCTCAGCCCGTCCAGGCACGTACCGTGTTGCGCCCCGCCGCCTTGGCCGCGTACATCGCGTCGTCGGCGCGCCTGACCAGCTCGCGTATGGCTTCTCCGTCCTCCGGATACGAGGCGACGCCGCAGCTGATCGTGACGGCCGGGAGGCCTTCGTGATCACTCCGTGCAACGCGCGCTCTGATGCGCTCGGCCACCGCGAGGCCCTCCTCCCTGTCGGACGAAGGAAGGATGACGGCGAACTCCTCGCCGCCGATCCTGCACGCGACATCGAAGGGGCGCACGCTGGCGACGACGTCCGCGGCCACAGCGGCAAGGACGTCGTCGCCGATCGTGTGGCCGTGGTGGTCGTTCACGCCCTTGAAGTGGTCGAGATCCGTGATGATCAGTGTCGCGGGCCGGCCGCAGCGCTGCGCGCGCATCAGCTCCGTGCTGAGCGAACGTGCGAATTGGCGTTGATTGAACAGCCCCGTCAGGCCGTCGTAGGCGGCGAGACACGCGAGCCTGCGGTTGGCCCTGAACAAGGTGAAGCGGGCGACCCCGTAGGCGAAGCCGCCCACGCAGAACCCGGCGCCGACGCAGGCTATGCGGAAGGCACCCTGCTCTCCTGGCCTGAGGGTGACGAGGGAGGAGACCAGATACGGGAAGACCATTCCGACGGCGACACCGAACAGGATCATCACCGCGAGGATCCACCCCATGGCCACGTCCTGACCGGTCAGGCGCAGGAGACGAGCCTGGCCGGTGGCTGGAGCCTCCTGACTGCGCCGCCATTCGATCGTCCGTGCGGCTCGCGGCCAGCAGCCGCTGCTCAACCGCTGTCGCCGTCGGATGTGCGATTTGGGAGACTCATTGGTCTGTCGTATCGGCAGAAAGGCGCCTCGAGTTTACCCCCTCGCGGAGCGGTGACATCGGCGTCGGTTGAGCCGGTCGAAGGCGCTGGCTGGGCTCTCACGCACCTGCGGCCCGAGCACGCACGAGCACGCCGCCGAGGACGCCGGCTCGGACCATCATGAGGATGCCGGCGTACTCCGAGGCCGCGAACTCGTACCACTCGCGGCCGAACTCGCGCGTGATGGCCTCCCGCGCGGCGGCGATGCGCTCGCAGAGCTGCCGGTACCACAGTACGAGCTCGGGCTGGAGGTCGCGGACCGCGACGCCGGTCCAGCCGGCGGCCACCAGCAGGGCCGGCAACACACTGGGGTGAAGCGGGCGCCACCAGCAGAGGCGGGGGTCGCCGTCGGTCTCGGCCGCGAAGCGTCCCTGAGGGTCGGCGTACTCGAGGAGGCGGAGCTCGGCGCCGGGCGCAGCCAAAGCGCCGAGCTCGCGGAACACGGCGGCCTTGTCGGGCGCGGCGTAGATCGCGGTCATCGAGTAGACGAGGTCGAACGGGCCGCGCAGCGCCGCGCCGGCTCGCTGGAGGTCGCCCTCCACGACCGTGACCTCTGGGTGCCGCTCGCGGGCGAGGCGGGCGGTCGCGGCGTCGATCTCGATGCCGGTCACCGCTCCGTACTCGCGCGCCTGCACCCAGGCCGCGGTGCCCGCGCTGCCGCAGCCCGCGTCGAGGACTCGGCGTCGCGGGTCGGGCGTGATGCCGGCGAAGAGGAGGCGGATCGCCTCCTCTTCGCCGGGGTGCGCGTAGTCGGCGTCGCGGACGAGTGCCAGGAGGCGCTTGCCCGTGGCGTTGTTCATCGCCGTGGGGGGGTCAAGTGAGCCCGGCTCGGCCCGGCGGTGTGGATCATGCGCCACGGGCTGCCCTCAGATCAGGCCGTGCAGCCGCTGCAACAGCGGGTCGAACTGGGGGCCTCTGAAGCAGTAGCCCATCTCGGTGAACGGCGCCCGGAGTTTGCGCACCTCCTCCGCCACGCCGCGGCCCTCGACGATCACCGCGGCCATCAGCGAGGCGACTTCCGCGAACTGCTCCGGACCCATGCCGAAACGCGTCATCTCGGCCACGCCCAGGCGCAGGGATCCTGCGGCGGTGAAGCCCTCCTCGTCCGGCGCCGCCTGATAGTTGACGATGATGCCGCTGCCCTCCAGCCGGCCGGCGACCTCCGGACCCTGACCGTAGCCGACCCGCACCACGACCTGGTGCGTCTCGGTGAACTGCGCTTCAGGGTCTCCGGCGACGTCGAGCCCGGCGTCGTGGAGGGCCACGGCGAAGGTCTTGGCGTTGGCGATCACGGCCTGCTGCCAGGCATCCTTGAAATGGTTCATCTCGTAGGCCGCCATCAGCAGCCCGAGAAGGGTTCCCAGGTGGTGATTGCTCACCGAGCCGGGGAAGGTGCGGCGCTCGATCGCCTCCCACAGGTCGTACTTCTCGTCGGTCTTTGCCCAGCGTGCTCCGATGATGCCCCGCTGCGTGCCGAAAAACGTCTTGTGGGTGGAGCCGGTGACGATGTCGGCGCCCTCCACGAAGGGCTCCTGGAAGTGCGGCCCAGCGAGCCCGAGCACGTGGGCCATGTCGTACATGAGCACGGACGGGATACCCACGTCGTCGAGGAACTGCCGGACCTCGTACACAGGCTCCGGGTGCAGGACCATGCTCTTGCCGAGGATGATGAGCTCGGGCCGCTCCCGCTCGATCACGTCGAGGAGCGCCCCTACGTCCGCCTTGTACGGGTTGTCCGGGAGCACCGGGATGTCGACGACCGCGGGCAGCTCGGTGCGCGGGTCGCGCGCGACGTAGTCGCGGAGGGCGCCCATCGGCTGCGCGCTCAGGTGACCGCCCTTGGCGATGTGGTTGTTGACGACGTTGCCGATGCGCCGTGGCTCCGCCTTGCGGTCGGCGCGGTTGAGGTAGTCGACGAGGGCGCTGAAGACCGCCGTGTTGGCCATCTGGCCGCTCACCGTGCGCGTCTCGACCTCGGGGCAGCCGAGGTAGGTGCGGAGCTCGGCGGCCAACAGTCGCTCGACCTCGTGGATGAAGCCGGTCCCCTGGTAGTAGAAGACATCGGTGTCGTAGAAGGCCTCGGCCTTCCTGTGCTCGGCGTAGCGGCCGGAGGGGTCGGTGATGCTGAGCAGCCGCGTCATCGGCGAGGGGGTCATCTCGCTGGGGATGAGATCGATGCACTCCTCCTGGCGCCACGCGTGATTGGCGATCGCCTTGCCCAGCAGCCGCAGGGCCTTCTCTCCCGCCTCGCCGCCCTCGAGCGCGGTGAGCTGCGGCGTGTGGTCCCAGATGATGGCCCGCGCGCAGGGCGGGGCGTCGCTCCGCAGGTGATGCGGCACGACCAGCCCCGGGACGCGCCGGCCGCGAACGTCGATCTCTACCTCGTCGTCCTCGAGCACCCGGCTGTCCAGGTAGGCGAGGGCGACGGAGCGCAGCTCGTGCTCCTCGGTCTGGAGCGAGCACAGACCCTCTCCCTCCATACCCCAGTAGGGGACTGCGGTGCCGCTGGTCACCCAGCCGAGAAGCGCGTCGGCGTCGAAGCGCTCGTCCCCTTGGGCGGCGTGCACCGCGGCGCCCTCACGGGCGATGCCGCGGCCGGTCACGGCCACCGGCCGTGTGAGCCGCGGCAGGTCCTCGAGCAGCGAGTAGTCGCGCTGCAGGATCCTGGCGTAGGCCTTCTGCTGCCGCTCCAGGGCGTGTCGGCCGACGAAGTCGCCCTTGCGTGGTGAGAAGCTGACGGCGAAGGTCGCCAGCGGGCAGGCGAAGATCGGGATCTCGCGCCCCTCGGGGTCCAGCCCCAGCTCGTGGCCGTAGAGCGGGAGGCCGGCCTCGAGGCGCAAGGTGTCGCGGGCGCCGAGCCCGACGGGCGCGGCGCCCGCCTCAGTCAGCGCGTCCCAAAGGGCCCGCCCGTGGTGCGCCGCCGTGAACAGCTCGAAGGCCACGGGCTCTCCCGTGTACCCGGTCCGGGCGATCCGCGCCTCCACGAGGCGCCCGTCGCCGGGCAGCCTCAGCGTCGCGACGCTCAATTCGTTGCGCAGCGGCTCGGGCAGGCCTCCAGCCTCGACGAGGCTTCCCAGGACATCCCTGGACGCCTTGCCCTGCAGGGCCACCATGGCGATCTCGCCCGTCTCGTCGCTCATCTCCACATCCGGGAAGTGCGCGAGGCGCTCGCGGAAGTGGTCCCAGTCTTTGTGGCGGTTGGACGCGTTGACCACGAGCAGGTACTCGCCGTCGACGAAGCGGTAGAGGTAGGCGTCGTCGACCGCGCCGCCGGTCTCGGTGGGGATCATCGTGTACTGCGCCTGCAGGAGGTCGAGGGCCTCGGCGTTGTTGCTGAGCACGTGCTGCAGGAAGGCCGTCGAGCCGGGCCCGCGGAAGACGAAGCGGCCCATGTGCGCGACGTCGAAGAGGCCGGCGCCGCTGCGGGTGGCGAGGTGCTCGGCGATGATGCCGGTCGGGTACTGGACCGGCATGTCCCAGCCGCCGAAGTCGACCATCCGTGCGCCGGCGGCGACGTGCTGAGCGTGGAAGGGTGTGCGCAGCAGGCGCGGGGCGCCTGCTTCGGCCTTGCCGCTCACTGCGCCCACTCCTTGAGTCCGCCGAGCCCCTCGCCGATCAGCTCGGCGCTGATGCCGGAGTACGCGAGGCGCACGTAGCGGCGCTCCTCGCCGGGGAGCGCGCGGCCGAAGTGCAGACGGGTGCAGAAGCTGACGCCCGTCTGCTCCAGCGCCGCGCGCCGCAGCTCCTCGTAGGTCGCGAGGCCCTTGCGTTCCATGAGCCCGGTGACGTCGGGGTACAGGTAGAAGGTCGCCTCGGGGCGGAAGCAGCTGACGCCGGGGATCTCGTTCAGCAGGTCGACGGCGGTGTCGCGGCGATCCTTCAGGATGCCCAGGATCCGCTTCGCACCCGACTGGTCGCCCGTGAGCGCCTCGACGCCCGCCCACTGGATGAAGTGGGTGGTGCACGACTCCTGGTTGACGTTGAGCGTGGTGACGTGCGAGATGAGGTCTTTCGGCCCGATCGCGGCTCCCAGACGCCAGCCCGTCATGGCGAACTTCTTGCTGAACGTGTAAAGGATGACGGTGCGCTCCCGCATGCCCGGCAGCGACGCGATCGACGTGCCCCGCCCGGAGTAGCGCACGTCCCAGTAGGCCTCGTCCGAAAGCACGTACAGATCGTGCTTCACGGCGAGCGCGGCCAGCGCCTCGATCTCCTCGCCCGGGCTCTCAGCCCCCGTCGGGTTGTGGAGGTCGTTGAAGATGAGCAGCTTGGTGCGCGGCGTGATGGCCGCCTCGATGGCCTCGAAGTCGAGCAGGAAGTTCTTCTCCCCGCGCACGAAGCCGTACGGCCTTCCGACGCCGCCGAGGAACTCGATCTGGCTCTCGTAGATGGGGAAGCCGGGGTTGGGGTAGAGGACTTCGTCGCCCGGGTCCATCAGCGTGAGGAGGAACTTCGCGATGACCGGCTTGCCCCCCGGCTGCACGGCGACGTTCTCCGGTCCGTAGGCGATGCCGTGCGAGGCGCCGACGTCGGCGGCCAGCGCCTCGCGCAGTTGCGGGATGCCGGCGTTGGGGCAGTAGCCGGTCTTGCCCTCGCGGATGGCACGGAATGCGGCCTCGACGATGTTCTCCGGCGTCGGCAGGTCCAGGTCGCCGAGGTGGAACGGATAGACGGTGTGCCCGAGGTCCCTCCACTCGTCGGCCTCGGCGGAGACGGCGAACGCCGTCTCGGTCCCGAGGCCACTGATCCGCTCGGCCACCGCGGTCGTGCGTGGTGTGCTCATACCGCTCACCCCTTAAGCGTCGAGGGACAGGGTGATGTCCCCATCACCCTGTCCGCCGCAGGACCAGCGACCCGCGCACTCCAGGGGCCCGTCCGGCCTGCGTTCCGTTGGCCTGAGAGTTTCGGCGGCGCATCGGGCGCCATCCTTGCCCCTTCGGCGCCCGCTCACTCTCGCGAGTGGCGGGCTCTCACGCGACCATCCGCCGGGCTTCCTCGGTTCTCCGGCACTGTAGCACTGGGGTGCGGCGAGCCGCAACGTCGGCGACGGTGCGGCGTCCGCACAAGGGACCCGGCACCGTGTGGGCCATACTTCCGTGCGGCGCTGCACTGCGCGGCGGGGGCGTATAGTGAGAATCTGGGGACCGAACGGCCGGAGCTCGGGATCGGAGGTGCGTCATCGCGGACGAGACCCTGATGCAGGACAACCTCGAGTTCATCAACGACGTGATGAGCTCGTGGGCCGTGCAGGGCATCATCGTCGTGTTTCTCCTCGTGCTCCTCGCGGTGGCGTTCTCGCGTGCCTCGCGCGTCTTCGATGACGACCACGTGCGCCGGGTCTTCCGTCTGGCCGTCGTTGCGCTGACCGTGCTGGTCGTTGCGCAGGCGGCACTCAACGTCGCGGCCGGCCACGTCGCCGTCCCGATTCTCTTCGTCGTCGAGTTCCTCTGGCTGTTCGCGCTGGGGTTCTACTACTTCATCCGGCTCCTGACGGGGCAGCGTCGCGGCCCGGGTGATGCCAAGTCGGCGCGCCGGGGCGCCGCGTTGGATGAGACGATCTCGCGGCTGGGGCGGGAGCGCCGCGGCCCGTGATCCGGCGGCCGGGGCGCGCGGCCGACGAGGGTCGCGCCCCGGTAGCCCGGCCGCGCGCGCTTCTGTAGACTCCGGGATCGTGAGCGATCAGGGACAAGCATCGGCGCGCCGCCCGCGCGTCTTCAGCGGCATCCAGCCGTCAGGGACGCTGCACCTCGGCAACTACCTCGGCGCCGTCAAGAACTGGGTGGCGATGCAGGAGACGCACGACTGCGTCTACTGCGCCGTCGACCTGCACGCCATCACCGTGCGGCAGGTGCGCGCCGAGCTGCGGCGCAACACGATCGACCTCGTCAACCTGTTTCTGGCGAGCGGGATCGACCCCGAGCAGTCCATCGTCTTCGTGCAGAGTCACGTGCCGGCGCACACCGAGCTCATGTGGATCCTCAACACGATCACCTACATGGGCGAGCTGCGGCGCATGACGCAGTTCAAGGACAAGACCGCGGGGCAGGAGGGCGAGAGCGTCGGAGTCGCGCTGTTCGACTACCCGGTGCTGCAGGCCGCCGACATCCTGCTCTACCGGGCCGACGCCGTACCGATCGGCGAAGATCAGAAGCAGCACGTGGAGCTCACGCGCGACGTGGCCGAGCGGTTCAACAACGCGTTCGGCAAGGCGTTCGTGGTGCCGGAGCCGATCATCAAAGAAGGCGGGGCTCGCGTGATGGGGCTGGACGACCCGACCCGGAAGATGAGCAAGAGCGCCGGGTCGGAGAACAGCTACATCGCCGTCATGGATCCGTCGGACGTGATCCGCCGCAAGATCAAGAGAGCGGTGACGGACTCCGGGTCGGAAGTCCGTGGCGGCCCCGAGAAGCCGGCGCTGACCAATCTCCTCGACATCTACAGCGCCCTCACGGGAGAGCCCGTGCAGGATATCGAGCGGCGCTACGAGGGCAGAGGCTACGCCGACTTCAAGGCGGACCTCGGCGATGTCGTCGTCGAGGCCATGGCGCCCATCCAGGCGCGCATCAAGGAGCTCGAGGCGGACAAGAGCTACACGCTCGAGGTCTTGAAGACGGGGGCCGAGCGCGCCGAGGCCATCGCCGGGCGCACGCTCGCGAAGGTACGCGAGCGCATCGGACTGGTTTCGCGGCCGTAGCCGCCCGCGGCGCCAGACGGAATCTTCCCCTCATCGCCATGCACGAGTCGCCGACCGTTGACCGCCACCGCCAGGTCCGCACCGTCCTCTGGCTGGTGCTGGTGCTCAACTTGGCAGTGGCGGTAGCCAAGCTCGCCTACGGCATCGTCAGCCACTCCGCGGCCATGGAGGCAGACGGCTTCCACTCGTTGTTCGACGGCGCGTCGAACGTCATCGGCCTGGTCGGCCTGTGGTTTGCCGCGCGCCCCGCCGACGAGGAGCACCCCTACGGCCACGCCAAGTTCGAGACGTTCGCGGCGGCGGTGATCGGAGTCATGCTCGCCCTCGCCGGTTACACCGTGGGCAAGGGAGCGATCGACAGCCTGTTCGGGCGCGGTGTGCCGACCGAGGTCACCACGGCGTCGTTCGCCATCATGATAGGGACGCTGGCCATCAACGTGTTCGTGACCACCTGGGAGCGCCGCGCGGGCAGGCGCCTCGGCAGCGAGATCCTCGTCGCCGATGCGAGCCACACGCTCAGCGATGTCCTGGTGAGCTCGGGCGTCATCGTCAGCCTGGTCCTGGTCAAGTCAGGGTTCGAGCAGGCCGACGGCCTGGTCGCGATCCTCGTCGCCCTGGCGATCTTGCGCACGGCCTGGGGCATCTTCCGCGGCGTCTTGCACACGCTGGGTGACGCCGCGCGGCTGCCGGCCGACGAGGTCGCCGCCGTGGCCGCGACCGTTCCGGGCGTCGTGAGTTGTCACGGCGTGCGCACCCGTGGTCCGGCCAGCCAGGTCTACGTCGACCTGCACGTGCAGGTCGACCCTGGAACGACCGTCGAGCACGGGCACGCGATCGCCCACGCCGTCGAGACTGCTTTGCGGCACGAATATGGCCAGATCACAGACGTGGTCGTCCACCTCGAGCCGGCGGTCGCTCGTCATACGCGTCCTCGCCCGGTAGACTAAGCGCCTGCATCGCTCGCCGGAGGCGTCATGATCTCGATCGAAACGATGAAGTTCCGCACCGCCGACATGATCGGTGACGAGTTCCCGCTGGTGTTCTGGCGCGGCAAGGGTCGCATCGTGGCCTCTGACGACGTGAGTCTCTCGCTGCTCGTGCGCGGGATGCGCGTCGACCTCACCTGGGACAGGCTCGCCACGACGTGGGCGCGGTTCGAGTCCAACCACACCCTCACCGTCGATGAGCTCGGCGGGGGAGCCGACGCGGTGGGTGTCGTCAGCCTGTTCGCCGTGCTTCAGGCAGACGGCGTAGCCGTGCTCGACATCGACGGCCTGCTCGTCATGGACGAGACGTCGGGTACGCCCGTGCACCAGTACGCCGACATGTCGCGGCCCACGTCCTGGGCTCCGTGGCGGCGCAAGATCCACGGCGACTGAGCCGGACGCCCATCGCGGCGTCGCGCTCGCTGCCGTGATCACGCTCTCCAAAGACCGCCGCACGTTCTCAGTCGGCGGCACGATCTCGTTGAGGCCGGGTCTTCAGGACGCGACCTTCAAGCCCTGCGAAGAGCGTGGATTCGCCGCGGACGGCCCGGTTCGCGCTCCCGAAGAGCGCGGTCGCCCGGGCGAGTGGCGACATCCTCTGCCGGAGGGCGCTGCCTCCCCCGGGCGAGGCAGACCCGGATCGGGACATGACGGGGGGAGCGATGAATCGGGGATACGGAGCACAGGGTATGGTCGGGCGCTTGCGCCGCGTGGTGATGCGGCGGCCCGGCGAGGCCATGGCCGCCGCCGACCCGGCGGCGTGGCACTACACCGGCGCGATCGACGCGGAGAAGGCGCGCAGCGCACACGACGCCTTCGCAGATGCCCTGCGCTCCTGGGACGTCGAGGTGCTCTATCACGAGGAGCCGCTGCCTGATCATAGCGACAGCGTCTTCGTCTTCGACCCGGTCCTCGTCACCGACCGAGGCACACTCGTGCTCAGCATGGGTAAGGAGCGGCGCCGGGGCGAGGAGGAGCCGCTCGCGCGTGCCTTGCAGGACTGCGGCGTGCCGGTCTACGGCCGCCTGCAGGGCGACGCCCGCGCCGAGGGCGGCGACACGATGTGGCTCGACCACGACACACTGGCGGTGGGACGCGGCTTTCGCACCAACGCCGAAGGCGTGCGTCAGCTTCGCGGCCTCCTCGAGCCGCTGGGCGCGACGGTCCTCGACTACGACCTGCCCTACTTCACCGGTCCGGAGGCCTGTCTCCACCTCCTCAGCCTCATCAGCCCGGTCGACGTCGACCTCGCCGTCGCCTATCCCCCGCTCATGCCGACGGCGTTCTGGGCGGAGCTCAAGCGCCGCGGTGTGCGGTTGCTCGAGGTCCCGGAGGAGGAGTTCGCGCTCACTCAGGCGACCAACGTGCTGACGGTCGCACCGCGGAGGTGCATCATGCTCGAGGGGAGTCCAGTGACGAAGCAGCTGCTCGAGATGGCCGATTGTGAAGTCGTCACGTTTCCCGGCGAGCAGCTCTCGTTCAAGGCCGAAGGCGGGCCGACCTGTCTCACGCGGCCGGTGCTGCGCGACCCCGAGTGAGGACCAGGGTCCGTGGGCGCCGGCCTCAGCCGAGCTGAACGCAGCGTACTGGAGGCGCTCGACCTCGACGGTCTCATCGCCTTTCTTCGCCTGCTGATCGCGATCCCGAGTCTCGACGGCGAGGAGTCTCCCGCACAGCGCCGGGTCGCGTCCTGGATGCAGGACGCCGGCCTCGAGACCGATGTGTGGCCCATCGACCTCGAGGAGCTCTCGCACCACGCGGACTGGTGCCACGAGGTCGATCGCGACGAGGCCCTGGGCGTGGTGGGCGGGTACGGTGAGCCGGCGGCCGGCTCGGCCGCCGCGGACAGTGGCGCCGGCCGCGACCTGCTGTTCAACGGCCACATCGACGTCGTCCCCGTCGGCGCGGAGTCCGCCTGGACGACGCCGCCCTGGGACCCGGTCGTCCGGGGTGGCCGTATCTACGGGCGCGGCGCTGTCGACATGAAGGGCGGCCTCGTCTGCGCGCTCTTCGCGCTGAAGGCTTTGCGCGACGCCGACGTCAGGCTGCGCGGGCGTGTGAGCGTCGCCAGCGTCGTCGGCGAGGAGGACGGCGGCACCGGCACGCTGGCGACGATCCTCCGCGGGCACTCGGCCGACGGCGCCGTCGTGGTCGAGCCGACAAGGCTCCACGTGGTCCCGGCACAGGCCGGCTCGCTGATGTTCCGGCTCATCGTGCACGGCTTGTCCGCCCACGGCTGCGTGCGCGACGAGGGCGTGAACGCGGTCGAGAAGTTCGTGCCGCTGTTCGCGGCGCTGCGCCGGCTCGAAGCCGAGCGCTGCGGGGTCGCGGGCGCCGGCGAGGCTGACGCTGCCGGCGAGGCCGGCCGTCGCGCTGCTGTGGCCGGCGATCCCAACTCGCCGCTCTTCGCCGGCTACCGCCTGCCGTGGCCGATCGAGGTGGGCACGGTGCGTGCCGGTGACTGGGCGAGCAGCGTGCCCGATACGCTCGTTGCGGAGGGACGCTATGGCGTCGCCGTGGGCGAGGACGTGGACGCGGCCAGGCGGGCGTTCGAGGATGCGATCGCCCGCGCCGCCGCGGCCGACCCGTGGCTGGCGGAGCACCCCCCCGAGGTGCGCTGGTGGGGCGGGCGCTTCGACCCGGCCGTGACGGACCCCGCCCATCCGATCGTCACCACGGTGACCGGCGCCGCCGCGGACCTCACCGGCTCGGCGCCTCCCCTGGAAGGTGTGACCTACGGCGCCGACATGCGCCTCCTCGTCAACGTGGGGCGCATCCCGACGGTGCTCTTCGGACCCGGCGATGTACGGGTCGCGCACATGCCCGACGAGCACGTGCCGATCGCAGAGCTGCACGTCGCCGCGCAGACCTTGGTGCTCACGGCACTTCGCTTCTGCGGCGTCGAGGAATAGGCTGGAAGGACCCCGTCAGACACAGGAGGCCTCTTGCCACTTCCCGACGGCTACATCCTGAGGCATCCCACGGAGGCCGACCTGCCGGCGGCCCAGGCCGTGCTCGATGCGGCCGAGAGCTACGACACCGGTGAGCTGCGCACTCACGAGAACGACCTGGCCACCGACTGGAAGGACCCAGAGTCGGATCCAGCGTCTGACTGGTGGGTGGTGGTGGCCCCCGGGGGAACCGTGGTGGGCGTCGCGTGGGTGTGGCCGGACACCGCTGGAGAAGTCACTGCCGACCACTACGTCCACCCGGAGCATCGTGGCCGGGGGGTCGGGGATGCTCTGCTCGACACCATCGCGTTCCGGGTGTCGGAGCTGCCGTCGCGGCGGGAGGACGGCGCGTCCCGCCGGTTGGTGGTCTGGTGCGAAGACAGCGACGCGGTGCGCAGGGCGGCTCTGGACGGCCGCGGCTTCGTTCCCGCACGCCAGTACTTCGAGATGGTTGTCGACGTAGCTTCTGACTGGCCACGTGCGCCGGCCCCCGGGGGCATCGAACTGCGACCTTTCAGGCCCGATGTCGATGGGCGCCGCGTCTGGGAGGTCGACATCGAAGCCTTCGCCGAGCACCATCTCTTCGAGGCGCGCGGCTACGACGAATGGCGGCTGCATCATCTCGAGGCGGGAGACTCCGACCCTACGCTCTGGTGGCTCGCATGGGACGGCGACGGTCTCGTCGGGTATGTCGTCCCGAGCATCGGCGACATGGACGCGGTGATCCACGACCTCGCGGTGTGCAAGCCGTGGCGCGGCCGCGGTATCGGGAGATCCCTGCTCGCGGCCGCCTTCGCGACCTTGCGCGATCGCGGCCAGACCGTGGTCCGCCTCTACGTCGACGCGCAAAACGTGACGGATGCCGTGCGCGTCTACGAGGCGGCCGGCATGCACGTCGCACGCCGCTTCGACGTCCTGGAGAAGCCGCTCGCCTGACGCTCCATCCGGTCGCGCTGCGTGCGCAGCGAAGAGGAGCGGGGCGGCTCAGGCCGCCCCGCTCCTCCGCGCTCAGGGCGCGCGGGAGCGCCCCAGGGATCTGCTTCGGCAGCCTCAGTTGGCGCCGGCGACGTCCTTGCGGAAGACCGGCAGGTTGCGCACGCCGAGCTCGGCGATGAACGCGTCCCGAACGCTGCGGTCGAGCTCTTCGGGGCAGATCATGCCCTTGGTCGCGATCTTGTCTTCGAGAATGAGCTCAGCGTAGATGCTGGCCGGCGTGCTGGTGCCGTAGCTCACGCTGGTGCCGCCGGGGATCACGCTGTTCACGAACTTGATGTCGGGCGGGAAGATGTAGTAGCCGATGCTCGCCGGCTTGCCGTCCTTCTCTCCGATGCAGTCGACGGTGACGACGCCGAAGTCGGTGATCTCGCCGGCGAGGGCGAGCTTGGCGAGCTCGTCGGCCGGAGGGTTCGGCGGCATGGATGCCACGAAGACGTCGATCGGTCGCACCCTGGAGCCGTCCTTGAGCGTGACAGGCTCCTTGCTGGCCATACCCGAGCTCACGAAGGCGAGATCGGCGTCGATGCCGTCCTCGGGGCCGCCCATCTTGAAGTCGACGTAGCGCAGGCCCTTTTCGCCGAACTTCCTGGGCAGGAGGCGGGGCAGGGTGCTGACCTCTTCGTGGTCGTGGCAGATCACGGCGCCGAGGCCGAACGGCTGCGGAAACTCGTAGTGCTCGCGACGGCCGAAGATCTCGACGCGCTTGAACTCACCATCCTCATACAGCAACGGCGGCTGCGCGCAGTCGGTGTAGAAGGTCTCCTGCGACCAGACCTGCAGGGGCACCGGGCTGTCGAAGATCGCGTAGTCCTTGATGCGGATCTCGAAGCACTTGTCGAGGTCCTCGTAGCCGTTGGCGGCGAAGGTGTTGGTGACGCCCGGGTCCATGCCGGTGCTGAGAAGCGCGAGGATGCCCTGCTTGGCGAACTCCGGGGCAAGTGACATCTGGTCGAGGTAGGCTTCGTCGATGGTCTGCGTCTGCGTCTGGCCCTGAGCCATGTCCATGTAGGCGGCGCCGCACTTGAGGCACGCCTGCATGATGGATTTGTTGAACTGCGGGATGACGGCGTTGACGACGAGCTTGCAGCCCTCGCCGGCGAAAGCAACGGCGTCGGCGTCGGCGGCGTCGATGAACATGGACACGGCCTTGCCCTGGCCGACTTGACCGGCGACGAACGCGGCGCGCTTCTCGTCGTAGTCGGCGACGACGATCTCGGTGACCGCGGCGTTGCGGGCCAGGTTCCAGGTGAGCACCTGACCTTGCATACCGGCGCCGACGATGAGGACCTTCATCTTCTCGTCTCCCTCCTCGTGACCGGCGCCGCGGACGTGAGCGTCGCGGCGACGGCCCATTCTCCATTCATGCTCCCCGTTCTACCAGAACCGGCACGGGGAGACAAGCGTCGTAGCGACGATTATCGCAGGAATTCACAATCTAGACTTCGCAAGTCGCGCTCTTGAAGGCGGCTGCGCTTCTTTTTCGCGCCGGTGCCGCGATGCACGTCCCGCCGTCCCGCCGTCGTGAGGTCGGAGCCGCACTGGGCGACGCCGGCCGCCTGCGCGAATGACTCGCGCGCCGATCGCCGGCGTCGTCGAGCGCTCCGGTCGCGGCGGAACTCGAAGCGAGGGTCATCGTCGGCGCTCGAGGCGGCTGGAGCTGGTACCGGGCCCGTTCTTGCCGGCTGTCGACCGGAGCCCCCGCTCCAGGGCTGCATCGGTCCCCCCCGGAGCGGACACCAGGACACCAGGAGGGGCCGGGCGTGGTAGAACACAGGCAGGACGAACGACCGGACGGAGGCGACGCCGTGCACGAGCTGGGGATCACGCAGGGGATCATCGATCGGGCCCGCGAGGCGGCCGGCGTCAACGGTGCGCGCAAGGTCGCGGGCCTCGATCTCGTGATGACTCCCGCCGCCGACTTCACGCAAGACTCCATTGAGATGTACTTCGAGATGCTCACGAGCGAGGACGACCTCTTCAAGGGCGCCACCCTTCGTTTCGAGCACAAGCCCGTCGCGGCTACCTGTCTCAGCTGCAGCGACGAGTTCAGCACAGACGCGCCACAGCCGGTGTGCCCGCAGTGCGGCTCGATGATGGTGAAGCTCGACCCGGGCGCGCCGATGGTGCAGCTCACCGGCATCGACATCGACGACGGGTCGGAGGAGCCGGGCTGAAGGCGCACGCGCGGCCATCGCGAGGCTGGCGAGCGGAAGAAGATGGTGGAGCATAGCGGAATCGAACCGCTGACCTCCTGGGTGCGATCCAGGCGCTCTCCCAGCTGAGCTAATGCCCCACACGGGTCCCGGACCTGCCGGGACAACGTAGTATGGGACATTCCCACGCCCCGGGCAAGTCAGTGCCGTCGCGGCCGTGGCCTTCCCGATCAGACGGAGAAGCGCGCGCGCAGCCGCGCCGCCATCTCCTCGGGCGCGGCGAACATGAGCTCGCCGCCGAGTTGCTTCTGAAGGAAGTAGTCGTCGGTGCGGTAGTCCTGCTTGAAGGCGGTGCGAGCGATCACGCGCAGCACGACGGGGAAGCCTGTATCGCGACCGTCGAGCGGGCCGGAGAACACGGTGAAGTTGAACGCGGAGAGGCCCTCCTCTTCGTACCAGGCGAGGACGGCGGAGAGGCCGCCGGACAGCACCCGGACCTGCGCGCCGCCGAGCTCTGGCAAGCGCCCGGCTCCGGGCACCACGGCGATCACCTCGCGGGCGCCGGCCGGCGCGAACGGCACCATCCAATGGACGCCGTCGGTTCCGCGCACGTACCGCTCGCCGTCCGCACACTCCTGGTCGACGAGCGTCGTCCAGTAGCTCTTGCCGTGCGCCGCCTTCCACTCGGCGGAGCGGCGCCAGTACAGTTCGACCTGCCAGGGCGCCGCCTCACCCCCGAACACCTGGAGGTGAGGGTGCGCGAGGCTGGCTCCGGCCGGCAGCATGTGGTTGCAGCTCACCTGCATATGCGTCATGCGCGGGTAGAAGCTCTCGGCGCGTCGGGCGAAGTCGAACGCCGCGCCGAGAGCTTCCTCCAGCAGGTCGGGCGTGAACTGGCTGGGGCGGAGGTAGTGCTTCTCGGGGAAGGTCACCACCGCGTGCACGCCGGCAAGCGGGAAGAGATTGGGAAAGACGAGCGCCCGGCCGTGCTCAAGCCTGCCGCCGGGCACGAGCTCGTCGGGGTACCGGGGCGTGGTCTCGAGGACCTTCTCGGGGCAGAAGAAGCAGCCCTCCCTGGTGCGCGCGGCGAGGGCCTCCGCATACGTCCAGTCGGTCCTGCCGAGAAACATCTCCTCCTTGGCCTCCAGCCCCGCGGAGGCTACGGCGGTCATGCCCGTGAGCGGGTCGGTCCGCACCTCGATGCGATCCTCGGCGAACTCCATACCCGCCAGCGGGCTGAAGAACCCGGAGGTCTCGAAGCGGCTCTCGAACTTGATGTGGTCCGTCATGGCCGCTCTCCTCTCGTCGGCTCGCGCTGCCTCACGCAGACCCGTGGGCGTCCCGATGATACGGCTCCGGGATGGGCCGGACAAGGACTCGCCCGACGCCCCCATGGCGTAGACTGGGCCGGACCCCAGCACCCGTCCCGCGGAGCCGCACAGATGAAGATCACCGCCGTGCGCGTCGACACGCTCGAGCTGGTCATGGAGGAGCCGTTCGTGATCGCCTCGTCGGCGATGGCGTACGGTCCCTGCGATCTGGTCCGCGTGGAGACCGACGAGGGCGTCACGGGGATCGGCGAGGCGTGCCCAGCCTACGAGTTCACCGGCGAGACGCTGTGGAGCGTCGAGGACGTGATCGGCGAGTACCTCGGGCCATCGGTGATCGGCAAGGACCCCTTCGACCTCGAGGCCATCCATCGCGTCTGGGACCGCGAGCTCTTCACCGTTGGCAACCAGGCCGCGCGCGCGGCGCTCGAGATGGCCCTCTGGGATCTCCAGGGCAAGGCCCTCGAGCGACCGCTGTACGATCTCATCGGCGGTCGCTCGCGAGACGGCCTCGAAGAAGTCATCGCCCTTGGGTGGGATGCGCCCGAGTCGCTGGCCGCGAAGACGTGCGCCATGACGGCCGAGGGCATCAGCACGTTCAAGATCAAGGTCGGCGACGCGCCCGAGCGCGACGAGCAGCGTGTTGCGGCAGTGCGCGAGGCCGCGGGTCCGCACGCGCACATCACCGTGGACGCCAACCAAGGCTGGTGGGACGCCAAGACGGCGGTGCGTGCCATCAAGCTGCTCGAGCGGCACCGCATCGAGTTCGTGGAGCAGCCGGTCCGCATGGACGATCTCGAGGCGGCCCGCTTCGTGCGCGGACGCGTGGACGTGCCCATCGCGCTGGACGAGAGCGTGCGCGGGCCGCGCGAGGCGCTCGCCTGCGCCAAGGCAGGCGCCTGCGACATGTTCGTGGTCAAGCTCATGAAGACCGGTGGCATCCTGGGCGCACTCAGGGTCAACGCCATCGCCGAGGCCGCGGGGATCACCGTCATGATGGGCAACATGGGCGAGAGCTCGATCGCCCTCGCCGCGCATTTCCACCTGGGCGTCGCGTTGGCGAACGCGGTGCACTGCGACGCCGATCTGCCGTGGCGCCCCGGCGGCATCACCCACGACATCGGTCGCGGCCTCAGGCAGGAGGTCGTGGACGGCGTCTCGCGGGTCCATGTCCCGGACGACCCGGGGCTGGGCATCGCGCTTGTTCCGGAGCACGTCGCTTTGCAGCGCGTCGAGCGCCGGTGGTGACAAGCTGATGGATCGGAAGGAGTTGGGCAGGCTGTGGGATGCCGCCGGCGGAAGTGGAGACCGCCCCCCTGCCGGCTCCGGCCTCCTGGGCCTGCACCAGGTCGACGACCCGGCGGCGCTGACCGGCATGGCGCTCGCCGTGCTCGGGCTACCTCTGAACGGAATAGCCGTTGGGCCCGCCGCGATCCGCCTCGCCTCGCAGGCCTACGCGGACTGGCTCCCCGCGCTGGGCGGCGGGTTCCGGGCCACCGACTATGGGGACGTGGAGGTGGTCGCCGGGAGTCTCGAGGCGACCTTTGTGCGGGCGCACGAGCGCATAGCCGACGTCGTCGCGGCTGGAGCTGCGCCGCTGGTCCTCGGCGGCGACGCTCTGGTCAGCCTGCCGGTGATGCAGGTCCTCTCCGGCAAGCTCCGCGGGCGGCTCGGCGTCGTCGCCTTCACGCCTTTCTACGAGGTCGCCCCCGAGCCCCTGTACGCCGCGAGATCTCGCTGGGCGCGGGCGCTCGAGCTCGGCGTCGTCTCGCCGGCCAACGTGGTGCTGATCGGCGGGCGGGCGGCTCCGCCGGACGAGCCCGCGCGCCGCGTGCTCGACGGATTCGGCGCCACCGCGTACTCGCTGGCCGATGTGCTGCGCGACGGCATGGAGACGATCGCGCAGGAGGCTCTCGAGACGGCCGCGTCCGGCACCGAGGCGGTCTATCTCTCGGTCGACCTCGCCGTTGTCGCCGGGACCGGCGATCCCGTAGGTCTGGAGGCCCGAGAGCTGGTCGCCGGCGTCGGCGCCGTCTCCGGCGCGCTGCTCGCGGCCGCCGACATCTGCGGCGCCGGTCCCGGGATGGGCGCCGGCGGCCCAGCCAGATATCGCCGCCCGGGTCGCCGCCGAAATCGTCGCCGGCATCGCCGGACGACTCGCCTGATCGATCGGCGCGCCGCGCGAGCGCTCCTCGCTCGCCGACGCGCCGCCGAGATGCATTCGCAAGGAGGAACAGTGGACCAGCCCGGCGTATCGACTCCGATCGTGAACACGTTCAACGAGTGGGACCCGCTTGAAGAGATCGTGGTCGGACGCGTGGACGAGACGACCCTGGTGCCGCCGTGGGACGTGATCATGCCCGCCGCCGTTCACGACAAGACCCAGTGGGATTTCTTCAAGCGGAACGGCGGCACGCCCTGGCCGGTCGAGATGCTCAGGAAGGCGGAGCGAGACCTCGACGCCTTCATCGACATCCTGAAGCAGGCCGGCGTCACCGTGCGACAGCCGGAGGCGTACGCCTACGAGCGCTCGCTCAGCACGCCGGATTGGGAGGTCGCGAGCAGCTGCTACGCGCTCATGCCGCGTGACGTGCTCTTCGTCATCGGCGATCAGATCATCGAGGCCCCGATGGGCTGGCGCAGCCGGTCCACCGAGCGGCTCGCGTACCGCGAGCTCTGTAAGGAGTACTTCCGCGGCGGCGCCCGCTGGGTCGCCGCGCCGCCCCCGCGCCTTGGGGACGCAAGCTACACGCCGGGGTTCGTGGCGCCGGAGGAAGATGAGCCGCAGCGCTTTCTGCCCACGGAGTACGAGCCGATGTTCGATGCGGCCGACGCCATCAAGTGCGGCCGCGACGTCTTCATCGCCCGCTCCAGCTGCTGCAACCGCTTCGGTATCGACTGGCTCCGGCGTCATCTCGGAGACGATCACGCGGTCCATGAAGTGGAGATCCACGACACCCACCCCATGCACATCGATGCGACGCTCTCTCCGCTGGCGCCCGGCAAGCTGCTCATCAACCCCGAGCGGGTGGTCAAGGTGCCGGAGATGTTCGAGAAGGCCGGGTGGGACGTCTTGGTCTGCCCCGAGCCGGAGATGCCGGAGTCGCACCCCATGTACAACTGCAGCCGCTGGATCATGATGAACGTCGTCATGCTCGACGAGACGCGAGTGATCGTGTCCGCGGGGGAGAAGCGGTTCGTGCGCAAGCTCAAGGAGTGGGGCTTCGACCCGATCGAGTGTCCGTTCTGGGATTTCGAGACCATCGGCGGCGGCTTCCACTGCGCCAGCGTCGACATCCGCCGCCGGGGCGCTCTCAGAACGTACTTCTGACAGGGAGTCCGGGTCTCCCCTGAGGCTGACGAGAGACCGCGTCTCCTAGACGGGCATCCTATGGCGACCGCGACCAGGCGGACGATATGTTCAGTGGAACCAAGGGAGCCCCCCTGGAGGACGTCGGTGACACGCGAAGAGAAGGAACGCGCAGTGGACGGGTTGCTCGCTCGCTACGAGCATTTGGGCGCTTCCCTCGTGGGCGACGATCACACGCTCTACCGTCTTCTGCAGGCCCTGGGGCTCTCGGACGCCGACAGGGACATCGGCGACTACCTCCGCTCCTTCCTCGTGGCCTGACGACGTCGCAGGGGACTGACGTCGGGGCCAGGCTTGCGCTGCACCGCGCGCGGAATCAGCGCGCGAGCACCAGCTCGAAGGCTCGCGCGAGCTGGTGCTCTCCGGAGAGCGCGGGACACTTGAGGAGCTCGTCGAGCGCCTCAGCCTCCGAGATGCGCGCCCGGTAGGGGCGCTCGGTCACGAGCATCTCGTAGGTCTCGGCCAGCGCGACGATCTTCCACGCCGGGCTCTCCGCCCCACTCTCGCCGGCATCCACGGCCGTGACGGCCGCGCGGATCTCAGCGGTGGGAACTCCCGTCGCCCGCGCGACGGCGAGGGCGATCTGCGCGACGGCCGAGCGCCGCCTCTGCCGAAAGGCCTCCCGGGCGGCGACCAGTGCGCCCATGGCGGCGACGTGCTCGGGACGGACGACAGCAGCCTGCTCCGGCGTCTCGCCGCCGTGCTCCCCGCTGAAGGTCATCACCTTGTTGCGCCCGCGACGCTTGGCCAGGTACATCGCCCAGTCCGCCTTGTCGACGAGCTCGTCCTTGAACGTGGCGTCTTTGGGGCACGTGGCCACGCCGATGCTCACCGAGAGGGTGTCGGCGCCGGCCGCGACTTGCGTACGCATGATACCGGCGCGCACGCGCTCTGCGACTTCGAGCGCGCCTGCCTCGGTCGTGTCGATGAGGATGGCGGCGAACTCCTCGCCGCCGTATCGAGCGGCCAGGTCTACGTGGCGGACGGAGCTCTCGAGCACTCGCGCTACGGCTCGCAGCGCCCGGTCCCCTGATCCATGGCCGTGGAGTTCGTTGAAGGCGCGGAAGTTGTCCAGGTCGCAGAACAACAGGGCCATGCTCGTGTCCTGCTCCAGGCAGCGCTCCATCTCTTCGCTGAGGCGCTCGTGGAAGTAGCGGTGGTTGTACAGTCCGGTGAGGCCGTCGGTGATCGCCTCGAGTTCGGTGCGGCCGGAATGGACCGTCGTGCCGTGCAGCATCGACGCGAACGTCACGGCCACGTTGCTGCGCAGGCCCTCAAGCTCCGTGATCCCCTCGGTAGCGGGCACATCGGCGGAAAGCACCGCGATGACGGAGCCGTCAGCGTCAAGGACGGGGGCGACGCCGCTGATCCAGACGCCCCACTGGTCGACGAAGAGCACGTTCGCCTGCAGCTCCCGGCCGGCGAACACCTCTGCCAGCTCGTCGTCCGCGATGACCGGGTCGCCGGGTCGCGCCGCCTCGCGTGAGCCGGCTTGGGAATCGGCCAGGACCATCGTCCTGCGGCCGTCGCGATAGTACGCCTTCACGCGGCACGACGGCGGGCCGGCGGCGCTCGCCGCGCGAAGCTTCGTCGCCAGTGCGGCGAACTGAGGCCTGCTCTCGTCGGGGTCTTCGCGGAGCGCGAGGCACTCTTCCGCGCTGATGGTGGCCGCCGCCTCGCCGGCTACGCCGGCGGCGGAGCGGCGGCCCGTGGCCACGCGCTCGAGCACGCGACGGAACGCGTCGACGATCGCTGGGTCGAACTGGATGCCGCGGCAGCGCTCGAGTTCGTCGAGGCATTCCTCGTCGGTGTAGCCCTGCCGGTAGGGCCGGTGGAACGACATCGCGTCGTAGGAGTCGGCGACGCACATGGCGCGGGCGATCGGGGGGATCTCCTCGCCCGCCAGCCCAGCCGGATACCCGTCCCCCGCCCAGCGCTCGTGGTGATGCCGCACGCCCTCCACGAGCGCGTCGTCGAACAGAGGGTGGATGATGTCGGCGCTGAAGAGCGGGTGCTGACGCATGAGCTCCCACTCATGCGCGTTCAGACCGCTCGGTTTGAGCAGGACCCGGTCGGGCACGCCGATCTTGCCGATGTCGTGCAGGTAGGCCGCCTCCTCCACGTCATGGATCAGGGCGTCGGACCAGCCGAGTTCCTTGCCAAGCAGCACCATGTACGCAGCGACTCGAGCGGCGTGCCCGAGCGTGTAGTAGTCCTTCGCGTTCAGCGCGGAGCTGAGCGCCTTGAGATTGCTGAGGTGCATGCGCTTGATGTCCTCGTAGAGCTCGGCGTTGTCGATCGCGATGGCGGCGAAGCGGCAGATGGAGACCACGGTCGCGATCTCCTCGGGCGAGAAGCGTCGCTGCGCCCCTCGGTGCGTGAGCTCCAGCACCCCGATGACGCGCTCCTTGGAGATCAGAGGCACGATGAGCGCGCCCGACTCGTCGAACTCCGCCATCAGGGCGACCTCGCCCGGCAGCAGGAGGGGGTCGTCGCGGCTCTCGACGACGACGGGTGCGCGGGTCTCGACCGCTTCGCGCATCGCCGCCCACTTCTCGAGCGGGAACGAGCGGCCCTGCCAGGCGTCGTCGACTTCCTCCTCATCGATGCTGGCAACGCTCGTGAGCCATGCCCCGTCGCGCAGTGTGTAGATGTCGCACATCGGCGCTTCGGCGACCGCGCACAGCCGGCGAGCCGTCGAGAGCAGCACTTCGTGGAGGTCGAGCGAGGAGGACAGCTCGAAGCTGACGTCGCCGACGAGCGCCATGCGTGCGGCGCTGCGGTCGAGCTGATCGTAGAGAGTCGCGTTGGCCAGCGCACTGGCCGCCACCTGTGCGAGGCTGTGGAGGAAGTCGAGGCGCTCGAATCGCCGGCTGTGGTCGTCGTAGATCCCGGCGATCCCGATGACCTCACCGCGGCTGATGAGCGGAAGATGCAGCATCGCGCGGTGTCCCCAGGCCGGAGCCTCGTCCCGTTCCAGGTCGCTGACGCGGGGGTCGGTGGCGATGTCCTGAGCGTAGACTGGCTGCCGGGACTCGAGAGCCGCGCGAGCCAGTCCAAGCTCGGCCAGAGGATACTCCGTCCCGACGTACTCAGGATCCGGCGCACCTTTGTCGATGCATGCCACGCAGCGGATGACGTCGTCGTGAACGGTGAAGATGTCGCAGTTGGGAGCGGCCGCCGCGGCGCAGAGGCGGCGCGCGACGCTCTCGAGGACGTCGTCCCGGTCCAGCGTCGCTCCGAACTCGATGCCGCTCTCCACGAGGAGCGCGAGCGTCTGGTTGCTCTCCTCGAGGCGCTCCACGAGCAGGGCGTTCTCGAGGGCGCCGGCCATCAACTGGCCGACGCGGAGCAGGAAGTCGCGGTACTCTGCGTAGTCCCGTCGGCGATGGTCGTAGACATCGAGTAGGCCCACGACGCGCTCGTCGAGCACGAGCGGAACGTAGATCTCGCTCTGGGAGCCGGACTCCGAGTACAGGCTCCGCTCGTGCTGGCTGAGGCGCGGGCCCTCCGGGCTCTCGATCACGAGGGCCGTCTTGGCGGCGATGGCGGCTCGTATGCTCGGAAACAGGTCGAGATCGAGGGGCCGTTCCACGCCGTCGTCCAGGAACTCGCCGTTGTCGTAGGTGAGGATGCTGAAGGGCGTCTCGTCGCGCAGGAGGAAGACCTGGCAGCCGTCGGCCTCCATGACGTCGACCAACCGGGGCGCGACAGCGCGCACGAGCTCGGAAAGACCGCCGGCGCCGGAGGCCGCCCGGCCGAGCTCGACGAGCTCTGCGAGCGTCGTGTTTCGGCGCTCCAGCTTGTCGAGCAGCAGTGCGTTCTCGATCGCGCCGGCAGCCGTCTGTCCGACACTGCGCAGGAAGTCGAGGTACTCGCCGTAGTCTCGCGGACGCGTGTCGAACAGGTCGATCAGGCCGATCACCCGGTCGCCGCCGAGCAGTGGGATGCAGAGCTCGCTTTCGAAGCCGTGAGTCGCCATGTCCCTGCGCTCGTCGTCGGTCAGACGGGGGTCATCGCGACTGGCGATGGCCATGGCCTGACCGCTGCGCACAGCCATGGCCGTCGCCGGGAACCGGTCGATGTCGAGGACGTCGCCGACGACACTCGCGTCAAGGCCGTCCCGGTCTGCGCTCACGAGGCAGCGAAGCTGGTCGTCCTTCAGCGTGAAGATATCGCAGTCGGCGGCGCCGATCGTGTCGCGCAGGCGCTCGGCGAGTGCGGTGAGGACCGCCTCCAGATCGTGTGCCTGGGAGGCGATCGCACCGAGCTCGACGATGTCGCGGAGCACGACGCCGCGCCTTTCGAGCTGTTCCACCAGCAGCGCGTTCTCGAACGTACCGGCGACGGTCTGGGCGGCGCTGCGCAGGAAGCTCATGTACTCGGTGAAGTCCCGCTCACGGGTGTCGTAGATGTCCAGCAATCCGAAGAGCTCGTCGTTGACGACCAGCGGCAGGCACACTTCGCTCGCGAACCCGTACTCCTTGTAGGAACGCCGCTCGTCCTCGTTGAGCCGAGGGTCGTCCGGACTGGAGATGATGAGCGCGCGATGGCCGTACATCGCTTCGACGGTCGTTGGGTAGCGCTCCCGGTCGAACTCGCTACCGAGGACCGACTCGTCATGCCCGCTCCGGTCAAAGCTGGCGACGCAGCGCAGTGCGTCGTCTTCCATGCGGTAGATATCACAGCTGGCCGCGTCGACCGTGGCCAGTACGCGTTCGGCGATGGTGCGCGTGAGAGTGACCACGTCGTGCGTCTGTCGCGCCAGCACGCCGAGCTCCACGAGCTCGTTGAGGACTTGGTTGCGTCCGTCCACCTGCTCGAACAGCGCCGCGTTCTCGAGTGCGTGAGCAGCCACCTGGCCGAGGCCGCGGACCAGGTCGAGGTCCTCGGCGAAGTCACGCGGCTCGTAGTCGCATAGCTCGACGAGCCCGAGGACGTGACCACCGGACATCAGCGGAATCGACAGCTGTGACTGGTAGCCCCACTTCTCGAGAGAGCGGCGTCCCTCTCCCGCGAGGATGGGGTCGTCCAGCGAGCGGGCGACGACGATCTCACCGGTCTTCACCGCGCGCAAGCTGCACGGATAGCGGCGCAGTGGCAGCACGATGCCCTCCCACTCTCCATCGAAGCGGCCGCCGTCGTAGCTCACGAGGGCGCGCAAGGTGTCGCCCTCGACAGCGTAGATGTCCGCGACCGGCGTGCGCGTCAGCTCCGCGAGTCGCTCGACCACGGCGTGGAGGACCTCTTCGGTGCTCAGGCGCGCCGAATCCTCGAGGCCCGCCTCGATCACGAGCGTGAGATCCCGGTTGCGACGCTCCAGACGGGCGACCGCTTCGCCGCCGCCGAGCACGACTGCCAGGAGATCGGCGGTGACCTGCGCCACGTCTTCCGCGGTCGTCAGGCCGTCGGCGTCCGCCGCACCGAGCTCGAGAACGGCGACCAATCTACCGCAGAACACCGCCGGGGCGAGGACCACGCTCGTGAGCCCGCGGTCATCGAGGAACCGCTTCGCCGCGACCCGGTCCGGCCGGAGTACGCCGTCGCGACCGGCGGCCACCGGGGAGCCGGTGCTCGCCGCCGCGGCCGCGGCGGCGTACTCCTCCAGGCGCCAGGGGTCCCCTCCGTCCACCGGGTTCCCGCCGGTGTCGCCGGCGGGGAAAGGCTCGGCGACTCCTGCGTCGACCTGATACAGGGTGCAGGCGGCGATGCCCTCCCGCGCGCGCAGCGCGTTGCAGGGCGGCGAGGACGGAGCGTCTCGGTGTCCCTCGTTGGCGAGAAGGCGCTGAAGCCGGCGATGAGGCCGTCCAGCTGGGCGACTCGACGGGAGAGCACCCCGGGGTCACTCTCGCCGCCCAGCACGAGGGCCGCCGCCGCGGCGGCGGCCTCAACGAGCGCCAGCTCGTCCCTGTCGAGGCTCAGATCCGGGGTCGTGCCGTACACCTCGAGGAGTCCGACGACCCGGTCGCCGAGACGGATCGCCGCGGCGTAGACGCTGCGCGCTCCGTTCTGATCGCGCCGGATGAGGTGCGGGCCGGCGAGCCTCTGGCCTGAGAGGTCGCGTATCATCATCGGCTCGTCCGAGGTGAGCGCCTCCGCGGCCTGACCAAAGTCGACCGACGGATAGGGGAGCCCCTGCAGCGAGGCCGCCTCTCCGGTTGCGGCCCCGGCTACCAGCTCGAGAGAGTCGGCGCTCGGGTCATACCGCAGGATGTCGCAGGCCGCGGCGTGCGTCTCGTGACGCAGACGCTCGACGAGCGTGCGGAGGAGATCCTCTGCCCGGAAGGAGGGCGTCCCCGGCGCCGAGGCCGCCTCGTCCGGGAGTGTCGCCGTAGGTCCGGACCCACCCTCGGCCTCCCGGGTCGAGACGAGTCTCGAGGCTTGGCGAGCCATGAATTCGGCGAACGCCACGCTCGCGCCGTTGAACGCGCGCGGCGCGCGCGACTCGACGAGTTCCATGACGGCGCGGATGCGTCCGTCGGCGTTCAGCGGCAGCGCGAGAATGGCCGCGTCGCCCCGCTGCCGGTGGACCGCGGCGTCGCCGCGGTCCAGGAGGCTGGTCGTGGCGAAGTCGGCGATGATCAGCCGACGACCCGTGCGGAGGACTTCTCTGACCGCCGGAAGTGGGTCTCCGGGGCCGGCCACGTCCTCTTCGACAGCCCCGCTGGTCCGGCTGTTTGCGCTCAGGACACGAAAGCCTCCGTCGTCCGCGCGGAGGGAGATCCTGCAGGCGGTCACGCCCACGCCCTCGGCGGCGACGCGCGCGAGAGCGAGCAGAGGTGCTTGCAGGTCAACCGCGTCGAGTGGGACGGGCTCCAAATCTGCTCGCCCGGCATGGATGGGGGGGACCGCCCTGCCCCTGTTCTCGACGTGGAGCAGGGCCTCCACGTGGGCGCGCCGGTAGCGACGATGGCCGCCGGGGCTGCGGTAGCAGGTGACCTTGCCGGCATCGCTCCACCGCCGGAGCGTGTTCAGGCTCACGCCGAGTTCCTTCGCCGCCTCACCGAGGCGGAGCCAGTCATCTCCGTTCGCTCGTCCTATTTGCATGGCGGGCAGGGGTCGGGGGTCGGCGGTCCGTACGCGTTCGGAAGTTCCCCAATCCTAGCTAGAATCCTGCCTGAGAGCGTCGCAAGACGACGAACGGTCAGGAATTCGCGGGAGAGGCAGGCGGTATGGCCTGCCCATGCGAGATGGTCGCTCCCGTGAGGCCTCGGTCGCGGGCACTGCGGTGACGGTATGTGCTTCGGCCCGCAGGCGGCGCTCCGGCAACAGTCACTACGAGGAAAGTAGCACCCTCGACAAGGGGGCTCGCGGGGCCGTCACGCCTCCGCGGTCTCCTCGCCGGTCTCTCCATCGCCCAGGGCGATGGCCTTGGCGATGTCGGCGAACGCGGCGCCCACTGGCGTCGATGCGTCGAGGGCGGCTGGGGTGCCGCGGTCGCCGCCCTCTCGCGTCGCCTCGTCGAGAGGGATGCGGCCCAGAAGGCGGGTGTCCATGAGCCGGGCGATCTCGAAGGCGCCGCCGCGGCCGAAGATATGGTGGCGGTCGCCACAGCCTGGGCAGATGAAGTACGCCATGTTCTCGACCACGCCGAGAACACGCTGTTTGGTCATCTGCGCCATCTTGGCCGCCTTGATTGCCGTGCGGGCGGCGGCCTCCTGCGGGGTGGTGACGATGATGAGCTCGGCTCCCGGGATCATCTGAGCGACGGTGAGGGCGATGTCGCCGGTGCCGGGCGGGAGGTCGATGAGCAGGTAGTCCGGGCTGCCCCAGAGGACGTCGCCGAGGAACTGCTCGATGGCGCGGCCCAGCATCGGCCCCCGCCAGATCACGGGCTCGTTGTCGGGCAGGAAGAAGCCCATGGAGACGACCTTCACACCGTGAGCTTCAGGCGGGATCATCTTGCCGTCGTGCGTCTCCGGCGGCACAGCGGCGAGCCCCATCATCAGGGGCACCGTGGGGCCATAGACGTCGGCATCGATGAGCGCGACGGCGCTGCCTTGAGCGGCGAGCGCGGTCGCCAGGTTCACCGTGACCGTGCTCTTGCCGACGCCGCCCTTGCCGCTGGCGACGGCGATGGTGCGCGTGCGCGAGCCAGGCCCGAAGAGGGAGGGCACGAGCTGTTCTCGCTGCCGCAGGCGGCCGGCGAGGGCGTCACGCTCACCGCACGACATCGCATCAAGCTTGACCTCGACCGAGCGTCCGCCGGCGATCGCCGCCAGCGCCTGCTCGGCGTCCGCGCGGATCTGGTTGCGCAGTGGGCAGCCCGCGGTTGTCAGGACGACGGTCGCGCCGATGCGTCGGTCATCGACCACGACGTCCCGGACCATGCCGAGGTCGACGATGTCTCGCTGCAGTTCCGGGTCTTTGACGCTCGAGAGCGCGCGCAGCACGTCTTCGTGGGTCACGCCTACCTCCATGGTCGATGCTTGCCTCTCGTGTGTACCCACGCACCCGGGGGCGTAGTCGGCCGGGACGATGGTGGCCGAAGCCTCTCGCCGGGAGACTGGCGTAGGCGTGGGCGCCGTCGCCTGCTCAGACTCAACAGAGCCGTTCAAAGGCTCTTCACAAGAGGCGCGTGTGAGGCACACGAAACGAGTTTGGGGCGGCGTGGTCGCGTCGCGGAAATGGGAGCTGCAACGTCGCCCCGTAGCGCCGGAGGTCCTGGCGGCAGGGGCGTGGGCCCCGAGCGAGGCTGCTCGTCTGGCCTCACCGAGGGGCTGACCACGACCGCGAGTAGCGTGTATGATGGCGCTCAGAACGGTTGATCCCACATCCACTCTGGATGAAGGATCAGGGAAGTCGGCGCGGCTCTGCCGCAGAGAAGGAGCAGTCACGTGGGACGACACGCAAGGATGATCGGTATCGTCGCGCTCGTCGCGCTCATGGCGCTTGCCGTGGTGGGAGTCGCATACGGCGCGAGCAAAGTCGGTCCGGACGCTTCATGCGACGGCGCCGCGCCGCGGCGAAGGCCGACGGCGGCTGCCCGCAGGCGGCGACGGGTTGTGAGAATCAGGACGCGAGTGGTGACTGCCCGAACGGCGCTGGCGGCGCCGGCTCCGGCAGTGAGACGCAGGGCCCGAGCAGCGCCGGCGGTTCGGATGCCGCCGGCTCGGCGACCGGCGCGGGTGGTTGTGGCGGCGGCTGCGGCTCGGCTGGCGGCGCGACGAGCGGCGCGAGCTACTGAGTCTGGCGCCTCAAGGCGCGAGCCGTGCCCGGCGCGGAGGAGCGCGGGCGGCGGCGACATCGTTTCACGTGAAACGAGAACGACGAAGGGGCCCCGGTCGGGGCCCCTTCGTCGTCACTCTCTGGAGTGTGACGCGGCTTCCGTGAACCCGCCGCGCCTCACGCGGCTCAGGCCTTGAGACCCACCGGCTCGGGATTGCCGGCTCCGGTCGCGTAGGTGTCCTTGAAGATCTCCATCAGCATCGGGCTCTCACGCACGACCTCGAGCGAGATCACGGCGTGGTCCTTGGTGTAGCCGTTGCCGATGATCATCAGCGTGTCCGCGCCGATGCCCTCGGCTCCGAGCGCGGCTGATGTGAAGCTCGTCGCCATGCTGAAGAAGTACACCACCCCGTCGTCCTTGGTCGCCAGGACCGAGGCCATCTCCGTGTTCGGGATATCGACGCAGTTGATCGTCAGATCGGCCATCTCGCCGTTCGTCGCCTTCGTGACCTCTTCGTAGACGAACAGCTGGTCTGTCGCCGAGCCCTGGATGATGACGTCCGCGAACCCGGCCTTCTCAAGGCGCTTCTTGCCGGCGTCGCCGTGCACCAGGCAGATCACCTTGCCGGTAGGCTTGACGCGCTTCTTGGCCTCATAGGCGCACAGCAGGCCGCTCTTGCCCCCGGCGCCGATGATGAACACGGTCTGTCCGGGCTTGCTGAGCTTCGCGGCCTGCGCAGGCGCGCCGGCGACGTCGAGGATCGCGAGAGCGAGGGCCTCGTCCATGTCCGCGGGCATCTTGGCGTAGATGCCGGTCTCGAAGAGGATCGCCTGCCCCTTGACCTTGACCTGGCAGGTGTCCTTGTTGACCGAGATGACCTCATCGACCTTGAGAGGGGTCAGAGACAGCGAGACGAGCGTCGCGATGCGGTCGCCGACCTTGAGGTCGCGGTCCGCGAGCTTGGGGCCGATCGCCGCCACCGTGCCGAGGAGCATGCCACCCGACCCGGTGTCCGGGTTATGGTGTTTGCCGCGTTCGGCGATGATGCCGAGGCTGTGCTCGGCCATCTTGTGGACGTCGCCGCCCTCGGCCTCCTCGATCTGCGTGAAGCTGGCCGCGTCGATGTTGAGCGTATCGACGTCGATGAGGATCTCGTTGTCGTAGATCTCCATCGTGTTGTCGACCTTCCACGCCGGCTGCGGCAGAACGCCCTGTGGCCGGATGACCCTGTGAGCCCCGAACTTGTTGCCTTCCTTCATCCCTTCTCCCTCCCCCCGAGGGCGGCCGGGCGCGGGCGGCGTGAGCCGCTCCCGCGCCCGGCTCATCCGGGGTCGTGTCGTGGGGCGCTATCAGCCCTCTACCCTGATGACCGAGCCGGCGCCCTGGCCGCCGCCCACGCAGGCGCCGGTGAGGCCGATCTCCTGGCCGCGCTTCTGCGAGCTCGTGGATGAGCGTCACGATCATGCGCGTGCCGGTGTTGCCGAGCGGGTGGCCGAGAGCGACGGCGCCGCCGTTCACGTTGACGATGTCGGGGTCGAGGCCAAGCTCACGGATGGCGAGAGCGGCCACACAGGCGAAGGCCTCGTTGAGCTCGGCCAGCTGGACGTCCTTGCTGGTCATGCCGGCCTTCTCGAGCGCCAGCTGAGCCGCCTTGGTCTCGCCGAGTCCCATGATGGAGGGGTCGACGGCGGCGGTGGCGTAGCTGACGAGCTGGGCGATCGGCTTGGCGCCGAGCTCGGCGGCCTTCTTGCGCGAAGTCACGACGAGGGCGCTGGCGCCGTCGGCGATGGCCGAGGCATTGCCGGCGGTCACGACGCCATCCTTCTTGAAGACCGGCTTGAGGCCGGCGAGGATCTCCGGTGACGTCTCACGCGGGCACTCGTCGGTGTCGACGACCTTGGGGTCGCCCTTGCGCTGCGGGATCACGACGGGGACGATCTCGTCTTTGAAGCGCCCGTCTTTGATCGCCTGTGTCGCGCGGATCTGGCTCTGGTAGGCGACCTCGTTCTGCAGGTCCTTGCTGATGCCGAACTGCTCGCTGAGGTTCTCGGCGGTGAGGCCCATGTGGGTCCCGCCGATCCCACACCAGAGACCGTCCAGCACCATCGCGTCGAACATCTCAGCAGACGGCATGCCCATGCGGTAGCCGCTGCGACCGTTCTGCAGAAGCCACGGCGCGCGCGTCATGTTCTCGGTGCCGCCGACGAGGTACAGCTCGCCGTCGCCTGCCTTGATGTTCGCCGCGGCCCAGGCGAGCGCGGACGCACTCGACACGCAGACGCGGTTGACGGTGATGGCCGGCACGTTGTCCGGGATGCCGGCCTTCAGCTCCGCCTGGCGGGCCATGTTCTGCCCCAGACCCGCCTGGATCACGTTGCCGAAGATGACCTCGTCGAGCTGGTCGCCGGTGACGCCGGCGCGCTTGAGCGCCTCGGTCATGGCGACCGCTCCGAGCTCTTGCGCCGGGGTGCCGGCGAAGCCGCCCTGGAAGCGGCCTTGCGCCGTGCGGACAGCAGAAAGGATGACGATGTCGTTGTCAGACACTGCGGCCTCCTAGAGCCGTTGCGTGTGTGGCTGCAGCCCCCGACGCGACTTCAACGCTCTGCATCACGACACATTGATGGGATTCCGTCATGACCATGCTACCGGGTCAACCTTCATCGTGCCTGCGCACGACCTCCTGGGCCAGGAATGACGCGACCTCGAGGGGCGTCGTCCGAGGCCCGAAACCGGCGTCGTAGCCGAGCTCCTTGGCGAAAGCATTGTTGATGCGCGGACCGCCCACGACGAGCACGAACCGCTCGCGCACGCCCTCCGCCTCGAGCAGCTCGATGAGCTGCGTGAGGTGCTGAACATGGATGTTCTTCTGCGTGACGATCTGGCTGACCAGGATGGCGTCGGCCTCGCGCTCGAGCGCGGTGCGCAGCAGCTGTGCGCACGGGATCTGCGAGCCCATGTTGAGCGCGTCCATCTCCGGATAGCGTTCCAGGCCGTAGTTCCCGGCGAAGCCCTTCATGTTCATGATCGCGTCGATGCCCACGGTGTGGGCGTCGCTCTCGATCGCAGCGCCGACGACGCGCAGCTTGCGGCCGAGCCGCTCCTTGATGAGGGCGTTGATGGCGTAGTAGTCCATCTCCTCGACCTCGAGGTAGTCGCCCTTGACCTCATCCGGGTCGATGCCGGTGTCGGTGCGCCCGTAGGCGACGAAGAGGGTGTACTCCGGGTCGATGGCCTTGCACTCGGCGATGCCGACGGTGTGAAAGCCAAGCTTCTCCAGGAACTGCTTGCCGACGTCCGCCGACTTGATCGAGTACGGCATGGGCAGCGTGAAGGAGAACTGGATGATGCCGTCGTCACGAGTATCACCGTACGGTCGAATAAGCATCACTGACCCCCTTCCTTGCTCGAGGTTGTGCTGCCGGGGGCCGGACCCTCGGGAGCCCCGCTCATCCGGCCCTCACGCAGCGCCGCGAAGAACGGGTTGAAGTAGTCCGGCGCGACCTTGAAGACGCCCTCGAAGCCGCGGCCGCCGCCCGGGTCGCGCTTGACGTCGGCGAACTCGCCGTTCTCGAGCGCCTTGAACAGGCCGATCGACTGCACGTGCTCCAGCTGCTCAGCGGCCTTCTGCAGCTGGTCGTTGGCGCGCCGCTCGATCATGCCGCCGGGCTTGTAGGTGACCTCGTCGGCGAGGTCGCGGCAGCTCTCGAAGACGTACTTGGCGTTCTTGATGCTCAAGTAGCGGTCCTGAAGCAGCGGCGTGTGCAGAGCTTCGGTGAGCATCCCGAGCAGCATGATCTCCTGGCCGGTGAAGATACCCGTGAAGTTGAACATGCCGTCGATGATGTGCCCCTGGAAGATGTCGCCCGGCATGTACTTGGTGGGCGGCATGTACTTGAGGGGGTAGCCCGGGAAGAGCTGACGGACGAGCTGGGCGTCGGCGATCTGATAGACGACCTGGTCGGGCATCGCCGGGTTGATCTCGAAGGCGTGCCCGAGGCCGATCTGCCAGGTCTCGAGGTTGGCGCGCAGCGCGAAAGCCTCGTTGATGAAGTCCGAACTGACCACCGTGAAGCCCTTCTCGAAGGCGTCGGCGGTCGTGAGGTAGTTGTCCTCGCCGGTGTTGATGATGATGCCGGCGCGGGCGTTGATCAGGCGGCTGAGGTACTGGTCGACGAACGTCCGCTGCATGTTGATGTTGCGGAAGATGATGCCGTACATGCTGTCGTTCAGCATCATGTCGAGACGCTCGAGCGCGCCCATGGTGGCGATCTCGGGCATGCACAGGCCGCTCGCGTAGTTGCAGAGTCGGATGTAGCGGCCGAGCTCCTCGCCGACCTCGTCGAGCGCGGCGCGCATGAGGCGGAAGTTCTCCTGCGTGGCGTAGGTGCCGCCGAAGCCCTCCGTGGTCTCGCCGTAGGGCACGTAGTCGAGCAGGCTCTGCGCCGTTGTACGGATGACGGCGACCACGTCGGCGCCGGCGCGGGCGGCCGCCTTGGCCTGGGCCGCGTCCTCGTAGATGTTGCCGGTGGCGACGATCACGTACACGTACGGCTTGAGCGCCTCCCCGGTGCTCGCCACGAGCTCGTTGCGGCGCGCGCGGACGGCGTCGATGCGCGCCACGCCTTCTCCGGCGAGCTCCTCGGCGCGCGCCTCCGCGGCGGCGCACCGCTCCAAAGGCACCTCGGCCAGCGAGAGTTCGCCGCTGGCGACGCCCTCCGCGGCTTGCTGCGCGCTCCTGCCCGATCGGTTCATGAGGTCGACGAACGGCCGCATGATCCCGCCCGGCAGCAGGTCGCGCGCGCGCTCCACGACGACGTTGACGAGCGGTACGTCGATCTCGTTCACGCCGGCGATGCCGAGGAGGCGCAGCGTGGCGCGCTCGGTCGTGTCGGTCGTGTGCTCCTCGATGTGTTGCTGGATGTCGTCGGCGATGGCGTCGGCCGCGGCCCTTGCGCGGTCGACCAGGTCACCGTTCAGTCGGAGCGCATCGTTCACTTGACCACCCACTTTCGTCACGGAGAGACGGCTTGGTCCGGGATCCCGGCGCTGCCCCCCGGCAGCCTGGCGAACCCGTTCACGACGTCGAACAGGGGGACGCGGTCGCCGACGGCGTCGGCGACCGCGGAGAAGAAGACCTTGGGCTGGTACGGCTGCGGTACGCGGAAGGGGTTCACGGTGAGAGCGAGCACCCGCAGCGGCGTGAGGACCTGCAGGCGGATGCCCCGCCGCAGAAAGCGGCCGACCATCGCCGGCGGCAGCACCAGCACCGTGGCGTCGCGCACGATGACGCGGAGCTCCGTGCGTGGCGGCAACACCCGGGTGAAGTCGTCGACGAACTCCTGGGTCAGCGCCCCGCCGACGAGCAGCGTGTCCGCGCCCAGCCGCTCGACCTCGCGCGCGACGCTGACGCCTTCGCCGACCACCGTCGTGAGCTCGAGCGGGTGAGCGACGCCGCCGGCGGTGAAGGCGACGGCACGCGCGCCTGCGGCGGCGTGCCCCTCCACCAGCTTGCGCGTCTCTGGACCGACCTCAGGGAGCAGCAGCAGGTCGAGCGCGCCGCAGGTCGTCTCGAGCACGTCGTCGAGCGTGTCACCCACCATGCCGCCGGTGGCGACCACGACGCCGTCGCTGACGCGCGGGGACGCGCTGCCGATGCGGTTGATGGCGCCGTCCACGATCACCTGGTCGGCGCCCAGCGCCTGCAGGCGCTCCACCGTCACGCGCAGTTCCGCCAGTGTCGTCGGGCCGCTGACCTCGACGGCGCCGTCGCCGGCCGCCCGGCCGATGACCACGCGCCCGAGCGGCGTGTGGAAGGGCAGTTCCTCGAGCGCTTCCATCGCGTAGCGCGAGCGCTCGAGGGAGCCCTGCGTCGTGGCCACGAGCGTGCCCGGCGGCGGCGCGATGCTCGGCTTCGCCAGGCCAGTGAGGTGGTCGGTGCGCTCTCCGTCGAGTCCGAGGGACGTGAGCCCGAAGCGGTGGTCGCAGTTGGCCATGAGGGCGTTGACGACGGTCGTCTTGCCGGCGTTCTTGACCAGGCCCACGACGGCGAGGGACCGGCTGCCGGAGCCGGCGATGATGTCGTAGAGGGCGTCGACGGTGGCCGCATCGGGACTGACGGCCGCTGTGCTGGTGCGGCCGCCGCAGCTCATCGCTTGCCTCCCGCGGGCGGTCCGGACGCGGCGACCGGGCTGCCGGCGGCGTTGCCGGCGCCGCCGTGACGGATCTCCTTGAGGTAGGCGAAGATCGTGTACCGCGAGAGGTCAAGCGCCTCTGCGATCTGCTCCGCCGAGCGTTTCACGAGGAAGGCGCCTCGCTCCTCGAGGCGCTTGACGACCTGCATCTTCTCCTCGCGCGTCATGGCCGCCGGAGTCTTGCCCATCTCGCCGACGATCGTGGTGACCATGCCGGCGACCACGTCGCGGATATCGCCGGCGAAGATCTCACCCGCCTCGGGAATGGCGCCGCTGCCGAGGCGGCCGACGGCGGTGAAGTTCGCAAGGGTGCGCTGAGCCTGCACCACCTCGGAGATGTCGTAGTTGAGGCCGAGCAGGCCGTACGGCTCGCCGTCCTCGTCTCGGAGGGTGATGGCGAGGGACTTGAGGATCTTGCCATCGTGCGAGGAGATGTAGAGACGCACGTCTTGGGTCTCGTCGGTGTTGCGCAGGGTGCGCAGCATACGATCCGTGGGCACATCGCCGACGGTGCGGCCGCTCACGACCCCGTTCTCGATGGCGACGATGGAGTGCGGGAGTCTGCGAACGTCGTGCAGCACGACCTCACAGTCCGGGCCGAACATCTCGGCCAGACCGCGGACGATGGGCAGGAACGTCTGCATGCGCTCGTCGAGCGGCTGCTTGAGCAAGCGACTCTCCCGTCGTTCGCACTGATGGTCTTCCAGGGGTGACGGCCGGCGGGACGGCGTCGCGTGGCGACGGACTCGCACTCCGCGCCGGTCACTGCCTGGATACACGGTATACACCCGCGTACCGCGGCCTGTCAAAAAAGGTGGGCCGTATGCCCGAAAAAGTAGAAACGGGGCGGCGCCGAAGTGGCGCCGCCCCGCGACTCGGCGAAGCTCGGCCGAGCCGCGCGGCTGAGCGTTCCGCCGGCTCGAGTGCGTCAGAGGTTGCTGGGCCGCTCCGCCAGCGTGACGGAGAGCTCCTGCGTCTTGCCGTCGCGCTCCACGGTGACCGTGACCGTGTCGCCCGGCTTCTTGGTGCGCGAGATAGGCGATGAGGTCGTCGGCCGTCTTGATCTCGGTGTCGTCGACCTTGACGATGACGTCGCCGCCGATGATGAACTCCTCGCCCTGGACGGTGACCGTCTGGTCGCCGCCCTGGATGCCGGCCTTGTCTGCAGGGCTGTCCGGGCGAGACCTGCTGGACGAGCGCGCCACCCTGCGCTTGTCATGTTGAACATGCCGGCGATATCACTGGTGAGCGTCTGGAGGCCGACGCCCATCCAGGCGTACTGCACCTTTGCCGTTGGCCTTGATCTGCTCGAGCGAGCGGACGGCCGTGTTGATGGGTACGGCGAAGCCGAGGCCGTCGTTGCCGCCGCCCTGTCGAGGCGATCTGCTCGTTGATGCCGATGACCTTGCCCGGCGTTGTCGATGAGCGGTCCGCCGGAGTTGCCCTGGTTGATGGCGGCGTCCGTCTGGATACCGTTCGGGATGGTCTGGCCGTTCGGGGCCGGCAGGCTGCGGCCGGTCGCGGACACGATTCCCGCGGTGATGGAGAAGTTGTAGCCCAGCGGGTTGCCGATCGCCACGACGGGCTCGCCGACGACGACCTTGTCCGAGTCGCCGAGCGGCAGAGGCCTGAGGTCGACCTTGCCGGGGTCGACCTTGATGACGGCGACGTCGCTGCCGACGTCGACGCCGACAAGCTCGCCGGGGACGCGCTGCGTCTCGGAGCCGCCCTTGTTGAACACCACGGTCACGCTGCTGGCGCGCTGGCCGCTCTCGTCGACGACGTGGGCGTTGGTGAGGATGTAGCCCTCTTCGTCGACGACGAAGCCCGTGCCGAGCGCCTGGGCGCTCTGCGGCCTGGCCGAACTGGTCGGTGCCCGAGCCGCCGAAGTCCGAGAGGACCATGACGACGCCGCCGGAGAGATTCTCGTAGATCTGGTCCGGGGAGAGCTCGCCCGTGGTCGTGGCCGGCGTGCTGTAGACGGTAGGTGTCTCCGGCGTCGCCTGGATGATCGTCTTGTTGACGTCGCCGAGGTCGAAGACGAACACCAGCAGGAGCACGACGGCGGCTGCGGCGAGCGCGCCGCCGGCCAGGCCTGCCATAAACCCTTTGCGCTTCATTCTTGTTTCCCTTCGTCCTTGAGGTCCGTCACAGGGCGGGAGAGCAGACGTCAGCTCGCCCTGGCATACAGTCGACTTCGAACATGCCCGATGGGTGTTACCTGTCCCCTACGGCGTATTAAGCAACCACGCAGGGAGCGTTAAGACTCGCGAACGAGCGCCGCTCCAGCTACGGGTTCGCCCGGCGACGGCGACCGCCGGGAATGCGCGGCAGACGCACGCTGAAGCGGGCGCCGCCCCCCGATGGCGACTCGGCGGAGATGTCTCCCCCCATCATCTCCGTGAGCTCGCGGGCGATGGAGAGACCGAGCCCCGCGCCGGTCGTCGTGCCGCGCTCTTCGCGACCGCGGTGAAAGCGCTCGAACACGTGCGGCAGCTCCTTGGCGGAGATGCCCGGGCCGTCGTCGGCGACGACCACGACGGCCTCCGCGTCCTCCAGCGCGGTCGACAGCCGCACGGAGCTGCCCTGCGGCGAGTACTTCACGGCGTTGTCGATCAGCGCTCGCAGCACCTGGACGAGGCGCTGCTCGTCGCACCACGCGGTCTGGCCCTCGTCGCCGTCGATCGACAGCGTGACCCCCTTGGTCTGCGCCTGCGCCTGGAACTCGTCGAGCACGGATCTTCCCGCCGAGACGAGGTCCACGTCCTCGGGGTTCAGCTCGAAGGAGCCGGCTTCCGCGCGGGAGAGGTCGAGCATGCTCACCGCCATGGTGCGCAGGCGGTCGACCTGCTGACGCATGATCTGCAGAAACTCCCTCTGCTCTTCCGCGCTGAGTTCACCCTCGTCGATGAGCTCGAGCGATCCTGCCAGGGAGAACAGCGGCGTCTTGAACTCGTGGGACGCGTTCGCGATGAGGTCTCTTCGCGCGCGTTCGAGTCGGGCCTGCGCGGTGACGTCGCGGAGCACGACGATGGAGGTGAAGTCGGCGCCGCCGCCGACCGGGTAGGTGGTCGCTTCGAGCGTGACATCCTCGTGGCCGAACACGATCATGTCGAAGTCGGCGTCCTCCTGGGAGTCGTGCCACAGCTTCACCACGTCCGCGGGCAGCGCCTCATCGACAGTCGCGCCTACTGTCATCTGCTCGTCGAGCAGGATCGACGCCGCCGGATTGGCGATCGTGATGGCGCCTTCGGCCGAGACGCCGATCACGCCTTCGCTCAGGTCGTTCAGTAACACCTCGACGCGGTCGCGCTCGTACTCGACCTGGGCGAAGGCGCTGCGCAGTCTGTCGGCCATCACGTTGAACGTGTCGGCCAGCTGTCCGATCTCATCCTCGACCGTCTCGGGCACCTTGGCTGAGAGGTCGCCGCCGGCGATGAGCTCCGCGCTGCGCTCGATGCGCTTGAGCCGGCGGGCGATGAAGTAGGAGGCCATGTAGCCGAGCAGCAGGCTCACGCCGATAGCCAGGACCGTGGCGAACAGCAGCTGCCGCTGGACCGCGTTGACAGCGTTGTCCACGTCCTTCAGAGACGAGATGACGAGGACCACGGCGACGACGGTTCTGCCGGTGTTCTGCGAGAACAAGGGGATGGCCGTGGCGGCGACTCTACCGTTGGCCGTGGTCACCGTGCCCTGCGCCACCTTGCCCGTGCGCACTGATTCGTCAAGCATCGGATAGTTCGAGACGTCCGGCGAGGTCTGGCCGCTGGAATCCCTGAACAGGACGAGGTTCCGCGTGTAGATGATGGCCCGTCCGGCGAAGCGCGTGGAGATGCTGTTCAGCCACGTTCTCAGCCCGGTCACGTCAGATACGTACGGCTGACGGGTCCCCAGGTCGTACTTCAGGTACGCGCCCGCGGTGTTCCCGATCAGCTCGGCGTTGCCTCGTGCGTCGGCAAGCTTCTGCTCCACCAGCCGTCCGCGAAGCGGCGGGACGACGTACACCCACGCGACCATCATCGCGAACGCGACGACGGCCACGATGAGGAGCGTGAGCCAGTTCTTGACTGATCGGAACATCGGCGGTGAGCGCGGCTGCGCTGCGTCCTCTTAGAACTCGCGGAACTTGTAGCCGATGTTACGGACCGTGAAGATGAACTCGGGGTCCTTGGGGTCGGCCTCGAGTTTCTCGCGCAGGTGGCGGATGTGCACGTCTACGGTGCGCGAGTCGCGGTAGTCGCTGTCGCCCCAAACCAGCTGGAGCAGGAGCTGCCGGCTGTAGACGCGACCGGGGTGCGATATCAGGGTCTTGAGGATCTCGAACTCGATGTAGGTGAGGTCGACCTTGGCGGCGCGCACGATGACGTTGCGCTTGAGGACGTCCACCTCGAGGTCATCGATCTTGATGACCTCCTTCTTGGTGGCCTCGGCGCTGCGGCTCATCTCGGCGCGCCGCAGCTGAGCGCGGACGCGGCTGCGGAACTCGCGCAGGCTGAACTTGTCCTTGGTGATGTAGTCGTCGGCGCCGATCTCGAGACCGAGGACCTTGTCGAACTCGTCGCTCTTGGCGGTGAGCATGATGATCGGGACGATGCTCTGCGCGCGAACGCGGCGGCAGACTTCCATGCCGTCCACGTGCGGCAGCATGAGGTCGAGGATGATGAGGTCGAAATCCTCGCGCGTGAAGGTCTCGAGCGCCTCCTCGCCGTCGCGGGCGGTCACGACCTGGTAGCCCTCCTTCTCCAGGGGGAACCGCAGCAGCTTGAGGATCGCCTCCTCGTCGTCGACGAGGAGGATCCGCGCTCCGGACTCGGCCATCACTGGTCTCCCTTCTCGGCAGCTTCACGCTCGCGCGGGGCCGCGTAGCCGCGGGCCCTGAAGCCCGCGCCCATGGCGGCCGCCAGGTCGGCGACCGCGGGCAGATCTGCGCCCGTGTAGTCGACGGCGGTCAGCGTGGTCTCTATTCCATGCGCAAGACACTGTTCGGCGAAACGCAGGACGGCCCTGTGAGACTTCGCGAAGACGGGCCGGCACACGCGATCGTACTCCTCCGGCGTGGCGGCGTTGAGGCTGACGGTGACGGCGCTCAGGCCGGCCGCCGACAGGGCCGCCGGCACGTCCACGTCCGGATTGAGCAGCTGGCCGTGGCCGTTGGTGTCCAGGCGGCAGCGGATGCGGCGCAGCCGCAGCCACTCCGTCACCGCCAGAACGACGTCGAGTCGCATCGTGGGCTCGCCGAAGCCGCAGAACACGACCTCGTCGGCGGCCTCGTCCATGAAGGCGAGCTCGATGGCCTGCACGGTCTCGTCGATCTCCGGCTCGTGGTCGAGCACCAGGTTCTCGCCGTAGACGCCGTCGGTCCAGTCGCGAATGCAGAACTCGCAGGAACTCGAGCAGCGGTTGGTGATGTTGAGGTAGATGGACCCGCCGGCGCGATAGGCGACGGTCCCGGCGGGTGCGGGCGTCTCGATCATGGAGTGGCGGGCGCAGGGGTCATGGTGACGGACGACCAGCCAGCGCGGAACGGCGGCGAGCGGTCGGCATCCGGAGTATAGCAGGGTAGAATGTGGGCCCCGTGACCGACGCTACCGACAAGCTGATCGCCCTGTGCGGCCGCCTGCGCGAAGTCGTGCTGCCTTCGCTGGGGACGCACGCCGCCCGCGGCCACGCCGGCGTAGCGGTCGGGGGCGACGTCACCTTCAGCATCGACGAGCAGGCCGAGGCCGTGCTCGCGAGCTACATGAGCGAGCGCCTGCCGGCCTGGGCGTTCTACTCCGAGGACGGCGGCCTGCAAGGAGCGACGGATCCGGAGCTCATCCTCATCGTGGACCCCATCGACGGCACTCGTCCGGCGGCGGCCGGCTTCGAGATGGCCTGCGTGAGCATCGCCGCGGTGCCGGCAGGGCCGGCGCCGACGATGGGGGACGTGGTCGCCGGCGTCATCCAGGAGATCAAGAACGGCGACCTCTTCGTCGCCGAGAAGGGCGCCGGCTTTCGCATGTCTCGGGAGGACGGCACGGAGATCCCGTTTCTTCCCACGCCAGACGCCGACGTCGAGAATATCTTCTGGACGCTCGGCTTTCGCGGCCGGCCTGCCGTGATCCTCGCGAGCGTCCTCGAGGAGCTCATCGATGCCTCGTCGGTCGGCGGCTGCGTCTTCGACATCGGCTCCGCCACCTACGGCGTCACGCGCATCCTCACCGGGCAGCTCGACGCCTACGTCGACATCGGCCCGGCGATCATCGCAGCCCACCCGTGGACCGAGGCGGAGTTCCGCCGCGTCGGCCGCGGCGCCGTGCTCTGCAACTCGCCCTACGACATCGCCGCGGCGTACCTGCTCTGCAAGGAGGCCGGGCTGCCCTTCGCCGACGCCGACGGCGGCACACTCGACGACCGGCCCGTGCTCGGCTCGGACGCGACGTACCAGATGGCCAGCGTCGCGTCCGGCAACGATGAGCTGCAGGCCGCGTTGATCGAGTGCGTCGGACGCGGCATCGCCGGCCTGCGCAGGCCGGGGAGCTGACGATGGACGCGGCCGTGAACACCTGGCACGAGGCGATGCTCTACGAGCGCCTCGAGGACGGTGCGGTGCAGTGTCACGTCTGCCCGCACCGCTGTCGCATCGCGCCCGGCAAGAGCGGCACGTGCCGGGCCCGCGTCAACCGCGACGGCACGCTCTTCGCGATCACCTACGGAAAGGTGTGCAGCGTCGCCGCCGACCCCATCGAGAAGAAGCCCCTGTATCACTTCTTCCCGGGCACCACGGTGCTCTCGCTCGGGAGCGTCGGCTGCAACTTCGCCTGCCGCCACTGTCAGAACTGGCAGATCGCCCACGCCGATCCAGCCGAAGCGACGCGCGACCTGCGCGACCTGCCGATCCGCAATCTCTCCGTGCTGGCCGCCAACAACGAGTGTCAGGGCGTTGCGTGGACGTACAATGAGCCGACGATCTGGCTGGAGTACATCCTCGACGGGGCCCAGGCCGCGCACGAACATGGGCTGTACACGGTGATGGTCACCAACGGCTACGTCACCGCCGACGCCCTTGAGGTCCTGGGCCCGCACATCGACGCCTACCGCGTCGACGTCAAGGGATTCACGAACCAGCAGTACAAGGAACTCTGCCGGGTCCCGGATCTGACCCCGGTGCTGGAGGCCGCGGAGGCGGCCAAGGCGGAGTACGGCTGCCATGTGGAGATCGTGACCAATGTGATCCCGACCTTCAACGACGACGACGCGACGCTCAGAGGTATCGCCGAGTGGATCGTCGATCGTCTGGGGCCCGAGACGCCGTGGCACATCACCCGCTTCATGCCCCATCTCGAGTTCGCGCACCTGCCGCCCACGCCGATCCCGACTCTGGAGCGCGCCGTCCATCTCGGGCGCGACGCGGGACTCAGATTCGTCTACCTCGGCAATGTGCCTGGCCACGAGGGAGAGAACACCATCTGCCCGAGCTGTAAACGGCTTCTTGTCCGCCGGACCGGCAACGCGGTTGAGGATGTCGCTCTGCGGGGAACGTTCTGTGCGATGTGTGGAGCCAACGCGAACGTGCGCACGTCGATCAAGTAGTGATGGTGGGCGGGAGCGAAGCGTGTTGAATCTGGCATGGCAGGCCCCGACTGGATAGGATTCGCACCCGTGGAAGACTATGTGAAGCTCGATATCCCAGCGAAGGCTGAATACGTGTTGCTCGGTCGTCTGGCCCTCTCCGGCCTTCTCCGCGCTCGCGGTGGATACTCCGACGAAGCCGTGGCCGATCTGAAGCTTGCGCTCACCGAGGCCTGCTCCAACTCCGTGCGTCACGCCTACGACCACGACGACGGTCAGGTCCACCTCGAGTTCACGGTGCACGCCGATCGTGTGACGGTGCTCATCCTTGACGAGGGCGGGGGATTCCACGAGGACGACGAGGACTGTCCCGATTGCCGCGACCTTCCCGAGATGCACCTGGCCGAGGGCGGCATGGGCATCTCGATCATCCGGGCGGTCGTCGACGGCTTCGATCTGCGCAAGCCCGCCGAGGGCGGCACGGCGCTCATGCTCACCAAGAACCGCGACTGCTGACGGCGCCGGGGCCCGTCCGCGGGGTTTGGCGTCGCCGTCGAGTCAGGAACAACCCTTTCGTCCGCATCCATAACGCCGCGCCCGTGGCGCGTCACTTCAGAGCCTCTCCTCAGGAGGTCCGCATGCTCGACACACTGCGTCAGCGGAAGGTAGCGAAGGTGCTCTTCGACGAGCACCATGGCGAGGCTTGGTCGATCCGGCCGGAGGCGGCGGCGCGGATGCGACCGTCACACCCTGCCGCCGCCTCGTATGCGGCCGCGGCCGCCGCGCTTGGCGAGAGGGACTTCGAGGTAGTGACGAGCACCGGTCGGCCATTGGACGAAGTCGCGCTCGCCGGCGTGGACGTGCTCGTGATCGCGCACCCGAGCGACGCCCGGTGGGAGCGGACGGTAGGCGATGATCCGCCCCGCTTCTCGCCCACAGAGATCGCCGCCGTAGAGGCCTTCGTGGCCGGCGGCGGCGGCCTGGTCGTCCTGGGCGCCGAGGAAGAGGAAAAGTACGGCGGCAACCTCAACGAGCTGCTGGCGTCGTTCGGTGTACGGCTCGAGAACGCCACCGTCTTCGACTACGAGCCAGGTGACGACATGCCGTCCTGGGTGGTCGCGGAGACGGCCGCCGAGGCCGCCGACCCGAGCATCCTGCATCTGGTGCACGACGTCGGCTTCTACCGCACCGGTGTGGTGGCGGCGGACGTGGAAGGCGCGGTGCTTCTGCGTACTCGCGACACCGCCGATCCGCCCGGAGCCGGTCTGCTCGCCGCGGTCCCGTACAAGGACGGCCGGGTGGTGGTCGCCGCCGACTCGGACCTGTTCGGCGACGACTTCCTGACCCGGCGCGATCACCTGCAGCTCTGGCTCAACCTGGCGTACTGGGCGTCGCTGCCCGCGTTTCGTGCCCACTCGACGCCCATCCTGTCCGAGGCGGCGCAGGATCCGGCGTGGCAGCGCCTCAAGGACGCTACGGACACCCTCCGGCTGCTGCAGGAGCCCAACGGCGAGATCGACCTCGACGCGCACGATGCGGGTGAGGTGCGGGCGCTCGTGGTGACGATGGCCGAGGCCATCGCCGACCTCGCGCCCCGCTTCCCGCACGAGGAGGACTACCTCGCCCAAGTGGTCGTCGACCTGCAGACCTGGGTCGAGGGCGGCTGCGCCAAGCCGGACTTCAGGGCCTCCCTGGATCGCTTCCGCCCGGAGTTGCACCGCCGGGACGGCATCGAGAGCCTCGTGGTCTTCCCCATGTACACACCGAACGGCTCGCCGAACACGCGCTTCGAGGCGCTGATCACGCGCTCACCGTGGCCGGAGTTCGTCGCGCGCATCGAGGCGGAGCTCTACGACAACGCCAAGTTCGTGCCGGTGCAGCTGGTGGACAACACCGCGGGCTACGACAGCGAGTGCGCGGTGCTGTTCCCCGAGACGGTGAGCGTCGCCGAACGTCCGACCAATCACTTCGGCGCCATCTTCTGCGACCGCGAGTCCTCCCGGTACCGGCGCTCGACGCTCCGCGGAGCTGAAGTCCTCTCCATCGACCTGCCGCCCGACGCGCAGGCTCTCGCCGTGTCGCCGGACCTGGCGCTCGAGACCTACATCCTCTGGGACATGATCCACGACCGCTGGCACAGCCACGGCGATCTGCCCTTCGACCCGTTCATGATCCGCCAGCGTCTGCCGTACTGGATGTACTCGCTCGAGGAGCTGCGCGTCGATCTCGCCACCTACCGCACGGCCGGTGAGCTCGCGCGCGACGGGTTCCCCTTCGCGCGCTACATCCAGTACGCGATCCTCTTCGACCGCGTGCTGCGCTTCCCGGTCACCGGCAACCGCGTGCGCAACTACGACGGGCTCGGCGGCCAGCTGCTCTTCGGGTTCCTCCACGATCGAGGCGTCGTGCGCTGGACCGACAACCGGCTGCTCATCGACTGGGAGCGGATCGAGGCGACGGTGGACGAGCTTCGCGAACTCGTCGAACAGCTGTACCGCCACGGGATCGGCACGAGCAAGGTCACCTACTGGATCGCCGCGCATGACCTCATCTCGCGGTACGTGACGCCGAACCTCGGCTCGCAGTGGCGCTCGGAGGCCCGCGTCTTCTCGGACGAGGCCGAGCCGCGGGCCTGGATCGACCGCGTGCTTGACGACGAGTTCCCGCTCAGCCTCTTCTACGAGTCGCTGAAGAAGAAGGTCGCGGCGTGAGCGCCGCCGCGGGCCTCCCGCTCACGCTGTTCGCGAGCGACAACTATGCGGGTGCGCACCCCGCCGTCCTCGACGCCGTCGCCGCCGCCAACGGGGGCTGGGCGCAGGCCTACGGCGACGACGCCTGGACGGCGAGGCTGCGCGAGCGCCTGCGCGAGCTGTTCGGCGACGTGGAATCCTTCCCTGTCTTCAACGGCACCGGCGGCAACGTCACCGCCCTGGCCGCCGTCCTCAGGCCCTACGAGGCGGTGATCTGCCCGGAGACGGCGCACATCAACGTCGACGAGTGCGGCGCGCCGGAGCGCATCGCCGGCGCCAAGCTGATCGACGTCCCGACGCCGGACGGCAAGCTGACGCCGGAGCTGCTGCGCGGCCGGCTCGTCGGCTTCGGCGATCAGCACCATGTCCAGGCCAGAGTGGTCTCGATCTCGCAGTCCACCGAGCTCGGCACGGCGTACTCGCCGGCCGAGATCACGGCGCTGGCGGCGACCGCTCACGATGCCGGCCTGCTGCTGCACGTCGACGGCGCTCGGCTGGTGAACGCGGCAGAGGCGCTCGGACTGGAGCTGCGCGAGTCTGACGACCGGCTGCGGCGTCGACCTCCTGACACTCGGCGGCACCAAGTGCGGCCTGCTGGGGGCGGAGGCGGTCGTGTTCTTGCGGCCGGAGCTCGCTGACGACTACCTGTACGCGCGCAAGCAGGGCACGCAGCTGGCCTCCAAGATGCGCTTCATCTCCGCGCAGCTGCTTCGCCTGTTCGAGGGCGACCTCTGGCGCGAGACCGCCGGGCACGCCAACGCGATGGCCCGGCGGCTCGGCGACGCAGCCGCCGCAGTACCGGGCGTTCGCATCGCCTATCCGGTGCAGGCGAACGCGGTCTTCGCGGCCTTGCCGCGGCCGGTCATCGAGCGGCTTCACGAGCAGTATCACTTCTACGTCTGGGACGAGGACGCCGGCGTGGTCCGCTGGATGTGCTCCTGGCAGACCACGCCCGACGATGTGGACGCGCTCGTCGGCGCGCTGCGCGAGGCGGTCGCCGCAGGCTGACCGCCCTGCCGGGCGGCGGCGAGCGCCGGACGCGCCAGTCCTTGCCCGGAGCGCACCGCTTCGGGGCGCGCCCGCGGCCCGTGGTAGGCTCCGGCGATGCACGCTTCAGGCACGTATGGCGCTGCGCTCGAGCGGCTCGCCGTGACGTACGGGTTGGACGAAGCCCAGCTCGCGGCGCTCGTCCGCCACGTGGGCCTGCTTCTGGGCTGGCGGCGCGGCAACCTGACTGGGCTCACTGATCCGGTCGCCGTGGTCGACACCCTCATCGGCGACTCCCTGGCGCTGCTCGCGGTGCCTCAGCTGCGCGAGCGAGAAGGCGCCGGCTGGCTGGATCTGGGCTCCGGCGCCGGCATCCCCGGCATCCCGCTCGCTGTGGCGCTCCCCACGGCCGAGCTCACGCTCCTCGACTCCGTGGCGAAGAAGTGCGCCTTTCTGGAGGAGGCCGTCGCCGCGTGCGGGCTCGCCGCCCGGGCCCGCGTGGTGTGCTCCCGCAGCGAGCGCTTCGCCTCTCCGGGCGCGTCCGGTCGCGACGCCTTCGGAGTGGTCCTCGCGCGCGCGGTCGCGGGGCTCCCGGTGCTCGTCGAGCTGGCGGCTCCGCTCCTCGCGGTGGGCGGTGTGTTGCTGGCGAGCAAGACGCGGCGCGCGCTCGCCGATGAGGGTCCGGCCGCGGCCGCGGCGGCGGCGCGCTGCGGCCTGGCCCCCGAGCCGCCGGCCGCCCTGCCCGGGTCGCCGCTGGACGACGGCGTCTGTGCCGTCTACCGCAAGACGGCGCAGACGGCGGAGTGGCTGCCGCGGCGCGTGGGCATGGCCGCCAAGCGCCCGCTGGGCGCCTGATCGAGCGCCCGCCGTCCCTGGATCGGCGGCCGCCGCGCGAGACGGGAGGGACCGCGCCATCTGCTAGTATCGGTGCCCCCGAAAGGAGCCCGGTGACCCGCGTCATCGCCGTGACCAACCAGAAGGGCGGGGTCGGCAAGACCACCACCGCCGTGAACCTCGCGGCCTGTCTTGCCGAGGCTGAGTTCGACGTGCTTCTCCTCGATATGGACCCCCAGGCCAACGCCTCCGCCGGTCTCGGCGTCCGCGTCGACGACGCACGGCTCACGAGCTACGGCGATCCTCGGCGGCGCCGCCGGTGTCGCCGAAGCCACGGTGGCCACCATGCTCGATCACCTTTCACTGGTGCCATCGTGCCCGGACCTCGCCGGCGCCGTGGTCGAGCTCGCAGGCGCCGACGGCAACGAGTACGTCCTCGACTACGCGCTGGCCGGGAACGTCGAGACGCATGATTTCGTGTTCATCGACTGTCCCCCGTCCCTCGGGGTCCTCACCGTGAACGCGCTCGTCGCCGCGCGGGAGGTGCTCATCCCGGTGCAGGCCGAGTACTACGCGCTCGAAGGTCTGGCGGCGCTGCTCGAGACGGTCGGGCTGGTGCAGGAGCACCTCAACCCCGAGCTCTCCATCCTTGGGGTGGTGGTGACGATGTACGACGGCCGAACGCGTCTCGGGCGCGAGGTCGCCGGCGAAGTGCGGGAACACCTCGGCGAGCACGTCTTTCAGACGATCGTCCCGCGTAACGTCCGACTCAGCGAGGCGCCCAGCCACGGGCTCCCCATCTCACGCTATGATGCGACCTGCGCCGGCAGCGACGCCTACTTCGATCTCGCCAAGGAGGTCGTCTCCCGTGACTGAAGCACACGATCTCGACGCGCCGCCCGCGCGTCCACAAGGCCCGGCTCCCGGGGCAAGCGGCAAGAAGGCGCTGGGCAAGGGCCTTGGGGCGCTCATCGGTGAGAGCCGGGCGGCGCTCGGACGTGCCGGTTCTGCCGGCGCGCCGCCCGAGGGCCGCCTTCGCGAGCTCGCCCTCGCCGACATCGCCGTCAACCGCCGCCAGCCGCGGCGGACGTTCTCCAACGACGAGCTGAACGAGCTCGCGGCGTCCATCAAGGCGCTCGGCGTGGTGCAGCCGGTCGTCGTGCGGCCGCTCCATGCGGAGACGGCGCTGGGGGCCGCGGGCCTGCCGGCGCCGGCAGGTGTGCGCTTCGAGCTCATCGCCGGCGAGCGGCGCCTGCGCGCCGCGAAGCTCGCCGGCCTCGAGTTCATCCCGGCGCTGGTGCGGCCCGCCGACGAGATCGCGTCGCTCGAGATCGCCCTCGCTGAGAACGTCGCTCGTGAGGATCTGAATGCGATCGAGGAGGCACAGGCCTACGCGGCGCTGGTGGACGAGTTCGGCCTCACGCACGAACGCATCGCCGAGCTCGTCGGGCGCAGCCGCGTGGCGGTCACCAATCTGCTGCGCCTGCTCGACCTGCCCGACGACGTGCAGGCGATGGTCGAGCGCGGTGAGCTCACTGAGGGCCACGGGCGCGCCCTGCTGGCGCTGCCCGACCACGGTGAGCGTCGCCGCGTGGCGCGACTCGTGGTCACCGAGGGGCTCACGGTGCGCCAGGTCGAGGCGCTCGTGCGCAGGTTCGTGGACGGGCTCGACGGGGCCGCGCCTCCGGCGCGCCCGTCCTCGGGCCAGGACTTCACCGAGCTGGCCGACGAGCTCTACGGCGTGTTCGAGGCGCCGGTGCGCATCCGCAGCGGCAAGCGCGGCGGCTCCATCCAGATCGGCTTCAAGAACGCCGCCGAGCTCCAGCGACTGGTCGAGCTCCTGCGCTCGTTGAGCTGAGCGGCGGCGCCGGTCAGAGCGTGCTGGGAAGCGCGGCGGCGGTGTCCGGCGTGAGCGTCACGACCGGGGTCGGCGTCGGCGGCGGCGTGGGGAAAGCCGTTGACGGTGTGAGCGTCGGGGTCGGGTACGGTGTGAGCGTCGGTCGGGTACGGGGTGACGCCGGGCGTGGGCGTCGCGCCGGGGACCGGCGTGGATCCCGGAGCCGGCGTGGAGCCATCGGGCGCGGTCTGGCCGGCGGGCACGTAGATCACCGTGCCGTCGGCGAGCTTGTAGAACGAGCCGAGCAGCGTCCCTGTGCCGGCGACCTCCGTTCCGGAGTCCATGTCGAGCTTGGTGATCGTGCCGTCCTCCTTCACGATCACCTGCATCTCGGGTGTGCCCGGGTTGGTGACGATGGTCATGCTCTCGTTGGTGAGCAGCCCGCCCAGCCCAAGCGCGGCAAGTACGGCGACCAGGAGGGCGACGGCAAAGACGACGGCCACGGTGAACAGATTGACGAGCCCATCGAGCGGGTCACCGTTGCGGTCGGCCGTGCCGACCCGGCGGCGGCGCATGTAGCGGAGGCCGCTCTCCGGAACGCCCATGACGGTCCCGAGATTGTTCAGTCTGGAGTGGTCGTCGTTGGCGGGCATGACCGCTCAGCCGCTCAGCGACGCCGGGTGGGACCGCCCGAACTCCGCGGCCGCGGATCATCGGTCCCCTCGGGATCGATGGGGCCCAGATCGGCGAACGGGTCATCGTACCGGTTCCAGTCCATGCTCGGGTCGTCGAAGGTGAGGCCGTCACCCTGGTCCGTTCCGCCGGCGTCCGGACGGCTCGTATCGCCGGACGCCGCCGACGCCGTCGCTGTGGTGCGGGAGCCGACGCTGGAGCCGGTGGCGACCGGAAGCAGCGGCTCTTCCGGGGTCTCGGGCAGCGCGATGATGGACGTGCGCTCGGCATCCTCTGCCGCTACCTCGTAGGCGATCTCTGCCTCGGTATCCCAGACGCCCGTCTTGGAGAGACGCCGGCCGGACCTCAGGCGCACGTCGTCGCCCTCCAGCAGCTCGAGGAGGTACTCCATGTCGGAGATGTCCTGCGAGTACATGCGGTCACGGATGATGCTCACGACGAAGGCGAGGCCGCCGATGAGCAGGCCGATGACGGTGACGGAGAAGGCCGTGACGAGGTTGGTCGACAGTTCCTCAAGGTTACCGGTGGCGAGTCCGACCAGGGCGGGCGACAGCGGGATGAGTGTGCCCATGAGGCCGAGTATGGGGCCGATGCGCACGAGGATCCGTGTCCGCTCGAGCCGCTTGATCGTGTAGAACTCGTACTCCTGCAGGAGCTTGAGCGGCTTTGCCGCCAACCGCTCCGTCTGGTAGTTGCGGATCAGGTCGTAGAGGAAGCGGACGACGACCAGGGAGTAGGTGTTCTCCTGCAGGTAGCGATAGGCCGTACGCGGCTTCCCGTCACGGAAGGCCTTCCGGGCGCGCAGTGCGCGGACCTCGAGGGCGTCGAGATCGCGATAGCGGAATCGCAGCCACAACTCGTAGAGGAGCACACCGCACTCGATAAGCACCCAGACGAGGCAGACGATGGCGGCGATGAGGACAGGCCAGAGGAGGATCCTCGAGATGTCGTAGATGAGCTGCTGAAGATCGTTCACTTGGGGCTCACTCCCGCGACGACGGTCGAGTCAGGTTCTTGGACTTGGCGAGCGTCTGCTTGAAGCGCTCCCAAGAGCTCCCTCCGCCGGCGAGCACCGCACCTTGGCTCGCCGTGTCGAGGAGGTCTTCGCGGCGGTGCAGGATGAGGTAGGAGATCGCGGCGCCGATGGGCAGCATGGCGAGCAGAGTACCACCCACGAACCCCGCGGCACTACCCCCGTCCTCGTTGGCCCCGGCTCCGTAAGAGCTCGCCGAGGCGCTGGGCGACGGGATCGGTGAGCCGGTGACGATGGGACTCGCCGCCGCGCTCGGGCTGCCGTAGGGATACGGCGTGTACGTCTGGTACGGCGTCGGCGTCGGCGTCGGCGTCGGCGTGGGCCTGGGCGTCGGGGCGGGCGTCGGAGTGCGCGTGGGGTACACGGGCGGATAGATCGGGCCGGGGTTGTAGGTCGGCCGCGGCGTGGGTGCGCGCGTTGGGGTCGGCTTCGGCGTCGGGATGGGCACGGCGACGGTGAACTTGCGCTCGATGATCTTCTGGTTGCCGGCTCGGTCCACCAGCTTGATCGTGTAGGTGTGGGCGCCGTTGGGCACGTTCTTGAGCCGCAGCCGCAGGCTGGAGCTCCCGATCGTCGCAGGCTTGGTCTTGTTGGCGTTGTCGACGTAGACGCGGCAGGCCGACGTCTTGATGCCGGTCCCCTTGGGGGAGAAGTCCGTGTACGTCGCGCGGATGAGCACGCTGCGCGTCGTCTTGAACGTGGTGCCGTTCTTGGGAGAGACCGAGTTGAACTGCGGCCGGAAGCGGAACGCCGTGTGAGCCGTGCCCGGGTTCCCGGGATAGGTCGTGAAGCTCTTGCCACGCAAGGCGACGAGCGCCCAGCTCGTGACCATGATCGGGCGCGGAGACGTGCTGGACGTCAGTCTGTACGAGCCGTTGTCCTGGAGAAGCCCGCTGAGGGCGCGTATCGGCGTGTTGATGCCGACCGTCCATGCCGGATCGTCGGGCGCTCGCCCATGGCGAGAATGGCCTGGATGCCGGCCGAGGTGGCCTCGGCGTCGGTCTTGCCGCCCGGCCGGACGGGGAAGCCGCCGTCGGCGTTCTGGGTGTTCTTGAGGAACGTGCGCGCGGCAACGGGGTCCCAGTCCGCGTCGCTGGAGCTCACGTCGAGCGCCTGGTAGGCGAGCGCCGTGTCGAGGGCGGTGGAATCGCCGCCCTGCTCGCCGCGGGCGAAGCCGCCGTCGCCGCCGGGCATGGTGTTCTGCTGCGCGGCAAGCCACGTCCCGGCCATCCTGAAGCGCGTGTCGTTCTGGCTCACGCCGAGGTTGTGCATGGCGAGGATGGCCCAGCTGGTCGTGCGCACAGCGGACACCGTGGAGGGCGGCACCGGCGAGAAGGCCCCCTTGGCTCGAGGAGCCGTCGCTGGTGTCCTGGTAGGTGAGGAGCACGCCGAGGAGGTTGACGCCCTTGCTGCCGGCCGTCCCGACGGTGCCCGCCCTGTCCATGGCCACGTAGGACATGATGAGGCGGGCGTAGTAGATGGGGGCGTTGGTGACGTTCGCGCTCGTGCTCGCGGCGACGAGGTCGGTGGCCTGGAGGTAGTCGAACGGGTTCTTGCCCTTGACGTGCCAGGCGCTGTTGCCCATGCGCTCGCCACTGGCGACTGCGCCCATGATGGCCCAAGCGGTGTTCTCTGGGGTGGCGAAGCCGCCGTTGTCGCGCTGGCGGGCGTGGAGATAGTCGAGACCGCGGGTGATCTCTTTGGGGCGGTTCTCAGCGGCGCGCCTGGCGGAGACCACGCTCGCCGCGAACGACGTCGCGATGAGCGCGCCGATCGCCAACACGAGCCAGATTCTCCTGCTCATCCGCGTCCTCCAGGCCCCCGAGAGGCACGGGGGCAGAGACCCATGCTACCAAGCGGCCTGTTTCCCCGCCAGCGTGTGCGTTGCAGAATGCGGGCGCGAGTGAGGCGCGCCCTCTTCCCCAGGGAGCGCGCCGAGCGCGCCGAACGCGAAGCTCAGGAGCGCGCGTCACGCCGACGAGTTCCTCGAGCCGCGCCTCGACGATCCCGAAGAGGACATGACGCTTGCCGCAAGGATGTATCCTAGTGAGCCGATATGAGCTCTCTCCTCTCACTCGTCATTCCCGTGTACAACGAGGTCGACAGCCTCGCGCCGCTCGTCGCCGAGATCGACGAGGCGCTGGCCGTGTACGCGACTCCCCACGAGATCGTCTTCGTGGACGACGGCTCCACGGACGGCTCGTTCGCGGTGTTGAAGGAACTCGCCGAAGCTCGTGACGACGTGCGCGTCGTCAAGCTGAGGCGCAACTTCGGCAAGGCGGCGGCTCTCTCGCACGGCTTCGCCGCCGCCCGCGGCGACCTCCTCGTGACCATGGACGGCGACCGCCAGGACGACCCGGCAGAGATCCCCAACCTCGTGGCGCCGCTCACCGACGGCTACGATCTCGTCTCGGGCTGGAAACAACGCCGTCAGGACCCGCTCAACAAGACGCTCCCCTCGCGCTTCTTCAACTGGACGGTGCGCCGCGCCTCCGGCATCCCGCTGCACGATTTCAACTGCGGACTCAAGTCGTACCGGCGCGACGTCGTCGACACCATCTCGGTCTACGGCGAGCTCCACCGTTACATCCCCGTGGTCGCCGCGCAGGCGGGCTTCCGCGTGACCGAGGTCAAGGTCAGCCACCGACGGCGCACGGCCGGCCGCTCCAAGTATGGCTGGCAGCGGTACATGCGCGGCTACCTCGACCTGCTCACGGTCATGTTCCTCGGTCGCTATCAGCATCGCCCGCAGCACCTCTTCGGCGGCATCGGTACGCTGCTGATCGCCATCGGCGTGCTCGTCGAGCTCTATCTGACCATCGACAAGCTGGTGTTCGGCAACCCCATCGGGCAGCGCCCGCTTCTCCTGCTCGGCGCGCTGCTGATCATCGTGGGCGTCCAGCTCCTGAGCCTGGGGCTCATCGGCGAGCTCATCGCCAGCACGCGCGCTCGCCGCGGCCCGGACCCGGCACAGGTGGCAGTGCTCGTGGAGGCGGGACCGTCGGCCGCGCGGCCGAAGGGCGAGCCGGACCATCGTGGCGGCGAGGATGCCGCTTCGCGGGGCGCCTCCGGCGTCGCCGCCCGGTCGTGACCAGGACCGTCGCGTACTTCGGGACGTACGAGCGGGACTACCCGCGCAACGCGGTGCTCACCGCGGGACTGCGCGAGCACGGCGTGGAGGTCCTTGAATTCCAGGCCGATCTGCCGCGCTTGACGGCGGCCGAGATGGCCGGCGCGCGCGGCGCCGCTCGTCTCGCCGCCGGAGTGGCGGAAGCGCACGCGCGGCTGCTCATGCAGCATCGCGGCGATCTGGACGTGGACGCGGTCGTCGTCGGCTATCCGGGCCACTTCCTCGTGCCGTTCGGGCGGCTGCTCGCAGCCTTCCGCCGTGCCCGCCTCGTCTTCGATCCACTCGTCTCCCTCTGGGACACCTTCGCGGGAGATCGCGCCCTGGTGCGCGCCGGCGGCGTCAAGGCCGCCGCGGTGCGTGCCGTCGACGAGGTGGCCTTTCGGCTGCCGGACCTGGTTCTCGCGGACACCTGGGCGCACGCCGCCTACTTCCAGGAGGAGTTCGGACTCGCGCGAAGCAGGCTCGTGGTGGCGCCGGTGGGCGCGCTGCCGGAGCCGCGCGCGGACGGCGCGGCACGCGCGCTCGAGCACGGCGAACCGCTGACCGTGCTGCAGTACGGAAAGTGGAGCCCGCTCCACGGCGCGGACGTGGTGCTGGCCGCGGCCGAGCTGCTGCGCTCCGAGCCGTTTCGCTTCGTCCTCATCGGCGAGGGGCAGCTCTCGGCCGCGCTCCGCGCCGCGATCACCGCGCGCGGACTGACCAACGTGGAGTGGCTCGGCGCGCTGCCTGCGGCGGAGTTGCGCGCCCACACCCTGGCGGCCGACGTCTGCCTCGGCGTGTTCGGCCGCTCCGACAAGGCCGGGCGCGTCGTCCCCAACAAGGTCTTCGACGGGCTGGCCTGCGGCCGGCCCGTCGTCACCGCCGATACCGACGGCGCCCGCGAGTGGCTCGCGGAGGGGGAGTCCGCCCTGCTCACGCCTCCCGGCGACGGGGCCGCCCTGGCGTCCGCACTCCGCCGGCTACTGGACGAGAAGGAGCGTGACCGTCTCGGCCACGGAGCGCTCGCGCTGTACCGGCGGGCGTTCACGCCTGCGGCGGTGGCCGGCGAGTTGCTCGCCGCCCTGGAGTCGGGGTGACCACCGGGGACGAGACGACCGGCGCGCGTTCGCGCGACGGGAGCGCTCCCAGCCGGGGCGGACCCTCGTCGGCGGGCGCGTACGAAACGCCGGCGCCTGACGGCGACGCGACGCAGGCCTCCTCGTCGCGCCGCCGCATGATCGTGCGCCTCGTCCAGGTGGCGATCGTCGTCGCGACCGTCTACTTCCTCGTCGTCTACCTGGTGCGCTCGTGGGACAGCATCAAGGGCTTCGACTGGACGTTCGACGCCGGGTGGCTTGCAGCTTCCGGGTTCCTCTTCCTCGTCTTCTACTTCGCGCAGGCCGCCTTCTGGTGGCTACTGCTGCGTGGCTGCGGCGCACGCAGCCCGTTCTGGCCCGCGGCCTCGGTGTGGGGCAAATCGATCCTTGCGCGCTACCTGCCCGGCAACGTCTTCATGTTCGTCGGCCGCGCCTGGATGAGCCACGCGCAGGGACTGGCCGTGGAGCGGGTGACCGCTGCGATGGTCTACGAGCAGGCGCTAGGCCTTGGTTCGGCGCTCCTTGCCGTCGCCATCCTCTTCCCCTTCTGGGAGTACCGCCCGGGACTCACCGCCCTCAGCCTGGTCGCCATCCCGTTCCTGGTGGCCCTCATGCACCCGAGGGTCTTCGGGCCGCTGGCGGGGCGTGCTCTGCGCCTCCTCCGCAGGCCGCCGCTGGAGGTCACCGTCGGCTTCGGCACGGTGCTCGGGCTCCTGCTTCTCTTCACGGTGGATTGGCTTGTCGCCGGCACGGGCGCCTGGCTGCTCGCACGCGCCATCACAGGGCTCGACGTCGGCGCGCTTCCGCTGGTGATCGTCGCCTACGCGCTCGCGTACGCGGCCGGCATGCTCGCCTTCTTCATCCCCAGCGGGATCGGCGTGCGTGAGGCGGTGCTCACCGCCTCGCTCTCCAGCAGGCTGCCCGGCGGCGTGGCGCTCACGTGGGCGCTTCTGCTGCGCCTGTGGGTGACCGTCGTCGAGCTCGTCTTCGTCGGGCTTGTCGTGGTCATCGAGGTCCTTGTGCGGCGCAGGCGCGGATCGTGAGCCGGAGGCGACAGCTGAGACGTGGCCACGGCGAGGCGGTAACGCCGAAGGGTGGTCTGCTCGCGCTCTCTCCCATCGAGGAGCTCGACGAGGAGCAGAGCAGGGTCCTCTTCCGCCGACGAGCCCTGTACGTGATCGGCGGCGCCATCCTCTTCGCCATCGTCTACTCGCTGCTCTCGTGGCTCAAGTACCGGGCGTACATGGACGCCCGGTACGACCTCGGCAACATGGTCCAGGCCGTGTACAACACGGCGCACGGCCACTTCCTGGAGATCACGACCGGCGACCTCGAACCGCGGCAGGTGTCTCGGCTCGGCTCGCACGTCGACCCCATCCTCGCGCTGTTCGCTCTCCCCTGGCTCGTGTGGCCGAGCCCCGTGATGCTGCTGGTCGGGCAGGCGGTGATCGTCGCCACCGGCGCCTGGCCGGCGTACCGGCTCGGGACGCGCGTCACTCGCGACCCGAGCGCCGGCGCCTTTCTCGCCGGCGCCTACCTGCTGTATCCGGCCCTCGGGTTCCTCGTTCTCAACGAGTTCCACCCGGTCGCCCTCGCGGCGCCGCTCCTCCTCTGGGCCTTCCTGTACATGGACGAGGATCGCTGGGTGCGCGCCGCCGTCTTCCTCGTGCTCGCGGCGGCGTGCAAGGAGACCGTACCGCTGGTGATCGCCTTCATGGGGGCGTACTTCGCGATCCGCAAGCGCTCGCCGTGGCCGCTGCTGGTGACCGGCGTGGGTCTCGCCTGGTTCGCGGCCGCCGTCTGGGTCGTGATCCCACACTACAACGGTGCGCAGAGCGCGTTCATCGCCCGCTACGGCGACTACGGCGACGGAGCTCTCTCCGTGGTGAAGCATGCCATCACCCATCCGGGCCAGACCGTCGCCGACCTCTTCGCCGAGTCCAACCTGCGCTACTGGCTGAGGCTTCTGTGGCCGTTCGGCTTCACTTCGCTTCTGAGCCCCCTGACGGTGCTGATCGCCCTTCCCGAGTATGGGCTCAACGCCCTCTCGGCGACGTCGTTTCAGCGGCGCATCGAGTTCCACTACACGGCGCTCGAGATCCCCTTCCTGTACGCGGCGGCGGTGCTCGGCGTGATGCGTCTGTGGCGCTGGCTCGGGGGCGGGTTTCGCAAGGCGGAGAGCCTGATGCAAGGCCAGCGCGTGCAGCGCAGCACGCTGGCCCTGTTCGTCGTACTGTGCGCGCTGGCCGGCAACTACGTCCTCGGGCCGCTGCCCTTCTCGCTGCCCGGGGGCGGCCTACGACGGTCGGGCCTACGCCAGGACGGCGCACGATGCGGTGCTCGACGAGGCCGTCGCGATGATCCCCCCGGACGCCAAGGTGTCGGCCAACAACAACGTCGGCGCCCAGCTGGCGGCGCGCCGCGTGGCGTACATCTTCCCGTACTTCGCCGGTGCCGATTGGGTGATCGTCGACCAGCGGCATCCGTTCTTCTACGACAAGGAGGACGAGCAGATGCATTCGCTCGCCCTGGGCCGGCTGGTGCTCGACCTCAACTTCCGTTCTGTCTTCGCCAAGGACGGGGTGTACGTGTTCCAGCGTATCGGTGCCGGCGGGCAGGCGCCCGGCGCCCAGATCCCTGCGCTGGGAGCGACTCCGTCGCCGAGCCTGCAGCCGGTTCCGTCCGAGAGCTTGTCCCCGAGTCCCTGACTGCCGGCCCGAAGACCGCCGCCGCACCTCCGGGCCTCAAGCCACCCAGCTGAACACGGCGAACTTGGCCGTGAACGCGACGAGCAGCAGCACCCCCACCGCTACCACCACCTTGTGCAGTCGCGGTCGGTCGCGCGTGTACAGCGCCAGGGCGACGTACAGCGGGAAGACCGTGAGCGTCAGACGCGGGTACGACATCAGCGGCACGTATTTGCTGGGGAAGAACAGCGGATATGCCAGCGCCGCCAGCGCATACCAGCTGTACGGGCCGGGGAGCCGCCGCGCCCCGTACCACAGGAGCAGTGCGGCCGCGATGAGAAACAGCAAGTTGAGGGTGTTCGTGCCAAGGTTGCTGTACTCGGAGCCTGGCCGCGGCACCTCCCAAAACAGCCGGTAGTACTCGGCGGAGACGAGCTTGCGGAGGCCGTACAGGGTGGCCACGATCCCGCGAGTGACCGTGTAGTTGGGGGCGCCGAGGCCGCGCTCCCATTGTGCCTGCGCGGTCGAGAACGCGAGCGGCTTGCCGAAGGCGAGTGCGAGGTAGGTCATCCAAACCAGCAGGCCTTCGACGACCATCAGCAGGTTCGCGACGTGCGAGTCGGTCTTCTTGAGACTCCAGCCCCGCCGCTCGTAGTAGTAGTACGCCATCGGGATGAGCAGGAGTACGCCGGAGCTGCGCGTCAGGGTGGCGAGCAGGCCCATGACGCCTGCGAGCCGCCAGCGGCCCTCGCGGGCGAACACGAAGCAGGCAAGCGACAGCACCAGGAAGAGGGACTCCGTATAGACGGCCTGCAGAAAGAACGAGAGGGGCCCGATCGCCAGGTAGATCACGGCCCTGCTGGCGACGGACTCGTCGAAGTCCCTGCGCACCAGCCGGTAGAGGAGCCACACGCACCCCGCGTAGCACAGCAGCGAGATGACGATGCCGGTGATCAGCAGATTGCCGTCCAGCAGCAGGCCGACGTAGCGGAGCAGCATCGGGAAGAGCGGGAAGAACGCCGTGCTGCCGTCGGCGTCGGCGTAGCCACCGGTCGCGATCTTGATGTACCAAACGCCGTCCCAGTGCGCCCACGGGTTGAAGAGCGAGCCCAGCCACCCCGTGAAGACCTCGGCGCGGGCGGGGAAGCGCCAGCCGACGGGCAGGCCGTGGACGCCGATGAGTGCCGCCGCGAGGAAGGCGACGAGAAAGATCAGGATGCGGCTTCCGATGGCCGCGACGAGCGCGAGCATCAGCGGACGAGTCGCCGCGGGCACAGCGTGGGCGCCGGGCGTACCGTCGCCGGCGGCCTCCCCTGACGTCGAATCGTCGTCGACCGCCGCCGCGTCGCCTCGCGTCCTCGCGCTCCCGGCGTCCGCCGGTTGGTCAGCCGACTCCATCGGCCGCTCCTCCGTCGAAGAGACCGTCGGTGCCGGAGTGGTCGGTCTTGTGGAGCGCGATGGCGACGAGGGTCATCGGGCGCGCTCGGTGGTCGTGCCCCGCATCACGGCGTGGGGCTGGGAGTAGAGGTGGTCGCCGGTGTCGGCGAGAGCTCGTCGGGCGTCAGGTCGTCGCGAATGTCGTACAGCACCCGCCCGGATTCGTAATCCAGAAGAGCGACGATGGTGTCGTCGCGGTCGGAGACGGTGTCTACCGTGCCCTGGACCTGCCAGATGAATCGATAGCTTGGAATGACGCTGCTGGTGAGCTGACGCCCGTCGATGGCGTGCGCGAACGTGTATGGCTGCTCGCGCTTCACGAACAACAGCTGCACCTCGCGCGGGTCGACGGCCGTGCCTTTGTACAGCCAGTCAGCCTTGCGCAGTGCCATGCCCGAAGTCTTGAGCTTGGCGTCGCCGGGCACGGCCAATGCGGCGTAGGCGAAGTCCCAGCCGCGCCAGGGGTGGGTCAGGAACTGACCGCGCTGCTCGGGTGCGGCGTAGCGAAAGGCGACGAACGCCGGAAGCACGAAGACCAGCAGGGCCGCGACGGCGATCGCCACGGCGAGAAAGCGCTTGTCGCGCAAGCGGATCATGATCGGACCACGGGGGAATCCTCGCGGGGTTCGACCGGATGTGTCAAACGGAGGCCGACGCTGAGGCCGTCGTGCCGTCGTCCACGACGTCGGCGTGCGGGAACACGCCTCGGGCGGCATTCCGCATCGCCACGAACGATTCCTCGCCGGCCAGGGGGTTGAGGTGGACGAAGATCAGGCGGCCGACCCCCGCCTCGGCGGCGAGCCCGGCCACCGCCGTCGCCTCGCTGTGCGCGGCGTAGCCTGGGCGTAGTTCCTCCGGTACGGCGGCGAGCCCGGGATCGGCGGCCCAGTACCACGCCTCATGAAGCCACAGCGCGGCGCCGGCGGCGAAGTCGGCCGCGGCGGGGTCGACCTGCGTGTCCGTGGCGATGACGAGCTCGTCGTCGAGGCGGAACGAGACACTGGTGTCGGTGTGCCGCTGCGGGCGCACGCGCACGAGATGGCCGGCGACGTCGTTCTCACCCTCCCTGGTCGGCTCCACGCGCACGTGCCTCATCTCGACCAGATCGACGGGGTTGTACGGCCGCCGGACCAGGCCCGCCACGGCGGCCAATGGATCCACGCCCGTGAGCGCCTCGCCGGGCGGGTGGATGACGATGTCCCGCCCGGGCAGTACCCCCGGGAGATACGCGAGCCCGCACACGTGGTCGAGGTGGTAGTGGCTGAGGAAGAGGTGTACCGCGGCCGCCCCTTCGGCGAGGTGCGCGTGCTCTGGGTCGAGGAGACGACGCAGGCCCGTGCCCGCGTCGAACAGCAGCAGATCCGAGTCCGTTCGCACGGCGAAGCAGGTGGTCTCTCTTGCGCCGCGGGGCATCCAGCCCATTCGTTCCGAGCAGGGTCACGTCCATCATCGTCCTCGCCTTCTTCCGTCCCGACCGCACAACGAGTGTGTACTTTTCCGGCCGACGGTACAATGCCGATAGACGGTGTCCGTGCTCGGGCGCCGCGCGGCGAGGGAGTCGACGTGGACGCCGCCACGGGTATCACGACAGCCGATCTGGCGTCCGGCGAGGCGGGCCGGGACCTCTGGGAGCTCGCCTTGGCCCATCTTCCGAGCGCGCTCGCCGGTGACGAGAAGGCCTATCTCGACGCCCTCGAAGCCGCGGCACGCGCCGGCGCGCTTGTTGGGAGGGTCTCCCTGACCGAGTTGCTCGATGCCTATCGCGAGGGAGTCGCGCGTCTGGGCACCAGGGTCACTGCCGGCGATCATGCGAAGGCCGAGGCCACGACCCGGCGTCTGTTTGCCCTGGAGCACGTCGCCCTGACGCGCATCGCGGCAGGCTACTGCGGAGGGCTCGGCGAGATCATCGACCAGCTCCGCAGGGTGGCCGCTGAGGGGTCCACCGTCGACGGCGACACCGGCGCGATCAAGCCCGACGAACTCGACGATCGCCTCTCTCTCGAAGTGGAGCGCTGTCGGCGAATGGACCTCCCGCTCGGGTTGCTGGAGCTGGCGCTGGACGACGGTGGGGACGAGCGGATCCTGGCGGGGACGGTCACCTGGGATCGTGCCATCTTGCGCGAGATCGGCGATTGTCTGCGCGACAACCTGCGCCGCTACGACAGTGTCGGACTCGCGCAGGACGGCGCCTTCCTGCTGGTCCTGCCGGACGTCAGCCGCCGGGGCCTCGCGGGAGCCGCCGAGCGGCTCCGCAGGGAGCTGGACCACTGCGCCGAGCGCCGCGGAGCGCCGGCGTTCACCTTCGCGCTGGCGCACTACGACATGGTCGACGTGAGCGCCGACGAGATGCGCACCGGTCTGAGCCGCGGCATGGCGGAGGCCCGCAGCTCACACCAGACGCTCGCCTGGGTGTAGGGGCCGGCCGGCGAGGCGCCGCCGGTCGTTCGCGGACGGTCAGTCGCCTACGGGGCGACCCAGCGCTTCGGCGGCGCGGCGGACCATCTCCCGCTCGTTGGGATAGGTCATGAGACGCAGCGCCTGACGCAGTCGAACCCAGCAAGCGTCGCTCACCTCGTGGTCGTGCTGCGACGTGTCGCCTCCCGTGGCGCGAACGAGGAAGTAGTGCACGGTCTTGTGGATGCGGCCGTGCTGCTCGCGAGAGTAGAAGGAGTAGTCGATGGCGCCGAGCTCCTGCTCCACGATGCCGAGCAGGCCGGTCTCCTCGGCGATCTCGCGCAGGGCCGTCTCGGCGAGAGTCTCACCCTCCTCGACGCCCCCCTTGGGGAGACCCCACACGGAGCGCCCGGTGGGCCGGATGAGACAGACCTCGACACCGCCGTCCATGCGGACGACGACACCGCCAGCAGATGTCCGTTCAGTCTGTTCAGCCATGATCGTCGATAGCCCGCCCGGAAGCGGGTGCCTCGTCGCGCGTAGTATATCCTCTTGAACGGTCGCGGCCGTCTGAAGAAGGAGGGCCCCGGGGTGTTCGCAACGCTTGGGCGGCTCGCGTATCGCCGCCGCAAACTCATCGTCATGCTCTGGTCGCTGGCGTTTGCCGCCGGCCTCCTGGCGAGCCTGAGCGTCGCCGCTCAACTCAAGGGCGGCGGGTTCACCCACCCAGGGTCGCCCTCCCAGCAAGGCCAGCGAGAGATGCAGAAGCGGCTCGGCTTCGGGCCTGCGAGCCTCACCATCGTCTTCAGCAGCGACACGCTCTCGGCGCGCAGTCCGGCCTTCCAGGCGCAGGTCCGGGAGGCGCTGGCCGGCGTCGAGGACGCCGGCCTCGAGGGCCTCATCGGCGTGCGCACGGCGCAGAGCACGGGCGACTCCGGCTTCATCTCGCGCGACGGCCGCGCGACGTTCGCCGTGCTCGAGTTCGACGGCACGAGCGAGGAGGTGCAGGCACAGATCCCGGCGCTTCGCCGGACACTGACGCCCACTGGGCTGACCGCCCTTCTCACCGGCGACCCGGCCGTCTACGCCGAGATCGAGCAGCGCTCCGCCGAGGACCTCCGCACCGCCGAGAGCTACACGATCCCTGTGGCGATCATCGTGCTCGTGCTGATCTTCGGCACCCTGGTCGCGGCCGCCCTGCCGGTGATCGGCGGCGGCATGGCCGTGACCGTGACGCTGGGTCTCTTCTGGCTGCTCGCCCAGGTGCTGGACATCTCGGTGTTCGCGATGAACGTCGCCACCCTGCTCGGCCTCGCGGTGGGTATCGACTACGCGCTCTTCATGGTCGGCCGGTTCCGTGAGGAACTCGCCGCCGGTCATGACGTCGCCGACGCGGTGGAGATGACGGTCGCCTACGCCGGCCGTTCCATCTTCTTCAGCGGCGTCACCGTGGTCGTCGGCCTGCTCGGGCTCATGATCATCCCGTACATGTCGATGCGTTCGATGGGACTGGGCGGCGCGCTCGTCGTGCTCGTCAGCGTCCTGGCCGCGCTCACGCTGCTGCCGGCGCTCCTCGGCCTGCTCGGGCCCAAGGTGAACTCGCTGCGCGTCATCGGGCGCAAGAACGGCGACGGACTGTTCTGGCGTCGCTGGAGCGACTGGGTGATGCGACATCCGGTCCCCGTGCTCATCGGGACGATCGCGCTCGTGGCCGTGTTCGCGTGGCCCGTCCTAAGCATCAAGTCCGAGATTCCCGGGGCGACGGCCCTGCCTCGCGATTCCGAGTCGCGGCAGGGCTACGACCTTCTCCAGGAGCGCTTCGACGTGGCCGCCCTCTCGCCGATCGAGGTGCTCGTGACGTGGGACGGCGATCAGGACCCCTTCGCGCCGGCGAACCTCGAGCGACTGTACGCATACGGGCAGGAGCTCGCGGGCCTCTCCGGCGTGGACCGGGTGACCAGCATCGTCACGCTGCCGGGCATGGAGTCGGCCGACGGCGTGGCCGCGTTCTGGCGGGGGGTCGAAACGGCCTCGACGGAGAGCCCGCCCGAGGACACTGGACTTCAGGCGGGCCAGCCCGGCTTGCCCGGCATCATCCAGGGCATGCTTGGCGCCCAGCAGGTCAAGGCGGCGCAGAAGCTCGCCGCCGCGACCACGGCGCCGGGCACCACCTTGTTCCGCGTCGTGCCCGAGCAGCCACCGACCTCGGAGGAGGCGCAGGCTCTCGCCGTTGACATCCTCGAGGCCGGTGGTCCACCGGGAGCGGCGACCTATGTCGCCGGCTCCTCGCTGACCGTCTACGACTTCGTCGACGCCATCTACAGCCGCTTCCCCTGGATCATCGCCTTCGTCGTCGGCGTCACCGGCCTCGTCCTCCTCCTGATGCTGCGGAGTGTCGTACTGCCGGTGAAGGCCGTGGTCATGAACATCTGCTCGCTTCTCGCCGGCTACGGGGCCATGGTCTGGATCTTTCAGGAGGGCCACCTCGAGGGGCTGTTCCAGTTCACGGCGACCGGAGCGATCGACGCCGAGCTCCCGGTGATCCTCTTCTGCACCGTGTTCGGCGTGTCCATGGACTACGAGGTCTTCCTCCTCTCGCGCATGCGCGAGGAGTGGGACGCGACGCACGACAACATCCGCGCGGTGGGCTTCGGGCTCGCGCGCACCGGCCGCATCGTCACCAGCGCGGCGCTGATCATCGTCGTCGTCGGGCTGTCGTTCGCGTTCACGTCCATCGTCGTCACCAAGGCCATCGGCATCGGGCTCGCGGTCGCCGTCGCCTTCGATGCCACCGTGATCCGCGTCCTGATGGTGCCTGCCGCCATGCGCCTCCTTGGTCGCTGGAACTGGTGGCTGCCCACCTGGCTGCGCTGGCTGCCGCACATCGAGTAGCCGGCCGCGGCGCCGGATGTCCGCCGCGCCCGGCGATTCCGCGCGCCAAGTAGGATGCTCGCGTGACGAACCTCGCCGACAACTTCTCCGCCCTCCGGGAGCCCGAGTTCCGCAAGTTGTTCTTCGGGCAGGCCACGTCCGTGGTCGGCATCATGTTCACGCTGGTCGCCCTGCCCTTCGCCGTGCTCGAGATCGGGGGCACGGCGACCGACATCGGCATTGTGGAGGCCGCCAACCTGGTGCCGCTGGCCATCTTCCTCCTCGTCGGCGGCGTGTGGGCCGACCGGCTGCCGCGCCAGAAGGTGATGGTGGTCGCGGATCTGCTGCGCTTCGCTCTTCAGTGCACCACGGCGGCGCTGCTCATCGCCGGGGTGGCGGAGGTGTGGCACCTCGCGCTGCTGCAGGTCGGCATGGGCGTGTGCGAGGCCTTCTTCAGGCCGGCTGCGGTCGGCCTCATCCCGCAGGTGGTGAGCAGCCCGCGGCTTCAGCAGGCCAACGCGCTCAGCAGCCTCGTGATGAGCGTGTCCATCACTCTCGGCGCCGTGCTCGCCGGCCTCGTCGTGTCGGCTGTCGGTCCCGGCTGGGGCATCGGCATCGATGGGCTCACGTACCTCGCGAGCGCCTGGTTCCTGCTGCGGCTACGGCCAGCGGCCTTTCGCGGCCGGCGGGAGCCAGCCGCCAGGCCCGCCGGACCCGCTCGCGCCTTGGCCGGCGAGGAGATGGCGGCCGGAGGTGAGATGGTGTCCGGGGCGCCGGGCGGCGCCAGCTTCGTGCGCGACCTGAGCGCCGGCTGGCGCGAGTTCACGAGTCACACCTGGCTGTGGGTCATGGTCGCCGGCGTCTCGATGTTCCTCTTCGCCATCGAGGGTCCCATCCAGGTGCTCGGGCCGATCGTCGCGCGCGACGTCTACGACGGCGCGCGCACGTGGGGCTTCACCTCGGCGGCGATGGGCGTCGGGCAGATCGCCGGCGGCCTGCTCAGCATGCGCTGGCGGCCAAGGCGCCCCATGCTCGTGATCGCCGCCGGCATGAGCCTCGCCGCCGTTCCCGTCGCGCTCCTCGCCATGGAGGCGCCGGTCTGGATGCTGTATGTCTCGCTAGCTTTCATGGGCGTCGAGTGGGGACTGTACGACCCCTTCTGGACCACGTGCATGCAGCGTGTCGTGGCTCCCGGCATGATCTCGCGCGTCTCGAGCTATGACTACCTCGGCTCTCTGGCCTTCTACCCGGCGGGACTCGCGCTGGCCGGGCCGCTCGCCGACGCCTTCGGCGTCAGCACCGTGCTGTGGACCAGCGCCGCCGTGGCGATCCTCGTGAGCGTCTTCCAGCTCTCCTGGCGCGACGTGCGCGCTCCGAAGGACATGGGGCCCCGCGGGCCGGCAGGGCCGGCGCCCGCGGCGCCCGCGAGTTGAATGATACGGGGCGCTGTCGTGTTCGCAGCGAATGGTTGACACCGCCCTCCGTGCCGGGTCACCCTAAACTCGGGACTTAGCGTCATTCCGGCGGCGGACACCCCGCATGAAGGACTTGCCTTGGAAGAGATCAGCCACATCGACGCCATCGACGCCGTCCGCGTGCTCGCCAACGACGAGCGCCTGCGGCTGCTGCGCCTGCTCATGCGGGGGCCGGCGACGCTCACGCAGCTCGGCGTCGTGGTCGGCCATCACCCGGCGTGGGTCCGGCACCACATCCTGAGCCTCGAGCAGGCCGGCCTCGTCGAGCTCGTCGAGACCCGGCCCACCAAGGGGTACGTGGAGAAGTTCTACTGCGCGACAGCCCGCGCCTACGCCGTCAACTTCATGGTGCTGCCGGAGGAGGGCGAGCGCGGACTCCTCGTCATACTGGGGAGCGACGACCTCGCCCTCGACCTGCTCGCGCGACGGCTGCGCGAGGATCAGAAGGGCCCGGAGGTCGTGACCATGGCGATGGGCAGCCTTGAGGGCCTCATCGCCCTGCGCCACGGACTCGGTCATGTGGCCGGCTGTCACCTCTTCGATGCGGAGAGCGGCGACTTCAACCGCTCATACGCGCGGGCCCTGTTCCCGGGCCGCGCCCTCATGCTGATCACGCTCGCGCATCGACAGCAGGGCCTCATCGTCCCCGCCGGCAATCCTCGTGGCCTGGTGGATCTGGCCGGCGCCGTCGGCGCCGGCGCGCGTCTCGTGAACCGCAATCGCGGCTCCGGCACGCGCGTCTGGCTCGACCGGCTGCTGGCGACCGGCGGCGTCGATCCGGTGCGGGTCGCCGGCTACGAGGACGAGATGATGACCCACGACGCAGTCGCGCGAGCGGTCGCCGAGGGCGCCGCCGACGTGGCCCTCGGTATCCTGCCGGCGGCCAAGGCCCACGGCCTCGACTTCGTCCCGCTCGTCGAAGAGCGATACGACCTCGTGACCCCGCGCGAGCACTACGAGAGCGAGCTGCTCGCGCCGCTACTCGGTCTGCTGAAGGATGATGAGTTCAAGCGGGAGGTCAGCGAACTTGGAGGCTACGGGACGCGCGAGACCGGCGTCGTCATGGCTCTCGCGTAGCCGGTGTCCGGCGACGAGCGACCCCCACTTCATGCCTCGGCGTCTGCCTCGCTCGCGGAGACACAAGCTGGCGTCCGCTGGTCAAGGCGTCTGCTCCGGCCGTTCGTGCCGAGGGATGGGATGGAGGGCCGCCGCCTTGAAGGCGGCGGCCACCGGCGAGCCGATGCTCAGGCCGAGCTCCTCGAACGCCGCCTTCGTCACCAGCGCGGCGATCTCGAGGCCGTCTGCCGCTACGCTCACGCGCAGCAGACGGCCGTCCGGCCGCACCTCCGTCACCGTGCCCCGCAGGACGTTGCGCAGACTCATGTTGTGCTCCGGCGTCGTCGTGAGCAGCACCACGTCCTCGGGCGGGATGCAGGCGACCGCGTGTCCCAGCGGCGCCTCTCCGCACGACAGCTCCTGACCGTCGCGCAGGATGAAGCGCAGGTCGCCGGCGGGTCCGGCCACGACGGTCCCCTCGAGATAGCTGTCCAGGCCCAGGAACGCGGCGAACGACTCGGTCGCCGGCCGCGAGAACACGTCCATCGCCGGGCCGGTCTGCACGACCTCTCCCCGCTCGATGAAGGTGACGCTGTCGCCGACGGCGAGCGCCTCGTCGCGGTCGTGGGTGACCCACACGGCGGCGATGCCGCGACTGTCGAGGATCTGCAGAAGGTCGTCCACGAGGCTGCGCCGCGTCGGCGGGTCGAGCGCCGCGATCGGTTCGTCCAGGAACAGGATCGCGGGGTCGCAAGCCAGCGCACGCGCGATGCTCACTCTCTGGGCCTCGCCTCCCGAGAGCCTTCCGGGCCTGCGGGAGGCCAGATGGGAGACGTCCGAGCATCGTCCAGCGCCGTCCTGGCCGTGGCACGCGCGTCGCGCTTCCGCACGCCGCGGTACCGGAGCCCACTGGCCACGTTGTCGAGCACCGACGTATTCAGGAGGTACGGCTTCTGCGAGACGGCCGCCGTGCGGCGCCGCAGGGCAAGGCGGGCGGCGGACCCCCGGACCGGATGCCCCTCGAACTCGAGCGTCCCATCCGCCTGCTCCAGCCCGTTCAGCGCCTTCAGCAAGGTGCTCTTGCCGGCGCCGTTGGGACCGAGAAGTACGTGTACCAGTCCGCGTCGCACCTCGAAGCGCTCAACATGGACGAGGGTTCGCCCGCCGCGGACCACGCTCAGGTCGCGCGCGACCATGATCGGCGTGGCGGACGCACTCATCCGGACTGTCGCCCCTTCTGCTGGATCAGCGTCAACGCCAGGTTGGTGCCGAAGGCCAGCGTCATGAGGATGATGGCCAGCGCGATGGCGATGGCGAAGCGGCCGATCCGCGTCTCCTGCACGATGGCCCCGGTGAGCACCTGCGTCTGCCCCTTGATGTTGCCGCCCACCATGATCACGGCGCCGACCTCGCTGATCACCGCCCCGAAGGCGGCCATCACCGCGGCCAGCAAGGCGATGCGGATCTCGCGGAGCTGGGCGACGAACGCCTGGAAGCGCCCGGCGCCCAGGGCGGCGATCTGCTGCCGCAGTCCGAGGTCGAGCTGCTGCAGCGCCGCCAGCGAGAGGCCGGCGACGATGGGGAAGGCGATGATCACCTGGGCGATGACCATCGCCCAGGTGCTGTAGAGCAGCCGGAACTGACCGAGCGGCCCGTTCCGGGTGAGGAACATCGCCACGAGCAGACCGACGACGACGGGCGGCGCGGCCATCCCCGTGTTGATGGTCGTGACCACCAGCCGACGCCCCCTGAAGTGGCGCAGCGCGATCAGGCTGCCGACGGGGACGCCGACGAGCACCGCGATGAGCAGCGCAAGCCCCGAGACCCACAGCGAGCGCAGCGTGATCTGCAGTACGTCGGCGTCTCCGCCGAAGATGAGGCGCATGGCCTCGCTTATGCCGTCCCAGATGACCTGCATGATGCCGGCGAGACTACGTCACGCCGGCCTCGCCCTCAATACTCGCCGAGACTGTTCGCGTTCGGGTAGAACAGGGGCTGCCCGTACTCAGCCTCGCCGTACCTTGCGAGCTCCTCCTGGCCCGTCTTGCTCACGAGCAGCTGCGCCATCTGCTCGCTGGAGGCCGCGTTCACCGTGGGGAACTTGTTCTGGTTCACGATGATGACGTCGTAGACGTTCTTCAGGTCTTCCGACTCCTGGGAGAGCACGGCCAGGTCGAGCGTCTCCTGCTGGCTGAGGAAGGTGCCGAGGTCGGTGAGCGTGTACCCCTGCTTCTCGCTGGCGATGCGCAGCGTCTCGCCCATGCCTTGACCGGTGCTGATGTACCAGTCGCCCTCCGGCGTGATGCCGGCCGACTCCCAGATCTTGAGTTCCTTCTTGTTGGTCCCGGACTCATCGCCGCGTGACACGAAGGTGCTCCCGGACTCGGCGATCGCCGTGAACGCGGCGGTGGCGTCCGTGGCCTTGGCCACGCCCGCGGGATCGTCCTTGGGGCCGACGATGACGAAGTAGTTGTAGGCGAACGGCAGCCGCAGGGTGCCGTTGCCGTCGGCCATGAACTGCGCCTCGTCGTCGGGCGAGTGCACCATCAGCACGTCGGCCTCACCCTTGGCGCCCATGGCCATGGCTTCTCCGGAGCCCACGGCCACGACCTTCACGGTCACGTCCGGGAACATCTCCTTGTAGGCCGGCAGGATGACATCCTCGAGGAGTCCTGAGTCATTCAGGCTCGTGGTCGTCGCGACGATCAGCTGGTCGGCCTGCACCTGGGACTGGGTCGACGCCGACTCGTTCGAGGAAGAGCCGCACGCGGCGACCAAGAGGACGAGGAGCGTGGCAAGGGCCATGACCAGCGCCAGTCGGGGCCAGCGCCGGGAACGGACAGTCGTGAACACGATGAGACCTCCTCTGAGAGTGCAGCTCGATCCGGGTCGAGCTTGCGCGGGGCTGCGCGACGTGAACCCTAAGGGAATCCTTAGGATATGTCCAGACGGATACGGTCGTCCCTCGGCCACGAGGGGATCAAGACCAGGCGAGGGGCTTGGGCAGAGCCGACGGTCGGCGAGCCTGTGCGCCACGTGGCCGCAGCTCAGAGCGCCAGCCCGGTCGCCTCCCAGTCGCGGTAGAGACCGGCGTAGCGACCCTCGGCGGCGACCAGCTCATCGTGCGTCCCGCGCTCGACGATGCGGCCGCCGTCCACGACGACGATCTCATCGGCGTACCGCACGGTGCTCAGGCGATGGGCGACGATGATGCTGGTGCGCCCGCTGAAGAGCACCTCCATGGCGCGCTCGATCCGGCGTTCGCTCTCGGCGTCGACGCTGCTTGTGGCCTCGTCGAGGATCAGGATCCGGGGGTCGGCGAGCAGCGCCCGCGCGAAGCTGATCAGCTGCCGCTGCCCGGTGCTCAGCGCCGACCCGCCCTCCTGCACCTCGGTGTCGTAGCCGTCCGGCAGGCCGGAGACGAAGTCGTGCACGCCGACGATGCGGGCGACGCGCTTGACCTCCTCGTCTCCCGCGGAGGGGCGCGCGAAGCGGATGTTGTCGAGCACGCTGCCGCTGAAGAGGAAGGCCTCCTGCGGCACGACGGCCAGCTGCTCGCGCAGCGAGTGCTGCGTCACGCGGCGCAGGTCGTGGCCGTCGATGAGGACGGCGCCCTCATCCGGGTCGTAGAAGCGCGCCAGCAGCTTGATGACCGTCGACTTGCCGGCGCCGGTGGCGCCGACGAGCGCGACGGTCTTCCCCGCCGGGATCGTCAGCTCGATGTCGCGTAGCACCGGCTTGTCCGCGTCGTAGCCGAAGGTCACGTCCTTGAGCTCGACCGAACCGTGGACGTCCGGCAGGTCGACGGCGTCGGGCGCGTCGAGCATGTCGGGGTCGGTGTCGAGGACCTTGTAGATCTTCTGCACCGCGGCCATCGACGCCTGGAAGGTGTTGTAGAGCTGGCTGAGCTGCTGCAGCGGGTCGAAGAAGCTGTTCAGGTAGCCGATGAAGGCGACCAGCACACCGACCTCGATGGCGTTGCCGGCGACCAGCGCGCCGCCGTACCAGATGACGATGACCACGGCGCACGCGGAGATCAGCTCGACGAACGGGAAGTAGACACCGCTCTGCACGACCGTGCGCATGTTGGCGTCGCGGTAGGCGGCATTGGCGACCTGCAGACGCTCGTAGTCGCTCTGCTCGCGGCGGAACGCCTTGAGCACCTTGACCCCCGAGATCGACTCCTGGAGGTGGGCGCTCACGTCACCGATCTTGTTGCGCACCTGGGCGTAGGCGACCGCTGAGCGTGAGCGGAACATGAGCGTGGCGATCAGCAGAAACGGCATCACGCAGAAGATGGCGAGGGCGAGGCGCCAGTCGAGGATGAAGAGGAACACGATGGACCCGATGAACATCAGCGAGTTGGTGACCAGTGACGTGACGCCCTCGGTGACGAGCTGGTCGAGCGCGTCGATGTCGTTGGTGAGGCGGCTCACGATCCAGCCGGTCTTTTGGCGGCTGAAGAAGTCGAGGCTGAGCTTCTGCAGATGGGCGAAGAGCTGGCGCCGCAGGTCGAAGATGATGTGCGACCCCACCCAGCTCGTGAGGTACGTCTGCAGGTAGCTGGCGCCGAGGTTGACCAGGCTGACGGCGACGAAGGCGACGATGACCCAGGTCAGGACGTCGAGGTCCTTGGCGATGATGCCGCCGTCGATGGCGACCTTGAGCAGGTACGGCACGGCGAGGCCGGAGAGTGTGACCGCGACCATGGCGACGATGCTGAACGCGGCGCGGCGGCGGTAGGGATAGGCGAGGCGAGCGAGGCGCGAGAGCTTCAGCTCGCTCGCCAGGTGCAGGAACGCGCGCCAGCCCTTGAGCTCCTCGAGGCTGGCGCCGGTGCCGTGCGGGCCGCTGTGGCGGGATGCGGTCGCCATCAGGTCGCGCTCCCCGAGCCTGCCGGTCCGGCTGCGCCGCCGGCCGCCCGGCCACCGCCGGCCACCGCTTCCTCGACGGCGGCGTCATCCAGCTCGCAGCCCTCGCGCTCGGCGTCGCCGAACATGTGCGCGTAGAGGCCGCCCGCCGCCATCAGGTCCTCGTGCGCGCCGCGCTCCTCGATCTGACCGTGGTCGAGCACCACGACCTCGTCGGCCAGCGAGATGGTGCTCGGCCGGTGGGCGATGATGAAGGTGGTGCGGCCGCGCATCACTTCCTGGAGCGCGGCCCTGATCCTGAACTCCGTCTCGACGTCGACGCTGCTGGTGGCGTCGTCGAGGATCAGGATGCGCGGGTCCATGACCAGCGCCCGCGCGATCGCGATGCGCTGCCGCTGGCCGCCGCTGAGCGTGAAGCCGCGCTCGCCGACGACCGTCTCGTAGCCCTCGGGGAGGGCCTCGATGAAGTCGTCGGCCTGCGCGGCCCTCGCCGCCGTCTGCACCTCGTCGTCGGTCGCCTCCGGCCGGCCGAAGCGGATGTTCTCGGCGATCGAGGCGCTGAAGAGGAACGGGTCTTGGGTGACGATGCCGATGTGGCTGCGCAGATCGGCCAGCTGCAGGTCGCGCACGTCCTGGCCGTCGATAAGGACGCGTCCGGCGCCTGTGTCGTAGAAGCGCGGCACCAGGTTGGTGAGCGTCGTCTTGCCGCAGCCGGTGTGGCCGACGAGGGCGAGGGTGCGCCCGGCCGGGACCTCGAGGCTGACGCCCTGCAGCACCGGCCGGTCGACGTAGCTGAACCAGACGTCGTCGAAGGTGACGGCCCCGGCGGGGCCAGGAGCAACGCCGGCGGGGCCCGAGGGTCCGGCGCCGGCCGGCAACCCGAGCGCCCCGGCCAGCGGCTTCGCGTCCGGCCGCTCCGTCATCTCGAGCGGCGAGTCCAGCACTTCGTAGACCCGCTCGCCGCTCGCGATCGCCCGCTGCGCGAGGCCGGTCAGCCAGCCGATCACCTGGGCCGGGTACACGAGCATCATCAGGTAGCTGTAGAAGGCGACAAGCGAGCCCAGGCTCAGGCTGCCGTCGATGACCTGGCGGCCGCCGTAGTACAGGAGGAAGGCGACGGCCAGGTTGGGGATGAAGGCGATCAGCGGGATGTAGACGGCCCGGATGCGCGCCGCGGCGACGCTCGCCTCGAAGACCTTGTAGCTGCGGTCGCTGAACTTGACGAGCTCGTCGTCCTCGCGCGCGAAGATGCGCACGATGCGGCTGCCGACCACGTTCTCCTCGGCCGCCGCGGTCACGTCGGCGATCTTCTGCTGCACGTCCTTGAGAATCGGCTTCAGGCGAAGGCTGAAGCGGATCGTCACCAGCAGCAGGAACGGCATGAAGGCCAGAGAGAGCAGCGCCAGCTGCCAGTCCATGAAGAAGAGGATGACGGCGATGGCGACCATCATCACGATGTTGGTGGCGAAGAAGACGAGCCCGTAGCCGAGGAACATGCGCACGTTCTGGACGTCGCTCATCGCCCGGCTCATGAGCTGGCCTGTGGGCCAGCGGTCGAAGTAGCTGAACGACTGGCGCAGGACGTGGCTCCACATCCGGTTGCGCAGGTCGTACTCGATCCCGAGGCTGGCCTTGCCGCTGGCGAGGCGCCGCAGGACGCCGACGACGAAGCGTACAAGAGCGATGCCGAGCAGAGCGAGCCCGTACGTGACGAGCAGGCCCGTCTCGCCGCCGAGCAGGGCGTTGTTGATGGTCAGCTGGATGATGCGCGGCACGAGCAGGCCGAGGCCCATCTGGGCGAAGGCCAGCGCGAAGCCCGCGATGGTGAGCCACTTGTAGTCGCCGAGCAGTTTGAGGATGCGCCAGAAGGTCTTCATCTGGTGCTGAGCTTACCCCGAGGGTAACCGGGCACGCGCCGGCCGCGCGGTGAGGTGTGGAGGCGCGGCCGGCGCGGGTACAGGGCTGGGTGCACCGGCGGCGCGCGGGGATCGTTCACCGCGGCCCGGGACCATCGAGCACGAAGGGAGACGGGCGTGGCTGAGAATCGGGCGAGCGTGATCGTCATCGGAGCGGGCCTCATGGGCGCGGCCTCCACGCTTGCCCTCGCCCGTCGCGGGCACGAGGTGCTGACGCTCGAGGCGCGAGCTCCGGGGCACCGCGAGGGGAGCTCGCATGGCAGCACGCGCATCGTGCGGCGGTCGTACCTCGACCCGGACTACCTCGAGATGACCGGGCGGGCGTTGGAGTTGTGGAGAGAGCTCGAGCAGCTCGCCGGCACGCAACTGCTGACGACGACGGGCGCGCTCGAGTGTGGGATCGGCCGGGAGCCGCGGCGCCTCCACGAAGTGCTCTCCGCGGCCGACGTGCCCTGCGAGCTCGTCACGGCCGCCGTGGCCGCCGCGCGCTGGCCACAGGTGCGCCTCGACGGCGAAGTCCTGCACCAGCCCGACGCAGGCGTGGTCGACCCTGAGCTCGCCGTCGCCGAGATGCTGCGCCTCGCCCGGGAGGCCGGCGCCCGCGTGGAGCACGAGACGCCGGCGCTCTCGATCGAAGAGGAGGCCGGCGGCGTCCGTGTCCATACCGCCGCCGGCCCGATCGCGGCCGAGGTCGTGGTCGCCGCCGCCGGCCCGTGGCTCTCCCCATTGCTGGCCGGCGTCGTCGACCTGCCGCCGCTGACGGTGACGCAGCAGCAGGTCTTCCACTTCGCTCCGGCCGAAGCGATGCGTGCCGAAGGGCGGGCGCCCTGGCCCGTCGTCGTCTACGGGGACGGCGCGATCAGCGTCTACGCGCTCCCCGGCGGACCCGACGGCCTCGTCGCCGGCAACGTGAAGATCGCCGAGCACGATCCCGGACCGGTGACGACGGCGGACGAGCGCGACGGGCGCATCGACGCGGCCGGGCGGCGGCGGGTCGTCGACCACGTGCGCCGCTCATGGCCCGGCCTTGATCCGGACCCCGTCGCCGAGTACACCTGCCTCTACACGTGGACGCCGGACGAGGGCTTCATCCTCGACCGCGTGGGTCCGATCGTCGTGTGCTCCCCCTGCTCGGGCCACGGGGCCAAGTTCACGCCGCTCGTCGGGGAGTGGGTGGCGGACCTGGCCGAAGGCCGGGCCCTGCCCTATGCGCGCTTCGGGCTTGACCGCTTCCGCTGACGGATCGGATGCGTCGCGTACCAGGTCGCTCGCGCCAGCGCGCCGACGGCTGCGGGAGGCGTGGGCAGCAGGATGGGCGCGCACGCGCCGAGCGACGGGAACACGGAGCGCTCCACCGGGCAGAGCGGCACGCTCACGATCGGCTTCCCCGTTCGCTCGCCGACGATGGCGAGATGCTCGAGCAGGGCGCGCTCGCGGTCGTTGAACTCGGCCAGCGGATCGTCGGCTGCTCCCACGTCGTTGTCGCCGCCGTCACGCGGATCCTCGTCCGCCGCCGGGCGACCCTGCCCCGACCTCCCGCTGCTCGGGCTCCCGAAGAGCGCCAGGGTGATGACGCTGTCCACATCGTCGCAGGCGGCGACCAGCTCGATGGTCCGCTCGGGGACGCCGGCCGACACGGTCGCGACGAGGTCCACCGGGTTGCCCCGGCTCCAGAACGGCGGGAGGAGCTCGTCGATGGCGGCGATCGTATCCGGCGGCAGCTGGGCGAGCTGAAGACCATGCGCTGCGAGCAGGTCGGCCGTGAGGACGCCCCAGCCGCCGCCCAGGGTCACGACGGCGACCCGGTTCCCGGCGGGGAGCGGCTGGTAGGCCAGCAGCGCGGCGACGTCGAGCGCTTCGTCCGGATCCGTGGTCGTGATCACCCCGGCCTGCCGGGCGGCCGCCCGGAAGACCTCGGCCGAGCCGGCCAGCGCGCCGGTGTGCGAGCTGGCCGCCTGGCGCCCCAGCGCGCTGAGGCCGCCGCGCACGACGATGACCGGCTTGCGCGGCGTCGTCGCGCGCGCGATGTCGTAGAAGCGGCGGCCGTCGCCGATACCCTCGAGGTACATCGCGATGACCCGGGTCTGCGCGTCGCCGGCCAGGTACTCGAGCAGGTCGTTCGCGTCGGTCGTCGCCTGGTTGCCGCTGCTCACGAACTTCTCCACGCCGATGCCCCGGCGCTCTGCCGTCATCAGCAGCTGCGTGCCGATGTTGCCCGACTGCGAGATCACGCTGAGCGGGCCCGGGTCCGGCCGCAGAGTGACGAAGCCGACGGCGCTGAGGTGCGAGCTCGTGCAGAGCACGCCCATGCAGTTTGGGCCCACGAGCGTGACGCCGCCGTCGTCGGCGGCGCGGGCGAGAAGCTCTTGCTGCGCCAGCCCCTCGTCGCCGGCCTCGGCGAAGCCGGCGGCGATGACGATCACCGCGGGTATCCCGCGCCGGCCGCAGTCCTCGACGACCGGAGCGGCCGCCGCGCCGCCGAGCGCGACGATGACGAGGTCCGGCCGTCCGGGGAGTTCGTCGGGGGACGCATACGCCTGTAGCCCCATGATCGTGCCGCCGCGCGGGTTGATGGGGTAGATCGCTCCCTGGAACCCCCCGCCGATCAGGTTCATAAGTACTGAGCCGCCCCACTTGGTGGCATCGCCGGAAGCGCCGACGACGGCGACGGACGCGGGCGCGAAGACGGAGCGCAGGTCGCGGTGCGCCTGTCGCACGCCGTGTCCGGAGGCGGCGTCGCCGTGGGGCTCGGCCAGGATCACGAGCGCGTCGGCGGCGACCAGGTGCGTGCCCGAGACGAGCAGCGGGTTCACGTCGATCTCGGAGATCTCCGGGTGGTCCGCCGCCATCTGCGCGACCGCACCGATGATCCCGTGGAGCTGATCGGTGTCGACTCGGGGGAGACCGCGGAGGGGGCCGAGCAGGCGCTGCGCGCGGAGCTCGGCCGTCAACGCCTGCGTATCCGCGTCGTCCAGCGGCGCGAGCGCGAACGCCACGTCGGCGACCGCCTCGGTGAAGATGCCGCCGAGGCCGAAGGCGATCACGGCGCCGAACTGCGGGTCACGGCGCATGCCGACGAGCAGCTCGCGCTCGTGCGGCACGAGTTCCTCGACGAGCACGCCGCCGTCGGCTCGTCCGGCAGCACGGTCGACGATGCGGTGGTAGGCGGCGCGGGCGGCAGCCGCGTCCCGCACGTCGAGCTCGACCAGGCCGAGGTCGCTCTTGTGCTGGATGTCCGGCCCCAGCGCCTTGAGGACGGCCGGTCGGCCGAGCGCCTCGACCACGGCCGCCGCTCGCTGCGCGTCGTGCACGACGGTCCCCGCGGGAGTGGGCACCCCGTACATGGCGAGGAGGATCTTGCCCTCCTGCTCGTCGAGCGACGTTCTTGCCGGCGTCGAGCGCCCTGCAGATCACGTCGCGACCGGCAGCGCCCATCCCGCTCCCCCGGAAGGCGGAATCCTCCGTCTCAGTACTCCGCCGGTACTTCGAAGAACAGGGCGACCGCCGGGTTCTCGGCGTCCGGGTTGCGCCACGAGTGCGGCTCGGCCGGCGAGTACGAGACGGTGTCGCCGGCCTGCACGGTCGTGGTGCGCTCGCCGAAGCGGAACTCGACGGCGCCCTCGAGCACCGTCGCGATGACGAGCTCGCCGTTGTGCGACCAGGGCTCGGGACCCGGGGAGCCTCCGGGGGCGATGTGCGTCTCGATCACCTGGGCGCGCCGCTCACCGCGCGGCGAGAGGACGTAGTTGATCACGCCCTCGCCGCCGAAGTAGGTGCCCTCGACGTCGGCGCGCCGGACGACGTTGCTCCCCGGCGTCTCGACCGTCTCGAAGAGGCCGGACATGGTGATGCCGAGCACCTCGCAGATGGCGTAGAGCGACCCGATGGAGGGCGACGTCTCGCCGCGCTCCACGGCGCTGACGAAGGACTTGGTGAAGCCGGCCGAGCCCGCGACGTCGTCGAGCGTCAGGCCGCGCCCGCGTCGCACCTCGCGCAGCCGTCCTCCGACGAGGCGCGCCGGCCAGCGCTCGGCCTCTTCCTTGCCGCTTCTGGAGTTCGGGGAAGTCGCGGGAGGCATCGTCCTGCACTGTAGCCGAGGCGAGGCAAAGCCGTCAAAGGGCGCCGGAAAAGACTTCTCTTGCAGGTATGTCCTCTATTTCTTGACTTGTGTGCCACTGATGATGGAAAGTGTCGGAGCGGCCGGGACCGCCGTGCGGCGCTCGACCGGTCGCCCACACCGCACGCGATGGAGGAACCATGACCGAGCCACGCCGGCGCTCCTGGGCGGAGCCCTTCAAGATCAAGATGGTGGAGCCCCTCAAGATGACCACGCGCGAGGAGCGCGAGGCGGCCATCCGCGAGGCCGGCTACAACACCTTCCTGCTGCAAGAGCGAGGACGTCTACATCGACCTGCTCACCGACTCCGGCACCTCGGCGATGAGCGACCGCCAGTGGGCCGGCATGATGCTCGGCGACGAGGCCTACGCCGGCAGCCGCAACTTCTACCACCTCGAGGCGGCGGTCCAGGAGATCTACGGCTACAAGCACCTGGTGCCGACGCACCAGGGCCGGGGCGCCGAGCACCTGCTCAGCCAGACGCTCATCAAGCCCGGCGACGTGATCCCCGGCAACATGTACTTCACCACCACCCGCCTCCACCAGGAGCTGGCCGGCGGCCGCTTCGTCGACGTCATCATCGACGAGGCGCACGATCCGGCCAGCCTGCATCCCTTCAAGGGCGACGTCGACCTCGCCAAGCTGCAGAAGAGTCATCGACGAGGTCGGCGCCGAGCACGTCCCCTACGTCTGCATCGCCACCGCCGTGAACATGGCCGGCGGTCAGCCGATCAGCCTCGCCAACCTGCACAAGGTCCGCGCGCTCTGCAACGAGCACGGCATCCGCATCATCCACGACGCCACCCGCGTGGCCGAGAACGCCTACTTCATCAAGGAGCGCGAGCCCGGGTACGCGGACAAGAGCATCGCCGAGATCGTCCTCGAGATCTGTGGCCTCACCGACGGCTGCACGATGAGCGCCAAGAAGGACGCGCTCGTCAACATCGGCGGGTTCCTGGCGCTCAACGAGTGGGAGGTCTTCGAGGCCTGCCGCAACCTGGTCGTCGTCTACGAGGGCCTCCACACGTACGGCGGCATGGCCGGTCGCGACATGGAGGCCGTCGCCATCGGACTCGGCGAGAGCGTCCAGTTCGACCACATCAGGGCGCGCGTCGGCCAGGTGCAAGTACCTCGGGCGAGAAGCTGCAGGCCTACGGCGTGCCCATCGTCGTGCCGATCGGGAGCCACGGCGTGTTCCTCGATGCCAAGGCGTTCCTGCCGCACCTCGACCAGGACCTCTACCCGGCGCAGGCGCTGGCCGCCGAGCTCTACCTGGACTGTGGCGTGCGCGCCATGGAGCGCGGCAACGTGAGCGCCGGTCGGGACCCCGCAGACGGGTCAGAACCGGCGCCCGAACCTCGAGCTCGTCCGCCTCACCCTACCGCGCCGCGTCTACACGCAGGCGCACATGGACGTGGTCGCCGAATCCGTGGCCGAGGTGTACGACCACCGTGACGCGGTCAGAGGTCTCGAAGATGGTCTACGAGCCGAGTGATCTGCGCTTCTTCCAGGCGCGCTTCGAGCCGCTCGACTGATTGACCTGCTCGCGTGATTCAGCGGGGCGTGCCGGAGACCCCGGCGCGCTCCGCGGCGCGGCGCATGAGCCGCAGGATCTGGTCCACGTGCATGGCGGCGGCCTCGCCGGCGCGTTCCGCGTCGCCCCGGCCGATCGCGATCACGATCGCGGCGTGCGATTCGTGGACGACCGGCTCCTCGTCGACAAGCGCCAGGTCGACAGGCAGGAAGAGCTCGGCGCGAACATCGTTCATCGCCTGGGCGAGGCGGGGGCTCCGGGCCGCGCGGGCGATGCTGCGGTGGATGCCGGCGTCGGCCTGAAAGAGCGACGCCCGCTGGGGGTCCTCGCTCTCCTTGGAGAGGGCCAACTCGATGGCGGCGAGGTCGTCGTCGTCGCGCCGCTCCGCCGCCAGTTCGGCCAGCCGCCGCTCCACCGTGCGGCGGAGCTCGAAGATGGCCTCAAGCTCGTCGGCGTGTTCGGTCATCCACTGTACCCAGGCGCGTGAGAGCGACGCTGTGTCACTGACGCGCGATCCTCCGTGCGCGCCGCGTGTGGTGACGAGGAAACCGGCTCGCTCGAGGGTCTTGAGCGCCACCCGCAGCGTCGCCCTCGAGATGCCGAGATCGGCGGCGAGCTCCGTGGCCGGCGGCAGCTTGTCACCGGGACCCAGCTCGCCCCAGTAGATGAGTGAGCGTACGTAGCGCTCAGCGCTCTCACTGGCGCTGTCCGGGGCGAGGGAGATGTCGTCATCGTGAGTCATCGTCACGCGCAGTCTAGTCGTTTCGGGCCGACACGAGGCAGGGCGATGCAGCTACTTGACCATAATAGCTAAATGATTATCATATAGTCAATTACTGCAGAGGACGGCGGGGCGACGCACCCTGTCGGGGAGGAAGGTGTGGTGTCGACGCAGGAGCTGCAGAAACCTGAGGAGTGGTCGGCGCTCTTCCGCGACGCCGCCGCCGACGGCAAAGGATCGCTGAACGAGTGGGAGGCCAAGCGGCTGCTCGCCGCGTACGATGTCCCCGTGCCGCGCGGGGGCCTTGCGCACAGCGAGGAGGATGCCCTGCGTCTCGCCGCCGGTCTGGGTGGTGCCGTCGCGCTCAAGGCGGTCGGAGGCGGCATCCTCCACAAGACGGACGCTGGTCTCGTGACGCTCGGTCTGGGCACGCCTCAGGATGTCGCGAGCGCCTACCGGGAGATCGAGCAGCGCGCCGGCGACGATCTCGAGGCAGTCCTTGTCGAGGAGATGATCCCGGGGAGCAGGGAGTTCCTTGTCGGCATGCAGCGGGACGCCGCGTTCGGCCCGGTCGTCCTGTTCGGCCTCGGCGGCGTGATGACCGAGGTGCTCCGCGACGTCGCGCTCTCCCCGTCTCCCCGGACCGAGCGCGACGTCGTGGAGCTCTTCGATCTCATCCACGCTCGTGAGCTTCTCGACTCGTTCCGCGGCCAGCCGCCTGTCGACCGCCACGCGCTGGCCCGCATCGTGCTCGCCGTCGCGCGTATCGCCGAAGACCATCCGGAGATTCGCGAGATCGACGTCAATCCGCTCATCATCGCCGGCGACCGTCCCGTGGCGGCCGATGCGCTGGTGATCCTCGGGGAAGCTCCGTTGAAGGCTCCGCCGTCCAGGGACTTCCAGCCTGACATGCGCGCCGTGTGCGCGCCGCGGTCGGTCGCCGTGGTCGGCGCGTCCGACAACGTCGGCACGTGGGGCGGCTCAGCGCTTCGCAACATCCTCGATGGTGGCTTCGAGGGTCCGGTCTATCCCGTCAGCCCCAAGGGCGGCGAGTTCTTTGGACTGCCCGTGTACGCCAGCGTCGAGGAACTTCCGGAGGCTCCGGACATGGCGCTTCTCGCCGTGGGGGGCGCGCAGATCCCGGCCGTGCTCGAGCAGTGCGGCCGCCGGGGCGTACGCGTCGGCGTCCTGATCGCCGCGGGGTTCTCCGAGACCGGAGACGAAGGCCGCCAGGCGGAGCAGGACCTCGCCGAGCTGGCCGCCTCGGCCGGCGTGACCGTCATCGGTCCCAACTGCATGGGGCTCGTTTCCAACGAGACCCGTCTTCATGCCACCGGCTTCATCACGCTCCACCCCCCGCAGGGTCCCCTCAGTCTGGTCTCCCAGTCGGGAAACCTGGGCGTCCAGATCACCAAGGCCTCCGAGCGCCGCGAGATCGGCCTGGACAAGTTCATCGGCGTCGGCAACGAGGCGCAGGTGAGCTTCATCGACGTGCTGGACTACCTGCGCACCGACGATCGCACCGAGTGCGTGCTGCTCTACGTTGAGGGCATCGAGGACGGCCGCCGCTTCCTCGAGGTGGCCGCAGCGACCACGGCGGTCAAGCCGGTGGTCGTCATCCGCGGCGGACTCACCGAGGCCGGTGGACGGGCTGCGGCGTCTCACACCGGCGCGATGGCGGGTTCGGCAGCCGTCTACGAGGCCGCCGCGTACTCGGCCGGTGTCATCACGTGTACCGCCATCGACGAGGCGCTCGACCTCGGCGCCGCGCTCACGCATCTCCCGCTGCCCCGGGGTCGCCGCGTCGCGGTCGTCACCAACGGCGGCGGCGCCGGCGTGCTCGCGGCCGACGAGGTGGCGCGCCACGGCCTTACCCTGCCCGAGCTCCCGCCAGATCTCATCATGGAACTCGACAAGGTGCTGCCGCCCTTCTGGAGCCGACGTAATCCGATTGACATGGTCGCATCGGCCGGCGGCGACGTGGCCGGCAACGTCCTTGGCCTCGTGGCCGGCAGCGAGGCGTTCGACGCCGTGGTCATGCTCTCCGTACTCGGCGTCCCCAACACCGCCTCGCAGGAACGCGACCTGACGGCGAGTGGTGAGTACGCGGGCTTCAGCGCCTGGGAGCAGGATCTGCTCCACCTCACGGCGGACCTCATCGCGACCACCGGCAAGCCGATCATCCACGTTCCCGATCTCCCCATGCGCCCGGCGCTCTTTGCCTGCGGTGGGCGGTACTGCCCGGTCGTGCTCCCCTGGCCGCGTGCGGCGGCCCATGTGCTCGACCGTATGGCGTGGTACGGCGACCATCGCCGCCGGCGTGCCGGCGGCTCCTCCGATGACAGCGACTGAAGGACGATCCATGACGACGACAGTTGCCGCAACGACAACAGCAGAATGCCCGAGCGCCGAACGCGAACTCGTGATCCTGTCGGGCAATGAGGCGATCGCCCGTGGCGCCTGGGAGGCGGGCGTGCGCTTCGCATCCGCGTACCCCGGCACGCCCAGCACGGAGATCCTCGAGGCGCTCGTGCGCTACGAGGACGTCACCTGCGAGTGGGCACCCAACGAGAAGGTCGCGGTCGAGGCGGCTACTGGGGCTTCGCTCGCCGGCGCCCGTACGCTCGCCTGTATGAAGCACGTCGGGCTGAACGTGGGCGCCGACCCTTTCTTCTCGGCCTCGCACATCGGTGTCAAAGGCGGCTTCGTGATCGTCTCGGCCGACGACCCAGGCGATGCACAGTTCGCAGGACGAACAGGACAACCGCCAGTACGCGAAGTTCGCGAAGATGCCGCTGATCGAGCCGTCCGAGGCGGAAGAGGCGCGCGAGTACATCGGAGCGGCCTACGACGTGAGCGAGAAGTTCGATGCGCCCGTCCTCTTTCGCATGACCACTCGCACGTCGCACTCGAAGGGAGTCGTCGAGCTCGGCGAGCGGGGGCCGGAGCCGGAGCCACTCACCACGCTCGACCGTGACCCGGCCAAGAACCTGATGATGCCGCATCACGCGCGACTGCGGCACGCCTTCATCGAACAGCGCCTGCTGGACATCGCCGAGTGGGCCGAGACCACACCGCTCAACCGCGTCGAGATCGGCGACACGGGTGTCGGCATCATCACCTCGGGCGCGGCCTACGGCTATGCCCGCGAGGCGTTTCCAGGCGCCAGCTTCCTCAAGCTCGGGCTCACGTACCCTCTCCCCGCAGGCTCATCGCCGACTTCCGCGCCAAGGTGGACAAGCTGTACGTCGTCGAAGAGCTGGACCCGTTCCTCGAAGAGCTCATCCGGCTGCAGGGCATCCGGGTGGACGCCGGCAAGGACCTCCTGCCGCTTCTCGGTGAGTTCGACCCAGGCCTCGTCGCGCGAACGCTCACCGCGGCCGGCGTGCCCGGCGCGGAGCCCGCATTGCTGCAGACTCCCGCGCCGCTCGAGACCGGTCTGCCGGAGCGGCCGCCGACGCTCTGCCCCGGCTGCTCGCACCGAGGCGTCTTCGTCGCGCTGCGGAAGATGCGCGCCTACGTCGCCGGCGACATAGGCTGCTACAGTCTCGGCGCGCTCGCGCCCTTTGAGGCCATGCACTGCAGCACCTGCATGGGCGCCGGCATCAGCATGGCGCACGGCATGGCGCAGGTCATGGATGAATCCGCCGACCGCAAGAACCGCCCCGTGGCGGTCATCGGAGACAGTACCTTCTTCCACTCGGGCATCACCTCCCTGCTGGACGTCGCGTACAACCGCAGCCCCGTGCTCACCATCATTCTCGACAACCGCACCACGGCGATGACCGGCGGCCAGGACAACCCCGGCATGGGGACGAGGCTTGGTGGCGGCGAGGCGCCGCAGGTCGACATCCCTGCTCTGGTCCGCTCCCTCGGCATCACGCGCGTTCGCGAGTTCGACCCGCTGAACGTCGCGGAGACCGAGCAGGTTCTCAGGGAGGAACTGGAGGCGCGCGAGCCCTCGGTGGTCATCGCCACGTCGCCGTGCGTGCTGCAGTACAGGGTCCGGCGCCCCCCCTACAACGTCGACCCCGAGGTGTGCACGGGCTGCAAGGCCTGCCTGCGCGCCGGCTGCACGGCCCTGAACCTCGTCGACAATGGGCCGAAGGACCGGCTTGTCACGATCGATCCCTCCGTGTGCAACGGCTGCGGCGTCTGCTCCCAGCTCTGCAAGTACGGGGCCATCACGGGTCCAGAAGCCGGCGACGGAAAGGATGCCCGATGACCCCGCGGCCCGCCTTCAACATCCTTATCAGCGGCGTGGGCGGCCAGGGCGTGGTGCTCGCCAGCTACGTACTCAGCCAGACCGCCCTGGCCGAGGGCTTCGACGTCAAACAGAGCGAGGTACACGGTATGGCCCAGCGCGGCGGGTGCGTGACCGGCCACCTTCGTTTCGGCGAGCGCGTGCACTCATCCCTCATCACGCCCGGCACCGCGGATGTGCTGCTCGCGTTCGAGTCGGTCGAGGCTGCACGCTACATCCACTGGCTGCGGCCGGGCGGCCTGCTCGTCTACAACACCGTGCACCTCAACTCGAGCACAGTGTCGGCCGGGCTCGACACCTACCCGGACGACATCGACGTGCGCATCGCCGCCCGCTGGCCAAATGTACGGGCGCTCGACGCAAGCGCATTAGCGGCCGAGGCGGGCACCCTCAAAGCTGCCAACGTGGTGATGTTGGGCGCCGTGGCGTCGGCGCTGCCCTTCACAGCCGACGCCATGGATGCCGTGATCCGGCGCTCCGTGCCCAAGAAGGCCCTCGACGCGAATCTTGAAGCGTTCCGACTCGGACGCGCCCTGGAGGTACGTGCGTGAGTCGTCCGCGGCGACTGGCAGCCGCGGGCGGGACCCCGACCCTGCAGCGGAACACGGCGTGACTGCGAGGCGCGCATCCTCATACCGCTGGGCCGTGCTGGTGGCGGCCACGCTGGCCGTCTGCGGGGCGCTCGGACTCGGGCGCTTCGGTTACGCCTCCGTCCTGCCGGCGATGCAGGAAGGTCTCGGCCTGTCCAACACCCAGGCTGGGGCGCTCGCCTCGTGGAACCTGGCCGGGTACGTGGCCATGGCGTTCGTGGCGGGCTTGCTCGCCACGCGGTTCGGCGCCCGCGCGGTGATCACCATCGGGCTGGTCGTGGCGGCGTCGGCCATGGCGCTCACGGGCCTTGTCGACAGCTTCGCCGGCGCGGCCGCGGCGCGAGCACTCACCGGCATGGGCGGAGGAATGGTGAACGTCCCTGCGGTGGCGCTGATGTCCATCTGGTTCACCTCAAAGCGTCGCGGACTCGCATCGGGCTTCGTCGTCTCCGGCTCCTCGCTGGCCCTGGTCGTCGTGGGGCCGACGGTGCCGCGACTCATAGAAGCGGCGGGCGCCGACGGGTGGCGGGCGACCTGGCTCGTCTTCGGCGCCGTCACCCTCGCCGTGGCAGTGGTGGCGGGGCTCATCCTGCGTGACCATCCTGCCGACGCGCTCGCCGCAGCGCCCGAGACCGGGCGAGCACCACATGCCGATCATCTCCGTCGGGCTGACCTGCGACGCATCATTGCCTCCCGCTACTTCTGGGGTCTCGGCGCCGTGTACCTCTGCTTCGGCTTCTCATACATGATCTACATGACATTCTTCGTGCGCCGGCTCACCGGCGACCTGGGCTTCAGTGCGGCCGACGCGGGGTCACTCTTCATGATCCTCGGCTGGGCAAGCCTGGTGTGTGGCGTCACGTGGGGCTTCGCCTCGGACGTGATCGGCCGCAAGTCCGCGCTCGCGATCGTGTGCTTCGCCCACGCCGTCGCCTTCGCTCTGTTCGCGCTGGCGAGCGGCGGCGGCTGGCTCACCGTCTCCGCCGCGATCTTTGGACTCTCGGCATGGAGCGTCCCGGCTATCATGGGAGCGGCCGCCGGCGACGGATTCGGACCGGCGATGGCCCCGAGCGCCCTCGGCTTCCTCACGCTGTTCCTCGGCGTCGGTCAGGCAGTCGGCCCTCTGGTCGGCGGCGCGCTTGCCGACGCCGGCGGCTCGTTCCGGCCGGCGTTCCTGCTGGCCGCGACGGTGGCCCTGGCCGGCTCGGTGGCGGCGATGCTCGCGCCGCGGCCTCAGGGAGATCCGGAGCTGGTGGAGGGCGCCACCGCAGTCGCTCACGACAGCCGCAACCGGCACGAGCGCTGCGAAGCGCTCGAGCTTGAGGACAACGAAAGGATCTGAGTGATGAAGAGCACGACCTGGCAGGACGATCACCCCTGGACCCACATCGATTGGGAGCTGAACGACGTCACGCCGTACCAGCTGAATTGGTTCTGGTGCAACATGGAGAAGGGCGACTACCTCTGGCATCCCAACCAGCACAAGGGTTTCGAGTGGTGGGTCGGTCTGGAAGAGGCCGGTGGCCCGCTGGGCAGCATCCACGTGGCGCCGCAGACGTGGAACGACGGCGTCAAGATCCGGCCGTACATTCGCATGGAGAAGCTTGACGACGTGGCCGACGAGATCAAAGACCTGGTCAAGTACGACCACGTGGTCGTCGTCGGTGCCATCAGCATCCTTGGCGACAACGTCAAGCGTGACGATCCGATCCTGGGCTACCGCGTGCACCAGTGGCAGAAGAGCGACAACGGCTGCGTCGGCATGTCCTCGGCCGTCGAGGCGCGGGAGAACGCCGCGGACGACGGCCTCATCTGGGCGGCGCACGCCAACGAAGAGGTCGGGAACTGGGAGGTCTTCCTGCCCGACCTGGTCCGGCTCTACCGTGTCATCACCGATCCGGAGATCTGCCCCTACTACTGCTTCAAGGTGGAGGGCAGCGGCCGGGACATCCGCTACCTGGAGCTGTAGACGCCGCCCTGCGAAGTGGCGCCGGAGCGGCCTGGAAGCACCGGCGAGAAGTGGCCCTTGCATTTCGCGCGCCGCCATACTATAGTAATAGACACGCGAACTAAAGTTGTGAAGTAGTCCAGTCAAGTCGAGTGAACGTCTCTGTCGAGGGGGACGGATGCGAGCACTGACCATCGGGGAGCTCGAAGCCGAAGCGGGGACGACGCGCAGCACGATCTACTACTACGTGCGCGCCGGGCTCCTGCCGCCGGCGCAGAAGTCCAGCCCCACCCGCGCGCTCTACACGGACGTGCACGCGGAGCTCCTCCGCGACATCCGCCGCCTCAAGTGCGAAGGCCTCGACCTGGAGGCCATCCGCGGGCGCCTGGCGCCTCAGGTCGACGCGGCCAGCAAGAACGGCGAGGACCTCGTGAAGCGGCAGGGCGAAGAGACGCGTCGCGCCATCCTGCAAACGGCGGCGCGCGAGTTCGCCCGCAACGGCTACCGGCAGACGCGCATCGCCGACATCATCGCCGAGCTCGGCATCACGCCGCAGGTGCTCTACGGCTACTACCCCACCAAACGTGACCTGTTCGCCGCCTCGTATCGCGCCTGCCTCGAGGCCTCCATGGGTGTCATCGAGCCCCGCGTGGAGACGGAGAAGGACCCGGCCGCCCGCCTCATCTGGCGCATGCTCGGCGACTACGGCCTGCGCGCGCTGAACCCGGACCTTCTCTACCTCGCACGCCAGGCCGCCTACGACGATCCCGAAACGACGCGCGAACTGCGCAAGGCGCACGAGCACATCCTCGGCAACCAGGAGCGCGATCTCATCAGCATCCGCCCGGGGCCGAACGACCCGCCGCTCTCCGACGAGCTCATGTCCCACGGGCTCTTCGGCGCCTTCCAGGCGATGCGCATGCGCGCCTCCTGGGACGAGCGCTTCTCCCGGAGCGACGTCATGTGGAACAACGTCGCCCTCTTCCTCGCCGTGCTCGCGCTCTACGACGGCACGCTCGACGTCGAGGAACTGCGGCGCCGGTACGCGGACCTGATCGACGAGGTGACCTCCATGCCGCCGCCGCCGATCCCCGGATTCGATGAGCGACCTGAAGGTCGGAAAGGGAGCCGATGAACGCTATCCAGATAGACCGCGACGCTTGCACGGGGTGTCAGACCTGCTACGAGGCATGCTTCGTGGACGTCTTCCGTTGGGATGCCGGCGAGGACAAGCCCATCGTCGCCTACCCGGAAGACTGCGTCGAGTGCAACAAGTGCGAGCTGGAGTGCCCCGAGGAGTGCATCAAGGTCGTGCCTGACTACCTCGGCAAGTACTGGCCGGAGGTGGTGTGAGATGGCGACTCTGGAGAACCTCGGCACCGTCCTGCAGGCTGACGTCCTGATCGTCGGCGGCGGCATCGCCGGCCTTGCCTGCGCCATCAGCGCCAAGGAGACCGACCCCGAGGTCGACGTCCTCATCGTCGACAAGGTCGTCAGCGGCTGGGGCGGCAAGGCCAACAAGGGCGGCGGCAACATCGTCTTCATGGACGAGGCCGACGGCTTCGACAACGTCCTCGACTTCCACGTGCACAACGTAGGCGACTTCCTCGAGGACCAGGAACTCCTGCTCGACTTCGCCAGGGAGTCGCGGCCGAACCTCGAGCGCCTCGAGCGCTGGGGCGTGCACATCTACCGCGATGACGCCGGTGAGCCCAAGTACGTGCGCTGGCTGCCGGAGCATCCGTGGCGCATGGCGGTGCTCGACCAGGACCTCACGCTGAACATGGCCAAGCACGCGCGCAAGCTGGGCGTGCGCTTCAAGGATCGCGTCGAGATCATCGACCTGCTCAAGGACGGCGACCGCGTCTGCGGCGCCATCGGCTTCGGCATGATCGACGGCGAGTGCGTGATCGCCCAGGCCGGCGCCGTCGTGCTGGCCAACGGCAACCAGTGCTACAAGCTGATGCCTCGCTGGGCGAGCGCCGGAGGTGAGGGCATCGCCGCCGCGTATCGCGCCGGTGCGGCCATGCGCGGCGCGGAATTCGGCAACTTCATCAACTGGGTCTTCGCCGACACCAAAGAAGTGTGCCAGGGCGCGGAGGACGTGCTCTACAACACCAAGGGCGAGAACATCTCCAAGCGCGTGCGCCCGACGCTCGAGTCGGACGTCCACTCCAAGGAGGTCGTGGAGTGGTGGAAGGAGATGAAGGCCGGCAACGGTCCCATCGTCGCCAACATGATCGAGAACTACGTCAACAACGAGATCGTGCCGGCGTTCCACGCGGACAAGCTGGCGGTCCGTCCCGTCTCGATGAAGTTCTGGGGCCTCACGATCGGCAAGGCCATGGCCGCTTCGACGGTCAAGGGACCGATGCAGCCGGTCATGCCCGGTCTCAACGCCGAGCTCGCGCCGGTCAAGGTCGACCACGAGATGGCGACCACGCTGCCCGGCCTCTTCGCCATCGGCGACACCTGCTATGCGGGAACCTGCCTCGCCGGCGCCGTGCCGGCTCCCCCCGGCCGCATGCGCGGCTCGGGCCTCGGCTTCGCCACCTTCTCCGGCGCCCGCTGCGCGCCGGCGGCGGTGGCCGCGGCCCGGGCCGCCTCCGGCCGTCCGGAGGCGGCGCAGGCGGAGGCACTGAAGGCGCGCATCTTCGAGCCACTCGGGCGCACCGGTATGGCGGCCCCCGAGATGGTCCGCGCCGTGCAGGACGTGATGGCTCCGGTCGGCTACAGCATCTACAAGCACGCCGACCGGATGAACGAGGCCCTGGACAGGGTGCTGACGCTCAAGGCGCTGGCCCCCACGCTGGCGGCCGGGGACCCGCACTACCTGGCGGCCTGCCACGTCGCCGAGTCCATGGTGCTCGGCGCCGAGATGTTCTATCGGGCGTCGCTGGCCCGTGAGGAGTCCCGGGGTTGGCACTTGCGCGAGGACTTCCCCGCGCGCGACGACGCGAACTTCCTCAAGTGGATCGAACTTCGCGACGAAGGCGGCGAGATGGCCGTTTCCCTGCACGACGTCCCGATCGACCAGTACCCGATGCAGCCCTGAGAGCAGGACGACCGTGATCAAGTTCATGCTGGTATCCCGGCGCAAGCCGGGCGACACGCAGGAGAAGTACTTCTACGAGTGGGGTGTCGTCCACGTCGCCCTGATGATCACGACGCCCTCGGTGATGCGCACGTTCCACCGCTACGCGCAGCACTTCACCGTCAACGGGGTGGACGGAGGCGAGCTGCTGTTCCCGCTGTCAGCAATGGAGTGGGACAACTTCGCCGACCACTGGCTGGAGACGGCCGAGGACAATCTCGTGCCGTTCCACTCGGCCGACTACATGCAGCGCATGCACCCGCACAACTTCGGTGACTCCAACTTCGTCATCGAGATGGCGCGCGAGGTGCTCCGGGACGAAGCGTCGGAGGCGCGGTCCGGAGGCGTCAAGCTTCTGCACTTCGTGAAGCCGCGTGAGGACTTCGGGCAGGACGAGTTCGCCGAGGCGTGGCGCGAGCGGCACGCTCGCGCCATCCTCGAGGGCGGCTCCACGCGCCCGACCCGGTTCGTACAGAGCCTCCGCGAGCTTGTCGATCCCGTCGCCTTCGAGGGCACGCTCTTCGCCCTCGCCGGCGTCGGCGGATACGCCGGCGTCGAGGAGCTCTGGTTCGACGACCTGCCCGCGCTGCTGCGGTTCACCGGCGACCCCGGTGTGCGTGCTGCGGTCCTCGCGCCGGACGCGCCGGTCGACGCTGCTGGCACGTTCTCGATGGTCGTCACGGAGCGCGTGGTCTACGACTACACGCGCGGGGCGGAGAACAGCCCCGCGCCGGCCGTGCTCGATCCCACCAGCCTCGAGGCCGCGCTGGATCAGCAAGGCTACCGCGGCTGGAACGTGCCTGGCTGGGACGCCCGCCAGGAGGGGTCCGTGTGACGCTCAGGCACCTATGTGGACGCGCTGCCGCGGCCCCGCTACCGGCGGGCCCGCTTCGACCAGCTGGTCGATGAGCGGCAGGTAGGCCTCGAGCCGCGCGATCGTGTCGTTGTGGCCAGTGTAGGCGGCCTCCACGGAGAGGTACGTGAAGAGGTGCGCGATCATGATGTCGCGCCAGGAGTAGGCGTCGTCCCAGGCGGCGCGCATGACGATTTCCTCGGTCGCGCCGAACATGCTGTAGGCCATGAGCTCGTCCGAGACCGGTGGGTCGTCCGAGCCGCGACGCAGCGACGCGAAGTCGCTGGTCGGCCCGCTCGTGATCAGGCGCAGGGCCTCCTGGACGGCGGCGCGCGTCTCCGCGTCCTCCTGCAGGGCTTCGGCGCGCGCCAGGCCGAGCAGGTCGGGGCTCAGACGCTGCAGCCCCCAGTAGGCGTACACCCGCATGAGCAGTCGCACCGCGGGGTCGGGCTCGTCGGCGAGCGGCGGCTCGATGAGCTCGCTCGTCCAGCGCACGAAGACGTTGAACGACTCGATGAAGAGCTGGCGCTTGGTGGCGAAGTGCGCGTAGAACATCGGCGGCGTGACGCCGGCTTCCCGGATGATGTCGCCGATGCGCGCGCGCTTGTACCCGCTGCGCGCGAACTGCAGCGCCGCCGCGCGCAGGATCGCGTCTCTCGTCTGGCGGTTGCGCTGCGCGACGAGGTCGGGCTCCGCCGCCTGCCGCCGCTCGACAAGGGGCTGGATGCGCTGCCTGATCTGGTCGAGCGGGACGCCCCCGTCCTTGAGACGGCGGATCTCGCGCAGCGCCTCGACGTGCACGTCGCTGTAGACCGCCCTGCTCGCCGCGGCCTTCTGGGCCGCCGGAAGCAGGCCTTCGCGAACGTAGTAGTAGATCGTGCTGCGGGGAGTGGAGCTCGCCCGCTCCAGCTCGGAGATGGTCAGCGGGCGGATGTCGGCCTCACCCGGGTCGCTACTGTCCTTGGACTCGTCACGCTCGTCATGGATTCACACGCACCCGTCTCTCGTCAAGCTCGCCGTTGACAGGCCATAGTGGTCACTCTACTATGCTACACCACGACTTCAAGTTCTATAGTTCCATGGTAGCACGGCACCGCGACGGCGCCTGCCGGCGTCTTCCTGAGGGGGCGGGATGAATCTCAGCCAGTGGCTGCAGCTGGTGATCTCGGGCATCGTGGCCGGCTCCATCTACGCACTCGTGGGACTCGGGTACGTGACCATCTACCGCACCTCCCGGGTCGTGAACTTCGCTCAGGGCTCGTTCGTGATGCTCGGCGCGCTGATCACCTACTCGCTGCTGAGCGAGCGCGGTCTGCCGTTCTGGCTCGCCGGCATCCTGTCCGTCGTCGCCGTCGTCGCGATCGCGGTGGCGATGTACTTCCTGGTCATCGCCCCCATCATGAAGGTCTCGCTCGTCTCGATGATCCTCGTGACCATCGGCGTCAGCCTCCTGCTCGAGAACCTTGCCCTGGTCAAGTGGGGCGGCTACGGCCTCGGCATCCCAGCGTTCCCCGGCGACCGCACACTCCACTTCTGGAGGCTCACCTTCGAGGTGCAGAGCATCTGGGTCATCGGCGTCGCCCTGCTGCTCTTCCTGGGTCTCTACCTGCTGTCCAATCGCACCCGGTTGGGCAAGCAGATGACGGCCACGGCCAGCGACCCACTCTCGGCCAGCCTCTCCGGCATCTCCACGACCAGGATGGTCGTGCTGGCGTTCGCGATCAGCGCGGCCATCGGCGCCATCGGCGGCATCTGCGTGGGGTCCATCAGCGCGATGAGCTACGCCTCGGGCGGCATGCTCGGGCTGGCCGGGTTCATCGCCGCCATCGTCGGCGGCTGGGGCAAGAGCAGCGGGGCCATCGTCGGCGGGCTGACGGTGGGGCTCGCCGAGTCCCTCGCCTCCGGCTTCCTGCCCGGCGGCTACCGCAGCGCCGTCGCCTACGTGCTGCTCATCATCATCCTGTACTTCAGGCCGTCCGGTATCCTGGGCACCGGGACCGCGGAGGTCGACGGATGAGCGCCCGGGTCGAGCAGCCCGCCGCTCAGGCTCCGCCGCAGCCGCGGCAACCGCCTCCTGTCCGCCGCGCTGCTCGCGAAGCTCGCCATCATCGCGGTGCTGGCCGTGTGGCCGTTCTTCTACCAGGACCTGTACACGCTCAGCTGGATGACCTTCGCCGGCCTGTCCCTGATGGTCGTGGTCAGCGTCTACCTCATCATCGCGCAGGCCGGTCAGCTCTCGTTCGGTCACGCCGCCTTCTACGGGGTCGGCGCCTACACGGCGGCGATCCTGTCGTTGAAGTACAACGTCCCGACGCTCCTTGCGCTGCTGGCCGGCGCGGCGCTCGCGGGCGTGATCGCGGTCGTCATCGGCCGCCCGGTGCTGCGCCTCCGCTACTTCTATCTGGCGCTGGCGACGATCGGCCTCGGCATCATCTTCAGCGCCCTCATCGTCGAGGCGCGCGGCGTGACCGGCGGTACCCTCGGTCTCGCGCCGGTGCCGCCGCTCGATCTCTTCGGGTTCAAGGTCGACACCTACATGCGCCAGTACTACGTCGTGTGGATCGTCGCCCTGCTCATCCTGCTGTTCACCGAGCGCGCCCTCGGCATGCGCGTGGGTCGCGCCCTGAGGGCCGTCGCGACGAGCGAGATCGCGGCGCAGACCCTCGGCGTGCGCACCGCCAACTGGAAGCTCGTCGCCTTCGTCGCCAGCGCCATCTTCTGCGCCATCGCCGGCGCGCTGTACGCCTTCACGCTGGCGGCGATCACGCCGGGGGCGTTCGCGTTCGGCGCCGCCATCCTGCCCATCATCATGATGCTGATCGGCGGCGGCGGGTCCATCTGGGGCGGACTGGTCGGAGCCGTGCTGATGACGTGGCTCTCCAACTCGCTCTCCGGCACGCAGCAGTGGAGCGGCGTCATCTACGCGGCGATCATGATCCTCCTGCTCCTGTTCCTGCCGATGGGCATCACCGGGCTGTTCACCAAGCGTCGTCTGGTCAGCGTGAAGAACGCGTTCCGGCGGCAGAGCCGGGCCGAGACGCTCGAGTGCGCCACCGTGGCGGAGGCCGACGGTTCCACCGAAGCGTGCGCGACGCAGGTGGCCCTGCCCGTCTACGTGCCCGAGCACGCGAGCCGCGCTCTCGATGACGGCGAGCCGGGCGCCCTGTTCGCCGACCTGATGCGGCAGGAGTCGGGGACCGAGGGAGAGGAGCTGCTCAAGATCCAGGACGTCTCCGTCGACTTCGGTGGGCTGCGGGCGGTGAACGAGGTCTCCCTGGACGTCCGCACGGGGCAGATCGTCGCCCTCATCGGGCCGAACGGCGCCGGCAAGACGACCCTGTTCAACGTGGTCAGCAGGCTGCAGCGCGCCTCAGGCGGACGGGTCTGGCTCGGCCGGCGAAGACATCACCGACCTGTCGCCGGCGGACGAGCGCCCGCCTCGGCATGGCACGCACCTTCCAGAACCTGCGCATCTTCGAGAACATGGACGTGCTCGAGAACGTCCTCGTGGGCTGTCACCGGCACGAGAAGGCCGGGCTGATCTCCGGCGGTCTCGGCCTGCCGAAGCAGCGCCGGGAGGAGAAGGCCTCGCGGGCTCGCGCCATGGATGCGCTGCGGCTGGTCGGCCTCGACTCAAGCGCTCACCAGCCTGCGGCCAGTCTCCCGTACGGGCAGCAGCGCCTGGTGGAGATCGCCCGGGCGCTTGCGTCGGAGCCGCGACTGCTGCTGCTCGACGAACCGGCCGCCGGCATGAACGCCGCCGAGCGCGAGTACCTCGTCGACCGCATCCGCCGCATCCGTGACGCCGGCGTCACCGTCCTGCTGGTCGAGCACGACATCGAACTGGTGATGGGCCTGTGCGACTGGGTCACGGTGCTCGACTACGGCAAGCTGATCGCCTCCGGGGTGCCCGACGACGTCAAGAAGGACGCGGCCGTCATCGAGGCGTACCTCGGCGTGGGCCACGAGGGCGCCGGCGACGAGTGCGGCGACCTCGGCACGTCCCAGGCCGTCGTCTCCGCGCAGATCCGAGACAGATCTCGGTCGAGGCTCTGCTCGAGGTGCGGGACCTCTCGACCCGCTACGGCGCCATCCACGCGCTGCGCGACGTGTCGCTCGACGTGCCCAAGGGCGAGATCGTCGCGGTCCTCGGCGCCAACGGCGCCGGCAAGACCACGCTGCTGCACACCATCTCCGGCGTGCTGCGTCCGAGCACCGGTTCCATCACCTACGCGGGCGAGGGCATCACCAAGCTCGCGCCCTCGAAGATCGTCGGCCGCGGCGTCTGCCAGGTGCCCGAGGGGCGGCGGCTCTTCCCGTCGCTCTCCGTCGAGGACAATCTGCTGCTCGGCGCCTCGGGGCGCCGCTCGCGAGACGGTCGTGCCCGACGACCTCGCGTACGTCTACGACCTGTTCCCGGTGCTCGCGGAGCGTCGCGCGCAGCCGGCCGGGACGCTGTCCGGCGGTGAGCAGCAGATGGTCGCGATCGGGAGGGCGCTGATGGGCAAGCCCGACCTGCTGCTTCTCGACGAGCCGTCGATGGGGCTCGCGCCGCTGGCCGTCGAGCGGATCTTCGAGGCGCTCAAGTCCCTGAACGACCACGGCCTCACCATGCTGATGGTGGAGCAGAACGCGGAGATGGCGTTTTCAGTGGCCGACCGTGCCGTCGTGCTGCAGACCGGGTCGGTGGCCCTCACGGGTCTCGTCTGCCGAGTCTGCGCCAGGACGAGCGCGTGAGGGAGTGCTACCTGGGTCAGGCCTGACCCTCAGATTCTGTCAGTGAGCAAGGAACCAACGAAAAGGGGGAGCGATGAGTAAGCGCAAATGGATGGCGGTGGCGCTGTTGGCGCTGACCGTCATGGTCGGGGCGGCGATCGTCCTCGGCGGCTGCGGCGACGACGCGGACGACGAGGCACGGACAGCTCGGCATCGCCGGCGCGGCCGACGGCGCCACCACGATCAAGGTGGGCTTCGTCAACTCGGCGACCGGCGTCAGCGCGGCGCCCAACGAGTCGATCGTCGGGTCGACGATGGGTGCGGTCGACCAGATCAACGGGGCCGGCGGCATCGACGGCAAGATCATGATCGAGCTCATCAGCAAGGACGACGGCTCCGACGTGGCCAAGGCGTCCGCGGCGGTCACCCAGCTGATCCAGCAGGACAAGGTGGACTTCATCCTGCAGCCGTGGGTCGACTTCATCGCCCCCGTCGCGCGCGGCATCGAAGAGAAGGCCGGTATGCCGGGCGTGCTCTCCTACTCCCCCCAGAAGGGGAAGGAGACCGAGGCGTTCAAGTGGACCTTCAGCAACGCGCAGGGCGCCAAGGACAACGCGGACGCTCTGGTCAAGGTCTTCTCCGCCCAGGGCTGGAAGAACGTGGTCGGCGCCGCCGACGTCCTCACCATCCAGCAGGAGACGCTCGACTACGTCGACCGAGATGGCTCCCGCCGCAGGTATCACGTTCACCAAGCTCAGCGATCAGTGGCCGCTCGACCAGACGGACTTCAGCGGTGTCGCCGTCCAAGGTCGTCGCGGCCTGTGACAAAGCCAACGCCGACGCGCTCTGCCTCATGGTGACTGCGCCGCAGGCGGACGCGTTCATGAAGGCCCTCAAGGGCGCCGGGCTGAACATCCCCGTCATCGGTGGTCCTCCGCTCGCGTCGGCAATCCCGCTCTTCGCTCAGGGCACGAAGAACGTCGACGGCATGTACTTCATCTCCACCGCCGTCACGGCCGGGCCGCAGCTTCCGGACAGCTACCCCGCCAAGCCGATGGTCGCCGGCATCTACGAGGCCGTCATGGCCGAGACCGAGGCCCCGCCGGACACCTTCGCCGGCTGGGCCGCCGACGCGGTCAACCTGATGGCCGAGGCCGTCACGAGGGCCGGCAGCACCGACAAGGCGGCGGTCCGTGACGCCTTCGAGTCCATCACGGACTTCCCGGGCTTCTCCGGTATGTACAGCTACTCCGCTACCGATCATGTGGGCATCCACGGCCAGATGTGGCTGTTCCAGATCAAGAACGGCGAGTACGTCCTCCAGGGCGACGCACCCGTCAACTGAGAGTGCGGTAGTGCTTGCGGGCTCCGGGAGGGTGCGGCGCACCCTCCCGGAGCCTTTCACTTCCCACCACGTCCTGAGCGCGCGCACGCCGACTGATTGACACGGCACGGGCATGACTCTAGGATTATTAGTAAGAGTTCTGAGTCCTATAGCAGGGTGAGTTTCGACCGCTCGAGGGAGCCCGCTGGGGAGCCGCGCGAGCGAGGGGAGGTCGGGTCCGGAATGAATGCCGTTGTGATCGACTTCGAAGCCTGTAGCGGCTGCAAGACCTGCTACCTGGCGTGCTTCGCCGATGTGATCCGCTGGGATGCCGAGGCCAAGCGCCCGGTGGTCGCGTATCCGGAGGACTGCGTGCGCTGCAACGTCTGCGAGCTCAACTGCAAGGACGAGGCGATCAAGGTCGTGGCCGACTGGGACATGGACTTTCCGCCGGTCATCGAACGCGGCTTCCCGTACTCCGTGGGAGGCCAGCGATGACGGTCCTGGATGAACTCGGCCGGGTCGAGACCGCCGACGTCCTGGTGATCGGCGGCGGGATCGGCGGCCTCGCCGCCGCCACCGCCGCGAAAGAGAAGAACTCCGACGCGGACGTGCTGGTGGTCGAGAAGGCCACGTCCGGCTGGGCCGGCCAGGCCAACAAGGGCGCCGGCATCTGGTGGTACCTCGCCCCCGAGGACGACGCGGACCGCTTCGTGCAGTTCCACTGCGAGCACATCGGTCACTACATCGAGGACCAGGACCTGCTCGCCGACTTCGGCCTCGAGAGCCTCGCCACCCTCGAGCGCATGGACGGCTGGACCGGCAAGTTCCAGCGCCGCGAGGACGGGCAGTTCATCCACAAGCGCTTCAAGCCCTTCCTGCCCTGGAGCCTGACCGGCGCCGACCTCGACCTCACGCGCGCGCTCAAGCTCACGGCGAAGAAGCTGGGCGTGCGCTTCATCGACAAGACGTCGCTGACCGACCTGCTGACCGACGGCGGGCGCGTCGCCGGAGCCGTCGGCTTCAGCCTCCTCGACGGCTCGCCGATCCTCGTCAAGGCGCCGGCGGCGATCGTCGCCACCGGCGGTCAAAGCTACCGCATCATGGGGATGTGGAGCTGTCAGAGAGGCGACGGGCTCGGGATGGCCTGGCGCGCCGGCGCGCAGATGCGCAACGCGGAGTGGGGACCCTTCGCGCAGCTCGCAGGGAAGCGTGGCAAGGAGCCGCTGATCGGTTCCGAGGACGCTCTGTACAACGCCTGGCACGAGAAGCTCTCGCCGCGGTTCCGCGGCGAGCTCGAGGCCGACGTGTGCGGCATGACCAGCGCCGTCTGGTACCAGCAGATGGTGGCCGGCAACGGGCCGCTCGTGACGTTCCACCCGGAGAACTGGATGCTCGCCAACACCACGGAGGACGTGGAGGGCGGCACCGTGTGGGACCGGCCGGTGGCCGTGAAGTTCTGGCAGACGCTGATCAGCAGGGTGCGCGCCGCCGACGCGCCGGGCGCGTTCCTCGAGGTGTTCCCGGCGGTGCTCGGCGAGCTCTCGCCGATCAAGGTCGACCACTCGATGGCGACGACCGTGCCCGGCCTCTACGCCTGCGGCAACGCCTGCTACAACGGCTCCGGCCTTCCGGGCGCCGTGCCGGCCTCGCCCGGGCGTATGCGCGGGGCGGGCCTCTACGGCGCCACCTGGATGGGCATCCGCGCCGGCGAGTCCGCGGCATCCGCCGGAGCGGCCGCCGAGGTGGACGCGGCGCAGGCAGAGGCGCTGCTGCGCGACGCGCTCGCACCGCTCGAGCGCAAGGACGGCGTGCCGGCGATGGAGCTGGTGCGCGCCGTCCAAGACGCCGTGAACCCCGCCGGCTACTCCATCTACAAGAACGAGGAGCGCATGACCGAGGCGCTCGGCATGGTGCTGGACGTCAGGGAGCGCCTGCCGCAGGTGACGGCCACCGACCCGCACTACCTGGTGGCCGCCCACGACGCGCGCAACATGGCGCTGAGCGCCGAGCTGTTCTACCGCACGGCGCTCACGCGCAAGGAGTCGCGCGGCTGGTTCATCCGCGAGGACTTCCCGGAGCGCGACGACGCCGAGTGGCTCAAGTGGATCTACGCGGAGCCGGACAGCGACGGCATGCGCATCTGGACGGAGGACGTGCCCGTCGCGGGCTACCCGTTCAAGCCCGGCGATAGACTGGAAGGAGGCGGTCGCGATGCGTGAACCCCGCCCGCTGACGCCCGAGGAGCAGGCCAAGCCCTACGCCAAGTACTACACGATGAAGCTCGGGGCCCCGGATCCGGAGGCGCTCGACTTGCTTCAGCGCGACCGCCAGATGGATCCGGACAAGGCGCTCATGCCCGAGGACATCAGCGCCCTCCTCGACCCCGGCCTTCACGAGGTCGAGACAGGCTGGTGCATGCTGCCCAACGGCGCCGGCTACATCGCGGTCCTGCACAAGATGCCTGGGGTCACGGTCGAGATGATCGACTGGTGGTTCGCGTGGCATGCGCTTGAGGATCTGCGCTACCGCATCTGGTACCCGGAGTATCACCTCGGCATCGGTCTGGACGATTGGGCGCGGCCTCGGCTGCTCGACCCCGAAGTGCCCGTGCGTGAGAAGTGCCGGCACGTGATCCATCACGTCACCGAGGACACCGGGATGGGCACGGAGCACATCGACATCCACTTCCTGGGGCCCGAGGAGATGGGCTTCGATATGGAGCGCTTCGTGGCGCCGAACGTGGGCACCTTCGTCGGCGGCTTCGGCTTCAGCACCAATGAGCACCAACCGCCCGACATGCCGGCCGCCCCAGCGATCATGTGTCACTTCGTTCGCGAGGTGGATGGCGGCGTCGAATGGCGCACACGCTTCTGGATGGGCTACACGATGATGAATGGTCGTCCGGCGTGCATGCTGCCGCCCGGCGTCAGAGTGCCCGAAGAGGCGCCCTACGGCCTCGCCAATCACAACGTCCACGAGTACGGGCGCCTCAGGGCTCTGCTTCCGCTCATCTACGAGGAACTCGGCGGCACGTACCTTTGTGCGCCGGACGCGTACGCGCAGCAGACGGTCAGCGGAAGGAGAAGGAAGTGAAGATTGCCGTCATCGGCCACACCGGCATGGGCGGGAGCGCTCTCACGGACGTCCTGCTCTCTCGCGGGCACGAGGTCACCGGCTTGTCGCTGGACGCGGACAAGGCGCCATCCCGGCCGGGGCTGTTCAACGCGGTCGTCGACGTCTGGAACGGCAAGGAGCTTGCCGAGGGGCTCAGAGGACACGACGTCGTCGTCTCGGCCTTCTCCGGCGGTCACGAGATGGATCCGATCGTGTACTACCGGCAGGCTGAGGGCACGCGGAGAATCATCAAGGCGTTCAAGGACGTCCAGGGCAAGTACCTCGTCTATATCGGCGGCGCGGCGAGTCTCTTCGTCAGGCCCGGCGTGCAGATGTTCGACGACGACCGGTTCCCGCGCTGGTACTACGGCACGCAGAGGCCCGCTCACCTGCGCTGGCTGGGCGACATCACCGGGGTACCGCTCTTCTACGAGGCGGCGGAGCGCAAGGCGAAGCTGGGCATCAAGCGCGGCGAGACGGACCCTGAGCTTGAGGAGGCCGTGAAGGACTGGAAGCGTGTCTGGTTGCTTGAGGGCTGCCGGGTCGCGCTCGACATGTTTGAGGGTCGTAGCGACTTCCGCTGGAGCTTCCTCTCTCCGCCGTGGAACTACCGGCCGGGCACAGGCACGGGCAACTACGAACTCGGCGTCGACTTCATGATCTTCAAGGACGGGATTCCGTCGGGCATCGCTGTGCCGGATCTCGCACTCGCCGTGGCCGATGAGGTCGAGAACCAGGCACTGGCGTTCAAACACTGGACCCTTGCCGGAGAACAGGATGAGGACTGATGACCGACACCGTTGAAGGGCTCGCCGCGCTCGTCGGCCGCGACAACGTCGCGGCCGACCCGGCGAGCCTCGAAGAGTACGCGCAGGACGAGAGCTTCGTCCCGCGCCTGACGCCGTGGGCGGTCGTCCGCCCCGGCTCGGCTGAGGAAGTCCAACAGGTCGTCGCCTGGGCCAACCAGACGGCGACGCCGCTGGTGCCGGTCAGCTCCGGCGGGCCACACTTCCACGGCGACACCGTGCCGAGCGTGCCCGGCGCCGTGATGCTCGACCTGCGCCGCATGGACAAGATCCTGCGAGTCGACAGGCGCAACCGCATGGCCGTCATCGAGCCGGGAGTCACCTACCCGACAGCTCCAGGCCGCGCTCGCTGAGCAGGGCATGCGCGTCACGCCTCCGCTGCACCCGCGGGCCGACAAGTCGGTCGTCGCGAGCCTGCTCGAGCGGCAGCCGACGCTGATCCCGCGCTACAACTTCCACCTGCCCGAGCCGCTGCGCAGCTGCGGTGTGGTGTGGGGGAGCGGCGAGACCATGTTCACCGGCGAGGCCGGTACCGGGCCCGAATCGCTCGACGCCCAGTGGCGGGCCGGCGGCGTGCAGGCCGACCCCAAGGGCCCGGCGCAGACCGACTTCTTCCGCCTGCTCACCGGGGCGCAAGGCACGATGGGCGTGGTGACCTGGGCGGCGGTCAAGTGCGAGATCGTGCCCGCCGCGCACGAGTACGCTCTTCGTGACCGCCGACAAGCTCGACGAGTTGGTCGACGTCACCTACCGGCTCAACCGGGTCCGGCTCGGCGACGAAGTCCTCATCTTCAACGATGCCTACCTGTCCCGTCTGCTGGCGTCGCGGGACGGCGTCGAGATCGAGCCCGACGAGCTGCCCACGTGGACGCTCGTCCTCGGGCTCGGCGGTCGCGAGCACTTTGCCGCCGAGCGCGTCTCCGTGCAGAAGAAGGACGCCGCCACGCTGGCCGGCGAGTTCGGCCTGACGCTGCAGCCGGCCATCCCCGGCGCCGCGACCGACGACATCGCCGCCGCCCTCGCCGGCTGCTGCGAGACGCCGTGGAAGCTGGCGGCGGAAGGCGCCTGCGCCGACGTGTTCTTTGTCAGCACGCTCGAGGAGGCGCCCGCCTTCGTCGAGATCGCCCACATCGTCGCCGACGGGCACGGCTACACTGCCGACGACGTCGGCGTGTACATCCAGCCACAGCACCAGGGCGTGACGCACCACGTCGAGTTCAGCCTGCCGTACGACGCTTCGGTGGCGGGCACGCGGGAGGACATGAAGGACCTCTCCGACGACCTGGCCGCCAACCTCATCGCGGCCGGCGCCTACTTCAGCCGGCCCTACGGCTCGTGGGCGCAACCGGTCTACAACCGCGACGCCGCCGCGCGCGACGCGCTGCGCAAGGTCAAGGCGATCTTCGACCCGGCCGGCATCATGAACCCCGGCAAGCTCTGCTTCGGCGCGCCCGGCTCCTCCGGCGCTCGTCGAAAAGGAGGCCTGAGATGGCCCTCACCGACTATCGCCCCGACGCGATGCGCTGCACGCGCTGCAGCTACTGCAAGTGGATCCCCTTCGACCTCGTGAAGAGCCACCGCTTCGCCAAGGGCTGCCCCTCAGTCGAGGCCGGCAAGTTCCACTCCTACTCGGCCGGGGGCAAGCTCGTCACCGCGCTCAGCCTGATGGACGGACGCAGCGAGGTCACCGACCAGGTCGTCGACGTCGCCTTCAAGTGCCAGCTCTGCGGCAACTGCGACGTGGCCTGCAAGATGTGCCGCTACGACATGGAGCCGATCCTCGCGCTGCGCGAGTTGCGCGCGCACCTCGTGGAGGTGGACCGCGTGCCGGAGTCGTACCGCCCGCTGATCGAGCGGACGCGGGCGGCCCTCGCCGGCAAGGGTCCGAAGACCCCGGCCGACCGTAATGCCTGGGCCGAGGGGCTCGGCCTCAAGGACCCGGCGGCCGAGCCCGTCGACGTCGTGTTCTACGCGGGCTGCAAGTACTCCCTGGAGGAGAGCCTGCGGGAGACGGTGCGCACGCAGGTCCGCCTGCTCCAGCTCGCCGGCCTCTCCGTCGGCCTGTTCGAGAACGGCTGCTGCGGCGGCCTCGCCGACAAGATGGGCTACCGCGACGAGGCCGCCGAGGCCGGCGCCAGGATGCTCAAGCAGTGGGCGGACGCCGGCGTCAAGACCGTCGTCACGCCCTGCGCCGACTGCCGGCACATCTTCACCCGCGTCTACCCGCAGCTCGAGGGCGCGTGGGAGCACATGCCCGAGATCCTGCACACCGTCGAGTGCGTCGACCGCCTCATCAAGGACGGGCGGCTCGAGCTCACCACGCCCGTCCCCCTGACGGTCACCTACCACGACCCCTGCAACCTCGGCCGCCAGGGCGAGCCCTACACGCCGTGGGAGGGCGTCGAGAAGAAGATCTACGGCCAGGCCGTGGTCTACGACCCGCCGCGGCCGCGCCACAACGGCGCCAACGGGGTGTACCAGGCGCCGCGCGACGTGCTCGCCGCCATCCCCGGCGTCGAGCTCGTCGAGATGGAGCGCAGCCGCGAGGCCGCCTGGTGCTGCGGCGCCGGCGGCGCCTGCCGCGAGGCGTTCCCCGAGTACTCGGCCGCCACCGCGGCCGAGCGCGTCGAAGAGGCGGCGTCGACCGGCGCCGAGGCGCTCGTCACCGCCTGCTCGCGCTGCGAGCTGAACTTCACGGAGGCGGTGGCCGCCGACACTGCGTCGGGCGGCCCCGGCGACGGCCTGCAGGTCCACGACGTGCTGGAGCTCGTCGCGCTCTCCGCCGGCGTCGGGAAGGAGCCCGCATGAGCCCGAGCTACGCCAAGCCCACCACGCCGGCCGAGACGGCTGCGCAGTCGGCGCAGATTCCCGACGAGGCCTACCGCGCGCTCGAGGACATCGTCGGCGCCGAGAACGTCTCGCGCGACGCCGCGGTGCTCGACACCTACGCCTTCCAGTGGCTGGCCGAGCTCGTGCGGCCGGACCAGAGTCACTACATGCCGCGTCCGGCCGCCGTCGTGCTGCCGGGCTCCACCGAGGAGGTCCAGGCGATCGTCCGCCTGGCCAACAAGTACGGCCTCAAGGTGAAGCCACACGGGACCGGCTGGTATCACTGGTCCGGTCCCATCAAGGACGAGGACGCGACGCTGCAGCTCGACATGCGCCGCATGAACGCCATCGTCGAGATCGACGAGCAGAACATGTACGCCGTCGTCGAGCCGTACGTGATCGCGGCCCAGCTGCAGGCGGAGATCCTCCCGCTGGGCCTCAACCTCAACATCCCCGGCGTCGGCTGCTCCAGCTCCATCGTCGCCAGCGCCTGCGCCTACCACGGCGCCGGCCCCGACACCTACTACATGGGCGGCAACGCCGAGAACGTGCTCGGCATGGAGTGGGTCACGCCCGAGGGCGAGATCGTCCGCACCGGCTCGCTGGGCTCGGGCGACGGCTGGTTCTGCAGCGAGGGCCCCGGCCCGTCGCGTGCGCGGCATCTGCCGGGGCACGCTCGGCAGCCGCGGCGGCCTCGGCGTCTACACCAAGTGCGCGGTCAAGCTCGCTCCGCACTTCGGCCAGACCGAGTGGAACGTCGAGGGCACGCTCCCGGCGTACCGCCTGCCCGTGCACGAGAACCTGCGCGTCTACACGCTCGCCGTGCCCGACTGGGACGCCTGGGCGGAGATCTACTACAAGATCTACGACAACGAGATCGGCTACATCTTCCACCGTCAGTTCAACCTGGCCGGCGCCGACCTCTCCCCCGCCTTCTGGCTCATGTACAACGACGCGTCCAAGACGCTGTCCGACGTGCCGGAGCTGGTCGCGGACCCCGAGGTCGCAAAGCTCACCGAGGAGCTGCGCATCAGCTTCCAGCTCATCCTCGCGGGGCGGTCGAAGGACGACATCGAGCTGCAGGACAAGATCCTCGACGCGATCCTCGACGAGGTCGGCGGCTGGAAGGTCGAGCGCTTCTGCGAGCAGGACATGGCCGAGTTCACCAACATGTACCTGCAGCGGCTCGGCCACAAGCACATCAACTTCGTCTGGGCCGGCGGCTACATCGGCAGCTGGATGCAGTTCGGCACGCCGGACTGGGTCAAGGGCTACATCCCGACGGCCGCCGCGGGCCTCGAGCGTGACGCCGCCGGCGGCAAGCTCGTGCAGTGCGGCGGCGACGCGATGATGGGCTCCGGCTCCGGCATCCCGCTGGGCGGCGCCACCGGTCTCGAGCAGTTCGTCAGCTACGACCCCGACGACCTCGAGTCGACGAAGGCCGGCATCCAGCACATGGAGGACGCGGTCAAGGACGCCGCCTCCATCAGCTACCCGCCGGGCAAGGAGTTCCTCTACCTGCAGATCGGCTGGACCGACGAGCAGATCTGGGACGCGCTCGCGCACGCCAAGCAGCCGCAGGCGTTCCACTACCAGCGCAAGATCAAGGCGGCGTTCGACCCGAACGACGTGGGCGACCGCATGTACCCGACGCTGCCGGAGGGCTACGAGGCCGGCAGCTGACCGAGTCCCCCGACAGGAGCGGGGCGGCCCTCTACCGCCTCCCGGGCCGCCCCGCTCCGGCGCCCGGACGTTCGTCGCAGTCGCCGCAGGGCGCTGGGTCGGTGGCATTGACCGAGCCACCGCGGCTATGACATCATCAGTGTCGGCCGTGGCGACTCGGTGTCCGTGAGGGGTGACGTGCGCGCGCTGACCATCGGGGAGCTGGAGCAGGAGTCGGCGTTTCCCGGCGGACCATCTACTACTACGTGCGCACTGGCCTGCTGCCGCCTGCCCAGAAGGCCAGTCCGAGCCGCGCGCTCTACACCGACGACCACCTGGCGATCCTACGTGAGATCGAAGCGCTCGGGCACAGGGCCTGCGGCCGGCGGCGATCAAGTCGCGGCTGGCCGGCCGCGTGATGGCCGCGGGTGAGAACGGGGTGGACCTGGTCGCCCGTCGCGAGGAAGAGACCCGACAGGCCATCCTGAGGCCGCCACCCGGAGCTTCGCGACGAAGGGGTACAAGGGAACGCGCATGGCCGACCTCGTCGCCGAGCTCGGGATCACCCCGCAGGTGCTCTACTCGCACTTCGCCACCAAGCGCGATCTCTTCGTCGCCTGCTACAAGGTCGCCGTCCAGTACATGAACGAGTTCCTGCGGGCGCGGTTCGAGAGGCGCGGGACTCCGCGGAGAGGCTGGTCTGGTACATGTACGCCGACTCGGGCATCAAGGCGTTCGCGCCCGACATGATCGCACTGGCCCTCGAGGTCGCGCAGCACGACGAAGAGGCGCGGCGCGACCTCCGCGAGGCCTACGAGACCATCTTCGGCGAGCACATCGACGACTGGGAGGATGCGCCGCTCGCCGAAGATCCGCCGTTCGCCGACGAACTCGTCAGCCACGGGCTGATGGGGGCGTTCGAGCAGATGCTGGCGCGCGCCTCGCTCGACGACGAGTACTCCTGGCGCGAGGTCGTCCGGACGACTCTGGGGCTGTATCTGGCCGTCAGGGCGCTCTACCGGGGCGACCTGGACATCCGCGATCTGATCGACCGTACGAGTCCCTGCTGGACGAGGTCGCGAAGTTGCCGCCGCCCGTCCCGCCGGAGCTCCGCCGCTAGCCCTGGCTTCTCCCTCGCCCGCCCCGCCTCCTATTGACAACCAAATGAAATGACGATACATCATGTATACATTGATGCCCTGCAGCATCACCGGGGGCGTCTCGAGCACCGCATCGACGACCGCAGGGAGGCTGCATGTCCACGGAGCTCACTGCCGCCATCCTCGCCATGGACGAGGACGGCGCACTCAAGATCGTGAAGGACCGCCTGGACGCGGGCGAAGCCCCGGAGGCGGTCCTCGAGGACGCCCGTTCGGCGATGACCACCCTCGGCGACAAGTTCGCCTGCGAGGAGGTCTTCATCCCCGAGCTCATCATGGGCGGCGAGATCATGAAGGGCATCGCCGCCGAGCTGAAGCCGCGCATCACCACGGTCGACACCGCGGAGAAGCGCGGCACCGTCGTCATCGGCACCGTCCACGGCGACATCCACGACATCGGCAAGGACGTCGTCGTGATGATGCTCGAGGTCTCGGGCTACGACGTCCACGACCTCGGCATCGACGTGCCCGTCGAGAGCTTCGTCGCCGCGATCAAGGAGCACGTCGCCCAGGTCGTCGGCCTCTCCGGCCTGCTCACCCTCGCCTTCGACTCGATGAAGGACACCATCGAGGGCATCGCCGCCGCCGGCCTGCGCGACCAGGTCAAGATCATGATCGGCGGCTCGCCCGGTCGACGAGCAGGTCTGCACCTACTCCGGCGCCGACGGCTGGGGCCGCGACGCCGCCGCCGCCCTCGCGCTGGCCGCCGACTGGACGGGAGGTGCGGCATGAGCCCGACGCCCGAGGAACTCTACGCGCAGCGCGAGCAGCGCTTCAACGACATCGTCGCGCTCAAGAAGCCGGACAAGATCCCGTTCATGCCGCTGATGATGCACTACTTCCCCAACAAGATCGCCGGCGTGAGCAACGCCGCCGTCGAGGCCGACCACTTCCTCAGGACCAAGCTGATGAAGGAAGCGACGCTCAAGTTCGGCTTCGAGTGGGCGGCGGCCGTCGGCGTGCCGCCCGCCAAGTCGTGCGAGGCGCTGCAGCTGAAGCAGATGCGCTGGCCCGGCGGCGACCTGCCCGACGACGCGCCGTTCCAGTGGGTCGAGGACGAGTACATCAAGGCCGACGAGGTCGACCAGTTCCTCGCCGACCCCAACGGGTTCGCGATGCGCACCATCCTGCCGCGCATCGCCGGCATCTTCCAGCCGCTGAGCTTCATCCAGTTCCCGCCGATGTACTGGCTGGCGAACGCCTACTCCACCATCCTGCTCGCCCCCTTCCTCTCCGCGCCGGGGATGAAGGAGATGTTCGAGGGCATGGCCGCGTTCTGCCGCGGACGCGCAGAACTTCATGGCCGCGGAGGGCGCGTACTTGGGCGAGATGGCGGCCATGGGCTACCCGCGGCCCGTTCGTCGGCGTCGGGTTCCCGGCGTTCGACCTCGTGAGCGACTACTTCCGCAGCCTGCGCGGCAGCACGCTCGACATGTTCCGCCAGCCCGACAAGCTGCTGGCCATGATCGACGCTCATGCTGCCGCCTCGATCAACCTGATCATCGGCGCGTGCAAGGCGACCAACACCACGCGCGCCTTCATCCCCATGCACCGCGGCGCCGGCGGCTTCATGAGCGACGAGCAGTTCGAGAAGTTCTACTGGCCGTCGTTCAGCGCGCTCATCTACGCCTGCATCGAGAACGGCATCACGCCGATGCCGCTGTTCGAGGGCGACTACACGCCGCGCCTCAAGTACCTCGCGACACTGCCGCCCGGCAAGGTCGCGGCGCACTTCGACAAGATCGACCGCAAGAAGTTCAAGGAGATGTGCGGCGACGTCATGTGCTTCTGGGGCAACGTTCCGCCGTCGCTCCTGGCGACCGGGACGCCGCAGCAGGTCAAGGACGACGTCAAGGAGCTCGATCGACCTGTTCGGCGACACGGGCGCGCTCATCATCGACAGCACCGTCGGCATCCCCGACGAGTCCAGGCCGGAGAACATCCTGGCGCTCAAGGAGGCCGTCAGACGAGTATGGCGTCCTCTGAGGGAATGGCGGGCGCCGGCGCTCGCAGCGCCGGCGCCCAGCCCGGAGTTCCTGGAGCGTGAGCGGCGCTTCAACGACATCGTCGCCCTGCAAGCGCTCCGACCGCGTCCCGGTCGTCCCTCTGGTGACGCAGTACTTCCCGACGCGCATCCAGGGCGTCTCGAACCGCGATGCCGGCTACGACCACGCGGCCCGCTTCCGCTGCCTCAAGGAGGCGACGCTGCGCTTCGACTGGGACTGGGCGCCGATGACAGGTGTGTTGCCGTCGCCGTCACTCGAGGCTCTCGGGGCCACGCAGGTACGCTGGCCCGGCGGCGACCTGCCGGACGATGCTCCGTTCCAGTGGGTCGAGAGCGAGTACATGAAGGCCGACGAGGTCGACGCGTTCCTGGAGGACCCCGACGCCTTCACGACGCGCACCCTGTTCCCGCGCATCGCCTCGCGCTTCGGCGTCCTCGGACAGTTGCCGCTGCCGCCGGTTTGGTGGCTCGCCAACATGTACTTCCCCCTTGCGTGGGCGCCGCTCCTCTCGGCGCCGCCGCTGCGCGAGCTCTTCCGCGCGCTCGCGCAGGTGGGCGACGACGCGGAGGCGCTCATGAGGGCGATCGGGCGGCTACATGGGAGAGATGGCCGCTCTCGGCTACCCGACGGCCTACGTCGGCGTCGTCATCCCGCCCTTCGACTGCGTCTCGGACTACTACCGCAGCCTGCGCGGCAGCACGATGGACATGTTCCGCCAGCCGGAGAAGCTCACCGCCATGGCTGACATGATCCTGCCCACGCTGCTTGCCCAGGCCATCGGCGCCGCACGCGCCACCGGCAACCCGCGCGTGTTCATTCCGATGCATCGCGGCGCTGCAGGCTTCATGAGCAACGAACAGTACGCGCGGTTCTACTGGCCGACGTTCGAGGGCCTGATCCTGGGCCTGATCGACGCCGGCCTCACGCCGTTGCCCCTGTTCGAGGGCGACTACACGCCGCGCCTCGAGTTCCTGGCGGAGCTGCCTCCGGGCAAGGTCGCGGCGCACTTCGACCGCGTCGACCGTGAGAAGTTCAAAGAGATCTGCGGCGACGTGCTCTGCTTCTGGGGCGACATCGCCGGCTCCCTCCTGGTGACGGGCACTCCGCAGCAGGTCAAGGACGAGGTCAAGCGGTTGATCGACCTCTTCGGCGACACCGGCGCGCTCATGATCGACGGCAGCAACACGGTGCCTGATGAAGCGAAGCCGGAGAACGTCATGGCGATGACCGAGGCAGTGCACGAGTACAGGATGTCCTGACCCATCCGGATGCATCAGGCACGAAGTGGCGGTGCGGATGCATCAGAACAGCCGGTGAGTTGACGGAACGTCCGAACTGGACGTAGTGTCCGGACATGCCTGCGAAGACGTTGCCCAACTGGCTCGAGCCCCACATCCCCGTCTGCGAGGCTGTGGTCGCTCTCTTTCATCCGCTTCGCGGAGGTCGCCGTGCACGACATCCGGCGTGATCGCATCGTCGCTATCTGGAACCCGATCTCGGAGCGCACGGTGGGCGATCGCTCGTTCATCGACGAGTTGCCGGACTACCCGGATGACGAGCGCGTCATCGGCCCGTACCCGAAGGTGCTGGCCGACGGGCGCGCGATCACGTCGGTGAGCGTCGTCATCTGCACAACGCCAAGGGCGCGCCGCGCGGCCTGCTCTGCATCAACTTCGACCGCTCGCCGCTCGACGGGACCATCGACGCTGCTTGACGCGGTTCGGCGCCGCCGTCGATGAGCGGCCGCCGGAGCTCTTCGACCGTGACTGGCGTGAGCAGATCCTCCTCGTCGTGGACGAGGAGTGCCGCTCACGCCGGCTTCGCCGCGACCGCCTCACCCGCGAGCAGCGGCTTGACCTCGTCCGCGTCCTCGACGAACGTGGACTCTTCTCTACGCGCAACGCCGCGCCTCACGCCGCCAGGGCCCTGGGCGTGTCCCGCACCACCGTCTACGCCTTGCTCAAGGAGGCACGCTCATGAAAGATCTGCCCACGTTCCGTCTCGAGGAATTCCTCGGCAAGTGGGAGTTCAGCGCCCGGTACCACCTCACGGCGTCGGACGCCCAGAGCATGACGCTCGACGAACTTCTGGCGATGGGCACGGACGCCGATCGCGAGGACTTCATGCAGATGCCGCTGACGTACATCGACTCATGGGGCAGCGAGAACCTGAGAGAGGCCGTGGCCGGGACCTACGAGCGCGTCGGCCCCGAGCATGTGCTTGCGTTCACCGGGGCCGAGGAGGCCCTCTTCCTGGTGATGCAGGAGCTTGTCGGGTCGGGTGACCACGCCGTGGTGACGGTCCCCTGCTACCAGTCGATGGAGTCCGTTCCGCTCGCGACCGGCGCAGAGGTGAGCCCGTTGGTCATGCGCCGGGAGAACGGTTGGGCGCTGGACCTGGACGAACTGCGCGGCCTGCTGCGGCCCAACACGAAGCTGGTCGCCGTCAACTACCCGAACAACCCGACCGGTCACGTGCCGGATGAGGTGACCTTCTGCGAGCTTGCGGCGCTGTGCGACGTGCGCGGCATCCGCCTCTTCTGCGACGAGGTGTATCGCGGCGTGGAGCTCGACCCTGCGCAGACGCTCTCGCAGGCGGCCGATCTCTCAGAGACCGCCGTCTCACTCAACGTCGCGTCCAAGTCGTATGGGCTCCCGGGGCTGCGCATCGGCTGGCTCGCCTGCCGCGACCGCGCGCTGCTCGAGCGCGTCGAGAAGCGCAAGCACTACACGACGATCTGCAACGCCGGCCCGACGGAGTACCTGACGGCGATCGCCCTGCGCAATCGCGAGCGGATCTGGGACCGCAACCGCGGCATCTTGGCCGCCAACCTGCCCTTGTTCAACGACTTCTTCGCCCGCTGGGAGGAGCTCTTCGACTGGGTACCGCCGATGGGCGGCTGCGTCTGCTTTCCTCGGTACAAGGGCGGCGACGTCGAGGACTTCTGCCACCGGCTGCTCATGAAGGAAGGTGTGTTGGTGCTGCCGGCGAGCATCTACCACTCGGAGATCGCCGAGACGCCGGCCGACCACTTCAGGGTCGGCCTCGGCCGGCTCGGCCTGGAGCCTGGGCTCGAGGCCTTTGACCGGTTCCTGCGCCAAGGGTAGGGATCCGGAAACTCCCCGCGCGACGAGGAGGCGTTGGGAATCGTCGGTGGGCGGTTCCCGGAGCGCGAGGCGGTCTCCCTGCCCGGTCGTGAGGTGACCCTGACCTGCGGCTGCTTCCGCTGCATCTCGCAGCAGCAGCCCGCGAGCCTCGCGTGATTCTGCTGAACAGGGTGATTGCGGACCGCCACGGTCCGTTACTTGCTGCCCCTGCCAGCGGCCCTGATACTTGGCGCAAGTGGTTACGCTACTTACTTGCTTGACGGACCTTGGTCGCGGGCATATCGTTGGCGCCCTGTGGGGGAACCCACACGCGTTCTTGCGGACGCACGGCGGACATGCGTTGTAAGGAGGACCTCAAGTGTCAGAAGAGCTGTACGAACAGATGAAGCAGAGTGTCATCGACGGAGAGGTCGAGGACGCCGAGCGCCTCGCGCAGGAGGGCCTCGACGCCGGCCTGCCCGCCGGTGACATCCTCGACAAGGGCTTCGTCAAGGGCATCGAAGAGGTCGGCGACCTCTTCGGCAAGGGCGAGTTCTTCCTCCCCGAGCTGGTCCAGGGCGCCGAGGCCATGAAGGCCGCCGTCGTCGTGCTCCAGCCGGCCATCGACGCCGCCGGCGGAGGTCGCCAGACCCTCGGCAAGGCCGTCGCCGGCACCGTCGCCGGAGACATCCACGAGATCGGCAAGACCATCGTCTGCAGCATGCTTTCAGCCGCCGGCTTCACCGTCACCGACGTCGGCTGCGACGTGCCGGTCGAGACCTTCGTGCAGAAGGTCAAGGAGGAGGACGCCGACCTGCTGCTCCTCTCGGCCCTGCTTACGACCACGATGCCCAACCAGCAGAAGACGATCGAGGCGCTCAAGGCCGCCGGCCTGCGCGACGGCGTCAAGGTCATGATCGGCGGCGCGCCGACGACGCGCGCCTGGGCCGACGAGATCGGCGCCGACGGCTACGCCGAGGACGCCATCGAGGCAGTGGCTACCGCCAAGACCATCCTCGGGGTCGGCTGAGCCACAGCCTTCACCCAAGAAGAAGTCCGCCAGAGGCGGCGGCGCCGAGGCGCCGCCGCCTCTGGCGCGTACGGGACCGAGCGGGTTCGGCTGCGACGGCGCAGGCGGACCAGGCGACGACGGGGTCGGCCCGCCCGGCCTCAGCCTTCGGCCAGCGCCTCCGCCGGCACGCCCAGTTGCTCCGCGGCGAAGCTGACCAGCAGTTCGCGGACGCGCTGCACCTGCATGCCGGTGTAGCCGATAGCGGAGCGGAAGCTCAGCCCGTCGGAGAGAGCGACCATGCGCTGCGCGATCTCGGCGGCCGGCGCGACCGGAGTGAAGACGCCGGCCGCCGCGCCGTCCTCGACCAGCTCCTCGAAGAAGCCGGTCCAGCGGTCCGACATCGCGGCGCACTCGGCGAGAAGATGCGGATGCAGCCGCACGCGAGCCCAGGTCTCGATCCAGAGCACGTACTCGTCGCGCAGCACCCCCTCCGACGGCACCGCGAGGTCGATCGTCCTGCGGAGGAGTTCGATCGGCTCTGAGGTCTGCCGCCGGAGCTCGTGGAGCTGCCGGCTCGTGTGCTCGTTTGCCCACTGCAGGGCGGCGAGGAGCACTTCGTCCTTGGACTTGTAGTAGTAGTGGATGATCGCGCTCGAGACGCCGGCCTCGCGGGCGACGTCGGCGATGCGCGTGGCTGACGGGCCGCGCGCGGCAAAGGCGCGGCAGGCCGCGGCGCGGATGTTCTCGCGCGCCCGCGACGACCGGTCCCGGGCGGGGACGCCGCCGGCGGCGGCCCCGGGTCCGCCGGCGTCCTTGCGTAGCCGCTTGAGCAGTGCGTCGTCGGCGCTGCCCGGCGTGCTCGCCTCCTCGAGCTTGCGCTTGATGCGCAGCGCCGTCTTGTAGCTGACGCCGAGCTCGTCGGCGAGCTCCCGAGGCGCGACGGTGCCATCGCTCTCCGTCATCCGCCACGCGGCCGCGAACCAGGTGGCGACGCCGAGTCCGGACCCCTGCATGAAGGTGCCCGCCGTGGGGTAGACCTGCGTTCCGCAGTGGTCGCAGGCGTAGGCGCGACGGCGCGAGACGCGGTGGAAGCGGCGCATCACGCGACAGTGCCGACAGACGGTGCTCACGCCGTCCGGCGCGTACAGCACCGTCCACAGCCAGTGCAGACAGGCGGCGTCACCGCCGATCGGCGCGAACACCGGGGTCGATCGGCGCGCTTCGCCGGCTTCCTGGTCCTTCACGTGCGCCTCCCCGGATCCGTCGTTTACTTGGCCCATCGTACACGTCTGGTCGCAACTTGTGAATGGGTACCCTTCGGTTTACCTGCTTGACATTCCGTTTCGAGCGTGAAATAGCTTGACCAAGCAGTCAGTCGACCTGGGGGGATCACATGCCGGAGGCGAGACTCACCGTCTGGGGCGAGGCCGAGTGCCGGCGTCTGCACGAGGCCACGCTGGAGCTGCTGGCCGACACGGGCGTCGACGTGCGCTACGAGCCGGCGCTGGCGCTTTTCCAGGCAGCCGGCTGTCGGGTGGACGGCCGTCGCGTGCGCATCCCGGACCAGCTCGTCGAGTCGGCGCTCGCGAGCGCGCCACGCCAGTGGCTGCTCAAGCCGCGGGGAGGCGACACCGCGCCGTTGGTCCTGCGCGACGGCGAGGTCTACTTCGGCACGGGCTCCGATGTGCTCTACGTGCGCGACCCCGAGACCGGTGAGCGCCGCCGCGCCCGCCGCGCCGACGTCGAGGGCATGGCGGCGCTCTGCGAGAAGCTGCCCAACATCGACTTCGTGATGAGCATGGGCCTGCCCGAGGACGCCCCGCAGGCGATCGACGACCTCGTCCAGGTCGACGCCATGCTGCGCGGCACGCGCAAGCCGCTGCTCGTCGCGCCGCGCGACGGCTCGGTGCTCGCGCGCATGCAGGAGATGGCGGCGCTCTGCGGCGAGAAGGAGAGCTTCGGCATCTACGCCATGCCGTCGCCGCCTCTGATGCACGACCCGGACGCGCTGACCAAGGTGATCGGCTGCGCCGAGCTCCTGATCCCGCTGATCTACGCGCCGGCGCCGTGCATGGGCGCCACGGGGCCGCGGAGCATCGCCGGCGCCGTGCTCGTCGGCAATGCGGAGACGCTCAGCGGTCTCGTGCTGCACCAGCACGTCAACGCGGGAGCGCCGTTCGTCTACGGCGTCGGCGTCGGCTCGATGGACATGCGCATCATGACCGACCCGTACACCGGCCCCGACGTGCTGCTGGCGCAGCAGGCAGGCGCGGACATGGCGCGATTCTACGGTCTGCCGAGCTTCTCTTACGCGGGGATGTCCGACTCCAAGACACTCGACGAACAGTGGAGTACCGAGGCCGCTCTCACGATGGCCTACGGCTCGCTCTCGCGTGCGACGCTGCTCCACGACGTCGGCTACCTCGAGTCAGGGCTGCAAAGCTCCTACGAGTCGATCGTGCTTGGCGACGAGCTCGTCGGCTACGCACGCCAGTTCATGCGCGAGGTGCCGGTCGACGACTACGCGCTGGCGCTGGATGAGATCCGGGCCGCAGGTCCGGGCGGCAACCACCTCGGCACGAAGTACACGCGCCGGCACCACCGGGAGTACTGGACGCCTGAGCTTCTCGACCACAACATGCACGACCGCTGGGCCGCCGAAGGGGCGACCACGCTGGGGCAGCGTGTCCGCGAGCGCCTGGTGGCGCTTCTGGCGGCCGAGGCTCCCTTCACGCTCTCGCCCGAGCAGGACTCGCGACTCCAGGCGATCCTGGGCGCGGCTCTGGCCGACCAGGGGGCTCGTGTGTAGGCAGTGCATGCCGCCGCCGGCGCCACGCTTCGGCGACCCGCCTGACGACCCGCCTCGGCGGGCCTCGGCGCCGTCCGGCGGCGCGGCGGACGGCTCTCGATCGGCACGGGTGTACACTGGGTTGCCCGCGAATCTGCCTCCCACCCAGGTGTAACTTTCTGCGCCATGTCGACGTCTAACCTTCACAAGTGGGCCGCGCTACCCGACCCGACCCCCGCCGATCTGGCGAAGGCCGCTGCGGGCGACGTGGACGCATTCAGGACGATCGTGGAGCGCTATCAAGGCATGGTCTATTCGGTGGCCTACAACGTGCTCGGTGACCACACCGATGCAGAGGACGCGGCGCAGGAGGCATTCCTGCGCTGCTACCGCAAGCTGCCGCAGTACCGCGGGGATGCGACCTTCAGCACGTGGCTCTTCCGTCTCGCGCTCACGGCCTCCGTCGACTACCAGCGCCGCGAGCGGTGGCGCCCGGAGCCGGTCGAGATGCCTGATGTCGCCGGTCAGACGCAGACCGAGCTCGGCGACGGCATCACCGCCGCCACGCTCATATCGGCCCTGCACGACCTCCCCGACGACTACCGCGTGCCGACGGTACTGCGCGACATCTACGGGCTGCCGTACCAGGAGATCGCCGATCTCACGGCGCGGCCGCTCGGCACGGTCAAGGTGATGGTCCACCGCGGGCGCGCTTCGCTGCGCCTGCGTCTGCGTGCGGAGCGGGAGGCGTGATGGACTGCAGCTACTTCCGCGAGCGCATCCACAACTACGTCGACGACGAACTGGGCTACCTCGAGGTCGCCGAGCTGCAAGGACACCTCAGTTTCTGTCCGGACTGCGCCGCGGAGCTGGCTCAGATGGCCGAGGTGCGCGGCGCCCTGGCCTCGTGGGGCAGGGTCGAGCTGGCGCCGCCGCCGGGCTTCGCGGAGCGCGTCGCCTCGGTGGCCGTCCTCGAGCCGGCTCCGGCCGAGCGCAACGTGGGGCGCGTCGTCAACGACGTCCTCGAAGCGCTCGACGAGACCCTCGGGCGCCTCCCGCTGCCGGGCGGGCGCACGATCCCCGTCAAGAACGTGCTCGGATACGGCATTGCCGCTACGGCGGTACTCATCCAGGTCGAGCGCTACCTGCGCCGCACGAGGGAGCTGAAGCCGCTGTGAGACTGTCCCACGAGCAGGTGCTGGCGCTGCTGCCGCACCGCCCGCCGTTCCTCATGGTGGACGAGGTGCTCGACGGAGAGCCCGGCGTGCGCTGCGTAGCCGTCCGCACGCTTCGCGACGATGACTGGTGGTTCGCTGGACACTTCCCGGGGAACCCGGTCATGCCCGGCGTCCTGATCGTCGAGGCGCTCGCACAGACGGCCACCCTTGCCGCGGCCAGCGCCGGGGCGGAGGAGCGCCGCGGCGAACGACGACACGCTTCCAGCCGCCGACGCCGCGCCGGGCGGCGACAAGGTCGGCCTCTTCGCCGGCATCGACAAGGTCCGCTTCAAGCGCGTCTGCAAGCCCGGCGATACGCTGACGCTCGAGGCCGAGATCGTTGCCGTGCACGGTCCGGTCGGTCGCGCCAAGGTCAAGGCGACCGTCGACGGCCAGCTCGCCTGCCGCGGCGAGCTCATGTTCGCCATCGTTGACGCGGCCGCCGTCGCGGCCGGCGAGGCGAAGCTGTGATCGGCCTGCGCCGCGGCCTCGTGCGCGGATCGCGCATCAGCGCGCTCGGCGTGCACGTGCCCGAGCGCGTGCTCACCAACGACGAGATCAGCCAGTTCCTGGACACGTCGGACGAGTGGATCACGACGCGCACGGGCATCCGCGAGCGGCGCATCGCGCGCGTGGACGAGGCGGCGAGCGACTTGGGCGAGGTCGCCGCCCGTCGCTGCCTGGAGCAGGGCGGCCTCGACGCCGCCGAGCTCGACCTGGTGCTCGTCGCCACGATCTCGCCGGACCACATCATGCCGGCCACGGCGTCGATCGTCGCCGACAAGATCGGCGCCACCCGGGCCGGCGCCTTCGACGTCCAGGCCGGGTGCACCGGCTTCGTCTACGGCCTTGCCATCGCCACCGCGTTCGTCTCGGCCAACATCTACAAGAACGTGCTCGTGGTCGGCGCCGAGGTGCTGAGCAAGATGGTCGACTGGCAGGACCGCGGCACCTGCGTGCTCTTCGGTGACGGCGCGGGCGCGGTGCTCGTGCAGCCGACCGACAACGGCAGCATCTTCAGCTTCGACCTCGGCAACGACGGCAGCGGCGCCTCGAGCCTGCTGGTGCCGGCCGGCGGCAGCCGCATGCCGGCCACCTTCGACACGGTCCGTGACCACGAGCACGCGATGCACATGACCGGCAGCGAGGTGTTCAAGTTCGCCACGCGCACCGTGGTCGACTCGTGCCAGAAGGTCCTTTCGGACGCTGAGATCGGCGTCGAGGACGTCGATCTCTTCGTCCCGCACCAGGCCAACATCCGCATCATCGAGTCGGCGTCCCGTCGCCTCGGCATGACCGAGGGCCAGGTGTTCGCCAATCTCGACCGCTACGGCAACACGTCGTGCGCGTCGATCCCGATCTGTCTGCACGAGGCCAGCGAGAGCGGCCGCCTGAAGAAGGGCGACACGCTGCTCATGGCCGGCTTCGGCGCGGGCCTCACCTGGGGCTCGTGCCTTACGAAGTGGGAGCTGTAGTCCAGCCTCGTGAAGAAGCTCGTCATCATGTTCCCCGGCCAAGGGTCCCAGGCCGTCGGTATGGGCTGCGACCTCATCGTCGGCCACGCCGCGATGCGCGAGACATACGCGGAGGCGTCCGAGATCCTCGGCTACGACCTCGAGTATCTCTGTGCCGAGGGACCGGTCGATCAGCTCTCGCGCACCGACTTCACACAACCGGCGCTTCTCGCGGCGTCCGTCGGCATGTTCCGCGTCCTGCGCGGTGAGGGCCTGCGCTTCGACGTGGCCATCGGACACAGCCTCGGCGAGTTCTCGGCCCTGGTCGCGACCGGAGCCGTCGGCTTCGTCGACGCGCTGCGCATCGTGCGGCGGCGCGGCGAGGAGATGCTTCGCGCCGCCGAGGCCAACCCGGGAGGCATGGCCGCGGTGATCGGGCTGGAGGACGCCGTGGTCGAGGCGCTCTGCGCCGAGCAGGACGGCGTCTGGCCGGCCAACTTCAACAGCCCCGGCCAAGTCGTGGTGAGCGGCCGAGCGGCCGCCCTCGAGAGGCTGGCCGAGAAGGCGAAGGCCGCCGGCGCCAAGCGCGTGATCCCGCTGGACGTGAGCGGCGCCTTCCACTCGCCGCTCGTGGAGCCGGCGCTCGAACCTCTCAAGGAGGAGTTCGAACGCACTGGGTGGACGACGCCGGACCCGGCGTTCTTCTCCGCCTGCAGCGTCGCTTTCGAGGTCGGCGGCTTCTCAGCGCTCCTGCAACGGCAACTCGTCTCGCCGGTCCGCTTCACGCAGTCCGTGAACGCATTGTTTGCAGCAGGTTATGATTCGTTCTTGGAGGTCGGCCCGGGCAAGGTGCTCGCCGGCCTGGTCAAGCGTATCGAGCCGGAGGCGCAGACGGCTCGCGTCTCGGACATGGAGACGCTGCAGGCCTTGCGCGACGACGGACGCTATCTGGAGGACGCGTGACTGGAGAACTGGACTTGACCGGCGCGACTGCCCTCGTCACCGGCGCCGGCCGCGGTATCGGCCGCGCCATAGCCCTGGCGCTGGCGGCTGCCGGCGCCGACGTCGCCGTCAACGATTTCGCCGGCGAGGACGCTTGCGCCGAGGTCGTCGCAGAGGTAGCGAAGCTCGGGCGCAAGGGTCTCGTCGTGATGGGGGACGTCTCTGACGAGGAGCAGGTGAATGCCATGGTCGAGCGAGCTGAGAGCGAGCTCGGACCCCTGACCGTCGTCGTCAACAATGCCGGCATCACTCGCGACAACGTCGCCATGATGATGGACGCCGCCGACTTCGACGCGGTCATCGCGACACATCTGCGCGGGACCTTCCTCGTGAGCAAGGCGGCGGCGCGCAGGATGTTCCGCCGCCGCACCGGATGTATCATCAATCTTTCCAGCGTAGTGGGCCGCCGCGGAAACGCGGGTCAGGCCAACTACGCGGCGGCCAAGGCGGGGATCATCGGACTCACCAAGTCGCTGGCCAAGGAGCTCGGCGCCCGCGGCGTCCGTGTCAACGCCATCGCTCCCGGCTACATCGATACGCCGATGACGCAGGCGCTTCCCGAGGAGACGAGACAGATGATCGTCGACGCGACACCGCTCAAGAGCATCGGCACCACCGACGACGTGGCGTCCGCCGTGCTCTACCTGGCCTCACCGGCGGCGCGTTTCGTCACCGGTGTGGTGCTGCCCGTCGACGGCGGCCTGGGGATCTGACGGGGAGCGTGCGGGCCACTATGGCACAGCAGCGCAGAGTCGTTGTCACCGGTCTCGGCGTCATCTCGCCGCTCGGAAACGACGTGGACACGTTCTGGCGGCGTCTGGTGGCCGGCGAATCAGGCGTCGGCGAGATCTCCCGCTTCGACACCACCGGCTACAAGGTGCACATCGCGGCCGAGGTCCAGGGCTTCGTCGCCGAGGACTACATCGACAAGCGCAAGGTGAGGCGCCTCGACCTCTTCAGCCGCTACGCGGTGGCGGCCGCCAAGAACGCGGCCGCCGACGCAGATTTGGACCCCCGGGCCGAGCCGGAGCGAGTGGGGGCGGTGGTCGGAAGCGGCGTCGGCGGACTGCAGACGCTGCACGTGGAGACCGACAAGTTGCTGAACCAGGGGCCAGACCGGACCAACCCGCTGCTCGTCCCTATGATGATCCCCAACATGGGTGCTGCGCACGTCTCGCTGGAGCTCGGGACCAAGGGACCGCTGAGCGCCACGTGTACCGCGTGCGCCGCCGGCTCCGACGCGATCGGCTACGCCGCGCGCCTCATCCGCCACGGCGACGCCGAGGTCATGTTCGCGGGGGGCAGCGAGGCGCCGATCAGCCCTGTCGGCGTCTCCGGATTCGCGGCCGCGCGTGCCTTGAGCACTCGCAACGACGATCCCCAGGGCGCCTCGCGACCCTTCGACGCGGCTCGCGACGGCTTCGTGATCGGTGAGGGCGCCGGCTGTCTGGTCCTCGAGGAGCTCGAGCACGCCCAGGCCCGTGGCGCGCGCATCTATGCCGAGCTGGCCGGCGCCGGCATGAGCAGCGACGCCTTCCATATGACGCTTCCCGACGAGAGTGGCGAGTCGCAGGCGCGCGCGATGCTCATGGCGCTCGAGGAGGCCGGCCTGCAGCCGTCGGACGTCGACTACGTGAACGCGCACGGTACGGCGACCGGCGCCGGTGACATCGCCGAGACCCGCGCCATCAAGCAGGCGCTTGGCGATCACGCGTACAAGATGCCCATCTCGTCCAACAAGTCGATGATCGGTCACTGCCTCGGCGCCGCCGGCGCCATCGAGGCGGTCGCCACGGTCCTGACCCTGCTCAACAGCCTCGTCCCGCCGACGATCAACCTTACCGAGCCGGACCCCGAGTGCGATCTCGACTACGTACCGCGTGAGTCGCGCTTCCACAGGGTCGACGTCGCGGCGAGCAACAGCTTCGGCTTCGGCGGCCATAACGTAGCGCTGGTATTCAGCCGTTTCGACGGCTGACCGGTGCTTCACTCGGCCTCGCCGACCAGAGGGCGCAGCCTCTCATGAACGTCACCGTCCAGATCGAACGCCGCAGCAACGAACCGACTTGGTCGGAGTGGGTCTGCCCGTCGTGTCACGAGGGCGCCCGGCACAGCGAGGTGCGGGCGAACCTCATGGTCTGCCCGCACTGCGACCACCACCTGCGCATCGGCGCCCGGGAGCGCATCCGGCAGCTCGCCGACGGCGGCACCTTCCGCGAGCTTTGGACGATGATCCAGACGCTCGACCCCCTCGGGTTCGTCGACCTGGAGACGTATCCCGAGCGCCTGCGCGAGGCTCAGGCCAAGACCGGCTTGAGCGAGGCGATCGTGACCGGCACGGCGGCTATCGACGGTACGTCGTGCGTGCTCGCCGTCATGGATTTCGGCTTCATGGGCGGAAGCATGGGCAGCGTGGTGGGCGAGAAGCTCTGGCGTAGCGTCGAACTCGCGGCTGGAGAGAGCCTCCCGCTGGTCGCCGTCTGCACCTCGGGCGGCGCGCGCATGCAGGAGGGCATCCTCAGCCTCATGCAGATGGCGAAGACCAGCTGCGCCGTCGACCTCATCAATGAGGCGACATCGCCGTTCGTCGCCGTGCTCGTCGATCCTTGCACCGGCGGCGTCGTCGCCAGTTTCGCGACGCTCGCGGACGTCTGCGTCGCCGAACCCGGCGCCCGGCTGTACTTCTCCGGGCCGCGCGTGATCGCCCAGACCACGCGCGAGGAGCTGCCGGAGGGCTTCAGCACGGCGGAGCGCAACCTCGAGCTCGGCCACCTCGACGCGGTGGTCGCGCGCAAGGACCTCCGCGAGAAGGTCGGCAACTACCTCCGACTTCTGGGAGGAGGTGAGGAACCTGACCGAGGAGAAGGATCTGAGCGAGGAGCAGCACGCCCAGGCCGGCTGGCTCAGGCAACGGTTGGGCGAGCTCGGACGCTTGCCGCTCATGCCCGGCGTCCATTTGTCCGAGGAGATCGAGAAGCTCCAGTCGAGGCTGAAGGGCCTGCAGCGGGAGAGCCGTCGCCATGACACCTGGATCACGGTCGAGATCGCGCGCCACAAGGAGCGCCCTCGCACCCGTGACTACATCGGCTACCTGATCGACGGCTTCGAGGAGCTCCAGGGCGACCGCTTGCGCGCCGACGACCCAGCGATCGTCGGTGGGCTCGGCTGGTTCCGCGGCCGCGCCGTCCTCGTCATCGGTCACCAGAAGGGCCGCACGCTCGACGAGCAGACGGTCAACAACTTCGGCATGGCGCGGCCAGAAGGCTATCGCAAGGCGCAGCGGCTCTTCAGTCTCGCCGAGCGCCACGGGCTGCCGGTGCTGACCTTTGTCGATACGCCCGGCGCCTACCCCGGCGTCGCCGCCGAGGAGGGCGGGCAGGCGCGCGCCATTGCGGAGACGATGCTCAAGATGGCGCGCCTCAGTGTCCCCGTGATCGCGACGATCATCGGCGAGGGAGGCTCAGGCGGGGCCCTCGCCCTCGCCGTCGCCGACCGCGTGCTCATGCTCGAGAACGCTACGTATTCAGTGATCACGCCGGAGGGGTGCGCGGCTATTCTCTGGCGCGATTCGCAGTTCGCGCCGCAGGCAGCCGAGGCGCTGCAGCCGACGGCGTCGCACCTGCTCGAGCTCGGCGCCGTCGAGCGGGTCATCGGGGAGCCGCGAGGTGGAGCTCATCACAATCCCGAGGTCGCGGCGCAGCGCGTCGGCGAGGCCATCGCTGAGACGCTCGCCGAGCTGGACGAGATCCCGGCGCCGGAGCGCCGAGGGGAGCGCCGCGAGCGGTTCCGCCGCCTCGGCCGGTGGAGCGATCCCGAGCAGCCGCCCGGCAGCCTCTCGCTGTTCGGCGGATACTCGGTCCCGGCCGAGTGAAGCGGCACGGCGCGGCGCGGCCCCCGGCGGTGTCGTCGTAGCCGGTGCGGCCGCCGTCAGAGCTGCGCGAGGACCTCGGCGAGACGCTTCTTGACCACTCTCTGCACCTTGTTGAGCTCCGGCTCGCTGTAGAGCCACACCTGTCCCACAGGATCGGCGGCGGCGATGACGCTCTTGCCGTCCTCGGTCGGAACCACGGCGATCGGCAGCATCATCGCGACCGGGGCGAGCGGGTCCACGTCCATCGTCTTCACGGCGGCGACCGGCACGGTCACCTGGAGGACGACGTACTCCTGGGGCAGTCGGTCGTTGATCTTGGGCCCTTTGATCTGGGCGAGGATCGTGAAGCCCGTCTCCTCGAGGAGCTCCCGGAGGCGCGCCAAGGCGGCGCGCGGCGCCAGCGAGACCGTGACCGTCTTGCGCCACGCGCCGCGTGCGGCCTGCTGGTCGGCGTCGGCGGGGGCCAGATAGGTGGCGCGGAGGTACTCGACGATCTCTGCGGTGTCACCGTAGATCCTGTCGCCGTCGATGAGCACGGGGACGCTGGTCTGGTCTGCGATCGCCATCAGCTCAGCGCGCTCGTCGACGGATACGGCGACGTTGACTGCCGTGAAGGTCAGACCGAGTTCGGTGAGGACCTGGCGGACGGTATGGCTGCCGGGGCACCACTCGGTCTGATATAGCGTGATCATCGTGCCTCCATGGACGTCCTGCGAGGAAGCGCGGCGGAAGCCAATGACCGCCGCGGTCGTTCAGCTTACTCCACCGCAGCGCGAAAAGGGATTCACGGTTCGAACAGCGAGCAGGTCTGGCCGCGACACACGTAGGCGGTCGCGGCTGGTGCTCCGCTCCCGTCGAACTGGTCGGGGCCGGCCAGTCCGGCCTCGCGGACGCGCTCGGCGTCCGCGGTATCCGACGGATCGAGCCACTGCACCGTGCGCAGCGGGCGCGGCGAGACGAGTGCGGCGGCGTACAACCTGGCCGCCTCGGGATCGCCGCGCCGCCCGACGACGACGATCTGGTCGGGGCGCTCGAGGTACCGCAGAAGCGCCTGGGCGAAGGGCGCGGCGGCGACTCCGTACTGCTCGTAGTGTGTGGCCCAGGCGCCCAGGATCTCGAGCGCCTGATCGCGCAGCCGTCCCTCGCCCGTGTAGGCCTCGAGACGCAGAAGCACTTCGACGACGAGGGCGTTCTCGTCGAGCGCCGGCACGGGCTGCGCCAGCAGGCCGGCGCTGTGCCCCGGCACGGCGAGCCGGTCGAACAGCCGTCCGTCCGGGGCCCGCAGGTTCTCGTAGGTCCATGCGGCCAGGCTGCGTGCGCGCCGCAGCCAGCGCCGTTCTCCGGTGACCTCGTAGGCGTCCAGGAACGCGGTGGCGATCCCGGCTTGATCACAGAGGAGCGGCGCGCCGTCGCCGATGCCGCCATCGGGCAGCAGGAAGTGCGCCATCGCATCACCGCGCCGGGCCGATGCGTGCAGGTGAGTCGAGCAACCGGACGGCGTGGCCGGCGAGCTCCGGGCGGCCAAGGATGGGTGCGGCCCGTAGCAGCGCCCGCGCGGCGAGGGCGTTCCAGTCCACGTACACCGTCGGGTCGACGAAGGGCTCCGGCAGCCCGACGCGACCGTCGGCGTCCAGCAGGTAGTATTCCTCATCGGCGTCCTGGCTGCCGGCGAAGGCTGGGACCTCGTCGCGCCACAGCGTCGCCAGAAGGTAGTCGATCGTCCCTTCGCCGGCTCGCCGGTACAGGTCGGGCTCGCCGAGGTCGTGGGCGCCGGCGTGCAGTGACGCCTCCAGGTAGAGCCACGCGAGACGGGCGTTGTCCTCGAGCATCTTCTCGTAGTGCGGCACGCTCCAGTCGCGCTGGGTCGAGTAGCGGAAGAAGCCCCCGGCGACGTGGTCGTACATATCGCCCGTCGCCATCGCTTGCAGCGTTGCGCGAACCACTTCGTGTACGCGCGCCGGGCGTAGGAGCGCGCCGGGACCCTCCGGGGCGTGTGCGGGTTCGCCGGGGTCTCGCAGCAGGCCATAGGCGAGCATGAAGCCGAAGACGTCGGGCTGCGGGAACTTGGGCTCCGCGCCGAGGCCACCGTGGATCGGGTCGAAACCGCGGACGATCTGAAGGGCGACCTCAGCCGAGATATCGCCGGGGACATCAGGGTCGCCCTCGAACGAGGCGAGCGTCTGCTCGCGGCTCACCGGCACGCCGGTGAGGCTCGCGAGAGCGGCGCCGTCGCCGGCTCGAGCACGCTCTCCGTCCAGCGCGACGATGGCCGGCCGGTTGGCGTCGAAGAAGGCTTTGACGCGGGCGAGGCTCTCCAGCATCTGGTCGGGCGGGAGGTATGTGCCACCGGTGAGGACGTCACCGCTGGCTGCCAGGAAGGCGGTCGTCGGCCAACCTCCCATGTTGTAGCGCCGGTTCACGTCCGGGTGACGGTCGTTGTCCACGCGGACCGGCACGAAGTGCTCGTTGACGGCGGCGATCACGCGCGTGTCCGAGTAGCTCGTCTCGTCCATGACGTGGCACCAGTGGCACCACACGGCCGAGAGCGAGAGCAGGACCGGGCGCCCGAGCCGGCGAGCCTCCGCGAAGGCGGGCTCGCCCCACGGGCGCCACCTGATCTCCGCGGCGCGGTTGGGCCTCGGCGAGAACCGGAAGTCGCTGTCGCCCTTCATGGCCCCGGCATTCCCCGCTGGGATGCGTCCGAATCGCGGCGGCCTCGAAACGACGACGCAGGCGCCGCGTACCGGACTCTCGTTGCGCTGCAGCTTGCGGCGAACGGACAGCGGGCCGGACGGAGAGCGGCCGAGAGCGTGGGGTCATGCGGGTCGGCGGAGCGGTGTACTCCCGGTCGGGTGGGCGTAGGATGGGCGGGCCATGGCAGATCCGCTGATCATCGAAGCGTCCGGTAGTCACCGCGAGGTGGGTCGGCAGACGGGAGAGGCCGCCCGCGACATCGTCGCGTGGGGCCTGGAGGCCTACGCGAGAGCGCTTCGAGGTGCTCGCCGGATTCAGCTTCGCCGAGGCCGTCGAGCGCTCTCGCCCGTACCTGCGGCCCGCCGAGGACTACGTCGCCTCAAGCCGTAGAGCAGCTGCGCGGCATCGCCGAGGCGGCCAACGTGTCTTTCGAGAGCCTCTTCGCCCTCAACTGCAGTGAGGAGCTCACCTGCGCCGCCGACGTCGTCTGGCCGGAGCACTGCACGTCGTTCGCCGTCGTGGCCGGCGGACGCGCCGTCTCCGGCCACAACGAGGACTGGTACCCGGAAGAGATCGAGGGCCAGACCATCCGTATCGTGCGGCTGACCGAACGCCGGGGCAGCGCCGCGTACATCAGCGCCGGCCCTGCCTACAACCTGCCCATCACCGGCGTGACGGCGGCCGGCTTCAGCTCCGCCGCGAACACCGTCTACTACCGTGACGAGCGCGTGGGCGTGCCCAACAACTTCCTGCTCGCGGCGGTCCTCGGCCAGCCCGACCTCGAGCACGCGCGCGACCTGATCGTTCACGCACCTCGTGCGCGCGGCTCCAATCACCTCCTGTGCGACGCGTCCGGACGGGTCTGGGACATCGAGACGAGTGGGTACGCAATGGGCGCTGCTGGACGGCTCGCCGGCGCCGGCCGCCGCGGCACGCGCCGGCGCCACGGCGCTCTTCGCGCACGCCAACCACTACCTGTCGCCGGAGCTTGCGCCCGGCGACGCGTCGACATCAGAGGGCTCACGCCTGCGGCAGACCCGCGCGGTAGAGCTCCTCATCGCGGGCGTGCAGGACGGCGGCGGATCGTCGTCGAGCTCAGCAAGAGCTTGCTCTGCGACCACGAGAACGCACCCTTCAGCATCTGTGACCACTGGGAAGACGACGACCCCGATCCCGACCAGAGCGTGACCACGGCGAGCATGGTGTGGGAGCCCGCCGAAGCGCGTCGTGCACATCGCCTCTGGGCAGCCGTGCGCTGCCGGCTATTCCCTATTCGAACTATAGGAATTCTCGGCTTTGTGTACGGCTTCACAAGCACCCCTTCTTGTGGTAGCGTCGCATGCGCATGACCGCATATGCGTATGGGGCCTCCATGCTGGGGAGCACGGGTGCCGGTCGGCTGACACGGGGTTTGACGTCCTCTCGTGGGTAGAGATCACGGGGACCGCTGCTCGCGTTCGTCTCCCGTCCGCCCCTCGCCGAGTTTCTCCTGCAGATCAGGCTCAGGTCGCCCGCGGTCGTCGATCGAGTGAAGCGCCCCGTTGCCGCCGGGCGCAGGCGAAAGGAGTCAAGCGTATGTCCGATAACCTGATGTCTCGGCGCAAGTTCCTCGCCGGGGCGGGCCTCGTTCTTGGAGCGGCCTCCGTCTCCAGCGTGGCGCTGCTGAACGACCCGGATCCCGCCGCTGCCGCGGGCCAATCCCTTGCGTGGCCGTATCCTCGCGCGGCCGTCGATCAGCCGAACCCAGAGGCGCTTGCGCGCCGCGCCTTCGAGGTCTACATGGTCCGGCGGCAGAGGATGCGCGGAGGCCACCTGGTGGCCGTTCGTCGAGTACCTGTCGACGGACAACCCCGACACGTGGGGCACGATTCCCGCGAACATCTTCCGCTACGGCGCCGGCGGCGTGGCCGGCTGGGGCACGGTGTGCGGCACGCTCAACGCCGCCGCCGCCGTCATCAACATGGTCGTCGCCGACGGCGGCCACCGCGGCACGCTCACCAACGGCATCTTCCAGTACTACGCGGAGACCCCGCTGCCCACCAACGGCGCCTGGAAGTCCTATCAGGGCGTCCTCGGGCTTGGTGGCGGCTGGACCCCGGTGACCAACCCGGCCGGCATCCTGCCGCTCGAGAACGTCCCGTCTTCCACCGCCGATTCTCCGCTGTGCCACTCGTCGCTCGTGCAGTGGACGATGACGACCGGAGCTGCCAACGGCGGCCCGCTGCAGAAGGACCGTTGCGGCAAGGCCTGCTTCGATGTCACGTACAAACTGACCGAGCTCCTCAACGCGTACTTCGAGGCGATCACGCCGAGCGCCACGCCGGCTCCGCCTGGAGTGCCGCTTGATCCTGCCGTCGCCGCCTGTGGCGCGTGCCACGCGACCTACACCGGCGCCAAGATGGCCTGTGGCTCGTGCCACGACAACACGCTCACCGACGGCCACATGGACTGATGGCGGGCAGCTGCACTGACTATTCGAACCGGGTCGAGAGGGGCCCGGGTCGTACATGGAGGTATGCACAGTGAGGAAGACCCACCTGATGGTGCTGGCAATCGTCACCGCCGCCGTCGTCCTTGCGATCGGCGCCGTGGGCGCCTACGCGGACCTGGCGAGTGACACGACGGCGCCGACCACTACGACCGATGCCGTCGCCGAGTACTGGAACACGGCCACGATCACCGCGACCGCGGTCGACGACGAAGGTATCGCCTACATCTACCACGAGCTCGACGACGGCGTCGTGCGCTTGGCCATCGTGGACGACGAGCCGCTGAGCGCGATGGTCGTCATCCCGACGGCCGTGGACGATCCGCTGTCGGTCGGTACTCATGTGCTCAAGTACTGGGCACAGGACATCAACGGGAACGTCGAGGCGCAGAACTCGATCACCTTCACCATTGCCATGGATGAAGCCGCGCCGACTTCCACGGCCACCGGCGCCACCGATGGAGCCTGGTACAAGACCGGCGTGCAGGTGCATCTCGAGGCGACCGACGGTGATGGCGAGAGCGGCGTCAAGGAGCTCTCGTACGCGCTCGACGGCGCTGATCCGATCGTGGCGGCCTCGGCGGCGGACGTGACCGTACCCGCCGCTGCGGGCGCTCACACGATCGTCTACCACGCGACCGACATCGCCGGCAACGTCGAGGCCGAGCAGACGCTCACCGTGAACGTGGATACAGCGAAGCCGAAGACGTCGGCCGCCAGGGCCACGGCGTTCAGGGGTCGCACGGCCAAGCTCAGGTACATGGTCACCGACGCTCAGCCCAACAAGGGCACCGCGACCGTCGTGATCAAGATCAAGAATCGCAACGGCAGGGTCGTGAAGACGCTCAAGCCCGGTTCGGTGCGGGTCAACATCCAGCGCACGGCGATGTTCCGCTGCGGGCTCGCCAAGGGCACGTACAAGTACTACGTCCACGCCACCGACGCCTCTGGCAACAGGCAGTCCAAGGTCGGCTACAACAGGCTCACCGTCAGGTAGGAGAGCGAGCGAGACTCCTGCACTGACGGCCGGGGGCCGCGGACGGCGCAGAGCCTTCCGCGGCCCCCGGCTTCTGGGCGACTCGAGACGACGCCGACGTGCGCGACAGCACCCGTCGGCACACGAGAGTCGACCCAAAGTCATCCTGTTGCGGGCGAAGCTCATGGACCGGAGGGGGTCGCAAGTGGATGAATCCTTCGAGCGGGAGGTCAACCTCCTGCATGCCAACGTCTGCCAGGCGCTCTCCGACCCGAAGCGCATCTTGATCCTCTACGTGCTGCACGAACGACCGATGCACGTGAACGAGCTGGCCGAGGTGCTGCAGGTGCCCCAGCCCACGGTTTCCCGCCATCTCAAGGTCCTTCGTGAGCGTCAACTCGTGGCGACGCGGAGGGAGGGTGCGAGCGTCCTCTATTCGCTCGCCGACGAGCGGGTCATCGGGGCCCTGGACACGTTGCGGTCCGTGCTGATGGGCACGCTCTCCCGGCAGGGCTTGCTCGCCGACAGCATGGACTGAGGCAGTCGCGGTCGCGCCGCGGTCCTTCAGTCGAGATCGTCGGCGAGGGTGTGGCGTAGCGGCCGTCGCTCGACGAAGCCCGAATCGACGTCGTAGATGGTGAGCTCCGCCAGAGGTGGGGCGTACACGTGCACGGTGACGAGGTCGTCATCTGACGTGTTGGCGAGCTGATGGATGCCGTCGCGGTCCACGCCGACAAGATCGTCGGCGGGGCGCACATACTCCTCGGTGGTCATCTCGACCGGGCCGGTGCCGAGGGGCTGGCCGCGCACAGGGCGAAAGCGGCGAGACGTGAGCTCGCCGGCGAAGACACGGATCGCGTTGAGAGCGCCGGCGTGGTCGTGGATCGTAGAAGCATGTCCCGGACGCCAGCAGAGCACCAGCAGCTCGAAGTACGGCGTGCGGCACACGAGGTTGCGCGCGTAGTGATCCATGGTGAAGACGCTGCGGAGGCCGATGAGCTCGTCGGAGAGCCGCAGGCGGTCTGCCAAGGTCATGAGCCGCTCGTTCGTGAGCGAGCTCACGGGCTGGCGGCTCATCTCGACGATGAAATCATCCAGACTGAGATCAGGCGGGGACTCGTCCATTGACGCGGACCAGCCTATCGCATGGGAGTGCAAGCGGCGCGACCGCGCCGTCGTCAGCAGCCTCAGCCGTAGCCGCTGCTCGGCCGCTGCTCGCCGCACGTCGGGCTCGAGAGCGCCCCGTTCTGAAGGAAGCTGCCGAGCGTCTGGCGGATGTTCTTCGACCTGCATTCCGGGCAGTGCTTCTGCTTCGCGCGGATGGCCCCGCCGGTGACCAGCTGGAAGTGGTGCCCACAGTCGCGGCAGACGAGGTCGAAGTAGGCCATCAGCGCACACCGACCTCGTCCCGCACCTGCGAGAACACGCGGCACACGCTCGTGCAGGCGCCGCAGTCCGTGCAGAGCTCGTCGTCGATGCGCGGCGCCGAGTAGATGTCGTCCTGGATGATGGCGCCCTCAGGGCAGTATTGCACGGCGGGGCAGGGGTGATTCTGGGGACACGCTTGGACGTTGACGGCGATCATGCTGGTTGTTCTCCCATGGATCTCAGGTTGCTGGGGCGGGTTCGAGGGCGTGGGCGCGCTGGGCGAACTGCGGCCCGAGGATCTCGTCGATCAGCGCGCACGCCTCGGCGAGGCGGCGGTCGACGACCTCCCAGAACACGTGGCCATCTTGCCGGTAACGGCGCACCAGGCCGTCGCGCTGGAGGATGGCCAGGTGCTGCGAGACGTTCGGCCGGCTGACGTCGAGGAGGCCGGCCAGTTCGGTCGGCGTGTGCGGCGAATCGCAGAGATGATGCATGAGCTCGTGCCGTGTGGGGTTCGCGAGCGCGGCGAACACCGCGGCATGGATGGCGTAGCGCTGTCGGTCGTCATTCATAGACCCATTATTGCCAAGTTTCGCAATTTCGCAACATGGTAACCATCTCATCCAGAGAACAGCTATGGCTCGGACCGCTCGGGCCTTCGAAAGGAATCAGCATGGAGATGAAGGTCTACTTCCCCGGCGGCAAGCGCGTGTACGCCGACTACGGCGGGTTCACCATCGAGACGGACCAGCCGGCGCGCGGCGGCGGCGACGACTCCGCGCCGGCGCCCTTCGACCTCTTCCTCGCCTCCATAGGCACGTGCGCGGGCATCTTCGCGCTCGGATTCATGCAGCAACGCGGGATCGACCCGGCCGGATCCAGCCTCAAGATGACGCCGCAGTTCGACCGGGAGATCGGGCTCATCGGCAAGATGGACCTGGAGCTCACGCTCCCGGCTGACTTCCCCGAGAAGTATCGCTCAGCGATCATCAATGCGATGAACCTGTGCTCGGTGAAGAAGCACCTGCACCAGCCGCCCGAGTTCGAGATCACGACGGTGGCGTCCTGATGGCCGACGCGTTCGATCCCGCGCACGCCAGAAGGCTCGAGGACCCGGCGAGGCTCCAGGCGTTGCCGCAGGCGGCGGTGGTCTCGTACCTGCGTCTGAGCGGCGCCGAGACCGTGGTCGACTACGGCGCCGGCACCGGCATCTACACGATCGGCGTCGCCGAAGCGGTTCCCGGCGGGCGCGTCGTCGCCGTGGAGGCTCTGCCGCGCCTCGCCGAGCTGCTCCGGGAGAAGGTCACGCCGGAGCTGGCCGGGCGGCTGGAGCTCGTCGAGACGGACGCGAACACGGTACCGCTCGCCGATGGGGCCGCGGACCGCGTCGTCATGGTCGACGTGCTCCACCATCTGTACGACCAGCCCGAGGCGCTGAGTGAAGTCGTCCGGCTGCTGCGCCCCGGCGGCTTGTTCGTGGTCGTCGACTGGGGCGACAGGCAGCGTCCAGTCGGCCCGCCACTAGACCACGTGCTGGGCCTCGGCGCCGTGCGCGAGATCGTCGCCGACATGGGCCTGGACGTCGTCGAGGCTCACGAGCCCGGCGCTGAGCTGCCGTATCACCTTGCCGTCGTCGCGGCGAAGAGCTGAGCGCTGCTCCTGGCGGACGCTCGCGAATGGCCGCATCGCTTCGCCTGCAACGAGGGGCGCCGGGCGGATGATCTCGGTGGCGGTCACGTGCCGGCCGTCGTGACCCTCGTGAGCAGTCTCAGTGCTGGCAGGCGCCCTCGAGGCCGACGACAGGCAGTCCGCCTTGGACGTACGCCGCCACGGTCGTCTGCACGTCGGAGCCGACGCCGGCATGAACGGCGATGCCGACCTGGTTGAATCCCATGAGTGGCCGGCCGCCGATGCCGTCGACGACGATGGCGTCGACCATGTGCTCGGCCAGCGTCATGACCGGGGCCATGCAGCCACCCTCTGTGTGCGGGGCGTTGGTGAGCACCTGCACTTGACCGATGCTGCCGTCGTCGATGTCGACCAGCGTGAAGCACTCGCAACGGCCGAAGTGACCGGAGCGGCGCGCCTCGAGGCCGCCGGGGAGCTCGGACGGGATGGCGATGCGGATGGTCTTGCTCTCTTCGGTCATGATGTGATCGCTCCGTTCGTGATCGTGGTCAGGTCAACTCTGGGGGGAGCGGCCGCGCCCACGGCCCTTGCCGTGACCTCCGCCGCCCCGGTCTGCGCCGCCCGGGCCGCCAGGCCCTCGCCCCGCTCCGCGGCCTCCTCCAGGGCCGCCAGGCCCTGGTCCTGAGCCGCGGCCCTCGCCGCAGCGGTCCCCGGCGCCCCAGCAGGCGCCGACGTCGGCGGCTCCGCACTCCGGACACCGGGTCGCGGGATCCTCGTCGGCCGCGCCCACCCAGCGGGCCTGACAGACGAAGCAGCGCATGCGGTGCGGTTCCACACGGTACTGGCCGCCGCCGATGAGGATGGCCTTGCCGCCGACGAGGGCCTCGGCCACGCGGGCGCGCCCGCGCTCGAGCACGCGGCCGACGGTCTGGCGTGAGACGCCCATGGCCTCGGCCGCCTGCTCGTGGCTCAGTCCTTCGAGGTCGACCAGACGAATGGCCTCGAGCTCGTCAACGCCCAGTTGCAGCTGCTCAAGATCCCGCGCCGGGACTCCCGCGGGCTTGAACAACGTGATGCGGGGCACTCCCGCCACGGAGCGCTCAATCGGAGGGCGCGGCACGGCTGTCATCCTCGATTCTTAGCATATGCTCAGCATAGCCGGACGCTCCCCGGCCATCAAACCGCGTCAGGTTCCGCGGGATCGATGTCGATGACTCCGGCGCGCGGTTCTGGGCCGGCCGGCAGCGCCCGGGTGGGCGACCGAGTCGGCAGTTCCTCCGGCGCCGGTGGATCGCTTCGCAGGTAGGCGCTGCCGAGCCGGCGCAGTGCGGGCTGCCGGCTCACGGCCATGCGCACAGCGGCCCGGCGCAGCATCGGCCGCGTCAGACCGTCCCGGTCGCGCACGTCCTGTGCGACGTACGTCCCGGCCGCCACGAGGGCTCGCATGGTGGTGCGCATCGCGAGGCTCGCATCATCGGCCGGGGCCTTGCCGGCGCTGCGACCACTGCCTTGGCGCCGGCCACGGCGGGGCCCCGGTCCATCACAGGCACCGTGAGCGACGCCGGCGGTACTGGCGCGGACCTATTCCGTTTCTCTCCATCAGACCTCACTCCTCGAGCTTCTTGTGGCAGAAGCATCACTCGCAGCTGCGCGGCCAGTCGGCCGGCAGGGCGACCTTGTCGTCAGGACCAGTGGCCCGCGACGGTCGGGGTGTCCACGGCGGCCAGCGCGTCTTCGCGCAGCCGAGCGAGCGCCTCGCGTGCGGTGACGCCGTTGCCCGCCTGATACATGCGCACGCCCGCCGCGGCGAGGACTTTGTGCGCGTTCGGTCCCACGTTGCCCGTGATGATGGCTTCCACGCCCTGATCGGCGATCAAGGACCCGGCCTGCACTCCCGCCCCGCCGCTGGCGTTGACGTTGCCCCTATTGTCGAGCACCGTCCATGCGTCTCCTTCGGAGTCGGCGATGATGAACCAGGCGGCGCGGCCGAACCGGGGATCGACCAGGGAATCGATGTCGTTGCTCTGTGCGCTGATGGCGACGTTCATGCGTCCTCCATGTCAGGCTTGACGTTACCGGCGGCCATGTAGAAGCAGCCGCCGTCATGTTCGCGTCGCCGGGCCTCGCCGCGCTCGACGAGCACGGTGAGCGCCTTGAGCGCCGCGTTCCGGTGGACGCCGAGGCCCGCAGCCGTATCGGCCACGGTGCACGGCCGCCGTGAGATGAGTGTGAGCACGTCCGCGACCGTCGCCTCCTGGTCCGCCTGGTGAGCCGGGGTTCCGGCGATCACCTCCGCCCGGGGAGTGAAGACGGCGGCATACGCTTCCAGGCGGCCTGTCGGGACGGGCCTTGCCGCCGATTCCGCCGGCGGGCGGACCACAGTGTTGAGCTGGATGCGGTCCGGCGAGACGCGCGCCGCGAGTGAGGCCAGCCGTTCCACGTGCTCGTCAGTGCCGCTCAGACCGTCCAGCAGCAGCACCTCGAGCCAGATCTGGCCGGCGTAGCCATGTCTGAAGGCGGTCATGCCGTCGACGAGGCCGTCGAAGCCAAGGCCGGGATGAGGCCGGTTGACGGCCTCCCAGGACGCTGCGTCTGCGGCATCAAGCGAAGGAAGCACCACGTCGGCCCGCGCCAGATCCTGCTGCACGGTGCGTCTGCCCAGCAGCGAGCCGTTGGTGATCACGGCGACCGGGACATCGGTGAGCGCCTTGATGCCGGCGATCACCTCACCGAGGCCGGCGTGCAGCGTCGGCTCGCCGGAGCCGGCCAGCGCGATCACGTCAGGATCGGAGGCGAGGCGGTCGCGCACCTGCGCGACCGCCAGCTCCGGCTCGATCCAGCGGCTCCGGCGCGTCGTCTTGTGCGTGGTGCGTCCGAGCTGACAGTAGATGCAGTCATACGTGCACGTCTTGAACGGCACCAGATCGACGCCCAGCGAGCGGCCGAGGCGCCGCGACGGCACGGGGCCGTAGACGACGGAGCGCGCGTCCATGGTCATCGCCGGCCTCCTGCGTCCACGACGCCGAGTGCCTGCTGCATCGCTTCCCAAGCCTCCGTGACGGCGGCCGCGGCGTGGCCGCCGTACGTGATGATGTCGGTGCCCTCCACCTGTGCTCTGGTCACCGAGGGGTCGTACTCCACCGTGGTGACGAAGAGAGCGCCGGCGGCGGTCGACTCGCCGGTGATGAGCTCGGTCATCTCCCCGTTGAGGTCGGCCTTGTTGATGAGCACTGCGAACGGCAGCCGGAACCGGCGTACGACCCGCAGCACCCTGTCCAGGTCGTGCCGGCCCGAGACCGTCGGCTCCGTCACGGCGAGCACGAGATCGGCCCCCGCCAGCGAGGCGATCACCGGACAGCCGATGCCGGGCGATCCGTCCACGATGATCAAGGGCAGTCCGCGCGCTCGCGCGGCCTCCCTGGCCTCTCTGCGCACGAGCGTGACGAGCTTGCCGGAGTTATCCTCGGCGACGCCGAGACGCGCGTGCACGAGCGGCCCGAACCGCGTCTCCGAGAGCATCCAGGAGCCGTTGACGACGGGCTCCATGTGGATCGCGTCGCTTGGGCACACGCGGAGACAGAGCTCGCAGCCGTCGCAGGCGATGGGGTCGACCGAGTAGTCGCCGGCCCCGGCGCCGAGGACCGCCGCGAAGCGGCAGACGTCGGCGCAGCGGCCGCAGTCCGTACAGGCGGCCGCATCGATGACTGCCCGCTGCCGGCCGCTGAACTTGTGCGGGGACCCTACGACCGGGTCCAGCACCAGATGCAGATCGGCGGCGTCGACATCGCAGTCGGCGAGTACCGCGCCGCCCGCCAGGGCCGCGAATCCGGCGACCACGCTGGTCTTGCCGGTGCCGCCCTTGCCGCTGATGACGACCAGTTCACGTGGCTCGCTCACGAGGTCACCTCCGCCGGACGCGCCGCGTCCACGATGCGCTCCCACGCGGCGCGCAATTCCGCACGCAGGTCCGGGAGCGCGTCCACGAGCAACTCCCCGCGCGCGTACGCCTCGGCGATGCGGCGGTCGTCCGGCAACTCGAGCACGATGTCGAGCCCCTCGTCGGCGCAGTATCGGTGCACGCGGTCGTCGCCGAGCCCGGTGCGGTTGACGGCCACGACGGCCCGCAGTCCGAGCGCGCGTACCATCTCGACCGCGAGTCTCAGGTCGTTGAGCCCGAAGGGAGTCGGCTCCGTGACGAGGACGACCAGGTCGCTGCCGCGGACTGCCTCGATCACCGGGCAGGACGTGCCCGGCGGGGCGTCGATCAGGACGATGTCGGCGCCACCGGCTCGCGCCAGCGTCGCCTTGGTGACGGGCACCGGCTTCGCCTCGCCTACCGCGAGCACGCCGGTGACCAGGGTGAACCGTCCGGCGCCGGACGTGGTCACCGTGCCTGACTGGACGAGCCCCGTGTCTCGTCCGTCTTCGCGGATCGCGGACTCGGGGCACAGGAGGCTGCAGGCGCCACACGAATGGCACAGCTCGGGGAACACGAGCACGGTCTTGCCGATGACGGTGATGGCCTTGAAGGCGCACACCTCGGAGCAGACGCGGCACGCCGTGCAGCGCTCTTCGTCGACCACCGGCACCGGTACAAGCTCACCGGCTCCGACGTCACGCCGGCTTGCCGCAGGAAGAGGTGGCAGTCCGGCTCTTCGACGTCGGCGTCAAGGAGCCGGACTGCGACTCCCTCATCGGCCAGAAGGGTCGCGAGGTTGACGGCGAGCGTGGTCTTGCCGGTGCCTCCCTTGCCGCTGGCGATGGCGATGCGCATCGTCACGCCTCGACCAGCGACAGGGCTCCGCGTGGACAGGCGTCGACACACTCGCCGCACCCCGTGCAGACGTCCTTGAGGATCACTGCGATCTCGTCGATCCGGATTGCCGACGGGGGACATGCGTCCACGCAGATGCCGCAGCCGATGCAGAGATCGGGCTCGTCGAGCCGGGCGACCCGGCGCATCGCGGTGGCGGGCAGCAGCGGCGCGGATGCGCCGGCCGTGACGCCCGGCATCTGCACGGCGGTCCCCGCGGCTGTGAAGGCCTCGTTCGTGGGCCTCGTCGTCAGGGTCGCCGGCGCCGCGCCGGCGCGGCGACCAGCTCCGCTGCCGTCACGCCGGCGGCGGCGCACGCCTCTGTCATCTCCGCCGCCTGTGCCTTGTCCCCGTCCGGCTCCACGGCCGACGCCTCCGGCGCGCCGGCAACCGCTGCGGCCGTCACTGAGGTGAGCCATCGTCACTCGACCCCGTCGAGCCGCGAGAGGCGGGCGAGAGCCTCGGTCAGCTTGGCCTCGACGCGCTCGAGGCGGTCGGCTTGGGGCGCCGCGACGGCGGTCGTCGCGGCCATCTCGGCGCGTTGCCAGCCGGTGAGCCCCGTTGCGTAGAGCTGGTTGCGGCGGCGGTGACCGCCGTGTCCGAGACCTGCGCCGCGCCCGTAGCCCATGCCGCGACCCGTCCCCGGTCCTGCGGTGCGGGCGATCTGTACATCGTCTGTGACGCAGCGGCCGCGACGTCCACCGCTCATCGGGCCATGGCCCGCCGGTCCTGTTCCGTCCATGCCTGGCATGACGCCTCCTCTCCAGCGGGACGGCTGAGCGTCACCGGCTGGTAGTAATGAGCATATGCCCATATTATACCCGGATCGGGGGAATGCAAGCAGACCGGTCCGGAGCCGGAACTCGGTAGAATGGCCGAACGTGGACCGCAACCTGCGGTTCGGGTGATGGGCGCCGGCCGGCGCCGCCATGCGAGAGAGAGGTACCAGAGATGTACGCATGTGCCGACTGCCGCAGCGCGGCGTGCTGTGAAGCCGAGATGGGCCCGTTCCCCAAGAACTGCCCTACGCGCGATCTGGACAAGGATGCCCTGCTCGAGGCGTACGGCGACGAGGTCGACGGCGAGCTCGCCCGGCAGGCCGCTCGCGTCGAGGCCGGCGGCTACTGCCGGCTGACGCGCGTCGAGGAGATCATGGACTTCGCCCGGCGCTGTAGCTTCTCACGGCTGGGCATCGCGCACTGCATCGGGCTCCAGGACGAGGCCGCCGTGGTGAAACGGGTGTTCGAGGCCAACGGCTTCGCGGCCGAGGCCGTGGCCTGCAAGGCCTCGGCGTTGCCGAAGGAGGTGCTGGGCCTGACGGACGCGGACAAGGTCTCGCCCGGGGAGTTCGAGAGCATGTGCAACCCGATCGGTCAGGCGCAGGCACTGGACCGACGCGGGCACCGAGCTGAATGTGCTGCTCGGTCTCTGCGTGGGTCACGACAGCCTGTTCATGAAGCATTCGGTGGCGCCGGTGACGGTCCTTGCGGCCAAGGACAGGGTGCTCGGGCACAACCCGCTGGCGGCCATCTACCTGGCCGACGGGTACTACTGCGACAGGCTGTTCCCGTCGGCTGAGGGTGACGCGGACGCCGGCTGAGCCCTGCTCGCACGCTGGTTGACCGCTACGCGCGGCCCCCGTCCGGCCGGCGTTCGCCGCGCTGCACGAAGACCTCGCTGCTCACCTGCTCCGTCCAGCCGCCGCGCGTGCCGACGCGGAGATCGAAGCCCTCGACGTACGGCTTGATGTCCAGGAGCGGCGTGCTCATCGAGCACGTCGAGGTCTTCGACGAGAAGCTCGCGGCCTCGGCGCTCGACGAGGCGCACGACGCTCAGGCCGAGCGGGTTGGGCCGGATCGGCGAGCGCGTCGCGAAGATGCCGCGGGGCACGTCGTCGAGGAACGGCACGACCCTGAGGGACCGCGCGCCGGAGACGGCGTTGGTCGCCTCGCCGGCGCGATGCAGCCAGTAGATGAGGTGGAGGTGAGAGAAGCCCTCGATGTCGTCGAGGGCTTCCTCGTAGTCCGGGAAGACCTCCACGCGCCCGCGGGTGCCCTGCGCGCAGACGGGCTGGATCGGCGTGTGCTTTGGCTCGACGTGCTCGCTGTGGATGACGCCCACCGGCGTCAGCTGGAGTGTCTCCATATCGTCCTTCCGCATCGCATCGTCGTCCAGCATACTAGTGGCAACCCACGGCCGATCGCGATGAGGAGAGGCAAGCGTGTTCGACATCAACGAGAGTATCGAGCGGATCAAGGCCAGGCCCGATGCGCACCGGATCGGCATGATCCTCGCCCATCACGGCATCGTGCGGGGTGCGTCGAAGTCGGGCGACCCGGTGTGCGGGATGGACCTCGAGGTCGACCGGCGGCGGTTCGACGAGGCTCTTGCCGAGGCCGGTAGGTGGGACGGCGTCGTCGCCGTGGACGGCTGGGTGAACGAAGGACGGTTGGCCGTCGGCGACGACATCATGAAAGTCGTGGTGGCCGGCGACGTGCGCGGCAACGTGATCGGGGCTCTCCAGCAGCTGGTCGGCATCATCAAGCGCGACGTCGTGACCGAGTTGGAGCTTCACTGACCCTACGCAGGAGCGGCCCGCGACCGTCTGAGAGACAGTCGCGGGCCGCTGTACCGGGCGTCTGGTCGTCGCGGATCCCGTCCCGGATGGGATCCGCGAGGGCGGCCGCATCTTCGCAGGCCCGGCCGCCCGCCGGGGTCAGGCCGGTTCCGCGGCCTTCTGTGCCCTGGCCGCCTCCGTCTCCTCGGCGTGGACCTTCACGCGCGAGAAGTAGATGGCCAGCGGCCGGTAGGCGAGGTGCGCCCACTTGCCGAACGGCACCTCGAGGACCAGCATCGGGACGATGCCCATGAGGTGGATGATGTACATCGCGTTCGCCGCCGCATCGAACCCCAGACGATGCAGGGCCGTCTGCAGCACGCCGGTGACGGCCACGTAGAGCAGCAGGTACAGGAACATCCAATCGCTCTCGTGTGAGTGCGCGTGCTGCGGCGCGTCCTTCTTGAGGCGGCCGCGGATGTTCAGGATCACTGCGGCGATGAGGCCGATCGAGGCGAGGTAGCCGAACGCGTGCACCCGCCAGTCGATCTCCGGCCCCGCCTGCATGTAGCGCAGGAAGAACATGATGAGCACGAGCATGGTGACGTAGCTCAGCATGAGCACCATGTGGACTGCCCACGGGCGTTTGCGATCGCACTGGCGCATCTTCGCCTGGGTGAAGAACTGGTAGGGCAACTGAGGCAAGGCGGCGAGATAGGAGCCGATCCCGGCACCCGAGCCGCCCATGACGTTGCGCCACATGCGGAGCACGTTGATGCCCAGCAGGCCGACGAGGATGATCGCCATCCCCCAGTCGAAGCGATGGACGTAGTGGCTGGGCAGGAAGGCGTTCTCGCCGTCGTAGACGCTGAAGCTCCCGCCGTTCAAGATGCCGAACGCCACGAACCCGATGCCGGTGAGGATCGCCGCGATGACGATGGCGATGATCTCCCAGGCGGGCGAGCGGTAGAACAAGCCGCTGAGGCCGCTGAAGTCGTACTTGGCCGTGAGCCAGCGGCGCATGCTCATCATGGTCTCGGCGGGGTCGGCCTCCTTGGGGCACTGCTCCGAGCACTCGCCGCAGTAGTAGCAGAGCCAGGGCTCGACATCGCCCTTGAGCTTGTCCTCGAGTCCGACCTGCACGGCGTGCAGGGGGCGGCGCGGGAGGATGGCAGTCACCTTCGGAGTGCACGCACACGGCCGAGCAGTTGCCGCAGTTGAAGCACTTGTCGACGTCGGCCGCGCCGTACTCATGGAGCTCGTCGGCGAGCCCCGGTTTGATCTGTATCGCCATCGTCACTCCACCTAGATGAACAGGTTGACGTTGGCTTCATCGGCCTTGCCGAGATAGGCGGCGACGCCCTCGAACTCGATGTCGTCGATGAGCTCCTCCTCGGTGAAGCCGAGGATATCCATCGACAGCGTGCAGGCGACGAACTTGACGTCCATCTCCCGGGCGCTGTCGAAGAGCTCTTCGAGCGACATGCCGCCGGCATCCTTCGTGGCCTTCCTCATCATGGGGCTGCCGGCGCCGGCGAAGTTCATCTTGGAAAGGCCGAGCTTCTTCGTGCCCTTGGGCATCATGCCGCCGAACATCTTCTGGAGGGTGCTCTTCTTGCCGTTCCCGTTCGACTTCACCTTCTCGGTCTTGCGCAGGATGTTGAGCCCCCAGAAGGTGCAGAAGATGGTGACGTCGTCGCCCATGGCGGCGGCGCCGTTGGCGATGATCAGGGCCGCCATGACCTTGTCGAAGTCGCCGCTGAACAGAATGATCGTCTTCTTGCTGGTATCCATCACGATTCCTCTCGTGGGACCGCTTGATAGGGGAAGTAGCCGTCGTCGTCGACCTCTTTGATCTCCGCGATCCAGCCGTACTTGCGCAGGCCCATCACCCAGAAGACGACCTCTCGGCTGGGCCTGCCCAGCGCCTCGGCTATCTGGGGGATGGTCAGCGGGCCGGACTCGAGCGCCTTGAGGATCCGGCCCCTCATGAACTGCTCGTCGCGGATGATCTCGCGGACGTCGCGGGGACGCGCCTCGAGCTGTGCGGTGTCGGTCGTGCTCATACGCACACCACCTCCAGCATGCCGTCGATCATCGCCTTGATCTGGGCGTCGGTGTAGCCCTGCAGGTCGATCGCGTCCGACGGGCAGACGGGGACGCAGCCGCCGCAGCCCTTGCAGGCGGTGCGGGAGATCGTCGCGATCTCCTTGCCGCCCTCCTCGACCTTGGCGATGGCGTCGTAGGGACAGGTGAACTCGCAGGCGCCGCACCAGGTGCAGGCGTCGGCGTCGACGGTGGCGACGAGCGGGTCGAGCTCGGCGTAGCCGCGCTTGAGGATAGCGGCGCTCTGGGTCACCGCGGCGAGCCCGGAGGCGACCGACTCGGACGAGGTCTTGGGACTCTGGCAGGCGCCGCAGATGTAGGCGCCGTCCACGACCGTCTCGACCGGGCGGAGCTTGGGGTGGATCTCGTTGTAGAAGCCGCTCTGACCCACCGGCAGCTTGAGCGTCTTGGTCAGTCCCTCGTTCTCCCGTGGCACCATGCCGGTGACCAGGACGACCAGGTCGGCGGTGAGCGCGACCTCCTCGCCCTCTGACAGGAGGTCGCGGGCCGTCACCGTGACGCCGCCGGACTTCGCGTCCTTCTCGACCGCCGGCGGCTCGTCGTCGGGGAACTTGACGAACGCAGAGCCCTTCTCGAGCGCATCGGCGTACAGAAGCTCGTACTTCCCGTAGGTCCGCATGTCGCGGTAGAAGTGGTACTGGTGGACGCGCCCGGGCCGGGCATCGACCTGGGTCGCCGCGTGCACGGCTGCCGTGCAGCAGTAGCGCGAGCAGTAGGTGTTGGCGCCCTCCACGCTCTCGTCCTGGCGGCTGCCGACGCAGTAGATGTAGGCGACCGTCTTGACGGGCCGGCCGTTGTACTTGAGCGGCCCATCCGTCTCGTCGAGGAGCTTCTTGAAGTCGGCGATGGTGACCACGCCATCGATGCCGTAGCCGAGCTCGCCCTCCTCCGGTTTGTAGGTATCGAAGCCGGTGGCGATGACGATGGAGCCCACGTCGACGGTGATCGTCTCGAGGCGCTCGCCGTTCGTGACGGCGATCGTCGCCTCGTAGTTGCCGAAGCTGCCGCTCTTGGCGACCAGCTCCGCGCTCGTGAACACGGTGATCGCCGGGTGCGAGCGCACCTTCTTCTCGAGCTTCGCTATCAGTTCGCGACCGTTGCGGCCGTGCGGGTACATCTCGCGGAAGCCTGCGACCCAGCCGCCGAGCTTGGCCTCCTTCTCCACGAGGAAGACGTGGAGGCCGACCTCGGCGAGGCCGAGGGCCGCGCGCAGACCGGCGACCCCGCCGCCGACGACGAGGCTCTTCGGCGTCGTCTCGACGACGATCGGCTCGAGCGGGTCGGTGAGGCGCGTGCGGTTGATGCCGGCGCGGACGAGCCGCACCGCCTTGTCCGTCGCGCCTTCGTGATCGTCGGTGTGCGTCCACGAGCACTGCTCGCGCACGTTCACCTGCGTGTACTGGAACGGGTTCATGCCCGCGCGCTTGGCGACGTCGCGGAACGTGAACGTGTGCAGCTTGGGTGAACAGGAAGCGATGACGAGCCCGTCGAGGCCCTGCTCCTGCGCGTCGGCGATGATCTCGCTCTGAGTCGCGTCCGAGCAGGTGAACATCGCCGTCTTGGCGACGGTGACGCCCTGCTCCTTCTCGACCTCCGCCACGACCTCGTCGACGTCGACGTAGTCGCCGATGTTGCCGCCGCATTGGCAGACGTAGACGCCGATCTTGTCGGCGCTCATGCCGTCACCTCCACGGTCGTGGCCTCACTGACGGCGACCTCCGCCGCCCCCCGCGCCTTCTCGATGTGCGCGGCGGCCTGGGCGACCGCGGCGCCGGCGTGGAGGATCGAGTCGGGGATGTCCTTGACGCCCGAGGCCGAGCCGGCGACGAACACGCCGGGCAGGTTGGTGCGTCCGGGTCCATGTCGTCGTCGGCCTCGCCGACGTAGAAGTACTCGTCGAGGCCGAGGGCGCCGTCCTCGAAGAGCCCGGCGACCTGGGTGTTGGGCTGCACGCCGACGGCGAGGACGACCATGTCGTACTCGGCCTCGACGATGCCGCCGTCGCCCTCGACGTCCTCGTAGCGGACGATGAGGTCGCCGTTGTCCTTCTCGGTGATCTTGGCGACGCGCCCCTTGATGAACATGGAGCCCATGTCCACGGCCTGCTTGTAGAACTCGTCGTAGCCCTTGCCCACCGCGCGCACGTCCATGTAGTGGACGGTGACGTCGGCGAGCGGCAGGGCGCCCATGATCAGCTGGTTGTGCTTGATGGAGTACATGCAGCAGATGCGCGAGCACAGCGGGTTGCCGACCTGCGCGTCGCGGGAGCCGGTGCACATGATGAAGCCGATGCGGTCCGGCACCTTGCCGTCGCCGGGACGCACCACGGAGTTGAACGGGCGCGTCGGGGCGAGCAGGCGGTCCATCTGCATGCCGGTGATGACGTTGGCGAACTTGCCGTAGCCGTACTCGGGTTTGGCGTCGGCCGGGAAGAGCTTGAAGCCGGTGGCGAGCACGACGGCGTCGACGTCGACCTCGATCTCCTCCTCGCGCATGTCGAAGTCGATGCAGTCGGCCGGGCAGGCGTCCACGCAGGCGTGACACTCGGAGCACACGCCGCAGTCGAGACAGCGAGCGGCGCCGAGGAAGGCTTCTTCCTCGGTCATCGGCGCCTCGGTCTCGGTGAAGTCGGTCGGCGCGGCGCTCATCACGGCGTGCGACTCGAACGGCTCGCGCCGGTCGTAGACGTCCTGGCGCGCGAGCACCTGCTTCTTGTCCGCCACCGGGAGCGACTCGTCGAACGCATCCGGATCGAGCGCCTCTCCCTGGAGGTAGCGGTCGATCATGAAGGCCGCGCGACGGCCTTGGCCGACGGCGGTGGTGATCATGCTCGGGCCCGTGACGACGTCACCGGCGGCAAAGACGTGGGGCTCCGCCGTCTGCTGCGTGGCGGCGTCCGCCTTGAGCGTCTGGCTGGGATTGGTCTCGAGGCCGAACGACGCCGTGTCGGCGCCCATGCCGGCGGCGACGATGACGACATCGCACTCGACGGTCTGTTGCTGGCTCTCGTCGTACTCGGGGGCGAACTTGCCCGACGGATCGAAGACGCAGGTACAGACCTTGAGGACGGCGCCCTCGACCTTGCCGTCGCCGGTGAAGTGATTGACGCCCCAGCCGTCGTGCAGCGTGATGCCCTCGGCTTTGGCCTCCTCGACCTCGAAGTCGTGGGCGGGCATGTCCTCGCAGCACTCGAGGCTGGCCTGATGGACCTCCGCGGCGCCGACGCGACGAGCCGTGCGCGCCGCGTCGATGGCCACGTTGCCGCCGCCGACCACGAGGACCTTGCGGCCGGCGAGGTCGACGTTCTTGCCGAGCTTGACGTCGGCAAGGAACGTGAGGGCGCTGATGACGCCGTCCTTGTCCTCACCGGGCACGTGCAGCTGCACGGCCTTGTGCGTACCCGTCGCCACGAGGACGGCGTCGAACCCGTCGTCCTTGAGCTTCGCCGGGTCGTCGACCCGGGCGCCGGTCTCGATCTCGACGCCGATGCCGGTGACGTTGGCGATGTCGTCGTCGACGACGTCGTTGGGCAGACGATAGGCCGGAATGCCGAGCGCGAGCATGCCGCCTGCGCGCTCGGCTGCTTCATAGATCTTGACGCCGTAGCCCTTGCGGGCGAGCTGCCAGGCGGCGGTGAGACCTGCCGGGCCCGAGCCCACGACGGCGACCTTCTTGCCGTTCTGCTCGGGCTTCTCCGCGGCCTTGGACTCCGCCTGGCCGTACCGCTCGTCGGCGATGAAGCGCTTGAGGCGACGGATCGGCAGCGGGCCTTCGAGCTCGCCGCGGGTGCACTCGCCCTCGCACGGCGCGTAGCACGCGCGCCCGAGCGAGCCGACCAGCGGCGTCGTCTCGAGCACCAGGTCGAAGGCCTGGTCGTACTCGCCGCTGCGCACGCGCGCGACGTACCCGTGCGCCTTGATGCCCGCCGGGCACTCGTAGGTGCACGGCGAGACGCCTTCGCGGCTGATGACTGCCTTCTTGGGCACCGCCTGCGGGAAGGCGATGAAGGCCGCCCGCCGCGACACCATGTCGGCGTTGTACTCGTCCGGCACGGCGACGTTGCAGGCCATCTCGCACTGGCGGCAGCCGGTGCAGGCGGCCTCGTCGATGAACTTGGCCTTCTGCTTGATCTTCGCGTGGTAGCCGGCGGGGCCGCTGCCGTTGCCGTCGCCGCCATTGCCGCGGATCGCCTCCACCTCGGCGTACGTCATGCACGTCGATGTTGGGGTGGTGGATGGTGGCGCCCATCTTGGGCGTGGAGATGCAGCTGGCGCAGTCGAGCGTGGGGAAGACCTTGCTGAGCAGGATCATCTTGCCGCCGACGCTCGGCTCCTTCTCGACGACGAGGACCTTGTAGCCCATGTCGCCGAGTTTGAGCGCCGATTCCATGCCGCCGATGCCGCTGCCGACGACGAGGGCATCGTATTTCTTGCGGTCCTCGTCATGATGCCGCCTTCCTGGCCGGTCCAAGGCCCGACAAGGAGGCCGCGTACTCGTGCATGTAGTTGGTGAAGGGCTCTGCGCAGACGGAGCAGACCGCGGCCATGCGCACGCGCTGCGGCTCAAGGCCCTTCTCGACGAGCATGTCTTGCGCGGTCTGCATGATGCCGGAGGTGCGCTCGGCGCAGTCCGGAAGATACGCGCACTCCTCGCCGTCGGCGGCGATGAAGACGCCGTCGAAGCCCTGCTCCATGGCGTACACGATCCAGCTGGGCTTGACCGCGCTCGTGCAGGGCAGGTTGATGACCATCACCTTGGGCGAATAGTGCATGTGCGAGCTGCCGGCCAGGTCGATGCCCGGATCCGAGATGTTGTTTGTGCTGAAGACCAGGATCCGCGGGTCGTAGGCTTGGCCTTCGGGTGTTTCAGCCGCGGTCATCGTCACTTCATCTTCTTGACGAAGAGGCGCATGTAGCCGGGCTCCTCGACGACGCCGAGGTACTCATGGCCCATCTTCTTGCTCCACGCGGGGAGGTCCTTGGTCGTGCCGGAGTCCGTCGCCTGGACTTCCATGATCCCGCCCACGGAGACGCTGGGGATACCCTTCTTGGCGGCGAGGATCGGGCCGGGGCAGCTGGTGCCGCGGGCGTCGACGATCTTCTCTGCCTGGATGGTGCTGAGGTCCTCTGACATGGTGATCTCCTTCGTGACGGGACGGTGTCGTGACGCTTGTGCTTGTGCTTTCTTTCGCAAGCTATGGCCTGATGACGCGCCGTTGCCTGCTGATCCACTAGGTCGTGTCTTCTCTCCCCTGGCTCGTTGGCGTCGGACTCAGGTCTGCGCTGCAGCCTGCTGCGCGGCGTCGAGGAACTCGGCCGCTTGCAGCGATTCGCCCTGGGCCTGGTGCTGCTCCACCAGCGCCTGGCGGATCAGGGCGCATGCCTCCATGAACTTCTGGTTGGTGACGCGGTAGTAGACGGTCTGCCCCTCCTTGCGCGACGCGACGAGCCGGCGCTCCTTGAGGACGCGGAGGTGCTGCGACACGTTGTGCACTGAGATGCCGATCTCGGCGGCGATGTCGCCGACGCTCCGCTCGTCGCTGCAGACGGTGTGCAGGATCGCCTGGCGGTGCTCGTTGGCCAGGGCCCGGCAGAGCTCCGCGTGCATGCGGAACAGGGGCTTGAGGTCCGGGACTTCGGCGCTTTGGGTGTCGTTGCGTATTTGCATACTTGCTTATATACGACATCCGAAGACCAAGTGCAAGCCTTCACAAGAAGAGGACAAATGCAGTCCGCATCACTCCGCATGTGGTGCGATAGGCTTGCCCGGCCATGACCGTGAGCAGCTTCGAGGGTAAGACGCCGCGGGTCGGAGAAGGGTGCTGGGTGCACCCGTCGGCCGACGTCTTCGGCGATGTGCGGCTTGGCGCCCGGTGCTGGATCGGGCCGGGCGCCCGTCTGCGCGGCGACTACGGCAGCATCGTGCTCGGCGACTACTGCGCGGTGGAGGACAACGCTGTCGTGCACGCGCGTCCGGGTGAGACTTGCACGATCGGCTCATGGGTGACCCTTGGTCACGGTTGCGTGGTGCACAACGTGACCCTGCTCGGCGACTACGCCGTGGTCGGCATGAGCGCTGTGGTCAGCGACTGGGCAGAGGTCGGGGAGTGGGCGGTCGTCGCGGAGGGCGCCGTGGTGCCGCAGCGTGCCGTGGTGCCGCCGGCGAGGATCGCCGCCGGAGTCCCGGCTCGCCTCCTCGACCGCGAGGTCGACGACGAGTACCGCGCGGTATGGCGCGGCTTCAAGCAGATCTACGTCGACCTCTGCGCCCGATATCACGAGGGCTTCGGGCGCTGATCGCCTGCTCTGCGGGGTTCAGATCCGGATCCGGGCGGGGACGAGCATGCCATGGAGGTCGTCGCCCTCTTCAGAGCGATCAACGTCTCGGGCCGGAACAAGATCCCGATGGCCGGACTGCGCGGCATGCTCGAGGAACTCGGGCTGCGGAACGTCCGCACCCACCTGCAGAGCGGCAACGCCGTCTTCGAAGCGGGCGAGGGCTCCGCGCAGGAGCTTGCGACTGCGATCGAGGTGCGCATCGAGCGCGATCTGGGGCCGAGGGTCGGCGTGCTCGTCCTGCCGGCGGACGCGTTTGCGGCGGTCGTGACGGCGAACCCCTTCCTCGGCGCCCCGGGCGCCGCCGGTCCGGACGCCGGTGCGGACGTCGCCGAAGAGTCGACGCTGCACGCGACCTTCCTCTTCGGATCCCGAGGGGAGTCTGACTTCGGCGAGGCGTCGGAGGCGGCCTACAGCGCCGTGTACGAGGCCGCCTTCAAGAAGCTCGAGCTGCCTGCGGCGGAAGACGAGGAGGCGGCGTTCGTGGGGGTGCCGCCGCTGGCGGAGCCGGTGGTGTACTTGAAGCTGCCGCACGGCTACGGGGGCACGAAGCTCAACAACGGCTTCTTCGAGCGCAAGCTGGGCGTGGCCGCGACCACGCGGAACTGGCGCACGGTGCGTGCGCTGGCGAAGATGAGCGCCGCCGGCGGGGCGCCCTCCGGCGGTGCGGCTCTCGCCGGAGAGTGAACGGGGAGTGCAGCCTCCCTGCCCGGTGTCCGGCCTGCGGCTACTCTGGCCGCGGCCTTCCGTGCGACCGGCTGGGCCGCGGTCCTCCGAGCGTCAGCGTGCCCGGCGAGATGCGCTCTGGGGCACCCTCGGACCCTGTGCGGATGAGATACTCGGCACATGCTGGTGAACGTGCTGTTCGTCATCGTTGGGTTGGTGCTGCTCGCCCTGGGCGCCGAAGGGCTGGTCCGGGGCGCCGGCGCGGTCGCCCTGCGTCTCGGCGTCGCCCCGCTCGTCGTCGGTCTGACGATCGTCGCCTTTGGGACGGGCAGCCCGGAGCTCGTCCTCAGCATCCAGGCCGCAGCGAGCGGCAACGGCGGCATCGCGCTCGGCAACGTGCTCGGCTCCAACATCAGCAACATCGCGCTCGTCCTCGGCGTGGCGGCGCTCGTTCGACCCTTGGCCGTGCGGGCGCGGCTGGTCCGGCGCGAAGTACCGGTGATGATCGGGGCCTCCTGCGGCCTTATCGTGCTTCTGGTGGACGGGGAGCTCAGCAGGCTGGACGGCGCCCTGCTTCTCGCGGCCGCGGTGGTCTACTTCGCCTTTGCGTATCTGGGCGCCAGGGAAGGAGACGTGCCGGCCGTGACGGAGGAGTTCCATGAGGTCCTGGCAGAGCGCAGGCGCTCGCTGTGGAGCGACGTGCTCCTCGTGGGCGGCGGGCTGGGCGCTCTTGTCCTCGGCGCCACGGTGCTCCTCCGCGGCGCCGTTGCGGTGGCGACGGAGCTGGGCGTGAGCGAGGTCGTCGTGGGGCTCACGGTGATCGCCATCGGCACGAGTCTGCCGGAGTTGGCGACGTCGATATCGGCGGCCCGGCGCCGCCAAGCCGACGTCGCCTTCGGCAACGCGATCGGCTCCAATGTCTTCAACATCTTCGCCGTGCTGGGCGTCGCCGCGCTCGTACAGCCGATCGCGACGACGGGTCTTCGGCCTCTGGACGTGGCCGTCTTCCTGCTGAGCGCCGTGCTCGTACTCCCGATCATGGCTCGCGGCTCCGTGCTGAACCGCTGGGAAGGCGGCGTGCTTGTCGCTGGCTACGCCGCCTACATCGTCTCGCTCGCCGTGTGACGGGCGCCGGCCGGGCGCCATACAAGGTGGCGCCCGGCCGGCGCCTGCCGCGCGGGTGGGTCCGCCTGCCGAGGCCGCGGATCAGCCTGACGTCGCCGCCGCGCGCTCCTCATCCGTCATCGCCGCGAGGCGCTCGACCTCGGCGATGCTGACCTTCACGCCCTCGGCTACACGCGTACCGCACTCGGAGTCGTCCTTGTAGAAGGGGGCGCACTCGCGCAGGCCGATGCGCACCTGCGCGTTGGAGAGATGCCCGACCATGCCGCCGACGAGGTGGTCGCGGCCCTCGTCGCTCCTCACGAGGCGGTACGGCGCTCGGCCTGCTCGACGTCGTCGATCTCGTGCGGGTATGGCATGCGACCTGTCCCGCCGCTCACGGTCATGCCCGGATCGGCGGCGCTCGGGTCCGACGCCGGGCACGAATAGCGAGTCCTATGGAAGAGCCATTCGTAGGTACCGGTGTTGGAGGTGACGAAACCGCCGCTCCGTTGTGTAATGGGTAGGCTGATGGAGACCCTCACCGATCCAAGGCCACTGGTGACGAACGCCCGCTACGCCGATGAGCGGCGGACGGCCATCGATGCACTTGAGCTGACCGATGTCGACGAGCCGATCGTCGACATCGTGGAGGCCTTCGAACTGCTGCCCTACTGCTTCACCCTCCAGTGCTGCTACGGGCACTTCGTGACCGCGGCGCGGCAGGACGAACACAGTCTGGAGGCGATCCCCGATGGTCACAGCGGGTCGGTCCGCTACCGGATGGCCTACGTCGCCTTCTGTGTGGAGAACACCGAGCGGGGCCGGGCGTTTCTCGACAAGCTGTCGAGGATCCCGGCCGCCGATCCGTCCTACATCCAGCTCGGCTCGGCCGACTGGTTCTGGGATCAGTGGGTCAACTCCTACATACTCCAGGTGGAGCCTGCCGCGCACCGCTTCAAGGATCAGGCGGCGCTCGCGGCCGGCGAGGCCGTTCACACGCAGCGGGTCAGGGACGCGTTCTTCGCGGAGCTCCGACGAGTGCTCTCGGAGGAACTGGACCGGCTCGCGACCTGACGGCCCGTCACCCGCGCGGGAGCGCTACCCCGCCCGGAGGAACCGCGCGACGCGGTCGTACGAGGTCGCGTAGTGGATGACGACGATGATCCAGAGAACGCTCGCTCATCTCGAGCAACGACCCCGCTGATGTGGGGGCCACACCGGTGGCGGCGGGGAGGCTCCCCCGCGATTGGTTTCGACCTTTCACCCCGCGGGGCACGACCACGGCATCAGGTCAAGCGCGGCGAGCAGAGCGGCCGAGCACGACAAGACGTTCCCATGAAGTCATGCGCACACGAACCGCGGGCAGAGCCTTTCTCGCCGGCGGCGCGCGCAGGGGAGGCGGTGATGCGAATGGCGGTCGATGTCTTCACCGAGATCGTCATCCGGCGTCCGCGCGCGGAGGTGGCTGACTACGTTGCGGACCCGGACAACGCGCCCGAGTGGTACGTCAACATCGAGTCGGTCCGGTGGCGGACCGAGCCGCCAGTTCGCGTGGGATCGCAGATCGCGTTCGAGGCTCGGTTCCTCGGGCGGCGCCTCGCCTACACCTATGAGGTCGTCGAGTTCGCGCCCGGCGAGAGGCTCGTCATGCGCACCGCCCAGGGGCCGTTCCCGATGGAGACGGTCTACACGTGGGAATCCACTCCGGAGGGCGACACGCGCGTGGCGCTGCGCAATCGCGGGACTCCGTCCGGCTTCTCGACGCTGGCGGCGCCGCTGATGGCCGCCTCGATGCGCCGCGCCAACAAGAAGGACCTGGCGCGGCTTAAGACACTCCTCGAGGAGCGGCCCCGGGCCTCGGGGGCCGGGTAGGTGCAGGCGAGGGGCGCCATGGACGACGCAGCCGTGATCAAGGCGACCGGGAAGGCGTGGGATGCCTGGTTCGCCATGCTCGACGAGTGCGAGGCGCGGTCGCTGCCTCACAAGGAGATCGCTCGCCTGTTGCGGGAGGACTACAGCGTCTCGGGCTGGTGGAGCCAGAGCGTGACCGTGGAGTACGAGAAGTTCATCGGGCGCCGCGAGCCCGGCCAGCGGCAGAGCGGCGAGTTCGCGACCACGGTCACCAGGACGTTCCCGGGGACGATGGACGAGGCGCTGGACCGCTGGCTCGCGTCGCTGCCGGCGCGCGACGACGCACGCGCCTTCGACGGCGTGCCCTTCGCCGAGGAGCCGAGCATCAAGCGGACGGCCAAATGGCGTTACTGGCGTGCCCGGCTGGCCGACGGCTCCAAGCTCACCGTCTCCATCTCGGCCAAACCGGGCGGTGAGGCATCGGTGCTGGCCGTCGAGACCGGCAAGCTCGGCGGCAGAGCAGACATCGGCCGGTGGAAGGCCTACTGGAAGGCGTATATGGCGGAGCTCTGACGGCCGCGGCGCGGGCCGCGCAGCGACGCCTGCCGCGCGCCGCGGCCGCTCGTGCCGGTGTAGGCTGGTCGCCGGACGACTTGGAGGACTTCTGTGCCAGAGCCGAAGACGACGCGTGATGAGCCGCCGGGCCCCGAGCCACCGGCGGCCGCAGTGCAGCCGGCGGATGAGGGGCCGCCGACGCAGCCGAGCGAGCAGAAGATCAACGGCCCTCTCCACTTCGGCATGGGCGCGGCGATCGGCATCGGCGCCGCTCTCGGCATCGTGTTGGGCACGCTGCTCGGCAACCTGGCGGTCGGTCTGGCTGCCGGCGCCGGCCTTGGGGTCGCTGCCGGCGCCGTCCTCGAGTCCCGCGGTCGCCGCTGACGGTCGCGCGCTGGCAGGCGCATGCTCTCATCGCGGAAGCCTGAAGGATGCACCTGCGGGGGTCGCCGCGCCGCATACTCTCGGTGATTAGTGACCACTAACTTATGGTACACTGGTCATCATGAAGGCCACGACACGCATCAGCAAGGACGAACGGCGGCGGGAGATCATCGAGGCCGCCACGCGTGAGTTCGCTGTTGGCGGCCTCAACGGCACGCCGGTCGACGCGATCGCGAAGCAGGTCGGCGTCTCGCAGCCGTATCTCTTCCAGCTGTTCGGCACCAAGAAGGCGCTCTTCATCGCTGCCGTGCAGCGCACCTTTGAGCGCACCGTCGCCGTGTTCCGCACGGCTGCGGCGGAGGCGGGCGAAGACGCCGGCCAGGCCGACATCCTCATGGCGATGGGCGGCGCGTACCAGCGGCTGCTCGACGACCGCAGCCTCCTGCTCATGCAGATGCAGGCCTACGCGGCGTGCGCCGACGAGGAGATTCGCGACGTGGTGCGCGACGAGATGCTGCGCCTGGTGAGCTTCGTGCAGTCGGCCTCCGGGGCTCCCGAGGCGGCGATCCGTGAGTGGCTCGCCTACGGCATGCTCATGAACGTGGTGGCCGCGATGGACCTCACCGAGGTGGACGCCGACTGGGCGCGCATGATGTGCCCCGTCACCGGCTCGGCGCTGGCGGCGATGGCCGTCGACGCCGTCGGCAAGGAGGCGCGGACGAGCTAAGAAGACGCGGGGCGGGCGCTCGGCTTCTGGCCGGACCCGCCCCTTTTCAGGTCCTCGGAAGTAAGTGACTGCTAAGTTAGCAAAACAAGGGAGATGATAGGAATGAGCACACGAGCAGTGACCATCTGGACCTTCGTGGTGACCAGCGTCGCCGTCTTCATGGTGTCGCTCGACAACCTGGTCGTGACCACCGCGCTGCCGGTGATCAAGGCCGACCTGGGCGCCTCGCTCTCGGGGCTCGAGTGGACGGTGAACGCCTACACGTTGACGTTCGCGGTACTGCTGCTCACGGGCGCCGCGCTGGGCGACCGGTTCGGGCGCAAGCGGATGTTCGTGGTCGGCCTGGCGATCTTCACGTTCGGGTCGGCGGCCGCCGCGCTGGCGCCCAGCATCGAGGCGCTCATCGCGGCGCGCGCCCTGCAGGGCGTCGGCGGCGCGATCGTGACGCCGCTGACCCTGACGATCCTCTCGGCCGCGGTGCCGCCGGCCCGCCGCGGCCTCGCTCTCGGCATCTGGGGCGGCGTCAGCGGCCTCGCCGTCGCGCTCGGACCGGTCGTCGGCGGCGCCGTCGTCGAGGGGCTCAGCTGGCAGTGGATCTTCTGGCTGAACGTCCCGATCGGCCTCGTGCTGCTGCCGATCGCGCTCCTGCGTCTGACCGAGTCCAAGGGCGCCAACCGCTCGCTCGACCTGCCCGGCCTCGGCCTCGCCAGCGTCGGCCTTCTGGGCATCGTCTGGGGCCTCATCCGTGGCAACGAGCACGGGTGGACCAGTCTCGGGGTCGCCGGCCCCATCGCCGCCGGCATCGTCCTCCTCGGAGCGTTCGTCCTCTGGGAACGGCGGGCGTCCGAGCCGATGGTCCCGCTGCGCTTCTTCCGCAACCGCGCCTTCTCGGCGGCCAACGTCACCTCGCTGCTGATGAGCTTCGGGATGTTCGGCTCGATCTTCCTGCTGGCGCAGTTCTTCCAGGTCGCGCAGGGGTACTCGCCGCTCGAGGCGGGTCTGCGCACGCTGCCCTGGACGGCCATGCCGATCCTGGTGGCGCCCATCGCCGGCATCTTCAGCGACCGCATCGGCGCCCGGCCGCTCCTGGTCGCCGGCATGGCGCTGATGGCGGTCGGGCTTGCGTGGATCGCTTTCGTCACCAGCCCGACGGTGCCCTACGCCCAGCTGGTCCCCGCCTTCGTGATGGCCGGCGTCGGTATGAGCCTGTACTTCGCTCCGGTCGCCAACCTGGTGCTCAGCACCGTGCGGCGCAAGGAAGAGGGCAAGGCGAGCGGTGTCAACAACACGATCCGCGAGGTAGGCGGCGTGTTCGGTGTCGCGGTGCTGGCGAGCGTGTTCAGCGCCACGGGCAGCTACCTGAGCCCTCAGGCGTTCGTGGACGGCATGGTGCCGGCGATCTGGGTCGGGGCTGGCGCAGTTGCTGTGGCCGGCGTCGCCGCGACGCTGATCCCGTCGAAGGAAGACGTTGTGTCCGACTCGGTCTCCCTGCTCGAGCGCGGCGACCGCGAGGGCGGTGCGGCCGACGTCGAGCTGGCCTTCGAGCCGGAGGCGGCTGCCTGAGGAAGGCGCCGATGCGATCCTCAAGATCGCGGGGGGCTGGGGGCCGAAAGGGCCTCCAGCCCCCCGCTGGCTACATGATCGAATCGCCCGCCGGCACGTAGCGGTCCAGGTGGGCGAAGGGCCGTGAGGCGCACAGCAGACCCGTCGCTCCTTCGAACGCGAACCCGGCCTCCCAGAGAACGCGCTGGGCGGCGAGGTTCGGACCCGGGACGACGACGGTCGCCCGCTCCTCCCCGCGTGCGGCGAGCTCGGCCACGACGAAGCGCAAGGCCGCGGCCTGGTCGTCCGGGTGCAGGGTGGCTACGGGGCCGACGGAGCCGGGGCCTTCGGTCTCGTCGCCGCCAAGATAGCCGTAGCCGATCGCTCGGCCTCGCCGGCGGAACAGCCAGCCGGGGTGCCCCGGCCGGCTCAGGAACCAGAGGTGGTCGGGGGTGCGGTCGAATCCGAGGGCTACCTCGTCGATGGCGCGGAGCTCACCGAGGTGCTCCGGCTCGAGAGGCTCCACATCGAGTCCGCGTGCGTGACTCGTCGGCGGTCCGCCGACGGCCGCCGCCGGTCCGCTGAGGACCAGCAGCGCGTGCTGGGGATAGATGCCGTGGCGGGCGTACAACCGGTTGGAGATGGGGTTTGCGGCGCCGGAACTGAGCGCCGTGACTCCGCCGGGGACCGGCAGACTCTCGAGTGCGGTCTCGAACAGCCGCCGCCCGAGTCCCCGCCCCTGCCACTCCGGCAGCACGAAGAGACCGGCGCAGTAGGAGAACGCGCCCCGAACGAGACCGGCGCCGAAGCCGACCGGTCGTTCACGGTCGTACGCCATCACGAAACGGGCGCCGTCTGTCTCGATGACGTGGCGCAGCGTGGGCGCGGCGTGGTCTTCCGGCTCCGAGAACGGGGGCGATCCGTGCTTCTTCGCCAGCTCGTTGAGAGCGACGGTGATGATCCGGGAGGCGGCTTCTGGGGCATCGCGTCTCCCGCCGTCCTCCATGTCCACGGCTCGTTGGATCAACAGGCTCTGGGCGGTCTTGCGACTCCACCGGCCTTCTGCGGCGCTCATGCGATCTCCAGACGACGATTCAAGACAGCGATGGCAGACGAGACGATTCTATCTGCCGCGCCCCAGCCGCGGTCTGGGCTGCGGACCCTATCGCCGGCCCGTGGCCCAGCGCTTCGGTCCCGGCCGGCTCGTTTGACCGCGGCGCCACGGGGAATCCGGAAGGGGACGCCAGCGAGGCGTCCGAAAGGAGACCCCATGAGCGAGAGCCCCACTCGTCAGCTCGCCGACGAGCATGAGTATGTCAAGCTGGTGGTGGGCGCGATGGAGGCGGAGGCCGCCTTCATCGAACGTACAGGCCACATCCACGCGGAGCGCGTGACCCAGATGGTCGATTTCACGCGCAACTTCACCGACGGCGACCATCACACCAAGGAGGAGGACCTCCTCTTCCCGCTGCTCGAGGAGCGGAGCACATCAGCCGGCGGCACCATCAGCGTGCTTCTGAGTGAACACGAGGCGGCTCGCGAATGCATCCGGGCCATCGACCAGGCCTTGCCCGACGCGGAGGGCCCCGAATCGGAGCGCAGCGGACGGGCGCGCGCCGTCATCGCCGAGAACCTGAAGCTCTACGCCTACCTGCTGCCGCTGCACATCGGCAAGGAGGACACCGTGCTCTTCCCGCTGACCGAAGAGGTGCTCAGCATTCGGGAGCAGGAGATGCTCGGCGAGGAGTTCGAGCTTCTTGCGGCTGCTCCGGGCAGAGCAGCAACGGCCGAGCGCTACCACCACCTCGCGCACGAACTGGCCACGCCGCCGGCGGACGGCTGAGGGTCCGGCGTGAGCGAGGAACTGCTGCACGCCACCGCCGAGCGCGCGATCCGCTACCTGCGAGAGCTGCCCGACCGGCGCGTTGCGCCGGACGCAGACGCTCTCGCGGCGCTGGAGCGTTTCGACGAGCCGCTTCCCGACGGACCGGACGACCCCGGGCGCGTCATCGCCCTGCTCGACGAGGCCGGGTCACCGGCCACCCTGGCGTCGGCCGGCCCCAGGTTCTTCGGCTTCGTGATCGGCGGTTCACTCCCGGTTGCGCTTGCGGCGAACTGGCTGGCCGCGGCCTGGGACCAGAACGTCCACTCCTCCACCACCTCGCCGGTGGCGGTCGCTCTCGAGCAAATCGCGCGGGGATGGCTGGTCGAGCTTCTCGGTCTGCCGTCCTCTACCTCGGCGGGCTTCGTGACCGGAGCGACGATGGCCAACCTCACGGCTCTTGCCGCGGCTCGTCACGCCGTGCTGGCGCACGTGGGGTGGGACGTCGAGGCGCAGGGCCTCACCGGGGCCCCGAGTGTCTCCGTGATCGCGGGTGACGAGGTCCACCCATCCCTGGTCAAAGGTCTGGGGCTGCTCGGGCTTGGGCGCGAGCGCGTGATCAAGGTGCCGGCGGACGGGCAGGGGCGCATGCGCGCCGACGCCCTGCCGGCGATGTCGGGGCCTACGATCGTGTGTACGCAGGCGGGCAACGTGAACACCGGCGCGTTCGACCCTGTCGAGGAGATCACCGCCCGGGCTCACGAGGCTGGCGCCTGGGTCCACGTCGATGGCGCCTTCGGCCTCTGGGCGGCCGTGGCGCCGGCCCGCGCGCACCTGGTGCGCGGCATCGCAGCCGCGGACTCTTGGGCGACCGACGCGCACAAGTGGCTCAACGTCCCGTACGACAGCGGGCTCGCCTTCGTGCGCGACCCCGAGCCGTTGCGCGCGGCCATGGGCGTGACCGCCGCCTACCTGCCCGACAGCATGATGCGTGAACCCGCGGCTCGCACGCCCGAGCTCTCGCGGCGCGCGCGCGGAATCGAGGTGTGGGCCGTCCTGCGTGCGCTCGGCCGGTCCGGGCTCGCCGATCTGGTCGAGCGCGATTGCCGCCACGCCGCGCGCTTCGCCGAGGGGCTGCGCGAGGCCGGTTTCGAGATCCTGAACGACGTCGTCCTGAATCAGGTGCTGGTCTCGTTCGGCAACGAGGAGACGACGCGTCGCGTCGTCGCCGCCATCCAGGAGGACGGCGCCTGCTGGGCGGGCGCGACCGTCTGGCAGGGGCGCACCGCGATGCGCATCAGCGTGTCCGGATGGTCCACCACCGAGGACGACGTGGAGCGCAGCCTCGCGGCCATGCTCCGTGCGGCGACTGCGTAGGACCCGGACCCGGGCGAGCAGAGCGTAGAACGCGGTGGCGCGCCTCCAGCGAGCCGCCTTGACGGGGCACCAGACATCAGTCGCCTGAGACAGACCGCGTGGCGCCGTCCACGCGGTGACGGCGGTGTTTGGCAGGGGTCTCATCGGGAATGAGGACAAGAACTATCCAGTTCCCTCTCTCCTCACGGAAGTGCCCCTATGAACGATGCAGCCCTCGTCGGCGCGTCGGATTCGGCGCACGACGGCTCGCACGTCCCGCGCCACCTGGGCCTCGCGCTCGTCGTCATCGCCACGGCGCAACTCATGATCGTTCTCGACGCGACCATCGTGAACGTGGCTCTGCCGGAGATGCAGCGCGCCCTCGGGTTCAGCGGCGCAGGCCTCGAATGGATCGTCACCGCCTACTCGCTGGCCTTCGGCAGTCTGCTGCTGCTCGGCGGCCGGCTCGGGGACCTCTACGGACGCCGCCGCGTCTTCATCACCGGCGTGCTCATCTTTGCCTTCGCCTCCCTCGTCGGCGGCTTCGCGACGTCTGACTGGTGGCTGCTCTCGGCTCGCGCGGTGCAAGGCGCAGGAGCGGCGCTCGCAGCGCCGACGGCGCTGGCGCTCATCGCCACGACGTTTCCGGCGGGGGCGCCGCGCAACAGGGCGCTCGGCGTCTGGGCCGGCATGGCCGGCGCCGGCGGCGCCATCGGCCTGCTGCTCGGCGGCATTCTGACGTCGTACGTCTCGTGGCGATGGGTCTTCTTCGTCAACGTGCCGATCGGCCTGATGGTCGCCGGCCTCGCTCCCTTCGCGTTGGCGAAGACCTCACAGGTCCGCGGCCGGCTGGACATCCCCGGCGTGATCACCAGTGCGGCAGGCCTGGCGCTTCTCGTCTACGGCCTGACGCATGCCGCCGCCGGCCCGGACGGCGTGTCGCGCTGGGGTGACGCCGTCACCATCGGTGCGCTCGCGGCGTCGGCGGTCCTTCTCGTCGTCTTCGTGTTCATCGAGCGCCGCTCCTCGCACGCGGAGCTTCCGCTCCACCTGTTCCGCTCCCGCCGCCGCTCCGGCGCGTACGTCATGATGCTGCTGCTCGGTACGGCGTTGTTCGCGGTGTTCTTCTTCCTCACCATCTACATCCAGACGGTGTGGGGCTACAGCCCGGTCAAGGCCGGGGTCGCCTGGCTCCCCTTCCCGATCTCCCTCATCGCCATCAACGTCTTCGTCGCGCGCGTACTGGTGACCAAGGTCGGAGTGCGACCGCTGCTCCTCGCCGGTCCGCTGTTCGCGGGGGCCGGATTTCTGTGGTTGTCGCGGCTGAGCGAGACGGGCAGCTACTGGAGCCACCTGCTGGCGCCCCTCATGCTCGTCAGCCTCGGCATGGGCTTGATGTTCGTGCCGCTGACACTGATGGTCGTCTCGCACGTCAGGAACGACGAGGCCGGCGCCGCCTCCAGCCTGCTCAACATCGGGCAGCAGATCGGCGGCGCGATCGGCCTCGCGGCGATCGGGACGATCGCCTGGACGTCGGTGGCCAACAGCGTGACCAGCCAGATGGGGGCCGCGGCGGCCGGCGGCGCCGAGGCGGCGCAGGGAGCCGCCGGAGCTTCCGCCTCGGAAGTCGCGAGCATCCCGCCGGAGATCCTCTATGAGGGCCTCACCGTCGGCTTCTCGACCGGTCTCATGGTCGCCGGCGTCGTCGCCCTCAGCGGCTTCTTCGTGGCGCTCGTCGCGACCCGTACACCGGGGCGCGTGCGACTGGCCTCGTCGCGCCACGATCGGGAGCCGTCGTGTGACGAGGTGCTCGGCACCTGTGACCCGATACCGGCGCCGACTGACGCGTGACGATGGGGGCTCAACGCGACACACGGGGGCCCGACGCGCCCGCGGTCGATCCCGGCACCGACATCGGCCACGTGCATCTCAAGGTGGCGGATCTCGAGCGCGCTCTCGGCTTCTACCAAGGTGTGCTCGGCTTCGAGCTCACCGGCAGATTGGGCGATCAGGCCGCCTTTGTCTCGGCGGGGGGTTACCACCACCACATCGGCCTCAACACATGGGAGTCGCGCGGCGGCTCGCCGCCGCCGCGCGGGGCGACCGGCCTCTACCATGTCGCCATCCGCTACCCGACGCGGCCGGCGCTGGCGCGCGCGCTGCGCAGGCTCATCGAGCGCGGCTACCCCATCGAAGGCGCGGCCGATCATGCCGTCAGCGAGGCCATCTACCTGCACGACCCGGACGGCAACGGCGTCGAGCTGTACTGGGACCGGCCCCGCGACGAGTGGCCGGTCAACGAGGACGGCGGCTACGCGATGGTGGTGGAGGCGCTCGACCTCGAGGGACTGTTGACGGAGGCGGACAAGGATTGACGACGGGCGGGAGGGCGGCGCGTGCTGGCCGGCCCCACGGCCCAGTCCGCGCAGCATGAGGGGCGGGAGGCCCGTCCGGCCTCCCGCCCCGTTCTTCGTCAGAACCCGTTGTTCGGACTTCGGCTGGACTCAGCGCGCGACGCGAGCGAGCACGTTGGCGGTCCCGAGCTTGACGTTGTCAGGCAGCGAGGTGCCGAAGGTGGAGTTGATGGCGCCCATCGCGGTGGCGTTGAGGGTCACCCCGACGTTCTTGACGCTGCGGTAGGTGCGGCCGTGCTTCCTGAAGGTCTTGATCTGGGCATCGCCGAGATCCAGATCGGCGATCTTCACGCGGGCCCCATTGTTGACGATAGCGGTGAGGTTGGGCGCCCCGCTGATCCTGATCGTGAATCTGGTCAGCTTCAGAGCTTGCCACCCCATGTCATAGCGGGCGAGAAGGAGACCGCCGGAGTGCCTGATGGAGCCGGCAGTGGTCTTGGCGTCGACCTTTCCGGTGGTGATGGGGAAGGTATAGCGCGCGGCGTCCGAGGTCGGAGCGACGGTGCTCGGCGCGACCGGAAGCGGGATGATGCCCGCGGCCCACAACGCTCCTGTGGTGCCCGGGTCGGTGGTGAGCGTCGTGCGCATGCCGTCGAGGCGCAGCTTGGCGGCTTGGGCCTGCGGTGCGGCGACCAGGACGAAGAGGCTGAGAGCCAGCACAAGAGCGAGCCCGAGAAGCCCGAGGCCGGCAGGCCTTCGTAGGGCTATGGATGAGTTCTTCATGGTGAGACACCCTTTCCTTGACTCGACCGGACGAAGCCGGCTGATGACATCCTTGACGAGGGCTCAAGTACCCGTTGTAAAGTATCTCAATCAAGAAGTAGCATTTTGGAGGAGGGAGAGCGGTGAAGGACTCAGAGCTCGACTACTCGGCCCGCGACGTTGCGATGGCCGTGCGTCGTCTCGACCTCATGATGGCGCAGATGCACCTCGAGATGAGCGAGCGCCTGGGCATGTCCGCGGCAGAGCTGTTGGCGCTGGCGTATCTCTCGGTCGACGGTCCGCTGGGGCCAACCGAGCTCACGCACCGGCTGCACATCACGACGGGAGCGATGACGGCGATGCTGGACCGGCTCGCGGAGCGCGACTACGTCGTCCGCGAGCCTCATGCCACCGACCGCCGCCGCATCATGGTCAGTCTCACGAAGAGCGGACGTGACCGGATCTTCACGCAGGTGCACGGGATGGCGACGAGGTCGTGGCGTTGTCAGGGCAGCTCGACGCCGACGAGCGCCTGGTCATCGGACGCTTCATCAACGAGCTTTCGGGTGTGGTCGAGGCGCCGGCGGGCTGATCGCGCGCTCCGCGCGCGATACGGCTGCCGGCCGAGCTGAGGACGAGGTGATCTGATGGAATCGGTCTGGGACTACCCGCGACCACCGCGCGCGGAGGCGAGCCAGCGGCGTGTGCGGGTCGAGTTCGCCGGCGAGGTGATCGCCGAGACGGCGCGCGCCTTCAGGGTTCTCGAAACGAGCCACCCGCCCGTGTACTACATCCCGCCGGAGGACGTGCGCGGTGAGTTCCTGCGCCCGAGCCGGCGGCAGACCTTCTGCGAGTTCAAGGGCGAGGCGAGCTACTACGACCTCGTAGTGGGTGAGCACGAGGTCCGTGACGTGGCCTGGTACTATCCCGAGCCCCGGTCGCGCTACGAAGCGATCCGGGGATACGTCGCCTTCTACCCGAGCCGCGTGGACGCGGCATGGATCGACGATGAACGGGTGCGGCCGCAGGCCGGCGACTTCTACGGCGGCTGGATCACTGCCGACATCGAGGGACCGTTCAAGGGTGGGCCGGGCACGGCCGGCTGGTAGCCGGCGCCTCCCGGCCGGCGCGCTCCGCCGCGCGGCGGCAGTCGGTCAGTAGTCGGTGAGCCGCTGCGGCCCGTCGGGGCCGCCGATCTGGGGCGCCTGGGAGCGGAGCTCGATGAGCTTCTGACGGAGCTCGACCTGCAGGCGCCCGATCTCGCCCTCGGCCTCGACGCGCTTGGCGCGGCCCTCCTCCTGGATCTGGATCGTCTCTTCGAGCGTCGCCACCAGGTCGTCGTTGACCTTGCGCAGCGTCTCGACATCGACGACGCCGCGCTCCACCTCGCGCCCGACCTTCGCCGAGCCGTCGCGGAGCAGCTCGGCGTTCTTGGCCAGCAACTCGTTGGTCGTGTCCGTCACCTGCTTCTGCAGCTCGACCGCCTTCTGCTGGCGGTACAGGCTGATGGCGATGACGATCTGGTTCTTCCAGAGCGGCACCGTGGTCAGGATCGAGCTCTGGATCTTCTCGACGAGGTTCTGGTCGTTGCCCTGGATGAGGCGGATCTGCGGCGCCGACTGGATGGCGATCATGCGCGTGAGCTTGAGGTCGTGGAGGCGGCGCTCGAACCTGGTCGCGGCCTGCTGCAGGTCGGCCAGCCGCTGCGCGGCCATGACATCGCTGGTGGCCGCCACCTCTGCCTCGAGCGCGGGGATCTTCGTCTCGTGCAGTTCGCGCAGTGCCTGTTCTCCGGCGGCGATGTAGACGTCGAGTTGCTTGAGGTAGTCCAGGTTGAGCTCGTACATCTTGTCGAGCACGGTCATGTCCTTGAGCAGCGCCATGCGCGAGCGCTCGAGCGCATCGACGATCTTCTCGATGCTCGTCGCCACCTTCTGGTAGCGGGCGGCGAAGCGCTCGAAGGTGTTGGCGAAGCGGCCGATGATCGGGATCTTCGCCTTGCCGGTGCCGGCACTCAGCGCGTCGACGTCGAGCTCGCGGACCTTCTTGAGCAGCTCGTTGAGCGCCTCGCCCCCGCTACCGGCGTCTTTGTTGCGGACGTCGCCGAGCAGGGAGTCGGCGAAGTTGGCGATGCGGTTCTGGGCCGGAAGGCCGTAGGCGAGCACGGACTGGGAATCGCTCACGTCGACGGCGGCCTTGATCTCCGCGACCCGCTGGAGGTCGGTGGAGCTCAACGGGCCGGCGGCGGGCTGATCGCCGGCTGGAGCGCTGGTCACCACGTCGGGCACTGCGGGCACGTCCGGCGCCGCCGGGACGGACGGCTGCGCCGCCGCATCCTGCTTCTGGGTCTCGTCGCTCATTGCAGCTCCCCGGTCTGGGTGTACATGGTCTCGCTGCGCACGGTGCGCTCGAGCAGTTCGATCTCACTGTCGAGGTCGAGGGCGCGGTCCTCGAGCACGTTCGCCAGCTGCCGGTCGAAGGCCTGCTGGACGACCTTGAGGGAGGCCTCCGCCCGGGCCAGCGTCTGGTTGATCTCGGCCGTAGAGCTGCCGCGCTGCCCGAGGTTCACGTAGCCCTCGACGATGCGCTGCGCGGCGTCGAGGTAGTACGTGAGAAAGCCGCGCGCGGCGTCGAGCTTGCGCGGCTGCGCGGCGAGTTCGGCGATGATCTGGTCGGCGGTGGCGCAGAGGCCGACCACTTCGTCGCGCACGGCCGGCTTGCCGATGGAGCCCGCCGTGCGCAGGATCGTGTCCACCTGGCGGCGCGCCGGCTGCAGCACGTCGGCGGCGCGCTCGTCGATGTTCTTCGGCAGCTGCGGCCGCGCCCCCGCCGCCAGCGCCGGCGGCTGCGGTGGGGCCGGCAGCGACCGCGGTGAGGCGTCGCCGAACATGATCGCCCTGTAGTAGGGACGGAGGTACAGGGCGTTCACCACCGACGCCGCCGAGACCAGCAGCTGGATGACGATCGCCGCCTGCAACAGCGGAGTCCCGATGGCGAGGATCGTCAGGACAAGCGGCACCATGTAGGCGAAGCCGAGCAGGGTCCACGGCGTGTGCCGCGCCCGGACGCCGACATAGATGAAGGCGAGCCAGTTCATGAAGCCGAGGGTGAACGTCCAGCCGATCCAGAGCGAGTGACGCCACCACCAGCGGAACCGCGCCCTCCGCGGACCGTCCTCGACGATCTCGCCGACGAGCACGTCGGATTCGGCCTGCGGCTTCAGTTGCTGGACGTCCTTGACGGCGAGCGCAGGGTGACCATTCTGGCACTCGCCGTAGGGCGTGAGCCAGACCCAGCGCTGACAGACGGTGCAGTAGCCGCCGAGCGGCATGTGGGGCCCCCTTGTGGGTCGTGAGCACTGCGTGTCCTCGCGTTCAGGATAGCCCGCGGAGCCGAGAAAGGCACCTGCAAGGACGACGCCGTCATCGGGCGGTGTAGGCTTGCCACTCCACTTGGGAAGGACTGAGGAAGACGATGAACGACGACGAACGGCAGATCCTCCGTATCGCGGTACCATCGGACGAGCCTGGCGGCCTCGATGCGGCGCGCTCCGGGCACTTCGGCCGCAGCCCGTGTTTCACCATCGTCGACATCATCGACGACGTGATGGTCAACGTCCTCGTCGTCGCCAATGAGAAGCACGGCAAGGGCGAGGGCTGCATCACGCCGATCCTCACCCTCGGCGAGAACCTCGTCGACGTCGTGATCGTCGCCGGCATCGGCCGCCGGCCGCTGCTCCACTGCCTGCAAGCCGGCATGCGCGTGTTCGCCGGCGAGGACCGGCCCGACGTCCGCTCGGTGGTCGAGGCGTTCATGGACGCCGAGCTCGAGCCGGTCGGGCACGACGCCACCTGCTCGCACTGAGCGGCCGCCGGGCGTGAAGGACCGGCCCTCGCGGGAATAGTCGGCGCAAGGGCTCGTCTGGCTTGCTGAGGATTCGCCCTCGCCACAGCACACCTACGCGGGAGGCCCCCGTCATGCAGGCACCGACACAGATCGAGCCGACCGGGCTCGCCGACTACCTCGACGTCCTGACTCGCACCGTCTTCCAGAGCGGCCTGAGCTGGCGCGTGGTCGAGGCCAAGTGGGACGGCTTTCGTGAGGCGTTCTCGGACTTCGACCCGGCCACGGTCGCGGCGTTCACGGACGACGACGTGGAGCGACTGGCGACCGACACACGCATCATCCGCAACCGGCGCAAGATCGAGGCGACCGTGACCAACGCCGAAGCCATGGTCGCCTTGGACGGCCAGCCCGGCGGATTCGTCGCCTGGCTGCGTTCACGCGGGGACTTCGACGCCACCGTCGCCGCTCTGCGCGGGGAGTTCCGCTTTCTCGGCGACTTGGGCGCGTACTACCTGCTCTACGTCGTGAAGGAGCCCGTCCCGACCCACGAGGAGTGGACGAAGACCCACCAGAAGTGACCCAGGGAGGTCCCTGTGAACGTCAACGACAAGGACGACGCCGAGCTGCGCGAGAAGCTCACCCCCATGCAGTACGACGTCACACAGCGTGAGGGCACCGAGGCCCCGTTCGCCAACGAGTATTGGGACGAGCACCGTGACGGCATCTATGTGGACGTGGTGAGCGGCGAGCCGCTGTTCAGCAGCCGTGACAAGTACGACTCCGGCACGGGGTGGCCGAGCTTCACGAGGCCGTTGCGCGACGAGGCCGTGACCACGCGCAACGACCACAAGCTGCTCAGCACGCGCACCGAGGTGCGCAGCACAGCGAGCGATTCGCACCTGGGCCACGTCTTCCCGGACGGCCCCAAGCCGACGGGACAGCGCTTCTGTATGAACTCGGCGGCGCTGCGCTTCGTGCCCCGAGAGGATCTTCGGGCCGAGGGCTACGGCGAGTATGAGGCCCTGTTCGGCGACGAGGAGAAGTAGCCGGAGCTGCGGCGCGGGCATGGGCAGCTACCGCAACGACGACGAGGCGCTGATCGGCTCTCGCGCGCCAGCTCACCGACGCGTACGGTGAGGCGCGCACGCGCGAGGACCAGGACTACGCTTGCGAATCGATCGCTGAGTACCTCTCCGAAGTCCGGGAGACGGCGCCGGGCGAGGCCCTGCTGGCCATCTTCGACCTGCCGCTGACGGTGGAGACGTATCCACTGGTGGACGAGGCGCAGACCGCCCTTGCGGCCCGTGGGCCGGGCATCGTCGAGCTGCTGCTCGAGGCCGCCCTCGGCGAGGTGTACGACCCGGACGGGCCTGCTCAGGAGCGGGCGGCCGAGACGCTCGACTCCATGGACCCCGGCGAGGTCTCCCTGGGTCTCGCCGGGGTGCTCTGCGGTCGCGGCGACGACCAGCTCAAGGGCGCCGCCGTCGACGCGCTCGTCGCGCTGGGCGGCGTGGCCGAACCCGATCTCGTGGTCTCGCTGGACGATCCAGTGGGCGGCGAGTGGGCGCGCGCGGCGCTGGGGCAGTTGCGCTATGCGCGCGACCACCCGGGCGCCGTGGACGACGAGGAGCCGGACGGCACCGCCGGCGAAGACGTCGGCGAGGACGGGGACGTCGTCACCGGGGCGGCAGCCACCGCCGAGTCCTCTGTCGATGACGACACGTGCGCCGCTGCCGGGGACGAGGCCGATGGAACGGGGCCGGCAGCCGAAGGCGGGCCGGCCGGCCCGGACAAGGACCTCGTCGACGACGCCTACGAAGTCTTCCTCCGCCGCTTCGAGCAGGAGTCTGGCGGCGCCCACGGAGACGCCACTGGGGACTCAACTGCGCCCTAACGTCGCGCAACGTTCTCTGAACACCGTCTTCATATTCGCCTGAGATAGTGTGCTCAAGCCATAAACGGCGGCGACGGTTGCCCCCCCGACCGTCCCAGGGTCCGGCTGTTGTACGGTGCGCCCCCACCGAGCCGACCGCCCGTCAACCCGGCGCGCCTTCCTCCTGGCGCCCGAGTGCCGTTGGCCCCTCTGGGCCGCGGCGAGCGCACGGCGCTCGCTGCGGCCCATCCTCTTTCCGGACCGACCGCGCTCGCACCCCTCCTTCAGTAGCTCCAGAAACGGAGCAGCGGAGAACGGGGGGCGAAGATGCATCTTCCAGACTGGTCTCGGATGTCGTCTCTGAGCTCGAACACCGGTCGCCGACCATCCCCTGTCCAGTCCGGGCGTCGGCGCGCGATCGGCTGCCCATGCGGCGCCTCGGGCATCGCTCTTGACGACTCCGGTGTGGAAGAACCGGTACGCGGTGCTCGGTCGGTGACCGGAACGACTGCATCAGCGTCCCCGCCGATGCTTGACACGGCCCATCGACGGGCCTATAGTGAACAATGTTCACAGAAGGGAATACTGTTCACAGACAGCAGCCATGCCCCCGACGAGCCGACAGGACAAGCGCCACCGGGAGACCAGGGACGAGATCCTGGGTGCGGCGCGCGCCCTCGTCGCAGGGAAGGGCGCGCGCAACCTGACGGTGCGTGAGCTGGCGCACCGTGTGGACCTCACGGCCCCGGCGCTCTATCGCTACTTCGCGGACGGCAAGGACGAGATCCTCCTGGCCCTCGCCGCGCAGGACCTGGACCACCTCTCCGCGCACCTGCTCACCGTGCCCGACACGCTGCCGGTCGATGAGCGCCTCATCGAGCTCGGGCTGGCGTACATCCAGTTCGCTCGTGAGCATCCGGCGGAGCTTGACCTGCTCTTCGACAGCCTCGCCGGGCTGTCGCGCGAGGCGCAGAACGGCAGCCTCGAGGTACTCACGCCCACGCCGCTGTTCACGATCATCCAGGATGTGCTCCAGGAGGGCATCGCGCAGGGCGTGCTCTTCGCCCGCGACGAGGACGACGTGATGCTCATGTGGCATGGCGCTTGGGCGATGGTGCACGGGCTGGTCGCCGTCGAACGCACGCACCAGCACCATGACGAGCTGTTCAGGGCGCGCGCGCGCGACCTGTTGCGCGCCTTCGTGAACGGTCTCAAGACAGATTGGACGAGCGGCTGAGCCAATGGCCGAGAGAAACGAAGCCATCGTGCGGGGCGGCGCAGCCACACCGCACATGAGCGGCGGGGCAGCATTGCCCCCTCATCCCCGGGAGTCCGAGATGGCACGTACACCCATGACAGAGAAACTCGGCCGAACCTGTGCTCGCAGGCCCTGGCTGACGATCGCCGCGTGGCTCGCGATCGTCGTCGTGGCCGGCGGCCTGCTGGTCGCCTTTGGCGACTCGTTGACAGCCGCCGACGACTTCGTCGGCCACCCCGAGTCGAAGCAGGCCGAGGAGCTGCTGGCCGAACGGCTCCCCGGCGGGGATGCCGACACGGAGGTCGTGGTCGTGCGTTCGGAGCGGCTGACCGTGGACGATCCGGCGTTCGAGGCCCGGGTGCGCGACCTCGCTGCGTCGATCGGGGCGCTCGCGCCGAGTGACGTGCGCAGCGCCCTGACGTGGTACGACGCGCAGGCGGCGGCGCGCATGGTCGCCGGGAAGGCCGCCGCGGAGGCTGCGGCCCAGGCGGCGGGCCTCGTCTCGGCCGACCGTCACACGACGATCATCCCGGTGACGATGGCGGCAAGCTCAGGCGCCGTCGACGAGCATATCGACGGCCTCTACGATCTTGCCCGGTCGGCCGACGGCGAAGGCGGCTTCACCGTCGTCCTGACCGGGAGCGGCGCGTGGGAGCGAGACGCGGCGTCCGTCGCGGAAAGCGACTTGCGGCGAGGCGAGGCGATCGGTATCCCGATCGCGCTGGTGATCCTCATCGTCGTCTTCGCCTCGTTGGTCGCGGCGCTGGTGCCTCTGGCGCTCGGTGTCGTTGCCATCGTCGTCGGCGCGGCGCTCACCGCCCTGCTGGGCGAAGGATTCATGATCTCGGTGTTCGCCCTCAACATCGTCATGATGATGGGGCTCGCCGTGGGAATCGACTACTCGCTGTTCATCGTCTCGCGCTTTCGTGAGGAGCTCGTGGCCGGCCGCACGGTGCCCGACGCAGTCGGGCGAGCCGCGGCCACCGCGAGCCGCGCCGTCCTCTTCAGCGGAATGACCGTGGTGCTGGCGTTGTGCGGTCTGCTGGTGGTGCCGTTCTCGATCTTCACCAGCCTCGGCGCCGGGGCGATCCTCGTCGTGATCGCCGCGGTGACGGCCGCGCTGACCCTGCTGCCGGCCGTGCTCGCGCTGCTCGGCGAGCGCGTGAACTCCTTGCGTCTGCCGCTCGGTCGCCTGACCCGGAGGCACAGACCGACCGACCCTGCCTCCGGCTTCTGGGCGCGGACGGCCGCGGCGATCATGCGTCGTCCGGTCGTGAGCCTCGCCATCGGCGCCGGCATCCTGGTGCTGCTCGCCGCGCCCGGCCTGGCCATGCAGCGCGGCGAGTCCGGGGTCGACGGTCTCCCAGAGAACCTGGGCACGCGGCGCGGCTACGAGATCCTCAAGGCCGAGTTCTCGGCGGGACTCACGTCACCCATCCTCGTGGTCATCGACGGTGACCTCGGCGACCCGAGGGTCGCCGCCGCCGCCGAGAAGCTGCGCGCCGCGGCGACGACCGACGACCGTTTCTCGGTCACCGGTTTCGAGCGCAGCGACGACGGCCGTGTCGGCGTTCTTCGCCTCGCGGTGAACAGTGACGCGACGGGCTCCGCGGCGGCGCAGTCGGTGCGCGACCTGCGCGCCGACATCGTCCCGGCGGCCACCGAGGGGGCTCCTGTGCGCGTGCTGGTCGGCGGCGGCCCGGCCGCGTTCGCCGATATGATCGACCTTGTCGATCTGTACACGCCGATCGTCATCGCCGCGGTGCTGCTGCTGAGCTGCATCCTGCTGCTGGTCGCCTTCCGCTCTCTGGTCATTGCCGTCAAGGCCGTGTTCATGAACCTGCTCAGCGTCGGCGCGGCTTTCGGACTTCTCACGCTGGTGTTCCAGAAAGGCGTGGGCGCGAGCCTGCTCGGCTTCCGCCAGGTCGACGTGATCGAGTCGTGGGTCCCCCTGCTCCTGTTCTGCATCCTCTTCGGGCTCTCGATGGACTACCAGGTGTTTCTGCTCAGCCGCATCCGCGAGCGGTACGACCAGTGTGGAGACACGACGGAGGCGGTCGCGTTTGGCGTGCAGTCCACGGCCGGGATCATCACGGGGGCGGCGCTCATCATGGTCGCCGTGTTCGCCGGGCTCGCGGCCGGGGAGATGGTCATGTTCCAGGAGATCGGCTTCGGGCTCGCTGTCGCGGTCGCGCTCGACGCGACCCTGGTGCGCACCGTGGTCGTGCCGTCGACGATGGCGCTGCTGGGGCGCTGGAACTGGTACCTGCCCTCGTGGCTGCAGTGGCTACCGCATGTGAGCCTGGACGAAGGGGCGGCGGAGCCCTCCGGCCCCGCCCCATCCCCTGCCGCGGACCGCGTCGCTACGCCGGGCGGTCTGCCGCGCACTCCCGCGCGCACCGACGCGCAGAGTCCCGCGCTTCCACAGCGCGCGGACTCTGCATCCCGGTGACGGGGCGGAGCTGGGTGCGCAGCCCGGGGGCGCGGCGCCGCGTGACGCGGCGGCGCCGTTGACGCGGGCGCGTCGCCCTCGTCAGGTGACGGCGACCTCGCGGGCTGCTGTGGCGATGCGCGCCCGCAAGGCCTCGCGTTCCGGCGAGTCGGGGTCGGCGAGGACGGCCGAGCACGCGTCGGGGTGCTCGTAGCGCGCGTGCGCGAGGATCCCGAGCTCGAGGCGCTCGAGTGAGTAGGCCATGAGATCGAAGTCGCAGTCGGTCAGGCCCAAGTCTCGACACGAAACCTCGTACATGGCGTTCGCCCTTCTCTCGACGGTCGTGCAGTCGCGGCAAGCGCCGCGCACTCCCAGTATTCCCCGTCGCGGAGGCCAGAAGGGGGTCTGGGCGAGGAACAGGGTCTGTCCCCGGGTCGTTATGGGGTCGTCACCTGATGCCGGGACGAGATCGGTGGGCTGAGCCGCCCGATTCGGGCGGCCCGCGCTTCTGCGGGCGGAGCGCAGTTGCCGTCTCATCCTCATGCGGTGAGTCATCATGGCAGGCACATCGTCGCGCCCTCGTGGTAGCGTTGCGCGAGATTCCGGCGAGCCTCGGATGATTCTCCGCCGGCGGTTGACATCGAGAGAGGAGAGCTGGAATGGGCTGCTGTTTGATCGTCGGCGTGCTGGCAGCGTCGCCGCGCATCATCCTGTTCGGTCTCTGGCTGTTCACCGACTACCTCAGCCGCATCGGCCTCCCCTTCATCTGGGGCTTCATCGGCTTCCTCTTCGTGCCGTGCACGACCATCGCCTTCGCGATCGCCGAGAACTCGTTCGGCGGCCTGCAGGGCTGGGGCACGGTCGTCTTCGCAGCCGGGATCACGCTCGACATCCTGCTCTACACGAGCGCCCGCAAACGCCGGCGGGAAGGGCGCGCCGCCTGAGGCGGCTGCGCGGCGGCGGGTCGCCGAAACGACTCAGGCGCTGGTGTGAGGCGCGGCGCCGCCAGCCGGCGGCGGAGAGGCGGCATCGTCGCCCGGCGGCCCAGGGCCGCCTCCCCCGGCCAGCACCGCAGCCGGCCGCAGCCGCCACACATCCTTGACGAGCAGCACCCAGAAGGCGGCCAGGAGCCCGAGCCCGCCGGTGACCCAGCACATGGTCGTCACTCCGAACTGCTCGGCCAGTGGGCCGGCGACCGCAAGGCCGACCGGCCAGAGTGCGAGAGAAGCCATCCAGTCCCACGCGGTCACGCGGCCCAGCGACTCCTTGGCGATCTGCGTCTGCAGCGTCGTGTTCCACACCGCGACGAGGATGCCGACGGCCACGCCGCGCAGGACGTACACGCCGCCGAGCACCCAGGGATCGCCGAAGAGGGCGAGGGCGAACGGCGCCGCGACGGCGGTGCTGCCGGTCAGGGTGACGGTGATCATCGGCCGCTTGGGCCGGTAGCGCATGGCGATCATCACGCCGACGATCATGCCGCCACTGAAGACCGCCTGGAGCCAGCCCCACACCACGGCGCCGTAGCCCTCCTCGAGCAGCCCAAGGGGGCCCAGGATCTGGAACGGCGCGATGACGATGCAGAGCACGAGGCAGACGCGGAGCAGCATCACCCAGAGCCACGTGCGAGATTTCACCTCGCGCCAGCCGGCGCGCAGCTCGACGAGGAAGCCCTGGGCGGCCTGACTCGTCTTCGCCACCGTGGGCACGTGCAGCCTGGCAAGGAAGGCGGCGCTGACGAGGAAGGTCGCGCCGTCGATGGCGATCGCGCCGCCGGAGCCGATGACGGCGACGAGCACGCCGGCCACCGCCGGCCCGACCATCCAGCCGAAGTTGTCGCTCATGCCCATGAGCGCGTTCGCCTGCTGCAGCTGCCCGGGCGGCACGAGTTGCGGCAGGATCGCGCCGGCCGCAGGGCGGAAGAACGCCTCGGCGGCGCCGTGGCAGGCGGCGAGCACGGCGAGCTGCCAGATCTGCGCCGTGCCCGTCAGCAGCAGCACGGCGGCGGTGATCTGCACTGCCGCGCGGACGAGGTCGCTGCCCATCATGAGGGCGGCGCGCGGCAGTCTGTCCGCCCAGACGCCGCCGACCAGCGCCAGCAGGACCAGTGGCACGCTCTGCGCCGCCAGCACGAGGCCGAGGTCGGTGCCCGATCCGGTCAGGTCGAGCACGGCGAAGGTGAGTGCGACCGGCGTGATGCCGTCGCCGAACACCGAGACGCTCTGCGCGACGAAGACATTGCGGAAGTCGCGCCGGCGCAGCAGGCCATCCGACTCGCGAAAGCGCGCCGGGATTATCCGGGAGAGATGCATGCCGCGAGTCTACAAGCGCGAAGCGCGGCGCAAGTAGCGCGCGGCGGCTGCCCCCGCCCTGTCTACGACATCTTGGTCGCGCCCCGCGCCGCCCAGAGAGCCATGATCCCCGTCGCCGTCGCGAACCCGAAGGTGACGCCGAAGCCGACGAGGAGCGAGGTGGCGTCCCAGCCGGTGTTCAGCAGCGAGCGCATGGAGTCGAAGACGTAGGTCGTCGGGTTGATCGTCGCCGCGACTCTGAGCCAGCCGGTCGTGACGTACTCCTCGGGGACGAACGTGTAGCTCAGGAAGATGAGCGGGAAGAAGGCGAAGGTCGCCGCCTGGGCCGCGGCCGCGTTCTTGGTCTTCAGTGCCATGAAGGCGGCGTACCCGGCGAACGCCATGCCCCAGAGGAAGGCGAGCACGACGACGAGGGCGAATCCCGCCGGACCCGTCGCCACCTTGAGCCCCATGAGCAGGGCGATCAGCATGACGAGAACGACCTGGGCCGTGAGCACGATCGCGCTCGCGATCATCGGCCCCCAGATCACCGAGAGCCTCCGCGTGGGCGTCAGGAGGAGCTTGGTGAAGTAGCCGTTGTCGATGTCCTTGATGAGCGTCTGCCCTGCGAGGCCGGCGCCGCCGACCGCGGCCGAGACGATGGCGACCGGGAGGATGAATCCCAGATACGTGCCCTGGAACCCCGGCAGGTCGGCCACGCTGCTCAATCCGGCGTCGTAGACGAAGAGGAAGAAGATGCTGATGGCGATGTTGGGGAGGACCGTCGCCGGCTCCCGCAGGGTGTTGCGCAGCGAGCGGCCGATGAGGAGCAGGGTGTCGTTCATGACCGCACCTCCGCGCCGGCCGCGACGTCCTCGGCGCTCTCGTCGATCTCGTGTTCCAGCGTCTCACCTGTGACCCGCAAGAAGACGTCGTCGAGGCTCGGCTGCTCGATCGTCAGCCCCTGCAGCCGGATACCGGCGGCGTCAAGGGCGCGCACCAACTCGGGCACGTTCTCGGCGGCGCGTCCGAAGTACAACCGCAGCTCGCGGTTGGAGCGCTGGCGGTTGGGCGCCACCGGCGCCAAGGCGTCGTGAGCGCGCTCGGCATCACCTGAGGAGCCGAACTCCAGCTCGACGACCTCGTCCCCGACCTTGCGTTTCAGCTCCTCAGGGGTGCCCTGCGCGACGATCTTGCCCTTGTTGATGATGGCGATCCGATCGGCGAGGCGGTCGGCCTCCTCGAGATACTGCGTGGTCAGGAAGATGGTCATGCCGAAGTCGTCGTTGAGTCGCCGCACCTCCTCCCAGATCGCCGCTCGGCTGGCCGGGTCGAGTCCGGTCGTCGGCTCGTCGAGGAAGAGGACACGCGGGTCGTGCACCAGCGCGAGGGCCAGGTCGAGCCGGCGCTTCATGCCGCCGGAGTACGCGCCGGCCCGCTTCTTCGGGTCGACGTCGTCGAGGCCGACCGTCACGAGCAGCCGCTCCGCCGTCTTGCGCGCCTCGTCGCGCGGCGTACCGAAGAGCTGGGTCTGGAGCATCAGCAGCTCGCGCGCGGTCATGATCGGGTCGAGCCCGACGTCCTGGAGGGCGACGCCGATCACCTCGCGCACCTTACCGCCCTGCTTCTGGACGTCGTAGCCGGCGACCGTGGCACGGCCGCCGGTAGGGTTCAGGATCGTCGTCAGGATCTGGACCAGCGTCGATTTGCCGGCTCCGTTGGGACCGAGAAAGCCGAAGATCTGACCACCGGGCACCTCGAGGTCCACGCCGTCGACCGCGCGCAGCTGCCCGAAGACGCGGTGAAGAGACTCGGCGGTGATGCTCCTGTCGAGGCTGTCGTTGGCAGTGGGCACGGGCCCCCTCCTCCCATTGAATACACAACTTGTCTGGTTGGGATGCCCCGAGAGGCGCAAGGACTAACGGCGGCGGTCCCTCGGCCTAGCAGAGGCGGTGCCCGGGTATCGTCTCCTCAGACGAGCGAGGAGGGATTGATGCCGATCTTCGAGTGGCGCAGCGCCATGCCGGCCTCTGCGGACGAAGTGTTCACCTACCACGCGCGGCCGGGCGCGTTCCGGCGGCTGGCGCCGCCGTGGCAGAAGATGCGCGTGCTGGAGGAGACCGGCGACGTGACCGGCGGGCGCGTCGCCTTCGACGTGTGGTTCGGGCCGGTCAAGCGGCATTGGATCGCGGAGATGGGCAACGCGACGCCGGGGCGGCAGTTCGTCGACCGGCAGCTCGAGGGTCCGTTCGCGTCCTGGGAGCACACCCATCGCTTCGTGCCCGACGGCGACGACCGGAGCGAGCTTCTCGACCACGTCGAGTACAGCCTGCCGGTCGGCGGGCTCACCGACATGGTCGGTGAGCGGCCGGCCGCGAAGACGCTCTCTCGCCTGTTCCGCTTTCGCCACGCGCGTACGCTGATGGATCTCGAGCGGCATGCCGTCTGGGGGGACCGCCCGGCGTTGACCGTGGCGATCGCGGGCGCGAGCGGGCTCATCGGCGCACACCTTGCCGACTACCTGACGACGGCCGGGCACCGGGTCGTCAGGCTGGTGCGGCGACCGGACGCCGGCGACGGCGAGGTCTCTTGGGACCCGGCCGCCGGCCGGCTGGATCCCGCGGCGCTCGAGGGCGTCGACGCCGTCGTGAACGTCGCCGGCGTGACCATCGCCGGCCTGTGGACGTCCGGCAGGCGACGGGCCATCCTGGAGAGCCGCGTGCAGGCGACGCAGACCCTCGCGGCGGCCATGGCCAGGATGGACTCTCCGCCGGCCGTGCTTGTGAGCGGCTCCGCGGTGGGCGCCTACGGCTCCCGCGGCGGCGAGACCGTGACCGAGCAGACCGAGCTCGGATCAGGCTTTCTCGCCGACGTCTGTCGCGCCTGGGAGGCGGCCGCGGCTCCGGCACGCAACACCGGCGTCCGCGTCGTGACCGCGCGCTTCGGCATCGTCGTGAGCGCCTCGGGCGGGGCGGTCGCGAGTATGCTCCCCGCTTTCAAGGCCGGTCTCGGCACGCGGCTCGGGAGCGGCGATCAGTACTGGGCGTGGGTCGGCCTCGACGATCTGCTGGCGGCGGTCGAGTGGGCTCTCCACGACGAGGAACTTGAGGGCGTGGTCAACGTCACCGCGCCCGAGCCGGTGACCAACCGGGAGTTCACCAAGACCCTCGGCCATGTGCTGCGCCGCCCGGCGGCGCTGGCGGCGCCCGGCTTCCTGCTGCGCCGCGGCACGGCCGGCATGGGTGACGAGATGTTCCTCGCCAGCCAGCGCGCCCTGCCCGTGCGCCTCCAGGAGCGCGGCTTCGGCTTCTCGTTCCCCGAGCTGGAGGGCGCGCTGCGCTACGAGCTCGGTCGCGGCTGAGGGGCCCGGAGCACCCATTCCCGCTTCGCGCCGGCCATCGGCGTCCGGAGCTCGCGCGTCGAGACGACGTTCCCACGCCTGCGAGCGGCGCTCGCCGACGCCGATGGATCGCTCGAGGAGCGGCTGGGTGCGGTCGCCCGGCTTGCCGGAACACGAGCGTGGGAGCTGCGCGCGCCGATGGGGCATCGCCGGGCGCTCACGTTCTCGGCGGTGCTGGTGCGACGCGCCGGCCGCTGGCTGCTGCATACGACCCATTGGTCGATCGCGGCGGAGTAGGGCGGCCGCCCTGGCGGGCCGGGGCCGCATCGGATGTCGCGGCCGGCCGGCCTGGCCCTAGTAGGCGACGGCCACGGCGTGGCCGACGTCGGTGCGAAGCGTCAGCTGGTCGAGCATGTACTCGGCCACGTCCGCCCGGGAGATCCGCCGGCCGCCGGGAAGCGAGTAGCCCGGCTCGGCGCGGTACTCGCCACGGGGCGGTCCGTCCGTGAGGGCTCCTGATACGCGTACGATAGTCCACTCCAGCTCGCTCTGACGCACGCTGATCTCCATCCGCCGCAGGTCGGCGTAGGCGTGCTTGAGAAAGAGCGGCTTGACGACCCGCTCGTACGCCCACGGGAGGTTGGGGTCCCGCCCGGGCTGGGTCCCGCTGGCGGACAGGACGATGAGGCGTCGCACCCGGTAGCGCTGCATGGAGCGGATCACGTTGAGCGTCCCGAGAGCGTTGACCGCGGGCTCGCTCTTCTTGTGCGCCGCGCTGAGGGCGACGAGCACGGCGTCCTGGCCGTCGACCGCGTCGCTCACCACGCCGCCGTCGAGCACGTCGCCGGCGACGACCCGGACCTTCCCGGCCAAGTCGCCGAGCTTGTCCGGGGCGCGAGCCAGCGCGGTCACGGCATGACCGCGCTCCAGCGCACCCTTCACCAGCAGCCGCCCGGTGCGGCCGGTCGCTCCGACGATGAGCACCTTCATGCCTGCATGGTACCCGGGCGCGGGCATTCGCGCGTCCGACGCCGCGCGACGCCGCCTCGGCGGGTGACTGCGCGGACGCGGACACGCGCGTTGTCAGAGCGGGCGGCGGGTCTGCGCATCCGAACGGCCGCCGCCGGTCGTCTCGGGTAGCATGAGGTCGTGGGTACGGACGTGGGGGGCAGAGTCGTCCTCGTCACGGGGGCGAGCATTGGCATCGGGCGCGAGATCGCGCTGCGCTTCGCCGCTGCCGGGTGCCGGCTGGCGCTCACGTACTTCGAGCATCGCGCTGAGGCCGAGGAGGTCGCGGAGCGCTGCCGAGGCCTCGGCTCTCCGGACGTCGTTCTCTGTTCCCTGCAACTCGCCGATGAGGACAGCATCCGCACGGTGGTCGAGTGCGTCGTCGATCGTTTCGATACCGTCGACGTTCTGGTGAACAATGCCGGCGTGGTCAGCTGGCGACCGTTTCTCGAGCAGGGCTTCGGCGAGATAGATGACCAGGTCAACGTGAACCTCTTGGGTGTCATGAAGCTCACCTGGTGCTTCCTGCCGCTCGTCACCGACGCGGTGATCACCGTCGGCAGTACCGCGACCCTGCACCAATCGCGCACGCCGCCCACGTATTGCGCGACCAAGTGGGGCCTGCGCGGCTTCGTCAAGGCGCTGGCCCTCGAGCACCCCGGCCGGCGGATCGTGAGCGTGCACCCTACGGTGACGGCGACGCGCATGAACGACATGCACGGCATGTCGCCGGAGCGCGTCGCCGACGTCGTCTTCAGAGTCGCCTCAGGGGACATCGAGATGGAGCCCGGCGGCGACGTCGACCTGCGCGACTTCGTCGACGCGTGAAGGCCGGGGCGGCTGGCGCCGCTCCGGCCTTCAGCACCGGCCCGTGCACACGGGGGGATGTGCCGGACCGTCTTCGCGACGCGGCCGTCACCCTCGAGGGTGACGGCCGCGTCGCCGTCTTCTACTCGTACTGGATCGCGTCGAGGATCCGCGTGCCCGCGGCGCGGCGCGCCGGGAGCACCGCCGCGACCACTCCGACCACCACGGCGAGCACCAGGAACACGCCCAGCTGCGTCCACGGCAGGCTGAAGACGAGCCCGTCGCCGCCGAGCTGCGTGACGATCACGTAGCCCATGGCGATGCCGACCAGCGTGCCGAGCACGCCGCCGATCACGGCGGTGATCACGCTCTCGTAGCGGACCATCTGCCGGAGCTGCCGCCGGGTGGCGCCGATGGCGCGCAGCATGCCGATCTCGCGCGTGCGCTCGTGCACGCTCAGCACCAGGGTGTTGACGATGCCGAAGATCGAGATGAGGACGCTCATCGCGAGCAGGCCGTAGAACATCATCAGGATCTGGTCCACCATCTTGTTGATGGAGTCGAGGTACTCGGACTTGGTCTCGACCTTCTGTGTCGGGTACTCCGCGAGCGCCTTCTGGACCGCGCTCTGGGCCCCGGCGCTGCCGTCGGTGCGCACCAGCGTCATGCCGGCCGCGGTCGGGACGTCCAGCTTCTTGAGCGCATCGAGGCTGACCATCATGCCGGAGTAGGCCATCTGGTCGCGGTAGAAGCCGAGCACGGTGAGCCCGGTCGTCTTGCCGCTCTGGCTGGTGACCGTGATGGTGTCGCCGGCGTCGACCTTGGCGGCGATCGGCGAGCCGTCCTCGAGGATGACGTGGGTCGCGTCGAGCTGGGCGTACAGGGCGTCGCTGCCGCCGCGCCGCCAGTCGGGACCCCAGACCTCGGTCCACACGGCGGGATCCACGGCGTTGGCGGTGACGACGCCGCCGCCCTTGACCTTGAGCGGCGCCCAGGCGACTCCGGCAGCCGCTTCGACGCCGGGGACGTCCTCGAGGGAGCGCACGGTCTTCTGGGGCACGGTGAGGTACGCCGTGTTGTCCTGCGCGACCAGGTCGGCGCGCGTGGACTCGCTGATCGCGCCGCCGAACGAGCCCTTCATCGCCTGCGCGAACACGGCGATGAACACGACCATGGCGAGGCCGATCATGAGCGCCGCCGCAGTCGCGGCCGTGCGGCTCGGGTTGCGGCCGGCGTTGTCGCGCGCCAGCCGGCCGCTGGTGGGCGCCAGCTTCTCCAGCGGCCAGCCGATGATCCGGCTCGCCGGCCGGACCACGAACTTGGCCAGCATCGCAATGGCGACGAAGAGCAGCAGAGCGCCGAGGCCCATGAACAGGAGGCGGCCGCTTGTCCCCCCGTCGGCGAAGATGCCGTAGGCGAGGGAGCCGGCGCCGAGGGCCGCGAAGGCCAGGGCGATGGCCGTGCTGAACTTCGTGAAGCGCGTCGGCGGCAGGGTCGCGCCCTCCTGGAGGGCCGCCACCGGCGGCACGCGCGTGGCGCGCAGGGCCGGGGCCAGCGCCGAGAGCAGCGTCACGCCGACGCCGACGAGCACGGCGATGACGATGGTCCGCGGCTCGAGCGCGATGCCCGCGGTGGGGATGTCGGCGCCGAGGGCCTTGAAGAGCGCGTTGATGCCCTTGGCGACGCCGAGGCCGGCGACGATGCCGACCGCCGAGGCCAGCACGCCGAGCGTGAGCGCCTCGGCGACCACTGAGGTGAGCACCTGGCGGCGGCTGGCGCCGAGGGCACGCAGCATCGCGAACTCGCGGCGCCGCTGGGCGACGGTGATGCTGAAGGCGTTGAAGATGATGAACGCGCCGACGAAGACGGAGACGCCGGCGAAGGCCAGGAGCACCGGCGTCAGGAACGAGCCGATCGCGTCGGCCGTCTCGGCGGTCGCGTCCGCGGCAGCCTGCTCGCCGGTCTTGACGCTGACGCCGGCCGGCATGGCGGCCTTGACGTCAGCGGCGAGCTCCTTGGGAGTCACGCCCGCATCGGCGGAGATGGAGATGCCGCTGATCCTGCCGGGCTCGCCGCCCCAGCGCTGCACGTCCTGCAGGCGGCCGGCGACGACGATGGTGCCGCCGAGGGAGCCGGACTCGCCCCACTCGAAGACGCCGGCGACCTTCACTTCTTCGAGGCCGGCCGGGCCGGCGACGGTGAAGCTGTCGCCGGGCTGCAGGCCGGCCTTGTCGGCGAAGCTCTTGATGATCGCGACCTCGTTGCGCCCCTGGATCTCACCGCCGGCGACGAGGGTCGCCTGGTTGAAGGGCTCACCCGTGCTGGTCGTCAGCAGTGTGGGGGCGCCGCCGGTCTCGACGGGCTTGCCGTCGACGATCGCGGCGCCCACCGTCTCGTAGACGCCGGCGGCCTTGTCGACGCCGGGGACGGCGAGCACCTCGGCGACGAGCTCGTCGCTCAGCGTCTGGAGCGCATCGCCCTCGAGGCTGGTGAACGAGCTCTTCGGCTCGACCTGCACGGCCGTGCCCTTGAACGAGGTCTCGAAGATGTTGGCGAAGCCGTTGTCGATCTGGTCGGTCAGCACGTAGGTGCCGGTGATCATCGCCACGCCGAGCAGGATCGCGAGCAGCGTGAGGACGGTCCGGAGTGGCCGGCTGGCCAGGCTGCGGAAGGCGAGGCGCGTCATCGGGCCACCTCCAGGTCCTTGATCGTGTCGTAGATGTGGTCGCGGGTCATGCGGTCCTCGTCCAGCTCGATGCGCCCGTCCTTGAGGAAGACGACGCGGTCGGCGATGCTGGCGGCGCCGGCGTCGTGCGTGACCATGATCACGGTCTGGCCGAACTCGTCGACGCTGCGGCGCAGCAGGTCGAGGACCTCGCCGCCGGTGCGCGAGTCGAGGTTGCCGGTGGGCTCGTCGGCGAACAGCACGGCCGGCCGGGTGATGAGCGCCCGGGCGACGGCGACGCGCTGCTGCTGGCCGCCGGAGAGCTCGGACGGGCGGTGGGTCAGGCGGTCCTGCAGGCCGACGGCCTCGATGACCGTGCGCCGCCAGGCCTCGTCCGCCCTGCGGCGGGCGAGCGAGAGCGGCAGCACGATGTTCTCGTCGGCGGTCAGCGTCGCCAGCAGGTTGAAGCTCTGGAAGATGAAGCCGATCTTGTCGCGGCGCAGCTGCGTGAGCTTCTTCTCCTTGAGCCGGGTGATCTCGACGCCGTCGATGCTGACCCGGCCGCCGGTCGGCTGGTCGAGGCCGGCGAGGATGTGCATGAGCGTGCTCTTGCCGGAGCCGGACGGGCCCATGATCGCCGTGAGCCGGCCCTCGGTGATGTCGATGTCGACGTCGCGCAGGGCGTGCACGGCGGCGTCGCCCTTGCCGTAGGTGCGGCTGACGGCGCGGGCACTCACGACCGCGCGGGCGTTGCCGCCCTCGGTGAAGAGCGTCTCGCTGGTGAATTCGTGCTCGAGCCGGGCGAGCGTCTCGCGCGCCTCGTCGATGTGTTCGCGCTCGGAGATCGTGGTGGTTCGCATCGTTTCTCCTCCTCGGATCTGCCGTGAGGAGAGGCTACGGTCGGGCGTCTCGCGGGCGAATCGCCCGGCGGTGGTGGATGCTGTCAGCGCCGCGGAGGGATATTGATGCGCCGCCGCGGGCCACTGTGGGGGGAGCCGCGGCTACCCCGCAGGAGGCCGCATCCAACCACGAGGGTAGGGCGGTCGCGCGCCTCGAGCGTCGTCACATCCCATCAGGCTCGGGAGGGGCCGCCCGGGGCTACCCCCCCTGCGGTAGCCTGCCGCCCCGAGAGGCGAGGCCATCGGTCTCCGTGGAGACGCGCCTTGGGGCGCGGACGGCCTACGCCGTGACCCGGCAGCCGCAGACCTTGAACTCGGGGATCTTGGCCATCGGGTCTCGCGCCGTATTGGTGAGCCGGTTGGCCGGCGCCTCCCAGAAATGGAAGGGCACGAACACCGTGCCGGGTCGGACCCTCGACGTCACGTTGGCGGGAGTCTTGATCGTCCCACGTCTGGTCTCGACCGTCACCTCGACGCCGTGGGCGATGCCGAGGCGCGCGGCGTCGTCGGGATGCACCTCGACGAAGCCTGTCGGGACGAGCTCGTTGAGCCCATCGGAGCGGCGCGTCATCGTCCCGGTGTGGTAGTGCTCCAGCATGCGCCCCGTGGTCAGCGTGAGCGGGTAGTCGTCGTCCGCGACCTCAGCCGGGGATTGGTAGGGAACGGGGAAGAACTTGCCCTTGCCGCGCGTGAACCGACCGATGTGGAGGATCGGCGTGCCGGGGTGCTCGGTGTCTGGGCACGGCCAGCACAGGCCGCCGTTCTCGTCCAGCCGGTCCCAGGTGATGCCGGCGTAGGATGGGGTGAGCTCGTTGATCTCGTCCAGGATGTCCCGCGCGCTGCGGTAGTCCCAGCCGCCCGCACCGCCCATGCGCCGCGCGAGGTCGGCGATGATCTCCCAGTCGGGCCGGGCCTCGCCGGGACTCGGGACGGCGGCGCGCACGCGCTGCACCTTGCGCTCGGTATTGGTGAAGGTGCCGTCCTTCTCGGCGAAGCTCGACGCCGGCAGCACCACATCGGCGAGCTGTGCCGTCTCGCTCAGGAAGATGTCCTGGACGACGAGGAAATCGAGACCGTGGAAGGCTTCCTCGACGTGGTTCAGGTCCGGATCGGACAGCAGCGGGTTCTCGCCGACCACGTACAATCCCCTGAGGGTGCCGGCTTGCATGCCGTCGACGACCTCGGTGACGGTGAGCCCGGGCTTGTCCGGCAGCGTGACGCCCCAGGCCGTGCCGAAGCGCTCCTGTGCGGCGGCGTCTCCGACCGACTGGTAGCCGGTGTAGACGTTGGGGAGCGCGCCCATGTCGCACGCCCCCTGGACGTTGTTCTGGCCGCGCAGCGGGTTGACGCCGACGCCGGCGCGCCCGAGGTTGCCGGTCATGAGCGCCAGGTTGCTGAGGGTGATCACGTGCTCGGTGCCGTGCGAATGCTGCGTGACGCCCATAGAGTAGAAGATGGCGCCCTTGGCGGCGCTCGCGAAGACCCTCGCCGCCTCCCGGATCTTGTCCGCCGGCACGCCGGAGATCTGCTCGACGAACTCCGGCGTGTACGTCGCCAGCACCTCGGGCAGCTTGTCGAAGTCCTCGGTGCGCTCGGCGATGAACTCCGTGTCGGTGAGGCCTTCTTCGATGATGACGTGCATGAGGCCGTTGACGACGGCGACGTTGGTGCCGGGCAGGAGTTGCAGGTGGATGTCGGCTCGCCGCGCCATGTCGATGCGGCGGGGATCCACGACGATCAGCTTGGCGCCCTTGCGCATCGCCTTCTTGATGTGCAGCGCGCCGATGGGGTGCGCCTCGCTCGTGTTGGACCCGATGATGAGGACGGCCTCGGCGTCCTCGAGGTCCTTGAAGGAGTTGGTCATGGCGCCGCTGCCAAGCGACTGGAGCAGGCCGGTGACGGTGCTGGCGTGACAGAGGCGCGCGCAGTGGTCGACGTTCTGCGTGCCGAGGACGGCGCGCACGAACTTCTGGAACACGTAGTTGTCTTCGTTGGTGCAGCGCGCGGACGAGAATCCGGCGATCGCATCGGCGCCGTGCTCGGCTTTGATGGCGCCGAGCTTCTCGACGACGAGGTCCAGCGCCTCGTCCCACGTGGCCGGCACAAGCTCGCCGTCCTTTCGCACCAGCGGCTGCGTGAGGCGGTCGGGATGGCCGATGAACTGGAAGCCATAGCGACCCTTGACGCACAGGTTGCCCTCACCGGCGCCGAGGCCCACGGGCGACGATATCTGGATGACCTTGCCATCCTTGACGTGCAGATCCAGGGTGCAGCCGCAGCCGCAGAAGGGGCAGACGCTGCGTACCACCTGGGCGTCCCAGATGCGGCAATTCTGTCGGCTGAGCTTGTCCTGCAGCGCCCCAGTGGGGCAAGTGCTCACGCAGTTGCCACACATCTCGCAGGCCGTGTCGACCATCGAGCGCCCGAACGACGTGGTGATGTACGAATCGAAGCCGCGCTCGGCGAAGTCGAGCACGTGACAACCCTGGACCTCTTGGCACATGGCGACGCAACGACCGCACAGGATGCACTTGCCGGGGTCGTAGGCGATGAAGGGCGTATCCTCGCGGGTGTCGTAGGCGCGCTTCTCGCCGACGTAGGTCGTCTCGGGGACATCGTAGCGGTAGGCCATCTCCTGCAGGCGGCAGCCCCCGGCTTGATCGCAGATGATGCAGTCGTTGTGGTGGTCGCTGAGAAGCAGGTCGATGAGGGCCCGGCGCTGCTCCGCGAGCTCCTCGGTCTCGGTGGCGACCACCATGCCGTCACTGACCGCAGTGTCGCAGGCCACGAGTGGCGTCCGCGCGCCCTCGACCTCGACGAGGCACAGGCGGCAGGCGGCGATAGGGTCGAGCCGGTCGTCCTGGCAGAGGGTGGGAATGTCGATGCCGACGCTGCGCGCCGCCTGCAAGATCGTCGTACCGGGTTCGGCGGCTACCCGCCGCCCGTCGATGCTGAGCTCCACTGCGCGTCTCCTCGGTGATCGCTTCCGCGCGTCCAGATGGGCCAAGTGTACTCGCCGAGCTTGCGCTACGGAAACTGCGTGGCCGCCGCTCAGTACTCCCGCAGCGCCTCCAGCCGCACGGCGAGGAAGCGCGCCAGGGCGGCGCCGTCCTCGAGTCCGAAGCGGTGCTCGTGCTCGAGCTCGGCGTCGGTGACCAGGGCGAGCGCCTCGCCGGGGGCGCAGAGCGGCTCGGCGTGTCCGGCGCCGGCGCGGAACAGCTCGACGCGGTGCGGGGCGCTGCGCTTGTAGCCCTCGGCGACGACGAGGTCGAAGCCGGCGAAGAAGCGGCGCACGATCTCGGTGAGCGGCAGCTCGCCGTCGAGGCGGGTGATGAAGGCGAGCCGCTCGGGTGAGGCGATCGCGTAGGCCTCGGCCCCGGCGCGTCCGTGCCGCCAGGAGTCCTTGCCGGGGTGGTCGATCTCGAAGGAGTGGGCGTCGTGCTTGACGGTGCCGACGCGCAGCCCCAGGCGCACCAGCTCGGGGACGAGCTTCTCGATCAGCGTCGTCTTGCCGGCGTCGCTCTTGCCGACGACGGCGACGAGGGCCGGGCGGGCGGGCTGGGCGGCGGCCAGGATCGAGCGTCGGGCGACCTCGAAATCCTGCATCGTGTTGATGTTCTGAAACAGCGCATCGTCCGCGAAGGGAACCTCGACGGTGCGCACCTCGGGCAGGATATGGACGATACGGTGCCGGCCTGCGTCCAGCAGGGCGGCCATCGGCTCCAGGCACGCAGGGCCGTAGGCGGCGAACAAAGGCTGATGGTGATTCCTGCCGATCGCTGGCAGAGCGACGTCGTGGCCCGGAAACGCGTCGAGGACGCTCATAGCGGCTCGCCGGTCCGGCCACGCGATGTCGACCGCGAGCGCGAACACCGGCCGGTCGAAGTGCTGCAGGGCGGTGGCGATGCCGGCGAGCGGCGAGCCGGTCGGCCACGCGTCGTGGAGCACGACGTCCGTGGGCGCTTCGCCGAGGTCGAGACCCCGATCGTGGCCGACCACGACCGCGACGTGTGGGAACAGAGCGCGCAGGAACTCGAGGTTGCGGTGGAGCAGCGTGCGGCCGTCGAGGACGAGGAACCGTTTGTCCAGGCCGGCACGACGGCCGCTCCCGCCGGCGATGAGGACGCCCACGTCGACGTGGGAGTTTCGTGGCTGCTCGGTCATGGTGCAGCCAGTGTACCCGCGCCGCGGGCCGCGTTCGGGCTCATGCCTCTCCGAGAAAGCGGCCGGCCCGGCGGCGAAAGCCTCGCTTGTCGGTCCACATGGCGGGGTGACCGCCGCGTGGCGTCACCCAGAGCCGGCAGTCGGCGATCCCGAGGGCCATCCGCTGATGCTGGGGGACGACGGAGGGCAGCTCCTCGTCGTTGAGGCTCGAGGTGAGCAGCACCGGGCAACGGATGTCTCCGAGTCGGCCCGCCAGAGGCTGCCAGCCGCCGTGCTCCGCCAGCTCGAGGAGCAAGGCGGTATCGGCGGCGACGACGTCCTCCCAGTCGTCGCCGTGGGCCTGCCGCCAGAAGGCGCGCTGCGGCGGCGCGATCAGCCCGCGCAGGCGCCGCGGCCCCTCGCGCCACGCCCACTCGACGAGCGAGCCCGGGAGGGGCTGCTCGACGATGCCGGCGCCGGCGGGCATCCTTTCGTCCCGCGGCCCGTCGTCCGTCACGGCGCTCGGCAGCCGCTCGCCGGCGATGCGGCGCAGGTCGGCGGGTTCGAGCCTCTCGGGGCAGCTGTCGGCGATCACGGCGCCGACCTCGTCGGGCCGGATCGCGGCGGCGAGCAGCGCCAGGGTGCCGCCGCCGCTGCAGCCGAGCAACGTGTAGCGTTCGGCGTCCAGGTGGGCGGCGAGGGCGGCCACCTGCGCCGCCGCGCTCTCCCACCAGTCGAGGGGCCAGCGCTCCAGCCGCTCCGACCTGCCGGTGCCGAGATAGTCGAGTGCGGCGACGTGGTGAGTGCTGCCGAAGTGCTTGAGGTCGCCGAGATGGCTCGCCGCCGAGGCGGTGCTGCCCGGCAGGATCGAGGAGGAGCGGTCTGCCGGGTTCCCCCGCCTCGAGATAGTGCAGCGTGCGTCCCTGCCAGGAGAAGAAGGGCATAGGTGTCTCCTGCGCCAGCCGGTCAGGCCGTGCGCGCAGTGCGCTCCGCCCGGTCGCGGATGCCGCGCAGCATGCCTTCCTCCATGATGAAGTGAGCCGGCTCGAGCATGAAGACGCGCGCGAGAGCGGCCGGCACGGTCCACCGCCACCCGGCGCGCGAGCGGATGATGAGGCGCGTGGTCTCCGAATCGACGGGCACCAGATAGAACCCCCAGCTCCAGGCGAGCTCGCCACGGAAGAAGTCGCCCGCCTCCTGCGGCGGCTCGCCCGGCGCTCCGCTGCGAACGACGAAAGCCCTGGGCGGTTCGAGGACGGCGATGGTCATCTTCATGGTCTCGTCCGGATCGAGCGTCAGGTAGTCCTCACCGGCGCGCAGGTCCTGCCACTCGGGGTGGATACGGTCGGCGCTGCGGACCTTGAGCCTCGCCGCGTTCTCGAGCGCATCGTAGCTGTAGAAGCCGCCGCGGTTCTGGCCGATCTGGACGAGCCACGGCCACACGGCGTTCGCCGGCGCTGCCACGGACACGGCGTGCGTGGTGGTGTACAGAGCGTTCTCGACGAGATCGTCGCCGGGCAGGGTGCGCGAGACTTCCTCAGCGGTCGCGCCCCAGCGGCGCAGGCGCGGCAGGACGAGGCCGCAGTAGACCGCGCCGAGCGCCTCGACGACGGCCGCGCCCAAGGCGATCCTGAGCGGACGCTTCACGTGGCGATCTCCGCCTCGATCTCGGCGATGACGGTCGCGAACGTCTGGGCCACGACCTCTGCGCCCGCGTCGGTGAAGTGCACGCCGTCGGTGGTGAAGGGACCTTCGCCCTTCTGTGCGGCGGCGTCGAAGGCGGGGCGCAGGTCGAGCTCGTGGCAGGTGCTGCGTGCAGCCGCGAGCCCCGCCAGCGCCTCGCCGACGTCCTCCGCCCGCTCCTCCCACAGCGAGCCGTCCGTCTCGAGGATGAGCGGGCGCACGACCACGAGTCGCGGCGCGCGCGCCTCCGTCCACTCGAGCAGTTCATCGTAGTCGCCGGCGAGCCGTGTGAGCCGCTCCGGCCAACTCCAGCCGCTGCCGGGGATGGACGCATCCCAGGCGCCGATCACGGCGTCGTTGGCGCCCACCCAGATGAAGGCCAGATCGACCGGCTGGAGTCCCTCGAACTGCATCCGCGCCCAAAGGTCGGCGACCGTGTCGCCGGCCTTGCCGCGGTTGAGGAGTTCGTGTCGCGGTGTGCGTCGGTCGAGCAGCGGGAAGTAGGCGGCGCCGGGCCACCCTTCGGTCAGGCTGTCACCGAGAAAGGCGATGAACATGCCTGCAGTCTACGCTTTCGTGGCGGGGATTCCACGACCCCTTTCGGAGGCGTGGGGGCGGATGTACGCTGTCTCAGGCGGACGAGCCTGCGGGCGTACCGTCGAGGGGAAGCCTTGACCACGGCCTGAAGGAGGGCGGATGAAGAAGACGGTCCTCGACATCGTCGGTCTGGTCGTGTGAGTGGCGATCGTGGTTGCCGTGTGCAACTGGCTCAACGCCCCTGCGTGGATCGCGTGGGGACTCCCGATCGTCATCTGCGGCGGCACGGCCGTCGGATGGGCGGTCCGTGCCGGCCGTCGGGCGGCAGGCAGGCGCTCCGGGGCGACGTGAGGTGAGTGGCGGCGCCCCAGGAGCGCTCGCGGCGCCGTTCCCGGAGCCCGGACGCGCCGACGTCCTGGCCACCTTGGTCATCATGAACGGGCTGCTCGGCCCTCTGTACGGTCGCTACGTGGACCAGATGGGTCTCCGCGGTGACGAGCGTGTTCTCGACTACGGCAGCGGCAGCGGTGCGGCCGCCCGTCACCTCGCGAAGCGACTGGATGCGGCCGGCCGGCTGACCTGTATGGACGTCTCGGCGCGTTGGCAGGCGGTGGTTCGCAAGGTGCTGCGCGCCCGGCCGGAGGTCGAGTACCGGCTCGGCGACGTGCGCACGATGGAGTTGCCGGAGGGGAGCTTCGATGTCGTGCTCGTCCACTGGATGCTGCACGACGTCGCGCCTGCCGACAGGCCGTCCATCGTGGCTGAGCTCGCGCGGCTGCTGCGCCCGGGAGGGCGCCTCTTCACGCGCGAGCCCACCGCCAGCAGGCACGGGATCCCGGCGGCGGAGGTGCGTTCGCTGCTCGCCGGAGCCGGCCTCGACGAGACACTCGGCGCCGAGGGCAGGGCGCCCGTCATCGGCGTGCACTACCGCGCGGTCTGGACCAAGCCCCCCTTCTGACGGGCTCTCGCGGGCAAGGTCCGCCCGCTATCACCTGCCACACCGGTCGACGACCATGTCACCGGCCGGTTCGTGTCTGCGCTTCTCAGGAGCTCGCCGGCATCGTCGGCGGCGGCAGGTCAGGCCAGCGGCTGCTGCTGGGTGATGCAGTGGATGTTGCCATCCGCTTTCGCAAGTTCCAGCGTCGGGACCTGGACGACCGTCCGGCGGGGGAAGAGGCGCGCGACGATGTCCCGCGCCTCGTCGTCCGCGGGGTCGCCGAAGGCGGGCAGCACGACCGCCCTGTCGGCGAGGTAGAAGTTCACGTAGCTGGGCGAGAGCCGGCGTCCCCGGTAGTGGGGCCGCGGCGGCATCGGCAGTTCCACCACCTCGAGGCTGCGGCCGCGGGCGTCGGTCGCCGCGCGCAGTCTCGCCAGATTCTCGTGCACCGCAGCGTGCTGCGGATCGTCGCGGTCGGCGCAGCCAAGCGCCGCGACGAGGCCCGGCGCCGTGAAGCAGGCGAGGTTGTCCACGTGGCCGCCCGTGTTGTCGTGCTCGAGGGCCGAGGTCAGCCATATCACTCTCTCGACGCCCAGGTAGTCGCAGAGGATCTGCTCGGCCGCGTCCCTCGTGAGCCCGGGGTTCCGCCGCGGATCGAGCACGACCTCGGTCGTCGTCAGCGCCGTGCCCTCTCCGTCGACGTGGACGGCGCCTCCCTCGAGGACCATGGGCGCGGCGAAGCGCCTCACCCCGAGCAGGTCGAGGATCCGTCTGGCCATGTTGCGCGTCCGTCCGTACTCCTCGTAGATGCCGCCGTACGCGTTGAAGCCCCAGTCCACGCCCGCGAGCCCGCCACGGCCATCGACCACGAACGTGGGCGCCGTGTCGCGGGCCCAGGAGTCGTCGCTGGGCACGACCACCACGTCGGTCTCGGGTACGCCGGCGAGCGCGCTTCGCGCCGCGCCGGCGTCCTCCGCGTTGGCGGTCATGGTGACCGGCTCGAAGCGGGTGATGGCGCGCGCGATCTCGACGTAGGTCGCGCGCGCCTTCTCGATGTCGTCCCAGTTCTCCGGCCGACACGGCCAGGCCATCCAGCAGCAGGCGTGTCGGGCCCACTCGGACGGCATGGAGAACCCGGCATCACGCGGCGTCGCCACGGTCACCTCCAAGGTCCGGCAGAGCATAGCTCACAGCCAGCGAAGCGAAGCGCGCTCGTCGCGGCCGTTCCTCGCTCAACGGGTAGAGTAGCCAGATCGATCGGGAGGGATCATGCGCGTCGAAACGCAACTGCTCAGCGCCCGCTCCGTACGTTGGGTGGACGTCGGGGTCGCGATCTGGATCTGCGTCTGGATCGCGCTCGGCGTGCTCGTGTGGAACGACATCGGCGCGCAGGCTCAGTTGAGCGCCGACGTGATCAAGGTGGGAGTCGCGGTCAAGGACACCGGCCAGGCGCTGGGCGTGGTCGGAGGCCTGCCGCTGGTGGGTGACCGCATCGGTGAGTTCGCCGACGGGATCGAGACCATGGGCGCGGAGGTCGAGGCGAGCGGTCAGGACAGTCGCTCCGCCGTCGAGCGCACCGCTGTCGTCGCAGGGTTGTGCGTCGGGGTCCTGCCGGCGGCGATGGCGCTGCTCCTGTACCTGCCGGCGCGGCTCCGCTGGAAGCGGTACGTGGGCGCGATCGCGGCGGCTCTGCCGGGCGCCGCAGGCGATCCGGCGTTCGAGCACTACCTGGCGCGACGGGCTGTGGACGCCTTGCCCTGGGACAGTCTGCGCGCGATCGGTCCTGACCCCTGGCGTGACATCGCCCACGGGGAGTACCGGGCGCTTGCCGACGCCGAGCTGGAGCGGCTCGGCCTGCGGCGGCCGTAGGCCGGCGACGACGCTTCACGGCTTGCGGGGGTTCGCGGGCCGTGGTGGTAGAGTTGCGCCGGGCGCGCCGGGCGCGCCGGGGCGGTGCGCCGACTGCGGGAGGACGCTTGCGCGAGGTCGAGTCACGAGGCGGGCGGCACGGCCGGCCGCGGGTGCGACGCCTGACGCTCGCTCTCTGCGTGCTGGTTGCTGTGGCCGCCGGTCTGGTTGCTGTGGCGGCCAGTCCCGCGGAGGCCAACGAGTACTCCATCACGAGTGTGCGCGTCGACGCGACCGTGGAGCCGACTGGCGACGTGCGCATCACCGAGACGCGCACCCTCGACTTCTCCGGCAGCTTCCACTACGTCTACTGGGATCTCTCCACGAGGGGCTCCGAGGGCATCGAGGTGCGTGGCGCTTCCGGTCCGGACTCGGCTGATTCCACGACGATGGTGCCGTACGAGCGGTCGGCGTTCCCCGCCGTGCGCTCGAACGTCGGCGAGATCGGGACCTACGGCGTCTCGGCCGGGGATGGCGTCGTCACCGTCCAGCTCAACTTCGAAGTCACGGACGCGACCGCCAGCTTCGCCGTGGACTACATCGCCAGGGGCGCCGCGAAGCGCTGGAGCGACACCGCCGAGCTGTACTGGAAGTTCATCGGCGACGAGACGGCGATCGAGTCCCGAGACGTGCGGGTGACGGTCCACCTCCCCGATGACGTGACCCGAGACCAGGTGCGCGCGTGGGCTCATGGCCCGCTGTGGGGCACGGTCACGATCGAGCCCGATGCCACCGTCGTCATGGCGGTGGACCCACTGCCCGCATTCACGTTCGTGGAGGGCCGCATCCTCTTCCCCGGTACGGCCCTCAGCACGGCGTCGGCGAGCACGACGCCCAAGCTCGATGAGGTCCTCGCCGAGGAGCAGCGCTTCGCCGACGAGGCCAACCGCTCGCGCCTCTGGGCGCGCGTCAAGCTCGTCCTCTGGGGCATCCTCGGCGTGGGGCTGCCGGTCGTCGCCCTCGTGCTCGTCCTGGTCCTGTACTTCCGCCACGGTCGCGAACCCAAGACGCAGTTCAAGGCCCAGTATCTCCGCGACTTCCCCCAGCCGCAGCTCCCACCGGCGCTGGCGGCGTTCATCTGGCGGATGGGCAGCGTCGGTCGCGACGACGCCACGGCGACGCTGCTCGATCTCGTGAACCGCAAGGTCATCGACCTCGAGCGCGTCACGGTCCACAAGGAGAAACTGTTCGGCAAGGACGAGACGACCACGTACAGACTGACGTTGCACGACGAGCGGATCGGAGACCTGCTCCCCTTCGAGCAGCAGCTCGTCGAGTTCCTCTTCCACGACGTCGCCGATGGCTCGCAGTTCGTCCTCAGCGAACTCAAGGACCTCGCCAAGAAGCACCGGACCGCGTTCGCCAAAGGCTACTCGACATGGACGAGCAAGGTACGGGAGGAGGGCCGCGATCGCGGCTACCTCGACTCACACGCCGACACCATGGCGTTCGTCGCCGCGACGCTCGCCTTCGTCGCCATCGTCGGCGCGGGGGCCGCCGCGGTCTTCAGTGGGTTCTACTGGTTCTTCCTTGGCGTCCCTGTCGGCATCGTGCTCATCGTCGTCGCGCGCGCGGTCAAGCGTCGCTCTCAGGAGGCGGCGGAGCTGCACGCTCAGTACGAGGCGCTCGAGCGGTACCTCAAGGACTTCGGTCGGCTCGACGAGAAGCCACCGGACGCGGTGGTGCTCTGGGAGCAGTTCCTCGTGTACGCGGTCGTGTTCGGCATCGCCGACCAGGTCGTGAAGGCGATGAGCGTCAAGGTTCCGGAGGTCATGAGCGACCCGGCCTTCCGCACCTCCTACTACATCTGGTTTGCAGCGCCCGGCGACGGCGGCGGGCTGTCGGCCTTCAGCGAGATGCACCAGAGCTTCAACCAGGCAGTGTCGGTGGCGACCTCCTCCTCGTCGTCCGGGTCCGGCGGCGGGGGCGGGTTCTCCGGCGGCGGCGGAGGCGGAGGCGGCGGGGGCGGCTTCGGCGCAGGCTGACGCGGCCGGACGCCGGCCCCGGCCTCGGTCAGGATTCTTTACACTGCCACCGTAGGGTTTACCCCCGTGCACCGCCGGGAACATCCTCCGCGAAAGCGAGCGACGCTCCCAGGGCTCCGGAAGGCTTGCGGGGAGTGCGAGGAGGACCATCATGGCACGACCTGTCCCCGTCACCTTCGGTGAGAAATACCATCGCGTGCAGAAGGCGGTCACGGCCGCGAGAAGCGCCGACCGCCGTCACTTCGACTTCACCGGTGAGGTAGAGCCCGGCGTGCGTCTCGTGCTCAGCGAGGCAGGCGGCACGCCGCTCGCGTTCTCCCTCTGGAGCTACCCCCAGGACATCACCGAGCTGTGCAGTGATGCGAGCGTGCCGGCCACGGCGGCGCTCCTCGCGATCGACGGGCAGCAGGCGCGTGCGGCCACAGCCGCGGGCCTCACCGTCGACCTTGCGCAGTTCACGCGCAGCCAGTCCCGGCCGGACGTCTACTACACGCTGTTCGACTACGCGAGCCGGCGCCAGATCCACACGGTACTGCACCGGCTCGTCCCCGCCCTGGAGCCGCACGCGGTGGCCGCCTGAGCGGCCGCCCCCGACCGGTGAACGACGCCAGCGCAGCGACACCATCTTCGACCTGCCTTCCGGCAGCCCGGCGGCCGCGCCCCGCGAGAGCGGGCGCGCGGCCGTCAAGCGCGCCTGCCACGCGACCGGTCGACAGGTCGCCGCCAGCCAACGGCGATCGCCGTTTCCATTGGTAGCATAGGGGTCCATCCGACGGACCCATCCGAGACCGGGTGCGCCGCCTTCTGCCGGGACGCGCCCTACGAAAGAGGAGGAGCACGCGAACATGACCGAATCCTACAAGAACACGCCGCCGGCGCCCGAGGACAAGGGCGCAATGACGGCCGAGAACATCGCTGCCGCGCTGGCCGGCGAGAGCCAGGCCTCGCAGAAGTACCTGGCGTTCGCCGCCGTCGCCGACGACGAGGGCTACCCGAACGTCGCGCGCCTCTTCCGCGCTGTGGCCTATGCGGAGAGCACGCACGCGCGCAACCACCTCAGTGTGCTCGGCGGCATCGGCACCACGGCCGAGAACCTCAAGGCGGCCTGGGGCGGCGAGACGTTCGAGATCGACGAGATGTACCCGGCATACGACACCGTCGCCGAACTCCAGGGCAACGAGTCGGCGCGCGTGTCGATCAGGTATGCGCTGAAGGCTGAGATGGATCATCAAGGCATCTACGATACGACGCTCAAGGGCGTCGAGGGCGAGAAGGATCTCGATGATGCCCGCGTCTATGTCTGCCCCGTCTGCGGGCACACGGTGATCGGCAAAGCGCCCGCCTACTGCACGCAGTGTGGTACCACCGCCGAGTTTTTCAAGGAGTTCTGATGGACGAAGCCATGGAGAAGCGCCTCCCGAAGACCGAGGACCTCGGCGCGATGACCGAGGAGAGCCTCAAGGCCGCCTTCGCCGGCGAGAGCCAGGCGGCCGAGAAGTACCTCGTCTGGGCCGACCAGGCCGAGGACGAAGGCTACCCCAACGTGGCCACGCTGTTCCGCGCCATCTCGTTCGCCGAGACGCGCCATGCGCGCAACCACCTGCGCGTCATGGGCGGCATCGGCGCCACCGCCGACAACCTCCTCTCGGCGTTCGGCGGCGAGAGCTTCGAGGTCGACGAGATGTATCCGGCCTACCATTCCATCGCCAAGAAGCAGGGCAACAATCAAGCTGTGCGCAGCATCAACTACGCGCTCAAGTCCGAGGTCGACCACAAGGGGATGTACACCGACGCCCGCGAGCAGGTGCTCGACGGCAAGGACATCGCCGAGCAGCAGGTGCACGTGTGCCTCGTCTGCGGTCACACGGTCATCGGCGACGCTCCGGACAAGTGCCCCTACTGCTCCGCGCCCACGGAGATGTACAAGACGTTCTGAGGCGCTGCAGCGCAGACGGAACGACCCCGTCGGGGCCGGCCGCCGCTACGGCGCGGGCCGGCCCCGACGCACGCACGGCCCTCCGGGACCACGGTCGTGCCCGGAGGCTGAGGACGCCGGCGGCGTCCTCAGCCGCCGTTGCCCTGCGCGGCAGCCGGCGACGGTGAGACCAGCAGCTCCGCAGGGTCGTAGCCCGCGGCGTACTCGACCCCCAACGCCTTCATCCGCTCGGCGATCCACGCCCTCCAGAGCCGCTGCTTCGCGGCGTCGAGGAGTGTCGCGCGGATCATGGCGCCGGCCTTGGCCAGGGTCGCCGTCGCCTTCTCCCCTCTCAGCTGTGCCTTGTGCGCGTCCCAGTAGGCCTGCACATCGGAGTCGCTCACTGAGGCCTCCTTGCTCACGATCGCGGCTACCTTCTGGGTCAGCGCCTGCGACCGGAGGGAGCGCTCGAGGAGCTTCATGCTCATCCCTTGCTCCTCGAGCAGTTCGAGCACCTTCTTCTCGCCGCCGAAGTCCTTCTCGATCCGTGCGATCTGGTCGCTCACTTCCTCGTCGGTCACGGTCACGCCGAGCCCGTCGGCGCTCTGTGCCACGATCTGCTCCTGCACCAGGTAGTCGACGATCTGTCCGACATACTGGTCGTACTCCGAGGTGCCCTGGGCCGGGAAGGTGGATCCCTGAGCCTTCACCTGCGTCTTCGCCTGCGTCAGCAAGGTGTTGAAGTCGGCAGTGGTCACGGGCGCGTCGCCGACGGTCGCCACGGAATCGCTGGGGACGTCGCTCGCCGCCGCCGCAGCCGGCGGCGAGGAGGCCGGCCGCCGCGATGCCGAGCAGCGCCAGGACGGCGAGAACGATGACCGCGGTGCGCTTCATCGAGGGTCCTCTCTTCTGGGGGGAAGCCTGGGCGGCGGCCGAATCCCAGCCACGCCGCCAACGGCGGACTCTATCCACAGGGGCTGAGCATCCGCTGAAGCGCGGCTGTGAGCAACCTGAGAGCAAGGTCCGGACCACCTTCGTCAGGGCGGTCTCGACCCCGTCCTTTGATACACTCGCTCCTGACACGCGCGGGCCTCGCCCGCGACACCGCCAGGAGGTTCCCGACGTGGGATACGACTTCGGCGTCGGCCGCGAAGCGCCGACCTTCACTCTCAGCGCCGTCGACGGCAACGAGATCAGGCTCAATCAATACCGTGGCGACTGGTTCCCGGTGCTCGTGTTCGTCCGGACGCAGGCGCCGGGCGCCGCACAGACGCTGCAGCAGCTGAGCTCGGCGGCGGACACGCTGTGGGGTCTGCGCGGGCAGCTCGTCGGCGTCTGCGACGCCGGCCGCGACGACTGCAAGACCCTGGCCGACGCCGTGCCCGGTCTCGCGTTCCCTCTGCTGCCGGACGACGGCAGCGTCGCGCAGCTCTACGGTGCGCTGCGCAATGACGGCACCATCCGGCCGATGGCCTTCATCATCGACCGATCCGGCAAGATCGTGTGGACCGGCGATGGAGAGGCGGCGCTCGAGGCCCCCAAGCTGATCGCCGCCTTCCGCCAGGTGGCGCGCTGACCCGTTCCATCCGGGCGCTTACGGGTACAACTGCCTGTGCAGTCCCCGCGAAGGAGTGAGCTCGATGTTGATCGGTCAGACCATGTTCAGCGTCCGGAAAGGCACGGAGCACCGTGCCGAGCGGGCGCTTCAGGAGCTCGCCGGCTACCTCCAGGGTGCGCCGGGACACACAGGCCATCGCGTGTTGCGGTCCTTCGGCATGTCGCCGCTCGGCAGTGCGCTCCGCGACGAGGGCAGAGAGGCGACGCTCGGAGACGTCCACTTCATCTTCGAGACGCAGTGGGAGTCGCTGCCCCTCCACGATGGGTTCTACCAGAGTCCGCCCGTTCAGCGGATCTACGGCACGCTGCAGTCGATCTTCACCAGCGGCCCGTTCGAGGTGCTCTACGACACGCTTGTCGAAGAGCCCCAGCACGACAACGCCACGGTCTGACGGTCAGCGACGATGTGGCCCTTCGGCAGCAGGCGGCGTACGGACGGCGGCGCCGCGGTGCAGGTAGCGACGATCGAGGTGAAGGAAGCGTTCGCGCGTTCCAAGCGCGGCGCCAAACTGATCGACGTGCGCTCCGCGCGTGAGTACTCGCACTCCGGTCACCCCAAGGGTGCGCGCAGCGTGCCGCCCAAGCTCATCAAGAAGGACCAGACGGGACTCGGTCGCGACGACGACATCCTCGTCATCTGTCTGAGCGGGCACCGAAGTCCTCGGCAGGCGAGAGCGCTCGCCGCGAGGGGCTTCACCAAGGTGACGAACGTGCACGGCGGCCTCATGGCCTGGAAGAAGGCGGGGCTGCCGGTCAAGCGGTAGGGCGCGTCACGCGCGCCCGTCAGACGCCTCAGCCGCCTCCCGTGGCGATGCGCACCTCGCCATCTTCGTCGATCACCACTGGTACCACGTTCATGCCGCCGGTGATCTCGGCGAGCTGGTCGAGGGCGCCGGGATTGGTGTACACGTCGATCTCGTCGTAGTCGACGCCGCGTGCCTCGAGGTCTTGCTTCGCGGCGGCGCAGTACGGGCAACCCGGCTTGGTGTAGATGATCGTGGTCAAGGTCCCTCCCTCAGCGACGGTACAAGCGTAGCCCATTTGCGGTCACGATGAGAGAGGTGCCCATGTCGGCGAACACCGCGAGCCAGAGGCTCACGAGGCCCAGCGGGGCGAGGACCAGGAACACCGCCTTCACGGCGATCGAGAAGACGATGTTCTGCCAGATCACGCGAGTGGTGCGGCGGGCGAGCCGGATGGTCTGGGGGACGGCCGCCAGGTCGTCACCCATGAGGGCGATGTCGGCGGTCTCGAGGGCGGCGTCGGTGCCGGCGGCGCCCATGGCGACGCCGAGGTTCGCCGCCGCCAGGGCTGGGGCGTCGTTGACGCCGTCGCCGACCATCGCGACCGCGCCCACGCGGTCGCGCAGTTCGGCGACGGCGGCGACCTTCTGCTCCGGCAGCAGGCCGGCGCGCACGTCGGTCACGCCGGCCTCGGCGGCCACGGCCGCCGCAGTCTCAGGGTTGTCGCCGGTGAGCATGGCCACCTCGGCGATGCCGAGCGCCCGCAACTCCGCCACCATCTCGCGGGCTCCGGGCCGCAGCGGATCGCTGACGGCGATCACGCCGAGGGCGCCGGCTTCATCCCCGACCACGACGGCCGTCTTGCCCTGACGCTCGAGCCGCTCGACGGCTTCCGTGAGCGCAGCGTCGGCGGCGTTCGCGCCGAGGAGATCCGGCCGTCCGACGAAGGAGAGCCGGCCGTTCAGGTCGGCCCGCACCCCGCGCCCGGGGATGGCGCGGAAGCGCTCAACGTCGGGACCGCGTGACTCGCGGAGGTGGGCGGGATCAGCGTCGTGCCCGCCCGCCCCGGCCGGGGCGTGGGCGTGTCCATCGGCCGGTCCGGCGGCCGCACAGCAGCCGGGAGTCGTGCACGAGCAGGCCGAGTCCACAGCGGCGGGCGATCCGATCGCGCGGGACGCCATGGCCTCAGTGCGGGCGCCGCCGGCCGTCACGCCCAGGGTCTCCGCGTGCTCCGTGATCGCCCTGCGCCAGCGGGTGCTCGCTGTAGCGCTCCAGCGCCGCGGCGACCTCGAGCACGCGAGTTGCGGACGACCCGTTGAGCGGAACGACATCGGTGACCGCGGGGCGGCCGCTGGTGAGCGTCCCGGTCTTGTCGAAGGCGATCGCCTTGATGCCGGCCATCTGCTCGAGGTACGCGCCGCCCTTGATCAGCACGCCGTTGCGCGTGGCGCGGGCGAGGGCGGCGAGGATGCTCACGGGCGTCGAGATGACCAGCGCGCACGGGCAGCTGATGATGAGCAGCGCGAGGCCGCGGTAGAACCAGGTGTCGAACGAGGCCCCGAGGAGCGGCGGGATGAAGGCGACCGCCGCCGCCAGCGCGACCACGACCGGCGTGTAGCGGCTCGCGAAGCGGTCCACGATGGTCTCGGCCGGCGCTCGCTGCGCCTGCGCCTCCTCGACCATATGGACGATCTTGGCGATGGTCGTGTCCGACGCGGCCGCCGTCGCGCGCACGTGCAGCGACCCGCCCTCGATGATGGAGCCGGCGAACACCTGGTCGCCTGGCACTTTGGCGACGGGGATCGACTCGCCGGTGACCGGCGCCTGGTCGGCAGCTGCCGTGCCCTCGACGACGACCCCGTCGACGGCCGCCCGCTCGCCCGGGCGTACCACCACGACGTCGCCGACGGCGACGTCGGCCACGGCGACGGCGGTCTCGCACGACGCGCTCCCATCGGGCGGCGACCGAAGGACGTTCGCGGTGGATGGCGCAAGCTGCATCAGGCCGCTGATCGCGCGGCGCGTGCGCTCGAGTGTAGCGACCTGCAACACGGTGCCGAGACTGAAGAGGAAGGCGACGAGGGCCGCCTCGCTCCACTGGCCGATGGCCGCGGCGCCGATCATCGCCAGCGTCATCAGGACGTTCATGTCGACCTGGCGTGCGCGCACGCTGAAGACGGCGGCGCGCGCCACGTACAGGCCGCCGCTGACGACCGCGGCGCCGAAGAGCCAGGGCGCCGCGGCAGGGGCGGCGGCGGTCGCGACGAAGCCGGCGGCCGTGAAGCGCGCCGGAGACGATGGTGGCGACGGCCCGCGGCTCTGCCAGCCAGAACCTGCGGCCGGCGCGTCCGGCGCCGGCCTGCGCGTCCGGCTTCGCGTCCTGGGTGCGCCGCTCCACCGTGTCGTACCCGAGGCGCCGTACGGCACGGAAGACGTCCGGCATGCCCGCCTGCGCCGGATCGATGGCGACGGCCAGGGTCGCGGCGCCGAAGTTGACGTCCGCGCTGCGCACGCCGCGCTCCTTGCGCAGCGCGCCCTGGAGCTTCACCGCGCAGTCGGCGCAGTCCATGCCGGTGACATGCAGGATGCGTCGCTCGCCGCCGCCCTCTCCGGGAAGCGGTCGCGAGAGATCGAGCGGGCCGTGCTCGTGGGTCGCGACCGGGCAGTGATCCTCGCAATGTGCCTGCGCGCCGGCCCTGCGGGCGAAGGTCTCGACCGCTTCGCCGGTCAACGCCTCCTCGTCGAAGCGGACGCTGACGAGGCCGCGAGGCACGTCCGTCTCGACTGCGTGGATGCCGTCGAGACGCAGCAGCTCGCCGCCCACCTCGCTCACGCAGCCCCCGCACTCGGCGGCCCGCGGCAGCAGCAGCGACAGTTCGAGAGTGCGCTCGGTCATCGCGCTGCGCCTCCACCGCCGGCCGACTCGGCTCGGAGCTCGCCGCCGGCCGCCTCCTCGGAGAAGCTCTCTGGCCCGTGTTCCACGTGCTCGCGTGTGATGTCGAGGAGGAGCCGGATGTGTGCGTCGTCCGGCGAGTAGAAGACCATCTTGCCTGAGCGGCGGGCGCGGACCAGGCCGTTCGCGCGCAGCACGCGCAGGTGGTGGCTGACGTTGCTCTCGCTCATGTCGACGGTCGCGGCGAGGTCACAGACGCAGAGCTCACCGGCTTCGATGATCGCGGCCATAAGCCGGCAGCGACTCTGGTCGGCCAGCACCTTGAAGACGACGGCCATCTGCCCGGCGATGGCGGGCTCCACCAATCGCGCCCTGACCGCCGAGACGCGCTCCGGGTCCACGACGTGCACATCGCAGTGGTCGAGCAGGTCCGGGTCCTCCTTGGCGCAGATCACGGGATCCCTGGTGGGTGCAGGCGACACGCTTCTCCTCTGAACATATGAACAGATGTTCATATGTTACCTGTATGGCTCAGGTTCTGCAACGACCGACCGGTCGTAGTCAAGAGGGACGACCGACCGGCTGGCCGTCCCGACGCACGTCGCCGCGCTCTGCCTCAGCCGGAGGGCTTGACCGCGCGCACGAACCCGCTGATCAGCTGCACGCCCGCCGGCAGCGATGGTGCGCCGCAGCACGAGTTCTCGGGAGCGCCGTCGTAGACGTTGGTCACCTCGACGGCGGCGTCGACGAAGCCGGCACGCCGCAGCTTCTCCAGGTAGTCGCCCTCCTCGAGAGCGCCGGCGATGCAGCCGGACCAGGCCTCCACGTCGCGCAGCAGTTGGTCGGGGACGAGGCCAATGTCACCCTGGAAGACGACGTCCGAGACGGCGAAGCGACCACCGGGCCGGAGGACCCGAAACGCCTCGGCGAGCACCTTGTCCTTGTCCGGCGAGAGGTTGATGACGCAGTTGCTGATGATCACGTCGACCGAGGCGTCGGGCAGCGGGATCGTCTCGATCTCGCCCTTGAGGAACTCGACGTTGTCCGCTCCGGCCTTCTGCTGGTTCTCGCGCGCGAGGGCGAGCATCTCGTCGGTCATGTCGAGTCCGAACGCCTTGCCCGTCGGGCCGACGCGGCGGGCGGACAGGAGGACGTCGATCCCGCCGCCGCTGCCGAGGTCGAGCACGACTTCGCCCGGCTGCAGGTCGGCGAGGGCGGTGGGGTTGCCGCAGCCCAGGCTCGCGAGTACGGCCTCGGCGGGCAGGTCGCCGGTCTCGCTCACGTCGTAGAGGCCACGCGCGACCTCGTCCTGAGGCTCGACGGGCGCGCAGCCACAGGAGCAGGAACAAGGCTTTGCCTCGGATGCCGCGACGGCTCGCTCGGCATAGTGGTCGCGGATCTGATCCTTGAGGTCATCGCCGGTAGCGCTCATGACATCCTCCGACTACGTCAAATCAACTTCTGTCGATACGATGCTACATCAACGGGAATTGATGTCAACCGCGTGGCCGTGTCACGGCCACTTCGGCCCGCCGCTTCACTCGGCCTCGTCCTGCCGCTTCACGAGGTCGCCACGCCCGGCCGCCTCGAGCACCTCCGCGTCCGGCTCGGCACCTCTCGTGAGCACCAGCGAGACGATCACCGCCGTCCCGACCGCGACCACGATGACGCCGAGCGAGACGAGCACGGGAATGTGCACCCAGTGGCTGATCAGCATCTTGATGCCCACGAAGCCGAGCACGCAGGCGAGCCCCCAGCTCAGGTACTCGAACCGCTGGAGACTGCCGGCGAGCGCGAAGTAGAGCGAGCGCAGTCCGAGGATCGCGGCGATGTTGCTGGTGAAGACGACGAAGGTGATGTTGGACACGGCGAGCACGGCCGGCACCGAGTCGATGGCGAAGACGAGATCGGCGGACTCGATCGCGACCAGGGCGATGACCAGCGGCGTCATGAACAGCTTGCCGCCGCGGCGGACGAAGAAGTGTCGCCCTTGATAGTCGGCCTCGACCGGGAAGATCCGCCGCGCCAGGCGTACCAGCGGGTTCTTCTCCGGCTCGACCTGGACGCCGTGTGAGCGGACGAGCCGGTAGGCGGTGTAGACGAGCAGCGCGCCGAAGATGTAGATGATCCACTCGAAGCGGTTGATCAGACCGACGCCGAGGACGATGAAGACGCCACGCATGACCATCGCGCCGAGGATGCCCCAGAAGAGCACTTTGCGCTGGTGGCGCAACGCGATGCCCAGCGAGCCGAAGACGAGCAGGAAGACAAAGAGGTTGTCGATGCTGAGCGACTCTTCGATGAGGTAGCCGGCGAGGTACTGCTGCGCCGCCTCGCCGCCGTACCAGAGCCAGACGAGCGCCGAGAACCCGACGCCCAGCGAGATCCACACCGCGCTCCACGCCAAGGCCGTGCGCGTGGTGACCACGCCGCTCTTGCGTCCCACGAACCCAAGGTCGATCGCCATGGCGGCGCCGACGATGCTGAAGAAGACCACCCAGTGCAGCGTCGCGCCTTCCATCATCGTTCCCTGCCCGTCACGTCGTTCTCTCCTTGCGCCTGGTCTCGCGCCGACATCAAAAAGACCTCCGGCACGTCATGTGTGCCGAAGGTCTTGCCGCTCACTGGCGCGCCCGGGGCCTGAGCCCGTGATGACGACCGCGCCGCTCGCCTTGAAGGCCGAGCCGGCTACTCCCCTGCGGACCCCGAGACTACCCGGCGGGGGGCTCGTGGGTCAACCGCAGGTCGCGCGGACCGACAGCTGTCGGGCGTCGCGTCAGCTGTGGTGCGCGGCGCACTCTCGGCAGTTTCCGCTGCAGCCGAGCAGCGATCGGCGCCGCACACCTGGGACAGCGGAGGACGAGGCTCTCGAGAGCCAGCCCGCACTGCTCGCAGGTGACGCAGGAGCCGGAGGCGCGCGAAGGAGGCTGCGCCTCGCGCGCCCGCGCCTGCTCATGCCTCACGCGCGTCTTCACAGGACTCCAGCGACGCGGGCGACGATCCCGCCCACCAGGAAGGCGAGTCCGACGCTGGCGAGCCACACGGCAGCGGTGAACACCTTGCCGCGCTCCTTCATGATGATCAGCACCGAAGCGATGCAGGGCACGAACAGCGTGATCGTGACCAGCGCGACGAGGATCTGCGTGCCGTTCAGGCCGAGGCCGTACAGACCGGTGGCGCCGAAGTCGCGGCGCACGAAGCCCATGACGAAGGCGTTGGAGGCCGCCGCCGGCAACCCCAGCCAGCCCACGGTGAGAGGCGTCAGGAGGTTCTGCAGGCCCTGAAGGGCGCCGGTGATCTGGAGCACGCTGAGCAGGAGGGCGCCGGCGACGAAGTAGAGGACGACCTCACGCAGGAACATGATCGTCTTGTGGTACGTCTTCACGAGTACGTTCTTCGGCCGGGGGAGGCGCAGTGGCGGGAGGTCGATCAGCAGATCGGTGGACTTGCCCGGCATGACGCGGTCCATGGCCAGGCCGATGAGCCCGAAGATGACGATCATGATGGCAGCGTAGGCCAGCGCGATCGCGCCGCCGCCCGCAGCCGCGAGCAGGGCGACCACGACGCCCAGCTGGGCCGAGCAGGGGATGGCGAAGGCCATGAGGGCGGTGGCGATGCGCCGCTCGCGCTCGCTGCCGAGGATGCGTGTCGTCATGGTGGCCATGGTGATGCAGCCGAAGCCCAGGATCATGGGGATGATCGCGCGTCCGTTGAGGCCGATGCCCGTCATCAGGCGGTCGGAGAGCGCGGCGATGCGCGGCAGATAGCCGGAGTCCTCGAGCGTCGACATCATGAGGTAGAAGGCGACGACGAGCGGCAGGAGCAGGCCGAAGACGTAGGTCACGGTCATCGTCACCACGCCGAACTCTCCCACGAGGATGCTGTAGGCGACGCCGGACGTTCCCGTGACCTGCTCGATGAGGCCGCGCAGGAACGGCTCCACGTAGCCCTGCATCACGGTCCCTTCGGTGAAGCCCACCAACGTGCCGGCCACGAACACGCCGATGACCTCGTACATGACGAACAGCGTCGCCGCGAGCACGGGGATGCCGACGAGCGGCCGGATGAGCGCCCTGCCCAGGCGGCTGCGGACGTCCGGGCGGCCGTTCGGCTGTCTGACCGCTGCCGCAATCACTTCGTTCACGCGCCGGCGCCGGTCCTGGTAGACGGCGTCCCGCTGGCCTTCGATGCGCACGCCGACGCGCTCGGAGACGATCGGATCCGCCTCGAGCACGAGCAGGGCCTCCGGGCGCGTTTCGACGCGGCCCAGCAGTTCCGTGAGGCGCGCCTGCAGCGGCGGGTCGGAGCGCCCCGTCCGCGCTACGTCGAGGGCCTCTCGCACCTCGTCGAAGCCCTTGCGGTGGACGGCGACCGTGGGGATGACGGGGACGCCGAGCAGCCGCGAGAGCGCCGCGGCGTCCACGCCCACGCCCCGTGCTTTCGCCTCATCGACCATGTTGAGGGCCACGACCATGGGGATGCCCATATCGATGATCTGCTGGGTGAGAAAGAGGTCGCGCTCCAGGTGCACCGCGTCGACCACATTGACGATGACGTCGGCCTCCATGACGATGTCGCGCGCGACGGTCTCCTCGTCATTGAAGGAGGAGACACCATAGATGCCCGGCGTGTCGAGGACGACGTCGTCGCCCATGCGTCCGCTGGAGATGGCCACCGTCGTGCCTGGGTAGTTGGAGACGTCGACATACAGGCCGGTGAAGGCGTTGAAGAAGAGTGACTTGCCGACGTTGGGGTTGCCGACGAGGACGATCTGCCGGGCGCTCGCGGGCGCCTCGACAGCGACCGTACCGGCGCAGCACGCCGGCGCGGTGCTCGCGTTCACGCGACCGCCACGTCTTCGACGAGGACACGCCGGGCCAGGCCGCGCCCGAGGCAGATCTCCTGCCGGCAGTGACGCACGAGCACCGGCCCCAGCGGCACCGTCTCGGCGGACTCGACGACGGTGCCTTCTCCGATGCCGAACCGAACGCACTGCGCGCGGGCGCGGTCGTCATCGATCTTGAGGATCCTGATCGGCCGGCCGGGCCGGGCGTCGAGCAGCGTCATGGGGAGTCCTTCTGAGGTGGACCGAACGAGACGGATTAGGCTTGCCTAACCATAGGGTGAAGGATAGCCCATGCATGGGCATGCGTCAACGCCGGCGCCGTCGGGTATGCTGGCGGACCAGAGGAAGGGATGGTCGTGTCGGGATTCGAGGAGAGATGAGCGCGATTCGCGTCGAAGTGCTGTTCGCTCCGGGCTGTGCGAGCGCGGCCGCGGCGCGCGACGCCGTCGGACGGGTCGCGCGCCTCACCGGCGTCGACGTCGAGATCGTCTCCACGCCGGTCGCCGACGGGGCCGAGGCGAGACGCCTCCGGTTTCCCGGCTCGCCGACGATCCGGGTCGCCGGGCAGGATGTGGAGCCTCGCGCCGCCGCCCTGGAGCAGTACGGCCTCGGCTGACGCTCGTACCCCGGCCCCGGAGGATCCGGTGGCGTGCCCTCCGACGAGCTTCTGTGCACGGCGCTCGTCCAAGCTGCGGCGGATGGTGAGGCTGCGGCCGGTTCGGCGGCAGACGAAGAAGCGGCCGCCGAGCTGGCGGCCGGTCAGCGCCGGCATTGGACGCATGTCCTCGGTGAACGCACCGAGCGCTACGGAATCGAGCCGAGCGTCCCGGCGCGTGCCGCGGCCGAGCGCTTCGCCGCGGCCGGAGCCGTCGAGCTCCTGGAGCTGGGCGCCGGCCAGGGACGCGACAGCGTCTACTTCGCGCACCGGGGCTTCAATGTCCACGCGCTCGACTTCGCCGATTGCGGCATCACCGCCATTCGCGGCAAGGCGCAGGCTGCCGACCCCGTCCTGCCTTTGCGCGCGTCGGTCCACGACTGCCGCGACGACCTGCCGTTCCAGGATGCATCGTTTCGACGCCTGCTTCTCGCACATGCTCTACTGCATGGCGCTCACCACGCCGCAGCTCGAGGCTCTGTCTGCGGAGGTCCGCCGCGTGCTGCGTCCCGGCGGCCTGCAGGTGTACACGGTACGCACGACCGACGACGCCGACTGCGGCGCCGGTGTGGCGCACGGCGACGACATGTACGAGGCGGGAGGATTCGTCGTGCACTTCTTCAGCCGCGAACTCGTCGAGCGGCTGGCTCGCGGCTTCGAGCTTCTCGACGTGACCGAGTTCGAGGAGGGCGATCTGCCGCGCCGTCTCTTCCGGGTCACGCAGCGCAGACCCGGGTGACGCGCGAGATCCTGTCTCGACGCGCGAGCGCTTGCCTCAGCGTCCGGGGGCCGGCGGCCTGTCGCCGGGCCGCTCGGGACCGTACCCGGTCTGCCGGTCGCTGGCCTGCGCGGTCGCGGCTCCGTAGAATCGGGTCTCCTGCACGGACCGGCAGCCGGACGCGCCCGGCGAGGAGGACGAGAGATGACCAGCACGCCGCAGCCGCCTGAGAGACAGCCGGGCGAGAACCTTGCGCCTGCCACCCTCGCCGTCCGCGGCGGCGAGGACGCCGCTCTCGCCCACCGGGGTACGCAGGTGCCGATCGTGTACAGTGCCGCGTTCGGCTACGAGGACGTGGACACCTGGGTGGACGCCGCCCTCGGCCGGGTCGAGGGCCACATCTACTCGCGCAACACCAATCCCGACGGTGGCGGCCTTCGAGGAGAAGGTGCGCATTCTCGAGGGCGCGGCGGCCGCCACGAGCTTCTCCACGGGCATGGCCGCCGTCAGCAACACGCTGTTTGCGCTGCTTGCCCCCGGCGATCGCGTGGTCTCGGCCAAGGACACCTACGGCGGGACCAGCCAACTGTTCCTCGACTTCCTGCCGCGTATCGGCGTCGACGTGGAGCTGTGCGACACCACCGACTTCGAGCAGATCGAGGCCGCGATCGCCGAGGGCTGCCGGCTGGTCTACCTGGAGTCGCCCACCAACCCGACGCTCAAGATCATGGACATCGCCCGCCTGTCGGCGGCGGCGCACGAGGTGGGCGCGCTCGTGGTGGCCGACAACACGTTCGCGACGCCGATCAACCAGAACCCTCTGGCGCTGGGTGCGGACCTCGTGCTCCACAGCGCCACCAAGTACCTCGGCGGCCACGCCGACGCGCTCGGCGGCGTGCTCTGCGGTTCGCCCGAGCTTGTCGAGAAGGTCTACCACTACCGCGAGATCACCGGCGCGTCGCTCGATCCGATGGCCGCCTACCTGTTCGTGCGCAGCCTCAAGACGCTCGCCCTCCGCGTGCGCCAGCAGAACGAGAGCGCGCTCACCATCGCCCGGTGGTTGCAGGAGCAGCCGACCGTCGATGTCGTGAACTACCCTGGTCTCCATTCGCATCAGCACCACGACGTCGCGGCGCGGCAGATGCGCGGGTACGGCGGCATGCTCAGCTTCTCCCTGCGCGGCGGTTTCGAGGCGGTCAAACGCGTCTTGCCGCAGCTTCGACTGGCGCACTTGGCGGCCAACCTCGGAGCCGTGGAGACTCTCGCGGGTGTGCCGGCGACGACCAGCCACGTGGAGTGCACCCCGGAGGAACGGACGGCGATGGGCATCCCCGAGGGGCTCGTACGATACTCAGTAGGCATCGAGGACGCCGGCGATCTGATCGCCGACCTCGAGCAGGCGTTCACCGAGGCGTAGGCTATCCTGCATCGACGGGGTAAGTGGGGTCATGGGCGTACACGCAGGGGCAAGAGAGAGGACGAAGCGATGAAGGACGACGATCCCAGGAACGGTGCGGGTGGCGCGGCCGAGTCGGACGAGGTGACGAGCGTCACGCAAGCCGGCGCGTCGGCGTCGGATGAGGCCGCACCGGCGGATGCCGCCGGCGAGGTCACGAAGACCATGGACGTCACCGCGGGCGAAGCCGCGGAGGCTGAGATCGTCTCGGCCCGCAAACCGAGCCGGCTGCGCCGCATCCTGGTGGGGATGCTCGTCTTCATCTCGTGTCTGGCGGTGGTCGTCAGCGGCGTCACGATATGGACCCACTACACGGTGATGAACACCGATGGCTACATGAGCCTGGTGGCGCCGATCGGCAAGGATCCCGAGACGATACAGCGGCTCAGCGAGTACATCGCCGACCAGGCGGTGACCGCGACCGACCTGGATCAACGCGTTGCGGACGCGCTACCGGAGCAGGCGCAGTTCTTCGCGGGTCCCATCACCGTCGCCGTGACCGACTTCATCTCCAAGGGCGCCAACAAGGTGTTGAGCACGCCGAAAGCCTACGATCTGTGGCTCAAGATCAATCGGCTCGCGCACGAGAAGATCGTCGCGCTGCTTCGCGGCGATACCACCAACGTCTACGTCCAGGGCAGCGACGTCAACCTCGACCTCCTGCCGCTGATCAGCCAGGTCCTCGTGTGGGTGGACGAGAGGCTGCCGGGCGGGCTCGCTGACAAGTTCAGCCCGCCCGTCATCGAGCCGGGCACCGACCCCCAGACCGCCATCCAGGAGGTCGCGAACTGGTCCGGCAAGCCGCTGCCCTCGGACTTCGGGCAGGTCACCTTGCTCCAGTCGGACGCGCTGGGCCCGGCGCAGACCGCTGTCAAGTGGTTCGACCGCCTGACCTGGCTCCTCCCGCTCGTCACACTCGGACTCATCGCCGTGACGATCTGGCTCTCGCGCCGCCGCGGGCGGACGGCGATCGCCATCGGCATCGGCGCGGCGATCGCGATCCTCCTCACGCGCGTGATCGTCAATCGCGCGTCCATCGCACTGACCGACCAGTTGCAGGAGGGCGGCGGCCTCAGCGTCGCCAAGGACGTGGTCAACGCCTCACTCGGCCCGCTCACCACGATCACGATCTGGATCGTCGTGCTCGGCGTCGTGGCGGCGATCCTCGTGTGGCTCCTCGGCCGCCGCGACGTGCGCGACGCTGCCGTCGCCGTGGGCAAGCGAGCCGCCGGCGGGACCGCTGATGTCAAGATCCCCGACTCGCCGGTGACGTCGTGGATCGCGAGCCACGTCGTCGGAGTGCGCTGGGGGGTCCTCGTCGTTGGTCTCATCCTGCTCGCGCTGGTGACCTGGTCATGGCTCGGCATCTTCCTGATCGTCATCATCGTCCTGCTGCTCGAGGCCGTCTTGAGCCTGCTTGCCGGCCAGTGGCCCTTCGAGGAGAAGTCCGGCGACGAGAGTGCTTCCGCGTGATCGTGGGCCGGGGCGGCACGCGCCGCCCCGGCCGTTTCGGATGCGGGACGACGCCCAGAGCACGGGGTAGAGTGGGGCCAGCATGACCGGCCAGGACGAGAGCGAACACGGGGCGACCGTCGCGGGGGCGGGCGGGCCGGCGCAGCCTGGCCCGCCGCTCGGCCCCCCGGCCGACCTCGCGGCGGACTCGCGCCCCAACGGGCCGCGCGACTTCGTGCGCGACCTGTTCTCGCGCGAGCTCCTTCGCTACCTCGGGCCGGGGTTCATCGTCACCATCGGGTTCATCGACCCTGGCAACTGGGCGACCAACATCGCCGGCGGCTCCGAATTCGGGTATGCGCTGCTGTGGGTCGTCTCACTGAGCACGCTCATGCTCATCTTTCTGCAGCACCTCTCCGCCAAGCTGGGGATCGTCACCGGGCACTCGCTGGCGGTCAACGTTCGCAAGCAGTTGCCCAAGCCCGTCGTCTGGATCGCCGGCGTGACGATCGTGCTGGCGTGCATGGCGACCGACCTGGCTGAGTACCTCGGGGCCGCGCTGGGATTCTATCTGCTCTTCGGCTTGCCGCTGTGGCTGGGGACACCGCTGACGGTCGCCCTCGTCTTCGTCGCCATTCTGGGGCAGCAGTACCACAAGCTCGAGCGCATGATCGTCGTCTTCCTCGCGATCATCGCCGCCTGCTACATTCTCGAGCTGTTCCTCGTTCACCCTGACTGGGGCGCCGCCGCGCCACGCTGGGTGATCCCGTCCGTGGACGGGGCCAGCATCCTGGTCGCCCTCGGCATGCTCGGCGCCATCGTGATGCCGCACAACATCTACGTGCACTCCAACGTCATCCTGTCCCGCGACTGGGACCTGGCGCCACAGCGCCGCCGCCGGCTCATGAACTTCGAGCTCATCGACACGAGCCTGGCCATGGGCATGGGCTGGCTCGTGAACTCGGCGATGATCATCGTCGCGGCGGCGGTCTTCTTCGGCGCCGGCGTCACGGTGACGAGCATCGAGCAGGCCTCAGCGACCCTCGAGCCGCTGGTCGGACCACTGTCGCAACTCCTCTTCGGGTTGGCGCTGCTCGTGGCTGGGATCGCCTCGTCGATCACCTCGTCGATGGCTGAGGCGAACGTGGTCACGGGCTACCTCGGTAGGCCCGAGGACCCGCGCACCACCTTCTACAGGGTGGGTCTCGTGGTCACTTCGCTGCCGGCCATGTTCGTCATCGTGATCGGCGTCGACACGTTCATGGCTCTCATCGTCAGCCAGGTGCTGCTGAGCATCCAGCTGCCGTTCACCATCATCCCGCTGCTCTGGCTGTCGCGTAGCCGCCGCGTGATGGGCGCCGAGCGCATGAACGTGGTGCAGCTCGGCGTGGGCGTTCTTCTGGCCGCGATCATCATCGGGTTGAACGGGTACCTCCTCTACGAGATCTTCCTCGGAGGCTGAGAGATGGCCGTCTACGATCACATCCTCGTCCCACTCGAGGGCAGCGAGACCGACGCCTCTGTCCTCGAACATGTCGGTGAGCTGGCCGGCGCCTGCGGCGCCGCCGTCACGCTGCTCCGTGCCGCACACTTCCACACGCGCGAACAACGAGCCAGCGAGCTCGAAGACGGCGAAGGCGCCTTGGAGCGTGCCGCGGAGCTGCTGCGCAGCCGCGGCCTCACGGTCAACACGCTGCTTCTCTCGGGCGAGCCCCAGGACGTGATCGTGCAGCAGGCGGCCGAGTTGCGACCGGATCTCATCGCCATGGCCACGCACGGGCACGGTTGGGCGAAGCGCATCGTGCTGGGCAGCGTGGCCGACCACGTGCGGCACAACACCGACGTGCCGCTGCTGCTGCTCAAGGGCGGACCGGGGAGCTGAGGCGCCCCGCGGGCCGAGGGCGGCGCGCCGGACGGTAGGGGCTCGACGGTCCACGGCGGCCTGCGCGACGAAGATGGTGTTCGGGCGTATGCTTCTGCGCGAGTGTGGAGCCTCGAAAGGAGCACGCCGTGGGGTCAGTGACCTCCTCCGCGCCGGGACGATCCTGGTGGGCGCGCTGGTGGAAGCGCCTGGCGATCATCGCGGGCGTCCTCATCCTGCTGCTCGTCGGCGCCGGCGCCGTGGCGGCCAAGTTCACCGAGAGCAACAGGTTCTGCGGCAGCGACTGCCACGAGATGTGGCCGTACCGCGACACGTGGGAGCAGTCGGCGCACAAGAGCACGGACTGCGTACAGTGCCACATCCCGCCGGGCGCCGTGAACTTCGTCGAGACCAAGTTCTACGCGTCCCGCGAGGTCTGGATCCACTTCACCGGCCAGGTCAAGGCGCCGATCAAGGTCACCCGCCACATCCCGGACGCGGCCTGCATGCGCTCCGGCTGTCACACCAGCGCCCAGACCGGCAAGACCGTCAAGCTGGGCGCCCCGGCCCCCGTGACGTTCGAGCACGGCAGCGAGGGCCACGCCGCGCAGCAGTGCATCGAGTGCCACGCCTCGCTGGTACACGCCGGCGCGCCCGGCGTCACCGCGCCGCCGGCGAACTCGATGCCGTCGTGCTTCACCTGCCACCCCGACGGCACGAAGGACTGCGGCTACTGCCACACGGCGCCGCACGGCGACCGTGGCCCGTGCGTCGACTGCCACAGCATCAGGAGCTGGAGCGGTGGCAAGGGTAGCGGCCCCCACCCCGGCGGTCCGTTGACGGGCAAGCACGGGCAGGTCGCGTGCCAGACCTGCCACACCCAGGGCGTTTCGGTGAAGCCCGACGGCTGCATCGACTGCCACGGCGACCACCACAACGGCCTGACCCAGTGCGTCGACTGCCACACCATCAAGAATTGGAGCCCGACTGGATTCTCGCATCAGCAGGAGGGCCCGCACGTGCCGGCCGGTGAGGAGCCGCTACCGTGCGACGCCTGTCATCAGGGCGGGTTCGGGCAGAAGCCCGGCTGCCCGTGCCACGGGGGAAACCCGCCGTCGGGAGACTGAGCCGGCGCCCGCCCGAGGCGTCATCGACCACCGGCTATACTGGCCGGGCCATGCCCGACCGCCTCATCCTCTTCGACATCGACTGCACGCTGATCGACGCCCACGGCGCCGGCGGCCGGGCGATCATGCGCGCGATCCTGGACGTCTACGGCGTCGAAGGCCAGCTCGGCGACTATTCGTTCCACGGCCGCACCGATCCGGGCATCATCCGCGATCTTGCGGATCTCTGGGGCGCAGGCGATCCGGCGAGCGTGATCGGCCGGTACGAGGGCGAGACTCAGCCCCAGGTCGTCCACGACCTGGCGGAGCGTCTCGGCGCCCCGGACGACCTCATCGACAGTATGGTCGGCGCCTGCATCGAGCGGTACGTCGAGCTGCTCGCCGCGGAGCTTGCGGACGGTGAGGTCGAGATGCTGCCCGGTATCAAGGAGCTCGTGACGGCTCTGGCGGTCGACCGTCGCGCCCTCGTCGGTCTGCTGACCGGCAACGTAGAGGAGGGGGCCCGTCTCAAGCTCGCGCCGACGGGCCTGTACTCGCTCTTCAAGGTCGGCGCCTACGGGTCGGACTCGGCGCTTCGGGCAGATCTGCCCGCCGTCGCCGTGGCGCGCGCCGAGGCGCTCACCGGCAGGCGCTACGCCGGCAAGGACGTTGTGGTGATCGGCGACACGCCCGCCGACATCGAGTGCGGCGCGAGTCTGGGCGTCACGGCGATCGGGGTGGCGACCGGCCGGCACGACGCGGAGGAGCTCGCTGCGCACGCGCCGGACCATCTCTTCACCGATCTCTCCGACTGGAGGGCCGCCTACGCGGCCATCATCGGCTGAGGCGCCGCGCCGGCGGCCGCTCCGGCGAAGCAGGTGCGCCTACGACCAGCGCGCGGGAGAGAGCGGCATGAGGTCGATCGACGGCGCCTGCCCTCCCGCCAGCTCGGCGACCAGCCGGCCCGTGACCGGTCCGAGGGACAGCCCGAGCATGCAGTGCCCGGTCGCGAGGATCACGCGGTCGCGGCCCGGCACCCGGCCGATGACCGGCAGCCCGTCTGGGGTCACGGGCCGCGGGCCGCGCCAGCGCTGCCTCACGGGACCGTCCGCCGGCAGGCCGATGGCGCGCTGCGCCCCCGCGCGCAGGTAGGCGACGCGCTTGGGACGGACGCGCATGTCCCACCCGGAGAGCTCCAGCGTGCTTCCCAGGCGCAAGGTGTCCCCGATGGGGGTCAGGACGACGTGGGCGTCGCCCAGGTAGAGCGGCATCTCAGGGAAGTCCTTCGGTCGTTCGACATCGACGCTGTAGCCCTTGGCCGGCTCGATCGGCAGGCGAAGCCCGAGGCCGCGCGCCAGGATCGGAGACCACGCGCCGGCGGCGAGTACCACCTGGCCGGCGGTGAAGTCGCCGCGCGTCGTGACGGCGCGTACGCCCTCAGGCGCGGACTCGAGGGACAGCACCTCTGCGCTGGTGACGACCTTGGCGCCGGCGTCCGCGGCCAGCTCCGCGACGGCCGTCGTGAAGCGCAGCGGGTCGAGGTGGCCGTCTTCCGGAAAGAGGTAGGCGCCGGCCAGCTCGCAGCACAGGCCAGGAAAGAGTCGCCTGACCTCCTCCGCCGTGAGCTCGTCGACGCGCGCGCCCAGTGCCCGCGCCTGCTCAGCCTCTTCGGCTGCCGCGTTCATGCCGGCCGGCGTCTCATAGACCTGCACCACGCCGTCGTGGTGAAACAGCCAACGTCCGCCGTGTTCGCGGGCGAGCTCGTCGTGGAGGTCGGCGCTTGCGACGTGCAGGGCGCGCAGCACCGGCCGGGCCGCCTGGGCTCGCTCCGCGGAGCAGGCGGCCCGGAACAGCCACAGCCAGCGCGCCAGCGCGGGGCTCGGGCGCGGCGCGATGTAGAAGGGGCTCGAGGCGTCCAGCATCCAGCGGAGCCCCTGGCCGAGGACGCCTGGGGCGGCCAGCGGAGTCACGTCGCTCGGTACCAGCAGGCCGCAGTTGGCGTGCGCGCCGCTCTCCGGCGGGCAGACCTGCGGCTCCTTCTCCAGCAGGACGGTCCGGGCGCCGGCTCGGGCCAGATCGAGCGCACAGCAGGCGCCCACTGGTCCGCCGCCGATCACCACTACGTCTTCGCAGGCGTTCATCCCCCGTCCTTTCGCCGGTGACGGTCGCCGCCGTTGGCGACCGCCGGAGTGGCCAGTTCACTCACGAAGTCCTAACATCCGCAGGGTACTCTACGTCGCGTTCGACCGGGAACGGCGAGCATCGCGTTGCCCGGGCCAACCTCACACCGAAAGAACGGCGATGGCCAAAGAGAACGTGCTCGTCGTCGACGACGAGCGCGACATCCTCGAGCTCGTCAAGTACAACCTGGACAAGGAAGGCTACCGCGTGACGGTGGTCGCCAGCGGGGAAGACGCGCTGGCCGCGACGCGCGCGAGGCTGCCGGACCTCATCGTGCTCGACCTCATGCTGCCCGGCGTCGACGGGCTCGAGGTCTGCCGCCGGCTCAAGGCCGACGCCGAGACGCGGGGCATCCCCATCGTCATGCTCACGGCCAAGGGCAGCGAAGCGGACGTGGTGGTCGGGCTCGAGCTCGGTGCCTCCGACTACGTGACCAAGCCGTTCAGCCCGCGGGTGCTCACCGCGCGCATCCGGGCCGTGCTGCGCCGCGGCGACGAGACCGCCGACGACGAAGCGACTGTCCACATCAAGGAGCTCACCATCCACCCGGGCCGGCACCAGGTCCTGGTCGGCGATAAGCCGGTCGAGCTGACGGCCACCGAGTTCCGCATCCTCCTCTATCTGGCCAAGCGCCCCGGCTGGGTGTTCACTAGGCAGCAGACTCGTCGACGCCGCGCAGGGGGACGACTCATTCGTCAGCGACCGCTTCGTGACCGACCGCTCGGTCGACGTCCACATCGTCTCGCTGCGACGCAAGCTCGGCTGCTGCGGCGCGTACATCGAGACGGTGCGCGGCGTCGGGTATCGCCTGCAGGACCAGTGAGCCGTGCGAGACCGCGGCTCGTTCTGGCGCATCTACGCCACCTACCTTCTCGTCATCGTCGTCCTCTGCACCGCCGCGATCGGCTTCTACGCGGTGCGCTCGGTGCGCGACTTCTACGTCGACCACACCGAGACGGGAGTTGCAGGCGCGGGCGGCGCTGGTGCGCGAGCAGGTCCTCCCGCGGCCACTCGCTCGGACACGCCGGCGGAGCTCGAGGCGCTCGTGCACGCGCCTGGGCGAGGCGTCGGGGACGCGCATCACCTCATCGCCGCGGACCGTGCCGGAGCGCAGCCGATCGGCGACGTGCTGGCGGACTCGGACTCCGATCCGCCGGAGATGGAGAGCCACGCCACCCGTCCCGAGTTCCTGGAGGCGCTCGCCGCTCAGCCGGCGCCGCGCATCCGCTACAGCATGACGCTGCGGCAGGACATGATGTACGTCGCCGTCCCGTCGAGGAGGACGGCAGGCTCACGACGGTCGTGCGCACGGCCGTCCCGCTCACCCGCGTGAACGAGGCGCTCGCGCTCGCTCTACGGGAGCATCGCCGTCAGTGCGATCGTCGTCGCCGTGATCGCCGCGATCATCGGCCTCTACGTGTCCCGGCGCATCAGCGGCCAGATGCGCGACGATCAAGGAGGGCGCCGAGCGCCTGGCGGCCGGCGACTTCACGCACAAGCTCTCCGTGCCGCGCGTCGAGGAGTTCGCGTCGGTCGCCGAGAGCATCAACCAGATGGCCGAGGAGCTCGACGACAAGCTGCGCACGCTCACGCACGAGCGCAACGAGCGCGAGGCGGTGCTCTCGAGCATGGTCGAGGGCGTGCTCGCCGTCGACACCGACGAGCGCGTGATCGCCGTGAACGCGGCCGCCGCGCGCCTCCTCGACACCGATCCCGCGTCGGCCGAGGGCAAGACCATCCAGGAGGTCGTCCGCAACCCCGACCTGCAGCACGTGGTCGCGCAGACGCTCGACGGCCACCGACCGGTGGAGGCCGACATCGTGATGCGCGTCGGTGCGGAGGAGCGCAACCTGCAGGCCAACGGCACGCTGCTGCACGGCGACGACGACGAAGACGACGTGGTCGGCGCCGTCGTCGTGCTCAACGATGTGACGCGCCTCAAGCGGCTCGAGGCGGTGCGACGCGACTTCGTCGCCAACGTCTCGCACGAGCTCAAGACGCCGGTCACCTCCATCAAGGGCTTCGCCGAGACGCTCGAGGACGGCGCCCTGCGACGATCCGGCGGCGGCCCGCCGCTTCGTGCGTATCATCGCCGGGCAGGCCGACCGCCTGAACTCGATCATCGAGGACCTGCTGGCGCTCTCGACGCTGGAGCAGTCGGGCGACAGCCCGCTGCTGCAGCTGGAGGAGGCCGACCTCTGCGACGTGGTCGCCGTGGCGCTCGAGGTCTGCGGCCCGAAGGCGGAGGCCAAGAGCATCGAGCTCCGACGAGGACTGTCCCGGGCGTCTTCTCGCGCGCGTCAGCCCGCCGCTGCTCGAGCAGGCCGTGGTCAACCTCGTCGACAACGCGGTGAAGTACAGCGCCGACGGCAGCGCCGTCGAGGTCACGCTCGAGGAGCACGCCGACGAGATCGTGGTCAGCGTCACCGACGAGGGCCAGGGCGTCGCGCGCGAGCACCTGCCGCGGCTGTTCGAGCGCTTCTACCGCGTCGACAAGGCCCGCAGCCGCGACCTCGGCGGCACCGGCCTCGGTCTCGCGATCGTCAAGCACATCGCCCAGGTCCACGGCGGCCGCGTCTCGGTCGACAGCGTGGTCGGGCGCGGCAGCACCTTCCGCA
>CAVOGK010000006.1:0-69230 GCA_963695395.1 uncultured Thermoleophilia bacterium | reverse complement strand
CCTGTGCGTCGGCGGCGTGGTGCCCGTGGTGAATCTCGAGGGCGTCGCCGACGGCCAGCTCAAGCTGACCGCCGACCTGCTGGCGAAGATCTACAATGGTGAGGTCACTGCCTGGAGCGACCCGGCGATCGCTGCCGAGAACGCCGGGGTGACCCTGCCAGACGCCAAGATCAACGTCGTCCACCGCTCGGACAGCTCGGGTACGACGTGGATCTTCACCAACTACCTCGCCGTCGCCGCCCCAGGCGTCTGGAAGGCCGGCGCCGACAAGGAAGTCCCATGGCCGACGGGCGTCGGCGGCAAGGGCAACGAGGGTGTCGCAGCGAGCGTCCAGCAGCTGAGCGGCTCCATCGGCTACGTCGAGTACGCCTACGCCAAGCAGGCTGTGATGACCTCCGTCCAGATGCAGAACAAAGACGGCGCGTTCGTGGCCGCCAGTCTCGAGGCGTTCGAAGCCGCTGCCGCCGAGGCCGACTGGCAGGCGAGCCTCCCCAGCATGTACCTCATCCTCGTCGACCAGCCGGGCGCCGCCACGTGGCCCATCACCGGCGCCTCCTTCATCCTCATGCAGAAGGAACAGAAGGATGCGGCGCGCGGCAAGGCGTCACTCGACTTCTTTGACTGGGCCTACACCAACGGCTCCACGACGGCTTCGAGTCTCGACTACGTGGCGATCCCGCAGAACGTCTACGACCTGGTCCAGAGCGACGTGTGGCCGGGCATCACCTCAGCCGGCACCGCACTCTGGAAGTGACGTCGGACAGCTGAAGCGACTCCGGGGGCAGGAACCGTGAGTACAGTCCAGAACACCGAGTACCTCGCCGGCCCGAGAGGCTCGCGCGACGCCGCGACAGCGGCGTCGCGCGGCCGTCTCCGGCTGGGCGACCCCATCTTCCGAGCCGTCGCCACCGCCTGCGGCCTCGCCGTTGCGGCCGCGATGTTCGGCCTGGCGGCCGTCCTCATCTACAATTCGTGGCCGGCCATCGCGGGTCTGAAGACGGAAGTCATCACCACGGTGGCGTGGTCACCGAGTAGCGGGCAGTACGGCGCTCTCGCGGCGCTCGCCGGCACGGCGCTCTCGACCGTGGTGGCCATGGTCATCGCCGTGCCGCTGGCGCTCGTGATCGCGCTGCTTCTCGTCGAGCTCGTTCACCCGTCGATCGGCAGGGTCGTCGGGATGGCCGTCGAGATGCTGGCCGCGATCCCCAGCATCATCTTCGGCATGGTCGGCCTCTTCGTCGTGGTGCCCTTCATGCAGGAGACGATAGTGCCCTGGCTGGTGGAGTCGCCGCTCGGAAGTGTCCCGGGCATCAAGCCCGGCCCGAGCTTCCAGGGTGGCGGCCTGAGTATCTTCACCGCCGGTGTCGTCCTGGCGTTCATGGTTCTCCCGTACATCACCGCGGTCTCACGAGACGTGCTGCGCATGGTGCCTCAGGTCACCAAGGAAGCGGGCTACGGTATGGGATCGACGACCTGGGAGGTCCTGCGCAAGATCAGCCTGCGCTATGCGAACAGCGGCATCGTGGGGGCCGTCTTCATCGGACTCGGCCGCGCGCTCGGCGAGACGATGGCCGTCGCCTTCATCGTCGGCAGCGTCTACACGGACCTGCCACGCTCCCTGCTCGACCCCGGCACGACGATCGCCTCGCTGATCGCCAACACCTTCAACGAGGCCACCGACAAGATCCAGATCGCCGCGCTCATCGAGCTCGGACTGATCCTCTTCGTGATCACCATGGGGTTCCAGGTCATCGCCCAGCTCTGGCTGCGCAGGGTGCAGCGGAAGACGGGAGGCCGGGCATGAATGGCCGCCGAAGCCGAGCCATCGAGCGGGGCGCCGGAGGATCACCGGATCTGCACGGTCGCGGAGACCGGCTGTACGACCCCGCCGCTTCGCCACCGCTCGGTCGCCCGACGCAAGGCGGTCGACCTCATCGTCAAGGTGCTCGCCTGGATCGGCGCCTGGTTCGGCATCGCCGTCATGGCCTTCGTCGTCTGGGAGGTCGTCGTCAGGGGCATTTCGGCGATCAGCTGGAGCTTCTTCACCCAGTCCACGCCGCAGGACGTCACCTCCACGAGCGGCGGTCTCGCCAACGCGATCGTCGGCACGCTGGTGATCACCTTGGTCGCCGCCGCCATCGGCATCCCGACGGGGTTCTTCGGCGGCATCTACCTGGCCGAGTTCGGCCGCAACGGACGCGTGGCGACGGCCGTCCGCATGATCGCCAACGTGGTCATGGGCGTGCCGTCGATCATCGTCGGCGTGTTCGCGTTCGCCATCATGGTGAAGCCCGTGAGCCACTACTCCGGGTTCGCCGGCTCGATCGCCCTCGCCTTCATCATGCTCCCGGTCATGGCGCGCACCACCGAGGACATCCTCAACCTGGTGCCCAACGAGCTCCGCGAGTCGGGGCTGGCGATGGGTGCGCCGCGATGGAAGGTCACGCTCGGCGTGGTCTGCAAGGCGGCGCGTGGCGGCCTTATCACGGGCGCCACGCTGGCGATCGTGCGCGTCGCCGGCGAGACGGCGCCGCTCCTCTTCACCGCGCTCAGCAGCCCGTACTGGATGAGCGGGCTCTTCGGCTCGGGCGGCTTCTTCGGCGGCCCGGTCGCCAACCTCACCAAGACCATCTACGACCTGGCCGGGACCCCATACCCGGCGTGGCAGAGCCTCGCCTGGGGCGGGGCGCTCGTGATCATCGTGGCCGTGCTCGGCATGAACCTGGTCGTGCGGCTGCTCTTCCAGCGAGGTAAAGAATGGTAGGGACGACCGTGACAGACGAGACACAGATGCAGACGCAGGCCACCGTGCGTGCCGCCCCGGCTCGAGGTGGCAGAGGCGCGGCGCGGCGTCGACGAGGACTTCGACACTCTCCCGAGTCAGATCTCCGTGCGGCACCTCGACTTCTTCTACGGCAAGTCGCAGGCGCTCTTCGACAACGACATCGAGATCAAGAAGAACCGCGTCACGGCGGTGATCGGGCCGTCGGGGTGCGGCAAGTCGACCCACATCCGCACCTACAACCGCATCTTCAACCTCTACCGCGACCAGCGCGCCACGGGCCAGATCCTGATGGACGGCGTGGACCTCCTGTCGCCGCAGACGGACCTGCTCGATCTGCGGCGCCGCATCGGCATGATCTTCCAGAAGCCGAGCCCGTTCCCGATGACCGTGTTCGACAACGTCGCGTACGGACTGCGTCAGCACTACCGGCTGAGCCGCTCGGAGCTCTCGGACCGGGTCGAGGAGGCGCTGAAGCGCTCGGCGATCTGGGACGAGGTCAAGCACAAGCTGAACGAGCCTGGGCAACGCGCTCAGCGGCGGGCAGCAGCAGCGCCTGTGCATCGCGCGAGCCGTCGCCGCCGAGCCCGAGGTGCTGCTCATGGACGAGCCCTGCTCGGCCATCGATCCGGTCGGGACGGCCAAGATCGAGGAGCTGATCCTCGAGCTCAAGAGCAACTTCACGATCGTGCTCGTCACCCACAACATGCAGCAGGCCGCGCGCGTGAGCGACTACACGGCGTTCTTCTTCCAGGGGCGCATCGTCGAGTTCGGCCCGACCACGCAGATCTTCTCCAACCCGGTGCAGAAGCAGACCGAGGAATACATCACCGGCCGCTTCGGCTGAGGCCCGGAGGCATGATGAGACACCTGCAGCGAGAGACCGAGAGACTGAAGCGCAAGATCCTGGCGCTCGGCGCACTCGTCGAGGACAACCTGCGCCTCGCCTTCCAGGCGATCGACGAGCGCGACGCCGCCAAGGCGCGTCGCGTCATCGCCACTGACGTCCTGGTCGACCAGCACGAGGTCGACGTCGAAGAGGAATGCCTCAAGATCCTCGCGCTCTACCAGCCGGTCGCCGGCGACCTGCGCTTCGTCGCGGCTGTGATCAAGATCAACAGCGAGCTGGAGCGCATCGGCGACCTGGCTTCGAACATCGCCGAGCGCGCCCTGCAGCTGGTGGACGAGCCCGCCGTGCCTGTGCCTCACGGCGTCGCCGTGATGGCCGACCGCACCGAGGCCATCCTGGAGAAAGCGCTCGACGCGCTCGTTCAGCAGGACGCGGTGAAGGCGCGCGAGGTCCTGGCAGCCGACGACGAGATCGACGACCTGTACGCGGACCTCATCGACGTGCTCAAGGGAGTGATCCGCGCCGACCTCGAGCACCTCGACACCATCGTGCTCCTGTTCAGCGTGGCGCGATATCTCGAGCGGCTCGCGGATCATGCCACCAACGTCGCCGAGGACGTCCTCTACATGGTCGAGGGCGAGATACTACCGCCACAACGCGTCGCCCGTGGCGTCCGGGACGGCCGAGGAGTTGCTGCAACGCACCGATCTCCGCTTCGGCGAGGGATGCGAGTGACGACGGACTGAAGCGACGCCAAGCCTGCCTTCCCGGCGTCGGTCCTGTCCCGGCAGGTGGAAGGCACAGGCGGCCCGGGCCTACCCCTACCAGGCCCGGGCCGCCGCACGTACGGGCTCGCCTAGTTGACCGTGATCGTCGTGGTCGGCGACTTCGCCTTGCCGCTCGAGAAGTAGTACTTGGTGGTCTGCGCCGGACCCACCGAGATCCTGTAGGTGGAGTAGCGGGCGGTGTAGCCGCCCGGGAGTGACTCGGCGGCGCGCGTCGTCGCGACGCGCTTCGAGCGCCAGCGGCCGTTGTAGTAGAAGTGCAGGGTGACCGTGGCGCCTGCGGACCGGGCCGGATACAGGCGCCCCTTGAGGGTGATGCGATTGCCCGCCGTGATGCTCGCGCCGTTGCGGGCGGCTGGGCTGATGCCCATGCTGGTGAAGACCGCCCAGGCGCTGTTCAGTCCGAGCTTCATGCGCAGCGAGCCGCCGTCGATGTACGTGGTGCCGCCGCTGCCGACGATCGCCGCCTTGACGATCCTCCGCGAAGTGCCCCGTTTGACGGTGTAGACGGCGCGGAGCGAGCCCTTGGCCGCCAGAGGCCCGCCGACCTGTGACGCGGACCGGCGGACCGGACCCCAGTCGTGGCGCGACGCGTAATAGTCGTAGGGGTCGCTCACGCCCTTGAGGTACGGAGTGCTGGTGGCGCCCGCCCAGGCGAGCTCGATGTTCTCGGTGCGACCACCGGAGCAGGAGAAGTACGCGGCAAAGATCGGCTTGCCGCCGTAGGTGGGGCAGATGCCGGCGGTGCCACGGATGGCGGCGTTGGTGCGCGAGTCCTCGATGTCGACGCCGACGTAGGCCTGATCGCGAACGTCGCAGTAGACGTCCCAGGCCTGGCCGGGCTGGCGGCTGCGCAGGCTGTACGCGCGGGCGGCGCAGGCCTGCGCCCTGAGCGACTCCCTCGGCCACGACGGCGACACCTCGTGCGGGACGACGCCGCGCAGATAACTCTCGAGCGGCACGTGGTTGATCATCATGAGAGCGCCGCCGACTCGCGCCACCTTGATCGTCCCGCGGTATGCGCCAGTGTCGCCGAGGTCGGTCGCCGTGAGGATGCGCAGCGCGCGGGAAGTCGGCGCGAAGGTCGGGGCGGCGCTGAAGTCCTTGCGGAACGAGCCGGCGACGACGCGGTAGGCGCTGCCGGTGTAGGTGGTCGTCGCCGTGGTGCCACCGGGGATGGTCGACGCCGCCCCGGTGCCCTTGACGGTGAAGTCGCTGGGGCACGTCACTTTGACCGAGCCCAGGCCGCTGCGCAGGCGCACGCGGATGACGGAGTTGGCGACCTTCGAGAACGAGATGCCGGTGTAGTAATGCTTGAGGATCGCCTTGTAGGTCCAGCCGTGCTTGGCGTAGCCGTAGGCGCCCCACTGAGACATGCCGATGCCATGCCCCCAGCCGTGGCCGGTGATGGTGAAAGCGTACTGCGTCGAGAACGCGGACGCGGGACCTGCGGCGATCAGCAGGGCGAGGACGGCGAGGGAGCCGGCGAGCGCCAGCCTGCCTCGGACCACGGCGCGCCGAGGCCTCGACAAGGTGGCCTGGCTCCGGGGGGGTGTGGGCTGAGGGGTGTTCATAGGCTTCTGAGGCACCGGCGCCTCCGCGGGTGAGGATACGCGCCCCGCGGGAGCGGGGCAAACGCGTTTGCAGTGGTCTTGACTGCTTCTGACATCGGCAGGGTTCTCCTTTCCTCAAGACGCCGTGGATGCTTGCAGTCCTAGCTCCGGTCGCGCCACGGTGGGAACAGGCTCCGCGTCGGGGGCTCCAGCGGCCTGCGGATGGCGGGCGCCCACTGTGCTACCCTCGACCCTTCGCGTAGGGAAAGCGCGGGGCCGGCGGCGAAAGCGTGCCCGTGCCCGCAAGGGCGGTCCCGGGCACGCTCAAGCCGCCGGCCCGCATGCCGATAGCAGCAGGAGACATGAGCTCACGCCGGATCCTCCTTCACTTCATCATCCTCGCGGCGCTGTGTGCGGCGACACTGGCCGCGCTCGCCGCGCCGGCGCTCGCCAAGTCCTACGGCGACGTGCGCAAGAGCCACTGGGCCTACGCGTACATCTCCTCAGTGACCAACCGGTCGGTGGACGGCCACCGCCTCCTCGACGACTTCTCTCCATCCTTCAGGCCTGAGCGCGCCATCACTCGGGGGCTTCTGGCGCGCTCCATCGTCCTCGCCTCGGGCCACTACGGCGAGAAGATCACGCCGGTCGAGATCAACGACGTCCCCAAGGGCCACCGCTACTCCACGGTGATCCAGATGGCGGTGCACCAGGGCTACATGTCCGTGAACAAGAACGGCGACTTCCTGCCGACGGCGAAGGTCACGGCCGCCAAGGCCGAGCGGGTGATGACCCGCTGGCTCCAGGAGCGGTATTCCTCATCCAACTGGTCACTGCTCGGTACCCTGCTGCCCAGCCGCTGGCAGCCGAACCCGGACTGGAAGACAGGCGCACGGTCCTACCTGCCCGCCGCGGTCGCGTCGCGCCAACTCCAGCTGCGCTACAACCATCCGGCGGCCGGCGACGGCCACGAGGTCACGCCGGCACAGCCCATCGACCGGGCGGAGATCGCCTACATGTTCTACCGCGCCTACCGTGTGGCCGGCGAGTGGATGCTCTACGGACTTGCCGACTACGAGAACGTGACCTTCCCGACCCTCAGCGACCGCCAGAAGCAGGTCGTGAAGTACGCGCTCAACTACATCGGCTATCCCTACATCTGGGGCGGAGAGTACCCGACGAAGAACTCGCCGTACGGCTACCAGAAGGCCGGCGGGTTCGACTGCTCGGGCTTCGTCTTCTACGTCATGAAGATGCACTTCGGCTACGGGCTCACCGTGAACGAACGGGGGGCCCACGACATGGCCCAGCGGGCGAAGCCGCGCATCACGCGGAACAAGCTCAAGTGCGGCGACCTCATCTTCTTCGGGCCCAAGGGGCCGAGTTCGAGCGTGACCTCCATCTACCACGCGGGGCTCTACCTCGGCCGCGGCTGGTTCATCCACTCGACGGGGTCGAGCGACGGCGTCACGCTGGCGTCGCTGAACACGTCGAGCTACTGGAAGGCGGCGTTCGCCTGGGGTCGCCGGCTGCTCACGCCATCGGAGCTGGTTGTCTCCTCGCCATCGCCGTCACCCTCCGCCTCCCCGGTCGCCCAGTCGGCGCCGGCCTCCACGCCGTCGCCGGATGCCACGCCGCCGTCGCCTTCCCCCGTACCCCAGTCGCCGGCGCCCGAGGTCTCTGCGCCGGCCGTGCCCTGACGGCCGCGTAGTGCCCGGCGCGAGCCGCAGAGCTTCGCCCGCGACGGCCGTCGCTGCAGTCCCGGACACGCTAAGGCCCCACGGCCGGTCATGCTGATCCGTTCTGCTCTCGACACGCTCCGCCGGCCCGCGCTCATCGCCATCGTCGCGCTCCTGGCGACCTGTGTCCCGGCGCTCTTCGCCGACGTAGCGCGGGCAGCCGCGCCCACCCAGTTGAGCGCCGGCGCGAACCCGGCGTCCGTCGTCTACCCCGGGTCCGCCGCGATCAGCGGCGCCATCGTGGGCGTGCCCGGCGCCGGCCTCTCGCTGCTCGCGCGGCCGTCCGGCGCCGCGGACTGGACGCCCGCCGGCTCGACCACCGCCGGCGCCGACGGCGCCTTCCTCTTCAAGGTGGCGCCGGAGGTCATCACCGACTATCGCGTCGAGTACTGCCGGCGATCTCGACCATGAGGCGGCTGCAGCCGACGTGAGCGTACGCGTGCGCCGCTGGTGACGACATCGTTTCCGGTCAGCCTCTGGCTCGGCGGCTCCAAAGTCCTGCGGGGCGCGGTCGCGCCGGCTCACCCTGGAGCGACCGTGACCATCGACCGGCGTGTCGCCGGCGTGTGGCAGCAGCTGACGACGGCGACGCTGAACGCCGACTCGCGCTTCTCGCTGCGCTGGACGCCGGACGCCTTCGGCTACTTCCGCCTGCGCGCTCGCATGGACGCCGACGCCGACCACGACGCCGGCACGGCCAGCTCCGAGCTGGTGATCGTCAATCGGCCGAACGCTCACCGCGTGCCCTACAAGTACGCGCACTACATCGTCAACGTCCGCCACGAGTACCGGCTGTACTACTACGAGCACGGCGCACTCGTGCGCCGCTTCAACGTGGCGCTCGGGCGCCCCGGCTACCGCACCCCGCTGGGCTACTTCCGCATCTACGGCAAGCGCAAGCCGGCCGGCGGCGCGCTCGGCTCGTGTGCCATGTACTACCGGCGGCAGGGCGGCATCGCCATCCACGGCACGAACCAGCCGTATCTGCTGCGCCGCAGCATCCCACGCGACTTCTCGCACGGCTGCACGCGCATGCTGAACCGCGACGCGCTGTGGCTGTACGAGCGGTGTCCGGTCGGGACGAGGATACACAACCTGCGCTGACGAGGTCGCTTCCGCGCCGCGGGTGACTGTCGCTGGTCTTTCTCGAGGGCCGTACCGTAGACTCCGCGATCAGTACGAACCGACATCGGGGGGTCTCGTGAACGTTCGCCGGAAGCTCACTGTCGCCGCCGTCCTGTTGGTGCTCGTCGCCGCGCCGGCGTCGTGCCTGCCCGCCGTAGCGCGGGCGGCGGCGCAGCCCTCCCTGACGCTCATCGCCGCACCCGCAAGTCTGGTCAGCGGCGCCTCGACGAAGCTCACGGCGGCCGTCGGCGTCCCCGGCGCCACGTTGACGCTCAGCCGCAAGCGCGCCGGCGAGGCCGATTTCACCGTCGTCGCTACGGTCGTCGCTGGTCCGAGCGGCGCCGCTTCCTGGACGCGGAAGCCGACGCGCTCGGTGACGTTCCGCGTCGACTTCGCCGGCGACGAGACGTGGGCCGCCGTCGCCGCCGAGACCTTGGTGGGCGTGCGCCCGCGTATCAAACTGGACGTCAGGGCTCGCAAGCCGTTGCTCGAGACCCGGCGCGTCCGCTGCACGGTGACCGTGCGCCCAGCTCATCCAGGAGGGATCGTGCAGCTGCGCCGCCGGACGGCAGACGGCTGGACGACGCTGAAGGACCTGACGCTGGACGAAGAGTCCCGGGCAGCGGTCTCCGTGGCGGCAGGCGAGCCGGGTCGGCTTGTCCTGCGCGCCGACATGGCCGCCGACGCCGATCACCTTGCCGGACGCAGCCCGTCGTGGAGGACGACCGTGTTCGACCGCCGCAACCCCTACGGCGTCCCGGCGAAGTACCCGCACCTCATCCTCGTCGACCTGAGCAAGTACAAGCTCTACTACCATGAGTACGGCCGGGTGGTCCGCGTGTTCGACTGCGTGCTCGGGCGCCCCGGGCTCCCGACGCCGAAGGGCCGCTACAAGATCTACGCGAAGGATCCGCGCATGGGTGGCGCATACGGACCGTCGCGCATGCGGTACCTCGGCCTGTACGCGATCCACGGCACCAACGAACCATGGCTGCTGAGCCGCTTCCCGCGGAACTACTCACACGGGTGCACCAGGCTCTCGAACACCAACATCACGTGGCTGTACTCGCGCGTGCACGTGGGGACGCCTGTCTGGAACGTGCCGTGAGCTCGAGCTGAACCCGGCCGTCGCCGGGGGCCGGGTCAGTCGATCTCGCCGTACTGGCGCGCGTAGTACTCGCGCCAGGCGCCCGACTTGATGGGCCGCCACCATTCCGGATGGTCGCGGTACCACTCGACGGTGCGCGCCAGTCCGGCCTCGAACGGTACCTCCGGGCGCCACCCGAGCGCCTCGAGCCGGGAGCAGTCGATCGCGTAGCGGCGGTCGTGCCCGGGCCTGTCGGCGACGTAGCGGATGAGCTCGTCGCCCTTGCCGAGCAGCTCGAGGATGCGGCGCGTGAGCGCGAGGTTCTGCACCTCGTTGCCGCCGCCGATGTTGTAGACCTGGCCGGGGGTTCCTTCCCGCAGCACGAGGTCCACGCCGGCACAGTTGTCGTCCACGTACAGCCAGTCGCGGATGTTGAGGCCGTCGCCGTAGACGGGCAGCTGCTGGTCGTCGATGGCGTTGGTGATGAAGAGCGGGACGATCTTCTCCGGATACTGATGGGCGCCGTAGTTGTTGGAGCTGCGCGTGATGAGAACCGGCGTGCCGAAGGTGCGATGGTAGGCCAGGACGAGCAGGTCGCCGGCGGCCTTGCTGGCCGAGTAGGGGCTGGAGGGGTCGAGGTCCGACTCCTCGGTGAAGGCGCCGGTCTCCGTGCTCCCGTACACCTCGTCGGTGCTGATCTGCAGGTAGCGCGGGATCTCGAACTCGCGCACGGCCTCGAGGAGCGTGTGCGTGCCGAGGACGTCGGTGCGGATGAAGTCCTGGGGGCCGCTGATCGAGCGGTCGACGTGCGTCTCGGCGGCGAAGTTGACGACGGCGTCGGCGCCGCGGAGCGTCTCGCCGACGGTGGCGGCGTCGCAGATGTCGCCGCGGACGAAGGTGTACCGCGGGTCGTCCTCGACGTCGCGCAGGTTCTCGAGGTTGCCGGCGTAGGTCAGCTTGTCGAGGTTGACCACTTCGATCTCGTCGTGCCGGTCGAGCATGTAGCGGACGAAGTTGGAGCCGATGAAGCCGGCTCCGCCGGTGACCACGAGTCTCACGATGTGCACCTCCTCGCCACGCACTACCCTAGCGGGATAAGCCGGTCGACGGCCTCTGCGACGCCCTCCGCCCAGTGCGGCAGGCGGGGGATGGGCCGCTCGGTGTCCAGGGCCGAGAAGGCCGGCCGGCGCGCCGGCCGGCCCGCCTCGGCCGTGGTGATCGGCTCCACGTCCACTTCGAGGCCGGCGAGGTCGACGACTTCGCCGGCCAGCTCGCACCACGAGCAGTAGCCGCTCCCGGCAAGGTGGTACAGGCCGGGCGAGATGCCGCGCTGCAGCGCCTCGTCGACCGCGGCGGCGAGGTGGCCGGCGTAGGTGGGTGAGCCGACCTGGTCGTCCACGACCCGGAGTGGCTCGCCGGTCCCGGCACGCTCCTGCGCCGCCGCGAGGATCGTCTTCACGAAATTGTGACCGGTCTCGCTGAACAGCCACGCGGTTCTGAAGACGATGCCGTGCACCCATTTGAGCACCTCGCGCTCGCCGGCCAGCTTGGTGCGCCCATAGACGTTGAGCGGGTGGGTGCGGTCGGTCTCCACGTACGGCGTGCTCTTGTCGCCGTCAAAGACGTAGTCGGAACTGAAGTAGACGACGGCGGTGTGGGTGCCGCGCACGGCCTCGACGACGTTGTGCGTGCCGAGCACGTTGACGGCCTCAGCGGTGGCCCGGTCGGCCTCCGCGCCGTCGACGCTGGTGTAGGCGGCGCAGTGCAGAACGACGTCCGGGGCGAAGCCGCGCACGGCGGCGCGCACCGCGTCGGGGTCGCGGACGTCCAGCGCCTCTTCCCTGCTGAGGAAGACCTCCCCGTTGAGGACGCGTGAGAAGGCAGTGGCCAGCTGGCCTCCGGCCCCGGTGACGAACCAGCGCGGCATGAGCGTCGCCGGCTGCGCCTAGCGCAGCTGGACGCCCCAGTCGTACGGGATCGCGGGCGTGTCGTGCGGCAGCTCGAGCTGGTCGGGGTCGTCGTACTTGTAGACCTCGGTCGGCGCATTGACGATGTACGCTTCCTCAGGGCTGACGCACTTCCAGCCGTGCCACAGGCCCGGCGGTACGCGCACCAGTAGCGGCCGGTGCTCACCGAGGAAGAACTCGTCGACCTGCCCGGCGGTCGGGGAGGGCTCGTGCCCCGGCGCGGCCGCGTCGCCCGTGGCCCCGCGGCCGTCGAAGAGCACCAGCTTGATCATGCCCTTGACGCAGACGATGTTGTCCCACTGCGCGTCGTGCAGGTGCCAGCCCTTGACGACGCCCGGGAACGTCGTCGTCATGTAGAACTGCCCGAAGCTGATGAACAGTTCGTCGTCGTTGCGGAGGCACTCCATGAGGCGACCGCGGTCGTCGGGGATCACCTTGAGCTGCTTGGTCATGACGCCGTCGATCATGTGCTTCCTCCTCCCGGTGCGCGCCGGGCCGCGCCTACAGGATCCCGATCTGGCACGAGTCGCCCACCAGGAACCGGTAGGCGACGGGCCGCGCCTCGCTGCGGGCGATCACACAATCGCGGCCGATGAGGCTGTCGGCCATGCGCGTGGTCAGGTGCGAGATGCGGCTGTTCTCGAGCACGATCGAGTGCTCGAGCTCGGCGTGGTCGACGACGACGCCGTCGCTGATCGACGTGTACGGCCCCACGAACGTGTCGGTGAGCCGGCAGCCAGAGCCGATCACGACCGGGCCGCGCACGGTGCAGCGTTCAAGACGGCTGCCGGCGCCGATCTGTACCGGGCCCTCGAGCGTGGTCTCGTGCAGCTCGCCGCGGACGTCCCCGACCAGCGTGCTGAGCACCAACCGGTTGGCCTCGAGCATGTCCTCGAGCTTGCCCGTGTCCTTCCACCAGCCGGTGACGACGTGCGGCTCGACGCGCAGACCGCGATCGACCATGTGCTGGATCGCGTCGGTGATCTCGAGCTCTCCCCGGGCGCTGGGCGTGATCGCCTTGACACTCTCGAGAATGGCCGGCGTGAAGAGGTACACGCCCACCAGGGCGAGATCGCTGCGCGGCTCGGGCGGCTTTTCCACGAGCCGCGCCACACAGCCGTCGCCGTCGAGCTCGGCGATGCCGTAGCTCTGCGGGTCGGCGACCGTCTGCAGGAGGATGAGCGCGTCCGGCCGGCTTTCGCCGAAGGCCCGGACGAACGGTGCGATGCCCTCCTTGAGGAGGTTGTCGCCCAGGTACATGACGAACGGCTCGTCGCCGATGAAGGCCTCGCTGATGAGCACCGCGTGCGCGAGGCCCAGCGGCGCCTCCTGCGAGATGTAGGTGACGGAGAGATCGAAGCGGCTTCCGTCACCGACGGCCGCCTCGATCTCGGCATGCGTGTCGCCGACGACGATGCCGACCTCGGTGATCCCCGCCGCACGCATGGCCTCGAGCCCGTAGAACAGCACCGGTTTGTTGGCCACCGGGACGAGCTGCTTGGCGGCGGTGTGGGTGATGGGACGCAGGCGCGTGCCGGCGCCGCCGCTGAGAATCAGGCCTTTCATGGGCGTGCCCCCCGCGCCCTGCGGTCAGATGATCTCGTCGCCGGCCAGCTCGTCGTCAGTCTCGGTGGAGAGCAGGTCGAGGACGTGATGCTCGTCGATCGCCTTGCCGACGAAGACCACGTTGGGGCCGGTCCAGAGCGTGACTCTGGCGCCGACCGGCAGCCGATATGGATCGCCGTTCAGCGTGATGCCGGTCAGCGTCGACCGCTCGATGTCGCGCGTGACCTCGGCGCTGTCGATGCGGAAAGGCTCCGCGTCTTCGAGCTGCAGCCGGGGCTCTCTGCTGTCGTCGATGATCACGGGCGGAGTATAGCACCAGGGGAGTCCGCCAAGGTCGCGGGCGCGTCCGCGCGAGTCTGGACGTCTTGGCGGCCTCCGAATCGGAAGCAAGGACGAACGGGACGCTGGCCGGGGTGCGCTATTCGTGCTTTAGTAGGGGAGACCGACACGGTCAGCCCGTTGGGGGAACGGAAGGAGCACTCGTGAGCGCGCTATCCGCACGGAGAAAGAGCCGGCTGCTCGCGGCGGTGATCGTCACGCTGCTGGCCGTCGGGCTGCTCTGGGGCATCGCGAGCGCGATGGCCTCGAGTGAGAGCCCCGCCGCCGACGGCGGCAAGATCACCTGCGTCTGGGGTGGACCAGTGATTGCGACAACCTCAACCCGTTCATCGGCTACGAGTCGTCCAGCTACGAGGTGTGGGCACTCAACTACGAGCTGCTGGTCGGCTTCCGCGCCAGCGACCTACGCCAACGTCCCCGGCGTCGGCCTGGCCACCGCCTGGGAGACCTCCGACGACGGCAAGGTCTGGACGTTCACGATCACCGACCAGTCGATGTGGCAGGACGGCAAACCTCTGACTGCCGCCGACGTCGCCTTCACCTTCAACTACATCATCAACAACGAGCTCGGCATGTTCACCGACTACATCAACTTCATCGACAAGGTCGAGGCGACGGACGCGACCCACGTCGTCTTCACCTGCTCGAAGGCGAAGGCCAACATGCTCGGCCTCTGGATCCCGATCCTGCCCGAGCACATCTGGAGCAAGGTCAAGCCCTCCGAGGTCGAGAACAAGTTCAAGAACCCGCCGCCGATCATCGGCTCGGGGCCCTTCCAGACCGTCGAGTGGAAGAAGGGCGAGTTCCTGCGCATGGAAGCCAACAAGAGCTACTGGCGCGGCGCCCCCAAGGTCGACGAGGTCATCTTCCAGATGTACCAGAACCAGGACACGATGGCCCAGGACCTCAAGACCGGCGCCATCCAGAGCGCCTGGAACATTCCGGGTGCGCAGTTCGACGCGCTCGAACAACGAGCCGACCTCGACGTCGATTCGTGGCGTCACCATCGGCTATCGACGAGCTCGGCTTCAACTGCGCCGACCAGAAGATCTACCCGAAGTCGACCGGGCACCCGGTCCTGCAGGACCCGGCCTTCCGCAGCGCCCTGCAGTGGGCAGTCGACCAGGAGAAGATCGTCGCGATCGGCTACAACGGCAACGCCGCCCCCGCCGACACCATCTCACCGGGACTATCTACCCGGCCGAGGCCGACTACCACCTGACGCCACCGAGCGACCGGCCTACACCTTCGACCTCGACAAGGCGCGTCAGGCGCTCGACGAGGCGGGCTACCCCGACGCGACGGCGACGGCATCCGTGAGTACAACGGCAAGCCGATCAAGCTGCGCCTCTACGCGCGCACCGAGTCGACCGAGAGCCAGAACTGCGGCAAGCTGATCACCGGTTGGTTCAAGGAGGTCGGCCTCGACGATCGACTACCAGGTCATCGACCACGGCGCTCTCGGCGACAAGCAGTACAACTACGACGGCGACGAGTACGCCCCCGACTTCGACCTCTTCATCTGGGGCTGGGGCGGCGACGTCGACCCGAACTTCATCCTCTCGATCATGACCACCGACTCGATCGAGAGCTGGAGCGACTGCATGTGGTCGAACGAGGAGTACGACAAGCTGTTCCTCGAGCAGCAGACGACGATCGACCAGCAGCAGCGCATCGAGATCGTGCACCAGCATGCAGCAGATCGTCTACGACGAGTCGCCGTACATCCTGCTCGTCTACCCGGAGAACCTCGAGGCCGCCAACAAGGGCAACTGGACCGGCTGGGTGCGGGCCGACGACGGACAAGGGCCCTGGTGGTACAACACCCAGCCGGACACCTACCTGGCGGTGCAGCCTGCGGCCATCGCGACGGAGAGTGGACGGCGGGTCGAACACCGGCCTCATCGTGGGCATCATCGTCGCGGTCATCGTCATCGTCGCCATCGTCTGGATCGTGATCCGGCGGCGCGGCGGACGCGTGGAGACAGAAGCCTAAGGGGACGCGCCCTCTCAAAGGGTGGTGGCGAGGCGGCCGGGGGAGTCACCCCGGCCGCCTCGCCGCGTCTAGGAGGCGTAGCTGAGATAGGGCCGCCAGCTCTCGTGGACGTGCTCCACGTGAAGCAGCACGAAGGCGGCCGGGCCCGGCGGCCGCGGCGGCCGCATCAACCGCAGTCCGGCAAGGTGCAGTGGCCGGTCGCCCTTCTTGCGGTTGCAGGGCGCGCACGACGTGACCAGGTTGTCCCACGTGTCGGAGCCGCCCTTGGAGCGCGGCACCACGTGGTCGACCGTGAGGTGACGGGCGCTGCCGCAGTACTGGCAGCGGTGGCTGTCGCGGGCGAACACGGCGCGTCTCGAGATGCGCGCGGTGGCGGCGCGGCGCGGGATGCGGACGTACGTGTTGAGGCGGATGACGAGAGGAATCTCGAAGGCGCCGCGTTCGCTGCGCAGCGCGGCGCCGGATTGCTCGAGCACCTCGGCCTTGTCCTTGATCAGCAGCACAAGAGCTCGCCGCACCGAACATACGTTGAGCGGCTCGTAGGTGGTGTTCAAGACCAGCACCTTGCGCATCGTCTTTGATAGTAGCAGATAGTCGCGCGCCTGTAAGGGGCCTCGGCTCTGGCGTACACTGGGCTCGTGGACCTCTTCTCGATGAGCGACGAGCAGGTGGCGGCCGAGGCGCCGCTGGCGGCGCGCATGCGGCCGCGCTCGCTCGCGGATTTCGCCGGACAGGAGCACATCGTCGGTCCCGGCACCGTGCTGCGTGCCGCCATCCAGGGCGGGCAGCTCTTCAGCATGGTCTTCTTCGGGCCGCCGGGAAGCGGCAAGACGACGCTCGCGCGGCTCATCGCCGCCGAGACCGGCGCCCGCCTCGTGCAGCTGTCGGCGGTCAACTCGGGCACCGCCGACGTGCGCGCCGCGATCAAGGGCGCGCGTGAGGCGCGCGCCCTCAGTGCGGCGCGGACGGTCCTCTTCATCGACGAGATCCATCGCTTCAACAAGGCGCAGCAGGATGCCCTGCTCCCCGCCATCGAGGACGGCATCGTCACGCTGATCGGCGCGACCACCGAGAACCCCTACTTCGAGGTCAACTCGGCGCTCATCAGCCGCTGTCAGCTCTACCGCTTCGAGCCGCTGACGCCGGAGCTTGTGGAGGGGGTGGTGGAGGCCGCGCTACGGGACGAAGAGCGCGGCCTGGGCCGGGCGGCCGTCACCCTTGGCGACGGCGCGCTCGCCTTCATCGCCGGGATCTCGCGCGGCGACGCGCGCGTGGCGCTCAACGCTCTCGAGACCGCCTGGCGCTCGCGCTCGGCGGCGGCGCCGGGCGAGCCGGTCGTGCTGTCTCTCGATGACCTGCAAGACGCCGCGCAGAAGTCGCCGGTGATGTACGACAGGGACGACGCCCACTACGACACGATCTCGGCGTTCATCAAGAGCATGCGTGGCAGCGACGCCGACGCGGCCGTGTACTACCTCGCATCGATGATCGCCGGCGGCGAGGATCCCAAGTTCATCGCTCGCCGCATGATCGTCTTCGCCAGCGAGGACGTCGGCAACGCCGACCCGGATGCGTTGCAGGTGGCCGTCGCGGCAGCCCGCGCCGTCGAGTTCGTGGGCCTCCCGGAGTGCCGCATCAACCTGAGCCAGGCGGCGACCTATCTCGCGCTCGCACCCAAGAGCAACGCCGCCTACAAGGCGGTGGATGCAGCCCTCGACGACGTGCGCCGGGACGGCAACCAGCCGCCGCCGGCGCATCTGCGGGACGCCAGCTACAGCGGCGCGAAGGAACTGGGCCATGGCGCGGGGTACAAGTACCCACATGCGAGCGGCGGCTGGGCCGAGCAGCAGTACCTGCCGGACAAGCTCTCAGGACGCCGCTACTACGTGCCGATACAAGGGGTCGAGAGCGAGCTGTCCGCCCGCCTGGACGAGATCAGGCGGCGGGCGGCCACCGACGACGACGAGGGGTGAGCGTGGCGTGACGGGTGTGTACGTGTGGGTCCTGGTCTTCCTCGTGGTGACCCTGGTCGCCCTCGTCGCCGTGTGGGTCTACGCGCGGACCGTCAAGCGCGACCTCGATACGTCGCCGACCGCCGTCGCGGGTGCGAGGGCGGTCCTGGAGGTTGCGCCGGCCCACGCCGCTCGGCTCCGCGAGCTGAGCGCCGAGCCGATCCTCGTCAAACAGAACGAGGAGGGCGTCCGCGTGCAGATCGAGCACCGGCCGATGCTGCCGCTGATGGCCTTCGTCGGCCAGGACGTCAGCTCTGCGCTCACGGAGGCGGCGGTCCGCGTGACCGAACAATGGGGTCCTCACTGGGTGGTGCTCCTCAGCGCCGGGGAGGGCGGGGTGGTGTCGGCGCAGCGACTCGCCTGAGTCGCCCGGCAGGACTGCACCCCGGCCTACCGTATACAGAGCTGTAAACTGTAAAGCTCGGGCACGTTTCTTCCGACGTACACTCCGCCGGCTCCGCGCGCCCGTGTGGCTGGCACGGCAGCGGTGAAGGAGGCAACAATGAAGGTGATGAGGTTCTTGTTCGGCTTCGCGATCGGGGCAGGCGTCGCCCTGCTGTTCGCGCCCAAGAGCGGGCGCGAGTTGCGTCAGCAGTTGGCCGGCGGTGTCGGCGGCACGCTGCTGGAGGCGCCGTCCGACGACTACGCGCAGCCCGAGCCCGCCGGAGAGTGGGCTAGTCCAGCCGCCGCCGTGTCGGAAGCGCCGGTCGAGATCGAGGAAGAGCCCATCGCTGCGGCAGAGCCGGTGGTCGAGACCGCGTCGTGGGCGACTCCGACCGAAGCTCCCGCGAGCGACGATCTGAGGGAGCGCATCGACGAGACCCGCGAAGCGGTCGAGCAGGAACTGGCCGAGCCGTTCGCGGACGACGCCGTCGAGGCCGCCGTGGTCTCTGAGGAGGTAGCCGAGGAGGCAGTCTCCGTGGCCGCCGCCGCCGAGATCGTCGCCGAGGAAGCAGTCGAGGAAGCCGTGGTCTCTGAGGAGGTCGCCGAGGAGGCCGTCGAGGAAGCCGTGGTCTCTGAGGAGATCGCCGAAGAGGCAGTCACGGAGGCCCTGGTCGCCGAAGAGATCGCCGAGGAGGCCGCAGTCGAGGCCGCGGCTGCGGTGCTCGTCGCCGAAGTCGCCGCCGCGGAGGCCGAGGCAGCCGAAGAGATCGCCGAGGAGGCCGTCGTCGAGGCGGCAGTGGAGAGAGATCGTCGCCGAAGAGGCGGTCGCCGAGAACGCGGGAGCGGACGCCGCCGTCGCCGAAGCCGCCGTCGAGGAAGCCGTGGTCTCTGAGGAGATCGCCGAAGAGGCAGTCACGGAGGCCCTGGTCGCCGAAGAGGTCGCCGAGGAGGCCGTCGTCGAGGCCGCGGCTGCGGTGCTCGTCGCCGAAGTCGCCGCCGCGGAGGCCGAGGCAGCCGAAGAGATCGCCGAGGAGGCCGTCGTCGAGGCGGCAGTGGAGGAGATCGTCGCCGAAGAGGCGGTTGCGGAGGCCGTGGTCTCGGAAGAGATCGCCGAGGAGGCGGTAGTCGAGGCGGCGGTGGACGAAGCGGTCGCCGACGAGGCGGTCGCTGAGGAGGCCACTCCCACAGAGGCGTCCCCTCGCGAGGGCGGCAGCATCGACCAGGCGGAGATGCGACGCCGCATCGAGGAGACGCGCGCACGTCTCAAGGCCAAGGCGTTCGACGCCATGATGAGCGGCGAGGCCGCGCTTCTCTCGCGCGACAGCGGCGAGAAGCCGGTGCCGACGGCCGACGATGCCGGGCTCGAGCTCGACGCGGAGACCGACACCGTCATCGACGAGTCGCTCTCTCAGGAAGACTACTGATCACAGGACCGGCAAAGCCGGGGGGCGCCGCTAGCGTTTGAGCGCCCCCCGGCTTTGCCGTCTCGTGGCTCCGCCGCGCTTCGTGCGACGCGGGTCCGCCTCGGAGGCGGCCATCCACTCCTCGTCCGTCATTCTCCCGGGGCCGCGCCGGTCGATCGCCGGCCAGGACAGCGCCCCGGGCGCGAGGCCGCGCTCGTGCAGGGTGTGGGCGAGCACGCCTGCCGTGGAGAAGAAGAGCGCACCCAGAAGGACCGCCGACGCAGGGATGGTGCGGTTCTCGAAGAGCAGGAAGAAGTACCACCAGATCTTCCAGCCGGTGTCCAGCTGCAGGGCGTAGTAGACCAGCGGCACCGGCACCATGACGAGCCCGAGGTACACGGGAACGATGGAGCGCGCCCAGCCACCCGGCCTGGCCAGTGGCCACAGGATGGCGGCCGGCAGCACCAGCAGTACGGTGTACGGGGAGACGAGCAGCCCCAGCAACGCGATCGCCCCGAGGAGCAGGTGTGAGACGAAGATCGTGGCGCGCGGGTCGGTGGCGATGCGCCGCTCCAGACGCCGCTCCACGGCGACGGCGTAGGCGTATGCGAGGATCATCAGCGCGACGAGGACGACGACGCGAAGGTAGCGCGGATTGGCGGCCAGGCGCGAATCCGCCGGGATCACCGCGTCGGGGCTGTGCGGCAGCAGACCGATGAGGTTCGCGAAGTACACGATAGCGATGAGGACGAGCCACGGGGCGAGATGCAGCCCCGCGCGCACGAAGGCCGGGCGCAGTCGCACGCGCCCCCGTCTGCAGTGGGCGAAGAGGTCCAGGGCGACGGCGGCCAGCGGCAAGAGGAGGGCGGCGAGGATGGCAGCGAGCGCGCCGCCGGGCAGCGTGGCCCGGTGCCTCAGGAAGATGGCACCCCCGCTCGGCTTCCCCCGGGGCTGTGGTCCCGTCGACGGCCATCACCATGTTCTGCGCCGTCATGCCCACCTTCGTCAGCGTCTCCTTGGAAGCATTGTCCAGGGTGTCGTTCTGCGCCGGGGCCGAGGGGCCGGACGCCGAGAGCGTGATCGCCGGCACCCCGGCGGCCACGAACGGTCCCTGACTGCCGGAGCTCGCGGGTACCGCGAGCCGCAGCACCTGAGCGGCGATCGTCGGTAGTTCCGCCGTCATGTTGGAGTCGCGTCTGGCGGCTGGAGAGGTGAGCAGCCAGAGCCAGGGCGGCGCGGTCTTCGGCTCGGAGCTCCAGCCGTCGAGGCCGATGCCGTCGGCGCCGGCCTTGGCCACATCGCGCAGGACGATGACGGCGTAGAGGTCGTCAGTCTGATGGTCCTCGACGAACTGGCGGGCGCCGACGGCCCCGTAGGTGTCGCCGGTCGTGCACAGGAAGATGAGGGAGTGCTCGTGCGCGGTGACCGTGAATGCATCAGCGAGGGCGAGGAGGGCGGCGACGCCGGAGGCGTTGTCGCCGGCTCCCTGCGTGGCCAAGGGAGGGACGTCGCGGTTGGCGAGGATCAGGATCGTCCCCTGCGTGCGGCCCTTCGAGATGCCCCAGATGTTCTGTAGCGCGACGGCCTTGCCGTTGACGGTCGCGGCGAAGCCGTCGATGTGCGTCTCGAGATCAGCCCGCTTGAACTGCTGCTCCACCCAGATGCCGAGGCGATTGTCCGGGTCGCTGCCGGCGATGCGCTGGGGGAAGTCCTCGACGATGGTCTTGAGGTAGCCGTACGCCGTGTCGCCGTCGAAGGACGGCGATTCCGGGCTGAGCTTCGGAGTGTCGGGGCGGCCGAGCGTGAACAGGGCGACGACAACGACCACCGCCGCGACCACCCAGGTGGCTCGATACACCTTCAGGTTGGGCAGGGGAGACCTCCTCGAGCGTGCCGTGCATCCTATCAGACGGTCCGGAGCACGGCCCCGGGGGCCAGGCCGGCGGCGTGAGCCCGGGCGGCGTCGGGCGGGTATGATGACCCTATGGTCGGACCTGCCCGCATTCTCGTCGTCGAAGACGAGGTCCGCATCGCCGAAGTCGTGCAGGGGTACCTCGAAGGGCAGGGTCACACCGTGGACCGGGCGGCGAGCGGCGAAGACGCCCTCGCCGCCGCAGCGAGACGTCGCCCCGACCTCGTCGTCCTCGACCTCGGCCTGCCCGGCATGTCTGGCGAAGAGGTGTGCCGGCGGCTGCGCGTCGAGTCGGACGTCCCCATCATCATGCTGACCGCCAAGGATGCGGAAGAGGATCTCGTGCGCGGATTGGAGCTCGGCGCCGATGACTACCTCACCAAGCCCTTCAGCCCGCGCGAGCTGACGGCGCGCGTGCGGGCTCTGCTGCGGCGTGCCCGCTCCGGTGACGAGCCTCAGGCGGACGTCCTCGAACGCGCCGGCGGCAGGCTGGAGGTCGACGGCCCGCGAAGGCGCGTTGCTCTCGACGGCGAGACGGTGGACCTCACGGAGTCCGAGTTCCGTCTGCTGCAGGCGCTTGCCCGCTTCCCCGGTCGCGTCTACACACGCGGCGAGCTCGTCGAACGTCTCCAGGGCATGGACTACGAGCCCTACGAACGCACGATCGACGCGCACATCAAGAACCTGCGCCGCAAGCTTGGGGACGACGCCCGTTCCCCCAGCCTCGTGCTCACGGTCTACGGCCGAGGGTACGCGTTCGCCGAGGACCAGCGATGAAGCGCGGCCTGCGGTTCCGGCTGGCCCTGACACACCTGGCGATCGCAGTGCTCGCCATCGTCGCTGTGGGCATCATCGTCACGTACACAGGCTCGCGCCGGTTCGACAGCTACTTGAGCCAGGTGCAGAGCAAGCGCAACGCGGAGGTCATCGCCACGCTGCAGAAGACCTACAGACCTCCGGACGGCTGGGACGCGACCGCGATCTTCGCGCTCAGCCAGGTGGCGACGTTCAACAACGTCGATGTCGCCGTCTACTCGCCGGAGGGCCAGCTCATCTTCACCGTCCAGGGACGGCACATGGGTCGCGGCATGATGGGCGGCGGCCAGGGGATGATGGGCGGCGGCCAAGGGGTGGGCGCCGGCAGCACGCCCGCCTCGCCGCAGGCGACGCCGCTCGGCCTTGCCGACTTCACCGTGACGAGCGCGCCGATCATGGTCGGCGGCCAGAAGGTCGCGACCGCCGAGATCTACGCGCCGAAAGGCGCGCGCGCCGCCGCCGAGCAGGCGTACCAGAGCGCGCTCACCCGCAACCTCCTCGATCGCCGGCGGCATCGCCGGCGTCCTCGCCCTCCTCGTGAGCCTCCTCGTGAGCCGGCGCATCACCGGCCCGCTCGAGGAGCTCACCGACGCCGCCGGTGACGTGGCCGGCGGCAATCTGGACGTGCGCGTCGCGCCGCGTGGCGACGATGAGGTGGCGGCGCTCGCCGGGGCCTTCAACTCGATGGCCGACAGGCTGGCGCGCGACGAGCAATGGCGCCGCGACATGACCAGCGATCTCTCCCACGAGCTGCGCACGCCTCTGGCGACCATCCAGTCCCGGGTGGAGGCGCTCGAAGACGGTGTCCTGCCGGCCACGCCGGAGAACCTGCGCGTGATCGGCGAGGAGGTGGAGCGCCTGGGCCGCCTGCTGGGCCAGCTGCGCAGTCTCAACGAGCTCGAGAGCGAGGACCTCAGCGTGCAGCACGATCCGGTCGACCTTGCCGAGGTGGCCGCCGGAGCCGTCGATCGGCATCGGCTCGCGTTCGCCGCCAAGGGTGTCGAGCTCGCCGCCGACCTGCAGCCGGCCCAGGTGCTCGGCGACCGGGACCGGCTGCTCCAGGTGGTCGCGAACCTGCTCGACAACGCGCTCAAGTTCACGCCGTCCGGCGGCAACGTCTCCGTCACGGTCGACGCCGGAGACGGCCCCGCCGGATCCGCCGGGGGCACGCTGGCGGGGCCGGCGGGCGCATGGGCCCGGCTCACCGTCAGCGATGACGGGCCCGGCGTGGATCCAGTCGATCTACCGTTCATCTTCGACCGCTTCTACCGGGCACAGGAGTCACGCGGCACGCCGGGTGCCGGCCTCGGCCTGGCCATCTGCCGCGCGCTGGTCGAGGCGCAGGGCGGCTCCATCGACGCCGCGGACGTGCCGGGCGGCGGGGCCCGGTTCACGATCCTGCTGTCATCCGCGGGCGACCGCGCCTGACGCGCGTTCGGATGGCTTCCCGGCAAGGCGCGCACGCCCTCCTAGCCTGCGACCTTGACGGGACCCTGCTCGAGGACGAGGGCGCCCCTGTCGCGGGCATAGCTGCGGCGCTCGCCGAGCTGACGTCCTCCGGAGCTGCTTTCGTCGTGTGCACGGGCCGCCCGCTCCAGTCCGCCCGGAGGGCGACCGACGCGCTGGGCGTGGTGGCCGCCGGCTACGCCTGCTACCACGGTGCGCTTGTCGTCGCGGGCTCCGGCGCGCTCATCCGTCACCTGCCGGTGCCGCGGGACGCCGCGAGGGCAGTCGCGTCTGAGGGTCTTCGACACGGGCTCGGTGTGACCGTCTACGACTGCGACGAGCCGCGGGAGCTCGCTGCCGGCGGAGGTCCCGAGGACGAGCCCGGGGACGACGTCAGCCGCCTGGTCCTTCACGGCGAGGCCAAGGCCGCCGAAGGACTCCTTGCCGGCCTCCAGGGCGAGTGGGACGGCCGTCTTCGCATCGAGCGGATCCGCCCCGGGTTCATCGGCGCCTTTCATCGCAACGCCCACAAGGGTGATGCGCTGCGGCTGCTGGCGGGATATCTCGGCGTGCCGCCCGGCAGGGTGGCTGCCTGCGGCGACTCAGCCCAGGACGAGTCCCTGCTCGCCGCCGCCTCGGTGCGCATCGCCGTTGGGTCGTCGCCGCACGTCCTCGACCATCTACCGGGCGTCGTGGTCACGAGCCGCGCCCGGCTCGCGGAGACGCTGCTCGCCCGCGTCCTGCCGCTGCTCTGAGCGGCGCCGCGGGCTCCCGCCGGGGCCTTCGCGCGGCCGCTGCGGCGAGGGCGTGCGCACCGGACGCACAGCGAGGGAGCGTCTTCATGTGCGACTGCACACTTCCGATGGAGCGTGACTGCTCGTAGTCTCGGGTCGGCCGACCTAGGGCGTGGGGCCGGTCACCGATCGGCGCGAGAGAGGAGCGGCACACAATGGCAGCCCCCCCGTTCGTCCCCAACTCGACCGGCAGGCTGCGCAAGGTGCTGCTCTGCCCGCCGCGCTACTTTGACTTCCGCCCGATCAACGAGATCACACGCAAGGTCCTCGCCGACGGCGAACACGCAGACCTCGAGGCGGTCAAGCGCGAGCACGAGGGGTTCGCGCAGGCCTATCGCGACGCCGGCGTCGAGGTCGTGCTCATGGAGCCGGATCCCGCCCTGCCCTACATGGTCTACGCCCGCGACTTCGGCGCCTGCCTCGCTGAGGGCGCGCTCATCGGCAGTTTCCGCGAGCCGGTCCGGCAGGGCGAGGAAGTCGCGTACGAGCGCAAGCTCCGCGAGCTCGGGGTGCCGGTCATCGGCAAGGTCGACCGCGGCTCCTTCGAGGGCGGCGACTTCTGGTTCCTCGACGAGGTCACCATCGCCCACGGTGTGGTCGCTCGCAGTGACTGGGAAGGCGTGCGCGCCGCGGCGCGGATCCTCGAGCCGCTGGGCTACAGCGTCATCGGCGTTCAGCTGCCCTCCAAGAACCTGCACCTCGACATGGCCTTCAACATCGTCGCGCCGGGCGTCGCCGTCTGCGCCACCGAGCAGATGCCGGACTTCTTCCTGCGCATGCTCACCAAGCGGCGCTTCGAGCTGGTCGACGTGCCGAGCGAGGGCGTCTTCCTCCACCACTGCAACCTGCAGTGTCTCGGTGAGGGTCGCGTCCTCACGTTCGCCGGCAACGCCGCCGTCAACGAGCGACTCGCGGCCCTCGGTCTCGAGGTGATTACGCCGGAACTCACCCAGATCCTCAAGGGCGGCGGCGGGCCGCACTGCATGACGTTCCCGCTGCTGCGCGATGCGTGAGCGGACGCTGATAGATCTGAGTCACCCGCTGCGGACCGGCATGCCGATCTTCCCGCAGGATCCCGAGGTCGTGCTCGAGCCGGCCGGCGCGCTGGCGCCGTGGCGCGTCACCCGGCTCGGCCTCGGGACGCACAGCGGCACCCACATCGACGCCGCGTCACACTATGTGCCGGAGGGCACGACTATCGACCGCTACCCGCTCGAGCGTTTCGTGTTGCCGGCCTACGTCGCGCCGGTCCGGATGGCGGCAGGCGAGGAGGTCCACTGGCCCTCGCTGCGGGCGTCCCTGCCTGCTGACCTGCAGGGCATGGGCGTGCTCCTCTACACCGGCTGGGACCGCTACTGGGGCGACGACGAGGCGGTGGCACACCCGTATCTCGGCGAGGACGCTGCGGCCGGCCTGGTATCTGGTGGCGTCACCCTCGTCGGCACCGACGCGCTCAACATCGACGCCACCGCGGGCGGGACCACTCACGCGCACGCCGCCCTCCTCGGTGCCGACGTGCTCGTCGTCGAGAACCTCACCGGGCTGGGCGCACTGACGCCCGGGCGCCCGTACACGTGCGCCTTCGTGCCGCTGCGGCTCGAAGGCGCCGACGGTTCACCTGTTCGCGCCTACGCATTCGCAGGCGATGACTGACCGGACACCGCCACGCATCCCACGAAGGAGCGCCTCTGAGATGACGACGATGCAGCTCGCGAGCTTCGACATGCAAACGGGGAGCCGCGAAACGCGGCCTGCGGCCGCTCGCGCGGCCGCGTTCACCAGGGGGTGATCGAGTGGCGACGCCAGACGACAAGACGCAGCCGCAAGTCTTCGTACGCAAGGCCAGCGGCCTGATTCGCACGGCGGGGACGTGGGACATTCTCGCTTACAACATCAACTTCACCAGCATCGGGCTTCTTCTGCTCTTCCTGTTCCTCTTCGGACCCGCCTTCTATCCGGGCGCAAGCCTCCCGTGGGCGGCCGTGATCTGCGTCATCGCGATCCTGCCGCTGGCGCTCGTGTACGGGTACCTGGCCTCTGCGATGCCGCGTTCCGGGGGCGACTACGTCTACGTCAGCCGCGTGCTCGGCCCCGCGCTGGGCATGATGAGCAACTGGAACATGACCATGTGGTGGTTCTTCTACGGCGGCGTGCCGAGCGCGTTCCTCGCCCGGTACGGCCTCGCGCCGCTCTTCCGCACCATGGGCATCTACACGGGCAACCAGACGCTCACCGACATCGGCAACTGGTTCACGACGAAGATCGGGACGTTCATTCTCGGTACGTGCCTCATCGTGCTGTTGATCGTCATCTTCTCCGTCGGGACCAAGACCTACTTCAAGCTGCAGAACATCCTTATCCTCTTCGCAGTGGCAAGTACGGTCATCACCGTGGTCGTGTTCATCGGCAAGGTCCCCGCGGACACGATCCACGCGTTCAACACGCACCTGCGTGACATCTCCGGTCAGGCCGTCCCTTCTGAGTACGTCGCGACCTCCGCCAAGGAAGCGGGCTACACGGGCCTGGCGCCCACCTCGCTCTTCTGGACGCTCATGGTGATGACCTGGATCTATCTGAACCTGAGCTTCATGAGCTCTTCGGCCTATATCGGCAGCGAGGTCAAGAACGCCCGCAAGCTCCAGCTCTGGTCGATGCCGGCGACCCTGTTCATCGTCGGGTTCGGCGTGCTCATCAGCGTCTGGATCATCGACCACGCGGTGGGCTACAATTTCCTGGCCGAGCTTGGCTGGGCCGATCCGACCGGCCTCGGTCTGGAATCGACGCCCGTGTTCACCGAACTCGCCTCCTACATGGCCAACAACATCTGGATCGCCTTCGTGATCCTCTTCGGCTTCATCTTCTGGAGCTACGCCTGGCTGCCGGGCCAGATCCTCAACGGCTCACGCAACATCTTCGCCTACTCGCTGGACGGCCTGCTGCCCAAGTGGTTCAAGCAGGTCAATACGCGCTTCAGCACCCCGATCAATTCGCTGCTCACGATGGGCATCGCCAGCATCATCGCTCTGGGCATCTACGTGTTCACCGACCTCTTCTCGACTCTGGTGGGCATCTTCGGCTTCATCCTGAGCTTCATCGTGATCTCCATCGCCGCGGCGGTGCTGCCGTACCGGCTCAAGGACGTGTTCGAGACCTCCGCCGTCAATCAGCGCATCGCGGGCGTGCCGGTGATCACCATCATCGGGATCCTCAGCGTCGCTGCGCAGGTCTTCATGGCCTGGGTGTTCCTGCGCGACCCGAGCGCCGGCCTGAACGGCAACCCCAAGATGATCTGGTTCAACGTCATCGTGTTTCTCAGCGGTCTCGTCGTGTACTACGTGGCCAAGTTCATCCAGAGGGGCCGCGGCGTGAACGTCGACCTCAGCTTCAAGCAGGTCCCGGAGGAGTGATCACCTGATGCCCCTCTTCGGCAAGAGAGCCAAAGGCAAAACGACGAAGCTCTTCTTCGTCACCGACGTGCACGGTTCGCAGACCACGTTCCGTAAGTTCGTCAACGCCGGCAAGTTCTACGAGGTCGACGTCCTCGTCCTCGGCGGCGACATCGCCGGCAAGATGGTCGTGCCGATCCTTGACTTCGGTGGCGGCAAGTATCGCGCCACCATCCAGTCGATCACGCACGAACTGGACGGCGCCGACGAAGTGACAGAGTTCGAGAAGCGCGCCGCCAAGCTCGGCTCCTACACGGCGGTCGTCTCGAGCGACGAGTACAAGGAGCTCGCCGCCGACCCGGCGCGGGTCGACGCTCTCTATCACCGGCTGGCGACGGACCGCATGCGCCAGTGGATCGAGTTCGCTGAGGAGCGGCTCGCCGGCACCGGCATCCGCTGCTACATCACGGGCGGCAACGACGATTCGCCCGACATCCTCGAGCCGCTCATCGAGCACGATGGCCCGAGCGTGATCGATTGCGAGGAGAAGCACGTCGTCATCGACGACGACGACCACGTCATGCTGAGCTCGGGCCTCAGCAACCCCACGCCGTGGGACACGCCGAGGGAGGTGCCGGACGAGGAGCTCGCCGGCCACATCGAAGGCATCGTGGCCGGCGTCACCGACTTCTCGCGCGTGATCTTCAACTTCCACGCGCCGCCCAAGGACAGCACGCTGGACACGGCGGCGCAGCTCGACTGGACCACGGATCCGCCCAAAGTCGTGACCTCCGGCGGGACGCCGGTCATGTACGGCGCGGGCAGCGCCGCGGTCCGCGCCGCAATCGAGAAGTACCAGCCCCTGCTGAGCCTGCACGGCCACATCCACGAGTCGCGCGGGCAGACGTCCATCGGTCGCACGGTGGCCGTGAACCCCGGCAGTGAGTACGGGGAGGGTCTGCTGCGCGGCGCGATTGTCACGATCGCCGGCGACGTCGTCGACAACGTGCAACTGACGTCGGGCTGACGAGACGGATGACGGGAGGCGCGGCGCCGCACCAGAGCGCCGCGCCTCCCACGCATCGACAAGAGAGGAGCACGAATGCAGCACCACTTCAAGGGCAAGGACTTCCTCAAGCTCGCGGACTTCACGCCTGAGGAGGTCGGCTACTTCGTCGATACGGCCATCGACCTGAAGCGTCGCCATGCCATGGGCGAGCTCTTCCAGCCGCTGGCCGGCAAGACGTTCGCAATGATCTTCGAGAAGCTCTCCACGCGCACCCGGGTCAGCTTTCAGGCCGGCGCCGCCCAGCTCGGCGCCCAGACCTTGTACATGAGCCCCGACCAGATGCAGACCAGCCGCGGCGAGCCGATCCGCGACACGGCGCGCATCATCGACCGCTACTGCGACGGCCTCTTCATCCGCACCTTCGGCCAGGAGGTCGTCGAGGAGTTCGCGCAGTACATGCGCAACCCCGTGATCAACGCGCTCACCAACGAGACGCATCCCTGCCAGGGCCTCTGCGACCTCATGACGATCAAGGAGAAGAAGGGCGCCTACAAGGGACTCAAGATCGGTTATCTCGGTGACATCTGGAACGTCTGCCACTCATTGATGATGGGCAGCGCCATGATGGGCATGGATTTCTTCGCGGCGCAGCCGAACGACGACTACCAGCCGAACCCCGAGCAGGTCGCCATCGCGCAGAAGTGGGCGGCGCTCAGCGGCTCGACGATCACCTTCACGAAGGACCTCGAAGAGGTCGCCACCGACGCCGACGTGATCTACGGCAACACCTGGCACTCCATGGCGACGACCAACCCCGAGCAGCGGGTCGTCGACTTCGGCCCCTACCAGGTCAATATGCGCGTCATCGAGATGGCCAGGCCGGACGTGATCTACATGCACTGTCTCCCCGGCACGCGCGGCGAGGACATGGTCGACGAGGTCATCGAGAGCGAGTACTGCGTCTTCTGGGACCAGGGCGAGAACCGTATGCACACCGAGAAGGCCGTGCTCGCGCTGACGACGCTGTGAATGTGCGGCTCCCGAGCTGGATGACGGGCGGCGGGGAGGGCGGGGACGCAGGCACCGCCGCCCGCCTCGTCGATCTCTCGCACCCGCTCACCGAGACCGTCCCGATCTACCCGGGCGACCCGGAGCCGCGCATCTTCACGGCCACCACGGTCGCCGACGACGGCTACAACCTCAGCCACGTGCAGATCGGAACGCAGACGGGCACGCACATCGACGCGCCGTTCCACTTCCGTGACGACGGCGCGACCGTCGACCGCATGCCGCTCGAGCTCACGGTGGGACCTGGCGTGGTCGTGGCCGTGAGGGGCAAGGAGCCGCGCGAACGCATCACGCTGGCGGACCTGGAGTCGCACCGCGGGCGGCTCGCGCCCGGCCGCATCGTGCTGTTCGCCACCGGGTGGTACGCGCATGCGGGCACGGAACGCTTCTTCGAGCATCCGTATCTGTCCGCGGATGTCGGCCGGGCTCTGCTCGACGCCGGCGTCCGCACCATCGCCATCGACACCCTGAACGCGGATCTCACCGGCGGCGAGGAGTTCCCCGTCCACGACATGTTCGCGGACGCCGGGGGGTTCATCGCCGAGAATCTCGCCGGGACGGCGCTGCTCACTGCCGGCGTCGAGCCGCTCCTGCTCCTCGTTCCCCTGAACCTCGTGGGCTGCGACGGCGCGCCGGTGCGTGCCGTCGCTCTGGAGCCCGCCGCCGGCTGATCGCGGCGCGCCTCTCCGGCGCGCCTGCGCGTCAGGTATCATCTGCGGTGCAGGTGCTCACCCGAGAGGGGCGCGCGGTGGCAGAACGCTCACCAAACGAAGCTCTGACGCTTCGCGAGCTGGTCGAGTCCGGGGGTCTGGGCCTCGAGGTGGTCGCCGGCCGCTCCGGCATCGACCGGTCCGTGGAGGCCGTCTACATCGGCGACCTCGAGGACCCGACGCCGTGGATGGTCGAGGGGAGCCTGCTGCTGACCACCGGCCCGCGCTTCGAGCAAGATCCCCGGTCGGCGGTTCGTCTCGTCGAGCTGCTCAAGCAGAGCGGCATGGTGGGCGTCGGTGTGGCGATCATGCCCAACGTGCGCGTGACCATCCCGCCGGAGATGGCCGCGGCAGCCGACCAGGAGGAGTTGCCGCTTCTGCGCGTGCCTCTCGACACGCCGTTCCGCGAGATCACGAGCTACGTGTTCCACGCGCTCTCCTCACGCGACATGCATCGCCTGCGCCGGAGCGTGGCCCTGCAGAAGCAGCTCCTCGAAGTGCTCCTCGCCGAGCAGGACCCCAGCGGCCTGGTCCGCCGCGTCGGCGAGCTGCTGGGCGCTTCGATGCTTCTCTTTGCCGGTTCGGGGCGGCTGGTCGGGAGCTTCCCGCCGGCCACTGATCGAAGCGCGGACGCCTTCGCTCGCGCCGCCTGGAGCGCCTACAGGACAGTCTTGCTGAGTGGGACGCCGCGCTCCGTCTTTGACGTGCAGGGGCGACACGTCGCGTTTCGCGAGGCGCGCGCCGATGGCGCCGTCGAGCAGGTCCTCATGGCCGCGCATCCCGAGGGCAGCCTCATCTCCGAGTTCGCGGACGAAGCCCTGACGTTCGCGCAGCGTCTGCTCGAGGTGGAGGCCGCGACGGGGCGAAACGTCTCGCTCCAGCGGCGCCGCATGCGCGCCGGCCTGCTGGACATGCTCATGCACGGTCGCGGCGCAGCATCCGAGCTTGGCGAGCGGTTGTACTACCACGGCATCGAGCCGACGGAGCCGTGGCGCATGGTGGCCTTCTCCATCGGCGTCTCAGGAGGGAGCCGCCGGGACCACCCATCGGTCGCCGATGCCATGGCCGACGCCCTGCTCGGGACGGTGGACCGGCTGCTGGAGGAGCACGGAGTGCCGTTCCTCTCCCGGCGCAGCCGCGGACAGGTCCTCGTCCTCGCGCCGCTCTCGCAGTGCGACGATACGGCCGCCGTCAAGGAGTTTCTCGTCGACGTCGTCGAGAGCGCCGAGGCGCGCGTGCGCGCCGAGCGCATCGACGTCGGCGTCTCCTCGGCGCTCTCGGGGCTGACCCTGGTGCCGAGAGCGTCCGGCCAGGCGCGCCTCGCGCTACGTCACGCGGGCCTGGCCGCAGGCGAGGCCGCCCAGGTCGTGGCGTTCGACGACCTGGGCCGTCGCTACCGGGTGCTCGACGGCCTTCCCGACGACCAGCTGCAGGAGCTCGAGGACGCCGTGGTCGGTCGGCTGCGCGACGCGGACCGCCGCGGACACGGCGACCTGCTGAGGACGCTGGAGACCTACCTGGCGTGCGGCGAATCGGCCGCGGAGACGGCGGCCGCCCTGTACGTCCACCGCAACACGCTGCGCAAACGGCTGGCCCGCATCGAGCAACTGCTCGGCGTGGACCTCCACACTGCCGGCGGTCGTGTCGAGGTCTACCTCGGGGTGCGAGCCGCGGACGTTCTGGCGACGCGACAGGTCTGAGAGCGCGCGGAGGGCGGCGGGGACCTGAGCCCCGCCGCCCTCCAGGACGCTTGCGAATCTGCGGTGGTCTTACACGTTGGGGAGCTTCGCGATCGACGCGGCGATCGCTTCCTCCGGGTGGTCGTAGTCCTCGAGTTCGCCCGCGAGATAGCGGTCGTAGGAGCCGAGGTCCAGGAGGCCGTGGCCGGTGAGGTTGAACAGGATGTTCTTGCTCACACCCTCCTCCTTGGCCTTCAGCGCTTCGGTGATCGCGGCGAGGATCGCGTGGGCGCTCTCGGGCGCCGGCACGATAGCCTCCGTCTTGACGAAGAGCTGAGCCGCCTCGAAGACCTTGGTCTGCGCTACCGAGACCGCTTCGAGCAGCCCGAGGTCGTACACGTGGCTGAGCAGTGGCGCCATGGCGTGGTAGCGCAGGCCGCCGGCATGGATGCCGGGCGGCATGTAGTCGTGGCCCAGCGTGTACATCTTGAACAGCGGCGTGGTCTGAGCCTCGTCGCCGAAGTCGTAGCGGAACTGACCCTTGGTGAGCGAGGGGCAGGCGGTGGGTTCGACGGCCACGAGGCGCGTGTTCGTCTTCCCGGCCAGGTTCTCCCGCAGGAAGGGGAAGGCCAGTCCGCCGAAGCTCGAGCCGCCGCCGACGCAGCCTATGACGACGTCGGGATAGGCGTCGGCGTCCTGGGCCTGCAGGATCGCCTCCTCGCCGATGATCGTCTGGTGCAGGAGGACGTGATTGGTGACGCTGCCCAGGGCGTACTTGGAGCCCGGATGTGTCACTGCGTCCTCGACGGCCTCGCTGATGGCGATGCCGAGGCTGCCCAGTGACTCGGGGTCTTCGGCCAGGACCGCTCGACCGGCGTTCGTCTGGTCGCTCGGGCTGGGGATCACGGTGCCGCCCCACAGCTGCATCATGCTGCGTCGGTAGGGCTTCTGGTGGTAGCTGACCTTGACCATGTAGACCATGCACTCGAGGTCGAACATCTGGCAGGCCATGCTGAGGGCGCTGCCCCACTGGCCGGCGCCGGTCTCGGTGGCGAGGCGCGTGGTGCCGTCGAGTTTGTTGTAGTACGCCTGCGCGACGGCGGTGTTGCTCTTGTGCGAGCCGGCCGGGCTGACGCCCTCGTTCTTGAAGAAGATCTTGGCCGGCGTGTCGAGCGCCTTCTCGAGGCCGGTGGCTCGGATGAGCGGCGTGGGCCTCCAGATGCGGTAGATCTGGTGGATCTCCTCGGGTATCTCGATGTAGCGCTCGGCCGACACCTCCTGCGCGACGATGCTCGGCGGGAAGATGGGCAGCAGATCGTCGGGGCCCGCCGGCTGTAGGGTCGCGGGATTGAGTGGCGGTGGGGGTGGCGTGGGGAGATCGGGCACGATGTTGTACCAGGCCTTGGGGATCCTCTCCTCGTCAAGGACGAACTTCTTCTTGTACTCGCTCATGACCGACCTCCTCTCGAATGACACTTGGGCTGATGACGCGTCTCTGGATGAAGATGCACTGATCCTGCGCTCCGTGTCAGGGGACGGGACGACCGCTCAAGTGCGGTCAGAGGGTGCGGGCAGGGCCCACGCGGGTGTCAAGGTAGGCGCGCTAGGCGCGCCAGGCCCAGCGACGCCGATTGGCGCAGGAGGTGCTGTCGCTGCGATTGGCGTCGTGGGTCGTCATCGTGCGCGGCATGCTATCACAGCACGGTGGCGGCTTCCAGTGGTGGGTACGCGGCGCAGAGCGGCTCGGGAGCGCAGGGGCGGCCGAAGAGGAAGCCTTGCCCGAGCGATACGCCGAGCCTGCGCAGGGCGTCGAGCTGCGGGCGCGCCTCGACGCCTTCCGCGATCAGCCCGATGTCTGCGTCGGTGCAGAAATCGTGAAGCGTGCGCACGAGCTTCTGCTTGACGAGCGAGCTCTCCAGGCCGCGGATGAGCGACATGTCGAGCTTGATGAAGTCGGGCTCGATCTCGACCATCGTCTGCAGCCCGGAGTGGCCTGCCCCGGCATCGTCGACGGCGACGCGGAAGCCGTTGGCGCGGAGCTGCTGCACGATCTCCCTCATGCGGTCGAAGTCGTCGATCACGTTGTTCTCGGTGATCTCGATCACCGTCCGACCACGCAAACGCTCGGGCGTCGCCTCCACGAACTCCCGCACGAAGGTGTCGCCGTGCGCGTGGAGCAGCATCGTCACCGGCTCTGTGTTCACGAAGCGCAGGGAGTCCGGCGGGAGTGTCGCGCCGGCGCGCGAGGCGGTCATGCGGCAGAGCCTGTCGAGTTCGGTGACGCGGCCATTGCTGCGCGCCACCTCGAAGAGCGCGTCGGGAAGGTGAAGCTCGCTCTCGACCGGGCCACGGGAGAGCAGTTCGTAGCCGATCGCCTCGTAGGTGTGCAGGTCGACGATCGGCTGGATGACGCAGGTCAGCCGCTGCAGCGAGAGGACCTGCTCGAACTCGTCGCTGAGCCGCGCGCGGATCTCGTCGCGCTCCACCTCGATGGACCGGGTCGCGCGCTCGATGGCGTCGAGCAGCGCGCGCTTGAACCGCACCTTCGGCGACTGGGTGAGACGGGAGGACCCGATGAAGAGGTCGACTCCGGCCAGGAAGCGGGCCTCGAGCTCGTTCTCGAGCCGCTGCAGCAGGTCTCCCTCGAGACGCCGTTTGATCGTCAGCAGGTCGCCCTCGGAGATAGGCCCGCGCTGGCGCCCCTGCGAGAGGATGACGAGGAAGATGGCACCGAGGCTCGAGATGGAGACGAAGTCGCCGTCGCGGATGAGCTCGCCTCGCGCTTGCTGCAGTCCCGTTCCTATGATGCGGTACACGTCGTCCACGACCTCGAAGCCCTGCAACTGCTCCAGGGCGTGCATGCCTCCCAGGCTCACACAGATGACGCCGAGCTGCCCTTGGCCGTAGAGCGTTCGCTGGACTTCGAGCTGCACGTTCGCGAGAGTCGGCAGTCCCGTGATGTCGTCGTGGTACACGCTCGTGTCGCGCAACACGTCTGCGACCGTGCGCAACAGGTTCTCGGAGCGGAAGGGCTTTGTGATGTACGCGGAAGCGCCCGAGCGGCTGGCCTCCATCATGTCCGCAAGGTCCGTCCTTCCGGTGAGGAAGACCACGGGGATGTCTTTGGTGTAGCCGAACTGGAGCTCGCGACAGACCTCATGACCGTCCATGCCGGGCATGGCGACGTCGAGAAGGACGAGGTGCGGGTGGCCGGTGAAGGCGAGCTCGAGTCCCTCCTCGCCGCTGTTCGCCGCGGTCACGTCGTAGCCGTGCGCGATCAGAACGGCGGCGACGGACGCCGTCAGGTCGGCGTCGTCGTCGATGACCAGAATGTGGGTCTTCTCACCCGGCATGCCCTTCTCCCCATTGGTGCCGCGCGCACAGGCTCCCAAGACCGTGCGTGCCCGCGCACAGAGTGATATCGGCAGAGGACACGGAAGGATTAGACGGTACACTTGTGCCGGTACCCGACCGTCTTGCTAGGAGGCGTCCATGAAGGGATACGGGCCTGAAGGCGGGGCGCGGTCTCCGCGGATCGCAGGCGTCAACACGTTCTTGCGGCTTCCGCATGTCACGCAGTACGACGGCGTCGACGTCGTCGTACTCGGCCTGGCGTTCGATACCGGCCTCGCCGTGCGCTCGGGCGCGCGTTTCGGGCCCCGAGCCGTGCGCGAGGCCTCGCTCACGATCCGCCCTGCCTACAACCCGGCGCAGCGCGTCGCCGTCTTCGAGCGGCTCTCGGTGGTCGACGCCGGCGACGCGCACCTCGTCGCCGGCTTCACCGACCGTAGCCTCACGACCATGCAGGACGCCGTCGACCTCGTGGTGGCGGCTGGGGCGGTCCCACTGGGCGTCGGCGGCGACCACACCGTCACGCTGGCCGAGCTGCGCGCTGTGGCGGCGAAGCATGGTCCCGTCGCCCTGCTGCACTTCGGTGCGCACACGGACTGTCTCGAGGAGAGCGCCGGTCAGCGGCACATCCACAGCACCGTCGTCCGCCGCGCCGTGGAAGAGGGCGTCGTCGACCCCAGCCGCTCTGCTCTCTTCGGCATGCGCGGCGGGCTCGACTCCCCGGACGAGTACGACCAGGCGCGCGAGCTCGGCTTCACCGTGGTGCCGTGGGAGGACCTCGCCCAGCTCGGCACCGGCATGGTGGCGGCGACGGTCGAAGCGGCTGCCGGCATCAAGGCGTTCGTGACCGTCGACGTCGACTTCGTCGACCCCGCGTTCGCTCCGGCGGTGGGCACGCCCGAGGCCGGAGGACCCAGTTCGATGCAGGCGCTCACGCTGATCAGGGCCTGCCGTGGGCTCGACCTCGCCGGCGCCGACGTCGTCGAGGTCGTGCCCGAACTCGACAGCAGCAACCTCACGGCGACGTTCGCGGCAACGGTCGGGTACGAACTGCTGTCGCTCATGGCCTGCGGGCCGGGGAGCGGCGCGTGAGCCCAGGCGGGGAAGAACGCGAGACCGTTCGCGGCCCGGGCGTGCTCCGCGTCGCCTGCGTGCAGATGAACACGCGTGCGGACGTGGCGGCGAACGTCCGCACCGCACTCGAACTGGTCGAGGACGCCGCGGACCGGGGAGCGCGCCTCATCGCCCTGCCCGAGACGTGGGCCTACAAGGGGCGGCGCGAGGGCATAGTGGCGACCGCGGAGGCTCCGGATGGGCCGTCCAACAGAGCCCTCGCCGACCTCGCCGCCAGGCGCCGCGTCTGGCTGCTCGCCGGCTCGGTCTACGAACCCGCGTCGTCCGCCGACCGGGTGCACAACACGTCGGCGCTGTTCGATCCTGCCGGTTCGCTGCGCGCCGTCTACCGCAAGATCCATCTCTTCGACGTCACCTCGGGGATAGTCGAGTACCGGGAGTCTGAGGAGGTCGCGGCGGGGGAGGAGATCGTCACCGCCGACATCGACAACGTCGATGGGGATGCCGTGAGGCTGGGCCTCTCGATCTGCTACGACCTGCGCTTTCCCGGCCTCTACAGCTCGCTCGCGCTGCGCGGCGCTCGCGTGCTGTGCGTGCCGTCAGCGTTCACGGCGCACACGGGCGCGGCCCACTGGGAAGTCCTGCTGCGCGCCCGGGCTATCGAGACCGGCTGCTTCGTGCTCGCACCAGACCAGATCGGCGAGCATCTGCCGGGGCGCGAGTGCTTCGGGAACAGCATGATCGTCGACCCGTGGGGCACCGTGCTGGCGCGGGTCGACGACGGCATCGGCGTGTGCGTCGCCGATCTCGACCTGACGCGGCTGGACGGGGTGCGGGCGCAGATCCCATCGCTGGAGCACCGGCGACCGGACGTGTACGACGCCTGAGCGCGACTCAGGCGGCCGCGGCGGCTTTGGCGGCGCGGCGGTCGGCCAGGCCGCGGCGCGCGAACGCGACGATGACGCCGATCACGAGCCCGGCCAGCGCGCCGATCGCCACGTTGAGCGACATGGTCGGGCCGCTGGGCGTGTCGGGTACCGCGGCCTCGTGGAGGATGCGCGGCTGCTCGACCTGCTCCGCCGTCAGCAGCTGGAGCTCAGACTTCTGATTGCTGGCGAGAAGTTGTTCCTGCTCGGTCGCGGCGGCCTGCCGACACGGCGACCCAGGCCGCGGACGCGGTCGCCTTCTCGGCGGTCGAGCCGCTGCCGGCGGCGATCGCGGCGATCGCCTTCTGTGCGGCGACGCCGCGTGCAGCGAAGCGGCGAGCTGCTTCTTGCCCGTCGCCAGCTGCGCCTCCAGAAGCGCGATCTTCTGTTCGGTGCCGGTGCTCGAGGCGCTCGAGGAGCGCGTCCGCGAGCGCGTTGGCGGCGGCTGCCGCACGCTCCGGATCAGTGTCGGTGACGGTGATGACGACGATGTTGACGACCGACGTCGACGTCTTGACCGTGGAGGACGGCGTCTGGACGGTGGTCTCCTTGCCGAGCGCGCCGGCGGAGATGTCCATCCCGGTGCGGTCGGCCGCCTCCTTGAGCACGGCCTGGCTGGCGAGCAACTGCACGGCGGCCTTGGCGTTGGAGTTGAGGCCGGCCATGGGGTTGCCGTTCGCGTCCGTGGTCTGCCCGATGTACACGGAGGCGGTGGCGCTGTACTCCTTGGGCTGGGCCAGGGTGACGACGGCGCCGACGATCACGCCGATGACGACGAGGCCCACGATGACCCACCAGTTGCGGGCGAGCGTGGTGAACCAGGAACCGACGTCGATGGTCGTGCTCTCGTCGCTGCTCATGGGCTCCTCCGGGGGCGGTGACTGCTCGCGGACATCCTATCGCAGTCGGGTGGACGGGCGGTCCGGCCGCTCACCGGCGCGCCCGCCGGTGAGCGGCGCGCACGCGCTCGAGGATGTCGAGGTAGTCGTGCGCGAGCTTGCGGCGGTCGAAGTGCTCGAGGACGTAGCGGCGGCCGTTCTCCCCGAGCCGCCGCCGCTGCGCGGCAGGGGCGTCGGCGAGGCCTTCGGCCGCCACCGCGAGCGCTTCGTCGTTGGACGGCTCGAAGGCGATGCCGCAGTCGGCCTCCTCGAGCATCGTCCGGGCGTCGCCTTCGAACCCGAGGAGGATCGGCCGCTCCATGGCGGCGTCCTCGAAGAACTTGCTCGGCAGGATCGTGCCGAAGAGGTCGTCCTTGCGAAAGTGCACGAGGCAGGCGTCGCTGCTCGCGAGGTACGCGGGCAACTCGGGGCGTGGCACGAGGCCGGTGAACACGACGTTGGCGAGGCCCTCCGCGCGCGCCTGCTCCTGTAGCTCGGCGCGCACGGCGCCGTCACCGACGAGCAAGAAGGCGATGTCGTCACGACCCTTGGTCTTGAGCCTGCGGGCGGCTCCCAGAACCACCTCCAGACCGCTGGCCATGCCGATCGTGCCGGCGAACGCGATCACGAACGTGTCCGGCGAGAAGCCGAGCCGCGCGCGCAGGTCCTGGTCGGGCTCGCGCGGCTGGAACAGATCGACGTCCACGCCGTTGGTCACTACGGAGATCTTGGACGGACCGACGCCCTTGCGGATCATGTTCATGCGATAGCCGTCACCGACGGCGACGATGTGGTCGGCGCCGCCGTACAGGGCGTGCTCCAGCCGCCGCAGTGTGCTGATGATGCGGCCCTGCTCGAGGGCGCCGACCGCGACGATCGAGTCGGGCCAGATGTCGCGGACCTCCAGCACGAACGGCGCGAGGTGGGCGCGGGCGACCGGCCAGCCCGCCCAGCCGGCGAAGAACTGTGGGCTGGTCGCGATGACGACGTCGGCGCGCGGTCGCAACAGCGGTCCGGCCGCGCCGGCCGCGGCCAGATACGAGAGGTAATTGAGGCCGCGGCGCACGCGGCCGCGGTTGGCGGCCAGCCAGGTCCAGACGCGGACCGTGCGGATGCCGTCGACCCACTCCTCCTGGTACAGCTTGTTCTCGTAGCCCTCATACACGACCCCGGCGGGGACGTTGGGCGCGCAGGTGAGCACCGTGACGCGGTGCCCGCAGCGCGCCCACTCCTTCGCCATGCCGTGCACGCGCGCGGCGGGAGCGTTGTTCTCCGGTGTGAAGTAGTGGGTCAGAAAGAGGATGTGCACGAGTGACGGGCTCCCAGATGTCGTCGAGCGCAGGTGCCGCAGATCGGCATGAGCCGCGCTACAGGATCCAGCGGTACACCTCGAACACCTCGGCGAAGTCGCAGCCGATGTTGATGCCGCGCGTGAGCGCGACGTTACGGATGTAGTCCTCGCGCGTGTAGTTCCGGTGTCCCTGGCTCTCGTAGCAGGCGAGGGCCGCTACCTTCTTGTCGATGTGGCGCTCCTCGAGCCGTACGTAGGCCTGCTGCTGGAAGTTGAGGTTGTTCCAGGGGATCTCGTAGGCCATCACGGTGGTGCGCTTGAACGCGCGCAGACCCTCCTCGGCGATCGTCTTGTGGTCCTGATGCAGGTCGATCAGCGCCGGCAGCAGCACGCAATCGGGGTCGAGCTCCTGCTGCAGGACGATCATCTCCTCGAGGATGTCCTGGCGCAGCGTCGGGAACATGCGGACCTCGAAATCGTAGACCTTGAGGTACTCCTCAGGGATGCCGAGGACGCCGGTGGCGCTGCGGACTTCGTGCTTGAGCACGTCCTTGGGAAAGCCCTCGGGGACGCTCTTCGCGGCGGTGCTGAAGGCGGCGTACGTCACCTTGACACCGCTTTCGATGAGGCGGGCCATGGTGCCGCCGCATCCGAACTCGCCGTCGTCGGTGTGCGGCGCCAGGACGAGCACGTTGTCAAAGCGTTCGATGCTCACGTGAGGCTCTCCCCGGTGAGGCGTTTCGCGCGTCGGGACCCAGTGCGCCGGAGACGTCTACGCCAGTCCGGCGCAGAGCGACCTGTAGAAGTCTACCAAATGGTCCTCCACGGCCTCCCAGGAGTACCGTCGCTCGACCGCGCGCCGGCCGCGGGCGCCCATAGCCGCCAGCTCCGAGCGGTCGGCGAGCAGGCGCCGCACGCCGGAGAGGTGGCCATCGACACCGGGTTCGACGGTAAGGCCGCACTGTTCGAGGCGGATGAGATCGCCGCGCCCCGGCAGATCGCTGACCAGCGCGGCGAGGCCCATCGCCATTCCCTCGAAGAGCTTGGTGGGGACCGTCGGAAAGCGGTATTGGCTGGTCGGCACGGAGGGTACCCAGACCACGTCCGCCGCCCCCAGGTACGCGGGCAGATCAGCCGGGCGTATCCGGCCGAGCAGCTTGACGCGCTGGTCGAGGCCGGCGGCCAGCCTGGCGCGGACCTCCGTCTCGAGGGCGGGGTCGTTGAACGTGCCGCCGAGGTAGAGCACGGCCTCGTCGGGCTCCAGCATTTCCATCACGTCCAGCATCATCGTGCAGCCGCGACCGCGCGACAGGCTGCCGACGTAGATCAACTTGAGCCGCGGATCGGCGGCGAGCTCCGGCATCGCGGCGGCGCCCTCGAAGCGCTCGACCCGCGGGTAGTTCGGCAGCACGAGACGGAGCTCCGGCGTGCCGCCGAGGGCCGCCAGCTGCTCGTCGGCCACGACCACGACGCCGGAGCCCAGCGCCGCAAGGCTCCGCTGGGCGACCGCCGTCGTCCGCGAGGCCACGGGCCGGACGGCGGCCGGGATGTACGGCTTGCCGGCCACAGCCTCCGGCACGTACTCGTGCATGTCGTAGACGAGCCGCGGCACGAGCGCCTTCGCCGCCGGGAACAGGGTGAGCAGCTCCGGGTCGTGCACGTGCAGCACGTCGGGTCGGAGCCTGCACAGCGCCGCCATGATCTCCCCCGAGCTCAGGAATCGGGTGCTGCGACCGCGTTCGGGCAGCGGCGAGAGGATCACGCCGGCGTCGTCGCGTCCCGGCTCGGCTCCCGGCGCCATGTACATGACCTGGTAGCCGGCCTGCGCCAAGGTGCGGCACTCGCGCTCGTAGATGCGCGGGTCGTCCGGCCTGTGGACGACGCTGAGGTGAAGGACCCGGGTCACGCCATGCTCCCGGCATCGGAGGTCGCGTCGATGCGGTGCGCGCAGACCAGGGTTCCCGCTGCCCGCAGGGACGATGGCTCGGGCATCCCGAAGGCCTCCCGCCAGCGCGCGACGATGCTCCCCGCAGAGGTGGCGATGCCGCCGTGCTCCCGCACCCCATCCACGAGCTTCCAGTAGACCTCGTCGTAGCCCCGCGAGAGGCGCGGGTCGAAGCGGTTGTTGTGCCACAGCAAGCTGGAAGCGCCGCCGCTCGCGCGCACGCGCGCGAGAACGGCGGCGGCCGCACGCGCGGCTTCGCTCGCCGGCAGGTTGCGGTAGTGCGGCTGCTGCAGCGTCCCGTCCATCACCGCCAGGGGCAGCTCGACCAGGTCGAGCGGTCGTTCCTCGGCCAGCGAGTAGGGGCGGAAGGGGAAGGAGCAGCCGCAGCGGAAGCCTTCGTGCTCGGCGAAGGCGAGACTCGTGTCGTAGCTGAGCCGCGCCTGCTCCAGCAGCGGCAAGTGTCTCGTGATAGAGGCAGCGGAGGTAGTGGTAGCGGATCCCGTGCACCTCGGCGTGGGCGTCGCGCGCGAGGAGAGCGCGGTCATCGAGCAGCGGGTCGAGCCCGAGGCGGTCGGCATCGTTGCCGTGCAGGCCGATCTCACGCCGGTGCCGGGCGAGCAGCGAGAGAGCCTCGGGAATGCGCCTGCGATACGTCCCCGGCTGGTTGCCGTCCTGCTTGTGCGTGTGACGGGCGATGACGAAGAAGGTGGACGTGACGCCGCGAACGTCCTCGCCGCCGAGGATCGTGGGGAAGGTCCAGTAGGGATCAGTGCGTCGCGGGAGATGACGGACGAGCCAGTCGCCGGCGTCGCCGAGCTCGCGGCGCGCGGCGGTCCAATCGCGGCTGTAGACACCGCGGGTCGTCCGGTACCCTGCTGCGGCGAACCCGCGCCGCGTCCAGCGCCAGAGATTGTCCAGGTCGTGCGTGAGCGCGACCGCGAATCCTCCGTCTCCCCACATCCAGCCCGGTTTCGGCAGGGGCTCGAGCCCGAGGGCCGCAAGGCGGGGAGTCAGGACGGCGCGCAGGAGCTCCACGTAGCCGTCGACGGCCGGCTCGTCGATCTTGAGCTCGGGGTTGGCGGCGAAGAGGCTGGCGGAGTACGGCAGGCGGCCGTAGCGGTCCCGCTCGCTGCTGGTGCGTTCGTCCCAACAGGCGAGGAGGGCGAAGGACGAGGCGACGAGGTCGACCGGCGCCGCAAAGCCGGCGGGGTCAGCGGCAGGAAACGCGGCGACGAGCGGGCCTGCATCCTCCGCGGCCCGGCCGGTCCCCGTCCGCGGGCGTCGCGCGAATGCGCCGGCGGGCAACGGCTTCGTGGCCGCGAACAGATCCAGGGCCTCGGCGCTGCGCGGGATCGTCGGCACACCGGCAACGGGAGCCGGCGCGTAGGCGAGAGCGGCACCTCTTGCTTGCGCAGGGTCGCGAACCACCGCGACCCTGCGGCCCAGCGGCGCCAACAGCGTCTCGAGGACCCAGGCGGCGCGGGATTCGAACTCCGGAGGCGCGTCGAGGAAGACCTCGAGGGTGGCCGGAGGGGGCGGCGAACCGCTCACACGTCCGCTCTCGCGCGCGGCTGACGCGTCACCACCTGGCGCGCGACCCGGTAGGCGTTCAACGCACCGGGCACCGGATCGGTGAGCGAGTGAAGGCCGTCCATGCGCGTGCCGCGCAGCGAGCGCACGTAGTCGCCGGCGCGGCGCTCTCGCTTGGCGATCTCGAGGATCGCCAGTGGTACGTCCTTGTTGGCGACGATCCACTTGACGCCGTCGGTCTGGCGCTGGGCCAGGAAGGGGTGCTCCGTGGCGTCGCGGTAGGCCGCCAGCGAGAGGTTGACGCCGCTGGCCGTCGACAGCCCGTGCCACTTCCAGTGGCGCGCGTTGACTTCCATCAGGCAGAAGCGACCGTCGCGCGGATCACGCTTGAACTCCACCTGGCTCACGCCGTGGAAACGGAGTGCCTTCAGCAGGCTGAGCGCGGCATCGACGAGGCGCTGATCCCAGGCGCTGACGCCTGCCAGGCAGCTGCCCCCCGAGTGGGGATACTGGCGCAGCTTGTGGCCGCAGAACACGGCCAGCGGCCGAGACTGCGCGTCCAGGTAGGAGCCGACGGTCCAGAGCTCGTCCTCCCCACCCGGCACGCGCTCCTGCAGCATCAGCAGTCCGAGGTCGTCCACCTTGTCGTAGATGCGCTGCAGCTCGGCCGGCGAGTCCACATCGATGATGTGTCGCCGGAAGCGCAGCTTGAATGCCAGCGACTCCACCGGCTTGAGCACCGCCGGGAACGGCACCTCGCCGGCTGCGGCGGCGAGCTCCTCTCCGGACTCGACGAACACCGTCTTCGGCGTGTCGACGCCGGCGCTCCAGGCGGCCTCCAGCTGAGCGCGCTTGTCGTGCACTCGCTGCATGACCTCCCAGCGCGAGAAGGGCACGATGTACCAAGGCTCCAGCCGCTGCGCGTGACGCGAGAGGGGCCAGATGTACTCATCGTGACTGGGAAACACGACGGAGCGCCGGGGCAGTCGCCGTCCAAGCTCCTCGAGGTAGGCGAGAAAGGCCTCTTCGTCCTCGAGGGGGTCCGGGCAGACGAGGCCGGCGGCATAGCGCGAGCGCAGGCCGATGGCGTGCGGGTCGGGGTCCAGCGCCGCGACCGGTACGCCGTTGCGCCCGAGATCGCGGATGATGTCGAGGCCGCAGGCATAGCTCGCCTGAAGGACGACGGCGGGGTTCGTGGCGCCGGCCTTCTTCAGGAAGGACGACTGCTTCACGTGCCGGCTCCAGCGGCTCCGCCGCCTCGTGGCCGGCGGGTGATCGCCCGGCGGAGCTGGCGCGTCGTGGCCAGGAGCCCGGGCATGGGGTCGGCGAGGTCGTAGAGGCCATCGCGCCGTACGTCGGTGTAGGTGCGGATCCAGGGGAGCAGGCGGCGCTGACCCTTGCGCCATTCATGCAGTGAATCGCGTGCGTCGGTGAGGAAGATCGCCCATCTGCCGCCCTCGTTCTGTGGCGGCGCCACGAAGGGCCGGCCGATGGCGTCCGCATAGGCGGCGTAGGAGAGGTTGACGCCGGAGTCGGTGCCGAGCGCGTGCCACATCCAGTGACGGGCGTTGACCTCCATCAGCTTGTAGCGCCCATCGTCGACGTCGCGCTTGAACTCGACCTGGCTGACCCCGTGGTAGCCGAGCTCCTGAAGCAGCCGCACGCCGGCGTCCGCCAGATCGGGCACCCAGCGACTGACGGCCATGCGGCAATGCCCGAACACGGGAGGATGCTGGCGGAGCTTGTGACCGGTGAACAACGCCAGTGGACGTGACTCCTCGTCGAGGTACGAGCCGAGGGTGTACAGTTCGTCGTCGCCGCCGGGCACGATCTCCTGCATCATCAGTGTGCCGCAATCGTTCGCCCGCGCATACACACTCGACAGCTCGTCGCGAGAGCCGATCTGCAGCACGTGACGGTGAAAGCGCAGCTTGAAGGCCAGCGATTCCACGGGCTTGAAGATGGCGGGGAAGCCGATCTCGTCGGCGCCGCGCTCCAGATCCGCTTCGGAGTCGATGAACACCGTCTTCGGCGTGTCGACGCCGCAGCGCCAGGCGCTCTCGATCTGCGTCTGCTTGTCGTGGAGATGCCGCATCGTCTCCCAGCGCGAGAACGGGATGATGAACCAGGGCTCGAGGCGCTCGGCGTGGCGTGAGATCGGCCAGATGTACTCGTCGTGCGTGGGGAAGAGCACGGCGCGCTGTGGCAGCCGCTTGCCCAGATCCTCGAGGAAGGAGACGAAGGCCTCCTCATCCTGCTTGGGGTCTGGGCACACCATGCCGGCGGCGCGTCGTGAGCTCAGGCCGAGCGCTCGGGGATTGGCGTCGAGGGCGAGCAGCGGGACGCCGTGGCAGTCCAGGTCGCGAAGGATGTCGAGGCCGTTGGCCCACGATACCTGCAAGACGATCGCCGGGTTGCGGACGGCCGCCTTGTCAAGAAACTGCTCGAACCTCATGCTCGTCCTTTCGCGGCGCCGCTGCGGGCGCCTGGTCGTACCCGCCCGGCGATGATACTCGTCAAGGTGGCGGGGCCGCGAATCCGGACGGCTCGGCTGGTCTCGCCGACGGGAGCAGACGGACTGTGGGTCGAGGCGCGACGTCGCCGGTCAGCGGAGACGGCGCGCGGGGTTGCCGGCCCAGACCTCGCCGGCGCCGACGTCCTTGCGTACGCAGGCGCCCATGCCGATGACGGCGCGTTCGCCGACACACACGCCGTTCGCGATGGAGGCCGACTGCCAGACGACGGCTCCGGCGCCCAGGCTACAGCCGCCACCGAGTTGCGCGTGGCCCGTCACGAGCACGTCCTCACCGATCTCCACGTTGTGGCCCACGTTGGCGTGCGGACCGATCTTGGCGCCGCGGCGCAGCAGGGTATCGCCCAAGGCGCCGCGCTGGATGCTCGCGTGAGCCGCGACGTCCACGTCGGCCTCGAGCACGACTCCACCGATCTGGGGGAACGGCACGAGGCGGCCGTCGGCGTCTCGTTCGTAGCCCATCCCGCTACAGCCGATGACCACGTGCTGAGCGATCTTCACGCCGGGGCCGATGCTCGCGTTCTTCACCCAGGAGTGATTGGCGGCCACGATCGCGGCCAGCGCGGGTTCGGCATACACCGGCTCCCGATCCTCGGCGAGCTCCGCGAAGAAGTGATCCAGCACTCCGGCCATGGCGAGGCGGGGGGTCTCGCAGACGGCCACGGCGTGGCCGGCGACGAGCGTCTCCGGGTCGGGTGCGGGTCCCGGGCAGATGAGCAGGCCGGCCCCGCTGCCGCTGGAGGCCGGCTTCGGGGAGCGGCTCCAGGCGAGGTCGCTCGGCCCGGCGTCGGCGTCGCCGGCAACGGCGAGGAGGGTGACGCTCGCGGCGTCGTCCCCGGCGGAGGTGACCAGCGCCTCGAGCTGGCCGATGCCTTGGAGAAAGCGCGCGACGTCGGCTGCGGTGGTGCTCACGGGCGGTAGTGCGGCAGGTATCTGGCGAGCAGCTCCGCCTCGAACTCGTGCGGCACGTAGTCCGCCGGCACTTCGACGTAGTAAGGGTTGCCGGAGTCGAGTTCGCGCTGCAGCGTGGCCCACGGGTGCGGGTCGTTGTAGTACACCGCATTGGCGGTCTCGAGGTCGGTGACCACGTGTGATCCGTAGCCCACGATGGCGCCGGGTGCGATGCTGACGCCGGCGCTGGTGTTCGTGCGGCTGCCGATGACCGACGCGTAGCCGAAGCGGGTCACAAGCTGGCGCTGCGGAGCGTTGGGCCGGGCGTGATCGATGTTCTTCGTGTGCGAGCTCATGATCCCCGCCGCCACGAAGCACCAGTCGTCGACGATCACTGCTTTGGAGATGCAGCTCCCGGTGCGGACACGCACGTGGTTGCCGACGAGCGAGATGCCGGTGGTCACGCAGTCGTCGGCGATCTCCACGTCGTCGAGGATGCGCGTCCCGGAGGCGAGGTGCACCCGGTGGCCGAGCTCGACGTCGTCGCCGACGACCACGTCGGGGTCGATGATGCACTGAAGACCGTGCTCGAAGCCTTTGCCGTGCCGGAAGTCCCTCGCGAGCCAGGAGCCGCTGGGGGCGTGATACTCGTATGCGTCCCAATCCATGGTGTCCGCCTCCTTCATCACGCCGATGGCAGTGCGCACGCGTGCGTGCGTGGTCAGATGATCGGGCAGTATAGCATCGGGCCACGGGGGGTCTGCGTGGCCTCTGCCCTCACTCGTCCCAGAAGACCTGGTCGAAGTAGCGCACCGAGCGGCGCGAGGTGCGCACGCGGGATTGGGCGAGCGCCACGCCCTCGGCGTCCAGCTCGCCCAGCGCGTACTTGATCCCCAGATACGGGAGGTTGAAGTCCTCCTGGTAGACGAAGGTCGAGACGCGGGGATTCACCTCGATGAGGTGGTCGCCCATGAACTGGATGCTCACGAACTGATCGAGGTGCAGACGGCGGCAGATGTGGCGTGCGGCCGCGACGAGATCCGGCTTGGCGACGGTGCGGAACGACATCGCGAGGCCGGCTCTCACGGCCTCGCGGGTCTTGGCCTGGAAGAGCACGATCTCGCCACCGTCGACGAGGGCGTCGACCACGAACTCCGGCGCCTCGACGTACTCCATGAGCAGCAGGGGCGGGAAGGAGTCGCCGGTGGCGAGCTCGGCAGCGGCCTCCTCGAGGGTGAGCACGGAGACGCCGCCGCGCCGCTCGAGCAGGTCCGGGCGGCCACCCTCGGCCACCACGTGGAAGCCGCGTGATCCCTTGGCGATGGGCGGCTTGAAGCACACCGGAACGCCGGGGTAGCCGAGCTCGCGAGCGCCGGCGACGAACTCCTCGACGCTTGCCGGCAGGAGCAACCTCGGCTGCAGTACCGGCGTGTCACGAAGCGCGGCGTGCATGGCGGCCTTGTCGTTGCAGACGGCGATGGCCTCGGGGCCGCCGACGAGGACGGTGACGCCGCACTCGACGAAAGCCGCTCGTGCCCGCGCCACCGCCTCCACCTCGCTGGACGACTGCACCAGGAGCACGTCGGGCTCCTCGCGACGGATGACGCCGAGGAGCGCCGGCACGTACTCGGGCGACGTTCCGGCCGGCACCAGGGAGAATCCGTCGCACAGGAAACGTCCGACCGCGTCGGGGCGCATGTCGACGCCGTGGATCGAGATCTCGCGCTCGCCGTTCGCCTTGAGCATCCGGATCAAGGTGCTGGCGCCGGGGCACCCGGCGGCGGTGAGGACGAGCTTGAGCGAGGGCGGCGTCATGGCCTCAGCTTCCTTCCTCCAGGACTCGTTCGTACACGTGAAGCGTGCGTCGCGCGTTGCGCTGCCAGCTCAACTCGAGGGCGGTGGCGCGACCGGCCGCGCCGATGACCGCTGCGCGCTCCGGGTCGTCGAGCACCTGGGCGATGACGCCGGCGAGAGCGCCGGGGTCGCGCACCGGGACAAGGAAGCCGCTGACGCCGTCCTCGATGAAGTCCTCTGGGCCCTCGCCGCGGCCGGCGACGACGGGCGTGCGCTGGGCCATGGCCTCCGTGTAGACGAGGCCGAAGGCCTCGTCCCAGCTGGGCAGGGCGAAGAGCTGCGCGCGAGCCATGAGCGCTTGGACACGCGCGTGCGGTATGCGGCCGAGGAAGTGGACGGAGTCGGCGACGCCCTCGGCCGCGGCCTGCTCCTCGAGGACCGGGCGCAAGCGTCCATCGCCGACGATCGCGAGATGGACCCGGCGGGCATCGCGGCGCAGCTGCCCGATGGCGGCGATGAGGTCGGCGATGCCCTTGCGCTCGATCAGGTAGCCGACGGTGAGCACGAGCGGCTCGCCGGCGTAGTAGTCGGACGCCGGCTCGACGGCCGTTCCGAGGCCGGTGGTGCCGTTGAGCACGACGGTCAGCTTCTCCGGCGCGACGACGCCGTCCAGCAGGCCGGCGACGGCGCTCGAGTTGGCCATCACCGCGTCGGCGGCGCCCAGCGTCTCCTTGGCGCGGCGCTCGACGGCGCCGCCCATACGGAAATGCTGGTAGACATCGGCGCCGTGCACCGTGACGACGAACGGTACGTCGAGGTCGGCGGCCAGGCGCCGCGCCAGTGCGCCGTCCGGCAGCGCCTGGTGCGCGTGCAGGAGGTCGTAGTCACCGGAGCGGAGTGACGGCAGGTGGCGGACCTCGCGGTAGGCGAGGTCGCCGAGCCGGTCGAAGAAGAGGCGCCTGGGCGGCTGCAGGACGCGCGGGTACTCGGCGGTGACGCCGTCGCGGACCGCCTCGCGCGGCTTCTCGCCGCGTCGCCGCTGGCGCTCGTCGCGCCAGAGGATCCGCGGCGCCCACGGCGTGGGGGACAGCACCCGCGATTCCACGCCGAGCTCATTGAGCGCCAGGATCTGCTCGTGCACGAAGAGATGGCGCTCCACGCCGGGCGAGGGGTACAGGTGCGATACGACGAGGACGTTCACGCCTCCTGCTCCGTCGCCCGCTCCCGTGCCGCCAGTCGCGACCGCGAGACGATCGCGAGCGCCAGGCCGTACAGGATCCACATGGGAGCGAAGCTCACCGAGCTGCTCGGCCCGACCGCTCCGATCGTGAACCCGAGCAGCGCCAGCCAGGTCCCGCTCGCGAGGTACCGCGTGAGCGGGTCCGGGTCGTGCCGCGCGACGGGCCACAGTGCGATCGCGAGGAGCAGGAAGAAGACGAGGTGCAGCGTGAAGCCGACGAGACCGCCGTCGGCGTAGGTCTCGAGCCACCAGTTGTGGAGGTTGGTGATGCCGAGGGCGTCGGTGCCGGAGCCGATGATGCCCTCGGCCTGTCCTGGGCCGGCGCCCACGAGCAGGGTGGAACCCGCGATCTGCAGGCCGCGATCGGTGAGGCTGCTGCGGATCGCGCCGGAGCCCTTGTTCGCCTGGGCCTGGCTGAGCAGCGACTCGAGGCGGAACTGGCGCAGCATGTCGTTGGAGCTGTTGTTGAAGAGCAGCCAGCCGGCGGAGACGCAGAGGCACACGATCACGAGGCCCATCACGGCCTTGCCGGTGCGGCTCGAGAGCCTCGGGCCGAGGTGCCAGAAGAGCGCCACCGCGGCGAGCGAGGAGATGCCCGCGGCGACGAGGCTCGAGCGTGAACCGGTGCGCACGAACGCGGCTCCGCCCATGGCGATGAAGAGGAGCGTGAGCAGGAGCCACTTGAAGCGCCGGGTGAAGAAGAAGGCGCAGAGCATGAACGGCCAGCAGATGACGATGTAGGTGGCGAGGTCGTTCTGGTTGTGGAACACGCTGGTGACCGCGTAGGTCTGCGACGTCACCGTGGTGAGCAGGCGAGAGGTGGGCAGGCGGATGCCGAGCCGAGCCTCGAGGATGGTGAAGCCCACGACGAAGGCGTAGCCAGCGATCATCGAGTAGCCGAACCAGATGAGGCGACGGCGCGAGCCGCCTGCCGCCGCCGTCGCCAGCGAAGACGGCCGCCATGGTGACGACGATGGCGATGTAGTTGACCGCCGCGAGCTTGTCCGGCGCCCACACGAGGCCCAGGAGCAGCCAGGCGAACCAGAGCACGGCAGGCAGGGCGAGGTCCTTGGCCGCGAACGGTATGGGGTCGCGACGGATGAGCAGATAGCAGGCCCCGGCGTAGAGGACCACGGCGAGAACCAGACGGAAGAGGAACGCCTGCGGGCATGGCCGGCAGGGCGAACGACGGTCCCAGGAGTGCGAGGACCGGCAGCGAGACGAGCAGAGCGGTGAGGACGGTCCCGACGCGAGTGCGGGCGACGTGCTCGCGGCCGAGAAGCAGCAGCGCCGCGAGCGCGACGACGGCGAGCAGGCCGACGGCGGCGGTGGGACTGCGCGTAGCCGCCGCAGCGACGGCGGCCGTGAGCGCGGCTCCGGCGGCGAGCAGCGCCGCGTCGCCGACTGAGAAGCGGCTGCGGGCGGCCGCCCCGCCGCGTGGTCCGGCGGCTGCGCCTTGCGAAGAACCTGCCGTCATGCAGGCATCCTACCAGCGAGTTCGTCCAGCAGCGCCGCCAGTTGGCCGGTGAGGTGGCCGAGCTCGTAGCGCTCGAGGGCGGAGGAGTCGGCGACCGGCGCCGCGCCGCCGCGGACGGCAGCGACGAAGGCGGCCAGCGGCTCGCTCATGGCGTCGTCGGGCAGCACGCAGGTGCCGCCGCCGACCTCCGCGAAGAGCCCGCGGGCGGCTGAGCCGGCCGGCGAGATGGCGAAGACCGGCCGGCCGGTCTGCAGGTACTCGAACACCTTGCTCGACATGCTCTCCGGCCGGCGTCCGTTCACCAGCAGCAGTGCGTCCGCGGCGCGCTGGTAGCCGAGGGCGACCGGCAGCGGCACGAAAGGCTCGACGCGCACGCGATCGCCGAGCCCGAGCCGGTCGGCGTCCGGGCGCACGCGGCTCTCGTCGACGCCGACGAACAGGGCCTTGACATCCGGGGGCATCGCCGCCAGCGCCTCGAGGAACGCGGCGACCTGTTGCTCGCGGCCGTAGAGCCGGCCGGTGTGCACCAGCCAGAAGCCGGCGCCGAGGGAGACATCGGCCGGCTGCTCGGTGCGGTCGAACCCGTTGGGCAGCACGTGCGCGCGGCCACGTAGCCACGGGTGCCGCGCCACCAGCTCGTCGACGATCGGCCGGTTGACGGCGGTCACAGCAGCGGCGCGGCCGAGCGCCCACGCCTCCATGCGGGCGTGGGCGGCCCTGTGCGCCGTCGTCGGGTACCGGCGGAACTGGTACGTCGACCACGGGTCGCGGTAGTCGGCCAGCCACGGCACTCCGGCGTACCGGGCGAGCGTGGCCGCGACCAGATGCACGCTCGGTCGCGGCGAGCTGCTGAAGAGGACGTCGAAGCGCTCCTGCCGGAGGATCTCGCGGCCTTTGAGTACGGCAGGCCCGACCCAGGCGAAGTAGGGGTCGGGCACCGCCACCCAGCGGTTGACCCCAGTGCTCCGCCGGCCGCCGCCGAGCAACTGCTTCGGCCAGGGTACGGCGGCGCGGACGACGGGTACGCCGGGCGGCACCGCTGCAGGCCCCGTCGCCGTGGCCGTCAGCACGGCCGGCTCCCAGCCCTCATCGGGCAGGTGGCGCAGGAACCGCACGACGCGGGTCGTGCCGGCGCTGGCCATGGGCGGGTACGGATTGGCGATGACGAGCAGCTTCTTCACGGGATCTCCCGTCGTCGGTGCTCGCCCATATTACCGGGAGCAGGCCGTTGCGGGGCCGGCGAGGGCCGGCGCGGCAGGCCCCAGGCGTCGTCCGGCGCTCAGTCTGAGGCGCCGGACTCGTTGCCGAACGCCTCCGGAACTGCGTCGACGACGGTCCGGACCAGCCGGCGCGCGTTGGCGCGCTTGACGTGGAAGCCATCGTAGAAGTCGTAGGGGTCGCCCTTGATGCTCGACAGCTCGCTGAGGTCGAGGACGCGGAAGTCGTGCTTCTTCTGCTCGCTTCGCAGCCACGCCACGACCTCCGCTCGCCGCTCGCTCCACCCCGCGTCGCGCACCGCGTCCAGCAGACGCGGATGCAGCGGCATGAGCACGACCACCTGCGTGGTGCCCATCTCGTCAAGCAGGCCCATGGTCTTCTCGAAGTACTGCTGCGACCGTGGGTACAGGGCCGCGGTGGTCGTCTCGTAGCGCTCGAGCGCCGTCTCGATCGAGTAGTCGATGGCCCGGGAGAGCGGCCGTCCCCGGGCCTCTGCCAGGTCGTAGCGGTTGCGGAGCACGACGCCGTCGGCGCCGAACGTCGTGAGCGCGAGGTCCTTGCCCGGGGGGGCCTCCTCGGGGGTCCGCGGGAGCTTCTTCTTCTCGGCCTCGACCAACGCCGGCGGGAACCATTGGCTGAGCTGTGGTTCCTGAATGAGGCCCGGAGAAAGCCCCTGCTCGCGAAACGCCTCGACGTGAAGGAGCCACACGACCTGAAGGGGCGTCGTGGGGAACGTGCGGTGCGAGTAGTTGACGAACGCCCAGGCGTCCTCGGGGCGGCCGTTCTGGAAGGCGAGGTTGAACCCGGTGCGGCCGGTGAGCCGTTCGAAATAGGCGGGCTCGATGCGGGTGGCCCGGGAGCCGCCGAAGATGAGGATGCGCGGCGGCCTGGCCGCGCGCCGGAGCAAGCGCAGTTTCACGGTGCGGTCGGTCGGCACGAACGGAGGCTTCACGGCCTCGTCCGGCGCGCTTGCCGCCGGCGCGGGCGCCGACCTCGCCGCCTCCTCCGACCCGCAGGCGGCGGCAGCGAGCGTGAGGAGCGGCAGCGCGATCAGGAGGCAGATCGCTGGCAGGCGCACCCCCTGCGATCGGACCAGCCGTCCCACCGTGATGTCGGCGCGGGCGCCCATCTAGATCTGCGTGCTCCCGCCCTCGGCGATGTCGACCTCGACCTCTGTCTCCGTCTCTTCTTCCTCAGCCTCGAGATCGTCCTCGGAGAGCTCGTCCTCGTCGGCGGGGCCGCCGCCGGCGCCTCCCGCGGCGCCGCCTGGCGCTTCCGGAGCGGCCACGGCGCCGGGCGCGCTCGCGCCGGCGACCGCGCCCGTCGCGCCCGCCGTCCCCAACGCCGGCTTCACGCGGCCGCCGGTCAGGCGTCCGGCGAACCCGCGCAGCTTCACGCGCTCTCCCGGCGTGAAGAAGCGCGCCACCCACAGCACGAGCGGGAAGACCAGCAGCGCCGGCGTCATCGCCAGCTCGCCGAGGAGCAGGTCGCCCAGCGGCTCGTGCACGCTGACGCCGATCGCCAGCCCGATCGCCCAGCCGGCGCCGAGCGTGAGCGCCGTCGCCGCGCCGATGGTGATCAGGCGCCGCCACTCGTACGGGATCGGATACCAGCGGTTGGAGACGAAATACACGAGCACAGCAAGGATGCCGAACCCCACGACCGTGTTCCACGCTGCTGCGTACATGCCGTAGGTGGGCACGAGCAGGAAGTTCAGGGCGACGTTCACGCCCGAGGCGACCAGCGTGATCACTGGGACCAGGCGGTTCTTCTTGGCCACGTTGGCGCCGATCCAGAAGATGAAGTACAGGTTGTAGAGCGCCACCGAGAGGGTGAGCACGAACGTGGTCGGGCCCACCGACCAGAACTTCGGGTTGAGCAGCAGGTGGATCACCAGTGGCAGGTAGAAGCCGACCAGCGCCAGCAGGATGCCGTTGAACGCCATGAAGTACGTGGATGAGCGTGAGACCATCCGCTTGTGCAGTTCCGGTTCGTTCAGCTTGGCGTAGTGCCATTGCGGCCAGGCCATGCGGAACGCCATCCCGACGATGTACAGCGGCTGCGAGAGTGAGTTGGCGACGGTGTAGAGACCCACCACGGCGATCCCCTGGTAGTGCAGCAGGAAGAACCGGTCGCTCAGCTTGAGGAAGAAGAACGAGATGGCCGTGAACATGGCCGGGATCGCGAAGGCCAGCATCGCCCGTAGCAGCGCCTTGTCCCACAGAAAGCGCAGCCGGGGCGCGTAGAACGGGAGGGCGGCGAGGTTGAGCAGGATCGCGGTCACCAGGTTGGCGCCGAGGTAGCCGGCCGGCCCCCAGTCGAAGACGGCGAGGAAGACGACCGCCATCGGCACCTGGATGAGCACGCGCGCGATGGTGAACGAGGTGAACGTCCAGGGCCGGTGCTCCAGCCGCATGAGCGTGAACGGCAGGTCGCTCAGGTTGGTGAAGAAGAGCGTGGCGACGCCGATGTTGAAGTAGACGGCGTAGCCGTCGCCCCCCATGAGCAGGCTCGAGATCCACGGCATGAAGGCCATCAGGACGCCCAGCAGGACGGCCGGGTACAGGAACTTCACGTAGAAGACGTGCGTGATGACGTCGCTGCGCTTCTTGGGGCTCTTGTCGTCGAAGTAGAAGCGCGTGAAGGCGACGTCGAAGCCCATGGTGACGAACACGTCGAGGAACGTGGTGACCGTGACGACCATGCCGACGATGCCGTAGTCGCTCTTCGTCAGGAACGCGGTGAAGAGCGGCAGCATGAGCGCCGTCAGGAACTTCTGCAGCATCCGGCCGCCGCCGTAGATCACGGAGTCCTTGAGCAGCAACGAGTAGCCGTGGCCGCTCGCCATCGTGCGTCGGCCCGTGCGCAGGCGGGCGAATCGGTTCGTGGTGCCTCCGGGGATGGATGTGGGTACGGACGGCCGCGGGGACGGCCGCGTTTTCGGGGATTCTACCACCGGGCACAGGCTCGGCCGCCCCGGCCCGGGCTTCGCCGCGGACGCCTATCGCTTCGCGGCGCTCAGGTCCTTGGGGAGCAGTTCGGCATGCGCCTCGTCGGCGGCGAGTTGCTCCGCCGCCACCGGCGACGAGCCGCGCTGCCGCGCCTTGGTCATGACCTCGCCCACCCGGAGGCCGGCGGTGTGCTGGGCGACCACCGCCTGCGGGAGCAGGTCGAAGAGCCCGTCCGGGCCTCCAGCGGGCCGGCAGCGCACGCCTGCGGCGCCGAGCGCCCGCAGGTCGGCGTCGGCGTCGAGTCCGACGACGGCGAGGTGCGGCGCGACCGCCGCCAGGCGGGCCGCGTCCGTCCTCGCGCCGGGACCGACCCAGCGTTCGCCGGAGGCCACGGGGCAGAGGACGAGCGCGTCCGACTCGGCGAGACGGCCGGTGACGGCGTCGTCGGCGAGTCCGTCGCCGGCCTTCTCGCCGCCGTGCAGCTGGATGCGGCCGGCCGACTCCGGCGCCGCCACGAGCACGCGTGCGCCGAGGCGGGCGAGCGTCTGCACGACGTAGGCGTGGGCGGGACCTTGACCGGCGACCACCACCGTGGAGCCGGCGACCTCGACCCCCAGCTCGAGGAGGCTCGCGAGCACGCCTTGCGGCAGGTAGCGGTAGAGGCCGACGGCCTCTTCGTCCACGCCGGCGACGGCGATGCCGCTTCGCCGGCAGGTCGCGACGTCCACGTCCGCCGCCTGCCAGTGCGCGGTCCCGCGCATCAGCGTGACGGCAGCGGTCTTGGCGACGTTGCGCGCGATCGACTCGTCGATCGGCCGCACGCCGGGCAGGTCGGTGACGACGTCCACCGTGGCGAGCGGGGCCTGCAACCGCGTCGAGAGGAGCTTGATCCGGTCCTCTACGTGCGCCAGTCCGGCGAAATACGATGTCTGCTCCTCGGCCTCCTTGCGCGAGGCCTGAGCGCTGTCGCGACCTACGGCGTACACCTCGTCGGCGCCGGCCAGCGCGGCGATCACCGGGGTGATGCGCCGGTAGCCCACGGAGGCCTCCGTGAGTACGCGCAGCCCCTTGAGGTCGAGGCGCGACTGCGCGATCGCGCGGCGGATGAGGCGCACGATCTGAGGGCCTGGGAAGCGCTCGTCGCAGGCGTAGCGGTCGAGGTCGACGGTCATGACCTCATCCTACCTGCTGAGCCACTGCGGCGAACCTGCCGGCGCCCGGGAGCGTCTCCTTGACGGGCGCCGCCCGGGATCGGCGTCCCGCCGGGTCGGCGCTAGGCGCCGACCCGGCTATACTTGGTTCTCCGGCGACGGGGAAAGGCCCGGTCTGGTGAGGAACAGCGTCTCAGTCATCCTGCGCGCGCGCGGCAGCCTCCTGGTGGGGGTGGCGGCGCTGCTGCTGGCCGCCGCTCTGACCGGCGCCTTCGCGCCGGCGGCCGCGGCGGCCCCCGACGCCGCCCAGATCGACGCCTTCCTGGTCGCGCACGACTCTCCCATGGCTGGCACCGGCGAGACCTTCGTGGCCGCCGCCGAGGCCAACGGCGTCGATCCCGCCTTTCTGGTGGCCATCGCCGGCGCCGAGACGAGCTTCGGCCGGCTGCTGTACTCGCAGGACGGCGACCAGTGCACCTACAACGCCTTCAACTGGTTCTACGGCCCCACGTGGCCGACCAGCGACTTCACGTCGTGGAACGAGGCCATCGTCCGTGTCGCCGCGGGACTGGGCGGCGATCTGTACTACGCCTGCGGCCTCTACTCCGTCGACGCCATCGCTCCCAAGTACTGCCCCGACGGCACCGCCGACTGGGTTGCCAACGTCAAGAGCTTCACGGTGGCACTCGGCGGCAATCCCGACGACACGCGCCTCGGCGCGGCCGCCTCTGCGCCGCCCGCTGCTGCGCCCGGCCTGATCGCGCTCGCGGGATCGGTCAAGCTCGACAAGGGCGACCGCGAGGTCGGCCAGCACATCTACGCGTGGTTCACGCTGACCAACACCGGCGGTCAGCCGCTGGAGCTCGAGGGCATTCGCCTGGCCGTCCGCGGCCCCGGCGGCTCCCGGCGCGACCTCGTCTCCGACGCGCCACTCACGCTGGCGGCGGGCCAGTCCACCGAGGTCTCGGCCTCCTGGCCACTGGATCTCGCCGGCCGCTGGCAAGGCTGGATCGAGGTCACGCGTGACGGCACGGCGAGTCTCGTCGGCGAGGAGCAGGCCTTCGGGTTCTGGGTCAAGCTGCCCAAGGAGCACGAGCTGCGCCGCTGGGAGCTGCGCGACTCCACGCTCGACCAGGCCTTCTGATCCCGGCGCCCGGCCGGGCGCACCGTTCGCTCCCTCTCAGAACTGAACGTAGAGGAAGGGACTCGGCTTGCTCAGCGCAAGCAGCGAGGCCGCCAGCAGGATCCCCAGCAGCAACGCGTAGCGCAGCTTCGGACGCGGCTGGATCTGCCAGGTGTTGGGCAGCAGGTTCACCCAGAGGATCCCGCCGACGATGAAAGCGGCGAGAACGGGTGCGAGGCGCAGGATGCCCTCGCCGCCCACCCCGTTGAGACCGAGCATCGCCTGCAGGACGTCTTTGGCGGCTCGCAGCGACGAGGCGCGGAAGAAGACCCAGGCGACCGTCGCCGCGACGAACGTCAGGATCCGGTTGAGCCACACCCACTTCGGCGTCAGGCCGTACTTCTTCGCCACGACGTGCACCGACTGGTACGTGCCCCACAGAAGGCCCCAGAAGACGAACGTCCAGGCGGGGCCGTGCCAGAGCCCGCCGATCAGGAAGGTGATGAGCAGGTTGCGCACCGTGAGGAGCGTGGTCCCGCGCGAGCCGCCGAGCGGGATGAACAGGTAGTCACGCAGCCAGCCGGAGAGGGTCATGTGCCAGCGGCGCCAGAAGTCCGACGGGTTGACCGCCTTGTACGGCGAGTCGAAGTTCTGGGGGAAGCGCAGACCGATCATGATGGCGACGCCCACGGCCATGTCGCTGTAGCCGGAGAAGTCGAAGTAGAGCTGCAGCGTGTAGCCGAGGGCGGCGCCCCAGCCGGAGAGCAGCCCGAGCTGGGCGTGGTGCGCGAACAACTCGTTGACGTACGGCGCCATCATGTCGGCGACCAGCATCTTCTTGGCGAAGCCCATGATGAGGAAGAAGAGCCCGGTGCCGATGAGGCTCCAGCGAAACCGCTGCTGGGAGCGCTCGAGCTGCGTGCCGACGTGACCGTAGCGGATGATCGGGCCGGCGAGGATGTACGGGAAGATCGTGACCCAGGCCAGGTAGTGGACCACGCTCTTCGCCGGTTTGACCGTGCCGCGGTAGACGTCGATCGCATACGAGATACCGGCGAACGTGTAGAACGAGATGCCGATCGGCAGGAGCAGCTTGACGGCCGGGAGCGGTTCGCCGGCGCCGAGCAGGCGGAAGACGCCGTCGAGCGAGTCGACGAAGAAGCCGCGGTACTTGAAGTAGCCGAGGAAGGCGAGGTTCACGGCGATCGCCGCCGCCAGGATCAGCTTGCGGCGGCGGCTCGCACCCTCGGTCTCGTCGCGCGCGAGGTAGTGGCCGGCGATCCAGTCGGCCAGCGTCGTCGCCAGCAGCAGCGGCACGTAGCGCCAGTCCCACAACCCGTAGAAGACGAGCGACGCGGCGATGAGGAAGAGCAGGCGCGGGTAGCCGCGCGGGATGACCCAGTACAGGACGACGACGACCGGCAGAAAGACCAGCAGGAAGGTGTAGCTGTTGAGGAGCACGCGGTCGGGTCTACTCGCCGCTCGCCGGCGTGCGGGACGGAGGAACGCCGCCGGTCTGCTCGAGGATGTAGTCGATCGCCGGCCGGGTGTTGACGGTGGTCATGTGGACGCCGTCGTACCACTCCCTGGGGACGTAGCCGAAGTCCCTGGGATCGGTCATGTCGACGAACAGCAAGTCGTACTCGCTCTGCAGCGACTCGATGTACGCGACCACCTCTTCATGACGTTCGGTCCACCCGAGTGGGGCCAGGACCGTGCGCAGCTTGGGGTTGATCGGAGTGAGCACCACCAGCGGAGTCGCGCCCTGCTCGTTCATGAAGGCAAGCGTCTTCTCGACGTACTCCTCGGCGGTGGCGTCCATCTCGGTGTAGACGTCGCGGTAGAGGTCGCTGTAGCGCGCGACCGAGCGGGGATAGCGGCGCTTCCACTCCTTCTCGGTCCACTTCCTCTCCGTCATCGCGCCGTCAGACAGCGTCTGCTTGCGGTAGCGGTTCTGCTTGGACTTGGCCTTGTCCCGATAGAGGAGCAGGCGCATCGAGTCCTTCGAGGTGTCCAGTGAGAGCAGCGTCGTGCGGTTGTCCCAAAGCGCCTGCACCAGCTCCCGGCCGCCCCTCGTGACCGTCGCCTGGTCCACGTAGCGGGCCAGGCGCGGCTCGTTGGCCGTGCGGGCGCCGACCTCGAAGGGGACGAAGGACTCGACGTCGACGAACCACAGGTAGGCGGGATGCGAGTCGGGCCACCTGTCGTGGACGAACTGGGTCATCGCCCAGGCGTCTGCGGTGCCGCCGATGCCGTTGACGCCGGCGTTGAAGGTCTTGAGGCCCGTCTTCTCCTCGAGATAGGTGGGCTCGTACCGCATCGAGCGCGAGCTGCCGAGGACGACGAGGTCCGGCGGCTGCTTGAGCCGCTCGATCTTGTCGATCTTGACGGTACGGTCGGAGGTCGTGACCGTCGGGAAGAGGTGCGTGCCGACCGATCCGTAGGGGTCGGCGACCACGTTGAGGGCGAGGACGCCGCCCATGATCAGCGCGGTGATGAGCACCAAGCTGAGGATGAAGAGGAAGGCCGGCCGGCCGCGGGTCTGGTCCATCTCCGGCGGGTCCGGGATGACCCGCTGCTTCAGCTTGCCGGGCGGCGGCGTCGAGGTGGGGTCGTCGGGTGGCGTCATAGCCTCTCTGAGCAGCGAAAACGATGAGGGATCGGCACGGGGCAGAAGAATACCACAGGCTCGCCCACCGGCATTGTGGGTGCTTGCGGCGCGACCTCGTCAGTCGCCCTCGTCGGTCGGTTGCCTCTGCCATCGTCGAGGTGCGCCGCGCTCAACTCCGCGCTTCGACCCGGGACGAAGGATGGTCGATGGCCGTCAGCACCACCAGCGGCACCACGGACGGGGTCGCCCGGTGCCGTTGGACGCGACGCGCACGGCATCGCTCCCGGTCTCGACGGGCATCGCGACCGGTGCCGCGAAGGATGCTACCGCACCGACGATCGACGGGCTGTGACTCGCCGGACGCAGGGACTCACCCTCCGAGTCGTCCCCGGGCTTCCTGAACCGATGCTGCATCCTCCACAGACCGAGGAGGCCGTCCACGATCGCTCAGCCGTAGCTGGTGCAGACCGGGTCGCGCGTCAGGCGGGCGGCTTTGGCCGCGGCGGGGCCGCCCGCGGGAGCGGGGCGCTGCCGTTCGTCGGGCGTTGCGGCGGGCCGTGAGCTGCCGGGCAGCCGATCATCGTCGCGTTGCGTCATGCCTCAGTTCTTCCCGCTCAGGAAGACATGGATGCTCTCCGCGAGGTCGCCCGTCTCGATCTCGTCGACGTCGCCGTTCGCGGTCTTCGTCGCGTGGAAGGCCGCGATGCCGGCGCCTTCGAGGAAGCAGCGCGTCAGGCGGATGCTGCCGCCGTGGGTCACGAGCAGCGCTGTGCGGCCGTCGAGAGCGCAGTCGCGGAGGCAGGCGAGGACACGGCGCTGCTGGCCGGCGAGGCTCTCGCCGCCGGGAAAGCGGAATGACTCCGGGTGCTCGCGGTAGTGGCGCCACGTGATCGGCTCCTCGCGCATGATCGACGAGTAGCGGCGCGTCTCCCACTCGCCGCGGTGCGTCTCCGCGAGCCGTGGGTCGACGATGAAGGGCAGCTCGCCGCCGAGTTCCGCATGGATGATCTCGGCGGTCTCGCGCGCGCGCACCAGGTGGCTGGTGACGACGAGCTCAATGCCGCGACCGGCGAGCGCGCGACCCTGGTCGCGGGCCTGGCCGCGGCCCGCGGCGTCGAGCTCGACCTCGGCCCAGCCCTGACAGCGCGCCGGCTCGCGGTTCCAGTCGGTCTCGCCGTGGCGGATGAGGAGGAGCGTCATGGGTGGTTCTGGGTCACGGGCGCGCGTCCCAGGGCTGGGATCAGTGGAACTGCAGGAGCGTGTCGCCGCGCACGCCGATGCGCAACGTCTCGACCGAGACGACCTCTTCGGGCTGGATGTTGCCGAGGTTCACGTTCGGCCCGAACTCCTGGATGAACCATGTTTGCTGGCTCTTGACCGGCGCCTCGAACAGCAGCTGTGTGGGGTCCACGGCGGAGCGGATCTCGTCGAGCAGACCTTCCTTGACCTCTCCCCCGGGCTGGTAGATGCCGACGGTGCCTGACTCACGGCCTTCGGTGATGACCTTCCACGCGCCGGCCTCCAGCTCCCGCTTGATGCTGTCGACCCACTTGAAGGGAGCGACGACGACGCTGGCGTCCTTGCTGCCCACCTCGCTGAGGACCCTGAACTCCTTGGCGAAACGGCGCAGCAGCGCCAGCTTGTCTTCCTCGGCGATGTCGATAGTGCCGTCTGAGATCTCCACGCACGTCATCTCGCACTCGCGTACCAGCGCGACGTACTCCTCCAGCTTGTTCTGCCGCAGGCAGACTTCGAAGAAGGTCCCGCCGAAGCACACCGGGATGCCGAAGCTGTGGTAGAGCCGGATCTTCTCCTTGACGTTCGGCGTGACCACCGCCGTGCCCCAGCCAAGCTTGACGATGTCGACGTAGTCCTGCGCGACCTCGAGGAATTGGCGGACCTGCTCGAGGCTGTACCCTTTGTCGAGCACGTGCGTCAGCCCGCTCTCGCGAGGCTTCGTGGTGCGCTCGGGGAGCGTCAGGAACTCGAACATCGGTCAATCCTCCCGTGGTAGCGCGCCGGTCGTCGCGGCGCTGGATGAATGGTACCAGACGCCTCGTCCCCGGTGCAGGCGGCGTGGCCGCTCTGAACGGCGGCGCCGACGCCGCCGTTCAGAGCGTTGCGGGTCTCAGACGGCCGTGACACCGCCGTCGACGACCAAGGCCGCACCGACGACGTAGGAACTGTCGTCGCAGGCGAGGAAGAGGATGGCGCGGGCGATCTCCTCCGGACGCCCGAGACGGCCCAGCAGCGTGGACTCGACGATGTCGCGACGCTCGGCCTCCGGGTCACGCGTCGCAGCGATCAGATCGTCGAGGAGCGGCGTATCGACCGGCCCCGGGCACACGGCGTTGACGCGGATGCCCTCGCGGGTATGGTCGGCGGCCATGGCGCGCGTGAGCTGGAGCACGCCGCCTTTGGTGGCGACGTAGGCGGCACACTCCGGAGCGCCGACGACGGCGAGCTCGGAAGCGACGTTGACGATGATCCCGCCGCCTTGGGCGCGCATGAGACCCACGGCCTCGCGGCAGCAGAGGAAGACGCCGCCGAGGTTCACGTCGACCAGGTGCCGCCACTCGCCGGGGGTTGTGTCGACGACGGTGCGCTGGAGGCCGATCCCGGCGGCGTTCACCAGCACGTCGACACGTCGGTGGTTCTCGCGCGTGACGGCGAAGAGCCGCGTGACGTCGTCCTCGCGGCTCACGTCGCAGACAACCGCGCGGGCGTCGGCGCCCGCGCGAACGAGCGCTGCCGCCTCGGGTCCGCAGTCGGCGACGTCGGCGAGGACCACCGCCGCGCCCTCGGCGGCCAGCAGCCTCGTGGTCGCGAGGCCGATGCCCGACGCGGCCCCGGTGACGATCGCGGCGCGGCCGGCGAGCTTCATGGCCGAGCTCGGACGCCCGCCGTCAGGGGCGCTCCACGTCCCTCGCGGGCGTCTGGCGAAGTGCCGGTCATGCGCCTCTCCTTCCTGTCAAACGCCGTCGGCCTTGACTCAGCCATGACCAGCTTATCTAATTGGTCAAGCAGTCAAAAGTCGAGGTGAGGCGCACGTGCGCCAGGCCGGTCCGGCGCGGCGTGATCGTCGGCAGCGACGACGCGCCCGGCGGCAGAGAGTCGGGAACAGGGGGCGACATGGGTATGTCACGCAGGCGCGCAGGTCGAAGAGGCCGCGGAACCGTTCTTGCGACGGTTTTGCTGATCGCGACACTGGTGACGATCGTCGCGTTCTCCGGCGGTTGCGGCAGCTCGGATACCACTGCAACGACCACCGACGCCGGCATCCTCAGGCTCGCCTCCGACCTGCAGGTGACCACCTGGGATCCGAGGGCGGCTGCCAACAGCGAGCCGCTGTACCTCGCCAACGTCTACGAGCCGCTGCTCTACGCGAACCCGCCCGGCAGCGCCGAGCCGTTCACACCCTGCCTCGCCACCTCGTGGGAGGTCTCGGACGACGGCATGACCTGGACCTTCAAGCTGCGCGAGGGCGTCACCTTCCACGACGGCGAGCCGTTCAACGCCGCAGCCGTCAAGTATTCGGTCGAGGCGACCCAGGAGATGGATCTCGGAGCGGCCTACATCTGGTATCCGGTCGAGAAGATCAAGGTCATCGACGACTACACCGTCGAGATGCAGTGCAGCTACCCGGCGGCGCTCGACCGCGTGGCGACCTCGATGTACGGAGCCTGGATGTTCAGCCCGTCGACCAAGGGCAAGGACGCCGACTGGTGGAACCTCCCCAACGAGGCCGGCACCGGCCCCTACCAGCTGGTTTCCTACGCGCCGAACGAAGAGACGGTCTTCGAGCAGTACCCGGACTACTGGGGCGGTTGGTCGGAGGGCAAACCGGAGACGGTCGTCATGAAGTACGTCGATGAGCCGGCGACCAAACGGCAGATGCTGGAGGCTGGAGAGGTCGACTTCGCCGACGGCCTCTCACGCGACGCCATCCCGGCCATGCAGGGCAATCAAGACCTGTCGATCCTCGACATCCCCAGCGTGCAGAACACGCTGGTGGCGTTCAACACCCAGAACAAGCCGCTCGACGACGTCAAGGTCCGCCAGGCGCTCAGCTACGCGGTCAACTACGAGGACATCCTGGCCGTGGCCACCAACGGCTTCGGGGAGATCTCCCGCGGGCCGCTGCCCAGCGGCCTCTATCCCTACGATCCGAACACGCCGCAGTACACCTACGACCCGGTCAAGGCGAAGCAACTGCTGGCCGAGGTCGGCTACCCGGACGGCGGCTTCGAACTGGCGATGACCTACGCTTCGGACGACGCCTTCGGCTCGAAGCTGGCGCCGGTGCTCAAGGAGAACTTCGCCGACGTCGGCGTCACCCTCGACCTGCAGCCACTCCTCTGGGAGCAGAGCTGGGCCAAGGCCAAAGGGCCGGCCAAGAATCGCCAGGACCTCTTCGAAGTGGTCTGGTGGCCGGGCTACCCTGACGGCTACGACACCCTCTACTCGCTCTACCACTCCGAAGAGGAGCCGCTCTGGAACATGAGCTACTGGTCCAACCAGACCTACGACGACACCATCGACACGGCGTTCAGCGAGGAGCCCGTCGATCCGGACAACGCCCAGAAGCTCTACAACGAGGCGCAGAAGATGGTCGTCGACGAGGCTCTGTCGCTCTACCTCTTCGATCAGAACAGCCTCTACGGCGCGCTGAAGACGCTCAAGATCGAAGAGTCGGCGCTCAATCCCAACTACACGAGCGTCCTCTACTTCTACCGGACCTCGAAGTGACCACGACCTCGGGTGGGGCGGCGGGCCGGATGGCCCGCCGCCCCGTACGTTCACCCGATGCCGCCGTTCCTCGACGCATCTGACCTGGAGGCGGGGAGCTGAGCGTCCGCACCTATCTGCTGCGCCGTGTGGCGCTCATGGCCTTCGTCCTGCTCGGGGTCACGATCGTCACGTTCCTGCTCGTGCGGGTGGTGCCTTCGGACGTGGCCGCGATCTACGCCGGGCCGCGCGCCCGGCCGGAGCAGATCGAGGAGGCCCGCCACATCCTCGGTCTCGACCGTCCGCTGTACGTCCAGTACGGCATCTACGTCAGCGACCTGGTCCAGGGCGACTGGGGCACGTCCCTGCGTACCCGGCGGCCGGTGCTCGGCGACATCCTCGGCTTCCTTCCCTACTCCCTGCAGCTCGTCTTTCTGGCGCTGCTCCTGTCCATCGTGATCGGGGTGAGCCTGGGCGCGCTCTCGGCGCACAAGAAGGGCGGTTGGATAGACAACAGCACCCGCGTGCTCGCCATCGGCGGGGTCTCCATGCCTTCGTTCGTGCTCGCCATCCTGCTGCAGATCCTGTTCTTCCGAATACTCGGGCTGCTGCCGGTCTCCAACGAGCTCGACATCGTCGTCGCGCAGACGCACCCGGTCACCAGCATCACCGGTATGACCGCGGTCGACGCCCTCGTCACCGGCAACTTCGTGGCCTTCTTCAACGCCATGGAGCACCTGGTGCTGCCGGTGCTCACCCTGGCGGCCTTCTCGGCGGGGGTGATCACCCGGATGACGCGCTCGGCGATGCTCGAGTCGCTCGGTCAGGACTACATCCGCATGGCCAAGGCGATGGGCGTGCCCACGCGCGTCATCGTGCTCCGCTACGCGCTCAAGAACGCCATGGCGCCGGTGATGACGATCATCGGCCTCGAGTTCGCCTACCTGCTGGTCGGCACGTTCTTCGTGGAACGGATCTTCGCTCTGCCCGGCCTGGGCACCTACGCGACGACGTCGATGCTCAGCCTCGACTACCCGGCGATCATGGGCATCACGGTGCTGCTGGCACTTGTCTATGTCTTCGTCAACCTGGTCATCGACCTGATCATCGCGAGGCTCGACCCTCGCGTGGTCCTGAGCTAGAGGGTCGGTCATGGCCGTATCGACAGACCACATGTCCGTCGGCCGGCTGGGCGAGTGGCGTGTCCGTCACGCCTCGTCGTTCACGGAGACGCGTCACAACCTGCGCGTGTTTCTGCGCGACAAGCTTGCTGTGGTCGGCGTCGCCTGGATACTCTTCATGATCGTCGTTGCGGTAGGCGCCCCGTGGATCGCCCCGTACCCGGACGAGGGCCGCGGCCAGTCGAACCTGAGCCAGCGCTTCGAGCCGCCGAGTTCGGCCCATCCGTTCGGCACCGACAACCTCGGCCGCGACGTGCTCTCCCGGGTCATCTTCGGGGCCCGCATCCCCTTGCTGATCTCCGCCCTCGTCGCCACGGCCGTGCTGATCATCGGCCCCTTGATGGGGGGTCTGGCGGGGTACTACGGTGGCTTGCCCGATGAGATCATCATGCGCATCACCGACGTCTTTCTGGCCTTCCCGGCGCTGATCCTGGCCATGGCGTTCGTTGCCATCCTGGGACCGAGTCTGCAGAACCTCGCCCTCGCGATCATCATCACCTGGTGGCCCTGGTACACGCGCCTGGTGCGCGGTCAGGCGATATCGTTGCGGCAACGCCCCTACGTCGAGGCTGCCAAAACGATGGGCGTGGCCAACCGCACCATCGTCCTGCGCCACATCCTGCCCAACGCCTTCGGGCCCGTCATCGTCGCGATCACCCTCGACCTCGGCACGGTGATCCTCGAAGTCGCCGGGCTCTCCTTCCTCGGCCTGGGCGTCAAGCCGCCCACGCCGGAATGGGGCCTCATGGTGTCCGAGGGCGTGGAGTACGTCCTCGAGCAATGGTGGATCAGCATCTTCCCCGGCATCGCCATCTTCCTGCTGGTCCTGGCGTTCAACGTTGTGGGTGATGGGCTGCGCGACGTCCTCGATCCGCGGATGAAGAGGTAGTGACGGTGGAGGACCTGCTCCAGATCCGCGACCTCAAGGTGCAGTTCAACAGTCTGCGCGGCACGGTCAGAGCTCTCGACGGCGTCAATCTGACGGTGCGCGAGCGGGAGATCATCGGCCTGGTCGGCGAATCCGGCTGCGGCAAGACCATCACCGGCCTCTCCGTGCTGCAGTTGCTGCCACGGCCGCAGGCCGAGTACACGAGCGGTGAGATCCTGTTCCGCGGCGACGATCTGCTCAAGAAGAGCGAGAGCGAGATGCAGCGCATCCGTGGCGGCCACGTCTCGATGGTCTTTCAGGACCCGCTGGCGTCGCTCAACCCGGTGTTCACCATCGGTGATCAGATCGAGCGGGTGGTGCGCCTGCATCGCGACGTCTCCGGCAAAGAAGCGGCCGAGGCGGCGCGCACGGCGTTGGTCTCGGTCGGTCTGCCGGGGAGCCGCGGCATCCTGAGGAGCTACCCCCATCAGCTCAGCGGCGGTATGCGCCAGCGGGCCTGCATGGCGATGGCGCTGTCCTGCGACTCCCCACTGCTGATCGCCGACGAACCGACCACGGCTCTCGACGTGACCATCCAGGCGCAGATCCTGAGGCTCCTCCTCGACCTCCGTGAGCGTCTCGGCATCGCACAGGTCCTCATCACCCACAACGTCGGCGTCGCCGCGCAGACCTGTGACCGAGTGGCGGTCATGTACGCAGGCTCCGTGGTCGAGCAGGGCCTGACGGCCGAGGTGCTCAAGCACTCGAGACACCCGTACACGATCGCGCTGTACGAGTGCCTCCCCCAAGACAAGAGGGCAGGGGAGCTCCAGACGATCCCCGGGTCGGTCCCCGACCTCCTCGATCCCCCGACCGGCTGCCGCTTTCACCCACGCTGCGAGCACGCCATGGAGGTCTGCGCCACCGTCAAGCCCGAACCGACTCTCCTGACCGCCGAGCACTGGGCGGCCTGTCACTGGGTAGCCGGACAGGAGGGGGTCGCGTGAGCCCGCTGCTCTCGATCGAGGACCTCACCGTGCATTTCAAAGTGCGCGGGGGATTCGGCAAGAAGTCGGGAGACGTGGTGCATGCCGCGGACGGGGTGAGCCTCAGCATCGATCCTGGCCAGACACTGGCCCTGGTCGGCGAATCGGGGTCCGGCAAGACGACGGTCGCTCGGGCGGTCCTGCAGCTCACCGAGCCGACCGACGGTCGCATCGTCTTTCAGGGTCTGGACATCGGCACGCTCAAAGGCGCCGACAAGCGCGCGGCGATGAGCGATGCGCAGGTCGTCTTCCAGGATCCCTACTCGTCCCTCAGCCCGCGCCTCACGGTACACGACGTGATCGCCGAGCCGTTGCGGGTTCATCGGCGCCTCGACGGGGCGGAGCTCAACGAGCGGATCCTCGACCTGCTGGAGATGGTGGGTCTGGGCACCCAGCATCTGTGGCGCCGTCCGCACGAGTTCTCCGGCGGACAGTGTCAGCGCATCGCCATCGCCCGGGCGCTGGCTCTCGACCCCAGGCTCGTCGTGCTCGACGAACCGACTTCCGCCCTCGACGTGTCGGTCCAGGCCCGCATCCTCGTTCTGCTCAAAGAGCTCCAGCAGCGCCTCGGTCTCACCTATCTGTTCATCGCCCACGACCTGGCGGTCGTCGAGTCGATCTCCGACACGGTGGCGGTCATGTACCTCGGCCACATCATGGAATCGGGACCCACCGAGGCGGTCCTGCACGCATCCCGCCACCCCTACACTCGCGCCCTTCTGGCGAGCGTGCCGTCACCGGACCCTGGTCTCCGGAGTGAGCTGGGCTGATCTCCGGGGAGGTACCGGACGCCGTCAGACCGCCGTCGGGCTGCCGCTTCCATCCGCGCTGCCCGTTCGTGATGGACATCTGTCCTGCCGAGAAGCCGCCGCTGCGCGATATCGGCGGCGGGCGGCGCGTTGCCTGCCACCTCGCCGACGAGTTCGACTTCCCGCCTATCGTGCGTCCGACGGGCGGCGAGCGGGCGTCGGCCCGGCCCTCGGGCGACGTCGATGGAGCGACCGATCGCGGGAGC
>CAVOGK010000005.1:0-87890 GCA_963695395.1 uncultured Thermoleophilia bacterium | reverse complement strand
CCAACACGCTCGTGGGCCGGCCGCTCGACCGCGACGGCATCCTCGAGCTTGCCGCCGACATGGAGGGCCACCCGGACAACGTCGCGGCGGCCCTGTTCGGCGGCCTCACCATCGTGGTCCAGAAGGACGACCGGCTGCTGACCAAGAAGATCCTCGTCCCCGAGGTGCACGTGGCGCTGGCGGTGCCGAACCTGCCCGTCAGCACCGGCACCGCCCGAGCCGAGCTGCCGACCGAAGTCTCCCTGGTCGACGCGGTGTTCAACCTGCAGCGCACGCCGCTCGTGGTGGAGGCGCTGCGCACCGGCGACTACGAGCTGCTCAGCCAGGTGATGGACGACCGCCTGCACCAGGCCTCCCGTCTCAAACGCATCCCGGGAGGCCGCGCCGCCTGGTTCGCGGCGCTCAACGCCGGGGCGGCGGCGGTCGCCGTCTCCGGTTCGGGGCCGAGCCTCATCGCTTTCGTGAGTCTGGCTACGGACGCCTCGCGCATCGCCCGCGTGATGGCCGAGGCGTTCGCCGCCGAGGGCGTGACGGCGATCCCGCTCGGTCTGGCCGCGTCGGCGGCCGGCGCTACCGTCGCCGCGTAGCCGCGCCCGGCCTTCTGGCCGCCCGGTCATCTTCGCCTTCCGGCCACCCGCCAACACCGGCGCGGGCGGCCCTGCCCCCCGCGGGGTACAGTCCGTGTATGAGCGCCGGCTATGAACTCGTCGACCACACCGCCGACATCGGCGTGCGCGCCTGGGGCGCGACGCCCGAGCAGGTCTTCGAGGAGGCCGCCCGGGCGCTCTTCTCGCTCGTCTGTGACCCGCGCGATGTCGACGAGCGCGAGACCGTCGAGATCGAGCTCGAGGCCGAAGGCATGGACCTGCTGCTCGTCGCGTGGCTGAACGAGCTGCTGTACGTCTTCGAGGCGCGCAAGCTGGTGCTCACCGAGTTCGACGTGCGGGAACTTGGTGAGCACTCCCTGCGCGCCCGCGTCACCGGCGAGCCGCTCGACCTGCGCCGGCACGTGCTCTGCGGCGGAGTCAAGGCGGCGACGCTGCACGAGCTCGCACTCGAGCAGCGTGACGACGGCTGGGAGGGCTTCGTCCTCCTCGACGTCTGACGCCGGTCCGGCCTGCGGGCTGCCCGGCGCCCAGCTGAAGACAGGCGGACCATGCGGATCGAGCGGACAGCCGAGTTCACGTACGAGATCGCGCCCGAGCCACCCATGCGCGTCCCTGGGCGCGTGTACGCGCACGCGAACCTGTTCGAGCAGGCCGGTCACGAGGAGGCGCTGCAGCAGGTCGCCAACGTGGCGACGCTCCCGGGCGTGGTCTCCGCCAGTATCGCCATGCCGGACATCCACTGGGGCTACGGCTTCCCCATCGGCGGCGTCGCGGCCATGGACGAGGCGGACGGCGTGGTCTCGCCGGGCGGCGTCGGCTTCGACATCAACTGTGGCGTGCGGCTGGTGAAGACGAACCTCGGCCTCGAGGACGTGCGGCCGCGGCTCGAGCCGCTCATGCAGGAGCTGATGCGGCGCGTCCCACAGGGCGCGGGGCCGCACGGCGCCCTGTCGCTCAAGGAGGGCGAGCTCGAGCGGCTCGCCGAAGACGGAGCCGCCTTCCTCGCGCGCCGCGGCCTGGCCACCGAGGACGACCTCTGCGCGCACCGAGGAGGGCGGCGTCATGCCCGGAGCGGATGCCGCCGCCGTGAGCCGGCGCGCGCTCGAACGCGGGCGCACCCAGGTCGGCAGCCTGGGCTCGGGCAACCACTTCCTCGAGGTGCAGGTCGTGGACGAGGTCGTCGACGACGATGCCGCGAGCGCCTTCGGCGTCGGCCTCGGCCAGGTCGTCGTCATGATCCACTCGGGGTCACGCGGGTTCGGCCACCAGGTCTGCACCGACCACGTGGCGCGGATGGCGAGCGTGGCGGCGCGCCACGGCATCGAGCTGCCCGACAGGCAGCTCGCCTGCGCGCCGCTCGGCTCGCCCGAGGCCCGCGAGTATCTGGCGGCGATGGCCTGCGCCTGCAACTTCGCCTTCGCCAACCGGCAGATGATGATGCACGAGGTCCGCGGCGCCTTCGAGCAGGTCTTCCACGCGAGCTGGGAGCGCCTCGGCGTGGAGCTCGTGTACGACGTGGCCCACAACATCGCCAAGCGCGAGGTGCACGTGGTGGACGGACGCGAACGCGCCGTGCTCGTGCACCGCAAGGGGGCCACGCGTGCGTTCGGGCCCGGCCATCCGGACGTCCCGCCGGAGTACCGGGCCACCGGCCAGCCGGTGATCATCCCCGGCGACATGGGCACCGAGAGCTGGCTGCTCGCCGGCACGGAGACGGCGATGCGCGAGGCCTTCGGCTCGACGTGTCACGGCGCGGGCCGCCTGCTCTCACGGCACGCGGCCCGCAAGGTCAGGAGCGGCGCCGAAGTGCGCCGCGAGCTGGAGGACGGCGGCATCGTCGTGAAGGCGGCCTCCGTCGGCTCGCTCGCGGAAGAGGCGCCGTACGCCTACAAGGATGTGGCCGAGGTCGTCGCGGTCGTGGAGGCCGTCGGCCTTTCGCGCAAGGTCGCGCGGCTGCGGCCGCTCGGCGTGCTCAAGGGGTGACCCCAGCCGCTGCGGCCGGTGAGGCGCCGGGCGGGGCGCTGCGCGCCTCAGCCGGCGCCGAGCCGCGTGGCCTCTTCCTTGGTCGTCTCGACGATCGTCGTGTAGATCTCGCGAAGTGCTTCCTGGGAGAGCGGACCCTTGTTCGCGCGCGAGAGAAAGGTGACCATCCATTCCTCGCGCTCCGGGTTGTACATGTCGACCCCGTGCTCGGCCTTGTAGCGCCAGAGCTTGTCGACGAGCGACAGCCGCTTGTTGATCAGATCGATGATCTTGAGGTCGTTGTCGCTGATCTGGTCGCGGAACTGCTTGATGACCGGGTCGTCACTGGTGGTGCTCACTCAGGGGGCCTTTCGTCGGGTGGGCGGAGCGGAGGGCGGGCGAGCTAGTTCTGCGGCGGGCCGCTCGCCTCGTCGTCGAACTCGTCGTCTTCCTCGTCTTCGTCCTCGTCATCGACGTCCTCGTCGTCGACGTCTTCATCGTCCTCGTCCACGTCATGGTCGATGAAGTAGGCGTCGTCGTCCGCCGTGACCTCGGCGGTGCGGAAGTCATCCGGCGTGACGCCCTCGAGGAAGTCGCGGAAGCCCTCGATGATCTCTTCGGTGTCGTCGACCTCGCGCTCGAACTCGATGGCGTTCTCGTCGATGAGCTCCGTGCTGGCAAAGATGGGGGCGTCGGTGCGCACCGCCAGGGCGAGCGCGTCGCTCGGGCGCGAGTCGATGTCGACCTCCTCACCGTCCTTCATGAGGGTGAGGCGGGCGTAGAACGTGCTCTCCTTGAGCTCGGTGACCGTGATGCGTGAGACCTCGGCGTGGAACTGGCCGATGACGCTGGTGAGCAGATCGTGGGTCATCGGCCGAGGCAAGTCGGTGCCCTGCAGCTTGATGAGGATCGCCGCAGCCTCGGGGTGCCCGATCCAGATCGGCAGAAAGCGGTTGCCCTCCACCGTCTTGAGCAGCACGATGGGCTGCTTGCCGATGACGTCGAAGCTGACGCCGTAGATCACCATTTCCTGTACCTCGGTCATGGTCTGAGTATACGGCAAGCCCCACGGCGCTCACAGCGATGACAACACTTGTTGCGCGCGGCGGCGGACGGCCTGGGTGGCCGAGGCTGGCGCGCCGCCGCCGGCAGCGCCCGCCTGCAATGCGTCTGCGTCAGGAAGTGAGCGGGCCGCCGAGCGTGGCGAAGCCCTCGCGCTCGGCGGCCTCGCGCAGCCGCCGGTCGAAGGTGATGAAGACGACCTCGGCATCCGGGGCGAGGCCTGCGACCGCGGCGCGAAGCTCGAGCGCCGTCGAGAGCTGCACCGCGTCCATGCCGCGCAGACCCCGTCTCAGGGCTGCGCGTCCGGCCGCCCGCTCCGCGACCGGCAGCACGACGAACTCGTCCCACTGAGCGTCCAAGGCGGTGAGCTGTGCGCGGAGCACGTCCGCGCCAGTCGCTCTCAGCCTGTGGGTCCGGCCGATCGCCGCGCACGCCTCCGCGTACGTGATGGCGCTGGAGGCCACCTGGTCTGCCTCCGCGAACCATCTGCCGACCTCCGTGGTCCCGGACTCGAGCAGAAGCGCTTTGACTACCGCGCTCGTGTCCGCGTAGACGATCACGACTCGTCGGGCTCTGGGTCGTCCCAATACGGACCGCGGTCCTCGAGCACGATATCGGAGAGCGGTCTGCCGGTGTTGATGGGGAGGTCCTCGGGCACGGTCGGCTTGCCGCCGCTCCAGCGGGCCTGTCCCTTCTCGACCATGCGCCACAGCGCCGCGCGGACGGGGTCTGCCGGCATGAGATCGGCTACTTCCCTGCCGCGGACGGTGACGTGGAAGTGCTCTCCGTCCTGGACACGACGGAGGTACTCCGCGAGGTGCGCTTTGAGTTCCGTGATACTCACCGAAGCCATGATGGTCCTCTCAGAAGGAGACAACAAGTCATCATACTCAATGTAAACCGGTCATATGGTGGCGACAAGTGCTGACCCGGTGCCGGCGCCGTCCTGGCGGCCCAGCAGAGACCTCCGAGCGCGGTTGACGCCTCGCCGCCGCGCTCGTAGACTCCAAAGCCCTTGTGGGCGCATAGCTCAGTCGGTTAGAGCGCTTCTCTGATAAGGAAGAGGTCCGTGGTTCGAATCCACGTGCGCCCACCAGCGATTTGCAGCGAAATCGCGATTCGCTCGCCCCGCTCGGCCCCTGATCTGCAACCATTCTGCAACCCAAGTGCGTGGTCGTAGATGGCACGCTTTGGGACTTGCCGGGCTCGGCTGTGACGTGTGTCACTCCTCGGCAAGCTGCGCCGGCGGCACGGGCTCTTCATGACGGGCGAGCCGCGCGAGCCTGCCTAACGGATCGAGGACTGGATGTGGGAGGCGAAGCGGGTGCGGAGCTCAGTGCGGCGGGCTAGCTAGTCCGGCTGAGCCTGGTTGTGGATGGCATGTGGCGGGACTCCCCAGCATCCGTTGTGACCGCCGCCCGCCGCGGGCCAGCCGCGCGAGCACAGGCGTCAGCCCCCGACCCCGCTGCCGGTGTCGACCAGCAGGTCGCGGGCGTCCCCCGCAAGTACCAGAGACGGGCGCGCAGGAGATCGCCCACGTGCGGCTCGGTCAGCACGGCCGAACGGCCGGTCACCCGGGTGAGGCTGAACCTGTCGGCGGCTGTCGAGAGGCGGCTGGCAGCGCTCACGGCGCCATCATGCCGGCTCCCTTGCTCAGCTCCCGTACTTGCCGAGATCCGGTCGCCGGTACAGGCCGCGATGCGAGTGGGCCAGGCCGAGCGTCGCCAGCGACTCGGCCGTCTTGAAGGCCGCGGCCAGTGGCTCGATCACGGGCACATCTAGCACCTGCCGGATCCGTTCGACGACCGGATACATGCCGGTGCAGCCGAGGATGAGGACATCTGCCCCACGGTTCTCGACGCAGTCCCTTGCCGCCGAGAGAAGGTGAGCCGTCGTCTTCTCGAGGTCTTGCTCGAGTTCGAGCACCGGGATGTCGACTCCCATGGCCGCCGCAAGGCGACTCTCCACGCCCATGGCACGCACCTGCAACTCGGTCCACGGGCCGGCGTTGTCGAAGATCGTGACGACTGCGAAGCTGTGACCGAGCTGCATCGCTAGCGCGACGGAGGCTTCAGCGGGGCCGACGACCGGCACGTCGACGAGTTCACGTACCGCTCGTACTCCCGGGTCGGCCATACAGTTGATGACGATCGCGTCGGCTCCGCCGGCCTCGGCTTCGATCACCGGGAGCATCTCGGCGACGGCCATGGCTTCGTCGTTGAAGGTCTCGATGGACGGGGGCCCCGACGCCAGGCTGACGAAACGAACCGTCGTGGCGTCCTCCTTGACCGTGGCCAGATAGGGGGCCTCGTCTTCTCCGCCCGGCACCACAACCGGCTCGACCACGAGTATCGTCTTCATGCGCTCTCCTCCGGCTCAGCGGTGTCCGCGGACAGTTCGGCGAACGGCTGGTAGTCGAGGTCGAAGCCGAAGGCTCGCGGCGAGAACACCTCGAGCGCCTTGGGCGTGAGCCACTGCTTCGGCGCCGGTATGCCGATCACGGCGACGTGCATGCCCTCGCGTGCGTTCGGGTTGGTCACCGGCACGCGGGCGTGTTCGTCGATGACGCAGACGAGATCCGGAGCCATTGCGAGCGGTTCTCCGTCCTGCCAGGCCATGAGGTTCTCGTTCTTGAACCAGACCCGGAGGTCGTGGCCGGCGTGCACAGCCTCCCCGGCCACCGTGAACTCGCCGTAGGTGAAGGCGTCGCGGTCTTCGGTGGAGGTTGCGCAGACACGGCCACGGAAGAGCACGCGCCCACCGGCAACGGCGGCGACCGCATCTGCCCCTTCGTTGCCGGAGCTCATGAAGGCCTGACCGACCCGCATGGCGAGGCGAATGGCCCCGGGGATGACCGCGGCCTTGACGGCCTCGAGAGGCGCCGCGTGGTCCGCCGCCCAGATGAGGTTGCGGCTGGCCGTGGCGAGTGCGCGCACCAAGGCCTCGTCGCGGAATTCGTTCACGGTGCTGAGCGCCAGCAGGGTCTCGCCGAACTCGTTCGCCAGTGCCTGCGGCAAGGTCGGGATCCCGTGCACGTAGAGGAGCGAATGCTGCACTTCAGGTACGGCGCGTCCTGCGGGATCGGCGTCAAGCATCGGCAGGCCGAGGATCGCCGACGCGAACAGCGCGTCGATCAGGGACAGCGCGCCCAGCTCTCCACAGAGGATCGCCCCGAAGAAGACGCCAAGGTGATCCTGCAGGACCTTCACGGCGGTCGCCGCAGGGTATTCCGCCGCGAGCGGGAGGTGGTCATAGCGGTCGTCCGGCGCACCGCTCGTGAGTGCGCCGACCCCATAGGTGCACGCGACCATGGTCTCGGACGGAAGCTCATCGAGGTCGGCAAGGCGGAACTCAAGTCCGTCTCGTTCCGCCTTCTGCGCGTACTCCAGCGCCTCGTCGAGGTCGCCGCCGCCGCCGCAGCCCAGGATCGCGCAGCCCACCAGCGCTGCCCGTAGGTTCTCGCTGCTCAGATCGATCATGATCGGTCGCCTCTCTGTCTGGTTCATTGGTGCCTGGCGGCACGACGGGAAACGCTACGCTCGCCTGTCACGTGACGAGGCCCAAGGCTATGGGTGCCGGCGAGCCTGTCAAGGGCACGAAATCGTGTCCGGGGAGCGCCCGTGCGGTGAGGAAGGCGGGGTCGAATCAGTGCGCGGCGCGGTCCGCGATCAGCAGGCGTACCATGTCCGCAAGCATCGCGTAGGCGGCATCGACATCGACTGCGGTCGGGTCAGCGGCTCTCTGTAGCACCAGGCCATCGCCGACCGCCAGTACGAGACTCACGAGAGTGCGCCGGTGGGCGGCCTCCTCGGGGTCGGGGGCGCCGTCGAGCTCTGTGGTCCGCAGCGTCGAGTCCCGCCAGATGTCGTACATGATGGCGATCTTCTGCCGCACGATGGGGTCCCTCAAGCCGTGGACGACGGCTTCGACGCCCGCCTCGGAGCCGCTGTCGGCGATCAGTTCGCCTTGTCGGCGCAGGTAGAGGTCCCGCTTCTCCTCTGGGTCTCCGATCGGTTCGAGGCTCTCGACGAGCAGGTTCCAGGCGTCGATCTGCACGCGATCGATGACGGCCAGGACGAGACCGGCTCGGCTGACGAACTGGCGCTTGACCGTCGAGGGATCGACCCCGGCCTCGAACGCGACGCGCTCGGTGGTGAGTGCCTCGAAGCCTTCGGAGATGATGAGGCCTCGCGCGGCTTCGACCACGTGCACGGCCGTCGGCGAGAGACCGTCCAGCCAGTCCAGCGGAGGGGCGTCCGGATCGGGTGACTGCTTCGGCCTTCCACGCCTCTTCGGCGCTTCTCCAGCGGCCATCCTTCGTCCTCCTTGTCTCGCCATTCATGCCCTTGACAGCACAGAGAGCGACCGTAGTGTCGTGAGCCTACCACGCACACGAGCGGCGTCGGGGCAGTGGCGTCGCCGGTCAACGACGTCGAGGAAGGCTCGCCTCATGAACGCAGTCATGACTCGTTTTCGGCGCGCGTTTGCGCCCACCGTCAGCGACATCGTGGAGAGCGGGCTCTGCATGGGATGTGGTGTCTGCGAGAGCGTCGCGGGGCGCGATCGTCTGCAGGTCCGCTGGGATGCCCAGGGGGCGTGCCGGCCTCACGTGCGGCGGCCGCTCGACAGAGCGACCGAGGCGGCGATCCGCCGCGCTTGCCCGGGCCTGCGCATGCAGCTCCCGGCGAGAGGCGCCGACGCAGGCGTCTCGAACGCCGTCCCGGACGACCTCATCTTCGGTCGTGTGCTCCGCATGGTCGAGGCTCATGCCGCTGATCCCGACATGCGCCATGCGGGCTCATCCGGCGGAATCCTCACGGGGCTGGCGCTGCACCTTCTGGAATCTGGTCACGCGAAGGCCGTCCTCCACGTAGCGGCGTCGATGGACCGCCCGATGCGCACCGTGAGTCACGTCAGCCGTACCCGTGATGATGTTCTGCGCGCCGCGGGCTCTCGCTACGGCCCCGCGGCGCCTCTCACTCTGCTTGAAGGGCTGCTCGCTGCGGGCGAGCCGTTCGCCGTCATCGGCAAGCCGTGTGATATCGCCGCCGTGTGCAATGTGGGACGACGCGACGCGCGCGTGCGGGAGTCGGTGGTCGCACTGCTTACCGTGATGTGCGGGGGGCAGGCTGACATGCCCTTTCTCTGGGGTCTCCTCGAGGCGAACAAGATGCGCGAGGAGGATGTCTCGAGCTTCCGATGCAGGGGCAACGGGTGCCCCGGACCGACCTCTATCGAGGCCCAGCGATGGGCGGCGCGTCGAGTTCACGTACGACGAGGTGTGGGGTGACGCCATCCACGAGTGGGGCCTTCCCTATCGCTGCAAGATCTGCCCCGACTCGCAGGGCGAGCAAGCCGACATCATGGCCTTCGACAGCATCGCGCCGGAGCACGCCGAAGAGGACACTGAGGGGTTCAACAGCGTCCTCGTGCGCACGCCGCGAGGCGCCGGCTTGCTCCGGGAGGCGCAGGCGATGGGCTCACTGACGGTGACCAAGGACCTCGATCTCTCGACGCTGGAATACTGGCAGAGCCACATCGTGCGCCGGCGCGAAGGGGCCCTGGCGCGTCTCACCGGCACCGTTCTGCGCAACGGAGTCGTCCCGCGAGTGAGTGGCTACCGGCTGCTGCGCGCCGCCGGTCGCGACGGCGTGCGCGGCTTCGCCCGCAACGCCGTGGGGGCCTGGCGGCGAGCCGCTCGGGCTCGCGAGACGATGCCGGCCCAGGAACCCTCGTCCACGGCCGACGACTGACGCAACCAGTCGCTGCGGAGGGCCCCTCATGGGGCCGTTGAGTGGGGGCTTGGGTGAACATCACGCCTTCTCCTGCTACGGAGTCATCCTCCCGAGCCGTTCCTCGGGTCCACAGGCGTCCCTCATCTGTCGTGCCGAACACGTGCTCGGCATGTCCCGAACATGAAGTCATTTCTTGCCCTTGACACGTTCGGAGAGCGCGGTAGCGTGCGCAAAGAAGCGACCAAGGGGGCTACGTGGCGCCAGACACGCGTATCGATGAACGGATGTACAGACCGCTCTGCGGAGGGTGCGACGACTACCAACCAGCTCTCGTGCTGACTTCGCGGGAATACGGCGAACTGTTCTCGGTCATTCTCGAAGCCGAGCAGGAAGGCGCCGTCACGAGGACCTTTCGGCGGCTCGATCCTGCGCAGCACGTGGCCATCGTCGACGCGGTTCTGCAGGAGATGATAGAGGTCGGCCGTCCGGGTGCGACCATGCGTGGCATCGCCCACAGGCTCGGCATGGCTGCGGCATCTCTGTACGGCTACTTCCCCGACCGCGAGGTCATGATCGATTTCGCGACAAGCGTGGCGATGCGAATAAGCCTTCTCGCTGCCACCGATGAATCCGACGTCGGGGACAGCGCCACCCTCGAGCAGGGCCTGCGCGATCACCTGGTGACGGATCTCGACTACGTGGCGACGCACCGGTCGATCATCAAGTACTACGCTCAAGCGGGCTATCGCGGCGAACTACCGACGTCGCAAGGCGTGCCGGAGCCGATAACCAGCGGCATGCGGTCCCGCGTCCAGCGCCTGCTCGACCAGGCTGAGGAGCGGGGTGAGCTTCGTGAGGACCTGGATCCAGATGCCGTCAGTCGGGTTGTCAACACCCTGATGCTGGTGCTCGCCGACGCCCGCTTCGTCGACCACCTCAACGACTATCTGCAGATCTACTCCGACGACGACTCAAGTGCGGAGGAGACCATAGACGTGGCCATCGACATCATCGCTCGAGGCATCGGCGCGTGATGTGACGCGGCCCTGCCAGGGCGGGGCCGTACAAACGCAAGGGGGAGACGACACCATGCAATCGCACCTTCGCAGGACGGGCATCATCTTGGCTCTGGCTCTGGCCCTGTTCATTCTCGGCGTCGCGGCGGCGCTCGCTGAGGAGTCATCCAGCCCGGAGGCCTCTCCGGTGACGCTGCGCATCGGCTGGACCAACGACATCAGCAGCCTGAATCCGTTCCTGGGTCTCGTCAGCCCTTCCGACTACGAGACCTACCAGCTCAACTACGACTTCCTCGTGGGGTTCGACGCCGCGACCCTGGACCCGGAGCCGGCGCTCGCCACGGAGTGGAGCGTCTCGGATGACGGTCTCGTCTGGACCTTCAAGCTGCGCGAGGGTGTGACCTGGAGCGACGGCGAGCCGTTCACGGCCGAGGACGTCGCGTTCACGCTCAACCTGATCGTCGAGCAGGGCGCCAATTCGTATTCGTCCAACGTCCTGTTCATCGATGAGGCCGTGGTGATCGACGACTACACAGTGGAAGTGCGCTGCAGCGACCCGAAGGCGGACATGCTCGCGACCGGCATCTTCATCTTGCCGGAGCACATCTGGTCGAAGATCGACACAGAGAAGGCGTTCACCGACTACGAGAATCCGGTTCCGATCGTCGGCACCGGTCCCTTCCAAGCCGTCGAGTGGAAGCGCGGAAAGTACGTGCGTCTGGTCGCCAACAAGGACTACTGGGGCGGAGCGCCGCAGGTCGATGAGCTGCTGTGCGTCTACTACACGAATCCCGACACCATGGTCGCCGATCTCGAGAGCGCCAAGCTCGACGCGATCGTCAACGTCCCGGAGGCGCAGTTCGCAAAGCTGGGCACCATAGACGGCATCACCACGATCGCCGCCGACCAGGCGTTCATGACGACGCTGTTCTTCAACTGCTGCCAGGACCCGACGTCCAAGGGCAATCCCGCGCTCACCGATCCGGCGTTCCGCCAGGCCCTGAACTACGCCGTCGACGAGGAGAAGGTCGCGGCGATCGCGTTCGCCGGCAACGCCGTGCCCGGAAGCAGCCTGGTCCCGCCCGGCTACACCGCGTTCCCATGGCACTGGGATCCGGGCGCGGACGCCTATCCGTTCGACCCGGAGAAGGCCAAGACGGCGCTCGACGCAGCCGGCTACACCGACTCGGACGCGGACGGCGTCCGGGAGATGGACGGCAAGCCTCTCAAGCTCGAGTTGCTGACGCGCACACAGTCCCCTGCCGAGCAGCGCGCCGGCAAGCTCATCGTCGGCTGGTTCTCTGATGTCGGCATCGACGTCGAACTGTCGGCGGTCGACGAGGGCATCTACCTCGACCGCATCTACAACACCACCAAGGCCGGAGACTGGGCCCCGGACTTCGACATGCTCACCTGGTGGACAGGGGGCACGCCCGATCCCGGCTTCCTCATCGGCATGGAGACCAGCGACAACATCGGCTACTGGGGCGTCACCTACTGGGCCGACAAGACCTACGACGATCTGTGGTATCGAGCAGGCGACCACGATCGACCGGGAGGCGCGCAAGGCGATCGTCTGGCAGGCGCAGCAGCGCCTGTACGACCAGACGCCTCTCATCCCGCTGGCCTACCAGCGCGTCCTGCAGGCCTATCGCTCCGACGACTGGACCGGCTGGGTCCGCTCGCCGGAGAACGGCGGCGTGATCACTGACCTGGTACAACAACGAGTCGTACGTGAAGGTCGCCCCCGCAGCTGCCACTACCGCCGAGGCGGGGTCTTCATCCTGGGCGCTGCCTGTCGTCCTCGGGGTCGTCGGGGTCGTCGTTGTCGTCGGCGTGATCGTCCTGATCAGGCGGCGGGGCCGGCAGCACGTGGAGGAGTCGTGATCAACGTACTCGGCATCTCCGCGAGCCCTCGCAAGGGCGGCAACAGCGCCTTTCTGCTCGAGCGCGCCCTGCAGGGCGCGAAAGAGGCACATCCCTCCGAGGTGACCACCCTGGCCTGGGGCTTCCCGGGCAAGACGATCGCGCACTGCACTGCGTGCGATGCGTGCAATCGCAACGGTGGTCACTGCACCACCCACGATGACTTCCAGGATCTGGTCGACCTGTGGATAGAGGCCGACGCCGTGATCTACTCCGCGCCGGTCTACCATATGGGGCTACCGAGCCAGCTGCGCGCCTTCATGGATCGGATGGGCACGAGCACCTTGTTCCGCTTTGGCGCCGCGCCGAACGAGCCGCTGCCGCAGAAGCTGCTCAAGCCCATCGGGGCGATCGTACAGGGCAACGGCTTCGCCTCGGGGCAGGAGCAGGCGATGCAGCAGGTGGTCGCACATGCCGTGCTCATGGGCTGCGTCCCCGTGGTCGCCGACGATTGGGAAGCCAGCCTCGGTGTGGCCGGCACGACTGGCTTCGACCTCGCCAAAGACGCGATCAAGAGCCGCGCGGCGGCCGGCGAGGCGCTGGCCGAGGGATCCGTCCGCGGGGCCCGTGCGCTCGGGCGCAGCGCCGTGGAGATGGCGCTCCTCCTCCACGCTGGAGCCGAGGCGCGCGGCGACGTGATGGCGAGCAGCGACATCTACAGCGAGCTCCGCCGGCGCACAAGTGAAGGCCCGAGTTCGCTGTTCGCTGAACGGGTCTCGGCCGAGGAGGGTGCAAAATGAGCGCTGCGACGCTAGAGGAGTTGCGCGTAGCGATCGTCGCCCTCGATGAGGCGGCGGCGCACTCTCTGACCGCCGCCGCGATCGGCGAAGGCGAGGACCCCAACGCCATCCTGGAAGCCGCCCGCGTGGCCATGGAGGAGATCGGGCGGCGGTTCGAGACGGGCGAGGCGTTCTTGCCCGAGCTCCTCGTCGCCGGAGAGATCATGAGCGACGTGGCGGGCCAAGCGGCGCCGCTCCTCCAGGCTGAGGGCGGCGGCGGCCGGGGCTGCATCGTGCTCGGCACGGTGCAGGGAGACATCCACGACATCGGCAAGAACCTCGTGGCCACGCAGCTCGGGGTCGCAGGCTACGAGGTCCACGACCTGGGTGTGGACGTGGCCCCCGAGACCTTCGTCGCCAAAGCCGCCGAACTCGAGGCCGGAGTGGTCGCGCTGAGTTGTCTGCTCACGGTCGGCTTCGAGTCGATGAAGCGCACGGTGGCGGCGCTGCGCGACGCAGGTGCATATGGGGAGCGGCCGCGGATCATGGTGGGCGGCGCTGCCGTCGACGAGTCGGTCCGCGACCACGTGGGCGCCGACGGCTACGGCGCCGATGTGACCGCCGCGGTCAGGCTTGCGGCCGAGTGGACGGGGTGATCAGGGGATGGACGAAGCGAACGCGCCTGCCACGGCGAACGAGAGATACGCAGAGCGGATGGCCGCCTGGGAGGTCGCCGAGCACATCGAGTTCTCCAGCGGGCAAGCTCGCTGCGCGCACCGGCAGCGCTGCGCGTGGATGAAGGATGCCATCGAGCTGCGCGAGTCGGTGGTGCCGGTCTGTCCCGGATTCCTCCACTTCCCCATCCGCCAAGCCGGCTATTCGACCAGGACGGCCACCTACGACCTTTCCGTCTTGGCCAGTGCCTACAAGGCCTTCCATCGCGAGTACCTGCCGGACGTGGTGAGCATGGAGCCTCTGATGCCGGGCAGGGTGTTCGACATCCTCGACTGCCGTCAATGGCAGTGGCCCGGCCACGGACTGCCGGATGACGCCGCCTTCCAGTGGGTCGAGGGCGAGTACATGCGTGACGATGAGTACGAGCTGCTCATCACCGACCCGACGCTCTTCTGGCTCACGCGATACCTGCCGCGCGTGTTCCCTCCCCTCGCGCCGCTGGCGGCCTTCGGCGGCGTGACGGACATCGACTCGGCCTACGCCCCAGTCGTCTTCGAGGCGTTTGCGACTGACGCCGCCGGTGCCATGTTCGCGGCGCTTCGCGAGGCAGGCGCGGCCAGCGCGGCTTGGCTGGAGGGCGTGGCCGCCGCCGGCGACGCGGTCACCGGCGAGCTGGGACTGCCGTCGATCGCCGGCGGCATCATCCTTGCCCCCTACGATGTGATTGCCGACGAGCTTCGCGGCGCACGCCACGCGATGATGGACACCATCCGTCGCCCGGAGCTCCTGAGGCGTGCGATGGAACGCATCGTGCCGCTCCAAATCGGCAAGGCCGCGCGTTCGGCGGACGCCACCGGTGTGCCGATCGTGATGGTGCCGCTGCACTGGGGCTCGGATGGGTTCATGTCGGACAAGACGTTCCGCGAGCTGTACTGGCCCACACTCAAGGCCGTGATCCTCGGGTGCATCGAGCACGGTGTGGTGCCGTATCTCGTCTCCGAGAGCAGCTATGACTCGCGTCTCGAGATCATCGCTGATCCTGAGATCCCCGCCGGCCGGACGATCTGGGCGTTCGAGACCACCGACATCGGGGCGGCCAAGCGCGCTCTTGCCGGACGGGCCTGCGTGGCGGGCAACCTGCCCATCTCCCTGCTCGCCATCGGTACGCCGCCCGAGGTCGAGGCCAAGGTCGCCGAGATCTTCGAGCAGGCTGCGTGGGGCGGCGGCTACATCTTCGCCACCGGAGCGTCGGTGGACGAGGCGAAACCTGAGAACGTGGCCGCGATGTTCACCGCCGCCAAGGCTTTGTCGGGGAGAGAGTCCGATGCACTGTGAGGTGCGCGTGGGGTTGCCGGCTGCGCCCCGCGTCGCGCCTCTCGATTCTTCACAACGGAGGGACAATGGCGCGTTCTGACGTTTCGGCGAGCTCGTCGCTCGGCACACAGCGACTCACCGAACCAGCCGTCGTGATCATCGATTCGCAGCCCGGGTTCATCCGTTACATGGCGGGCGACGCCCGGCCACTCGAGCTGCGACTCGAGAAGCTCGTGCTCCTGGCCGAGCGTCTCGAGCTGCCGATACTGGCGACCTTCGAGGAGCCGGCCGTCCACGGCTGGCTACCCGACGCCTGTGAGGCGCTGTGGCCGGCGGGCGGCCTGCGCCACGAGAAGCACACCTACGACTGTTGCGGCGGCGCCGAGATCGCCGACGCCATCGCGGCGCTGGGGCGCCGCCAGCTGCTCGTCGCCGGCGCCGAGACCGACGTGTGCGTGCTGCAGTCGGTGCTTTCGTTGCTCGAGCGCGACTACGGGGTGTTCCTGCTCGAGGACTGCCTCTTCAGTTCCGAGCCCAACGTCGCACCGGCGCTGCGGCGCATGTACGCTGCCGGGGCCGTTTCCTGCACCCTGAAGACCGCCTACTACGAACTGATGCGCGACGTGCGCATCCTGCGTGACCCGGCCGCCGGCGGCCCCAGGTGGGAGCGCCTTCTGGCCGACTTCGGCATGCCGGAGGAGTGGCTGCCCTGGGAGCCGAAGCTGTGACGGTTCACCTGCCGGTCGCAGCGGACTGGTTCGAGGGGGAGGTCGTCGACGACCTCACCGTCCGTCTGCTCGAGACAAGCGTCGACCCATTGCTGCGCTCGAACATCTGGCTGGTGCGGGGGCGCGACCGCGACCTGGTCATCGACACGGGCAACGGGATCGTGCCCCTGCGGCCTGTGCTGGCGGCTCTGCAGGACGATGCGGCCAAGCCGCTCGTCGGCATCGCGACGCACGCCCACGGAGATCATGCGGGTGGGCTGCATGAGTTCGACGAGCGCATCGTCCACGTCAGAGAGGTCGATCGCCTCGCCGAGCTCGGTGGCCGGGCGATCCTGCTCGCGGAGACGTGGCCACTGGCGTTTCGCGACGAGACAGCCGCGGCGGGCTACCCGCTTCCGGAGGTGCTTCTCGAGGGCCTGCCATGGCCGGACTTCGATGCGGGTGGCTTCGCGCCAACACCATGCGCGCCGACGCGAACAGTGCGAGAGGGCGACCTCATCGATCTCGGTGACCGCTGTATGGAGGTCCTCGAACTGCCGGGTCACTCGCCCGGCAGCATCGGTCTGTGGGAGGCGGCGACGGGGACGCTGTTCTCCGGTGACGCGGCATACGAAGGCTGGGAACTCATCGACGACCTCCCAGGAGGCGACCGCGAGGCCTATCGAACGACTGTCGAACGGCTACGCGACCTGCCTGTCACCGTGGTCCACGCGGGTCATGAGGGGAGCTTCGGTCGTGATCAGCTCGTCGCGGTTTGTGACGCCTACCTCGCCGGCTCGAGTCTCTGAACCAACCCGGCGACCACGGGGAGCCGATCGCCGGCGCGCGCAACCCGAATGCGCGGTCCGCGATGGCTTCGTTGGCACACCTTGGGAAACCGGACGCTGATTTTCCCTGTAAATCGTCACAGTTTTTGTGGCTCCTTGTGACTGACCCGCGTTCCTCGGGCCCAGACGGGCAGGCTATTCAGCCTGTCCGATAGGGAACAGGTCCGTGGTTCGAATCCACGTGCGCCCACGAGCGATTTGCAGCGAAATCGCGATTTCTCCCCTCGCTAGCCACCGCTCCTGCAACCATTCTGCAGCCCAGATGCTCCGTTGTGCACGGCACGCGTCGGCACTCCTTGGCGTTCGATGGGACCGGCGCGCTCCTGCTTCCTTCCCGAACCACGGGGCAGCATTCGCGGCGCGGGCCAGGGCGGCTGCGAGCTCACAAGACGTGATCGTCACAACGTTTGACGCCACACCCTGCGCAGCAGATAAGGAAGGGAACGCACACGGCGCAGATCGGGGTGCAGGTATGGACGAGAGCGAGGGCAGGACCCGAGGCGAGGACCCGGAGGAAGGCACGGGCGAGCTAGCCGACGAGCCGACCGCTCCGGAGGGCGAGGAGCCGACCGAGGTCGCGACGCCCTCCGAGAAGGCTGCGACCGAGGTGCGCGACGTCGCCGAGAGTGAGACGCTGCCGGCGACGCCCTCGGCGCCGGGTGAGGCTGGAGCGCCGCCATCGCAGCCGCCGCAGCCGACAGTGACGATCTCGCAGCCGCCCCGGAGCGGCGGCCCGCGCTGGATCTGGAGGGTCGTGGTCGTTGTCCTGCTGATACTGGCAGTCGCCGCCGCCTGGTTCCTCTTCCTTCGCAGCACCGAGGAGGTGACACCCGCGCTGTCACCCTCGCCGCTGCCATCGCCGTCGCCCGTGGTCTGGGCCGGTGCCTGGAGCCGCATGGACGGGACCGGCGGCGGCCTCGTCGTCGCCGGCGGTGACGGGTCCTATGAGGTGACCCTCTACGACGTCGTCCTGCGCCCCGGTGAGAGCGTACCGGCGACCCTCAGCGCCGACGGACGAGAGCTGCAGTTCGCACTGCCGTCGCAGTTCTCCGTCGGCGGACCGAGCGGCCCCTTTGCGGCGACGCTGACCATCGACGATGACCCCGGCAGGGCCACGCTGGTGATCACCGATACCGAGGGCACGAGCGTGCTCATGCCGCTGCAGCGCGTGCCCGAGCTCACGCCGACCAACCCGAGCATGAACCCATCGGCGAGCGCGTCTCCTTCTGGCGTTGAGTCCCCGCCCGCTCCGTAGGCTGCCAGGCCTCTGTGGACGAAGTCGCACGGCCTGGCGCATTGACAAGTGCGCCGGCATTCCTCGTGCATGCTACGAGAATGGACACACGCGGCGCTGATCCGCTGCGCAGCGACGAACTCCTCTCTGACAAGAACGCCGGGGCAGCAGAAGCGGATCTGCGCCAACCACGTAGGTTGTTGCGGGTCGCCGCCACGCGGGATGGAGGCAGGGCCGCATTTAGCACGCCCGCCAAGCTGCAACCATTCTGCAACCCAACTGCACGGTCCTGGATGAACATCGGCGGGACGCATTGGGAAACCGGCCGCTGATCTCCCCTGGAAAACGTGACAGTTCTTGTGGCTCCTTGTGACGGACCGACGCTCCTTGGGTCTAGATGGGCAGGCTATTCAGCCTGCCTGACAAGGAAGAGGTCCGTGGTTCGAATCCACGTGCGCCCACCAGCGGTTTCCAGCGAAATCGTGCTCTTCCCCCTCCGCCCCAAGCCCGTTCTGCAACGCTTCTGCAACCCAGGGTTTCGGTTCTGCCTGTGCCGTCGTCGATCCTGTTCTCTGTGTGCCGTGCCTCGGCGGGCAGCCGAACCAAGGTAAAGTATGGTGGTGCGCAGAGTCGAAGAGCAGTGGTGGACCATCGGCCGAACGAGCACGGACCACCCGTTTCCACGCCGCGGTGATCGTTCGAGAGAGAGGTCGTGATGGGTAGCGATGACGCCGTCGTTCTCACGCGGGGGCTGACCAAGTCCTACAATGGCTTCGACGCCGTTCGGTCGCTGGATCTCGTCGTTCCGCGACACTCGATCTTCGGATTCCTCGGTCCTAACGGCGCGGGCAAGACGACGACGATGAAGTTGTTGCTGGGCCTGATCCGTCCGAGCGCCGGGTCCGGCTCGGTGTTCGGCCTCGACATCGTCAAGGACAGCCCCGGCGTCCGCTCGCGGATAGGCTACCTCCCGCAAGACCCGCGCTTCTACGAGCACATGACAGCGCGGCAGACCCTTCGCTTCGCGCTGAGGTTCTTCTTCACCGGGCCCACGGTGGCCCTCGAGCAGCGCGTCGAGGACGTGCTCGGGCTGGTGGGGCTTGCCGACAAGGCGGATCGGCCCATCAGGAGCTTCTCGGGGGGAGAGCGCCAGAGGCTGGGTATCGCCCAGGCGCACATCCACGAGCCGGAACTGCTCATACTGGATGAGCCCGCAGCGGCGCTCGATCCCCTCGGGCGACGCGATGTGCTCGCGATCCTGGACGGCTTCAGGGCGACGACGACGGTCTTCTATTCGACGCACATCCTCGATGACGTCCAGCGAGTGAGTGACACGGTCTGCATCCTCAACAAGGGCATTGTCGCTGCGCAGGGTCCGATCGAGCAGCTGCTCAGCGGCGGTACGGACATCGCCTTCGCGGTCGACGTACAGGGTGACGTGGACCGGGCGAGGGTTGCTCTGCTCGAGCAGAGATGGGTCGAGGACGTCGCGGTCTCGCGCGGTCCCGACGCGGCGACTCTGCGTGTGACGGTGACGGACGCGGAGACCGCCGAGGCTCAGTTGCAGCGCGTACTTCTCGCGGACGACGGGCTCGTGATCAGGCACTTCACACGAGAAACGGCAGACCTCGAAGCCGTCTTCGTCAAACTGGTCGAGGGGGGCGGCGATGATCAGTAGCTCCGGCACCTCGGAGCTCGAGCGGGTGTCCGCAGGCGGCTGGCGCAGTGGCCTGTCGAATCTGATGGGCGCGGCGTTCGGCTCGTGGTGGCGCACACGCATGTGGATCATTCAGTCCCTGTTGTGGACCGCCGTCATCAACGGCTCCCTCGCCGCCTTCATCTGGGGTGACGCTCCGGACGACATGACGGTGTTCACGCTCTTCGGAGTCATGACCATGTTCGCGGCCATCGCGGTCGCCGTCCTGATGCAGGAGGCCATCGTCGGCGAGAAGCGGAGCGGGACGGCTGCGTGGGTGCTCTCGAAGCCGGTGTCGCGCCCGGCGTTCGTACTCTCGAAGCTGGTGCCGAACGCGGTCGGGATCGTCGTCACCATGCTTGCGATCCCGTCGCTCGTGCTCCTGGTGCAGCTCGCGGCGGCCGGCATCGACTTCTCCGTGGACCGGTTCGCGCTCGGCGCGTCGGTGGCCGCGCTCAACCTGCTCTTCTACCTCACGCTGACGCTGATGCTGGGCACGGTGTTCGACACCAGCGCGCCGGTGATCGCCATCCCATTGGCCTTCGCCTTTGGCCAGCAACTTCTGACCGGCATCCCGGGGCTTGCCGCGCTTCTGCCGTGGTCTCTGGTGGTTCCCATTGAAGGATCTGACGCCAGCGTCGTCGGGGCCATCGTGGCCGGGCAGCCGCTGCCCGCGCCGGGCGCACTCGTGTTCACCGGGATCGCGTGCGTGGTCTTCACCGCCGTCGCGTTCTGGAAGTTCGCGCGCACAGAGCTCTGAGAAGCTTGGGTCGACAGCGACGGTCCCGGCCTGCCTGATAAGGAAGCCGTCCGTGGTTCGAATCCACGTGCGCCCACGCGCATGTGCAGGGAAATCTCCCGCGCTGCTCTCCGCTCAGACCCCGTTCTGAAGCCCAAATGCGTGCGCTTGTATCGCACGGTCTGTGGGTCTCTGGCGCTGACTGGGATAGCGGCGATGGCTGCGTCTGCCTCGTCTTCTGCGACTGGCCACGTTCCTCGACCCGGTGAGTCCGAGGCGGCTGAATTGACAGAGCCGACAGATCCATGGCATCGAGGTGTCCGATCGTCGGTTCTGTCGATTCCGTCAGCGCCCGGCTAGCCAGGGTTGTCGCGGGCCTTCTGCAGCGGGTCTCGGCCCAGCCGCGTGGCACGCTGAGGCTGAGACGGCCAGCCCGTGCCTGTTCCGCCAGTGCTTTCCTGAGTCCCGCGTCGATCTTGGCGGCCGCTTCCACCTGCATCCCCGGCGCTGGGTCTTCGCCACCCTTGGGGTAGAGTCGGGGCCATATGTGGGAGCCACAGGACACGAACCGGGAGTTCCTCGCCGCCATGGCCACCGCGTTGTCGCGCTACGGCCAGACGGCCGACGTCATCGAGGACGGCCTGTACGCCTGCGCCGCTACGCTCGGCGTCGAGTTCGCCATGTTCTCGGTGCCCACCGCCGTCTTCGTCTCATACGGTCACGGTGGAGACATGCACACGCGAATGCTCCACACGCGCGATACCGCCATCGACCTCCAGGCTCTTGACGAGCTGCACGTGACGCTGCGCGCGGTGAGCGAGGGGCGCATCTCGGCTGCGCAGGGGCTCGCCGAGATCCGGCTCATCACGGTCAGCCCTCTCCGTTTCCCCTGGTACATGCGTGTGCTTGCGGCCGGGCTGGCCGCCGCCGCCATCAGCGTCCTTCTCGGCGGCGGTGTGCGCGAGGTCGTTGCCTCCGTGCCGGTCGGGCTGGCCGTCGGCGTCACCGTCGTCGCGGCGCATCGCATGCAGCGCCTGACCAGCCTCCTCGAGCTGCTCGCCGGCTTGCTCGCGGCCGTGCTCACGCTGGCCCTCGGGCACGTTCTGCCGCACTTCCATCTCGCCACCGTCGTTCTCGCCGGGATCATTCTGTTGCTGCCCGGACTGAGCATCACGCTCGCGGTATCTGAGCTGGCGGTGCGCCACCTCGTCTCGGGCACGGCACGCCTGGCCGGCGCCGTGGTGACGCTGGTGAGCCTGGGGTTTGGCGTGGCCATGGGCTACGCGGCCTTCGCGAAGCTGGATCTGGTGCCGCCGTCCGCACCCTCCCACGCCGCCCCGTACCCGTGGCTCACGGCGCTCGCGGTGGTGGGCAGCACCGCGGCTCTCATGGTGACGACGAACTCGCGGCCACGGGACGTGTGGGTCGTGGCCGCAGCCGTGGCGGGCGCCGTTCTCGGCGCCCGCTTCGGCGCCTGGCTTCTGGGTCCCACCGTGGGCATCGCGGTGGCCAGTCTCCTGGTCGGTCTCGGGAGCAACCTCTACGCCCGCCTCGCGAGGCGGCCGGCCGCGGTGCCGCTGCTGCCGGGCCTCGCGGTGCTGGTGCCCGGCGCCCTCGGGTTCCGCGGCATCTCTGTCTTCCTGCGCAGCGCGACCGGCAGCCTGCAGATCCTCGCCGCGGTGCTGGTCATCGCGGCCGGTCTCGTGGTCGGTCTGCTTGTGGCGGATGCGGCGCTACCGCCGCTTCCGCCACACCGGGAAGCGGAGTGATGGCAGGAGAGAGGTCCGCGGTTCGAATCCACGTGCGCCCACCAGCGATGTCCAGCGAGATCGCATTCTCACCTCTCCGCCGGACCCGTCAGCTGCAACCATTCTGCAACCCAGATGCGTGCACTTGGATGGCGCAGACTGGGACGTGCCGGCGCTGACTGGGATGACGGCGATGGCTGCGTCTGCCTCGTCTTCTGCGACCGGCCGCATGGCGGTTCGGCGCGACAGAGGCGACAGAACTGACAGAACCGACGCTTCATGGCATCGACTTGCTGAACCGTTGGTCCTGTCGGATGCGTTGGTGACTGGCCCGCCGGGCTCTGCAGGAGATCCTCGAGGTTCTTGAGGCGCAACGGACCCTGCTCGGTCTCACTAACGCTGCGGTGCGTGGGTATGAAGGTCTAGACGCAGTGCGGGGCGCTACGCGCCATGAGGTCGCGGACGTCGTCCCAAGTCGGTGTGGTCATGCGGCCACCGTGCTCTCGACATCCGGGTCAGGTCGCGAGGCGCAGCCGCCCTTCGCCGAACTCCCTGAAGAGGTCGAGGTCGTAGCGGAGGTACGCGCGCAGCTGCTCGATCCTCGCCGACTCCATCGGGTCGTCACCGTGCAGCTCGGGGAACTCGAGGGTGACCGTCAACCGGCTCACGCCCTCGTCGGTCGCGATGAACTGGATAGCGCCCTGCTCGGCCTCACGCTCGGCTTTGCGCCAGCGGAAGGGGTACTCATTCTCCCCCGGTCCCAGGCCTGAGCCGATGACCATCCCCGCCACGTACTCGCCCCACTTCTGGCGCGCGACGTCGACCGGCAACTCGAGGTCGATCGACTCGGTGATGATCGCCATGATTGATCTCCTCCGTTGTGGACGGACCCTACGAAGGACCTGTCCGGAATCCGTGGCGGCAAAACAACATGGCGCTGTGCCCGACGGCGCGACGATCCGGCTGTCGTGTCTCCGCAGCTTCGCGCCGCGGTTTCCGCGCCGACGCAGTCAGAATTCCGTCATCCCGCCAGTGCTTCCCTGAGTCCCGCGTCGGTCTTGGCGGCGGTCACGGCGGAGGTCAGCGGCTCGACTGCTCTGCGCGCCCTCTCGCCACCGTTCCGCACGTCGAGTCGCTGCGCTTTGATGGAGCCGATGGGCAGCTCGTACTGGGTGAGGCAACGCCCTGTGCTGGCGACTGTTTCCCCCGCGAATCAGCAGGCGACGGGCGCAGCAAAGTCGGCTGGAGCCATCTTCGCCCAGACCGTCTTGCGGGATGGAGCGATTGCGGCCCGCATGGTAGCCTTTCGGCGAGCGAGCAACGAGGGAGGACGCGTGACTCAGCCGCCTGACGGCATCTCAACTCCATCCCTCAGCCAGATCATGGCCCGTGCCGGAGCTCGCCCCGTCGCCGCCGCCGGCCTGCGCCCCTGCTACAAGTATCCGGCCTATCGGCCGGTCAGGAGCTTCGGGGGGCTGGGGCAGGAGCTGTCCTATAGCGATGCGCTGTTTCGCTCAGCTCCGCTGGCGCGCAGGCTCTTGGCGTTGCCCTACGAACCTGTCTGCCGGCTTGCCGTGTCGCAGGCCGAGTGGGTGAGGTTCCCGGGCAGCGGAACGACGAGGCGCCGGGCCTGGGCTGCCTTCGGCCAACCGGGCGGCGCTTTCGAGATGGCGTCGGCGTCCCGTTTCCAGGAGCTGTCACTGGGAGCGTTGCCGGACCGACCGTTCCCATACGGTGTCGAGAGTTGGCTGCTGGACGGGCTGCTGCCGAGTGGCGGGGCGGCCGATCCGTTCTGCACCGTGCTCGAGCCGCACGAACATCCGCCCGTCCTGGACCTGGTGCGCATTCTCGCTGCCACAGCCATCGAGTTCGCTGCCCAGCTCGACGGGGCTGAAGCGAAGGTCATAGACGACGCCGTCCCCGCGGCCTGCGTGTACTGGAGGCGCGAGCCCCACGAGTTCAGCGTTTCGGTCCTCGCTCGCGTGAACGGCGACCATCTCAACGGACTGAAGTTCTGGGCGGTCTTCTGGGACGACGACGAGCGTCAACGTGTGCGCCATGTCTACAAGCCGATCGAGGTGCGGGCCCCGAGCATCATCGCGACGCACCTCTATGACCTCTGGCCCGAGTCTGAGCAGAGCGGGCGCCTCATGACGATCGTCTGGGAGCAGTTCGAGGCGTTGAGGCGGATGGTGTCGCACAAGGCAGCCTACGACTGTTCTTCCGAGGCCGTCCGCCACGACCTCTAGCACGGAAGCGAGTGTACGACCCGGGCGTCGTCAGGCTCTTTGACGGCGTCGTTCGCGCTGACGAGAGTCGAGATGATGATCCGCGTCTAGTGCGCTCCGTCCCCGAGGTTCACACGGCTGAGCGCAAGAAGCGTCGCATCGTCAGGCAGCGGTCCACCGTTCATCCGCTCCACGTGGCTCATCAATCCACGAAGCTCAGGGCCCGTCTGCGCCTCGGTGCTCGCGGACCGCGCGAAAAGAGAAGCGAAGCCTTCGATCCCGATGCGAGCCTGCGCCCCCGGCTCGGCGCGAGCCTCGATGATTCCGTCGGTGTAGAGCAAGAGCACCCAGCTGGAAGGTAGGGCAACCGTGACCGCAGTCCAGTCACACAATTCCACGCCCAAGGGCGGACCACCCAAAGGCATGGGTGCGACCTCTCCGCCGCTCAGGAGAAGCGCCGGTGGGTGGCCCGCGTTCACGAAGGTCGCACTGGAGCGGTCGGCAGGCAACTCGACGACACACACCGTCGCGATCACGGACATGAGCCCTCTCTTGGCCTCCGCCAGATCGGATTCCTCCATGATGAGATGGTTCAGCGTCTCCATGGCCGTAGCGGCGTCAAGGTGGCGGAGAGCGAGGGCGCGCCAGGCGGCACGGAGGTGGGCGCCGACGGCTGCGGCATCGGGGCCGTGGCCGGCAACATCGCCGATGACGGCGCGAACGACTCCATCGTCGCCGTTCACGAGGTCGACGAAGTCGCCTCCGAGTCGCATGCGCCGCTCACCCGGCGAGTAGCTCACGCCGACGCGCAAGTCCCCGGCGTTCGCATCGAAGTGGGGGATGAGGCTGGCCTCGAACCTGCGATAGAGGCGCGCCGCCTCGCGCTGCGCTTCCACGCGACGCTGCTTCTCGAGGGCCACGGCGGCGTGGTCGGCGAGGCGCTGCACTGTCGCCAGCCAGACCGGCTCCGGTTCCGGCGTCCTGGTCGCCCAGCCGAGCGCAAGAACCGCGATGGCCCGCTCCTCCAGCACCACAGGAACGCGAAGGGAGGACACGAGCCCCGTGAATCCGGCGACGTCGACGAGCACCGATCCCCCAGGGCGCTGGGTCAGGTCCGGGAGGAACGAGGGCTCGAGCTGGGTCACGAGTTCCTCCCTCACGTCCGGCAGTTCGTCGAGGGACAGGGGCGGTGAGCGATGGTTCGATCCTGGCTCCCGCGCGACCAGACGCAGCTCGTCATCCTCGATGGTCACGAGAGCTGCGGCGGCACAGCCGCCGGCTTCGAGAGCCGCTCGGCATACCGCCCCGCCGATCTCGGTCAGGCTGGCACCGGCGTGGAAGGACGGCGTCACCTCGAGCACTCTCTCGACCGCTGCACGCGCTTCGGCCGCCTCCGCAAGCGAGGCTCTGACCTGCCTTCGGTAGCGATCGCCGAGCATGCCGGCTGCGATGCCGACGCAGAGCCACACGACGATGACGGCGGCGCTCGTGACCCCGGCGATGAGCCAGCGATCGCTGATGACGAGGGCGTCGAAGGCGATACCGATCGCCAGTGCGAGACCAGCCCCCACGATGGGGCCGCCCACGAGGGCGCCGGTGACCACGACCAGAGAAGCGATCGCGGCCGGGACGCCGACATACGCGTCGCGCCAGCCGCCGAGGTGTGCCGGGATCAGCAGGGCAAGCGCGATCATGAGACCTGCAAGGAACACACCCCACGGCCTCGCCCGCAGCCAAGCGACAGCCGCGATCAGACGGGACCGCAAGACCAGTCCGGGGTGGAGGTATCCGTGCGTGCTCAGCGGCGGCTCCCGTCAGACGACAGTCGAATGCTGTCGGATGGTCGCGCTCGCAGTGAGTGTATCGCACTCGACCGCAGCGTCTTCACCGTCTTCCTGCCCGTCATTCAGTAGCCCTCCCGCAACCCAAGCCTCCGGGCGCCTTCGTTTGTCCTTCGCGTCACGGGGAAGGACTGGGACCGACCACGTTTCGAATCCGCGACGAAGCGCCGCGCCGAGGGGAGGCGCCAGACGGTGAGCATCGCACCGCGAACGTCGACACAACCTTCCAGAGCGGTCTGCACCGCCGGACGCCCATGACTCCAGAACGTGATTCCCGTCCGGCGGGAGACGCGGTGATCGCTCTGGAAGCGTTCCGGGTGGAACCGTGGGCGATCCGGGAGACGAGGCTGGAGCTCGGCCTGCTCGCGCTGAGCGAGTCGGTGTTCGCGCTCTCGAACGGCCACCTCGGCATTCGGGGGACGCTCGACGAAGGAGAGCCGTCAGCCCTGGTCGGCACCTACCTGAACGGCTTCTACGAGTCGTTCCCGATTCACTACCCCGAGCGGGCGTTCGGGTTCCCGGAGGCGGGCCAGACGATCGTGAACGTCACGGACGGCACGCCCATCAGACTCCTCATCGAGGATGAGCCGCTCGACGTCCATCGCGGCAGTCTCAAGCGTCACGAGAGATGGCTCGACCTGCGCTCGGGCATCCTCGAACGGCGCGTTCTATGGCAGTCCATCGCCGGGCGCTCGGTCCGCGTGACGAGCCGGCGGCTGGTGTCGTTCCGTTACCGCAGTGTCGCCGCCATCAGCTACGAAGTCGAGGCGCTGGATGAGCCCACGAGTGTGGCGCTGCAGTCCAATCTGCTGGCCAACACTGGTCACGTGGTGACGACCGTGGACCCGCGCGGCGCCGCGGCCCTCGACCACGTCCTGGAGGGGCGGCTCCATGCCCACCACGACCTGCGCGTCGTCCTGGCGCACACGACCAAGGCGAGCGGCCTTTCACTGGCAGCGGGGATGGAGCACGTCGTCGACGCGGCGGATCGCCTGGAGCCGCTTATCGAGAGCGAGCCGGACCTGGGCCGCCTCACCCTCTCGGCGACGCTGTCTCCGGGACGTCCGTTGCGGCTGGTCAAGTTCCTCTCCTATCACTGGTCCTCTCGGCAGTCCGTGGAATGGTTGCGGGATCAGGTGGACGGTAGTCTGCAGATCGCAATGGCGCAGGGTTTCGAGGGACTGGAGAAGTCCCAGAGAGAGTATCTGGACGACTTCTGGGAGCACGCCGACATCGAGATCGCCGGTCACGACGAACTGCAGCAGGCCATCCGTTTCGGCCTCTTCGAGACCCTCCAGGCGACCGCTCGCGCCGAGGAGCGGGCCGTCGCGGCAAAGGGCCTTACCGGCACCGGCTACGACGGCCATGCCTTCTGGGACACCGAGGCGCTTGTACTGCCGATCCTCACCTACACCGTGCCTCGGGTGGCCAGGGAGGCGCTCATCTGGCGGCACTCCACGGTCGACCTCGCCCGGGAGCGGGCGTGGCAACTGGGCCTGCGCGGCGCCGCCTTCCCGTGGCGCACGATCCGGGGCGAGGAGTGCTCCGGCTACTGGCCGGCCGGCACGGCCGCGTTCCACGTGAACGCCTCCATCGCGGATGCTGTGCGCCGCTACATCCTGGTCACCGGCGACCGAGAGTTCGAGCGCGACTACGGGGTCGAACTGCTCGTCGAGACGGCACGCCTCTGGGCGTCGCTGGGCCATTTCAAGGCCGACGCGAGCTTCTGCATCGACGGCGTCACCGGGCCCGACGAGTACACGGCGGTCGTCGACAACAACGTGTACACGAACCTGATGGCCCAGGCCAATCTGCGCGCCGCCGCCGAGAGCGCCGCCCGGCATCTCGAGGTGGCGCGAGGGCTCGACGTGTCGGATGGTGAGATCGCGTCCTGGCGCCACGCCGCCGAGGCCATGTTCATCCCGTATGACGAGGCAGTCGGCGTGCACCCTCAGGATCAGGATTTCATGACGCACGAGCGTTGGGACTTCAGGTCGACGCCGGCGGACCACTACCCCCTGATGTTCCACTACAGCTACTTCGACCTGTACCGCAAGCAGGTGGTGAAGCAGGCAGACCTGGTCTTCGCGCTCTACCTGCGGTCCGCTTCGTTCTCGGCCGAGGAGAAGCGGCGAGACTTCGACTACTACGAAGGTGTCACCGTGCGCGATTCTTCTCTCTCGGCGTGCGTCCAGGCCATCGTCGCCGCCGAGGTAGGCCACGTGAGCCTCGCTCACGACTACCTCGCGGAAGCCGCCTTCCTGGACCTCCACGACTTGACGGACAACGTCCGCAGCGGCCTGCACATCGCATCTCTCTCAGGTGCGGCCCTGGCGATCATCGCCGGCTTCGGCGGGCTGCGAGACGACGGCGACCAGATCTCGTTCTCTCCCCGCCTCCCCGACTCACTGACCCGCGTCGCGTTCCGGGTGACCTTCGGCGGCAACACCCTGTGCGTCGAGATCACGCCGGAAGGCGTGACCTATTCATCGCGTGAGGAGGGCGCGGCCCTGCGCTTCTTCCATAGCGGCGAGGAGGTGGACCTCGCTCCGGGCGCAACGCAGGTCAAGTCGCTTCCTCGCCTCGAGAGCCTCGTCGCCCCGGAGCAGCCGGCGCACCGCGCACCCATCCCTCGGAGTCGGCGGGCCGGCAGCACCACCTCCGACGACCGGTCCTAGGCGCGGGCCGCTCGATGCCTCGCGGTGACCTCGAGGTCTCCTTCGCGCTGCCACAGCTCCTCAGCGATCGCCCCGCGCCGGCGCACGTGTCCAGGACGCGCTGCGGCAGGAGGCCGTGCGTGTCGGAGATCACCGCGACGCGTGCCGTGCCCGGACTCAGCGCTGGTTCTCCTTGAGCGCGACCAGGAGTTGTCCACGGACGCCTGCGCGGACGCAGCTGAGTACACGATAGCCGGCCCCCTCGGCCAGCGAGGTCAGTTCACGACACGTGTAGATGCGCACGTCGCCCTCTGGCATCAGCGGAAGCAGCCAGTTCATGAGCCGGCGGAACGGCGCGGCGACGCGCCACTCGCCGAGTACCAGCCCGCCTCCTGGCCGGGAGACGCGATGCATCTCCGCGAGGGCGACATGAGGCTGAGGATAGTGGTGGAGCGAGTCCACGCAGGTCAGGAGATCCACGGACGCGTCGGCAAACGGCAGGCTCTCCGCGTCGCACACCCGGAGATCCGCGCCGTCGCCGAGCCGTTCGCGCGCGACGTCGATCATCGCGGGTGAAAGGTCGATGCCGCGAAGACGCACGCCGGGACGCCGGGTCGCGATCGCGGCGAGCGTCGCACCGGTGCCGCAGCCCACGTCGAGAACGTCCTCGAAGCCGAACCTCTCGACGGCTGCCATGACGTCATCGTGCAGACGCCGGGCGTGGCGCCCGTACGGCTTGCTGTCGTACTCGCGTGCCTGGCGGTCGAACGAGGCGCGCGACTTCTCCTTGTAGTCGTTCTTCACGGTACGACAAGTCTACGGTCAGGGCGCCGCAAGCGGGAGCGAACCCTCGGACGGATGGCGCCTCTGGCGGTCCCGCCGGCGCCGCCCCAGGTCCCGCGTCGACTCGGTGGCCGTCTCGGAGCCCATCGTCGACGGCGTCGGCCAGCTGGTGACCATCGCGCTGTGCGCGATCATTGGCAGGCCAGGCTCGGGAGACGGACTTGAGTGAATTCACCCCCCTGATCGTTATGGAGCACCATTCGGATGGAACGCCCGTCGCCACCGAGGTAGGCGGTGGCTTGTCGGGAGCGGCAGGGGTGGCCGCTTCGTGAACTACATCGACAGCGCCGGCCCTCAGTGGGAGACGCTCTGCGCCCTCGAAGACGTGCTCATCGACAGCGACCAGAACAAAGACTGGACGTTCGTCGCCGGCCACATCGCTTCCTACGCACGCCGCCGCGGGCGCGTCGCCACGCGTCTGAAGCGCAGCGAGTGATGCAGCGCGCAGTAGCCCAGCGGGTTGTAGATGCTCAGGTGGGTCGAGCACCCGGGAGCGGCGCACACGCGTCCGTTGGCGTAGGTCCGGGCGGGCTTTCCGAGAGCCACCACACGATGCCCCATGAGTTCACGACCCCCTCGCATCCGTGACCTCTTCGCTTGAAGAGGACGTCTCGAGAACATCGTCGGCAGGGCGACGGACCGCCGTGAGCCGGATGGACGGATGTTCCAGGCGCTTGCGAGCCTCGCTGTCGCCCAGGATCCGGTCGCCTCAGGTATAGCCATCGGTGAGGCCAACACTGGTCATCCATGGGGCGTACCCGCTGAGACAGACGCCTGCGGTCGTCGGCTGGTCCGGAGAGGGACACGCCCGAGGGAGACCAATCCTTCAGACCGCGTCGCTCACGTAGGGAATCCGCGCCTGCAAGCAAGTCTCGCGGCAACCCGCCTGTGTCACGGGTCGGCTTCCGGGAGTCTCGGCCCGGTCAGAGGCCGGGACGCGAAGGGTCTGCAACCACTCTGCAACCCAGACGCTGACGTCCGCCGCCCGGGGTCCGCGGCGCGAGCCTCCCCGCGACCCGTCTGGCCTTCTACTCCACTTCGCACACCGCGTCGGACGTCGGCTCGACGGCAAGGTGGGGCAGGTGCGCGTCGACCGGCTTGGGCAGCCACCAGTTGGCGGGGCCGAAGAGGTACATCACGGCCGGTACCAGCACCGTGCGCAGGACGAGGGCGTCGATCGCCACCGCCGCCGCCAGCCCGATGCCGAACTCGGCGATCACGCGCTGTCCGCCGAAGACGAAGGCGATGAAGACGGAGATCATGATCAGCGCCGCTGCGGTGATGACGCGCCCGGTGGTGGTCTGGCCGATACGGATGGCGCGGGCGTTGTCGTGGCAGTGCACCCACTCCTCGTGCATGCGGCTGACCAGGAACACCTGGTAGTCCATGGAGAGCCCGAAGAGGATCGCCAGCATGATCACCGGCAGGAAGGCCTCGACAGGCCCGGCCTTACCGAGGCCGAGCAGCCCGGTCCCCCAGCCCCACTGGAAGACGGCGACGACGACCCCGAACGAGGCGGCAGCGGCGAGGATGTTCATGACCGCCGCCGTGGCTGGGATGAGCAGGCTGCGGAAGGCGATGAAGAGCAGGACGCCGCCCAGGGCGACGATCACGCCGATGAACAGCGGCAGCTTGTCCTGGATCACGGCGGCGAAGTCGTCGAAGATCGCCGTCAGGCCGCCGACGTAGACCTTGAGCGTGGTCCCCTGGGTCGCCTGCGGGATCACCGTGGAGCGCAGGTTCTCGATCAGGTCGCTCGTGGCCTTGTCCTGCGGCGCGGTCTTGGGGATGACCTGGATCAGCGCCAGCTCGGCTCCGGGAGCCGACGGCATGGGGGCCACGGCGGCGACGCCGGGGACGCTGCCCAGCGTCTCGGTGAGCTGCGCCAGGGCGGCCTGGTCGTCGGCGCTGCCGATCTCGGCGACGAGCAGCAGCGGACCGTTGGAGCCCGGGCCGAAGGCGCCGGCGAGCAGGTCGTAGGCCTTGCGCGTCGTCGAGCCCGCGGGGTCGTTGCCCTCGTCGGACGAGCCCAGGCGCAACGAGATGATCGGGCTGGCGAGGACGAGGATCAGGAGCAGGGCGCCGGTTGCGAGAATCACCGGGTGGCGGCCGACGAAGCCGGCCCAGCGCGACCAGAGGCTCGTCTCGTGGCCGTCGCTCGATTCGCCGGCGGCAAGCCGCCGGCGTTCCTTCTTGCTCAGCACGCGCACGCCCATGTAGCCGAACATCGCCGGCAGCAGGGTGATCGCAGCCGCCATGGTGAAGGCCACCATGAGCACCGACGCATAGGCCATGCCGTTGAGGAAGCCCATGTTGAGCACCAGCAGGCCAAGGAGCGCGATGCTGACCGTGCCGCCGGCGAAGAGCACGGCGCGTCCGGAGGTGTTGAGGGAGCGCACCGCGGAATCCTCGGGCGACGCGCCGGCCTTGAGGCCGTCGCGATGCCTGGTGACGATGAACAGCGCGTAGTCGATGCCGACGCCGAGCCCGATCAGGGCGGCCAGGATCGGGGCCATCGAGGGGATGCTGAGCGCGTGCGAGAGCAGGGCGATCGCGACGGTGCCGCTGGTGAGCGCGGTGATGGCGGTGATCAGCGGGAGCGCCATGCCGAGCAGAGACCCGAAGGCGATGAGGATGATGATCGCGGCCGCGATGAGGCCGAAGATCTCGCTGTTCGCCGGCGGGGTCCGGTTGACCTCCGCGATCGCATTGCCGCCGAGTTCGACCTCGAGCCCGGGTGCCCGGGCCTCCTGTGCGAGGCCCATGACGTGCTTGATGTCTTCGGGCGGCAGTTCCTGGGCGAGCTTCGTGAAGTCGACCGTAGCGAACGCCGTCTTGCCGTCACGGCTGATCTGGGCCGCGCCTCTGGGCCCGTAGGGGCTCAGTACCGCGGCCACCGACTGGGCCGCGGCGACCTGGTCCAACGTCTTCTCGATGCGGGCCTTGGTCGCCGGGTCGGCGACGGTCCCTTCGGGGGTGTGGAAGACGATGGTCGCCGTATCGCCGGCCTGCTTGGGCAGTGCCGCCGACACGAGTTCGAGCGCCTTGCTCGATTCGGTGTTCGCCAGCGTGAACGAGGTCGAGTAGGCGTCGCCCACCGAGCGTTCGACGGCCACCAGCGTGACCAGGACCGCGACCCAGGCGAGGACGACGACGGTGCGGTGATGGAAGCACCAGCGAGCGAGAGCAGCCAAGAGGGGGCTCCTGTCGGTGAGAGATTGAAGGGGCTGCGCGAGGCGCCCACGAAGCGAGTCTGGCGACCGAGTATAGGGGCGGTCACGAGGGGTCGCCACCGCGCCGCCGCGTCAAATGCGTGAACGCGTCGGCGTCTCGGGGGTCACACCCAAAGCTGGGGAATTGGGCATGACCGGCTGGGCGTTCAGGCCGACGCCGGACGTTGCAGAGAACAGGCTCGACCAGTCCGCGTCTGCCGGACGGCCACGTTGCCCGCGCGGCTCGTTGCCGACGCGGCCTGCAGGCGGCTGCGGATAGCCAGCATCGCCGGGGAGAGGTCGGTGTGATGATGGGACTCCGCCATGGCGATATGATTCAGGCAACCGTCGAGAGGGGGGTCTCATGGGAGGGCCGGTCCCAGCCGGCGAGGCACGAGGGGTACTGGGTTCCTTGCGCAGGCTGCTCCACGCGCGGAATCTCAGCGCCGACGTGCGCCGCCTGTTGCTGAGTGGAGCGTCACTCGCGTCACTCGTCCTGCTCGCGTCGCTTGCACTCGCCGCCTGCAGCGCGTGCGACGGCAAACCCGCCGGGGGCGACGCGCCTTCGGGTCAATCGTCTCAGCAGGCCGCTTTGCCCCAGGAGACCGCTCCGCCCGCGGTCGAGAACCCGACGCCAGTAGGACAAGCCGTCGACGCGATCGCGCGCCCTGCCATCACCGAAGTACTGGGCCAACCGGCGCTTACCCGCGCCTCGGAGACCGAGGCACTCATCGTCAACCTCGTCTACCAGGCGCCCGCCGCCGCCGCGGAAGGCGACGGCGAGCGGCTGCGAGACGAGCTCATCAGCCGCGGAGCCGCCATCGATCCCGAGTATGCCGACGTGGACTACCATGGCGACGCCGAGGAGTTCATCGTCAGGTTCCCCACGGGCGATCCGGACTACGAGACGATCCGTGTCACGGTGACCCCGGGCAGCACGGACGTCTACGTGAACGCCGACAGGTCTGAGTAGACCGCCGGTCTCAGCGGAGGCTGGCCTGACGGGAGCCTCAAGGGGGATGGAGTGTCCTCGAGAACCACGCCAGGGATCGTCGAGATCGCCCGCGGTGTGCACTGGCTGCCGGTTCGCGGCGCCAACGTCTACTTCGTGCACTCAGGGGATGCATGGTGGCTGATCGATGCCGGCTTCCCCGGCTCTGGACGGAGTATCGCCGAGACAGCACGACGGCTCTGTGGTGCGGCGGGTCGGCCGGGATCGATCCTCATCACGCACGGTCATCCCGACCACGTCGGCAGCGCCGTCGGCCTGGCCGCTGCATGGAACGTGCCGATCATGGCTCCGGCCGGCGAGATGCCGTTCATCGACGGAACGGCGCTCTATCCCGAGCCGCTGGTCGCCTGGCTGGCCCGGGTGCTGCCGCGGCGGGCCATGGAGGCGCTGGTCCGCAACAGCGCTCTCGGCGCCGCCGTTCGTCCCTTTGATCCCCAAGCCGGCGTGCCGGGCCTTCCGGACTGGGACTGCATCCCGACGCCGGGCCACACGCCGGGCCACGTCGCGTTCTACCGGCCCGGCGACAGAACGCTGATCGCCGGCGATGCCGTCCTGACGATGGCCTGGTGGAGCGGTCTCGGCGGCGGCGGGGCCGGCTGGCTCTGGGATCTGGTGCGCAGCAGACCGCGACTCTCCGGCCCACCGACCGTCGTCACCTGCGATTGGCGAGACGCGGCCGCGTCGGTGAGCGCTCTTGCCGACCTCGATCCGTGGGTGCTGGCGACCGGCCATGGGACGCCGTTCGTGGGAAGGCATGCTGCCTCCGCGCTGCGCGCGTTCGCGGATCGGTGCGAGCGAGCGGACGGAAGCGACTGAGTCACCCTCTCTGGCCGCTGGGATGTCGCGAGTCGAGTCCCGATGGGTAGCGTAGGTCCGCCATCGGGATGGTCACCGCCTCAGGCCGACGCCTCTTCAGGATTCAGCAACGCAACGCAAGGCACAGCGCGTCTCTCTCCGGTGAATGCTTGGGCAAGAAGGCGAAAAGGGACACCGACCTCCATCCGCCGTCGCTGAAGACGGCCTGGTTGAAGTCGTCCGCGTCGGCGAAAGCGACGTTGTCGGCTATCAGCAGCCCTCCCTTGCGAAGCAGGCGATGGCATTCCGGCAAGGCGCGCGCGTAGTCGGCCTTCTCGATGTCCATGAAGACGAGCTCGAAGGCGCCCGAGAGCTGGGGTAGCTGCACGAGCGCATCGTCGCAGATGACGTTGGCCTGATCCTGGAGGCCGGCGCGCGCCAGGTTCCTGCGCGCACGCGCGGCGAGAGCTGGATCGAGCTCGATCGTCGTCAACAGGCCTGCGTTGCTCGCACAGGCGCGGCCCAGAAAGATGGCGGAGTAGCCGGTGGCGGTCCCGAGCTCCAGGATGGAGCGGGCGCCGATGGCTCGAGAGAGGACGTAGAGAAGCTCTCCGACCACTGGGCCGACGATCGGGATGTGCTCCGCTTCAGCCTCCATCTCCAGCTCCTGCAGCAGCGGGTCGTCCGTCCTCACCAAGCGGCTGAAGTAGGCTTCCGGCTCGTCAACGATCTCAGACACGACGGTCTCCTTTCGGACTATCGAGAAAGCCATCGACCGGTCCCATGGTAGTCGGTGTGGCGCCCGAAATGGGGGAGCGCCGCGATGGGGGGGTAGTCTGGGGAGACGACGAAACCTTGCCTCCGGGGCTTCTCTTGGGCTCCCGCGTATGGTGATACTAGGCGGCACGACGAGCGGGCGCTCTGAGGGGGGTACTCGATGCGCGGGTGCATGTTCTGCGGCTGCAAGGTGGACGTTTTCCTGTGGGTCTTCGATGACGTCGTCGACCAACCCGTGCCCGCCTGCCGGTCGTGCGGGGAAGACCACGGGCTCCGCGTCGTCCAGAGCGAGTGTGAAGCCGGGGACCTCCCGGAGTACGACGGCTGCCGGTGCTGCGGCCGCGAGTTGCCCGCCCCCGGCGGCTGGCCCGCGACCGTGTGGGTTCAGGACCGGCGACGGCTGATGGCCGTGTGCAACGCCTGCCGTGCGGAGTACGCCCTCAAGGCACTGTTCATCTCCACTCCGCCGACCGGTGAGAGAGTGCGCCCCGAGCCCGATCCTCCGAGCGGCGAGCCCGAGACGTCGCCTGACTGAGTCGGGCCGGGACCCGCCCGATACGCGCCGATCCCGGACGGTCGCGGTCAGGCGGGCAGTCCAGGCAGCCGGCTCTCGAGCCCCCTTCCGCTGTCCCGCGCTGATGCCTTGTCCCACGCGGGCCTTCTGCGCCGCACCGTGGAGCTGCTAGCGGAGGAAGAGGAGGTGCGCGTCGGGCTCGCCGTCGCGTACGACGACCAGCGCCATGCTGGGGCGCGGATCGTGCGGGAGCGGCGCCATGCAGCTGCCGGGGTTGAGCCAGAGGACGGGGACCCGGCCCGGTACGTGTCCCCGGTAGCGCAGCTCCGGCTGGTGGCTGTGACCGTAGACCAGCAGCCGCAGCCCCTCCGCTCCCGGATCCGGGTGGCCGGCCTTGAGGTCGCGGCGCTTGTGGGCCACGACGAAGCGCAGACCGGCCACCTCACCGAAGGCCTCATCAGGCAGGTCCGCCAAGGCGGCGCTGCGGTCGCGGTTGCCGCGCACGGCAGTGAGCGGTGCCAGACGCGAGAGTCTCTTCGAGCACGGCCGGGGAACCCACGTCGCCGGCATGGATGATGTGGTCCGCGCCGGAGCAGGACTCCAGCACGCGCCGGTCGAGTCGCCCGTGTGTATCCGAGATCACGGCGATGCGTGCTTCCGTCACTCTCCCCTTCTCTCGCCTCCGCGTCGGCCGGCGCCTTCTCCCGTCCCGCGCCGAGCGCCGAACTCGACCGGCTTGAGCGGCTGGTTGTTCACGTGCAGCTGAAAGAGGTCTGGCCTCGCGTAGTGGCCGACGATGTCCAGCGTGCGCCGAGCGGCCCCGACCTGCTCCAGGTCGACGTCCGCGTAGAGGATCCCGAGTTCCTCGTGCAGCGGCCCCGCCGCGATCTTGCCGCCCGGGGCGACGACGACCGAATCGCCGGCGTTCACCCACTCATCGGCGTCCGCGTACAGTTCTGCTTTGCCGGGAACGGCATCCGGGATGTGGCGCGCCTGGAAGGCGCAGCCGCTCCCGAGCACCCAGCAGCCGCCTTCACGCGCGATGTGCTGCATCGTGGCGATCCAGCGCTCTCCCGTGTCATAGGTCGGCGCGACGTAGATGTCCACGCCCTGAGCGTAGAGGGCGCATCGCGCCAGCGGCATGTAGTTCTCCCAGCAGATGAGCGTCCCGACGCGTCCGACGGGCGTCTCGATCGCCCTGAGGCCCGAGGCGTCGCCGAAGCCCCAGACCATGCGCTCGGGGTTCGTCGGCATGACCTTGCGGTGACGGTTCAGCAGCGTGCCGTCCGGCCCGATGACGACGACGCTGCAGTAGAGGGTGCTCCGACCGAAATCGGTAGCGCGCTCATCGACGCCGCAGACGACGGTGACCTTGTTCTGCCGTGCTGCTTCGCAGAGAGGCGCCAGATCGTCCTCGGCGATGCGCACGGACTCAGCGAGCAGCAGGGAGTGAAGTCGCTCGCAAAGCTCCCGGTCCCCGCCGGGGCGAAGTCGCCAGATCCAGGCCGGATAGCCGGGGATGAAGGCTTCGGGGAAGACGACCAGCTGCGCCCCGGCCTCGGCGGCCTCGCCCACGCTGTCCACGGCGATGCGGGTGGTCTCGGCCCTGTTCAGGAAGACCGGGGGACGTTGGACGATCGCGATGCGCGACATCTTCCACCTCCGTTGCTGAGCGCCCGGCGTGCGGCGCACACCCTGTGCGCCGCACTGCCAGTGTAGCGGGCGCCGTGGCGCGCCATGTCGATGCGCTCGTTACGCTGTCCCCGCAGCCGCCGCGAACGCAGCGGTCCGCTCCACCCTCAGCCCGCCACTGCCGCTCGCATCCCCGCGTCGAGCCTCACCGCGGCCTAGGTCGCACTTCCTCGCCGTCTGGCCCGAAGTGCCTGGAGGTCACGCCAGTAGGGCTTGAAGAGGAAGCTGGCCTCGTCCAGACGGCAGAGGCGCTCGAACATCGGCCGCGTGACGGTGAAGGCGAGAACGTCCGCCGGCAGAGGCGGCCTGGCGGACAGGTCCAGGCCGCCGATGAGCGCCTGCGGCACATCGAGGTCCTCGAAGAGCGTGAGCAGCTGCATGCACCCGGCGCCGAAGGGCGCGATCACCGGCGACGGGTCGGCGACGCCGGCCTCGTAGTGCGCGCCGGTGACGAGGCCGCCGAGCTGATCCGGCGTGACGAAGAACGTGATCGTCCTCAGGAACTGCTCCTGACCCGCCCGCAACGGGCCCACGAGCACGTTCCCATGCTGCGGTCGGTAGGCTCTGTGGTGAGCCATCCATTCTGCCGCCAGCGCTCGTGTGGCACAGATGCCCTCATCCTCGACCAGGAAGGCCAGATGCTCATCGCCCGACACCGGCAGGTCGAAGAGATACCAGCCGCACCCCTCGCAGCCGGGCGCGTCCGCCGTGAGATGCAGGGTCTGACCCCGTTGCCAGCGCCGGTAGTAGGCGAAGAGGCACGGCTCCGTGCCCCGCTTCGGTGACACCAGCGGCGCGAACATCTCCGGGTCGGGCGCGTCGTACAGCCCGACCGGGGTCGTGGTGATGTCGAGCGCTTCCAGCAACAGCGCAGGATCCGCGTCCATCGCCGCCTCCTTCCTCAACGTGGCCGGCCGGCAGGTCTGCGGCCGTCAGGCGACCTGAGGCATCTCGCGGCAGAGTCCTGCGCTGCGATCATTCTACGACCTCGACTGCGGGGTGGTGGATGGCGCCAGATGTGACGCGCGGGAAGGAGTCGCTCGCAGAGCGGCTTCGCGCCGGCAGGGACGCCGATGCCACTCCGGCCCCCGACCTGAGCGCCGGAACGCTATGACTTCACAGAGGTGCGGGCAGCAACTCGAACACGGCGACGCGCATCGTCGTCACCGTGCCCGCCGGCCTCAGCGCCGGCGCCAAGACCGTGACCGTGACGCCCACCGGCGCCGCGGCCTCCAACGGCCTCAGCTTCACGGTGACCACGCCGGTGGACGGGACCGACACGACCCCGCCGACCACCACGGCGACCGGGGCACTCCCCAATGGCTGGTATGACCACAGCGTCACGATCCGCCTCACGGCGACCGACAACGCCGGCGGTTCCGGCGTGGCCTCGATCACCTACAGCGTCGACGGCGGCGCCCCGATCACCGTCAAAGGCTCGAACGCCACGGTGACCATCAGTGCTGACGACGACGATGCCCACGAGTACGGTGCCTACGACCACGCTGAGGACGGCGTCGCTTCCCGCGATGGCGCTCACCTCGTGACCTACCACGCGACGGACGCCGCCGGCAACGCGGAAGCCGCGCACGCACTCATGGTCCACATTGACACGCAGAAGCCCACGACCAAGGCCCCGCGTTCCGCGAAGGCGAAGCGGCACCACAAGGCGAAGTTGAAGTACCGGGTCAAGGACGCGACCCCCCACGGGGACACAGCCAAGGTCCTCATCGCCATCAAGGACAGGCGCGGCAACGTCGTGAAGCTGCTGAACCCCGGCAACAAGCCGGTCAACACCGCGCTCGCGGCCTCGTTCACCTGCTCACTGAGGCCTGGGACCTACAAGTTCTACGTCTACGCGACCGACACCGCCGGCAACACGCAGGCCAGAGTCGCGAAGAACACCCTGAGGGTGTACTCGGGTTCCTGAGCCACCAGGCGACCGCGAATCGCCTGCACCAGCGCGAAGCACGAGGGGCCGGCATTTGCCGGCCCCTCGTGCGTACGGCAGCAGATGCGGAGGTGAGCGAGAGCCTGCGTCGCGTCGCCCGGGCAGTTAACCCTGTCGAGAACGTGTTTACCGATGACCCCCTGGGAGACGCTACAACGGTACCTTTGTGGCGGGGGAGGCGGAATCACACGCCGGTCTGCGAGGGCGACGGGCTGCCACGACGGCAGCGCAGCCGCCCAGAGGTGAGATCATGAAGACCACGGCACAGACACGACTCGCGCGACTCACGGGTCTGGTATTGCTTTCGTTGCTGGTGTTCGCCGCTGGCGTGCAGGTGGCGCAGGCGGCGCCGGCCGCCGGGACAGACGGAAGAGGCGGCGTTGTCGCCGTTGAGAGCACACCTACCGCCGGGACCGACGGCAGAGGCGGCACCCTCGCCCTGGCGACCACGTCCACCGCCGGGACGCAGGGAAGAGGCGGGGTCCTCGTCCTTGCGAACACACCTACCGCCGGGACGCAGGGCAGGGGCGGCATCGCCGCGGCGCCAGGCGCTCTGGCCGCCTCATCCGGTACGTCGTCCACGGTCGCCTGGATCCTCGTCGGCTCGGCCCTGGCCCTGCTCATCATCGGCCTGGCCGCATGGGCCTCGGTCCGCCGTCGCCGGCAGCGCAGCGAGCCCCTGTCGGCGGCGTTCTGCGCACAGCACCCCGAACACGCGATGTGCAGCACTGCCTGAGCAAGGAGAGAGCACACCAGCGGACACCATGGGTGTCGAGGACGGGGGCGGCGGCGCCGAAGAGCGCCGCCGCCCCCGTCCTCGACAGCGCCGTTGGAGAGCGATTACGCTGTGGCGATGGCACCAACTGATGCGGAGGTAGGATATGCGCGTTCTCCTGGTAGTGCTGATGATCATCGGGTCCATTCTGATCGCGTTCCTGCTGGCCGGGATCGTGTTCTCCAACCTCAGGTTCTTCATCTGGATCGCAATCATCGGGTTGGTCGTCTGGGGGATCTACATGTTGGTGACGCGTCCCTGGCGGTACAGCTGATCCAGGCGTGACGGCGGCAGGCTCCTCGCCGCTCGTGGTTCGGATCCGCGGCGGCTCAGGGTCACTCCGCCGGGATGACTGAGCGCTCCTCGGCGGCGCGGCGCGGCTCCGGATCGACCGCCGCGGACACGGCGGCCAGGGAAGCCACATAGTCAGGCGGGAGGGCGTGCTCCTTCGCCCCGGCGACGACCAGGTCGCGATACCAGTCAAAAGGCGGCAGATCGCTGACGAGAGCTTCCTGATCGGCGACGTACGCGAAGGGGTGAAGCACGCGTCCCGAGTACCTCACCTCGAGCGTCACGGCATGGTAGCCGTGGCCGCAGCCTTCTGCGGCATCGAGTGCGTCTCGGTCGGACGGGTCGATGTCGAAGACCACGCCGTAGGCGGTCGCCGACGGGTCGGGCGCGACCGCCAGGTCGCACTTCGCCGAGCCATCCTTCCAGCTCAGCTTGCGATAGCCGACCGTTCGACCCGGGAGCGCCACCACACGCGGATTGGTGGCACTTCGGACTCGAGAGCGAAGGCGTGCCGAGAGCATGTTGGAGCCGTACGCCAGGTAGTCCATATGACGATCGCCCTTCGGGGCTGACACTCCGCGCTTCTCCCGGGAGGGCTGCGGTCCCGGTCCGTCGCCGCCCTCCCATGCATCAGAAGGTGGCGCCTGCAGGGTCACCCCTGCGGTCGGCGTCCCTGCCTCCTCACGTGCCGACGGACGCCCCTCGACACCGTCTCCCGACATGATCGTCTCAGTCGCGCTGCTGCCTGGCGCCCACGTGGGTAGTCGCAGCAGATAGACGCTCACCGAGGCCGCGATCACCAGCACCAGGACGTCGACCACGAGCAGCGGTACGAACACGACGACGCTCAGGAGCACGCTCGCCCACAGCGTCGTGAGCGCCACGACCTTGGTGGTCGCTCGGAGGCCGCGACCGGCAAGGTAGTCCGCGATGTGCCGGCCGAACACGGGGTGTGAAACGAGCCACCGATGCCACCGCTCGGAGCTGCGCAAGAAGCACGCCGCGGCCAGCAGCACGAACGGGACCGTGGGCAAGACGGGGACCGCGAGCCCCACGATACCCAGGCCGAGCGCAACCCAGCCGCAGGCGAACAGAAGGCGTCGCTTGAGTGGTCCCATGCCGTCAGTGTAGCCCCAGGCGCACAGCGACCCATTGATGCCCGTCAAGGGGCGCAGCGCGTCTCGTCTGCAGGCGTTCCGATTCGAGGCCATATGGTCGAGCAGGCCGGACGCTCCGCGGGGAGGGTCCGGCCTGCTCACAAGGCGTGTGTGGGCTACAGCTAGCGACCCGTCCAGACCGGGGCGGTCCAGGCCGTCACGCCGGGCACGCCGTTGACGTCGTCGGAGGCCGTGCTCACGCGCACCCAGAAGTAGCTCGCCGTGGCGGGCAGCCCCTTCGCGGTCCAGGTGATGGTCTTTGACCCCGCGACGGCACCGGGCGTCAGGCTGCGCACGACCGCCCCCCCGTCGGAGACGATCTCGACGCGGGTGACGGCGTCGCTCGCAATCCCGGCAAGGGCGTCAGGGTCCCAGATCTTCACGTCGGCGGCATACGTCGACGCCTTGCGGGAGAGGGTGGAGCCCATCACGCCGCCGTTCACGCTGAAGTTGATGCTCAGGTTCTTGTCCAGGGTCCCGTAGCCGCGCTGGGCGCGCATCGCGGCGTACAGGTCGCCTGGGGTGAGCTCGTCGGCGAGCAGAACCGTCCGCGTGTCCTCACCCGCGATCCAGTCGGCGTCGTGCGTGTCGGAGTTGGCCGACGGCAGCACGTGCCAGCCCGCGTCCAGGGCTTTGATGTAGCTCTCCTCGGTGAGCCCATCGTTGTAGACCTCGATGAGGCCCATGGCTGCGTCGCGAGGAGCGGTCCAGCCGGCGTAGTCCTTGAAGTCGTGGGTGACATACGTCGGGTGATTGAACTGGCCGACGCCGCCGTTCGCCACGACCCAATCCTGGTACTCGCCCAGCCGGTCGGGACCCAGGAACGTCATCTTCGGGGGCAGGTCGGGGATGCCGAAGGTGTTGATCTCCCCGACGTTGGCCACGAGCCAGTACTCGTAGGCAGGCATGGCCACGAAGGTGCCGGACTCGGTGAATTCCGCGGCGGCCGCCTTGAGCTTGGCCCACTGCCACTCCTGCATCGTCCACGGCTCGTACGCGTTCGAGGTGGAGTAGTGCTCGGTCAGGGCCATGAAGTCCGCTCCCGACTCGATCGCCATCGGGAAGGCGTCCCAGGGATCGGTGCCACTGGCGCCGTCGGAGTAGCCCGTGTGGGCGTGCAGGTCGCCGAAGTAGAGGTTGTAGGCGGGCCCCGAGGGCCGGCCGGCCAACGCCGGCGCCACGGCGCAGGCCAGCAGTACGAGCGCCACGCCCAGCAGTAGCGCCATTCTTGGGATCAGGTGTCGCATCGACATGGTGGTTCCCCCATCTCCGTGATTGCGGCGATGGCGTTCTCCCGGCCCGCCGCCCGTCTCCAAAGGATAGAGCGGCGAGCGAATTCGTCAATGCGGCGGGCCTCCGGCTTCCTGCCCGCCGGCTTCACCTTGCGTCTGATCTGACAACGCGAATCATTGTTGCCGGCTCAGGTGTTTCACCAAGATCCAGGCGTCGAGCCGCCCATGGCGCGACGTGCGGCTCGCGCCGGCCGGAGCCGCCGTCACCTTCAGGGGCGCCGGTCAGTCAGTCAGGTCAGATCGTCTGCCCCACGAGCTGCATCGGGCTGGAAGCACGTCGGCGTTCACGCTTGGCCTTGTACATGCGCTGGTCAGTCAGGGCCAGCAGCTCGTCGATGTTGCCGAGCTCGTCGGCGTTGGCGACGACGCTGCCGTAGCTCACCGAGAACGCGAAGTCATCACCCAGTTCGGCTCTCTTGGCCCGCACGGCGTTCTCCAGGCGCGCCCCGATCGCCTGACAATCGAGGTGTTCGTCGACGTCCTTGCCGAGCACGGCCAGTGCGACGAACTCATCCCCGCCAAGACGGGCCAGCACATCCTGCTGACGAAAGGCGAGGCGGAGCACGTCGGCGGCGGCGACGAGGAGGTTGTCGCCACTGGCATGGCCCAGCTCATCATTGACGCGCTTGAGGCCATCGACGTCGAGGTACAGGAGAAACGCCTGCGTGCCGTCACGGCGCGCCTGGCGACGCGCCTCGTCGACTCCGGCGAAGAAGCCTCGCCGATTGAGCAGGCCGGTGAGCTCATCGCGGTCGCTCAGGCGGAGCAGGACTCCCTCGCGCTCCTTCTGGGCGGCGATACTGTGGCTCACGGCGAGGCAGAGCTTGCGTCCGCCGATGGTGACCATCCGTGCGCTGACCTCCACGGGCACACGCTGCCCGCGGCTGGTTGCGTGGGCCGTTTCGAAGACGAGGGTCCCTGCATCCTGAAGTGCGCGCGACCGCTCGAGGACGGTCCGGCTCTCCTCGGGCGCATAGACCTTCTCGGCCGCCATCGACAGCAGCTGCGCCCGCGGATAGTCGAGCATCCGACACGCAGCCTCGTTGGCTTCCTTGAGGGCGCCCGGATGTCCGTCATCCTCGAGGCTGTAGACCAGGATCGCGTCGCTGCACGCGTCGAAGAGGGCTCGATACCGGCGTTCGCTCTCGAGTTGGTCCTCATGGGCGGCGGCGCGGGAATCGAGGGTTCGCTGCATGGCGCCGCGCTGAGAGAAGATGGTCAGGATGACGAGCCCGAGGAGAAGGCCGCCCAGCACTTCCTGCATCGCTGCCGGGACCAGCCACTGAGCGACGGCCACGCAGGCCGCGGTCAAGACGAGGACTACGTCAGTCCAGCGCTTCACGATCGCTCCCCGCGCCCACTATCCGGTCGATTCTGTCGCGCTCGCCCACGATACGCTCCCGTTCGCGTCCGTTCCCGGCCTGCCTGTTCGATAGGGGCATCGGCCGCGCGAGCTCACATCCGTAGGGCCTCTAGACGCATGTCCCGGTCGCGGCGCCGGGACCTACAAGCCAGCGTTGAGCCGGTTCAGCCGGGGAGTGCGCCAGACCCCGTCGGTCGCGCCCCGAGATTGGATGCTGGCTGCCGGGGAACAACAGCCTATCGGTGTGAGACCGGTGGTCGCAGTGTGACGCGAGCCAGGACATTCCGGCCCCAGGGGGGACTCGTGGCCCAGCAGTGGACGTGCATCGACGGTAACGAGGCGACCGCAAGGGTGGCCTACGCGCTGAGCGAGGTGATGGCCATCTACCCGATCACGCCGTCCTCGCCGATGGGTGAGGCGGCGGACGGCTGGATGGCGGCGGGCAAGACGAACCTGTGGGGCGTGGTGCCCGACGTCGTCGAGATGCAGTCTGAAGCCGGCGCCGCCGGCGCTCTGCACGGCGCCCTGCAGATGGGCGCCCTGTCGGCCAGCTTCACGGCCTCCCAGGGCCTGCTGCTCATGATCCCCAACATGTTCAAGATCGCCGGCGAGCTGACGCCCGCCGTCATCCACGTGTCGGCGCGGACGGTAGCCACACATGCGCTGTCGATCTTCGGGGACCACAGCGACGTCATGCACGCGCGCACGACCGGGTGGGCGATGCTCTCGTCCGCCTCCGTGCAGGAGGCGCAGGATCTCGCGGTCGTCGCCCACGTGGCCACGTTGCGCGCGCGCATCCCGTTCCTCCACTTCTTCGACGGCTTCCGCACGTCGCACGAGATCCACAGCATCGAACTGGTGAACGACGACGACCTGAGGGCCTTGGTCCCCGAGGCGGATGTCCTCGCGTTTCGCGAGCGCGGCCTGAGCCCGGACGCGCCGTTCGTGCGCGGCACGGCTCAGAATCCCGACGCCTTCTTTCAGGGTCGCGAGGCCGGCAATGCGTTCTATCTCGCGACGCCGGGCATCGTCGCGGAGGTGATGGAGGCGTTCGGGCGCCGCACCGGGCGCCGCTACGGTCTGGTGGAATACGAGGGCGCGCCGGACGCGGAGCGGGTCGTCGTGCTCATGGGGTCCGCCGTGGGGGCTACCGAACAGACGGTGGACGCGCTGGTCGGCGCCGGCGAGCGCGTCGGTCTGGTGAAGGTGCGCCTCTACCGGCCGTTCCCGGCCGAACAGTTCGTCGCCGCGCTGCCCCCGACGGTACGCTCGATCGCCGTTCTGGACAGGACGAAGGAACCGGGATCGACCGGAGAGCCGCTCTATCTCGACGTCGTGGCCGCGCTCGCTGAGAGCATGGACTCCGCGCATCCTCCGTTCGAGCGGACGCCGCGGGTGATCGGCGGGCGCTACGGTCTGTCGTCGAAGGAGTTCACTCCCGGGATGGCCAAGGCGGTCTTCGACGAGCTTGCCGCCGAACGGCCGAAGCGCCATTTCACCATCGGTATCACGGACGACGTCACCCACCTCAGCCTCGAGCCCGACGCCGGGTTCCGCTACCAGCGGCCGGCAGGCGAAGTGCAGGCGATGTTCTTCGGCATGGGTTCGGACGGTACGGTCGGAGCCAACAAGAGCTCCGTCAAGATCATCGGTGAGAACACCGACCTCTGGGCGCAGGGGTACTTCGTCTACGACTCGAAGAAGGCGGGCTCAGTCACGGTCTCTCACCTGCGCTTTGGTCCGAACCCGATCCGCTCCACGTACCTGATCGAACGCGCCGACTTCGTGGCCTGTCACCAGTTCGGCCTCCTGGGCAAGCTCACGGTACTCGGGCACGCCCGGGACGGCGGCACCTTCCTCCTCAACAGCCCGTTCCCGGCCGACGAGGTCTGGGACCACCTTCCCGAGTGCATCCAGGAGCAACTGGTCGAGAAGCGGCTGCGCTTCTGGGTGATCGACGCCGACAAGATCGCCGAGGCGGTGGGCATGGGCAATCGCATCAACACGGTGATGCAGCCCTGCTTCTTCGCTCTGTCCGGGGTCTTGCCTGCCGACGAGGCCGTGGCGCGCATCAAAGAGTCGGTGGAGACGACCTACGGCACGCGCGGCCGCGTGGTCGTGGAGAGGAACTTCGCGGCGATCGACCGCTCGCTGCAGGAACTCACCCAGGTGGACGTGCCCGAGACGGTGACCTGCGGCGGTGCGTCGGGTGTCAGCGTGCCGGACGACGCCCCGGACTTCGTCAAGCGCGTGACCGTACCGCTGCTCGCCGGGGAGGGCGACCTGCTCCCGGTGAGCGCGTTCCCGGTCGACGGGTCGTTCATCACGGGTACAACCAAGTACGAGAAGCGCGCGATCGCCCGCGAGATACCCATCTGGGACCCGGAGCTCTGTATCGACTGCGGCAAATGCGCTCTCGTGTGTCCGCACGCCGTCATCCGCATGAAGGTCTACGAGCCCGAGCATCTTGAAGGCGCCCCGGAGGGCTTTCGCTCCAAGGAGTTCCGCTCCAAAGACCTGCCGGGGCACAGGCTGACGATCCAGGTGGCGCCCGACGATTGCACCGGGTGCGGCGTCTGCGTCAACGTCTGCCCGGCGAGGAGCAAGAGTGAGGTGAAGCGCCGGGCCATCGGGATGGAGCCGGCGCCCGATCACCGCGACGCAGAGCGCGTCAACTGGCGGTTCTTCGAGCGGATCCCTCCGCTGGCGCGCGACCTTCTGCCGCGCGGGTCGGTGAAGGGATCGCAGGTCCTCGAGCCGCTGTTCGAGTTCTCGGGGGCGTGCGCCGGATGCGGCGAGACGCCCTACGTCAAGCTCGTCTCGCAGCTCTTCGGCGACCGCATCGTGATCGCCAACTCGACCGGGTGCTCGTCGATCTACGGCGGCAATCTGCCGACGACCCCGTGGACGGTCAACCGTGACGGCCGCGGACCGGCCTGGAACAACTCCCTGTTCGAGGACACGGCCGAATTCGGCATGGGCATGCGCCTCGGCTCCGAGGCCCGGGTCGCGATGGCGAGGCTCCTCCTCGAGCGCCTCGCCCCGCAGGTGGACGGCGAGCTTGCCCGGGAGATCCTGGACGCCCCCAAGGACACCGAGCTTCACATCGACGAGCAGCGCCGGAGAGTGGCCGGCCTCGTGCAGGCACTGCGGGACATCGGGACCGACGATCCCGACGTCCGCCATCTGTTGACGCTCGCCGACGATCTCGGCACCAGGGGCGTCTGGATCATGGGCGGCGACGGCTGGGCCTACGACATCGGGTTCGGCGGCCTCGACCACGTGCTCGCATCGCGGCAGAACGTGAACATCCTCGTCCTCGACACCGAGGTCTACTCCAACACGGGAGGGCAGGCGTCCAAGGCCACGTCCCGCGGCGCGGTCGCCAAGTTCGCCGCGTTCGGCAAGGGCACGGCCAAGAAGGACCTCGGCGCACTCGCGATGGCCTATGGGACCGCCTACGTCGCTCAGATCGCCGTCGGCGCCAACGACGCGCAGACGGTCAAGGCGCTCCTCGAGGCCGACGCCTGGCCGGGACCGTCGATCGTCATCGCCTACTGCCCGTGCACCGCCCACGGCATGGACATGTCCAAATCGATGGAGCACATGAAAGACGCGGTGCGCAGCGGCTACTGGCCGTTGTACCGCTTCCAGCCTTCTGCCACCTCAGACGGTCAGCCGTTCAAGCTGGACTCGCGCAAGCCTTCCATCCCCGTGCGCGACTTCGTCACGACGGAAGCGCGGTTCGCGATCCTGAGCCGGACCCATCCGGAACGGTACGAGCGCCTGCTGGAGCTGATCCAGGAGGATGTCGACGAGCGGTGGCGCTACTACGAGCAACTCTCGGCGATGTCCCGGACCGTCGCCTCTTCCGAGCACGGCGCGCCGGCAGTGGAAGATCCCGTCCGTGACTCACAGAGCGAGGGGGACCCGTCATGAGCCGACTGGCCACGAGCTACCTTGGTCTGGACCTGCGCACCCCGCTGGTGGCTTCGGCGAGCCCCTTGACAAGACAGCCGGAGACGGCCCTGCGCATGCAGGAGAGCGGGGCGTCGGCCATCGTCCTTCCCTCCTTGTTCGAAGAGGAGGTCGTGCACGAGGAGGTCGAGATCAGCCAGGCGCTCGAGCAGGGCGCCGACGCGTTCGCTGAGGCGCTTGATTACTTCCCTCCGGTCGACGCCTTCGAGAGCGCCACCGACCGCTATCTCGCGCTCATCAGCCAGACGAAGGAGATGCTGGACGTACCGGTCATCGCCAGCCTCAATGCCACGTCGAGCGGTGGCTGGGTGCGCTTCGCGAAGCTGTTCGAAGAGGCGGGAGCCGACGCCATCGAGCTCAATCTCTACCGGCTCGCGGCCGATCCCGCCCGCGCTGGATCGGAGATGGAAGCGGGCGACCTGGAGGTGGTCAGGCGAGTCCGGGAGTTCACCGGCCTGCCGCTGGCGGTGAAGATCTCCCCCTACTACTCCTCCCTGGCGAGCTTCGCCTGCAGGCTGGTCGAGCAAGGGGCGAGCGGACTCGTGCTGTTCAATCGCTTCTACCAGCCCGATCTCGACATCGACTCACGAGACGTCGTGCCGCGGCTCGAGCTGAGCCAGCCGTGGGAGCTGCGTCTTCCGCTGCGCTGGCTCGCGATCCTGCGCCCGCATCTTGATGGCCGGGCGTCGCTCGCGGCGACGAGTGGGGTGCACACCGGCGGTGATGCGGCGAAGGCGCTGCTGGTGGGTGCGGACGTCGCGATGATGACGTCGGCCGTATTGCGCAACGGCCCGGAGCACTTCGCTGCCGTGGAGAGAGAGCTCGTGCAGTGGATGGACGCCAACGAGTACGCCTCGGTCGACCAGCTGCGGGGCAGTGTGAGCTACGCCGCCACCGACGACCCCTCGGCGTTCGAGCGCGCGAACTACCTCAAGACCCTGAGGTCCTGGAACGCGCCGCAGGATCTCACCTCGCGCCCACAGTCGCCCTGATCGACGGCGAACAGCGTCAACGTCGCCCGTCCTCCCCGTTCTCCTGCTAGAGTCCGGGACTGACCCGACGGCACTCCAAGGGGGCTCGGACATGAGCGACACAGCTGATCGCGCGGCGTACACGGTGGCACATATCGACGACATCCCGTTCGAGCCGGGCGAATCGCCGGCCACCGAGTGGAAGCCGGTGCGGCGCTTCTTCGGCATCGGTTCGTTCGGCACCAACCTCGCCCGTGCCACCAAGGCGGGTGACACCCTGACGCACGACCACGACGAGGTGGCCGTGAACCACGAGGAACTCTTTCTGATCGTCTCGGGCCACGCCACCTATCGCGTGAGCGGCGAGGAGATCGACGCGCCGGCCGGCACGTTCCTGTACGTGCCCGACCCTGCGGTGGTGCGCGGGGCGGTCGCGCTCGAGGCGGGCACCGCGATGCTCGTCATCGGCGCCGAGCCCGGCTGCGCGTTCACGCCGTCCGAATGGGACACCGGGCCGTTGCCGGACTGAAGCTGCGCGGTCGTTTCTGCGGCCTCGTCGAGCGTGCCCGCTTGCGGGCGTCGCCGTTGGGGAACGCTGATCATGGCGACAGCGGGTATGGTCTCGATCTCGGCCGATGCGACCCCCTGCGCGAACCTCGTCCTCCAGCGGCGGTGTGAGGCGCTGTGCCAACGGCGACATAACACTACTCCGATGGTACAGTCTGCCCATGGGTGCACGTGAACGCATCGCCGCCTCGCTGACGGAAATCAGATCTCGCAGCCAGAAGCTCGTGCAGCTCAACGTCGAGCTTCTCAAGGCGGAGATCAAGAAGAAGGCTCAGGAGTACGGCGGCGCGATCGGCATGCTCGTCGGCGCCGGCCTCCTGGCTCTCTATGCCCTGGGCTTCGCACTCGCCACGATCACCGCCGCTCTGGCGCTCGTGCTCCCGTTGTGGCTCTCGTTGCTCATCGTGACGCTGCTGCTGTGCCTCATCATCGCGATCCTGATCCTGGCCGGCCGCAGCAAGCTTGAGAAGCTCCAGGCTGCCCCACCGGGAGAGGCTGGCGTCGAGGCGAAGATCACGGCGGCGACGGCCAAGGACGGAGCCCGAAGGGCAGCGAGGTCCCTCCGGCCGTCGAGGCCGCCGGCGCCCGAGACCCCACAGGCGGCAGACCCCGGAACGGTCGAGGCACCGGCGCCCGAGGCGCCACCGGGAGTTCCACCGACGGAGGCAGGACCCTGATGGCTGAGGACAAGACGACGTCAGACAAGACACCGCCGACGCGCGCTCCCGCCGAGATCGCGAGCGACATCGCCGCCGAGCGCGAGGGCCTGCAGGCGGCGATCGATTCGCTGAGCGGCGAGCTTCAGCAGGCGGCCGATGCGGCGGCCGAAAAGGCCAGGGCCGTCGGCCGCAAGGCACTCGTAGTGGCGCCTGCCGTAGCCGCGGCGACAGGCGCTCTTGTCACCGCGGCCGCCCTCCTGCGCCGGCGCCGGGGCCGCTGACCGAGGCCGCTGACCGAGGCCGCCCCGCCGGGCTCGCACGCCGGCGTCTCGGTTGAGTCCTGGACCACGAGACAGTACAATCATTAGTCTGTTCGAATCACCTCCCCCGCTTCCGTTCCTCGCCATCAAAGGCATGCAGCTTCCTCGGCCCATCATTCAGGGGGGGATGGGTATCGGCGTGTCCCTTTCGCCGCTGGCCTCGGCCGTGGCCGTCGCGGGCGGCCTTGGACTCATCTCCAGCGCCGGCCTGGACCGGATGGTATCGAGGCGCGTGGGCCGCAAGGTCGACACCTACGAAGCCGTGCGACTGGAGATCGAGTCGGCCAAAGCCGACGGCGGCTTTGCTGGCATCAACATCATGGTCGCCCTTCAGCGTGACTTCGAGGCATCTGTTCGTGGCGCTCTCGACGCCGGCGCCGACGCCATCGTCTCGGGCGCCGGGCTGCCGCTCTCGCTGCCGGCTATCCAGCCGGCTGGCGACACCGCCCTCATCCCCATCGTCTCGTCCGCACGGGCGCTGGACATCATCTGTCGGCGCTGGGAGCGGCAGCGGTACCGTCCCGACGCCGTGGTGCTGGAGGGTCCCCTCGCCGGCGGCCACCTCGGCTTTCGCGCCGACCAGGTCGATCTCGAGGAGAGCACCCTGGAGCGGCTGCTCCCGCCCGTCAAGGAAGTCGCCGTGGCGCACGGCGACTTCCCCGTGATCGTGGCCGGTGGCATCTACTCGCACGACGACATCCGCCGCTTCCTCAGCCTCGGCGCCGACGGCGTGCAGATGGGGACGCGCTTCCTCGCCACCGAGGAGAGCAGCGCCTCGCCCGACTACAAGCAGGCCGTCCTGCGCGCACGTCCGGAGGACCTGCTGGTGGCCAACGTCCCGGGCTCGCCCTGTGGCCTGCCCTTCCGCGTCCTGCGCGAGTCCCCGATGTACCAGACGGCGCTGGTGCAGGGGCGTCCGCCGAGCTGCGCCAAGGGCTACGTACTTCTCAAGGACGCGACGGGCCGGTACACGAGATGTGCCGCCAAAGACAGCAACGAGCAATTGCTTCTGTATCTGCGAAGGACTGTTCAGCGCAGCCGGCTACGATGCCGAGCGGGAGGAGCCGTTGTACACGGCGGGCACGACTGCCGCCAGGATCGACCGCATCCTCTCGACGAGCGACCTCATGGCAGAACTCGCCGGCGCACCCCTGAACGTCCCCGCGGTCGCGTAGCGGGCTTCCCTCCGGCGGCGATCGCGTCTCCAACGAGAAAAGACCGGGCGGCTCTGGGAGCCGCCCGGTCTTCTTCAAGTGGCGCTACGAAGCGTTTGCCTCGATTACGACTTGATGCGCACGTTCGTCGCCTGCGGCTTGTTGTTCTTGCCGGTGCCCGGCTCGAACGTCACTGCCTGACCCTCGTCGAGGGACTTGAAGCCCTCGCTCTGGATCTCCGAGAAGTGAACGAACAGGTCGTCGCCTTCGGCCTGCTCGATGAAGCCGTAGCCCTTCTCAGCACTGAACCACTTGACCTTGCCTTCTGCCATGATGCTCAATCCCTTCGCCCTCAGTACGGGCAAAACAAAACGACGTGACATCCGCTGAGAAATGCGTTGTGTCACGTCGCAATCCTGCGGGCCCACTCGACCCGTCAAGGAAGAGTATAGCAGATTCCGGGCCGTGGCGCTGCGTCGTGCCTTCGGTCGGCGTGTGCCTATGGTGGCCGACAGCAGTGGCGTCGCCGGCCTGCTACACTGGTAGCCTCGCTCCGTACGTCGCCTGACGTCCCTCCGGTCCAACACGACGCCCGCGTCGCCCGCCGCGAGCATGGGGTGCCGGATTCCGGCTCTCTTTCGACACTGGACGCCCCCATGACCGGGGCGGCACCAACGGCAGGAGACGGTACGTGCGCCCATCCGCTTCACCAGACGAGACCGGCTCCCCCTCCCTCTCCCCCTCCCCGGCGCTCATCGACTGCGCCGAAGTCCTCTGTCTCATCCAAGAGGGACACGAGCTGGGGTGCCTGAGCAACACGGAGGTGGCTGCCGCTCTGCAGGACGTCGACGTCACGGTGACGCAGGTCGAGGAACTCCTCCTCGCGCTCACGGACATGGGCATCGAGATCGTCGAGGACGATGCCCATGTCGTCCCCGAGGCGGGTGACCACGCGAGCGACGAGGCCGAGGCGGCGCCCAAGCTGGACCTCTCCATGAAGACCGTGAGCAGCGATCCCGTGCGCCTCTACTTTCACGAGATGGGCAAGGTGCCGCTGCTGACGGGAGTCGAGGAGGTCTCACTGGCCAGGCGCATCGAGCGCCACGACAGCGCCGCCAGACAGAAGCTCATCGAGTCCAACCTGCGCCTCGTGGTGAGCATCGCCAAACGGCACGTGGGCAGAGGTATGCCGCTCCTCGACCTGATCCAGGAGGGCAACCTCGGGCTCATGCGCGCCGTGGAGAAGTTCGACTACCGGCGTGGCTTCAAGTTCAGCACGTACGCAACGTGGTGGATCCGCCAGGCGATCACGAGGGCCTTGGCCGACCAGTCGCGCACCATTCGCGTCCCCGTCCACATGGTCGAGAACATCCACACGCTCGTTCGCGTGCAGCGTCTGCTCGTGCAGGAGATCGGCCGCGAGCCCACTCCCGAGGAGATCGCCGCCGAGATGGGCGTCACGCCGGCCAAAGTGCGTGAGATCCAGAGGATCAGCCAGGAGCCGGCGAGCCTCCACCAGCAGGTCGGCGACGAGGGCGACTCCCAGCTGGGCGACTTCATCGAAGACACGCAGTCCACGGCTCCGGCGGAGGAGGTCGCGGAGATCGTGCGGCGGGAGGAGATCGTCGCCATCCTCGACCTGCTCTCGCACCGCGAGCGCAGCGTCCTGCGACTTCGCTTCGGTCTCGAGGACGGCCGCCCGCGGACGCTCGACGAGGTCGGCCGGGTCTTCGGCGTCACACGCGAGCGCATCCGTCAGATCGAGGCCAAGACGCTCGCCAAGCTCAAGGCGTACCGCGAGGCTCAGTGCTTGCAGGAGTACCTGGACTAGCCTGCGGCGGGCAGGATGCGCCAGAGCCGCTTCTCGTGTCTGCGGCCCGCATGCCCGCCTCCTCGAGCCCCGATCTGCAGGCCGCGATCGACTCCCCCGGTGTTTGGCTGCGTCCCGCCCAACGCATAACGATTGCGACCGATGCTGTGCAGTGCCGAGCCCCCGAGTGGGACCTCGGTAGGGGGCGGACACTATGATCGTGACGACGACGTCGACCATCGAGGGCACGCCCGTGAGCGGCATCGCCGTCGTCGTGCCGCGGGCCTGAGGGAGGCCGACGTGGCCGACCTGCTGCCCGATATCGCCCAGCCTCGCAAGCTCTCGCCGGCGGAACGGGCCGCGCGCGGCAAGGCGGCGCGCAAACGTGTGCCCCGCTCCTCGCACGCGGCCTGGACGCCGTCGGCCACCCGGCCCGACCCGGTCCGGCTGCTCGAGGAGCAGGCGGCAGAGCGCACTCCGGACCTCGTGCCCATCCGCTACGGGCGCATGCTCGCCTCGGCCGCCGCCTTCTACCGCGGCGGGGCGCTGCTCATGGCGTCCGACCTTGCCGAAACGCCGGCCTCCGGGCTGAGGGCGCAGCTCTGCGGCGACGCCCATCTGATGAACTTCGGCCTGTACCAGTCTCCGGAGCGTCGCCTCGTCTTCGACATCAACGACTTCGACGAGACGCTGCCGGGACCGTGGGAGTGGGACGTCAAGCGCCTTGCCGCCAGCTTCGAGGCGGCCGGGCTGGACCGTGGCTTCGACGCGGCGACGCGGCGGGCGATCGTCCTTACCTGCGTGCGCGTGTACCGCGAGGCGATGCTGGAGATGGCCGAGAAGCGCGCCATCGACCTCTGGTACACGCGGCTCGACGCCGACCTGATCCAGGCGCACGACGTGGCGCTGACGCTGAAGGAGAAGGACGCGCGGCGAATGTCCAAGGACCTGTCGCGCGCGGCGACCAAGGACGACCTGCGCGCGCTGCGGCGGCTCACATGGGAGGTGGACGGGCGGACCCGGCTCCGGAGCGCACCACCGTTGCTCGTCCCCGCCGAGGAGCTGCTCGTCGGCGACGAGCGGGCGCGCTTCTCGCACGCGGTGGAGGAGGCTCTCCACGGCTACCGCTCGAGCCTGCCCACCGACCGGCAGGCGGTGTACGACCTCTACCGCTTCAAGGACATCGCCCGCAAGGTCGTCGGGGTGGGGAGCGTAGGCACGCGCGCCTGGGTCTTGCTGTTCTTCGGTCGCGACGCCGGCGACCCCCTGTTCCTGCAGGCCAAGCAGGCGCAGGCGTCCGTGCTGGAGCGCTTCGTCGGCCGCAGCCGGTATCGTCGCGCAGGCAGGCGCGTCGTCGAGGGCCAGCGGCTCATGCAGGCGGTGAGCGACGTCCTCCTGGGCTGGTACGACGTGACCGGGTTCGACGGGCACCACTACGACTTCTACGTTCGGCAGCTGTGGGACGGCAAGGGATCGTTCCGCATCGATGTCATGGCGGAGAGCGCGTGGTACGGCTACGCCCAGATGTGCGCCTGGGTCCTCGCGCGGGCGCACGCGCGCAGCGGCGACCGCATCGCCATCGCCGCATACCTGGGCGCCGGCGACGTCTTCGACCGCGCCATCGCCGACTTCGCCGCGGCGTACGCCGAGCAGAATCTGCGGGACTACGAGGCGCTCCGCGAGGCGGTGGACGCCGGCGTCGTCGAGGCTCGGTTCGACATCTAGGATGCGGTCGCCCTCGCCGGTGTCGTCCCAGACAACGGATCTCGGGGTATTCGCCGCCTGTCGCCGGTGGCCACCACGGTTCGCAGGCCACGCGCCGCGGGTATCGAACACAGATACGGATGCAGCCCGGGGGGCGCCGGGCGGGGCAGCGCCGGCGGCATGCGGGCGCCGATGAGGGAACAGCGGCATGGGATCCAATGGGTACGAGCTTGCCAGTCTCATCGACCTCGACCGCGTGCAGCGCCTCTGTGACAGTCTCTCCGCCGCCTTCGACATCGCCCTCGCGGTGCTCGACACGGACGGCACGGTCCTCGTCGCCACCGGCTGGCAGGAGATCTGCACGCGCTTCCACCGCGAGAACGCCGAGACGCTGCGCGGCTGCCTGGAGAGCGACCAGCGCATCAACCAGCGCCTCGTCGAGGGTCTGGGCCCGTCGGAGCACTACGCCTACCGGTGCAGCAACGGGCTCTGGGACGTGGCCTTTCCCCTGGTCATCGGCGGCGAGCACGTCGCCAACATCTTCACGGGGCAGTTCTTCTTCGCCGACGACGACATCGATCCCGCCGTCTTTGCCGAGCGCGCGCGGCGGCTGGGCTTCGACGAGGATGCCTATCAGAAAGCGCTCGAGCGCGTGCCGGTCATCTCCCATGAGCGCCTGAAGAAGTCGATCAGCTTCCTTGCCGACTTCGTCGGCATCCTCGGCGAGATGGGCCAGACCTCGCTGCAGCGGGAGGAGAAGCACGTGCAGCTCACGGAGAGCGAGGACCGCTACCGGCATCTCTTCGACAACGCGACGGAGGGCCTCATCATCTTCCGCGTCGAGTCCGGTGCCGGTGGCGATGTCGAGGACGTCGTCGTCGTCGACCTGAATCCGACGCAGGTGGCACGGATGCAGCAGCCCCGCGAGCGGCTCGTCGGCAGGCGCTTGAGCGAGCGCGACGGGAGTGGCGGGGCGCTCTCCTCCTACTTCGACGTCATCGCCGGCGCCAGCGCCTCGAGCCGGTCCGCCCGTTGCGAGGTGTGTCTGCGGACCGGGAACTCCTACGAACTGCTCTCTGTGTACCCGGTGGGAGGCGACCTCTGGGCGCTCTCGGCGACGGATGTCACCGAACTCCGCGAGGCCGAGCAGGCCCTCCGCCGCCAGGAGGAGGGCATCCGCCGGGCCTACGTCGACGTGCTCGACGCCGTGACCGGCGGCAAGCTCATCCTCCTCACCGAGGAGGAGCTCGCCGCCGAGCTCGGCCGGCCGCTCGGCTCCGCCGTGCCGTTCGGCTCACCGGCGGAGCTCGCGGACGCTCGCCGGTCCGTCGTCGCCGCCGCCGAGCGTGCCTTCCCCGGGCACGTCCGTCACACCGACCTGCTGAGCACGGCGGGGGAGGCGCTGGACAACGCGCTCAAGCACGCGCATGGCGGCACCTATCAGGTCTTCGCCAGGGATCACCATCTGCAGGTGGCGATCGTCGACGAGGGCCCGGGGATCGACTTCAGGACGCTTCCCCGGGCCACGCTCGTGTCCGGGTTCTCCACCACGGCCAGCCTCGGCATGGGCTTCACCATCATGCTGCAGCTGTGCGAGCGCGTGCTCCTGACGACGCGGCCGGGCTATACCACCGTGGTGCTCGAGCTCGCCGCCGCGAGCGAGCCGGCGCTGAAGGGCGAGCCAGCCTGAGCCCAGCCGGCGGCGGCTACGACTGCGGACCGCCGCCTTGGTCCTCGCCGGCTTCGCCGTCGGCGCGCTCGAGTTCGCTTCCCCGCCGCTTGCGCGGCGCAGTGGCCACCAGCACGCCGGCCGTCGTGAGCAGTCCGGCTCCCATCGGCGCCAGCGAGCTCACGCAGGTCTCACAGGTCCCGCAGCCGGCCGGGCAGGCGACGCGAGCGACGGCTGCGGCGACGAAGACGGCTCCCGCGGTTCCGCCGAAGACCGCGAACGAGCGGCTGCGCGCCTTCACGACGGCCTCCCGAAGCGCAGAGCCCCGGAGGGACACGCCTTGACGCAGTCGAGGCACACGTTGCAGAGGTAGGGGCTCACGTCGATCTCCTTCTCGGGCCGGACCGTGACGGCGCGCGGCGGGCACAGGTCCGCGCATGATCCGCAGCCGGAGCACTTGTGCGTGTCGTGCCGCACGCGCGTGGCGAACGGCAGGCGACCGGTCACCCTGGATGCCAGGTTCGACAATGCACCTACGGGACAGAGGAAGTTGCACCAGCCGCGGCCGCCCTTGGTCAGCAGTCCAAGCGGGAGCAGCCAGATCGCCATCGTGGCGATGCTCGTGGAGCTGAAGTACATGAAACCGCGGAAGTCCCCGGTGCCGGCGCTGAGGAAGTACTGCATCGGGGTGAAGTTGCAGAACGAGCAGCAGATGTTGCTGGTCACGAACGGTGCGAGCAGCATCCCGGCGAAGAAGCCGTAGCGGAGAGGCGCCAACGGAACCTTGCCGTGCATGTCGTACTTGAGGCGGTCGGGGATCAGACGGCCGGCGTGCTCGGTGAGCCCGCCGGCCGGGCAGAGCCAGCCGCAGAACAGAGGACCGGCGATGATCGCCGCCAGCGGCAGCACCAGGATCGCGAAGAGGTAGACAGGGTTGCCGATCATCGACGGCCAGAGCCAGGGCTGCACGATCCAGGTGATCGGCATGCGCAGGCAGATGGTGTGCACGTCGGGCACGCTGTTCGCTGCGGTGGTTCCCGGGAAGACGGGAGCGAGCAAACGCACGAAGAGCGCGAAGGGAGCGTAGAACAGCAGCAACCCGACGAAGAAGAACCCGAAGCGCAGCAGGCGATTGCGGCGCAAGCCCACGGCAGACGGCACGATGGCCTCACTGTGGAGCACAGCAGTCACCTCCCTTGGCGGCGCCGAACCCGCTGTTCACGATGGCGATGGGCAAGGCGGTGAGGCGCTCGCCCGTGTCGGCGTCGTAGACGGCGAACTCCCCCTGGTCGATCGTGTAGGTGTCCGCGGGGAAGGGCCGGGGGAGGGTGATGAACCAATCCACGGTGATCGCCTCGTCCGGGGCCAGCGGGCGGTCCACCGAATGCGTCTCCTCGTCCCAGTCGCGGTCCATCGAGTCCCAGCGGATCGGGTACGTGAAGCCCTCCGCGGCGACCCGGATACGCCGGGGCTGGTCGCCGACGTTCTTGACCCAGTGGGACGACAGGTTGACCACGTTGGGCTGCACGGCGGTCTTGATGAAGCCGGTGTTGCCGACATTGACAACGACGGAGCCGGTGGCGCCCATGGCCCCCGGCCCGCCCATGTCCTCGCCCTCAGCCGGGTAGTTGACGGCGAAGTGGACCGACTCGGCGTCGGACATCGTGCTCCGCCACGCGCCCAGCGCGAAGGCCACTGCCATCGCGAGAGCGAACAGCGCGAGCTTCTGCCAGCGCCCGACCTTCATGCCACACCCCCCAGTACGCCTGACCCCCGGGCCCAAGGGCGATTGTATCGGAGTGCACAAGGAGTGGCGAGACTAGGGCACGGTCACCTCGGCCGGCGCCGACCACGGCGAGTACCCGGCGGCGCCCTCGGCCCGCACCCGGTAGAAGTAGGTGCGGCCGGCCTGTGCCGTGTCGTCGTTGAACGACGCGGCGTCGGCGGCTACCTCGAAGGACGTGCGGCCCTTGCGGTAAGTCCTCGTCGTCGGCACGCTCCACTGCGTAGGCGACGGCCGGCGGCGGGAAGACCGAGGCCGTCCACCGGAGCGTCACCGTCGGACCGTCTCCGGCGGTCGCCGTCAGCCCCTCAGGAGCCTGAGGACTGTCCTGGACGACCACCGGCCGGACCATGTGGCTCTCGAGGCCGCCCGGCAGGTGGATACTCCACGACCCCTCCCAGCTGAAGTCCGCCGCTTCATTGACGACCTTGACCGGGGTGGCGCTCAAGGGCTCGAGCGGGGTGAAGCCGCCGGTCGCATCGAGCGGGCGGGTCACGTCGAGTGGCCGGTGGCTGGCGTCGAGCTTGAACGGCAGTCGCGGGAGCACGGGCCGCAGAGCGACGAGGCAGGACTCGAGCGGGTCGACCCGCACCGTGTCCTTCCAGCCCAGCTCGCCGGGGTCGGGAGCGCGCGCGACTCCGTCGCGGGTCGCGCGCGCCAGCACCTGCACGTTGAAGGCCCCGAAGTGGATGCTGTGCGATTCCGTACCGTCGTGCGTGATGCGCCACACCTGCGTACCGTCACCCAGCCGAGGCGGGGACGCCTCTTCGGCGCTGGCGACGAACTCCGTCGCGGGGTCGATGGCCGAGTACGGCACCGCCGTCCGCACGCCGGTGGCAGCCAGCGGCGCCTCCACGCCAAGGGTGGCCGTCTCGCGGCCGTACTCGGGATCGAACAGCTCGCTGACCATCTTGCCCTGTACGGGCAGCGTCAGCCGGTAGTCGCGGTCGATCGGGGTGAACGCGACGGTCCCAGCCTCCTCGGCCGGATGCCCCGCGGGGGACTCGGTCTCGTAGGCTGCGTCGTAGGCGGCGGTCGGGACGAGGACGGGGTCCTGGGAGGCCGCGTAGGCGGCCGGGAGGGCGCGCCGCAGTCGCGCGAGGTCGAAGGCCGGCGCGGCGGGGCCGTCGACCTGGAACTGCAGGATCGTGCGCGTGTTGGGGCCGTAGCCGGGCAGCGTCGTCGGCGCCCCGCCGATCGCGGTCATGTCGGTGTTGCCGGTGAAGTAGTCGACGCGGCTGTCGCCTTGAGGCGCCGGCGCCGGGGCGTCGTTGTACAGGATGAGCTTGGAGCCGCTCGGGACCTGCGAGAAGTCGACGATCACGTCGGCGCGTTCGCCCGGGGCGAGGAGGAGCGTGCGTCCGGAGATGCCGACGACGGTGGCGAGGACGCCCATCTCGGCGTCTTGCGACGTCGGCTGCCTCACGATGTAGCCGACGGGCGTAGTGGGCAGTTCGACGGCCTGGGGCAGGAGGCCGCCGTCGTTGCCGATCTGGATCATGGCGGGGCCGGCGGCGCTCGGGGCCGGGACGCCGCCCGGGCGTTTGTCCGTCGGCCAGTCCGCCGGCCAGTCGGGGTTGACGGATCCCGCGGCCGGCAGCATCGGGATCTCGCCCGAGTCGGTCTGCAGCTCCGGCCGGCCTCCGGGCCCGGTCTTCGCGATCTCGTTGGACACCGCGTAGTAGAGCTGGAGGTTGAGGTGGCGGTCGCCGCAGGCGTTGAGGATGCGCAGCCGGTAGGCCTTGCGCTCGACCTTGGCGTAGGGGTAGGCGGTTCCGTTGACGAGCATGGTGTCGAAGAAGGCGTTGGGCACCGCCGACGGGTTGGGCGTTCCGGGATTCTCCTCCGGCTCGTAGGCGACCTTGCCGTAGAGCGGGTTCGGCACGGGGCCGTTCACGGTGCGGTCGTAGTCCGTCCAGTACCAGGGCAGGTAGTCCCATCTGCCTTTGGCGTTCACGTTGGCGCTCAGGTTGTAGCTCTCGCTCTCGCTGTGGGTCTGGTTGGGCATGTACACGTGCGGGTACCAGAGCGCCCCGAGAGCGCCCCAGCGGGCGAGGTCCCAGGTCGGGTCCTGGAGCCTGACCTGCGCGGCCCTGGGCACGAACGTCTTGTCCTCGATGATCAGGGGGAGCTCGGCGGCCGGCACGGTGCCTGCCTTGACCGGCGCCTCGATCGCCCGGCTCGACGCCGGCTCGCCCGCGTTGCCGGCGACGAGCTCGTCGTCGACGGGGTCGCCGATGAAGTACGGCGCGGCCTCGCCCGCGTAGACGCTGAGGCGCGTGAGCCCGTAGGTGTCGTCGTGCAGGTAGAGGAAGCGGGCGCTCTGGTCGTTGGGGAAGTAGAGCGTGGTGGCGCCCGGGCCGGGGTCGTTGGTGGCTCCGGGCGTGCCCTTGCGGACGGGTGTGCCCTGGGCGTCGAACCACATGTCGGGGACGTCGGTCAGACTGGGGCCGGCGCCGTAGGGGGAGCGCTCGCCGGCCGGCGTGATCCACTGATACTGCGAGCCGCCGCTGATCCACGGCGTGAGGCCGCCGTGCAGATGCAGCGACGCCCGGTTCTGCGGGTAGGTCTCGTCGCCGCCCAGGGGCCCGGCGCCGGCGCCGGCGACGGTGGTGTCGACCGGCAGGAAGAGCTCGCCGCCGCTGCCGGTCGGCAGTTGATTCACGAACTTGACGCGCACCGGCCGGCCGCGCCGCGCGTGGATCAGCGGCCCGAGATAGCGGATCGGCGCCGGCTCGACGGTGTTCCGCCCGTCGGCGTCGGTGCCGCGGTTGAGCTGCACGTAGCCGCGCAGCCGGGTCTCCGGCAGGTCGCGGTGGAACCGTTGCGCGTACTGGCGGACGGCGATCTCGTAGTAGTCCGAGCCCGGGTACGTGATCGTGTCCGGCACGGCGACGGGGATGTACTGCCCGAGATCGTTGGCCGCCGCCGCGCCGACGCCCGGCAGCGCGTCGACGAACTTGCGGATGAGCGGGCTGTTGGCCCAGTTGGCGGTGCCGCCGAAGTAGTCCGGCGTGCGCGAGCGGGTCGAGGCGCGGCGGCGGAGGGGCCGGCTCGCCGGCCATCTTCTGGCCGGCGAGGGTCGCCGCGTTGAAGCGGATGGCCTGCGTCGGCTGCTCGGCCATGAACGAGGCGAGGTCGCGGGTGGTGTAGGAGATGGCCCCGTCGGTGACGCCTGCGTCGAACGCAGATGCGCCGCGCGGCGCGATGCCCGCCTGCGGTTTCTGGTCGGCGCCGCAGGCGCCCACGGCGAGGGCGATCGCGACCACCGCCGCGACGGCGAGCACCGCCGCACACAGTCTGAGCAGCCGGCGTTCCAGACGGTCCTCCTTGCTCCCTGCGCGTGCCCTGAGCGCGCCGCCTTCGCCGAGGAATGCGGACAAACGCAGCCCTCTTCGTGGACGGGCACCAAACGGTACCATACAATGACCTCGTGACCGGGGGCACATGGACCCGTGCACGGTCAGGAATCGGTCGTCGGGGAGGGGCAGCAGTGAAGGTTCTTGCAGTGGCGATCATCATCGTCGCGCTCGTCATCATCATCGTGCCGCAGTTCACCAACTGCGAGGCCAACAAGGAATCGAAGGCGATGGACGACATGAGCAGCGCCGTCACGACGGCCGGCGTGTCCTACGCCAGCATGGAGGAGACGCCGGAGGCGATGTCCAGCGCCGAGCCCATGGGCACGGCATCGGCGATGCCGGCATCGACCGGCATGGTCGCGAAGATGAAGTGCTACTGGTCGGCGCACGCCGAGATCGTCGCCGGGGTGCCGCTGGTCGTCATCGGCGTGCTGCTCTTCTTCGCGCGCCGCAAGGAGACCACGCGCGCGCTCGGCGCGCTCACCGTGGCCCTCGGCGTGCTCACGATGCTGATCCCGACCACCCTCATCGGGACCTGTGTGAACGACCAGATGGTCTGCAACACCGAGATGAAGCCGACGCTGCTCATCGCCGGAGGCATCACCATCGCCCTCGGCATCGCCGTGCTCGTCGTGGGCGAGAGGAAGCGCGAGAACGGCGGCGCCGGCCCCGCGGCGGCCGCGTGAGAGGGCTCCCGGTCTGAGAGCCAGCAGTCTCCTCAGGCTCGCCCTCACCGGCATCTCGAGCAGCCCGCTGCGCAGCTGGCTCGTGGCCGGCTGCGCCCTGCTGGTCGCCGGGATGGTCCTCTCGACGGTGATCATCTCGCGCGGCGGCCAGGAGAGCCTTCGTCTGGCGCGCGAGCGTCTCGGAGCGGACGTCGTGGTGGTCCCCCGCGGCGCCGTGACCGGCGTCGAGGGCGCGCTGCTGCTCGGCAACGCGACCAACTCCTACATGCCGCGCGGCGTCGTGGGCAGCATCCAGGCGGTGCCCGGCGTGGCCATCGCCTCTCCGCAGCTGTACCTGACGTCCATGGCGAACTCCTCGTGCTGTTCGGTGGCGCTGATGTTCATGTACGCGTTCGACCCCGCCACCGACTTCACCGTCGAGCCGTGGCTGAAGGAGAAGCTGGGCCACGACCTCGCCATCGGCCAGGCGGTCGGCGGCTCGGACGTCTTCGTCCCGGAGGGCGACGACAAGATCAAGCTCTACGGCTACGACTTCGACCTCGTCGGCAATCTGGAGCCCACCGGGACCAACCTCGACCAGACGCTGTTCATGACCTTCCCCACGGCCTACGAGATGCAAGAGATATCGCAGACCGAGGCGAAGATGGGCCTCCCGGTCCTCCTGGACAGCGTGTCCTCGGTCATGGTCAAAGTGAACCCCAACGCAGACCGCGACGAGGTGGCGAGGGCGATCACCGAGGCCATCCCGGAGGTCCAGGCGGTGCCGGCGGCCGAGCTGTTCGGCTCGTACGGTGACCAGATCTCGGGCGTCCTGCGCACGCTGGTCGTGATCGTGGTGCTCACCGTCGCGCTCTCGCTGGCGCTCATGGCCGTCGTCTTCTGGATGTCCGTGCACGACCGCAGCCGGCAGATCGGCGTGCTGCGTGCCTTGGGAGCCACCCAGCGGGTCGTCCTGCTCGCGTACATGACCGAAGCCGCCCTGCTCGCACTGGCGGGCGGCCTGGTGGGCGCGATCCTGGCCGCGGTCGCCATGTACCTCTTCCACGACCTGCTCGTGTCGGCGCTCGGCTTCACGATCATGCTCCCGTCGATCGTGAGCTTGCTCGGCCTGGTCCTCGTCGGACTGCTCATCGCCCTGGCCGTCGCCGCGGCGGCGGCGCTTGTACCGGCGCTGCGAGCGTCGCGCCAGGAGCCGGCCGTCTCGATGAGGGAGTAGGAGAATGACCGCTGTCTCACTCAGAGGAGTCGGTAAGGCGTACGGCGGCGACGGCGCCAGGACCTTCGCCGCCCTGCGCGACGTCGATCTCGACGTCGAGGTCAACGACTTCCTCGTCATCACCGGGCGCTCGGGCTGTGGCAAGACCACGCTGCTCAACGTCGCCACCGGCCTGGCCACGCCGACCAGCGGCAACGTGACGGTCGGCGGTGTCGACATCTGGAGCGTCAGCGACGCCGAGCGCAGCAGCCTGCGCAACCGCACGATGGGCTTCGTCTTCCAGTTCCCCAGTCTGATCCCGGGACTCACTCTGGAGCAGAACGTCATGCTGCCGCTCGAGTTCGGCCATGAGGAGCACGTGGACGCTCGCGAGCGGGCGCGCGAGCTGCTCGACATGGTGGGTCTCGGCGACCGCATGGCGGCGCTGCCGCGCGAGCTCTCGGCCGGGCAGCAGCAGCGCGTCGTCATCGCTCGCGCCCTCATCAACCGGCCGACGCTCCTGCTGGCCGACGAGCCGAGCAGCGACCTCGACGAGCAGACCGAGGACGAGATCATGGAGATCTTCCGGCGCATCCACGCCGAGCAGGCCCTGACGGTCATGATGGTGACCCACACCCGCAAGCTCGTCGCCTTCGGCACCCGGCATCTCGAGATGGCCGACGGCACGGTGCGCGAGGTGGCGGCGAGCGAGGGCTTGTCCGATCCCGCCTGAGGTACCCTCGCGCGTCCGAGTCGCAGGCTTCTGACGGGCCTGAGTCAGGCGACTGGCGGCAGCACAGTGAACCCCTCGAGGAGCGCGGCGGTGCTGAGTCGCTCGTCGAGGCAGACGAATCCCCGGCCGTCGGGCCGGCCGCGGCTCCAGACAAGCGCGGCGGCGAGCTGAAGGGCGTCAGCGGCACGGAGCGGATGAGTCGCGAGGAGCCGCAGTGCCGCGGAGGAGAGCTCTTCGCCGGGCTGGACGACTTCTGCCGCGTCGAGGGCGACGGTCAGCCTCGCGAGCAGGTGCACCGCCTCGGCCGGCGAGAACGCCCCCTCGCGCCGCAGGCGATGGACGGCGCTGGCGCACTCCACGTGGGCAGCCCACCAGACAATCATCGCGGAGTCATCTGCGACCAGAGCCTCGACGGCGTCGGAGTGTGCCTCCCGGGCGAAGAGCGGCAGGATCGCGGAGGAATCCCAGAACCTCACCGGCCGCTCTCACGCTCCTCGACCAGGGCGGCGAGCAGACGCCCCTCAGGGTCGGACGGCTTGGGCTGCCGCCAGAAGTCCGCGGGGAGGTCGCTACGAGAGCGACGCACGCGGCCGGCGCGTACCAGGTCGTCGAGCTCTGAACCGCCCGGCTCATACGGCACGATCCTGGCCACCGGGCGCCCGCGGTCGGTCACGATGATCTCCTCGCCGGCCTTGACGCCGGCGAGGAGTTCGCTGAGGGATGACTTCAGTGCTGCAATTGAGGTCACAATCATATGACTATAATGGTCATGTTGACTTCTGTCGTCAAGGGCAGGCTCTGAGTGATATGAGGAATGGGGCGCCATGGCGAACAAGGGTACGAGGAGGGGCGAGGCGGGGCCCGGCCCGACGCTGTGCGACGATCAGGGGCGAGCAGAGGTGACCTGCCGCGGCCCTGCACTGCCGGTGATTCTCGAGGCGGGGCAGGTGGATCAGAGGGCCCTGGGCGCCACCTCGGTGAGCGCAGCGAGGAGCGAGTCCGGCGGGTCGCCCAGCGTGACGTAGGCGGCTGCGCCCGAGGTGCGGGCCGGCGCGCTCTCACGGAGCGTGCACAAGATGACGACGGGCGTGGGGTCGCCGCCGCCCTGGCAGCCGGCGATCGCCGCGGTCGCCGCGGCCTCCCCAAGGCGCCAGTCGAAGAGGTGTGCGGTGAGGTAGACGGAGAGCGCGTGACCGAGGTCGGGACGATCAGTCGCGAGCAGGACGCGCATCGTTCGTCCCCCGCGGTCACGAAGCGTGGACGGCTGTTGCCAGCAATGATTACGCTTCCCGCTCGGCGTCGCTACGGGCATTCGGCCCGGCTGGACCTAGATGGAAGTGATAGGCACTCAGTCGAGGCCGTGTTTCACGGCGATGATCGCCGCGCTCGTCCGGTTGGGCGCATCCAGCTTGGTCAGGATGTTGCTCACGTGCAGGCGCACGGTGCCGACGCTCAGGACCAGCCCCTCGGCGATCTCCTGATTGCTCATGCCGGCGGCGATCAGGGCCAGCACTTCGCGCTCGCGCGGCGTCAGGTTCTCGCCGACTCCGTCGCCCACGTGGTGCATGACCGATTGGATGGCGCTGGCGTCGATGGTCCCCCGGCCCTTTCGCGCGTCACGGATGGCCTGCGTCAGCGCCTCCGAGCGCGAGTCCTTGAGCAGGTAGCTGATCGCGCCGGCCTGGAGCGTCTGCTCGACGAGCTCGCCCTCGGCGTAGCTGGTGAGGGCGATCACCTGGACCGACGGAGACGCCTTCTTGATGCGGGCCGTGGCGTCGGCGCCGTTCATCACCGGCATGACGATGTCCATGAGCACGACGTCGGGATGCATCACCGGCACGAGCTCCACGGCCTCCGCGCCGTTGGCCGCCTCGCCGACCACGTCGATGTCGGGGGCCGTGGAGAGCAGGATCTTGAGACCCTCGCGGACCATGAGGTGGTCGTCGACGATGACGACCCTAATGGGTGGTGGATCGCTCATGCCCCTCCTCCGCCGCCGCTGCCGGCGACTGGGTCGAGCCCGGCCAGCGGGCGGTGATGAGCGTCCCTCGACCGGGCTCGCTCTCGATCTCCAGCGACGCGCCGATCCCGTCGAGGCGCTCGCGCATGATGCGCAGCCCCATGCTCTGGGGCCCCACGGCGTCGAGGTCGAACCCCACGCCGTCGTCGCGCACGTACAGACAGAGCACGCCGTCGTCCTCCGCGCGGCACTCGACGTCGACCTGTGACGCGCGCGCGTGCTTGGCGATGTTGTTGAACGCCTCCTGGGTGACGCGGTAGAAGACGAGTCTCGTCTCCGTCGCGACGGAGATGTCGTCCGCTACGCGGATGCGGACCTGCGCTTGAAGTCTGGCCGGCCAGGGCGTCACCCAGCTGGTCGAGCAGGGCCTTGAGAGGCGTGGCCTCCAGCGCCGCCGGCCTGAGCTCGAAGAGCAGGGTGCGCATCTCGGCGAGCGCGCCGCGAACCAGCCGTTGCAGGCGGGCGAGGTTGCTGAGCCCCTCGCTCGGCTCCCGCTCCCACACCGCCGGCAGCGCCTCGGCGATGAGCGCGGCCGAGTAGATGGTCTGCGTCACCGCGTCGTGGAGGTCGCGGGCGAGGCGCTGGCGCTCTTCCTCGGCCGCCAGCCTGGTCTGGCGCTGGTGGAGGCGCTCGTTCTCGACCGCCGCGGCGAGGTCGTCGGCGACCGTCTCCGCCAGCCGGCGCTCCTCGTCCGAGAACGGGGCGCCGTGCTCGCGGGAGACGGTGAGCGCTCCCAGGGTCGTCCCTTTGGCCATGAGAGGGACGACCATCAGGTCGCCCGCGCACTCGAGCGTCGCGGGCGCGGAGCCGGCGAGGTCGATCTGCGCGTGCCCGGCCGAGAGCAGCGTCGCGATCTCGAGCGAGGCCTGATCCAGCGCCGACGACAGATCGACGCGGTCGGCGAGCGTCCGCGAGATCCGCTGCAGGGCGTCCAGCTCCCCGACCCGCTGGCGCAGCGCCTCCGCTACGGCGAGCCGCTGCTGCGACTCGAGCGCGAGGCGCGTGTTCGCCGCATCGAGATCCTTGACGCGCTGGCGGACCAGGGACTCGAGGTGGGTGCTGGTGGCCACGAGGCCGGCCTCGTGGCGCAGCGACTCCTGACGGAGCCCGAGGTTGACCGCCACCACAAGGATCACGAAGCTCAGCTGCGTGAAGTAGAGATCGGTGATGACGCCGTAGTCCTGGAGCGAGTCCAGGATGCCGGCGACGAGAAACACCAGCAGGAACGCGGTGACGACGCGGGCCTTGGCGCGCTCGCCGCGCTTGTGTACGAGCCAGGCCGCGGCGAACATGAAGACGTAGGCGGCCGCCGCGACCGCGGTCATCACGAAGTAGACGGGGTGGGGCGCCGGCGCGACCATGACGCTCACATCCCCACCCACCATGTGGGCGGTAGCCAGACTGCCGACGACGCGGTGCAGCACGCCGTAGGGCAACAGCAGGTTGAGCGCGATGAGCGCGCCGAAGCCGGCGCTGAGCCCCAGCAGCAGGCGCATGGGCCGCACGCCGGTGTAGAACGCCACCAGCCACATGGTCGCCACCATCCAGGTGAGCTCCGCGGGGAAGAACACCCACTTCATCACCATGAAGTGGGTCTGCGCACTCTCGGCCGAGTACATGACGATGACCGCGATCGCGCCTGCCGCGACGGCCAGCGCCTGGACGGCGAACGTGATGCGCACGGCGTCCGGGGGACGGCGCCGCACGCCGACGAGTCCGTGCGCGAGAGCGGCGTCGAAGCTGATGCCCGCCGCCATTGCCATGAGGATCACCGGGATGTTCACAGCGGTAACCTATGCCTTTCGTCCAGATATGGACAGTCCTATCGGCCGTGTTGCGGAAACACTGAATCAGGTCATGATTGCTCTGGATTCTTCCGAAGCCGGATATTCACGTACGTGTGCGCAAGAGTTGGGGCTTGTTCTGTATGCGCTGGGGAAGGGGTTTTCGATGGCCGCCAAGGTGATCCGAAGGATGTCGCTGGCCAAGGCCAGTATCGTGGTGTTCGTGGCAGTGGCGCTGCTCACGACGCTGTTCATGGTCAAGATGAGCCAGGGCGAAGCCTTGCCCACCGGCCCGACCGACAGTTCGGCGGTCCCGCACTACTTCGGGCCTTGGCCGAACTGGGCGCTGAGCCCGCTGACGTTGCCCGACGCGACCGTCGAGATCGTCGGCGACGGCGCCGGCGCGGCGGCGACGGCCGTCGTGGGCGGCAACGGCGCCGTCACCGGCGTCACGATCACGAACCCCGGAAGCGGCTACACCACGGCGACGGTCACCATCACCGGCGCGGGGACGGGGGCCACCGCCGAAGCCGTCATCACCAACACCGGTGCGGTCATGGCCGTCACCGTCGACGCCGGCGGCTCCGGCTACAAGGAGCCCACCGTCAGCTTCTCCGGCGGCGGCGCCACGACGCAGGCCACCGGCACCGCCTTCGGCGGCGTCGACGCGATCAACCTCGGCAACGCCGGCAGCGGCTACACCCTCCCCACCGTCGAGTTCGACATGCCGGACGACCCCAACGGTACGCAGGCCAAGGCGCACGCCGAGTTCGACGTGAACACCGGCGCGATCACCGCGGTCATCCTTGACAATCCCGGATCGGGCTACTCCACGGCGCCGGGCATGGTGATCCGTGACGGCACGCTGATGGACCCGATCAACAACGGCGGCGCCGGCGCCTCGGCGACGGCCACGCTCATGGTCAGCAGCGTCACGCTCGACACCTTCGGCGCCGGCTACACCTCGGCTCCGACCGTGACCTTTGCCGACGCCATCGGCGGCGGCAGCGGCGCGAGCGGCACGGCGACGGTGGACAACGGCCTCGTGAGCCAGATCAACGTCACCGCCGCCGGCAGCGACTACGTCACCGGCGGCGGCATCAAGAAGTTCCAGGATCAGCTGCCGGTCCCCTGCGATCCTGCGGTCGCCGCCAGCTGCCCCGACTGGAACACCAGCCCCAACGCCAAGTACCTGCCTCTCGGCGTGCCGGACGAGAAGGTCTATGAGGACGCCAAGGGCAAGAAGATCATCTCCGACGAGTACGAGATCGCCCTGGTGCAGTACCGCACCAAGATGAACTCCGATCTGCCCGGGACCCTGGTGCGCGGGTACGTCCAGCTCGAGACTGCGGCCAACGCCGCGATCAGCCAGCACTTCCCCCTGACCAACGCGAACCTCGACCGGACCCAGCCGGACACCCCGGTCCTGATCAACGGTCAGCAGGCGTACGCCGTGACGCCGCCGCAGTGGCTCGGCCCGGTCATCGCGGCCACCAAGAACAAGCCGGTGCGCATCGTCTTCCACAACCTGCTTCCGACCGGTCAGGCCGGAGACCTCTTCCTGCCGGTCGACAGTACGCTGATGGGCTCGGGCATGGGTCCCATGGGGCTGCCTGATGAGATCGACGAGGGCACCGTCATGGACGGGATCCGCAATCCTCCGTGCACCGAGTCGCCGAAGCAGCCCGACTGCTTCAAGGACAACCGGGCCACGCTGCACCTGCACGGCGGCGTCACCCCCTGGATCAGCGACGGCACGCCGCACCAGTGGATCACGCCGGCCAACGAGGACACGCCGTGGCCAGAGGGCGTGGACGTGCGCAACGTGCCCGACATGCCCGTGGGCACCGACCCCACCGACGGCGTCCAGACCTTCTACTACACCAACCAGCAGAGCGCGCGGTTCATGTTCTACCACGACCACGCGTGGGGCATCACGCGCCTCAACGTGTACGCGGGTGAGGCCGCCGGCTACCTGATCTCGGACGACACCGAGAAGAGGCTGGTCGCCAGCAACACCATCCCCGCCGACCAGATCCCGCTGGTCATCCAGGACCGCACGTTCGTGCCGCCGGACTCGCAGCTCTACGACGTGGACGGCGCGGGAACGTCGCCGGCAGTCCGGGCTTCGACACGGCGGCGAACGGGATCGGAAGCTACGGCCAGGACCCGACCTGGGACAAGTCCCGGTGGGGCAGCTACGGCGACTTCTGGTACCACCACGTGTACATGCCGGCGCAGAACCCCGGCGACGCCGGCGGCATGAGCGCCTACGGCCGCTGGATGTACGGCCCGTGGTTCTGGCCGCCGGCGGCGGCGACCACGTACGGGCCGATCGACAACCCGTACTTCGACCCAGCCTGTGACCTCAACGACCCGGCCACCTGGACGTACCAGACCGACCCGTTCTGCGAGCCGGCCGCAGATTCCCGGGCACGCCCAACCTCTCGGCCGGCATGGAGCAGTTCAACGACACGCCGATCGTCAACGGCGTGGCCTACCCTGAGGTGACGCTCCAGCCGAAGACGTATCGTTTCCGCATGCTGAACGCGGCCAACGACCGCTTCTTCAACTTCCAGTGGTACGTGGCCGACCCGACCACGGGCACGAACAGCGAAGTGGCGCTCGACCCGCAGCTGCTCGCCGCCGCCCAGACCGACCCGGTCGTCTTCCCGACGCCCGTGCACAACGCCTCGACCAACGGGCCCGACTGGATCCACATCGGCTCCGAGGGCGGCTTCTTGCCGGCGCCCGCCGTCGTCGACGGCCAGCAGGAGACCACCTGGATCACCGACCCGACGCGCTTCGACGTCGGCAACGTCGACCTGCACTCGCTGGCGCTGGCGCCCGCCGAGCGGGCCGACGTGATCGTCGACTTCTCCAAGTTCGCCGGCAAGACGCTCATCCTCTACAACGACGCGCCGGCAGCCTACCCGGCCCGCGTGCCGTCCTATGACTACTACACCGGCGGTCCGGACCTCAGCCCGAATGGGGCCCCGACCGTGCTGCCCGGCTACGGCCCCAACACGCGCACCATCATGCGCGTCACCATCGCCAACAGCGGCGCCGGCCGCGGCCTTCAACCTGACCAAGCTGCGCAACGCCTTCAGTCACAAGGCGAACGGCACCGGCGCCTTCGAGGAAGCCCAGCCGCCGATCATCGTCGGCCAGGCCGCCTACAACTCGGCCTACGGCACGAGCTTCAGCAGCAGCAGCAACTGCAACCCGGTCCCGAACGATCCCAACCCGGCGTTCCAGATCTGCGACGGCTTCGTGCGCGTCAACGACACCGCCACGTTCGGCTTCAACACGCTCAACAAGCGGACCACCAAGACGATCATGCCGCTGCAGCCCAAGGCCATCCACGACGAGATGAACGCCACCACCTTTGACGAGTTCGGCCGCATGCAGGCTAACCTGGGTGTGGAGGCGCAGCCGCCGACCCCCGGAGTGCAGAACGGCACCTTCTACCCGTTCGTCAACCCGGCGACCGAGCTCGTCAACGGCACCAACCTGCCCAGGCACATGGTGATCTACGACACCAACGGCAATCCCGTGGACGACGTCAAGGTCACGCCGATGACCGACGAGAAGGACGGATCGCAGATCTGGCGGATCACGCACAACGGCGTGGACACACACCCGATCCACTTCCACCTCTATGACGTCCAGATGCTCAACCGGGTCACCTGGGACAACATCATCATCCCCACCGAGGCGGGCGAGCTGGGCTGGAAGGACACCATCCGCGTCGCCCCGCTCGAAGACACCATCGTGGCCTTGCGGCCCATCGTCCCTGATCTGCCGTGGGAGGTCCCGAACTCGATCCGTAACCTGAACCCGATGGATCCCACCGGATCGACCAAGCTGTTCAACAGCACCGACGCGCAGGGTAACCCGACCGCGCAGATCACCAACCAGCTCGTCAACTTCGGCTGGGCCTACGTCTGGCACTGCCACATCCTGAGCCACGAAGAGATGGACATGATGCGGCCGCAGACGGTGGCCATGCCGCCGGTCATGCCCGATGGGCTGCAAGCAACGCTCACGGGCACAGGCGCCTTCCAGACCGCCAACCTGACGTGGCAAGACAACTCGATCACCGAGACGGCGTCCGTGGTGCAGCGCTCGACGGACTTCGGAGTCAACTGGACCGACGTGGGCACCATCCCCTCGCCGCTCGACCAGCCGAACATCCACCAGCCGCGGTCCTACACCGATCCCTCGACGTTCGACCCGGCGACCACGGTGCGCTACTACCGGGTCCTCGCCAAGAACGCGGTCGGCTACGTGGCTGACCCCGCGTACCCGAGCATGACCGTCCAGTCGGTCTCACCGAGGCTCGTCGTCGGCCCGAGCTTCAACATCGAGGCCAGCGCAGGCGCCGGCGGCAGCATCACGCCGTCCGGCACGGTCACCGTGGGCCAGGGCGGCAGCGAGACGTTCACGATCACGCCGAACGCCAACTACGGCATCGCCGAAGTGCTCGTCGACGGCAGCCCCGTGACGCTGACCAACGGCACCTACACGTTCACCGACGTGCAGCAGAACCACACCATCGCGGCGACGTTCTCGCAGGGCGTGGCCGTGATCACCTCGTCCGCGGGCGCCGGAGGCAGCATCGCGCCTCTCGGCACGCAGACCGTGCCGATCAACGGCAGCCAGACCTACACGATCACGCCGAACAACGGGTACGTCATCACTTCGGTGCTGGTCGACAACGTCAACGACCCGGCCGCGGTGACGTCTGGCACCTACACGTTCAACAACGTGGTGGCGGATCACACGATCCGTGCGACGTTCGGGTGGCCTCCGTAGCTCATCACCGTCACCGCCCCTGCCGGCACCACCAGCCTCGCCCAGGGCGCCAGCCTGCCGGTCACCTGGACGACCACGCTCGCGGTGGCCAGCGGCGAGTTCAGCATCTGTGCCGTGAGCGCCAGCGGCGGCTGGTACGGCGGCAAGATCGTCGCCGCCACGGCACCGCCAGCTACGCGACACGCTGGCGATGAACGTCCCCGCCGGCACCGGCTACGTCATCTACGTCTACTACCGGGCCACGCCGACGGATCCCTGGATCATCCACGGCGTCTCTCCGGGCACGGTCGCCGTGACCGCGGTCTTCAGCGCATCACCGTCACCGCCCCGGCCGGCACCACCAGCCTCGCTCAGGGCGCCAGCCTGCCGGTCACCTGGACGACCAACCCGGCGGTGGCCAGCGGCGAGTTCAGCATCTGGGCCGTGAGCACCAGCGACGGTGGTACGGCGGCAAGATCGTCGCCGCCGACGGCACCGCCAGCTACGGCGAGCACGCTGACGATCACGTCCCCGCCGGCACCGGCTACGTCATCGACGTCTACTACCGGGCCACGCCGACGGATCCTTGGTCATCCGCGGCGTCTCTCCGGGCACCGTCGACGTGACCGCGATCTTCAGCACGATCACCGTCACCGCCCCGACCGGCACCACCAGCCTCGCCCAGGGCACCGGCCTGCCGGTCACCTGGACGACCAACCAGCGGCGGTGGCCAGCGGCGAGTTCAGCATCTGGGCCGTGAGCGCTAGCGGACGGCTGGTACGGCGGCAAGATCGTCGCCGCCGACGGCACCGCCAGCTACGCGAGCACGCTGGCGATGAACGTCCCCGCCGGCACCGGCTACGTCATCTACGTCTACTACCGGGCCACGCCGACGGATCCCTGGGGGATCGACGGCGTCGCTCCGGGCACCGTCGCCGTGACCGCGATCTTCAGCGCGATCACGGTCACCGCCCCGGTCGGCACCACCAGCCTCGCCCAGGGCACCAGCCTGCCGGTCACCTGGACGACCAACGCCGCCGGTGGCGAGCGGCGAGTTCAGCATCTGGACCGTGAGCGCCACGACGGCTGGTACGTCGGCAAGATCGTCGCCGCCGACGGCACCGCCAGCTACGCCGACAGCGTCGTCCTCCTCGAACGATGCCCGTCGACGCCGGCTACCGCGTCGTTCGTCTACTACCAGCGCCACCGCCGACGGATCCGCTGGACGCATCTACGGCCTCGCGCTCGGGCTGGTCGACATGCAGTGAGAGTCCGCCTCGTCGTGAGCCAGCCGGCCGCGACTGACGAGCACCGAACGGCTGGGCGCCGTCATCGACCCGGCGCCCCAGTTCCGTCCGTGGCATCAGGCAGGCATCACATGACCGATCGGAGAGACGCTCTCGTGCGGGACGCCCTGGTACTGCCGATGCCGCTCCACTGCTGCGGGGCAGGTCTTCGTTCCCTCACGGGCAGGCGTCCCTGGGCAATCCTGCCCGTGACTCGGGTAGGGACCTCCTGCGGCCCCAGCGCCGACGCCTTCACCGAGGCTACGCCCCTCACGCCTGGCGTGCCGGGCTCCCGCGGTGCCTACCTCTGCCACAGCCGCCTTCTCGTCACCGCTCTCTATGGCACCGGTCGGCCACGGTCGAGGCCTGGCCGAATCACGCCGACCTTGGCACCAAGGTCGCTCCACAGTCGTCGCTGGTGGGCACGCTCTCGGATACAATCTTTGCGCGATCTGCGCGAGCCACGCAACGCGGTGATGGGGGGACCAGGCGTCCAAGAAGAAACGGAAGAGGTCAAGGGTCGCCCGAGCTCCTCGTTCGACCGCCGCTACGCGCAAGCCCGGGTCGTCGGGCACGGCGGGCCGGCGGGCGCCCGGGGGCTCACAGGCGGCCGAGCGGATGTCCCCCGCTTGGTGGCTTGCGGTGCTCTGCGCAGGTGGTCTGCTTGTCGCCGTATCGGTAGCCTACGACCCGGCCCTTGTGGGCAGCTACTACGTGCCGCGCTTCGCTCTGCTGTACCCACTGACCGCCATTGTCCTCGTCCTGGCATTCATCCAGCTACGACGCGCAAGGGAATCGCCTGGTATCGACGTGCTCGACGTGCTGATGCTGGCGTTCGCTGCCTGGCAGGCCCTCTCCGCAGTGCTGTCGCCATCCACGGCGCTCGCTTGGTTCGGCTACTACAACCGCGGCACCGGCGCCCTGTTCTGGATCGCCCTGGCGCTGCTCTTCGTCGCGGCGCGACGCCTGCTGGATCGCCCGAGAGGCCGGCAGGTGCTGACGTGGTTCGCGTCGGCTGTTCTCTTGTTGGCGGGAGCGATCGCGCTGGCGCAGGTCGCGGGGGCCTCCGATCTCTGGGGCGGGGCGGTGGTCAACGGCCGCGTAGGCGGCCCCACCGGTAACCCGATCACCCTCGCAGGTCTGAGCTTGCTGGGAGTCTGGCTGGCGGTCGGTCTGCCCTCTTGGCCACGATGGAGTGCGACACAGCTCCTGGCCGCAGCAGGAGCGCTGGGAGGGGCAGTGTGTCTGGTCCTGACCGTCTCTCGCGCGGCGTACCTTGGCGTCGCGGTGGGCGTTGCGGTCCTTGCCGTGGCTTGGATCGTGGATCGCCGACGGCGAGCCTTGATGGTCTTGGCGTCAGTCTGTGCGGCCACACTTGTGGTGACGGTTGGCTACGGGCTCGTGTCCGAAGGCGACGCCAGTCTGCTGTCGCGCATCGGCGGTCAGACGAGGGGTCTCACGCGCTCGGACTCCCTTCGCGTCTCCCTGTGGCGTGAGGGAGTGGCCGGCGTGATGAAGAGACCGCTCACCGGCGTCGGCTCGGGCGCCTTCGTCGTCGCCGATCGGCTGTACCGCTCGCCAGAGGATCGCGTCAGCCAGCCGTGGGCGCTGGCCAGCGATCCACATTCGCTGCCGCTTCTCGTGGCCTCGACCTCCGGCGTGCCGGGACTTCTTCTGGCTGCGGCGTTCGCCGCCCTGTTCGTCTGGACCACGTGGCCGCGGAGGCTGCGGCAGGAGGGAGAGGAGGACAACGCTCGAGCGCCCGCTCGCGAGTTCCGCCTCGCGGGCCTGAGCTACCTTGCCGCCGCGACGGTCTTCCTGCTCGTCAGTCCGCTGGATCCGACCGTGGCCGTACCGGTCGTGCTGGTGGCGGCGGCGACGTGCGGCGCCCCAGCTTCGGCGCGTCGCTGGTCGTGGAGGCTGTCCGACCAGGTGTGGCACTCCCGGGCGACCGTGCTCACCGCGCTCGCTGCGGTGCTCGCCGGCGCGGCGCTCGTTGCCGCTGTGGTCGGGGGGGTCCAAGCGTACCGAGCCGACAGGGCGTTGGCGGCGTCCGCGCGCACGAACTCGGCTGTCGGCATTGAGCAAGCGGCGACTCTGTGGAGTTGGGAGCCCTTCTACTCGCTTGAGGCCGGCGCGAAGACGTGGCGCGATGGCTTGATCGCGCAGGACGCCTCCGCTGTCGCACGCGGGCGGGCGCTGGTCGAGCAGGGGATCGAGCGGGATCCGACCGGCGCGCTCGGCTACGCCGACCTGGCGCGCCTCGACATCGCCCAGGGCCGGCTCACGCAGGCTGTGAACGAGCTCCGCTCCGGTCTGCGCTGGAACCCACATCACCCGGCCCTCCAGGGCCTGTGGGGGTATGCGGCGCTGATCGCACAGACCGAGCAGAAGGACGAGACCCTGGCCAGCGAGCTGCTCGCCGGCCTGCAGAGCCTGCCGGCAGACACTCCGGACGCCTGGTACTGGATCAGCCGGGTGCGGGCCGCTCGTGGCGATGCCTCCGGCGCCGCCGAAGCACGTGCTCGCGCCAAGGAGCTTGCCCCCGCGCTCGGAAGCTGGCGCTATCGGCAGCGGCTTCTGCGCGGACGCTGAAGGACGCTCGCGGCAGCGAAGCGGCATCTGGAAGACCGCAACCACGCTCCTCCTTTCCATGGGGACCACGCGATCGAGATGGCGCTCCCTTTCGCGCGAGCGTCTTCGCGCCTATGACGGTGGTTCGACCACAGGTTGCGCCGGCGAAAATGACGGGCGCACCGGAGAAGCGGCACACGGTGTGCGTGCTCGCTCGCCGCAGGAGTCTCGACCAGAACGAGCGTGCAGCCTCGTCGGCACCTCGCGCTCCCATCTTGCCTACGAGGCCAAGGCCAAGGACGACGCTGAGCTGCTGGCCGCGATTGGCGAGATCAGAAGGCGTAAGCCGCGCTGGGGGGTGCGCCGCACCCACCGTCAACTGCGCCGGCGCGGCCACGCGGTGAACCGCAAGCGCGTCGAGCGCATCTGGCGCGAGCATGGCCTCGCCGTGCCCAAGCGTCGCCGCCGCCGCAAGGTGAGGACCGGCGCCGGCGTGCCGGTCGCGGCCGAGTACCAGGTCACGTCTGGACCTACGACATCGTCCACGACGCCGTCTCCTCGGTCCGCACGCTGCAGGTGCTCACAGTGGTCGACGAGTTCACGCGCGTGGCGCTCGCCGTTCATGGGGCGCACTCGATCACCGCGCGCACCGTCAAGGCCGTGCTCGCGGAGCTGTTCGTGCGCCACGGCGCTCCCGCGGTCATGAGGTCGGACAACGGCGGTGAGTTCGTCGCCTCCGAGGTCGTCGACTGGCTCGAGGAGGGCATCACCGGCACCTTCCACATCGCTCCGGGCAAGCCCTGGCAGAACGGCTTCGGCGAGTCGTTCAACGGTCGCCTGCGCGACGAGTGCCTGAACGAGCACGAGTTCTGGAGCCTCAAGCACGCCACCACCTACACGGTCTCCTGGCAGGTCACCCAGCCGCCCGGCACCTACCGCCTCTGGGTCTACTACTACGCCGCCGACGGGAGCACGGTGCTGGGCACGGCGGTGAGCGGCGCTGCTGGTCGTGGTGGCAGCGCCGTGAGGACCGCTCATCTCGTGGAGCGCACCCCTCAACGGCGGTGGGCCGTAGTGCCCGCCGCCCGCTGTCACGGCGAGCTCGCGGTAACGTGCGCCTACGGTACCCGGTGATACGTTCCCAGGCGCTGGTCCGGGTCCGATGAGCCGAGACGAGGACCCGGAACGAGGAGGCGCTGCCGCCGGTTCAGTGCCTGCCCGCCCACGTAACACGAGAAAAGTGTGATTCGGGGCCAAGTGGGTAGCGGAAGATAATACGAGACTCCTGACATGAGCGACGCTCACTGCGGGAGGCTGTGATCCGCCGGAGGCACCTGACGGCCACCTTCATCCGGCGGGGAGCCACTGGTGAGACCGGCCCGCGGCGGCGTGCCCCATCCGGTTGGGGAGGGTGGATTGCAGCCGACCAAGCACTTGGAACGGTCTCTGGTCGTGTGCTGCATCCTGCTCTGCGCGCTCGTCGGTGTGGCCGTCTCGTTCGACGGCGTGGGCGACTCCGGCGCCTTCCTGTGCCCGGTCGATGTTTCCGGCTGCTCACCCGAGGAGACCGTCTGCGCGCTGCCCGTCGTGGACGGTCAGCGGCCGGTCAGCGGCCCTCCTGGCGGGGCCGGCATCGCCGGCCCCGCTCTGCTCGCCGCCGTTCCCGGCGGCCTCTGCCTGCTGAACTGATCCCCCCGAGAGCGCGACCGCCGCCGCACCGTGCCGGCGCGGCGGCCTCGCCACCTGATGTCCATCCCCGCGGGCTACGACGAGGGAGGGACGTCCATCGGTGACCGGTGTGTGTCTTCGAAGGATCGGCGACCGAGGAGGGAACCATGAGAAACAAGCTGACCCGAGCCGTGATCCTGTGCCTGGCGGTGGCGCTTGCAGTCGCGCTGCCTTCGGTGGCGACAGCCGCGGAGTCGGGAATAGATCGTGCTTCACCGTGAGACCCACCGACGACGTCATCCATGGATACTCGTGGGAGCCCGTACTCCGAGGTCCTGATCGAGATCGACGACCCCGCCAACGGACCTGGGGTCGACTTCTCCGCGACCGCCGAGACCAACGGGGATGGGCTTTTCAGACCGACTACGACGGCCCCAGTATCAGCTTCGACATCAAGGCCGGTGATCTCGTCACCGCTCTCCCAGGGCACGTGGGTCAAGACCCACGAGGTGATCGACCTCAGGGTGACCCTGGTGGACCCGGTGAGCGACACGGTCTCCGGGCGTCGGAGCGCCCAACTCCTGGACGTGGGTCGACGTAGAGGAGCAGTCCAGCACCGCCGTGATGTCCGACGCCACGGGAGCGTGGACGGCGGACTTCTCCTCCGCTCACGACATCGTGTTGGGGGAGTTTGTGAACGTCGAGCAGCAGGATGAGGACGGCGACAACACGTGGATCTTCTACCAGGTGCAATTGCCGCACTTCCGGGTGGCCCCACCCGAATTCATAAGCGGGGATGGCTGGGTGCCGTGACTCCGAGTTCACGGTCGAGGTCGACGACCCGGCCACGGGACCTGGGGTCGATTTTGCCATCACCGACGAGACCGACGGGGATGGCCACTTTGAGGTCTTTGACATGCCCTTCCCCGTCAAGGCTGGTGATCTCGTCACAGTCTCCCAGGAAGCGTGGGTCAAGACCCACGTGGTCATCGACCTGAGGGTGACCCTCTGGGACTCGGTGACCGACACGATCTCCGGCGTCGGACTGCCCGACACGGAGACGTGTGTGGACGTGGACAATTCCGAAACAGATATGGCGAGCACGGAGGTGATGTCCGACGACGCGGGGGTGTGGACCGCGGACTTCTCCTCCGTTTTCGACATCCAGTCGGACACGTGGCTCAACGCATGGCAGAGCGATGCCGACGGGGACTCCACTCACATCATTCAGTCTGCGCCGAATCCGACCTTCTGCGTCGACATCGGCACCCTGTGGAACAACACCTGGCAGGACGACTTCGACTGCGGCGGTTGGGACTGGGCTCCGAACGCGACCGTCACGATCACGGTCGGCGATCCCGGCTCACCTGACTTCCAGACCACGTTTGACACCGACGAGCAGGGCTTCTTCCAGACGGGCCAGGCGGGCGGGATCGAGTACGACGTCGCTGCCGGCGACCTCGTGACCGTCACCGACGGGACGTCCACCAAAGACATGATCGTGGCGGCCCTCGAGGTGACCGACGTCGATAGCCTCTCCGAGACCGTCTCGGGCAGTGCGCCCTCTGGTGACGTCGTCGAGGTCGAAGTCTGGGATACCTCCGACCTGATGGTCTCGCGCTACGTCACCGCGGCCGACGATGCCTGGACCGCCGACTTCTCGACTCCCGGTCCCGGCGCGGATGAGTCGAACACGTGGGACATCGAAAGCGGGACGAGTGGCGCTGCACGCGTCCACGACGAGGACGGAGACTTCACGCAGAATGGCTGGGGCGTGCCGTCGCCGTACTTCTCGGTGAGTCCGCTCGAGCCTGCCGAGCACATGTGGGGCGAGGAGTGGGCGCCGGACTCCGAGGTCGCGATCGAGATCGACGACCCGGACACCACCGAGCCGGTCGACTTCTCCATGACCGCCGCGACCGACGGCAATGGGCGCTTCGAGCTCTACGAGATGCCCTTCGACATCCAGGCCGGTCACCTCGTCACCGTCTCCCAGGGAGCGACGGTCAAGACCCATGTCGTCATCGACCTTACGGTGACCCAGATGGACCCGGTGGCCGATACCGTTTCGGGGATGGGGAAGCCCGACACCGACACCGTCGTCAACGTATGGAACGATTCACTCCAGGAAGGGTCGCCGCGCATCGTGACGTCCGACGGCTCGGGCGCCTGGACGGCGGACTTCTCCGTCCCGGGCGCGGACGGTGAACCCGCGTTCGACATCCAGCCGGGAGTGACGAACTACACCTACCAGGCCGACGCGGACGGCGACCAGACGCAGATCGACTACTACATGCCGTCACTGCCGGCGTTCGAGGTCCACCGCGGCACCTGGGATGTCGTGTTCTTCAAGGGCTGGACCGCCGGCGAGACGCTGACACTCACAATCGAGGACCCGGCTACCACGGAGTCGCCGGACTACGAGACGAGTGTCGTCGCCGAGGAACCTCAGGAGGGTTCAGACGGGTTCGGCATTGGCGTCGACTACGAGGTCCTGCCGGGCGACGTGGTCACGGTCACGGACGGAAGCGTGACCAAGTCGCACACCGTGACCGACGTCGCGGTGACGGAGATCGACACGGCTGCGGACGTCGTGCACGGGACAGCCGCGCCCGGCAGCGAGCTGTGGATGTACGCCCCTGGTAACTACCGCTTGACCTCCGCCGCAGTCGATGGCACCTGGACGGTCGACTTCTCAGTCTCCGTCGACCCCGAGCACGCCGCTCTCGACATCGTGCCGGGCACGACGGGAGGTGCCGAGCAGTTCGACGCCGACGGGGACAGCACGGTGTACGACTGGCAGGCGCCGCGGCCCGATGGCTGGCAGCACAACCCGGCCACGAGCCACGACTACCTGTTCGTCGAGGACGGCATGTCCTGGGCAGACGCCGAAGCGTACGCGGTCTCGCTCGGCGGTCATCTCGTGACGATCAACGACGCCGCCGAGAACGACTGGCTCATCGCGACGTTCGGAGCGGAGTACTACATCGGCATGAACGACCGTGCCGTCGAAGGTACATGGGTCTGGGCGAGCGGCGAGCCGGTCACCTTCACCGGCTGGTTTGCCGGCGAGCCCAACGACTACCTGGGCGAAGACGCGGCGGTGATCGAGAACAGACCGCCGATCGGCTGGAACGACGTCCCTGACTCGTGGGGTCAGTTCGTGGTGGAGCGGGCGACGCTCGCTGAGACCGGCCACATCACCGGCACGGTCACGTACGCAGGCGGTATTGGTCCACTTGATGGCCTCAAAGTCACGGCCTTTTCAGATGACTGGGTCCAGGTCGCGTATGCCTGGACTAACCCCATCACCGGCGACTACGACATCGGCGGCTTGGCAACCGGTGACTACCGCATCTACTTCCGCGACGACATAGGCGACTACGTCCCGGAGTACTACGACGACCAGGTGACGTTTGGGGCCGCCCAGTACGTCCCCGTGAGCGCGCCCGACGTCACCTCCGGGATCGACGCGGAGCTCGCCCTCGCCGGCCGCATCCAGGGACGGGTGACCGACGCGATGGGCGCCGGTCTCAGCGACATCTTCGTCGAAGCCATCGGCACCGGTGAGGACTGGTCTTGGGACGGTGCGCCCCACACGATGACCAATCCCGACGGGACGTATGACCTCGGCTTCGCGCCTGCGGGCGACTACCATGTTCAGTTCACCCACGAATCCCACGCCTACTACCGGTACGTCACCAAGTGGTTCGACGACAAGTCCGACTTCGACTCTGCTGATGACGTCACGGTGACTGCCGGCGCAGACGACCTTCGGCGATCGACGCCGTGCTCGCTTTGTCCGGCCACATCACCGGCACGGTCACGAAGGGGGACGGTGGTGGCGCGCTTGGTGGCGTCACCGTCACGGCCTACCGCTCCAATGAATCAGGCGACTGGGACTACGTCAACGACACATCGACCAACGCCACCACCGGCGAGTACGACCTCGGCGGCCGTGATCTGGCTGCCGGTGACTACCTCATCGAGTTCAGCGACGACTCCGGCACCTACGTCACCGAGTGGTTCAACGACAAGCCACAACACCTCGCCGAGGCTGTCGCGGTGAACGCCGGCGAGACGACGTCCAACATCGATGCCGAGCTCGCTTTGGCCGGCCACATCACCGGAACGGTCTCGAAGGCGGACGGTGGTGGTGCCCTTGGCAGCGCCAGCGTTGTGGCCTACCGTGCCGACGGATCAGGCGGCTGGGACTACGTCCGTGACGCCACGGCCAACGCCACCACTGGCAGCTACGACCTCAGCGGCCTGCCTACCGGCGACTATCGCATCCGGTTCCGTGACGACTCCGGCGTCTACGCACCGGAATACTACAACGACCAACTGACGATCGAGGCCGGCGAGGACGTCCACTTGAACGCGCCCAACGCCACCTCCGGCATCGACGCGGAACTCGCCGTGGGTGGCCACATCAGCGGCACGGTCACCGACGAGAACGGCGTGGGTCTCCCGAACATGAAGGTCCGCGTGTACACCTCCGTCGACGCCCATCACTATGGCGACGACGACGGCTGGGCGCTGACCGGCGAGGACGGCAGCTACGACATCGGCGGCCTTGCCGGGCGCAGCTTCCTCGTCGAGTTCACCGACGAGGCGGGCTTCTACGCCACGCAGTATTATGACGACGTCGCGGCGCCCACGTCGGCCGATTGGGTCGCGGTGACCGTTGGCGGGACGACCTCCGGCATCGACGCCATGCTCACGGTCGCAGGGCACATCTCGGGGAGGGTGACGGACGCGGCGAGCTCCCTCGGTCTCGGCGTCTACGTGGGCGCTTTCCGCGCCAACGGCCTGGGTGGCTGGGAGCCGGTCAACGGTTTGCCCTCCAACCCCGATGGCACCTACGACATCGGGCGCCTGCCCGCGGGCACCTACGAGGTCGAGTTCGCAAAGTGGTACAGCACCGGCGTCTACGCCACGCAGTACTTCGACGGCGCTGTCGTCCCCGGCACTCGCGAGCGACGTCGTCGTTGTCGCCGGCGAGACGACCTTCGACATCGACGCCGTGCTCGCCCTCGCCGGCCACATCACGGGACGGGTCACCGACGCGGATGGCGTCGGTCTCGAAGGCATCAGCGTCCAGGCCCATCGCGCCGACGGCACGGGTGACGACTGGTCCTCGGCTGAGGACGACTTCGTACTGACCGACGCCGAGGGCAACTACGACATCGGCGGCGGCCTGCCCGAAGGAGACTACCGCGTCGAGTTCAGCGACGACTCCGGCGCCTACATCAGCGAGTGGTTCGACAACAAGCCCGAGCTGGAATCGGCCGACGATGTCGCCGTGACCGCCGGAGGGACGACCTCGGGTGTCGATGCCGAGCTCGCAGTGATGGGCGATCCGCCGGCCGACCCGGCCAACCTGACGGCCACCGTGCAGGTCGGCTCGCAGACCATGCTCACGTTCACCGACAACGCGACCGACGAGACCAGCTTCACCGTGCAGCGCGCGGTCAACAGCGGCGCATGGGAGCTGCTGACCACGCTGCCGGCCAACACCGACGCCGATCCGACGGTGACGGGGACGGTCACCTACACCGACACGACGGTGATTGCCGGCGACACCTACGACTACCGTGTCCGGGCCGACAAAGGCGCGATGCCCTCAGGGTGGTCGAACACGTCCACGGGCCTCTTCTACTTGATCACGCCAAGCGTCGGGGAACACGGCAGCATCTCGCCGGCGACCGAACAGACGGTCATGCCGGCCTATAGCCAGTCCTTCACGATCACCCCTGACGCCGGCTACCACATCCTCGACGTGCTTGTCGACGATGTGTCAGACCCGGACGCGGTTGCGGCCGGCAGCTACACCTTCACGAATGTGACCGCGAATCACACCATCAGTGCGACGTTCACCCCGGCGGCCTTCTCGATCAGCGTCAGCGTGCCCGGCGGCACCGAGAGCTGGCCGGCGGGCAGCACTCAGAACCTCGGCTGGACGGTCTCGTCCGCGGTCGACGTCGGCCAGTTCGCGGTCTGGCTCATCAACCGGACGACCGGCGCCTGGTACGACGCCGGCTACTACGACGCCGTCGCCGGGGCGACCGACTACTCACCGAGCTTCTCAACCCTGGGCATTCCCGAGGGCACGTACGCGGCCGTCGTCTACTACCGCGTCGACCCGACGCAGTGGGTCTGGTCGACCAGCGCCACGAGCACAGGTACGGCGACCATCACCGCGGCGGCAGTGACCATCGCGACGACGGTCCCCGCCGGCGGTGAGGAGTGGACTGCAGGCAGCACGCAGTCGCTCGGCTGGTCCATCCTCGCCGCCGTCGACGTCGGCCAGTTCGGCGTCTGGCTGATCAACGAGACGACGGGGGCCTGGTACGAGGCCGGCTACTACGACGCGGTGGCGGCCCAGACCGTCTACACGCCCAGCTTCGTCGTCCCGGCGGTCCCGGCGGGCACCTACAAGGCCATCGTCTACTACCGCGTCGACCCGACGCAGTGGGTCTGGTCGACCAGCGCCACGAGCACAGGTACGGCGACCATCACCCCGGCGGCCTTCTCGATCAGCGTCAGCGTGCCCGGCGGCACCGAGAGCTGGCCGGCGGGCAGCACCCAGGACCTCGGCTGGACGGTCTCGTCCGCGGTCGACGTCGGCCAGTTCGCGGTCTGGCTCATCAACCAGACGACCGGCGCCTGGTACGACGCCGGCTACCACGACGCCGTCGCCGGGGCGACCGACTACGCGCCGAGCTTCTCCACGCTGGGCATCCCCGAGGGCACCTACACGGCCGTCGTCTACTACCGCGAGGACCCGACGCAGTGGGTCTGGTCGACGAACGCCACGAGCACAGGTACGGCGACCATCACCGCGGCGGCCTTCTCGATCAGCGTCAGCGTGCCCAACGGCACCGAGAGCTGGCCGTCGGGCAGCACCCAGAACCTCGGCTGGACGGTCTCGTCCGCGGTCGACGTCGGCCAGTTCGCCGTCTGGCTCGTCAACCAGACGACCGGCGCCTGGTACGACGCCGGCTACTACGACGCCGTCGCCGGGGCGACCGACTACGCGCCGAGCTTCTCCACGCTGGGCATCCCCGAGGGCACCTACACGGCCCTGGTCTACTACCGCGAGGACCCGACGCAGTGGGTCTGGTCGGCGAACGCCACGAGCACCGGTACGGCGACCATCACCGCGGCGGCAGTGACCATCGCGACGACGGTCCCCGCCGGCGGTGAGGAGTGGACTGCAGGCAGCACGCAGTCGCTCGGCTGGTCCATCCTCGCCGCCGTAGACGTCGGCCAGTTCGGCGTCTGGCTGATCAACGAGACGACGGGGGCCTGGTACGAGGCCGGCTACTACGACGCTGGCGGGCCAGACCGTCTACACGCCCAGCTTCGTCGTCCGGGCGGTCCCGGCGGGTACCTACAAGGCCATCGTCTACCACCGCGAACCCGACCAGTGGGTCTGGTCGGCGAACGCCCTGGCGCGGGCGCCGCGACCATCATGGGGGCCGTAAGGACCGCAGACAACAGGCAAGCACCGGCGGCGGCCCGGGAGGACTCCCGGGCCGCCGCCGGCCGAGAGGGCTCCGCGCACGTTCACGGCCGTGGGGCTTCAGCCTGACCGCCACCCTGTCGATGATGGAGCAGTAGCTAGGCTCTGCCCCCGCTGGATGTCAGCAAGAAGGAGGACCCCGACACGCTCTACGGTGCGCATCGCGTCACCCTCCTCGCAGTTCTCTGCTCCGCTGTGGTGCTGGCGGCGGGTGTTGCCGCCCCGGCCGGGGCACAGCGTGCCGAGGCACCCGTCGGCGCCGGGGTCCGGGCCTCGGTGGCGCCGCTGAATCCCGCCTACCTTGCGTCCCTGATCGATCTGCCAGGCGTCTTGATGTCGAGCGAGGGAGAGAGGCACGGCCTCGGCGAAAGACCCGCCCCACAAGCGTTCACCGACAGTTGCGGGATGCAGACGGCCGGCACGCTCGACCGTGGGACGTTGCCGGCGACGTACGATCTGAGGACGCTTGGCAGGGTCACGGCGGTGAGGAACCAGGGGCCCTACGGGACCTGCTGGTCGTTCGCCTCATGCGGGTCCCTTGAGTCCTGCCTGTTGCCCGGGGAAGCCCGCGACTTCTCCGAAGACCACATGGTGCTGACCAGCGGCTTCGACAACGGCGGCGATCCCTACAACTGGGGCGGCAACATCAACATGTCCACAGCCTACCTGGTCCGCTGGGGAGGCCCCGTCAACGAGAGCGACGACGCCTACGGGGACAGCTACACACCGTCTGGCCTGACCGCGCGCAACCACGTGCAAGAGGTGAACTGGATCCCTGCCCGTGGCACGGCGCTCGACAACGAGGGCATCAAGCACGCGGTCATGCAGTACGGCGGCGCCTACGCCTCGATGGGTTGGTACGGCTCTTCTGCAGGCTCCCTCTACTACAACGCGATGACGCACAGCTACTACTACGACGGCAACTCGAGCCCCAACCACGGCGTCCTCATCGTCGGCTGGGACGACGCCTTCGCCGCCGCCAACTTCGCCACCGATCCAGGTGGCGACGGCGCCTTCATCGTCAAGAACAGCTGGGGGCTCGGCCTGGGGGAGCGGCGGCTACCTCTACGTCTCCTACTACGACTCCAAGTTCGGCCGGGTCGCTCCCATGGCGGTGTTCGACAACGTCGAGTCCACGAGCAATTTCACAGGCATCTACCAGTACGATCCCCTGGGTGACGTCAGCAGCGTGGGGTACTCGAACTCCACCGGGTGGTTCGCCAATGTCTTTGTGGGCCAGGAGACGTCGTCAC
>CAVOGK010000004.1:0-23054 GCA_963695395.1 uncultured Thermoleophilia bacterium | reverse complement strand
CACAAACAACTAACTGTTGAGTGCCACAACATCGTAGACAGTTTTAAGTGCCACAACATCGTGGACAGTTTTTATTTTTATCGCAATTTGTAATCATATTCTTCGATCTGGGATTTGCCCAGAAAGAGTTGTAATTTTTGATCTTTGACATTGATAGTAGCCACTATGTATTCGTACATGAGTTCTGGAGGAACTTGAAATAGTTCTCCGAAGATGTTGATCTTTAAGTTACTACGGATAAGACGACTAAGTGGTACCTTCCCGTTGTCGGCTTGGTTAGTCGATGTCGAGGAGGTTCAACGTCTCCCGGGAATCGCAGTTTGATTGTCGAAGCGGCAAGAGCTTTAAGCGGAGTCTTACCACCGATTTTGCTATAACGATACTTACTGTTATGGCGCTGCTCAAATGCCAACGAACCAGCCTCCAGTTCACTTGCCGAAAGCATTATTTGTTTGGCAAGGAACATCTGTTGGTAACGGTCATTGAAGTCTTTCATTATCCCGTTTCTCCATGGCTCTGCCATCGGGATAAACCATGGTTCGACTTCGTTGTGCAGACACATTGTTCTCCAGCGTGCCGGTGTCGAGGTTGTCGAGGCAGATCGACCCGATGGCCCTTGGCCGAGCAGGTACTCGCACAGATGCGAACCGAGGAACCCGGCGCCGCCGGTCACGACAGACGTGGTCATCGATGCTCCCCTCCCACTCAATACGCGCCACGCGAGCGCAGTACGGCGCCGACCGTTCGCCACAGGATGTGGCATGTCGCTCCGCAGCGACCAGGTCTCCATGTACTGCAGGTCGAGACGCACCATGTCGTCGAACGACAGGTCGCTGCGCCCGCTGACCTGCCACAGCCCCGTGATGCCCGGCTTGCAGGACGTGACGGCGCCGGTGCGCAGTCGTCCATGAGCCACAGTCGCGCAAGCGGCAGCGGGCGAGGCCCGACGAGGCTCATGTCGCCCTTGAGCACGTTCAGGAGCTGGGGCAGCTCGTCGAGGCTGAGCGGCGCAGGAACGCTGCCGACGGGCGTCACGCGCGGGATCGTCCCGCAGCTTGAACAGGACGCCGTCCGCTTCGTTCAGCTCCTCCAGGTCTTCCTGCGACGCCCTGGCGTCCTGGACCATGGTGCGGAACTTGTAGCAGCGGAACGGACTGCTGGCCGACTCCGACGCGCTCGTCGACGAAGAACACGGGGCCGCGCGAGGTGACCTTGATGCGCCGCGGCGATGGCGAGGAACAACGGGCTGAGCAGGCCACCAGAAGAACTGCAGCAGCCAGACGCGGTCCCCGACCTGCTTGGCCAGGTAGCTGGCCGCACTCGCGGGCTCGGGGTGCACCACGAACAGAGGGCAGTCGAGACCCGGGATGTACGTCACGGCATCGGTGTAGGGCTGCAGGCCGAGCGAGACGACCTTCAGGGCCACGCCGCGTCAGCGGCAGGTCGTCGATGATCGCCTGCAGCCGGCCATTGACAGCTCCGCGGGGTCCGCGATGATCACCTGGGTCGCGCCGGTGGTCTCGAGCGTGGCCCTCAGGCTCCTGGGCTCGCCCAGATCGGGAGGCAGTCGCGCGCGAGAGCTGCAGTTCCGCTTCAGCTCGCTGTCCGGGAGTCACAAGACCCACGACGTTCACGCAGCTTCCGGGGCGGCAGCGTGGCGAGCGTCGAGCAGCGCCGCTCGCAGACTCCATGCTGCCGAGCACGATGACCGGTGGGGCGTCTCCGTCGGGGCCGTAGAAGCGCACCGAGTACGGCGTCGAACGCCTACTCGGCCGGCGACACTGCAGGATCGCCTGCCAGCAAGCCACGCGATCACGTACCGGGCGCCGATGCCCGTCGGGTCGACGGACGAGCATGAGGACGAGCGTGACGACGAAGGCGATCGTCCACGCGGAGAGGATCTTGCGAACGCCGTGCCTGGCGCGCCTTCGCCCGTAGAGCCCGCTTGACGGCCGCAACGGCGGACGAACACCGCGAACGCCAGCCCACGTCCCACCAGGACATCCCCCACCAGAACAGGCCCGGATCGGGCCACGAGACGAGCGACACGACGACGACGGCCAGCACGAGCGCGCCAGCGTCGATCGTGAGGAGCGCCGTGATGCTGAGGGCTCGGCGCAGGCTGTGGGCGCTGGCGAGCTGGGCCGACGGAGGGCACGATGCGCGGCGCCCGGACGTCCCTGTCGTCGCGACTGTGCGGATCTGCATGGATCCTCTGCCGTTCGCCGATTGCGATGCTGGCCAGGAATCGTATCTCGCCGTGAAGGCTCGCGCGCGTTACGCGTTCACTTGGTGTGCGCCGCCGAACCGGCGAGATGTCGCCGTGCGCTCAGAGCCTCCTGAACGCATACCAAGCCGGCTTGCGCGTCCCGTCGAGCCGCCTCAGCCCCGTGTAGACGCCGGCGTCGGCGGGGCCGCTCGCCGGTCTTTGATCGCGCACCAGGTACCAGGCAAGCAGTCTCACCTGGGGGTAGCGGGCCGCGTACTTGTAGGCGGTCCTCAAGTACCTCGCCTGCGCCCTCTCGGTGACCGCGAGGCCAAACATCTGATTCGGCCGGGTGTTGTAGCCGTACTCCGTGAGGTAGAAGGGCTTCTTCGGGAAGAGTCGCAGGAGCGTCCTCAGATTGAACAACGTGACCGTGCGGGTCGGGTCGTTGGGCGGCCGGTCGGGCGCCTTGTAGATGGAGCCGCCGGGCGTGTACGGGTGGTGCGAGTAGACGTCGAAGTAGCGGCTGGCGCCGGCGCGCCTCAGAAAGCGCGCGAAACGCTGTGGGCTGGTGCGGTACCGATCGTTGAGACCGACCGGGGCGGTGGCGCCGGCGACGACACGCACGCCCGTGCCGGCGCGCTTCACGCCGGCGCGGAACGCCTTGAGCATCCTGAGGTAGATGCGTGCCGCGTAGTAGGGGTCGTCGGCGGTGCGCTGCGGATACAGGAAGAACCACACGTTGGGCTCGTTCCAGCACTCCAGGGCCTGGACCCTGCCCTTGTAGCGGCGCGCGAGGAACTCGGAGAGAGCGCCGTAGTCCTTGAGGCCGCCGCCGCTGATGGGGTAGAAGGCCTGCGGGCCCTCGGGGTAGTCGAACGGCGGGTGCGACCACCAGTAGGGGTCGGTCGCCCAGGACGGCATGGAGTGCATGGTGAGCATGACCCTGACGCCGGCAGCATGCAGGTCGCCGACCAGTGCATCGAGACGGGCCAACTCGGCTGGGGAGTACTCACCGCGCGTCGGCTCGAGCGCCGCCCAGCTGACGCCGAGCCGCACCCACTGCGCGCCGAGACCTCTGCGGATCTCCCTCACCATTCCGGTGCGGGCAGTCGACTCAGCCGGCTCGCTCTCGAGTTGCGGCGAGGCGATGCCCTTGGCGACGGCCGCATGGGCCGGTGTGGCGCCGCCGGCTGCGAGACCAGCGCAGAGCGCGATGAGTGCGGTGGCGAGTGCTGCAACGATGCACCGGCGGCAGAGCAGCGGTGACCGGCGCGTTGGCCGGTCGCTCAATCGTCGCGTGCAGACATGCGGGAGGACATTCATTGAGCCGCAGTCTACCTGCGACGGTCTTTGCCCGTCACCGGCCTCGCTGGTAGGGTTGCCTGGCGCGCGCGGAGACGTGCGCGCCCCGATTCACTGCAGCCAGGAGCGTGAGCGTGGCGACACCCCCCGAGTACCGGCCGAGCGACGAAGAACGCGAGGGCCTCACCCTGCGTGACTACCTCGGCGTACTCTGGCGCCGCAAATGGGTGATCATCATCGTCATCGTCGTTGCGACGCTCGCGGCCTTCGGCTTCAGCTCCCGCCAGGCGAAGGTGTACGAGGCCAGGACCGACCTCATCTACGAGCAGCAACTCGACGTCTCGAATCCCCTGACCGGGCAGACCTACAGCGACCCCAACCAGAGACTGGTCGAGCTCAACGCCGTCGACGCGGTCATCAAGAGCCCTCCGATGACCACGCGTGCTGACGACCTCCTCGAGGAACAAGCCCTGCCGACGACGGGATTCGAGGTGCGTTCGGAAGTCGTAGACGATTCCGGCGCGAGCACGGCGCAGCCCGGCAACGTCGTCTCGATCCTTGCCACCAGCGAGGACCCCGAGCTCGCGGCGGCCGCGGCGCAGGCCTACGCGGATGCGTTCGTCGCTTGGCGTGAGGAACGCATGGACAACCAGATCGACGCGGCCATCGACGCCATCCGCACGGAGATGCGCGACTACACCGGCGCGGCGAAGCAGTCCTCCGACTACCTGATCCTCTCGCAGCGTCTGCGCGACCTGCAGATCCTCAAGGCGACCGCCAACGGCAACTTCCGCGTGCTGGTGCCGGCCACCGTTCCGGAGTCGCCGATCGAGCCGCAGCCGCTGCGCGACGCGATCCTCGGCTTCGCCGTGGGCCTCCTCGTCGGCATCGGCCTCGCCTTCCTGCTCGAGCAGTTCGACACGCGCCTGCGGCGCACGGAGGACGTCGCCGCGCTGCTGCATCAGCCGATCCTCGCGCGGGTGCCGCGCCTCTCGCGGGAGCAGATGAAGTCCCCGCGGCTCGTCACTCTGGAGCATCCGGCGGACGGCGTCTCGGAGGCGTTCCGCGTCATGCGTACGAACCTCGCCTTCATGGACGTGGACGGCAAGGCGAAGTCGCTCCTGGTGACCAGCAGCCTGCAGGGCGAGGGCAAGAGCGTGACGGTCGCCAACCTGGCCGTGACGCTGGCGATCTCGGGCAAGAGGGTCATCGTCGTGGACGCCGACCTCAGGCGTCCTCGCCAGCACCGGCTCTTCGATCTGAAGAACGAGGTCGGCGCCAGCAGCGTGGCGCTCGGCGACCTCGACCTGACGGCTGCGCTGCAGCCGGTCGAGGTCATCGCCCCCAGCGGGGGCGCCTCCCGGACTGACGCCACTACCTGGTCCACCGGCACTGAGCCCGTGACGCGCCTCTGGGTGCTGACCAGCGGGCCGATACCGCCGAACCCCGGCGAGATCGTCGCTTCGCAGCGGTTCTCGGACATGCTGAGCGGGTTGCGCGCCGAGGCCGACTTCGTCCTCGTCGACTCGCCGGCGATGCTCGCCGTCGGCGACACCGCGGCGCTGGCCTCGGAGGTCGACGGGCTCATCTTCCTCGTCGACATGGAGAAGGCCCGCCGGCCGGTCATGCAGGCGGCGGCCGATCAGCTGTACCGCCTGCCCTGCGCGATGATGGGGATCGTCGCGCGTCTGCCGTCGGGCAGGGCGCACGGCACGTACTACTACCGCTCCCACTACCGAGACTGCGGACGGCGATTCGCGCCCTGCGACGCCGAGCGGTGGCGCCTCTGGCGACGGCCACTCGGCTCCCTCGGTGAGCGCTCGCGCGGCAGCGGCTACGGCTCGGTGACCACGGCCAAGAAGTGAGTCCGGGTCAGGCTTCGGACGCGCCCGCCTCGAGCGGCTCGCCGCTCCGCCCCGGCGCCGCGAGCAGGAAGCTCACGATCCAGATGGCCAGCATGATGCGCCTCGGTGGCCACGCAGTAGGTGCAGAACGCCTTGAGCACGATCGCCTGCAGCAGGAACAGCGGGATGATCGCGAGCGCGCCCGAGGAAGGCCAGCACCTTGAACACGCGCACCAGGTTCACGCTGGAGCTCGTCAGCAGGCCGATGCCCAGATAGAACATGAGGCCGAAGAAGACGGCGCCCGCCAGCGCGACCGGCACGCCGAGGATCACGGAGTACTCGCTGGTCTGCACCTCCTCGCACCCGCTCAGCACGTAGCACGGCGAGACGTAGCCGCGGTAGTGCACGATGGTGAGGTAGGCGGAGACGACGAAGCCCACGTAGGCCAGCGCCGCGAGCGTCCACGGCGCCCAGCGGCGCGACCCGCTCACAGCTTCTCCTGGATGAGCTTGTCGAACTCGTCGAAGCTGCGCGGGAGCACGACCTCGTCGCCGATGATGAGCCACGGCGTGTGCTTGACGCCGGCCTCCTTGCCCTCAGCCGCCTGCCGCTCGATGAAGTCCGTGGTGGACTGCGCGTCCGCGTCGGCGTGGAACTTGTCCAGATCGAGCCCCAGGCTCTCCGCGTAGGCGTCGAAGTAGGGCCGCGGATCGTCCGACGACGCCCACTCCTCCTGGTTGGCGAAGAGCAGGTCGTGCATCTCCCAGAACTTGCCCTGCAGGTGCGCGGCGTAGGCGACCTTGGCCGAGATGGTGGCGTACTCGTGGTTGGACAACGGATAGAAGCGGTAGACGAATTGGACCTGATCGCCGTACTTCTCGTGCAGGCGGCTCAGGATCTTCGCGTATTCCGCGCAGAACGGGCACTGGAAGTCGGAGTACTCGACGACGGACAGCGCCGCGTCCGCGGGCCCATACGTGATGTCGGACGCCACGGGCGCCGCCGCCCTGGACGGCTCGGAGGCGGCGGCCCCGGTGAAGAAGTAGAGCACGACGACGGCCGCGACGATGAGCACGCTGCCGCCGGCCCAGGGGGCGACCTTCGACGCGAGGCTGTTGCTGCGGGATGCGTGCACGCTGCGACGATTCTACCGTAGCGAGCGCGACGGCAGTCGCTTCGCGCCGTCGCCAAGGCCCGCAACGGCGATATGCTGACGCACACACGCACAAGGGGAACGCATGAGCGAACCGTCCGTCCGTCCGCGCGGAGTGGCGCGCACTGTGATCGGCTGCATCCTGATCGTGGCCGTCGTCCCCGTCTTTCTGCGCGTCGTTCCCGCCCGCAACGACCTGGGCGTGGTGGTGGCCGGGGCGGTGGCGTTCGCCGTGCTCGTCGCGGGGGTCGTGCTTGCCGGCGGCTGGCTGGGCGTGTTCGAGCGGCACAGGCCGGGCTCGGTCGCGCAGCAGGGCTGTCTGCAGCTCCTGGTCACCTTCGTCGTGCTGCTGGCCGGGGCCGTCATCCTGTACTACGTGGTGTTCTACGGCGCCGGCGCGTTCCTGCGCGAGGAGGCTTAGCTGCTATCCTCAAGTCCATGACCGCACCCGACTCGACCCGCTCCGTGCGGCGCAGGCTCGTACCCCACGCCGGCATCCGCGTTCAGCTCGTCGCCGCCGCGCTGCTCTGGCTGGTCGGCACCAGCATCCTGCTCGTCCGCGGCGTCATGTACATCGTGGCGCCGGAAGAGTACGCGCGCTTCGGCTACTGGATCGTGCTCATCGCCCTCGTCGCCGTGGCGATCGGCCTCGTCAAGGCGCGCTTCATCCTCATCAAGTACGCGAACAAGGCCGTGCTGCGCATCCGCACGCGCGGACACGCCTCCTTCTTCGGCCTCTTCGCGCCGAGCTCGTGGCTCTTCATCGTCGTCATGATGGGCGGCGGCGTGCTCCTGCGCCAGTCCGCGCTCGTCGACTCCTGGTGGGGCCGGACGTTGCTGGGGATCGTCTACATCGCCGTGGGCACCGCCCTGGCGATCGCCGACGTGGTCTTCTGGCGCGCGGTGCTGGCCCCCGGGCCGCGCCGCGTCCGCGACGTCGACGGGGCCGCAGCGGCCGGAGGAGACGGCCGCGCGCAGCAGCGACTGAGCGGCGCGCGGTCAACGGGTTTCGCGCCGGCCCCTGCGGCAATCCTCGAGGCAAGCCCCTTCTGGGGAATGAGCACCGAGGAGAACTCCGATGGCTTCATCGATCACATGGTTCCAGATCCCCGCGACCGACATGGCGCGGGCGAAGAAGTTCTACGAGACGATCTGCGGCTTTGAGCTGCAGCAGATGGACGCCGGACCCGGCATGGAGATGTGGGGCTTCCCGGGAGACTGGCGCAAGGGCGAGGTCGGCGGCGCCGTCGTCCGTGGGGAGGGCGCCGTGCCCAGCGCCACCGGCACGGCGGTCTTCCTGAACGGCAACCCCGACCTGCAGGCTGTCCTCGACAGAGTGGAGGGCGCCGGCGGGCAGATCCTGATGCCGAAGACGGCCATCGGCATGGAGGACGCCGGCCACTTCGCCATGATCGCCGACACCGAGGGCAACACGGTCGGGCTGCACTCGCAGGAGTGAGGCCGGGCGGCGACGGCGCAGTCGCTGCCGGCAGAGACGGATCGGAGCGTAGCGACCCTATCGTTGCGGGGCGAAGGTGCCGATGGGTTCTTCTATGGCGCCCTTCGATGCGGCCGAAACGGCGACGCATGCTCAGTTCAGCAAGGTGATCCGGGCTCGCAGCCGGTGGCTGTGGACCCCGGCCGGCGCATACCTCGTCATCGGAGGTGCGATCGCCGTAGCCGCCGCGGCCGGCGCGTTCGGCGCGGCCGAGCCGGTCGCGCTCTTCGGCCTCGGCCTGGCCACGTTCGTTGGCCTGGTGCGCGTCCGGTCGCGGTTCCGCCGTCCTTCGCCCGATTGGCCTTGGGTCAGCCGTCGCCCTCGCGTTCGGCGCTGTTCCTCGGCTGCGGGGATGACCTGCGCAGCGAGTTGCAGACCATGGGCGATCTCACGTCGAGCCGCTCGTCCTTGTCCGGATCTGCTGTCGCGCTGCCCGGCTATGCGCTGCTCGCCGCCGGGCTGCTCGGCTTCTCCAGCTCGGGCATCGCGTGATCGGGCGCGGCAGTCCAGCGTGATCCTCGACGGCCTGATCGCGGCCCTGGCCCTGGCGGCGCGTCGCCTGGGTGTTCGTCATCCAGCGCGTGCTCCTGCAGACGGAGATGCCGCTCTCGGTGACGCTGGTCATGATCGCCTACCCATCGCATGTCGGTCTTCATGGTCGTGGTGACGCTGCGCATCGTCTTCGACCCGCGTCGGGAGAGGGTGCCGGCGTTCTGGCTGCTGCTCGCCGGCATGACGCTCATGTTCGTCGGCGACGTCGTGTACCTCTTCGCCGATCTCGGTCTCGTCGACATGTCCTCGAACGGCTGCTCGACCTGCCGTACGTCGCTGGCGTACCTCGTGCGCCGGCGCCTGCGCGCTGCACGTCGACGATGCGCCGGCTCACCGAGCCGGGCCGTCAGGCTGCGACCGTTCGACTCCCGGTTCCGCATCGCCGTCGTCGCGGTCGCCCTGCTCATCCCGGCCGATCCTCACCGCTCGAGGACCGCAGCAGCTGCGCTGACCGAGCGGGTCGTGCTGTGCGCGCTCATGCTCGCGATGACGGCGACGGCCGTCCTGCGCCTGGTGCAGGCGCTGCGCGCGGCGGAGCGATCGGAGAGCTCGCTCGTCTTTCAGGCGCACCACGACAGCCTGACCGGGTCTGCCCAACCGGCGCATGATGGAAGAGCACCTGTCCGGCCTTCTGCGGCGCGCCGCCGATCGACGGCACGCACGTGGCCCTGCTCTACCTGGACCTCGACCGCTTCAAGCTCATCAACGACACGCTCGGCCACAGCCACGGGGACGACCTGCTGGTCGAGGTCGCGCAGCGGCTGCGCGACGCAACGTGCAGGCCGACCGACCTCGTCACGCGTATCGGCGGCGACGAGTTCATGATCGTCCTCGGGCCACGTCGTCAGCGTCTCGGAGGCGCTGGACCTCGCCAACCGCCTGCGCGCCTGCCTCGGCGGTGCCCTTCGTCGTGCAAGGAATGAGCTTCTACGTCTCGGCGAGCATCGGCCTCGCCTTCGCCTCGGGTGACGACCCGACGGCGACGGCGGAGGTCCTCATCCGCGACGCGGACACGGCCATGTATCAGGCCAAGGACGCCGGCCGCGACGCCGTCGCCGTGTTCGACGAGTCGATGCGCGCGCGCATCGCCGAGCGCGTCGAGCTCGAGCGCGACCTGCGATCACGCCGATCGCGCGTCAATCAGCTCCACGTCGTCTACCAGCCGATCGTCCATCTGCCGGGCGGCAACGTCGCGGGCATGGAGGCGCTCGTGCGCTGGGCGCACCCTGGTCCACGGCGTCATCCCGCCGGCCAAGTTCATCCCCCTGGCCGAGGAGAGTGGCCTGATCGCGAGGCTTCGGCGACTGGGTCCTCGACGAGGCGGTCAGTCAGTTCGCCGCCTGGCGTCGTCAGTCGCCGGACATGGCGCCGCTCTACGTGTCGGTCAACCTCTCCGGGGTGCAGCTGCACGACGACGGACATCGTGCAGCGCGTCGCCGACGTCCTCGCCGTCAACGGACTCGAGGGCTCGTGCGCTCTGCCTCGAGCTCACGGAGTCCGTGGTCATGGACGATCCCGCCGCCGCCGCCGGGATCCTTGAGGAGCTGCGTCGGCTCGGCGTGCACATCGCGATCGACGACTTCGGGTCCGAGTACTCCTCTCTCGCCTACCTTCGCCGGTTCCCCGTGACGATGCTCAAGATCGACAAGTCGTTCGTCGACACGCTGGCGCAGGACGACAGTCCCGACGCGACGCTCATCGCGACGATCGTGGCGATGGCGGAGGCGCTCGGCATCGCCACGGTCGCGGAGGGCGTCGAGCATCAGGCTCAGGCGGCTCGCCTGAGGCGGCTCGGGTGCGACGCCGTGCAGGGCTTCCTGTACTCGCGTCCGGTCGGCGCCGATCGGCTGCCTGAGGTCGTCGCGTCGCTCGGCCTGCAGCGACTGCGGCTCGTCACGAGCTGAGGCCGGCGCGCGGCTGCGGCCTCGCCGCGGTCCGACGACGTAGGCGTCGGCGCTGGCGAGTGTCGACTCGCCGAAGCGCCGGCTTCAGGCCCTCCCCCTTGACGCAGGATCGGCGTGCAGGTCCGGGTCCTGCTCGGCCAGCCGCCGCTCGGCCTCGTCACGTCGCACCAGGCGGGCAGGCTGGCCGCCGACCCGAGGTAGGGGAGCGGGCCGATCCCCTCGTAGCCGGCGAAGATCATGCGCAGCTTCCAGCGGAGGATGCGGAAGACGGGCATGTCGAGGATGGCGATGAACCAGTCGATGCCGCAGTGCAGGGCCGCGAGGGTGAGCGTCTGGTACAGGCCCATGGAGATCGAGGCCCTCGGCCGCCGTCGCCGCGATAGTCCGTGCGCGACGGCGAGCGTGGCGATGTCCCAGGTGCGCGCACGTCGAGGGCCAGTCCCGTGCGCTCGATGAGCGTCGGCCGAGGCCGTGCCCCACACCGTCTCGATGTCGTTGAGGCTCTTGAACCCGGCCGGACGACGGCGTCAGCACCCGCATGACCGCCTGCGGGCACCCCGCGAAGGTGGTCGACGACGCAGATGAAGATGCTGCTTGCCTCGTAGCGCGCCGTACTCGGCGTCCAGTAGCTCGGGCGTGTTGCCGAACGCCTCGAGGAAGACGGCGCGCTCGAGGTGCCGGCCGAGGCTCGGCGCCCGGCTCCCCGGCCGCGAAAAGGTAGGCGCCGAAGGCTCCTTGGCATGTCACGGAGGCCGAGGTCGGAGCAGAGCGCTCGAGCACCTCCTCGTGGTTCATCAGGACCGGTCGTCACGTGCGCGGCAGCACGCCCGACGGCATGCCGCTCGAGGCTCTACCGTACGACGTCACGCGGCGGATGCGCCCCGTCGTCCATTTCGAACGTCCGGACGGTCGACCGTCATGACCGTGGCGCTCGAGATCGGCGGCACGACGAGGCTTCCGGGACGTCGTCTGACCGGTGCCTCTGCGCGAGAAGCTCCCGCAGCAGTCGGCCTGCGACCGAGCCCAGCGCGCTCTCGGCGCCGGCCACCGAGCTCGTTGCACGTCAGCCGCTGACAGACGTCGAACGGACAGGCCTGGCGCGACTCCTGCGACCGCGCACGCCTGGCGGCCGACGCGCATGACGGTCGTCTGCCGCGAGGGGTCGCCCGTCCCAGTCGTCGAGACGGCCTAGTTCGCGAGGCCCCCGAGGGCGCTGCTGAGCTGCTCGCTCAAGCCTTGGAGCTGTGACTGCAGGCTGTCGACCTTCGACTGGATCTGCGCCTTCGCCGTCTCGGAGGTCGCAACGCCCTTGTCCAGGGCCGCGGCAAGCTTGTCCACGGCGGACTGCGCACCCTCGATGCCCGTGACGACGGCGTCCTGGATCGGCTGCAGGGCCTCCGGCGGCTGCAGCGCGGCGAGCGCCGCCGCCTCGTCGCCGAGCTGCGTCGAGATGTCCTGCAGGCTCGTCGCCGTCGTCGACCACGTGGCGTCGGGCTTCTTGCTCACGCCGGCGACCGCGTCGGGCAGGCTGGCAGCCGTCGTACCGACGTCGGAGAGGACGCTCTTCGCGTCGGTCCAGGTAGGCCTTGAGGGCGGCGGCGCCGGCGGTCGGCGAGGACTCCGGGTAGATCGTCGACGGCGCCTCGGCGGGGGTTGTCGACCCGCAGCCCGCAAGGGCCACGGCGATGGTGAGCGCGGCGACTGCTGCCGCGATCACGCTGATGATGCGTGTCCTGCTCTTCACGTGCTTCTCCTCTTTCGGTGCCCGGTGACGGGCTTCGCTTCAGGTCGCTGAGGTTGTGACACACCCGGCGGGCCACGTATCGTCAGGATCCCAGGCTCGAGGAGCGATGCGGCGGCGTGTCCAGCCTACTCTACAGACTCGGCGGTCTCTGCGCGCGGCGCGCGTGGCTCGTGCTGCTCGTCTGGGCGTGCATCGTCGCGGTCGTCGGAACAGGCTGGCTGCTGCTCGGGGCGCAGACCTCCAACGATGTCCGCCTGCCCGGCACCGAGACGCAGCGTGCCACCGACTTCCTGGCTCGCGAGTTCCCTCCGCAGCAGAACGGTCAGAGCGCTGTCGTGTTCCACGCCGTCGACGGCCTACTGACCGACCCTTCGGCGAAGCGCGCGGTGCAGGAGTCGGTGCGGCGGATGAAGGCCGTCCCGCACGTCACCAGCGCGACGAGCCCGTTCGACCGCGGCGCCCGCTCCCTGCTCATGAGCGATGACGAGAAGACGGCAGTCGCCCAGGTGCTGCTCGACGTGAACGGCGGCCAGGTCACGCGCGCGCTTGCCAGCGAGGTCATGGCCGCGGCGCAGCCTGCCCGCGACGCCGGCATCCAGGTCGAGGCCGGCGGCGTCCTCGGCGTCAGGCTCTCCGAGGAGAAGTCGCGGCGCAGCGAGATGATCGGCCTCGGCGTCGGTATCGTGATCCTCGCGGTCACGTTCGGCACGCTGGTCGCCGCCGGCATGCCGATCGTCACCGCCGTCGTCGCGCTCGTGACCGGACTGGGGCTCATCGGCCTGCTCGGGCACGTCGCCGACATCCCCGTGGTCGCTCCCACGCTGGCGACGATGCTGGGGCTCGGCGTCGGCATCGACTACGCGCTCTTCATCGTCTTCCGCTACCGCGACGAGCTCCATCGAGGGGCGAACGTCGGCGAGGCCTTGGCGCGGGCCTTGGCCACGTCGGGGAGCGCGGTGGTCTTCGCCGGCGTCACGGTGATCATCGCGCTGCTCTCCCTGCTTGTCGCGCGCGTGCCGCTCCTCGGCGCGATGGGCTGGGCCTCGGCGCTCGCGGTGCTCGTGGCGGTGCTCACGGCGATCACCTTCCTGCCGGCTGTGCTGGCGCTGGTCGGCCGGCGGATCGACGCCCTTCGGCTGCCGTGGCGGCGGCGCCTGGAGAACGCTCCCGACGGGGACAACATCTGGGCGCGTTGGGCGGCCGCGGTGACGCGGCACCCGTGGATCTCCCTCATCGCGTCGCTCCTGGTGATGCTCCCGCTGGCGGCGCCGACGCTGACGCTCATCCTCGGGCAGGAGGACATCGGCGCCTGGCCCACGTCGACGACGCAGCGCCGCGCCTACGACCTCGTGTCGGCCGGGCTGGGCCCCGGCGCCAACGGCCGGTTCCTCGTGGCGACGGGGTTCTCGCCTGCCGCCGAGCCGAGCGCGGCGTACACGGAGAAGAAGGAGAGGGCAGAGCGCCTCGCGGGCCGGCTCGAGATGGATGCGAAGCGCCTGAAGCGGCAGGGCAAGGCGCTCGAGCGCCGGGCAGCCGCCGCCAAGGCCGACAGGTCGGCGCTGGAGTCCCGGGGCGCCGCGCTGACGGCGCGAGCGGGCGGCTCTCGAGGCCAAGGCCGCTCCGCTGCTCGCCCAGAAGAACCAGCTGCTGGCGCGGAAGCAGCAGCTGCTCGCCCAGAAGAACGAGTTGCTCGCCCAGAAGAGACGATTGGCGGCCGAAGGCGCCGCCCTGCAGACCGAGGCCGCCTCGCTGGCCGCGCAGATCGGCGCGGTGCAGGCCCAGATCGCGCAGACGGCGGACCCGGTCGAGCTCGCCAGACTGCAGGCACAGCTGATGGACCTGCTGCAGCAGGCGCAGGCCGTGCAGGCCCAGGCGACGGCGCTCGAGAAGGAGGCGGCGGCGCTCGCGAAGAGAGCGGCGCCGCTGGAGGCCGAGGCGCGGAGCCTCGAGGAGCAGGGGCGATCCCTGCAGGCCCGCTCCGCCGCGCTGACCGCCGAAGGCGAGACCCTCGGGGCGGCGGCGGCAGGCCTCGCCGGCGAGGGCGCGGCGCTCGAGAAGCGCGCCGAGCGCCTCAAGAAGGACACTACCGCCATCAGGCGCGACAAGCGGCGGCTGGATCGTCAGGCGAGGCGCGCGCGCTCTCTCAAGCGCGAGCTCGTCCGGATGCTCACGGACGCGGGCGGCTCGCCGCGCGCCACCGACCAGCGTCTCGCGCGCCTGCAGCTGGCGCTCGCCGCGGCCGACGGCGTTGAGTCGGTCTCGCCTCCCAGCGTGAACGAGAGCGGCAGCGCCGCCGTGTTCGCCATCACGGCGACGACGCGGCCGGCGGACCCGGTCACGTCGGACCTGGTCCGCCGGCTGCGCAAGACGGTCATCCCCGAGGCCACCGGTGGAGCCGGCATCACCGCCTACGTCGGCGGCGTGACCGCCGCCTACGACGACCTTGCCGCCCTCATCGCGTCGCGCCTGCCGCTGGTGATCGGCGTCGTGCTGGCGCTGAGCTTCGTCGTGCTGCTCGTCGCCTTCCGCTCGGTGCTCGTCCCGCTCAAGGCGATCCTCTGCAACCTGCTCGCCGTCGGGGCCGCGTTCGGCATCCTCACGGCGTTCTTCCAGTGGGGCTGGGGCCTCGGGCTCGTCGGCCTCGAGAACGCCTACGGCACGGTGCCCATCGCCAGCTACGTTCCCTTGATCATGTTCGCCGTGCTCTTCGGCATGTCCACGGACTACGAGGTCTTCCTGATCAGCCAGATCTTCCACGCCCACGCGGAGGGCATGGACACGCATGCGGCGGTGCGCACGGGCGTGGGCGGCAGCGCGCGCGTGATCACCGCCGCGGCCATCATCATGGTCACCGTGTTCGCCAGCTTCACCCTGACCAGCGACCCGATCATCAAGGAGTTCGGCGTCGGTCTCTCGATCGCCATCCTCCTCGACGCGACGATCGTGCGTCTCGTGATCGTCCCGTCCACCATGGTCCTGCTCGGCGAGTGGAACTGGTGGCTGCCGAGGTGGCTGCAGTGGCTGCCGCAGGTCGACCTGCCGGACGAGCGCGCCGGAGAGCCTGCGGCCGCCGGCGCGGCCATCCGTGAGGCGGAACCGGCGACCTCCACCGACTGACGCCGTTTCCGACGGTTTGCGCCACCGACCTCGGGGGGCACAGCCCAAGTATGTGGACGCACGCGTCCGGTCCCCGGGCCGTGCGTCCTCCCTACGAGATGAAGAGGCGATCATGTACCTCAAGATGTCGACCCACGTGCGCGACTACGACGACTGGAAGACAGGATTCGACGCAGGTGAACCGATGCGCACGAGCTATGACTGTATCGGGCACGAGATCTTCCGCGATGCCGACGATCCCGGCCGGCTGACCATATTCCTCGAGTTTGCGAGCAGGGAGAAGGGCGACGCCTTTCTCGCCGATCCCAAGCTGAAGGAGAACATGGCCAAGGCTGGAGTGGACGCAGAACCGACGACGACGTGGGTGACGCAGACGCAGCGCGTCGACTACAGGAGCCGACGGGCGGCCTGACGGCAGCCGACGCCGGAGGCGGGCGGCCGGGACTCCGGCCGCCCGCCTCCGGCGCTGCATGCTACTGCGCCGTCATCGCGCCGTCGGCCACCAGCACGGTGCCGGTGACGAACGACGACTCATCAGATGCGAGGAAGAGCGCGCAGTTGGCGATCTCCACCGGCTCGCCTGGGCGGCCGATCGGCTGGAACGAGTCGATGGTGTCGTAGACGTGCTGCAGCCCGCCGAGCATCTCGGCGTGAGCGTAGTTCACCGGCGTGTCCACCCAGCCCGGCGCGATCGCGTTGCAGCGGATGCCCTTCTTGACGTAGTCGAGCGCGATGCCCTTGGAGAGCATCACGATCGCGCCCTTGGAGGCGGCGTACACGGTGAGGAACGGCTCGGCGACGATGCCGTTCACCGAGGTCGTGTTGATGAGCGACCCGCGGCCCTGCTCCAGCATGTACGGGATGGCGTAGCGGCACCCGTACATCGTGCCCTTGACGTTGACGTCGAGCGTGCGGTCGATGACCTCGTCGGGCACCTCATGGAAGACGCCCGGGAGGTTGACGCCGGCGTTGTTGAAGGCCACGTCGACCCGGCCCCAGCGCTCAGCGGTGCCGTCGGTGTACGCCTTGACCTGCTCGGGATCGGAGATGTCGGCCTGGGCGGCGAAGGCGGCGGAGCCGATCTCCTTCGCCGTGGCCACGGTGCCGTCGCCGTCGATGTCCACGCAGGTGACCTTGGCGCCCTCCTCCGCGAAGCGGATGGCGGTCGCCCTGCCGATGCCGGATGCCGCACCGGTGACGATGGTGACCCTTCCCTCGAGACGTCCGCTCATGGGGCCCTTCCTCTCTTCGTCTGGCTGGTGTCGCCGCATCCTATCGTCGCCAGAACGCGGGCGAGAAGAGGATGAGCACGGTGATCAGCTCGAGGCGTCCGGCGAGCATGCAGAAGGTGAGGAGCAGCTTGCCGGCCGGATGCACCCAGTCGTAGTTGTCGAAGGGGCCGACTTCGCCGAGGCCGGGGCCGATGTTGCCCAGCATGCTGACGATGCTCGACGTCGCCGTGGCGAAGTCCATACCCGTCAGCGAGATCGCCGCGGTGGCGAGGGCGAAGGTGAGCAGATAGAGCCCCATGAACGCCGAGACGGCGCGCAGCATGGAGGGGGTGACGGCCCTGCCGTTGAGGCGCGGCTGCGAGACGGCGCTGGGGTGCAGCGTGTGGAAGAAGCCGCGGGCGGCTTGTTTGAAGAAGAGCTGCACGCGCACGACCTTCATGGCGCCCGCCGTGGACCCGGCGCACCCCCCCATGAACATGAGCAGGAAGATGATGAACTGCGCCGCCGGGAGCCACAGCTCGTAGTCGGCGACCGCGAAGCCGGTCGTCGACCCGGTGGCGACCACCTCGAACACACCCTCGCGCATGGCATCCGCGAACGAACTGTCGGTCGACCGCCACGCGATCAGCCCGACGGCGACGCCGAGTATCGCCAGGATGGCGGTGAAGAACCGCCACTCGGAGCTGCGCAGGAGTCGCCCGGGCTTGCCGGTGACGACCGCCCAGTGGAGCGAGAAGTTGGTCGCGCAGAGCCACATGAAGACGATGGAGACCCAATCGATGTACGCGCTGTCAAAGCCGGCGATGCTGGCGTTGCGGGTGGAGAACCCCCCGGTGCCGAGCACCGCGAACATCTGGCAAAGGGATTCGAAGAGGTCCATCCCTCCGATGAGGTACATGATGGTGAGCACCAACGAGATGCCGAGGTACATGAGCCACAGCACGCGTGCCGTGCTGCTGATGCGGGGGCGCAGGCGGTCGACCTCCAGGCCCGGCGCCTCGGCCTGATACAGCTGCATGGCGCCCACGCCGAGGAGCGGGAACAGCGCCACGTACAGCACCACGAAGCCCATGCCGCCCAGCCAGTGCGTGAAGGAGCGCCAGAACAGGATGCCCCTCGGCAGCGCCTCCACGTTGGCGATCACGCTCGCTCCCGTGCCCGAGAAGCCGCTGGTGCATTCGAACCACGCGTTGACCGGGCCCAGCGTGCCCGAGAACACGTAGGGCAGCGAGCCGAGCAGGCAGACCATGAACCACCCGAGCCCGACGATGGCGAACCCCTCACGGCGGGAGATACGCGGAGAGGTCGGTGCGAAGCAGGAACAGTCCGGTGGCGCCGAGGGCGACGCCGAGGAACAGCGTGCTCGCGAACGACCCGACCACCTCGGACTCTCCGTACATAGGCCGCGACGACCAGCGGCACGGCCAGCGAGCACGAGATGCCGAGCAGCAGCATGCTGAGCAGATAGCCCACGCGCCGGGTGCCGGCGAAGGCGCCCGGCGCGTCGGGGACGACGGCTCGGATCGGAGAGCGGGCGGGCATCAGGCTGCGGGGCTCTTCATTCCGACGTCATCAGGCGCTGCAGACGCGGGATGAGCGCGGGCCGCGCGAAGAGCACCACGCGATCGCCGGGCTGGATGACGGTACCCTTGTCCGGGATGATGACCTCTTCGCCGCGTACCACCGCCCCCACGAGCGAGCCGTGCGGCATGTGGAGAAGCGCCAGCGGCAGACCGACGATGCCGGCGCCCTCGGAGGCCACGAACTCGATCCCCTCCACCAGGCTCTCGCGCAGGGTGCGCACGGCGACCACCTCGCCCTGGCGCACGAACTGCAGGATCGGATTGAGCGCCGAGAGCAGCGGGCTGAGGACGATGTCGACACCGATCGTGGAGGCGAAGGGCATGCGCCCCGGGGTGTCGACCAGCGCCGCGACCCGGCGTGCACCCAGCCTCTTGGCGAGCAGCGCCGTGAAGATGTTGTCGTTCTCGTTGCCCAGGGCGGCGACCACCATGTCCGCGCGAGCCGCGCCCTCATCGGCGAGCAGACGGTCGTCCATGGCGTCGCCGTTCAGCACGAGTGTGTCGTGGAGGAACTGGGAGATCTCGTCGCAGACCGCGAGGTCTCGCTCGATGATCTTGGTGTGGATACCCGCAGCGGCCAGCCGGCGGGCGATGGCGACACCCTCCCAGCCGCCACCGGCGATGACCACGTTGCGCGTTCGCGCCCAGCGCTTGCCGAGGCTGGTCATCGCGCGGCGGACGGTGTCGCGGTCGGCGACGATGAACAGGACGTCGCCGGCGGCCAGCCGGATGTCGCGACTGGGGGCGCCAACCACCTCTCCGCGATAGACCCCTGCCACCAGCATCCGGCCGCCGGCGCGGCGAGCGAGCTCCCTGATGGGCTTGTCGATCATGGGCGAGCCCGCGTCGATCTCCACGCCCACCTCCAGCACGCGGCCATCTGCAAAGGTGTTGACGTCGGTCGCTCCCGGCACCGACGCGAGGCCGACCGTGGCGCTTGCGACCTCCTCCTCCGGGCTGATCACCAGGTCGATGCTGAGCGAGCTCTGGTCGATGATGCCCTTCGCGCCCAGGTAGGCGGGGTCGTGGATGCGGGCGACGCGGACGATGTGCTCGGCGGCCGTCTCGGCGATGAGGCATGCGACGATGTTGACCTCATCGCTGCCTGTGACGGCGACGATGAGGTCGGCCGAGCGCAGCCCTGCCTCGAGCAGCACGGAAGGTGTGCTGCCCTTGCCCACGACGGTGCCGACGTCGATCGTGTCCTGGGCGCGATGGAGCGCGGCCTCGTCCTCGCCGACGAGGACGACGTTGTGGCGCTCCTCCGAGAACCGTTGGGCCACGTTGAGGCCCAGCGTCCCCGTCCCCGCCACGATGATGTCCACCCGCCCTCACCCCCCTCGTTCGTCGCGCGCCGGCGTCATTCGTCGGTGATGTCGATGCTGCTCTCGGCCTGGACGTCCTCCGGCCGGCGGCTGGGCAGCAGCCTGCGGATGAGGTCCTTCTCCCTGCCCGGCGCCAGCAGGCAGAGGATCTGGTCGCCGGGTTCCAGTACCTCGCCGCCGCGGGGCAGCACGGCGGTGTCGCCGCGGAGGATGGCGGCGAGGAGGACACCGTCGGGCAGGCGGATGTCGGCGATCGACAGGTACGCGGCCGGTGACTCCTCGTTGATCTCGACCTCGACGAGTTCCACGTTCTCGCGCCGCATCGAGAGCAGCGGCACGAACTGGTGGTAGGGGAGCTCGTGCTCGATCATCGAGATCACCAGGGTGGATGCGCATACGGTGGCATCCACTTCGAGCAGATCGAAGGTCCTCTGGTTGCGCGGGTTGTTGACGCGCGCCACCGCCTTGGGAACACCGTACTCGTGCTTGGCGAGCTGCGCGATGACGACGTTGTCCTCGTCGTCGCCGGTCACGGCGACGACGAGATCCGCGCGGGTGATGCCCGCCTCCTCGAGTACCCACATCTCCGTGCCGTCGCCGAACAGGAGCTGCTCCTCGAACTCGGACTCGAGAAGCTCGAAGCGCGTGCGGCGCTGTTCGACGAGGATGAACTCGTGTCCGAGTTTGGAGAGGCTGCGAGCGACGTTGAGCCCCACCTTGCCGGCGCCGACTACCAGTACGAACATGGCTCTACACCTCCGTACTCGCCGCCGGGCACTGGTAGATCTGCTCCACCATGAGTACTCGGGCATTCTCGGTCGGGCACACCGTGCGGATGCCCAGCTTCGCGAACGCCTTCGCGCGCAGGGGGTCGTACACGCGGGCGACGGCGCACGGCACCTCGAAGCCGCGAGCGGCGAGCAGCGCGCAGACGATGTTGGTGTTGTCGCCGTCGGTGACCGCGGCGAACGCATCCGCGCCCTCGATCCCGGCCTCGACGAGCACGTCCCAATCGATGGCGGCTCCCACCAGTCGCTGCCCGGGGAAGTCCTCACCGAGGAGTCTGAACGCACCGGGGAACTCGTCGATGACCACGACGTCGTGACCCTCCGCGCTGAGCTGCAGGGCCATGCCCGCCCCGACGCGGCCACACCCGGCGATGATCACGTACATGCGGGCCTCACTTTCTCTCCGCGGTGGAGGCCTCTGGGCCTCGCGTCTCGTCGGCGTCCCCGGAGCGCTCGGTTGCGGAACCCTCCATGGGATAGTCGGCGGGCACGAGATTCAGGAGCACCTCGCCCGGGGCGTGGCGCATGACGTAGTCCACAGTGCCGCCGACGATCCTGGTGTCGGCGCGCTGCTTGCGTGGCGCCCCCATCACGACCACGTCGCAACTCCACTCCTCTGCCGTCTCCACAATGGCCCGGCCGGCCCGGCGTGCAGCCACCAGGTGCGGCCAAGCCTCCACACCGAACTCGCCGGCCACCACCATGGCCGCGTCGAGCACCGCGCGTCCACGGAGCCGTTCGTGCTCCATGGACGCGTCCAATGCGAGGTTCATCGGCACTTCGACCACGTAGACGGCGTCGATGGTGGCTCCCTTTTCGGTGGCCAGCTGGCACGCCAGGACCATCATCTCGTCGCTCAGGCGCGTACCGTTCACCGGGACGAGTATGCGATCGTAGTCCACGTCGGACGTCGCCGCTGAGGGCAACGGGGTCTCTTGCGGCTGATGCAGCAGCGCCCGCCCGATGCGCCGCCGGTACGCCACATACAGCACGAGGCCGGCGGCCATCCAGGCGAACCCGACGATGCGCCCGCCGGAATGGGTCGCCACCATGATGACCCAGATCCCGGCCGTCGCTACCGCTCCCGCCACTGCCGGCACGGGGAGCAGACCTCCGTGCCATCTGATGTTGAGCGGCACCACGAAGGGCCGCGGGAGCGAGGGCTCCCGGTATCGCAGTGCGATCACCGAAAGATGCGTGAGCGTGAACGCGATCATGGCCCCGAAGCCGAAGAACCCGAAGCGCACGAGGGGGTCTCGGGGCAGGAGAAAGCCGCCGGCCACGACGCCGAACAGGATGATGCCCACGTACGGCGTCATGCGCGAGAAGTGAACGCGCCCGAGCACCGAGGGCACCTGGTGGTGCCGGGCGAGCGAATACAGGATGCGACCGGAGCCGCCGACCACGGCGTTGGCCATCAGCACGAGGGCGATGGCGACGACGATCGCCACCCATACCCTCAGGGGTTGCTCCAGCCAGTCGAGGTCGGCCGGCAGGCCGTGCACGAGGCCCATCACCGGGTCCTGCAGGTAGGTGGTGCCGAGCAGGGTGCCGTACAGTTTGGTCGTCACGCCGGCGGCTGTCGTGACGACCGGTCCCGTGGGCTCCTGGGCGGGGATCACGTGGCTGTCGCCGTCCTTGCGCACGGGGACGACGACGGCGACGGCCGGGTCGCCGGCCAGGACGTACCCACCCGGCTCATCACCCGGGACCACTGCGACCGGCACGGTCAGGCCGGTGGCGCGGTCGACGGGCACCGTGTTGAACGCCACGGGCAGTGCGGAGAGGGCGACGACCCCCAGCCCGGCGCTGAGGGCGATGATCACCGGGAGCACCACGTTGATGGCGAGCGGCACGTCCCGGCCCGGACGCAGCGCGCTCTCGGCGCGACTGGACACGGCGTCCAGCCCGAGGAAGGTGGCGGCGGCCAGCGGGACCACTGAGAGCAGGCTGGCCCACGTGGGCGTCGCCCCGAGGTCGATCTGGCTCCAGAGCGCACCCAGCCGGACCACGGCGAAAGAGCCGACGATGAGCAGGAGGACGAGCGTCGCCAGCCCGAGGACGGCCATGAGGGAGCTCAGACGAAAGGACTCCTGCAGTCCGAACACGTTCAGCACGATCACCAGAACGAGCACGCCGGCGCCGACCATGAGGTCGTAGGGCCACATCTGAAGCTGAGGCCAGAGGGCGCCGAGGTAATGCGGCACTGCGGAGCAGGCGATCGCCACGATCACCGCCGAGTCGAGCAGCAAGGCCCACGCCGCAGCGAATCCCGTCATGGGATCGAAGGCGCGCCGTGCGAAGCTGGTCACGCCACTGGCTTCGGGCAGGGCCGCGGATCCCTCGGCATAGGACCACGCTGTGACGATGAACACGAGGCCGACGGCAACAATGAGGAAGGGTGTCACGCCGAGGGCGTACAGGGCGATGGCGCCGAGGGCGAAGTAGACGGAGGTGCCGACGTCGCCATAGGCGGTGCCGAGCAGGCCCCCGATGCCCACGACGCGCCCCAGCGACTCTTGACGTCTTCTGCGCGCCACCTCTCTGCTCCCCCTGTCTTCAAGCGCGACGGCAGCCTGCGTCCGGTCACGCTAGCACCGAGTGAGCGGACGCTCAAGGACGGACGACCGCCGGGACCCCGGTCTTGCCGCAGCCTTGAGGGCGGGCTAAGGTTATTCCAGCGTCGGCTGTCACAGGGAGGCTGGCGGTTTCGCGTGTGACCAGGATCGTCTGCAGAGACGACCGTACCGGTCGCACGCCGACGTCAAGGAAGGCCGTGGACGAGCAACTCCAGAGCCTGCT
>CAVOGK010000003.1:0-11262 GCA_963695395.1 uncultured Thermoleophilia bacterium | reverse complement strand
CCTACCGTCGCCAGAACGCCGGCGCCAGAAGGATGAACACGGTCACGCAGCTCGAGCCGTCCGGCGAGCATGTCGAAGGTGAAGACGAGCTTGCCACCCCGGTGCACCCAGTCGTAGTTGTCGAAGGGGCCGACTTCGCCGAGGCCGGGGCCGATGTTGCCCAGCATGCTGACGACGCTCGACGTCGCCGTGGCGAAGTCCATGCCCGTCAGCGAGACGACGCGGTGGCGAGGACGAAGATGAGCAGATACAGCCCCATGAACGCCGAGACCGAGCGCAGCATGGAGGGCGTGACCGCCCTGCCGTTGAGGCGCGGCTGCGACACGCCGTAGGGGTGCACCGTGTCGAGGAAGTCGTGGACGGCCTGCTTGACGAAGAGCTGCACGCGCACGACCTTCATCGCGCCGGCCGTGGACCCGGCGCAGCCGCCCATGAACATGAGCAGGAAGATGATGAACTGCGCCGCCGGGATCCACAGCTCGTAGTCGGCGACCGCGAAGCCGGTCGTCGACCCGGTGGCGACCACCTCGAACACGCCCTCGCGCATACCATCTGCGAACGAACTGTCGGTCGACCGCCACGCGATCAGCCCGACGGCGACGCCGAGTATCGCCAGGATGGCGGTGAAGAACCGCCACTCGGAGCTGCGCAGGAGTCGCCCGGGTTTGCCGGTGACGACCGCCCAGTGGAGCGAGAAGTTGGTCGCGCAGAGCCACATGAAGACGATGGAGACCCAATCGATGTAGGCGCTGTCAAAGCCCGCGATGCTGGCGTTGCGGGTGGAGAACCCCCCGGTGCCGAGCACCGCGAACATCTGGCAGAGGGAGTCGAAGAGGCCCATCCCTCCGATCAGGTACATGATCGTGAGCACCACCGAGATGCCGAGGTACATGAGCCAGAGCACGCGCGCCGTGCTGCTGATGCGGGGGCGCAGGCGGTCGACCTCCATGCCCGGCGCCTCGGCCTGATACAGCTGCATGGCGCCCACGCCGAGGAGCGGGAACAGCGCCACGTACAGCACCACGAATCCCATGCCGCCCAGCCAGTGCGTGAAGGAGCGCCAGAACAGGATGCCCCGGGGCAGCGCCTCCACGTTGGCGATCACGCTCGCTCCCGTGCCCGAGAAGCCGCTGGTGCATTCGAACCACGCGTTGACCGGGCCCAGCGTGCCCGAGAACACGTAGGGCAGCGAGCCGAGCAGGCAGACCATGAACCACCCGAGGCCGACGACGGCGAAGCCCTCGCGGCGGGAGATGGCGGAGAGGTCGGTGCGAAGCAGGAACAACCCGCTGGCGCCGAGCGCGACGCCGAGGAACAGCGTGCTCGCGAACGACCCGACCACCTCGGACTCCCCGTACCAGGCCGCGACGATCAGCGGCACCGCCAGCGAGCACGCGATGCCGAGCAGCAGCATGCTGAGCAGATAGCCCACGCGCCGGGTGCCGGCGAAGGCGCCCGGCGCGTCGGGGGCGACGGCTCGGATCGGGGAGCGGGAGGGCATCAGGCTGCGGGGCTCTTCATTCCGACGTCATCAGGCGCTGCAGGCGCGGGATGAGCGCGGGCCGCGCGAAGAGCACCACGCGATCGCCGGGCTGGATGACGGTACCTTTGTCCGGGATGATGACCTCCTCGCCGCGTACCACCGCCCCCACGAGCGAGCCGTGCGGCATGTGGAGAAGCGCCAGCGGCAGACCGACGATGCCGGCGCCTTCAGCGGCCACGAACTCGATCCCCTCCACCAGGCTCTCGCGCAGGGTTCGCACGGCGACCACCTCGCCCTGGCGCACGAACTGCAGGATCGGATTCAGCGCCGAGAGCAGCGGGCTGAGGACGATGTCGACACCGATCGTGGAGGCGAAGGGCATGCGCCCCGGGGTGTCGACCAGCGCCGCGACCCGGCGCGCGCCCAGCCTCTTGGCGAGCAGCGCCGTGAAGATGTTGTCGTTCTCGTTGCCGAGGGCGGCGACCATCATGTCGGCGCGACCCGCGCCCTCATCGGCGAGCAGGCGCTCGTCCATGGCGTCGCCGTTCAGCACGAGCGTGTCGTCGAGGAACTGGGAGATCTCGTCGCAGACCGCGGCGTCCCGCTCGATGATCTTGGTGTGGATGCCGGCGGCGGCCAGCCGGCGGGCGATGGAGACGCCCTCCCAGCCGCCACCGGCGATGACCACGTTGCGCGTCCGCGCCCAGCGCTTGCCGAGGCTGGTCATCGCGCGGCGCACCGTGTCGCGGTCGGCGACGATGAACAGGACGTCGCCGGCGGCCAGCCGGATGTCGCGACTGGGGGCGCCCACCACCTCGCCGCGATAGACGCCTGCCACCAGCATCCGGCCGCCGGCGCGGCGGGCGAGCTCCCTGATGGGTTTGTCGATCATGGGCGAGCTGGCGTCGATCTCCACGCCCACCTCCAGCACGCGGCCATCTGCGAACGTGTTGACGTCGGTCGCCCCCGGAACCGACGCGAGGCTGACCGTGGCGCTCGCGACCTCCTCCTCCGGGCTGATCACCAGGTCGATGCTGAGCGAGCTCTGGTCGATGATGCCCTTCGCGCCGAGGTAGGCGGGGTCGTGGATGCGGGCGACGCGGACGATGTGCTCGGCGGCCGTCTCGGCGATGAGGCAGGCGACGATGTTGACCTCGTCGCTGCCGGTGACGGCGACGATGAGGTCGGCCGAGCGCAGACCCGCCTCGAGCAGCACCGAAGGCGTGCTGCCCTTGCCCACCACGGTGCCGACGTCGATCGTGTCCTGGGCGCGATGGAGCGCCGCCTCGTCCTCGCCGACGAGGACGACGTTGTGGCGCTCCTCCGAGAACCGCTGGGCCACGTTGAGGCCCAGCGTCCCCGTCCCTGCCACGATGATGTCCACCCGCCTTCACCCCCCTCGTTCGTCGTGCGCCGGCGTCACTCGTCGGTGATGTCGATGCTGCACTCGGCCTGGACGTCCTCCGGCCGGCGGCTGGGCAGCAGGCTGCGGATGAGGTCCTTCTCCTTGCCCGGCGCCAGCAGGCAGAGGATCTGGTCGCCGGGCTGCAGCACCTCGCCGCCACGCGGCACCACGGCGGTGTCGCCGCGGAGGATGGCGGCGAGCAGGACACCGTCGGGCAGGCGGATATCGGCGATCGACAGGTGCGCGGCCGGCGAGTCCTCGTTGATCTCGACCTCGACGAGTTCCACGTTCTCGCGCCGCATCGAGAGCAGCGGTACGAACTGGTGGTAGGGGAGCTCGTGCTCGATCATCGAGATCACCATGGTGGACGCGCACACGGTGGCATCGACCTCGAGCAGATCGAAGGTCCTCTGGTTGAGCGGGTTGTTGACGCGGGCCACCACCTTGGGAACACCGTACTCGTGCTTGGCGAGCTGCGCGATGACGACGTTGTCCTCGTCGTCGCCGGTGACGGCGACGACGAGATCCGCGCGGGTGATGCCCGCCTCCTCCAGCACCCACATCTCCGTGCCGTCGCCGAACAGGAGCTGCTCCTCGAACTCGGACACGAGAAGCTCGAAGCGCGTGCGGCGCTGTTCTATGAGGATGAACTCATGCCCGAGGTTGAAGAGGCTGCGAGCGACGTTCAGCCCTACCTTGCCGCCGCCGACTACCAGTACGAACATGGCTTCACACCTCCGTTCCCGCCGCCGGGCACTCGTGGATCTCATCCAGCATGAGCAATCGGGCGTCTTCGGTCGGGCACACCGTGCGGATGCCCAGCTTCGCGAACGCCTTCGCGCGCAGCGCGTCGTACACGCGGGCGACCGCGCACGGCACCTCGAAGGCGCGAGCGGCGATGAGGGCGCAGACGATGTTGGTGTTGTCGCCGTCGGTGGCCGCGGCGAACGCATCCGCGCCCTCGATACCGGCCTCGACGAGCACGTCCCAGTCAATGGCGGCGCCCACCACTCGCTGCCCGGAGAAGCCGTCGCCGAGGAGCCTGAACGAGCCCGGCGACTCGTCGATGACGGCGACGTCGTGACCCTCCTGGCTGAGCTGCCGGGCCATCCCCGACCCGACGCGGCCGCACCCGGCGATGATCACGTACATGCGTGCCTCACTTCCTCTCCATGGCGGAGGCCTGTGAGCCCCGCGTCTCGTCGACGTCCCCCGTGCTCTCCGCTGCGGAACCCTCCATGGGATAGTCGTGGGGCACGAGATTCAGGAGCACCTCGCCCGGCGCGTGGCGCATGACGTAGTCCACGGTGCCACCGACGATCCTGGCGTCGGCGCGCTGCTTGCGCGGCGCTCCCATCACGACCACGTCGCAACTCCACTCCTCCGCCGTCTCCACGATGGCCCGGCCCGCTCGGCGCGCAGCCACGAGGTGTGGCCAGGCCTCCACACCGAATTCGCCGGCCACTACCATTGCCGCGTCGAGCACCGCGCGGCCACGGAGCCGCTCTCGCTCCATGGACGCGTCCAGCGGGAGGTTCATCGGTACCTCGACCACGTAGACGGCGTCGATGGTGGCTCCCTTCTCGGTGGCCAGCTGGCACGCCAGGACCATCATCTCGTCGCTGAGGCGGGTTCCGGTCACCGGGACGAGGATGCGCTCGTAGTCGATGTCGGACAACGCCGCCGAGGGCAGCGGAGTCTCTTGCGGCTGGCGCAGCAGCGCCCGCCCGATGCGCCGCCTGTACGCCACGTAGAGCACGAGGCCGGCGGCCATCCAGGCGAATCCGAGGATACGCCCGCCGGGGTGGGTCGCGACCATGATGACCCAGATCACCGCCGTCGCGACCGCCCCCGCCACCGCCGGCACGGGGAGCAGAGCTCCGCGCCACCTGATGTTGAGCGGCACCACGAAGGGCCGAGGGAGCGAGCGCTCCCGGTACCGCAGTGTGATCACCGAGAGATGCGTGAGCGTGAACGCGATCATGGCCCCGAAGCCGAAGAACCCGAAGAGCACGAGCGGGTCCCGGGGCAGGAGCAAGGCGGCGGTCACGACGCCGAAGAGGATGATGCCCACGTAGGGCGTCATCCGCGAGAAATGAACGCGCCCGAGCACCGAGGGCACCTGGTGGTGCCGGGCGAGCGAATAGAGGACGCGTCCCGAGCCGCCGACCACGGCGTTGGCCACCAGGACGAGGGCGATGGCGACGACGATCGCCACCCACGCCCTCAGGGGCGGCTCCAGCCAGTCGAGGTCGGCCGGCAGGCCGCTCACGAGGCCCATGACGGGATCCCGCAGGTAGGTGGTGCCGAGCAGGGTGCCGTACAGCCTGGTCGTCGCTCCGTCGACACTCGTGACGACCGGGCCCGTGGGCTCTTGGGCGGGAATCACGTAGACGTCGCCTTCCTTGCGCACGGGGACGACGACGGAGACAGCCGCGTCGTCGGCAAGGGCGTACTCACCCTGCACGTCACCTGGGACCACCGCGACCGGTATGGTCAGACCGGTGGTGCGATCGACTGGCACGGTGTTGAAGGTCACGGGCAGTGCGGAGAGGGCGACGACCCCCAGCCCGGCGCTGAGAACGATGATGACCGGGAGCACCACGTTGATGGCGAGCGGGACGTCCCGGCCCGGACGCAGCGCGCTCTCGGCGCGACTGGACACGGCGTCCAACCCAAGGAAGGTAGCGGCGGCCAGAGGGACCACCGAGATCAGGCCTACCCATGTGGGCACCGCTCCGAGGTCGATCTGACTCCAGAGCGCACCCAGCCGGACCACGGCGAAGAAGCCGACCAGGAGCAGGAGGACGAGCGTCGCCAGTCCGAGGACGGCCATGAGGGAGCTCAGACGAACGGACTCCTGCAATCCGAACACGTTCAGCACGATCACGAGCACGAGCACGCCCGCGCCGACGACCAGATCGTAGGGCCACACCTGCAGCTGAGGCCAGAGGGCGCCGAGGTAGTGCGGCACGGCGGAGCAGGCGATCGCCACCATCACCGCCGAGTCGAGCAACAGCGCCCACGCCGCGGCGAATCCCGTCATGGGATCGAAGGCTCGCCGCGCGAAGCTGGTGACGCCGCTGGCTTCAGGAAGCGCCGCCGAGCCCTCGGCGTAGGACCACGCCGTGACGATGAACACGAGGCCGACGGCCAGGATGAGGAAGGGCGTCACGCCGAGGGCGTACAGGGCGATGGCGCCGAGGGCGAAGTAGACGGAGGTGCCGACGTAGCCATAGGCGGTGCCGAGCAGGCCCCCGATGCCCACGACGCGCCCCAGCGACTCTTGACGTCTTCTGCGCGCCACCTCTCTGCTCCCCCTGTCTTCAAGCGCGACGGCAGCCTGCGTCCGGTCACGCTAGCACCGAGTGAGCGGACGCTCAAGGACGGACGACCGCCGGGACCCCGGTCTTGCCGCAGCCTTGAGGGCGGGCTAAGGTTGTTCCAGCGTCGGCTGTCGCAGGGAGGCCGGCGGTTTCGCGTGTGACCAGGATCGTCTCCAGAGACGACCGCACCGGTCGCACGCCGACGTCAAGGAAGGCCGTGGACGAGCAACTCCAGAGCCTGCTGGATCGCATACGGCGCGAGGGCGTCGAACGGGCGGAGGAGGAGGCCGAGCGCCCGCCGAGGCGCCCGCACCGGCCCTCAAGCCGACGCCGCGCGACATCGTCCGGCGGGCAGCGGAAGAGCAGGGCTGAGTGCGGGATGTGTACCTGGTCGCGAGCCTGCCAACCCCTGTCGTTCGCCGGCGTCATCTTCGACCTCGACGGCACCCTCGTCGACACGCTCGAAGACATCGCCGACGCGATGGACCGGGTGCTGGCCCTCGAGGGCGCGCCGGGGCACTCCTACGACGAGTACCGGTATCTCATCGGCCACGGCATCCGGAACCTCGTGGCGGAGTCGCTGCCGCCGGAGCAGCGCGACGAGCGGACGGTCGCGCGCTGCTACGAGCGCATGATCGAGGACTACGGGCGCCACTCGCTCGTCAAGACGCATCCGTACCCGGGCGTCCCGCGGCTGGTGCGCGAGCTGCGTGCCGACGGGCGTCCCCCTCGCGATCCACTCCAACAAGTCGCATGAGCTGACGCGGGACATCGTCGCTGCGCTGCTCGACCCGGACGACTTCGTCGTCGTGAACGGGGCGCGGGCCGACGCGCCGCTCAAGCCCGACCCGGCGGTCGCGCTCGCGATCGCCGCCCGCTTCGGGCTGACTCCGGCGCGCGTCGCGTACGTCGGCGACTCATCCGTGGACATGCGCACCGCCACGGCGGCCGGGATGATCGCCGTGGGCGCCTCTTGGGGGTTCCGCACCCGCGAGGAGCTCGCGGAGAGCGGCGCGGCCTTCGTCCTCGACGCGCCGCCGGATCTGCTCCTGCTGCGCGGCTGACGCGGCCCCGGGCGGCGGACGCGGGGGTCAGGCGAGGGCGCCGCTCTCGTGCAGCAGCTCGACGAACGCCGGCATGAGTGCCGGGTGCGCGGCCACCACCGCCGGGCCCGTGCCGTGTGCGGCCGGCGCAAGCTCGACGACAGCGCCGGCCTCACGCGCGATCAGCACGCCGGCGGCGTAGTCCCACGGCGAGAGGTCGAGCTCCCAGTAGGCGTCCACGTGCCCCGCGGCGATGTGGCAGAGGTCGAGCGCCGCCGTCCCGCCGCGGCGGAGGTCGCGGATGCGACCCAGCGCCGCGGCGACCACGGCGCCCTGTCGGACGCGGTGCGCCGCGTCGTAGGAGAACCCGGTCGCGACGAGCGCGCGCGAGAGGTCTGTCTGTTCACGCGCGTGGATCGGGCGGTCGTCGCAGACGGCGCCTTGCCCGGCGACCGCCCGGTACAGGTGTCCGGAGCTCGAGTCGAGCACGACGCCCACCTGCGTCTCGCCGTCGACCTCGACGGCGATCGAGACGGCGTACGCGGGGTAGCCGTAGATGTAGTTGGTCGTGCCGTCGAGCGGGTCGACCACCCACCGGACGCCGCTCTCGCCGCTCAGCAGGCTGCCTTCCTCCGCGAGGAGGGCGTCGTCCGGCCGCTCGGCGCGGAGGCGCTCGACGATGAGCCGCTCCGCCTCCTTGTCGACCTGGCTCACGAGGTCGGTGGGCGACGACTTGGTCTCGACGCGCAGCGCGTCCCGCAGCCCCTCGCGTGTGGACGCGCCCCGCCTGCAACGCGAGGTCGCTTGCCAGGGCCAGCAGCTCGCCGAGGATGGACGGGGCGGCGGTGAACGGGTCGTGCTCGGTCATGCTCCAGCTTCCTCTTCGTGTGATGGCCGGGGCGGCGGTCACCGTCGGCGGCCGGTCACCCGCGATGCCTCGGACCGGCGTCATGGACCGTAGCAGAAGGCCCGGCGGGCTCACAAGGACCGACTCCCGACGTCGTGGGATTGCGATGCGCCCGTTGCGGAACACTCTGTGGTGAAGGACGGCGAGCCCGGAGCGGTCATGGCGGTCTGGATGGAGAACTGCGGTGTCGTGCACGACGTCACCGACGTCGCCACAGATGTCGAGATCGTGGCGCCCGACGAGGTGCGCGACTTCATCGCGGCGCACGGCGGGCGCCTCTTCGTCTGGGTCGCCGCGCACCGCGGCATGCTCTTCGTGCCCTGCCTGCTCGAGGCGTCCCTGGAGCCCCCACGCAAGCGCGATCTCTCCTTCCGGCGAGTCAACGCACCCGGGTTCGACCTCTACCTCGAGGGGACGCAGAAGATGTGGCCGAAGACGATGGAGCTCGCCCTCCGCCGCCACCGGCGCGTGGATGCCTACTGGAACGGCATGGCCTGGATCGCCTGACCGCCGGCCTCTCCCTGGCCGGCACGTTCGCCGTCAAGTGAAGCGCCTCTGGGCGAGCCGTCGCTCCGTCGACGACCGTCGTTGTCGCGGCGGCGCGGCCGGTGCTACAGTGAACGGGCTGAGCCGGTGCGAAGCAGCCCGGGCGAAGGCCGCGTGAGAGTCCGTCTTCGGGCGGACGCCGAAGGGGCAAGGCGCAGGGAGCGCCGAATCTCTCAGGCAAACGGAGCGCGGCCGGACGGGCCCCCGGATGACATGGCGCCGCCGCCGCGGCGCCGGCCGTCAGACAGGGTGGATACTCCACCCTGTCTTTTTGTTGCCGGCGCAGGAGCGGCGGCTCCCCGGACGCGCGTTTCTCAGGCGCGCTACCCGGGCACGTTCGAGAGTCGACAGTGTGTGCGGAAGGCACCGACCGGGAGGCACGATGGCGGACGAGACGTATCCTCAGGAACTGCGGTACTACAGGGAGCACGACTGGGTGCGCATCGAGGATGAGGACGCGGTCTTCGGCATCACCTGGTTCGCGCAGGACGCGCTCGGAGAGATCGTCTACGCCGAGCTGCCGGCCGTGGGAGACGAGGTCACCGGCGGCAAGCCCTACGGCGAGCTCGAGTCGGTCAAGGCCGTCAGCGACGTGTACTCGCCGCTCACCGGCGAGGTCGTCGAGGTCAACGACGCGTTGCAGGACGAGCCGCAGCGCGTCAACGAGGACTGCTACGGCGAGGGCTGGCTCATCCGCATCCGCATGACGGCTCCGGGTGAGCTGGGCGACCTCATGGACGCCGGCGCGTACAGGCGCTTCCTCGACGAGGCCTGAGCGCGGTGACCGCGACCGGGTACGTCCCCCACAGCTCCGGCGACGTCGCCGAGATGCTGGCGGCCGTCAGGGCCTCCAGCGTCGACGACCTCTTCGCCGAGATCCCCGAGGCCGTGCGCCGGCGGGAGCCGCTGGCTCTGCCCGCCGGCCTCAGTGAGGCGGAGGTCGTCGCGGAGCTGCGCCGCCTCGCCGGCAGGGACGTCCCGGCGACGCAGCTCGTCAGCTTCCTCGGCGCCGGCGTCTACGACCACTACGTCCCGGCCGTCGTCGACGCCGTCGTCAGTCGCGGTGAGTTCCTGACGGCCTACACGCCGTACCAGCCGGAGCGAAGCCAGGGCGTGCTCCAGACCATCTTCGAGTTCCAGACGGCGATCTGTGAGCTCACCGGCATGGACGTGAGCAACGCCTCCATGTACGACGGCGGTACGGCCCTGGCGGAGGCCTCCATCCTCGCGGGCGTGCAGACGCGCCGCGGCGAGGTGGTTCTCTCCGCGGGCGTGCACCCCGAGTACCGGCAGGTCCTCGAGACGGAGTCGGCCGGCTATGGGCCTCGGCCTCGGACCGTGGGTCTGCGCGAGGGCGCGGCGGCCGATCTCGACGCGCTCGCCGCCGCCGTCGGCGAGCGCACCGCCGCGGTCGTGGTGCAGCAGCCCAACTTCTTCGGCGCGCTGGAGGATCTGCCCGCCGTCGCGCAGCTGGCGCACGCGGCCGGCGCCCTCCTCGTGGTCGTCGCCGACCCGGTCTCGCTCGGGCTCCTCGAGGCACCCGGCAGGCTCGGCGCCGACATCGTCGTCGGCGAGGCCCAGGCGCTCGGCAACGCCATGAACTTCGGCGGCCCCGGCGTCGGCTATATGGCCGTCACCACCAAGCTGATGCGTCGCATCCCCGGCCGGCTCGTCGGTGAGACGGTGGACATCGAGGGGCGCCGCGGCTTCGTGCTCACGCTGCAGACGCGCGAGCAGCACATCCGCCGCGAGAAGGCCACGAGCAACATCTGCTCCAACCACGCGCTCAATGCGCTGGCGACGCTCGTCTATCTGAGCTGGCTGGGCAAGGAAGGGCTGCCGGAGCTCGGCGTGCACTGCGCGCGCAAGGCCGCCTATCTGCGGGAGCGCCTGCTTGCGCTTCCGGGCGTGACCGCCTTCACCGCCGGCCCCGTCTTTCGCGAGTTCGCGGTGCGCCTGCCGCTGCCGGCGGCCGGCGTGGTCGACGCGCTGGTGCCGGAGGGCTTCCTGGCCGGCGTGCCGGCGGCCCGCTTCGCGGCCCAGTACGCCGGCCTGCTACCCGCCGCGGCTTCGGGCGATGTGACGGCCGCCGCGACGGAGCTGGACGACGTCCTGCTCGTCGCCGTGACCGAGAAGCGCACGCGCGCCGAGCTGGACGCTTTCGCCGGCGCGCTCGGCGACCTCCTCGCGAACCGGGAGGTGGATCGTGGCTGACCGCGATGCCGTCCCCGTCTGCCGCCCCGCCGCCGTGGACCGCACGACGATCTACGAGAAGTCGAGCCCGGGGCGACGGGCGTTCACGCTCCCCGAACCGGGCGTGCCCGAGGTCCCCGCGGACGAACTCGTCCCGCGCGCGCTGCTGCGTAGGGCTCCCGCCCGCCTTCCCGAGGTGAGTGAGGTCGACCTGCTGCGTCACTTCACCGGCCTCTCGACGCTCAACTACGGCGTCGACAGCGGCAGCTATCCGCTCGGGTCCTGCACCATGAAGTACAACCCGCGCGTCAACGAAGTGGCGGCTCGTCTCGACGGGTTCGCGGGCCTCCACCCCTATC
>CAVOGK010000002.1:0-152389 GCA_963695395.1 uncultured Thermoleophilia bacterium | reverse complement strand
GCCGGCTTCACGTGTCTCGCGTGGCTCAGGAGGCCTTGACGTCCTTGTCCTCCGCCGTCGCGTCGCGCTTGACGTCGACGATGTCGTCCTCGTCGTCGGAGTCGTCATTGAGCCCCTGCTTGAAGCCCTTGATACTCTGGCCCATCGACTTGCCGAGCTTGGGCAGCCGGGTGGCGCCGAAGAGCAGCAGGATCACCAGAGCGATGATGATGAGTTCGGGAGCACCGAGGTTTGGCATGTCACTCTCCTGAGAGGTTCGGCGCCGACGACGGGCCGGCGACGGGACTGGGTGGGATTCTGCGCGTCCCTCACTTCACACTGTACGGCCTAGGCCCAGGGTTATCAAGAACGCGCGGCGCTGCGGTCACCGCAATCGCGGCCTTCAAGCCGCCGGCCGCCCGGCCGCATGAGGCTGGCACGAGGGACCCCGCGTGCGGGATACTGTTCGTGGCGGGGCCCGCCGGTCGTGCTTCCGGCGCCCGGACGCGGGCGTCTCCCGGTGGTCTCTGGAGCATCAGCCGTGAGAGTACGCCGGTAGCGCCCTCGTGGCGCGCCTCGTCACGGGCGTGTCGCGCGACACGTGCGCGGCAGCGAGAGAGGAGTTCGGATATGGACGGCTCGGCGTACCGGCTCGGCAGGTACTCGCTCGGCGTAGGGGATCGCTTCGCCCATGAGGGCGAGGCTCAACTTCAGGCTTTCGTGGAGGCGGCGCGGCTTGGCGTGCAGGTGACGCCGGTCTGGAACAAGTCGCACCGCGAGCACCTCGTTGTGGGCTCGGAGCCGGAGAGCGTTCGCCGGGAGGCCGATGCGGCCGTGGCGGCGCTGGGATGGGAGCAGCCGTACTTCGTCGATGCCGACCACATCACCGCCGACACCGTCAGGCGCTTCCTCGAGCCGTGTGACTTCTTCACGCTCGACGTGGCCGGCTTCATCGGCAGGCCGGCAGCCACCGGCGATGTCGAGGCCTTTCTCGCGCGGCACGGCGAGCTGGCCGCCGACGCCGAGGTGAGCGGTCTCAGCGAACCCGTCGCCATGACGAGCGCGAGCACGCGGCGCACCGCGGTCCACTATCTCGGCGCCGTCGCGGCTGCCGGGCGCCTCTATCGAGAGATCGCCGCCGCCAAGGGTGAGGCGGCGTTCCTGACCGAGGTGTCCATGGACGAGACGGACGCGCCGCAGACCCCGGCCGAGCTCCTCGTCATCCTCGCTGCGATCGCCGACGAAGGCATCCCGGCCCGCACCATCGCGCCGCGCTTCAGCGGTCGCTTCAACAAGGGGGTCGACTACGTCGGCGACCCTGAGGCGTTCGCGGCCGAGTTCGCGGCCGACGTCGCCGTGGTGCGGCACGCCGTCGTCGCGTACTCGCTGCCGGAGGACCTCAAGCTGAGCGTGCACTCCGGCAGCGACAAGTTCTCCATCTTCCCGGCCATCCGGAGGATCACCGCCGTCTCGGGGGCCGGCGTCCACGTGAAGACGTCGGGGACGACGTGGCTCGAGGAGGTCATCGGGCTCGCGGAGGCCGGGGGAGAAGGTCTGGACCTCGCGAAGGACGTGTACGCGCGCGCCTACGACCGGCAGGGAGAGCTGTGCGCTCCCTACGCCGCCGTCATCGACATCGACCCGGGCAGCCTGCCGGCGCCCGACGCGGTCCTGCGCTGGGACGAGGCGGAGTTCGTGGCCGCCATCCGTCACGACCCGTCCGATCCGGGCTACGACCCTCAGGTGCGCCAGCTCGTGCACGTGGGGTACAAGGTGGCCGCCGAGATGGGCGGGCGGTACACGGACCTGCTCGTCGCCTGCCGGGACACGATCGCCGGCAACGTCACGCACAACCTGCTCGAGCGGCACCTGCGGCCGTTGTTCATCGGCGACTGACCCGGCCGCCGTGGCGAGCGGCGGGATGAACTTGGATCCGGGCGCAGGGGCGACCTGCGGGCGGAAGCGTGAAGAGGGGCGGCGCGCCGATCGGCGCGCCGCCCCTCTCGGCGTCAGCGTGGCGGAGTGACCGGGCCGGCCGGTCACGTGCGTCGGTCTCAGGCGGTCCAGAAAGCGCGCGCCGGGGCGAAGACGACGGCGATGCGGAAGACCTCTCCGCCCTGGATGGTGAAGTTGTGCAGCGTGTTCTTGGGCACGTAGAGGGCGTCGCCGGGCTCCACGTTGAACTCGTCGTCACCCACCTGTGCATGAGCGCGCCCGGAGAGCACGTAGAAGACGTGATCCTCATCCGGGTGCACGTCGTCGAGCGCCGCGCCGTCCGGCATGATCTCCGTCACGTGGAACTCGAGCTGCGCTCCGGGGCACGACTTGGGGTTGACCAGCGGCCAGCCGCGGGTCTTCTCGTGCTGCGGCGGATCCTGCTTGAACTCCACGCTCTGCTGGTTGAACACCGCGCCCTTGGGCTTGTCAGTCATGTTGCTCTCCTGTGAGGAACGTTGGGGTCGCTTGTCGGCGACTCAGGGCTCGATGACGACCTTCATCGCGCCGTCACGCCGCTCGACGAACGTCGCGAGGGCGTCGGCGAACTGATCGAGCGAGAAGGTGTGCGTGTGGATGCCCTCCGTGGTCACGGCGCCATTGGCCATGAGCGCCAGCGCCGGGGCCGCGGTGTTGGGATTGGCGCGCACGCCGAGGATGTCGAGCTCGGCCAGCGTCATGGGGCCCCACGGTACGTTGATGGTGTCGGTGGGCAGGCCGGCCATGACGAGGCGCCCTGCCTTGCGAGTCGACCTGATGGCCCAGTCGATCCCCGTCTGCGTGCCGGAGCACTCGACGGTGCAGTCGACGCCGATCCCGCCGGTGAGCTCCATGACCTTGGCGACCGGGTCGTCGACCTTCTCGTAGTCGATGCCGATGGCGCCGAGGCTCTCGGCGAATGCCAGCCGCGGGCCACGGCCGATCACGATCACGAACTTGGCGCCGGAGGCGCGCGAGTACTGGAAGGAGAACTGGCCCACAGAGCCCGGCCCGGTGACCAGCACGGTGTCACCGGTCGTGACGCGGCCGCGCTGCACGCCGTGCAGAGCGACGCCGGCCGAGTCGAGCATGGCGCCCTGGTGATAGGTGAGGTTGTCCGGCAGCGGGGTGGCCGACTTGATCGAGGTGACGATGTACTCGGCGTAGGCGCCGGGCGACGTGAAGCCGTAGTGGCGGTGGCCGGAGGCGTTGTCGCCGTAGTTGAGGCACACGGTGTAGTGGCCGGTCATGCAGTTGAGGCAGAAGCCGCAGCCCTTGTGGGCCTCGCCGGCGACGCGGGTACCCAAGGCGTACTTGGCGGCCACCTTCTCGGACGCCTTGATGTCATCGGAGACGGCGACGACTTCGCCGGCCCACTCGTGGCCGATGACCGCCGGGAAGCTGGGCGGCCAGAAGCCGGGGAACTTGCCGGCGATGATCTTCGGGTCGGTGCCGCAGATCGCCACCGCCTTGACGCGGCACAGGACCTCGTCGCCCCTGGGCTCCGGAGTCGGCAGCTCCTGGAGCTCGAAGTCGTTCGGTCCCTTGAGAACCAGAGCCTTCATGGTGCTTGGGATGTCTGCCATGGTCTTGCCCCCTCACGTAGAGCGTTGGATGCGGGTGCCGAGGACCGTACGCATGTGGCCGAGCGCCTGCTCGGCCGCGGCACGGTCGTCGGGGAGCGGCAGGATCTCGGCGGAGATCCAGCCGTGGTAGTCGATCTCGCGGAGCGCCGCGACGACCGCGTCGAAGTCGACGTGGCCGAGGCCCGGCGCGCGCCGGTTGCTGTCGGCGACGTGGAAGTGGGCGAGGCGTGCGCCGGTCGCGACGATGGCGTCCGCGATGGACACCTCTTCGATGTTCATATGGAAGGTGTCGAGCAGCACGTTGACGTTGGGGCGGCCGACCTGCTCGACGAGCTCGAGCGCCTCGGCCGCCGTGCACTGCAGGGTGGTCTCGTAGCGGTTGATGGCCTCGAGGACGATGCCGGCCCCGGCCGCCGAAGCGTGGTCGGCGCAGCCGCCGAGCGTTTCGACGAGACGGGCGTTGGCAGCCGGCACATCGCCGTCGGCCGGCCGCGGCCCGCGCAGGAGCCCGACGATGAGCTGCGCGCCGTGCTCGCCGGCCACGTCGATGAGCTCGTTGAGGCGGCGCGCCGCCTCGTCGCGCAGCGCCGCCTCCGGCAGGCTGAGCGAGAGTCCATCGTCGGCGTAGATGCGGCCGCTGGCGATGGCGGCAAGCTGCAGGCCGTGGCCGGCCAGCAGCTTGCCGAGGTCCAGGTCCGCGAGCTCCGCCGGGCTCTTGGCGCTGATCTCGATGCCGTCGAAGCCGAGCTCGGCGGCCGCACGCGCGGCCTCCCGGACCCTGCCGGCGAACAGCATGGGCCCGAAGCGGGTCGGCCCGGCCGCGGTCGCGAAGGCGAGCCTCTCGGTCACCGTCGCCTCGCCTGCTCGCGGGCCCTGCTTTCGGCGCCGTGGGTCAATGCTGTCCGATCCAGGGCAGCGCCCAGATCGGCTTCCAGCCTTCGCTGAGCGGCTCGCGGAGGAAGGGCTCCATGTCCTTCGCGGTCCGGAAGGTGGTCTCCTCGACCGGCGGCGTGGTGCCGGCGGGGAAGGTCGCCAAGGTATCGTCGACGATCATGGAGAGGTACTTGCAGAAGGCCGCCACGGGGCGCTTGGCCTTCCAGGCCGCGGCGTGCGTGGGCTTGCCGACGACGCCCTCGGGCGTGCCGAAGAACTCGATGGCGAAGTGCCCCTCGGCCTGCGACCAGCGCTGCGGCCGGTGGTAGCCGTCGACCGAGTTGTTGAAATGACCGGCCGGCATGTACTGCTTGGTCTCGGTCTCCACCGTCTGTTCCATGTCGACCATCTCGGGGAACAGCAGCAGGCCCAGCGAGGTCTCCGCCTCGTCGGCGTGGATGAACGGCGTGTCCCACCAGCCGCCCTGATCGGTGGTGCGGAAGAAGTCCTTCACGGAGACGTGCCAGTCGATGACGCGGACGGTGCCGGGGAGCTGGTAGCGCTTGAGGTACTTGTGCAGCGCGGTCTCGAGCATCCACAGGTGACCGTGGTTGTTGACGATGATCATCTTGCGGAAACCGTCGTTCCAGAGGCCGAGCATGACGTCGACCAGTGTCTCCTCGACCACCGACTCGCGCAGCATGACCGTGCCGGGCATGCCGATGTGGTGGTACGGGTGACCGCCGTACATGAGCGGCGGCAGGGCGATGGCCGGCGCGTGCCCGTTGTGCTTCTTGGAGTGACGACGCACCGCCTCGCAGAGGTGGCTGACGAACAGCGTGTCCATGGCGCTCACCGTCTGGCGGCCGTGGTTCTCGGTACAGCCGACGGGGATCAGCACCACATCGTTCTCGCGGCGCTCCTTCTCGACCTGGGCGCGGATCGTGGTCTGGATGTAGCTGCCCGGCTTGGCCCACTCACACGGGGAAGGGACGCCGTAGTCGTCGAGTACGGCGTCGATGGCAGCGTCGTCCGCCTCCCACAGCTCCTTGAACATGTGCCCGACGGGCGTGTCCTCAAAAAAGAGGTCCGGCTGGTTGGTGGTCAGCAAACCCATGTCTCCTCCTCAGTGCGTCGATGATGGATGGGCCGCCCGTCGCTCCAGGAGGGAGCGGGCGGCCTGTGCTATATGACCGGCCGTGAGGCCGTACTTCTGCAGCAGGTCGTCGTTGGGGGCCGACTCGCTGTAGACGTCGGCGACGCCGACCCGCTTCATCAGGGTCGGCCGGTGCTCCCCGAGCGCCTCGGCGACGGCGCCGCCGAAGCCGCCGATGATGTTGTGCTCCTCGGCGGTGACCACGAGTCCGGTCTTCTCGGCGGCCGCGACGACCGCCGCAACGTCGAGGGGCTTGACGGTGTGGACGTGCACCAGGTGCATCGAGACGCCTTCGGCGGCGAGCAGCTCGGCCGCTTCCACGGCGCGGCCGACCATGATGCCCGTCGTGAGTACGGTCACGTCGGTGCCCTCGCGCACCGTGACGGCGCGCCCGATCTCGAACGGGTCGTCCTCGGCGAACACCACCGGGCTGGGGTCGCGCGTGGCGCGCAGATACACGGGGCCGTCCCAGGCGGCGACGGCGTGCACGGCCTTGCCCATCTCGACGCCGTCGCCCGGTGACACCACGGTCATGTTGGGCATGCACCGCATGAGGGCGATGTCCTCGATCGCCTGGTGCGTCTTGCCGGTCTTGCCGGCGAGCAGGCCGCTGTAGGCGCCGGCGATCTTGACCGGCAGGCCCGGCTGAGCGATCGAGACGCGGATCTGGTCGGCGGCGCGCAGCGTCGCGAACACGGCGAAGGAGTTCGTGAAGGGCACGAAGCCCATCGCCGCAAGGCCGGCGGCGGCGCCGGTCATGTTGGCCTCGGCGATGCCCATCTGGAAGAACCGCCGCGGGTACGCCTCGGCGAACAGGATCATCTTGCTCGACGAGGCGAGGTCGGCGTCGAGGCAGACGACGCGCTCGTCGCGCGCGCCCAGCTCGACCAGCGCCTTGCCGAAGGCGTCCCGCTGCGCCATCAGCTCCGTCATGCGCTCTCCTCGCCGGCGCACAGTTCAGTCAGCGCCCGGTCGGCCAGGTCCTGCGAGATCGGTGCGGCGTGCCAGGCGCAGGTGTCCTCCATGAAGGACACGCCCTTGCCCTTGACGGTATGAGCGACGATGACGCTGGGCCGCTCGTCGTCCTCGCGCGCCGCTTCGCAGGCCTCGGCCACGGCGGTCGCATCGTGGCCGTCCACCTCAGACACGAGCCAGTTGAAGGCGCGCCATTTGTCTGCGATGGGGTCGACCGACATGACCGCGCAGGTGTCGCCCATCAGCTGGATGCGGTTGTCGTCGACGATGGCGATGAGGTTGCCCAGCTCGAACTTGGGCGCGGCCATGGCGGCCTCCCACACCTGGCCCTCCTGGAGCTCGCCGTCGCCGAGGAGCACGAAGATGCTCGTCTCGTCCAGGTTCCTGAGGCGCGCGCCGAGCGCCATGCCGAGTCCCGACGAGAGCCCCTGGCCGAGCGACCCGGAGCTCATGTCCACGCCGGGGCAGTGCATGTCGGGGTGAGCCTGCAACGGTGAGTCCAGCTCGTCGTAGGTCTCGAGCAGGGTCGTGGGGAAGTACCCGCGGAGGGCGAGGGCCGCGTAGTAGGCCGCCGCCGCGTGCCCTTTGGAGAGCACGAAGCGGTCGCGGCCGTCCCACTCGGGGTCCGCCGGGTCGATGCGCAAGACACGGAAGAACAGCGCGGCCAGGATCTCCACCGCACTCAGCGAGCCGCCGGGATGGCCGGCCTGGGCGCGGCACAGCGTTGCGACGATCAGCTTGCGCAGGTCGTTGGCGGTCTCCTGCAGATCGGCCCGCCGGGAGGGGGGACTCAGGCAATCAGAATCTCCTCAGCGTTCCGCAGAACGGAACGAGCATCCGGATGGTGGAATAGCCTGCATGATAGTCCCCTCGCGTGAGATTGCAAGTGTTGGGGATCTCGCGTGCTCGCCAGTCCAGCTACGTGCGCGGAGACGAGGTCAGGGCCGGTGGCCGAGCTCCTCGGAGAGCGCCGCGGCGGTGCGCATGAGCGCCAGCCGCCGGTTCTCCATGGTCTCTGCCGGCCACTGCCGGAACGGAGCGACGACGGAGACGCATGCAATCATCTCACCGGAGGAACCCAAGTCCGGGACGCCGACCGCGCACGCTCCGCGGTCCTCATCGACATCGATGGCATAGCCATTAGGTCTGGCGGTACTTCGCCGCCGCCGAGGACGCGATGATTGGCGCGCTCGACTCCGTCACGCTCGCCGAGGTGAGCCGCGAGGGTCCGGCCTGGAGCTGCCGGGCGTCCTGAGGCCGGTCGCTCAGGCGCGGCCGGACTCGTGCAGGTGGCCGAGCTCCCGCGACAGCGCTTGCGTGACCTGCTTGACAGCAGCGGCGCAGAGCTCCCGCTCGGCCTCGCCCGTCAGTTCGTACGGCGCGACGACGGCCACGGCGGCTACCATTCGTTCGGCGGCGTCGAAGACGGGAGCGGCCACCGAGAAGACTTCGCGAGCCTGCCCGACGTCGTACGCCACTCCCTCGCGGCGGACCGCCTCCAGAGTTCCCGGCGGCAGAGACTCCGACGCGGCCACTCCCTTCCGATCGTCCGTCAGGATGCTTCGCAGGCGCAGCGTCTGCGTCTCGGTGCCGAAAGCCAGCCAGAGCTTCACATGCGAGGTCGGAGCCTCGGTGAAGACCGTCCCGACGGTGTTCACGGGCTGGAACCGCCGGTGCTGCGAGAGCACCTGCGCGGCGAGGAGAGGTCCGGATTCGTTCCACAAGGTCATGTCGACGGTCTCGCCGGTGATCTCGACGAGCCGTGCGAGATGCGGCTGCGCGGCACGCAGAAGCTCATCGCCGGATTGGGCGAGGATCGCGAGGCGGGTCAGCGCGGCGCCGAGGCAGTACTGCCCTGTCTCAGGGTCGGTCGCCACGAACCCGTCCTGCTCGAGCGTCCGGAGCAGCCGGTAGCACGTTGCCTTGTGCTGCCCGCTGGCCTGCACGATATCGCTCAGCGTCCAGTGCGGGTGCTCGAGATCGAACAGCTTGAGGATCGAGAGGCCCCTGGAGAGGCTCTTGACGGCGTACTGCCGAGCGTCCGTCCCGTCCGCTGCGGGTGTGGCGGCGGTCCCGTCGGGACGAGCTTCTTGAGTACCGCCGATGTGACGAGGTCGATTCATTTCGGAGATGACGGTATCGCCATGGGATTCACGGTGTCAACACGGGATTCGGAGTACTTGACACCCTGGGCTGAAGATGGCACAGTGCGGGCGACCAATTGCAATACGTCGGTATCGCTATACGATACGTCGCGCAACAGCGGGGAGAGCCAGAATGAGAGCAGCCGGTCGATTCATCGTCGATACCCACGGCCACATCACCACCCTCTACCAGCCGGCGACCGTCGTAGAAGGTGAGTGGGACGGCCTCTCGGGCGAGGTCGAGCCGTACGACAATTCGGCGCTCACGCTCTACGACATGGACCGCTACGGCATCGACATGCTGCTGCTGAAGCCGAGCATGGTGGGCACGACCAACGAGGCGCAGGCGAAGCTGGTCAGTGAGCACCCGGGCAAGTTCCGCGCCTTCTGCGCCGACCAGACGCTGAAGCTGCGTGTCGCGCGCGGAGAGACCGCTTGGAGCCTCGAGGCCGCGGCGGAAGAGGTCGAGGCGGCGCTCGCGACCGGCGACTTCATCGGGATCGGGGAGTTCGTCCCCCGCGACACGAGCCCGGACAAGGTGTACACGTTCCGGGAGCGGCTCGACGAGTACCGCGTCTTCTGCGAGCTGGCGCGCACCTACGGCGTCAGCATCGACTTCCACGACTTCGCCTGGCACCTCGGTTTCGACACGTATGATCTGCTCGCGCGGATCGCCCTCGAGTTCCCCGACGTGCCCATCATCTTCTGTCACGCCGGGTACTCCATCGGCGGCTATGCACGGGGCGCGGAACTCCTGCGCAGGGCCTGCGAGATCGCCGGGCTTGCCGTCGGCAGTGGGGCGAGCAACGTGTATCTCGAGTGCGGCACCTGGCCGGCCGAGTACTTCGACTTCGCCGTCCGCGACCCCAACGTGACCGTCACGCAGCTTCTTTGGGGAGCGGACTACGGCCACGTCCCGCAGTACATCGTCATGCAGCCGGGCGGTGACCCCTCGACCTACGCGACCGCGATGAAGCGCTGGCCGCGCATCCCCGAATACCAACCCGACTGGTGGGGCTGGATGCTTCACCAGATCGACAAGCTGCGCGACACGATGTCCCAGGATGAGATCAACCTCATCCTCGGGGGGAACGCGGCCCGGATCTGGGACCTGCCCGTACCGCACGAGCGGATGTTCATGAACGGTCACCCGGATGTGTGGGGCGTGCGCTGGAATCAGTCGGTGGAGGCGTCGAAGTGACGTCGCCTCCCGAACGATGCGTTGTACCGGTAGGCTATGAGAAGGGAATGGCAGTGATGAGGGGGACGACAAAACGTTTGGTTGCGATCGGGGCCATCGTGGCCCTTGCGCTCGCCGCGGGCCTGCTGGCCGGGTGCGGAAGCGCATCCAGCGAGGGTGGTGGCGACTCCGGGGACGCCAACGTCCTCAAGATCGGCGTCCTGGCGGACTTCGCGTTCCCGCTCGACGTCGACTTTCAGAAGGAGCTCAAGGTCCTCGTCGATGCCACCAACGCTGATGGCGGGCTGGACATCGGGGGGACCAAGTACAAGATCGAGACCATCGTCTACGACAGCAAGGGCAGCCCCGAGACCGGGCGGTCCGCCGTGCAGCGCTTGATCACCCAGGACAAGGTCGACTTCATCCTCGGCGACGGAACAGCCGACGGCTGGCTCCCCGTCACTGAGGCGGCGAAGAAGCTCGTGGTCGTCGCCAGCGCGTCGCCCACCGTCGTCAACCCCAAGTACAAGTACGTCTTCCAGGCGGCGCCGTTCACGACCCAGCCCGCCATGGCTTGGGGCTGGATCACCGACAACATGCCGGGCGTGAAGACCGTCTCCGGCGCGTTCCCCGACAACATCCCAGGGCACGCCGAAGAGGGGCACCTGCGCGCTCTGACGGGTGCCTTCGGCCAGAAGGTGCTGGCCACGGACTTCTACCCGATGGACACGACCGACTTCAGCGCCATCGCGACGAAGCTCATCGCGTCGAACTCCGACGCCTGCACCACCGCCGCCGGCGGGCCGGTGGCGGACTCGCTGTACTACAAGGCGCTCCGTGACGGCGGCTTCAAGGGCGATTTCGTCTCGTACACGACGATCAGCTCGGACCAGATCGCGAAGGTCATCCCGATCGACATGGTGGAGGGGATGACGTCCGCCGTCGCGGCCATCGACCTGCCGACGCCGACGCCGACGGCGCAGCAGCTCAGAGACCTCTGGGTGGCGGAGTACGGCGAGTGGACCAACCCCGGCTGCACCTCGATCCAGACCTGGTATCTGCTGGTCGCCGCGTTGCAGCAGGCCGGTTCCACCGACGTCCAGAAGGTCGCCGACACCATCGGCGCCGGGATGGAGTTCGAGGCGGCGCTTGGCGCGGGGAAGACCGTTCCCAGGCCCGACATGGGCAACACGCGCGCCGTCGATACGATGTACTACACGTACATGGGCCGCATCGAGAAGGGCAAGACGACCGTGGTCGGCGAGATCGACTTCGCGCAGGGCCAGAAGTACGTGGACCAGGCGTTCAGCGCTCCGCCCGCGCCGTGACCGAACGGTGAACCGGACGCTATCTGCAACCACGCGCCTCCCCGGGGGTCTCGGCCCCCGGGGAGGCGGTGAGCCGGAGGAGTGAGGCGCCGATGCGCGTGTTTCTGCAACTCATGATCGACGGCCTGACCATGGGCATGGTCTACGTGTTCATGGCTTCGGGCTTCAACCTCATCATGTCCGTGCCGCGCATCCTGTTCATCGCGTTCGGCCAGTTCTACATGCTCGGCGCTTTTGTCACCTGGTACGTAGTCGTGCCGGGCGGTCAGAACTTCTTCCTGGGCGTTGCGGCCGGCACGGCTGCGGCAGGCCTGCTCGGGGCCCTGGTCTACCTGCTGGTCTTCCGCAAGGTGCAGTTCTCCGAGTCGCAGTTCCTCACCAACATCATCGCCGGGTTCGGCCTGATGCTCATCCTCGGTCAGGTGGCCCTGATGCTCTTCGGCACGGAGGCCCGGGGTATACCCTCGGTCTTCCCGGGTCAGCTCAGATTCGCCGGCGTCACCGTACCGGTGGAGAAGGTGGTCGTCATCGCCATCAGCGTGGCCATCATCGCGCTCCTTCATGTGTTCCTGCAGAAGACCCGCCCGGGGCGAGGGATGCGCGCCGTCTCGTTCGACATGGACGTGGCCTCGTTGATGGGCGTCGACTCCGACCGCATGTTCATGCTCGCCGTCTCCGTCGGATGCGGACTGGCGGGCCTCGCGGGAGGCTTGATGGCGCCGATCTTCGCGGTGTCGACGGCCGCCGCCGCCGGCGGATTGCTCGTGCTGCTCGTGGTCATGCTCGGCGGCGTCGGCAGCATGATCGGCGCCATCCTCGGTGGCCTCGTGTTCGGCATGACCCTGAGCTACGGGCAGTATTACATCGGCAGCGGAGAGGCGCAGATCGCCTTCTTCATCGTCATCGCCATCGTTCTGCTGTTCCGGCCCGCCGGCATCCTCGGGAAGGTCGTCGATGACATCCCGATCTGAGCTGCTCGCCCGGCGCTGGAGGTGGGCCGCGACGGCGCTTGGCATCGCGGCGCTCGTGGTCCTGCCGCAGGTGATGCCCAACGACTACGACATCCACCTCACGGTCCTGGTCGTCGTCAACTCCGTGCTGGCCATGACCTTCGTGCTGCTGTTACGCGCGGGCATGATCAGCCTGTCCATCGCCGGTTTCTGGGGCATCGGCGCCTACGCCACCGCGCTCCTGACGCTCAAGACCACCATGAGCTTCTGGCTCGCGCTGCCGCTGGCGCTCCTCGTCGCCGCCGCGATCGCGACCGCGCTCGGCGCGCTCATCTGCCGCTACTCAGGCCTCGGCTTCATCATCCCCAGCCTGCTCTTCGGACTCATCGTGCCGCTGGTGTTCGGCACGTTCGAGTTCTTCGGCGGGCGCGTGGGTCTCATCGGCGTCTTCCCAGCCTCGACCATCACGTTGCCCGGCGGCAGCGCCATCATGTTCATCACCGAAACGTCGCAGTACTACCTCGTCCTCGTGTTCGCCGCGGCGGCGGTCGTAGTGCTGCTGGCGTTCTACGCGGCGCGGACCGGCAGGACGTGGCGCGCGGTCGGCTTCAGCTCCAAGCTGGCCGAGTCCGTGGGCATCAACCCGTTCCGCGCGCGGCTCCAGGCCTTTGTGCTGGGGTCGACCATCGCGGCGCTCATGGGCTCCTTCTTCGCCCAGTACCAGAGCAACATCGACCCCGGCGGCTACGGTCCCTTCAAGACCATCACCATCCACGTGATCGCCATCCTGGGCGGCGTGGGGTTCCCGATCGTCGGACCTGTCCTCGGGTCAGTCCTCCTTACCTTCGTGCCCGAGTTGTTGCGGCCGACCGGCAACTGGGAACCCATCATCACGGGCGTCCTCATCATCCTCATCGTCATGTACCTGCCGCATGGGATCCTGGGCTACGTGATGCCGCGTCTGCGGCGGCGCCGCGACGACGGGACGGGGGCTCCGGCCGGCGAAGCGCCGCCGCCGGAGCGCTCGTCGGTCCCCAGCGCGGAGGCCTCGCCATGACAAGTCCGCTCCTCGAGACTGATGGGCTCACCAAGCGCTTCGGCGGTGTGCTGGCCGTCAACGACCTCGACCTGCGGGTCGATCCCGGCGAGATCCTCGGCCTGATCGGGCCGAACGGCGCCGGTAAGAGCACCGTGTTCAGCATGGTCAGCGGTTTTCTCAAGCCGACCGAGGGGCGCGTCGTCTTCGATGGCCGCGAGATCACCCGGCTGGCGGCGTACGACATCGCGCGCCTGGGCATGAGCCGCGTGTTTCAGCACTCTGTCTCCTTCCGCCGCATGTCGGCTCTCGACAACGTTCTCGTCGCCCTGGATCAACGGCAGCGGACGCGCCTCATCGTCAGTATCCTGCGCACGCGCGGCGCCCGGCGCGAGGAGGATGCGCTGCGTGAGGAGGCCCGGGGGCTGCTCGCGTTCATGGGTCTGGCCGGCTTGGAGGATGAGACACCGGCCAGCCTTCCTCATGGTCACCAGCGTGCCTTGAGTGTCGCCGTCGCGCTTGCCGCCAAGCCCAAGCTGCTTCTGCTGGACGAGCCGGTCACGGGCATGAACCCCAGCGAGTCCGCACTCATGACCGAACACATCCTCAGGATCCGCGACGGCGGCGTCACGGTCGTCATCGTGGAGCATGATATGAAGGTCGTCATGGGGCTCTGCGACCGGCTGATCGTGCTCGACTACGGCGCCAAGATCTGTGAGGGCCCACCGGACAAGGTCTGCGTGGATCCTCTCGTCTGCGAGGCATATCTCGGCAAGGGGAAGTTCGATGCTGCTTGACGTCTCCGGCCTCAGTGTCACCTATGGCTCGGCGCAGGCCTTGCGCGACGTGGCGCTCACCGTCGACGACAGCGAGGTCGTGGCCCTCATCGGCGCCAACGGGGCCGGCAAGACGACGCTGCTGCGAACGATCTCCGGTCTCAAGCGGCCGGCCTCCGGCACCGTGACCTTCGATGGCGAGCAGATCCAGACGTCGCCTCCGCATCGCATCGTCAAGCGTGGGATAGCGCACGTGCCCGAAGGGCGCATCGTCTTCGGGCCGATGACCGTGCTCGACAACCTGAGGATGGGGGCCTACCTTCGTCGCGACAAGAGGGCGGTGGAGGAGGATCTCGAGCGTATGTTCGAGACGTTCCCCGTCCTGAAGGAGCGCCGCCGCCAGGATTCCGCGAGCCTGAGTGGCGGCGAACAGCAGATGCTCGCCGTGGCCCGGGCACTCATGTCCGCTCCCAAGCTCCTGCTGATGGACGAACCGAGCATGGGTCTCTCGCCGCTGATGGTCGAGAACGTGGGTGAGATGATCCAGGAGATCCACAAGACCGGGATCAGCGTCCTTCTGGTCGAACAGAACGCGACCATGGCCCTTACGCTCGCCGACCGGGCCTACGTCCTCGAGGTCGGCGCCGTCACGCTCTCGTGCAGCGCGGAAGAGGCGTCGTGCAACGTCGCCGTTCGCAAGGCGTACCTCGGCGGATGAGGGCGTCCCTGACTGATGCCCCCGCGGCGCTTGCTCCCGCCGGGGGCGAAGAATCGCGGCGCGCCGCGGAGCGGGCGGACGGCGTCAAGGTCATTTCCCGGGCGGCGCGGATCCTGCGGTTGGTGGCTGCCTCCTCACCGGGCCCGACGGTCCTGGAGGTGGCTCGGGATCTCGGGCTGCCGCGCTCCACGGTGTACCGCATCGTCGGAACTCTGGAGGCCGAGGGTCTGTTGTGCGTCGTCGACGACCGGCGCCTTCTGCCTGGCGGAGTCTTCGCCGCCGCGACGGTCGCTACGGCCCCGGCAGCCGCGAACGGCGCAGGACTCGAGGCGCTCGCCTGTCGCGTCGCCGAGCTCTCCAGACAGGTTGACGCGCTGCGGGCGCACCTGGTTGCCGCCGACGCCGGAGACCCTGGTCGCGTGCCGACGGCTGAAGCATCTTCGCCACGGCGGTTGTCCGCCCTTCCGGGGTCGGTGGCCGGCCGGACGCACAGGAGGAGCCGGCAGTGAAGGATCGGAGCATCTCGACCGACGTCCTCGTCATCGGCGGCGGCATGGCCGGCTGCTTCGCGGCGATCAAGGCGCGCGAGCAGGGTCGTGAGGTCGTGCTGGTCGACAAGGGCTTCGTGAGCAAGTCGGGGGAGACGCCGTACGCCGGCGACACCGTGGTCTTCAACGAGGCGTGGGGGCACGATCTCGACGCTTGGCTGACCCAGGTCAGCGTGGTCGGGGAGTACCTCAACGACCGGCGCTGGAACGAGATCGTCTTCCGGGAGTCCTTTGAGCGCTTCCTGGATCTGCGGTCGTGGGGCGTCCAGTTCCTGGAGGAGGACGGCGAGCCTGTGCGCCTCGCCCATCCCCTCACGCAGATCGGCATGCCGGACCAGGACAAGTTCCCGCCCTTGGTGAGCCAGGTCGTCCACTGGCTCCCGGGGTTCCCGACGGCCATCCGCAAGCAGGTGGTGCGCAGCGGCGCCAAGATCGTCGACCGCTTCGTCGTCACGGAGCTGCTGAGACAGGGCGACCGCGTCGTAGGCGCCGTCGGCTTTGATGTGGAGGGCGCTGAGCCCCGCGTCGTCCGCGCCAAGGCGACGGTGATGTGCGCCGGCGGCGGCGGCTTCAAGCCGGTCGGCTACCCGACCCACGAGCTCACCGGTGACGGCCACGTGATGGCGTATCGAGCCGGTGCGGTAGTCACCGGAAAGGAGTTCCTGAGCCCGCACCACACCGACCCCGACACGCCGGCCTGGCCGCCGATGTACCTGTTCTTCTCGGCCGGTCACTCGGCGGCACTGCCGGGAATGTGGCGCGACGAGCGCATGGTCAACGCGGAGGGTAAGGAGATTTCCCAGCGTGGCATGGCCTGGCACGGATGGATCGACGCGGAGTGGGAGGCTCACGAAGGGCGAGCGCCCGTGGTGATGGAGTCGCGCAAGGACGGCCACATCCGTTCGGTGAGTGGTCCGGGCGCCCACGGCTCGATGCTCGGGCACGCGGCCGGTGGGATCGTGCCGGTCGACGACACCTGCGCCACGCACGTGCCGGGCCTCTATGCCGCTGGGGACAGCTGTGGCACCTGCTTCGTCGGTGCGGCGTACTCCGGGTTCGGCTTCGCCACGATGCACGCCGCCGTCACCGGCGCTCGCGCGGGAAGCGGCGCCGCGGACTACGCGGCCCACGCCGACCCCGCCGCGCCGGACTCCGACGGCGCCGCCGCCACAGAACGACTGAGGGCGCCCGCGCGGCGCAAGGGCGGATTCAGCCCGCGCTGGGCGACCCAGGTGCTGCAGAACGCGCTGGCTCCCTACTTCGTGCTGTACGTGAAGAGGGACGAGCGGCTGCGCGCTTCGCTCGCCACGGTCGAGTTCCTGCGCGATCGCATCGTCCCGCAGTTGTACGCGCGAGACGACCACGAGCTGCGCCTCGCGCACGAGACCGCCAGCATGGTGACCAATGCGGAGATGAAGCTCCGCGCCTCGCTCTTTCGCACGGAGAGCCGCGGCACGCACTACCGCGAGGATCATCCTCGTCGCGGCGACCCCGATTGGCTGGCGTGGGTCAGGCTCAAGGACGAAGAGGGCGTCATGACGCCGTTCACCGAGCCCGTCCCCGAGGCATGGCGCCCGGACCCGGCGCAGCCGTACGATGAGCGGTACCCGATGCGGCTGCCCGGCGAAGCCGATGCGACCGCTTCCGACGGCGTCGGCGCAGCGGGCAAGGAGTGAAGATGGCGATCGAGTCCATCGACGAAGCCCTGTGCAACGGCTGCGGCATCTGCGTCAAGCACTGTCCGGTGGACGTCATCCGGATGGACAGGACCGCAAAGAAGGCGTGCATCATGTATCGAGAGGACTGCATGCTGTGCGGCCAGTGCATGGACTGCCCTGAGGACGCCATCCGTCTCGAGCCGGGGTTCGCACGCCCGATACTGCTGGGGTGGGCGTGACTCCGGCCTCCCTTGCTTGGCTCGTGAGTCGTGCGCGCCTCGAGACGGGGTGACGGCGGATGCCCGTCTCCTCGATCGATACGGAACGCTGCACCGGCTGCGGCGTCTGCGTGGAGTCGTGTCCCATGGACGTCTTCCGCCTCGGCGAGATCGCCGAGATCGCCTACCTGGATGACTGCCAGGCCTGTCGGCTCTGCCAGCTCCACTGTCCGACCAGGGCGATCGCCGTCAGCGAGGGTGCGTTGCTCGGCTCCCTGCACGGGTGGGGCGTCGTCTCGCTGCAGGATGTCTCCGGAGGGCCGCGATGAGCTCGGGGCCGGCCGGGAGCCTGGACCTCGAGACCCTGCGGGCCGACGTGCTCGTGATCGGCGGCGGGTTCGCCGGCTGCTTCGCCGCGATCAAGGCCGCCGAGGCCGGCGCGGAGGTCGTGATGGCGGTCAAGGGGCGCACCGGGCGTTCGGGGCTCACGCCGTGGGCCAATTCGTGGTTCGTCTTCGAGGACACGCGCGGCGTGAGCCGCGAGGACTACCTGCGCCAGTTCGTCCTCTCCGGCGAGTACCTCGTCAACATGGACTTCGTCGAGGCGCTGATGACCGAGTCGTACCAGCGCTACCTCGAGGTCTCTGACTGGGGAGCGCGGACCGGCCGCTCGCACTACTACCAGCCGGGGACCGTCACGCGGTCCATCGAGGTGGTCGGCTCAGGGGACGCCATGCGGCGCAAGGCGGTGTCCTCCGGCGTCCGCCTGCTCGAGCGGGTCATGGTCACGGGACTCCTCAAGCCTGACGACCGTGTGGCCGGAGCCGTCGGATTCCACATGGAGACAGGCCGGCCTCATGCGGTTCTGGCCGGCGCGACCGTCATCTGCACCGGCCCGGCGTCGTTCAAGCCGCTCGGCATGGGGTATCCGTGCTGCTCCGCGACCGCGGACGGCGATGCCATGGCCTACCGCGCCGGGGCGGAGATCTCCGGCAAGGAGTTCAACGACGCGCACCCGGCGAGACCGGCGAATCCGCTTGTCGAGCCTCCGACGTACGAGGTACCTCCGGAGTCGTCGCTGCTGCTGGGGGGCGGGCCGGCCAGCGCTGCCGGACCGGCCTCCGAACTCGATGGCGGAGCGACTGGGTCTGCGTATCCGCAGCGCCCTGGGCGTGCACGAAGGCGGCCTGCCCATCGATTCGAAGTACATCTTCACCCCCGGCAGCGAGGCTGGTGGGCGCGGCGGGGAGCCGTTGGGACCGTTCGCCGGAGCGCCCGGCTACTCCACGCCGGGCATGTCCAACCACAAGGCCGAGGGCGTGTTTCCGCGAGACACGGATGGAGCCTCGGGTGTCCTGGGGCTGTGGGCCGCCGGCGACGCGCTGAGCTCCATGCAGAACGGCGCCGGCTACGCCGGCTTCGGCTGCTCCTGCGCGGGGTCGGCGGTGCAGGGAGCACGCGCGGGCCGTGCGGCGGCGGACTACGCCGCCGGTTCGCCCGCGCCCACGGTGCCCGATGGCGCGGTACGCGACGTCGTCGACGAGATGCTGGACCCGCTGACACGGCAGCGCGGGTACTCTCCGGCGTGGGTCACGCGGCTCCTGCAGGACACCATGTTCCCGTACTACGTTCTGTACGTGAAGGAGCGCCGGCGGATGGAGCGCGCCCTCGGCCAGATCGCCTATCTCCGCGAGAAGTACGCCCCTCAGCTCAAGGCCGCAGATCCGCACGGCCTGCGCCTGGTCCACGAGACGCGCAACATGCTCCTGAACGCGGAGATGAAGCTGCGCGCAGGGCTCGCCAGAGAAGAGAGTCGCGGTACGCACTACCGCGAGGACTTCCCTTGCCGCGACGACGAGCGCTTCCTCTGCTGGATTGCGCTGACCGAGCGCGACGGCGAGATGGTCCCGGTGGAGCACCCGATCCCGCTGGAGTGGCGGCCGGACCCGGCCCTGCCGTACCGCGAGAAGTACCCGGTCGAGTTCCCGGGCGAGGACGCCCGCAGGGTCGGCCGGTGAGGAGATGAGGAGGCAGATGACTCGCATCGTCCGCGTCAATGCCGCAAACGACGCAGGTCCATGGGACGGCCGCTCCTGGGCGACCGCGTTCCGGAGCGTCCACGACGGGCTGGACGCGGCCGAGGCGCTGGTTCCCGAGGGAGGCGCGCGCCCCCAGGTGTGGGTGGCGCGCGGCGTCTACAAGCCGACGGCCGGGGCAGACCGGTCTGCCGCCTTCCGGCTGCGCAGCGGCGTCGATCTCTGCGGAGGCTTCCGTGGCGACGAGACCGCCCTGGAGCAGCGTGACTGGAAGGCCAACGAGACCGCGCTCAGCGGTGCCCTCGGGACGAAGAGGGAGCAGAACTCGCTCCACGTGGTCGTCGGCGCCGACGACGCCGTCCTCGACGGCTTCACTGTGCGCGACGGTTTCAACGTGCCCGGCGGGCCACCCCCGCACCACATGTCGCCGGCGACGCTGCTGGCGGCCCAGGGCGACGGCGTGGGCGCGGGGATCCTCTGCGACGGGTGCGCGCCCACGCTCCGGCACTGTGTCATCCGTGACAACGTCGCCGCCAAGGGCGCGGGAATGTACAACCTGGCGACGCGCGAGTGGCCGCCGCAGACCGCGCGGCCGGCTGCCGTCGTCCTCGACTGCACGTTCCTGCGCAACTCCTCTCGTGCGCGGGGCGGCGCCGTCAGCAACGACCTCATGACCCATCCGACGTTCGTCGACTGCTCCTTCTTGGACAACCGGTGCGACGGCAAGGGCGGCGGCATGTACAACGACTTCGACTGCTCCCCCACGCTCGTCAGTTGCCTCTTCGCCGGCAACGTCGCCGCCAAGGGAGGTGGCATGGCCAACGACGGCCGCTCGTCGCCGACGCTCACGAACTGCACGTTCACGTGCAACCACGCGACCGCGATGTACGGCGCCCTGTACAGTGGCACCGGTCCGACCAACGTGCCCAACGAACCGGTCGCGGTCAACTGCATCTTCTGGGGCAACACGGCGGACGCCGGCCCGGCCGAGATCGGTGACTGGCACGATTGCCGGACCACCGTCACCTACTCCTGCGTGGGGGGCGGGCGCCCCGGCGAGGGCAACATCGCCGCAGACCCTCGCTTCGTCGACCCGGACCACGGCGACTTCCGTCTCGGACGCGGATCGCCGTGCGTCGACTCCGGACACGGCGGCGCGGCGCCGCAAGCCGACCGCGACGGTAACCCGCGTTTCCACGACGCGGGCCGCCCGACCGGACCGTACGCCCGAGTCCCGCACGTCCCGGCCGGCGCGCATCTGCCGGAACCGTCCATGGAGGCCGCCTTCCAGGCGCCGGTGGACATGGGGGCCTACGAGCGGCAGGAGCGCTCTGCCGACCCCGGCGTGCCGCGCATCGTCTTCGTGCGTGCGGCGAACACGGAGGGGCCGTGGGACGGGAGGAGCTGGGCCACGGCTTTCTGCGACCTGCAGGAAGCGCTCACCGTGGCCTATCTCGGCGCCGAGGAGGTCTGGGTGGCCGCGGGCACGTACCGGACCACTGCGGACGGCGACCGGCGCCGCTCGTTCCGCCTGCTCAAGGGCCTCGGGCTCTACGGCGGCTTCGCCGGCACTGAGGATCGTCGCGACGAGCGTGACTGGCGCGGCAACGAGACCATCTTGAGCGGCGACCTCGGGAGTCCACTGGGAGAGGCAGGGAACGCCTACCACGTCGTGAGCGGCGCCGACGGCGCCGTGCTGAACGGGTTCACCGTCGCCGACGGATGCGCCGACGGCGTCGCTATCGACAGGCACGGCGCCGGGCTGCTGTGCTACAACGCCGTCTCGCCTGTCGTTCGCAACTGCCGCTTCATGCGTCTGCGTGCATGTGAGGGCGGCGTCGTGTACGCCTACAACCTGTCGTCGCCGTCGTTTGAGGACTGCGAGTTCATCGACTGCCACGCGGAGGTCGGCGGCGCCCTCGTGGCCCGCGTTGGAGCATGCCCGAGCTTCAAGGGCTGCCGCTTCATCGGCGACTCTGCCCGCTGGCGTGCGGGAGCCGTGCAGGTGGACTACGGCTCCGGCCCTCGCTTCGTCGACTGCGTCTTCGACGGTTGCGCCAGCGGCGGCCACGGCGGCGCGCTGTATCTGGAGAGCGTGGCCGCCCAGATCGGCGTCATCGAGACGACGATCGAGGGCTGCACTTTCGTCGGCAACAGCGCGGATCAACGGGGAGGGGCGATCGGCGCTGCGGACGCCAGCGAGCCGCTGGTCACGCGTTGCACGTTCGAGGCGAACAGGGCTGGGACGGGAGGGGGCGCCATCTCCGCCGACCAGCGCGTCACTGTCACCCTGCAGGATTGCACGTTCCGCGGCAACAGCGGAGGGACGGGGGGCGCGGACACCGACACCGACGAGCTCTCCATGGTCGTCCAGCAAAACGGCTCCACCGGGCCGGCCTCCGACCCCGCTCCCCCCGGGGCTACTCTCACCTCGCCGGCGGAGCGCTGACCCTGGACGCAAAGGAGGGGCCGGGCCTTGCGGCCCGGCCCCTCTCGTCGATCTGCTCCTCGTGAGGCGCCGTCCGGCGCCCGGCCCTCAGGTCGGGCTCACGCCTTCCAGACGGCGATGTCGCCGACGTTGATGTCCTTGCGCGCGTCGACGGAGCCCATCTTCTGCGGCAGGTAGCCGTCCTTCTCGACGAGGACGGTGTACTCGCCGGGCTCCACGTCGCGCAGCCAGAAGTCGCCGTAGCCGTCGGTGACCGCCTCGTACACCCTGCCGTTGTCGACCTTCATGGCCGTGACCTTGGCGCCCTCGGTGCACTCGTCGACGTCGGGTTCGAAGACCGCGCCGGCGATGAACGGCTTGGGCAGGCCGATGTAGTACACGCGGGGCTTGACGGTGAGCCCCGGCTTGAGCGGCTCGGCCCTGGCGACGAGTTCCATGATCTTCGGATCGTCCTCGTCGCCGAACGTGAACGCCCCGGTCGGGCAGGCGTCCACGCAGCGCGGCTCCGTCCAGCCGTCATCCAGGAGGTGCGCGCAGAAGGTGCACTTCTGGGCGATGTTCAGCGAGTCGTTGAAGTAGATGACGTCCTCGTACGGGCACGCCTCGAGGCACAGCTGGTTGCCGCGGCAGCGGTCGGGGTCGATGATCACGGCTCCGTCATCGCGCTTGTAGATCGCGTTGACGTTGCAGGCCGGGATGCACGGCGCCTCGTCGCAGTGCTGGCAGATGCTGTGCATGTACGTGACCTTGACCTTGGGCACCTGGCCACGCACGTTGTCCTTGATCTTGTTCCAGAACTGGCCGGTGTCCGGCTGCGGCTTGGCGACGGGCGACCAGTCGTTGCCGACGTGCTCATCTTTGCAGGCCACCTGGCAGTTGTAGCAGCCGTTGCAGATGTTCAGGTCGATGACGAGGACCTTGCCCATCATTCCCTCCCCCAGATGCAGGCTTCCAAGCCGGGACCGGCACAGGGGTGGAACGGCTTCTCGAAGGCCTCAGGATACTTGCGCTTGAGCTCTTCCATGTCGGTCTTCTCGATGTCGACGAGGAACCCGCTCACGGCGTGACCGACGGCGTTCTTGGACGTGGTGTTGCGCGGAACGATGGTGTTGATCGCGCCGCCGCGGTCGATCTCACCGGGGACGATCGGGTCCCATTTGGCGCCGTGGTCGATGTAGACCACGCCGGGCATGATGCGCTCGGTGACGTAAGCGCCGGCGAGCACGATGCCGCGCTCGTTGAAGATCGAGACGATGTCGCCGTGACGGATGCCACGCGCCTCAGCCTGGCTCGGGTGCAGCCATACGGGGTGGTACTGGTAGCCGTCGGGGCCGGTGACCTTGCAGGTCTCGATCTCGCGCAGCCAGGTGATGTCCTCGTGCTGGGAGTGCACGCTCCAGCGCGGGTGGTTGGAGATCACGAGCAGCGGATACTTCTCGGAACGCTTGGTGCCGAGGGTCTCCTCGTGGCTGATGCCCTGGGCGATCCACTTGGGGACCGGCGGCCGCTCGACGTCGTCCGGGAAGTTCTCCACGAGGCCGCTGGCCTCGAACTCCAGCTTGCCGGTCGGCGTGCTGAGCGGGTACTTCTCCGGGTCCTTGTAGAAGTTGTAGAAGCCGGCGGGCACGTCCTCCCAGCCTTCGGCCGTCGGGCACCGCGTAGTAGCCCTTCTCGTTCAGCTCTTCCCAGCTGATGAGATCGTCGCAGCGCGACGTCTCGTAGCCGTGCTTGATCAGCTCGGGGATCGTCTTGCCGCCGGTGTACTCCTCTTTGAGCCCGAGGCGCTCGGCGATCATCACGGCGATCTCGTAGTCGCTGTAGCTCTCGCCGATGGGTTCGATGCACTTGTGCTCGGGATAGAGCAGGTTGTACTGGCCGCTGAAGATGTCGCCGGCGATGTCGTCCTCTTCCAGCTTGGTGTTCACAGGGAGGATGATGTCGGCCATCAGGCAGTCGTTCTCCAGCCACGGGTGCTGGGCGAACATGAACTCGATGTCGGGGTGCCGCATGGCCCTGACGTAGTCGTTGCCGCCGTTCCAGCAGGTGATCCAGCTCGGCGAGTCGGTCCAGACCATGTGGATCTTGGAGCAGCCGTCGGCCGGGTACTTGTAGTGCACGAACTGGTTGCTGCGCTCGGCCGTCTCGGACTCGCAGCCCCACCAGTCGCACTCGCCCTCGAGGATCCCCTTGGGCACGAAGGTCTTGGGGAGGAACGACGGGTGGTTGGTCTCGTCGGGATGGCCGCCCGTATAGGCGCTGCGCAGGTTGGGCACGCGCAGCGGCATCGGCTGGGCGTACTGGTCGGGCTTGTCGAACAGGCCCCACTCGATCATCTTGGCCTGGTTGACGCCCGGCTTGCCCAGGCCCTGCATGGCGAGGCAGATGCACTGCAGGCGGGCCGGCTCGGTGGCGTAGGGGCCGCGGATGCCGGGGCCGCCGTTGCCGATGACCACGGTGGTGCGCTTGCTCGCCCATTCCTTGGCCAGGGCCCGGATGATGCGGGCGGGGACGCCGCAGATCTCGGCTGCCCATTCCGGCGTCTTCTTGACGCCGTCTTCCTCGCCCGTGACGTAGGCCTCGAACTTGTCGACGCCCACGGCGTGCGTGGCGAGGTAGTCCTTGTCGTAGGTGCCGTCCTTGAACCACTGGTAGCAGATGCCGAGGTACATGGCGGCGTCGGTGTTGGGCAGCACCGGGATCCAGCGGTCGGCGTGCACCGCGGCGGCGTAATTGAGGTCGGGGCACACGTAGATCTGCTTGATGCCGATCTCGCTCCACCAGTAGCTCAGGCGGCTGGGCAGCTGACCCTGCCAGCCCCAGGGCGTGGTCTCCTGGTCGCAGCCCCAGAAGAGGAGCAGTTCGGCGTTCTTGGCGATATCGTACAGGAGGTTGCTCTGCTGGCCCTGGCCGACGGGCTCGCAGCCCCAGAAGTGCTTGCTGCCCCACCACCAGCCTTCCCAGCTGTCGGGCTGGCGCATCTGCAGCGTGAAGCCGCCCCACTCGCGCAGCAGCTTGCGGCCGGCGCCGTGGCAGGCCTGCACGACCTTGTTCTCGCCATGCTGGTCGCACTGGTAGAGCAGGGCCGTGGGGCCGTACTTCTCCTTGATGCGGTTCATCTCGCTGGTGATGATGTCGAGTGCCTTGTCCCAGGAGATGCGCTTGAACTTGCTCACGCCGCGGTTCTGAGGGTTGCGCTCGCCGTCGGGATCGAAGTCCACGCGCATCATCGGGTAGCGGATGCGTGCGGGGGAGTAGACGCGCTTCTTGTACGCGAGGCTGTACGGCGGGATCAGCGTCTTCATGCTGGGCTCGAAGGTGCTGCCCCGGACTTCCATCTTCCAGGGGTTCAGGTCCGCCTTCTTGTACTTCCAGTCGTAGTGCATGGGACGGATGCGGACGATCTTGCCGTCCTTCACGTCCACCATCGATGCGTTGGAGCCGTTCTCCGGCACGCCGCAGAAGCTGATGTCCCGGATCAGCGTCTTCTCGCCGGAGGCTCCCGATGTCGTCCTGTCTTCCGCCATACTCTGACCTCCGCTCGTCGATGGCTTGGCCGCCGCGGGGCCGGGAAGAAGCCTCCGCGTGACCTAGTCCGCAATGCGGATTAGTGCGACCGCATCATGGGCATGTTCCATCGCACGGAGCTCGGTGTCAAGTGTCCACGGCGGGGCCGGCGGCGGGGCGCTTTCGGCGCCGTCATCTCGGCATGGGGGGCTGCGGTCGCGGGGGAGCGGAGTCTTCCTCGAGCCCCAGCAGGTAGTCGCCGGGACGGCTGCCCACCACGAGACGCGTCGTCTTCCGCCCGTCGCGCCAGATCACACGCTCCAGCGCGCCGAACGCACGGACCCGCTGCCCGAGCCGCGCCTGTTCGGCGAAGCGCCCGCGGTACGAGATCACTTCATGGACGTCCTCGGCGGAGGCGCCGTCGAGCGACCGCACCTCACTGAGTGAGTAGCGACAGGGGGTGAACAGCGCGTCGCTGTCGTCGGAGACTCGCGCCTCCACCAGCGCCATGCCCGCCGGTGCGTAGCGTGGGTCGCCATAGCGCTCGGGCACCTCAGCCGGCAGCTTGACGAAGCGGATGAAGTAGGGCCGGCCGGCGAAGCGGCCCTCGTTGACCTTGCGCGCCTGCAGCCGTGCGAAATCGGCGGCGGAGAGCGGCGTGTCTTCGCGGTGTACCGCGTGGATCGCCGCGAGCTCCTCGTCCGAAGGACGCGCCAACCCGGACGAGGGGTCCGTGAGAAGGCGAGTGAGCGCCGCGTGCGTCCTGCGTCCGTCCCGGTCGCCGTACACGACGAGGTCGATGTCCGACGCCGGCGTGTGGAGGCCGAAGAGAAGAGAGCCCGTCAAGCCGAGCGCGGCCGGCGACGCATCGGCGGCGTCGCGCAGCAGCTCCGCGAGCGCGAGGGCATCCTCCTCGAGCGAGTCGACGGGCCCGTGCGCGCGGAGAAGCCTCAGCCGCTCGCGGGGGTCGAACACGCGCACGATCTCCTCCCACGGCACGGCCTCCACAGGGATCCCGAGCGCCGGGTCCTCGACACGGTACGAGAGGTCGAGCGCGCCAAGCGCTTCCTCCCGCTCCGCGACGCTGTAGACACGGCGATAGCGGTCCCGTCCGCGCGCACGCTCGCCGCGGGGATCGGGCACGTACCGCAGGTAGGCGACGACGCGGTCGGGGGGATGTATCACTCCCTTCACGGTGAAGAGCAGGCCGTCGGCGGTCTCGACCGCGGCGCCTTCCACCGCCGATCCGCGCCGACTCTCTTCCGGGGGCATCCTCAGCACCTCCCTTGTGTGGCTGCCCGGAGCGCATGTACGCTGGCGGGCGTCGAGGAGAGGCGAGGGACGGTCGGCATGGACCTACTCATCAGTGTGATCGACGAGGCCGAAGTCCGCACCGCCGTGGCCGGCGGCGCGGACATCGTGGATGTGAAGAACCCGCGGGAGGGCTCGCTGGGCGCCAACTTCCCGCACGTGATCCGGCGCATCCGCGCGCTCACGCCGGCCGCCGTCCCGGTGAGCGTCGCCATCGGGGACTTCCCCAACCTGCCCGGGACGGCCGCTCTGGCAGCGGCGGGAGCCGCCGCTTGTGGCGTGCAGTACGTCAAGGTGGGTCTCTTGGGGCCGCGGGACCACGAAGAGGCCTTCGCGCTGCTCTCCGCGGTCTGCCGCGGCGCGCGCGACGAGGCTCCCGGTGTGCGCGTCATGGCGGCCGCCTACGCCGACGCGCACGCGATCGGTTCGCTGCCGCCGGGGGAGCTGCCGACGGTCGCCGCCGCGGCGGGGGCCGACGGCTGCATGATCGACACCGCCGCCAAGGGAGAGGTCACGCTGTTCACCGAGCTCGCCGCGGCCGAGCTGGACCGGTTCGTGACCAGCTGCCGGGACGCGAAGCTCCTGTGCGCCCTGGCCGGTTCTCTGAGCGTTTCCGACGTACCACGGCTCCGCGAGCTTGCGCCGGACATCGTGGGCGTGCGTGGCGCCGTCTGTCGCGGCGGCCGCCGCGGCGGCACGCTCGATGGCGAGGCCGTGCTGCGTCTCAAGGAACTCGTGGCGCAAGCCTGACCCCCTGCGTGTTCCCCGTCTCGAGCAGCTCCGTGAGCCGTTCCGGATGGTCACCGTCGATCGCCCACAGGTCGAACGACGCATCCCCGAGCAGCTCGGCCAGGTGACCATCGACGCCGCGGGACGCCGCGATCTCGGCGAGCGTCACGACGCCCGGGGCTCCATCCGCAAGCGCTGCCGTCAGGACCGTCATACCGTGGCGGTCCTTCAGGAGTACGAGGAGGCGGCTGTGCAGCTGCCCCGTCAGCCACGCCGCGATGGAGTCCGAGGTCACCGACCAGCTGTGAGGCAGGGGATCGGCCTTTCGCAGCGGCTCCGACGGAAGGAGGACGACGACGCCACTGCCGCCGTCGAGGCGCTCACGTGCCTCGTCGATGCTGCGCACGACCTCCGCGCCGGGCGTCAGATCGGCCAGGAGGAGCCCGTATTGGTCCATGGCGAGGACGGCCATCCAGTGCGCGCTGCTCGGCTGGAGCCCGAACCGCGCGTCGAGGTCGCGCACGACGTCGGCGGACGCTCCGCCGCCCGGGACCAGCACAAGACCCCGGTCACGACCCGCCGGGGCGAGGCGCGCGCACACGCTCCGCAGGGACGCGCCCCGGCTCAGGCTTCCTCCCACCTTGATGACCGCGTCGATCACGGCTGCGCGCCCAGTGGGCTCGCCTCACCGATGGGGCTCGAGCCGGCCGCCAGAGTCGCCCCCAGCAGGCGGGCGACGGCGGCGGCCGGCAACGCGGCGCCCTCCGCTCCCCACAGGGCGCCCGCCGGCAGCACGTCGACGCCGAGGCGGCCGGCGGCCTCAGCCGCCAGAAAGGCGCCGGCGCCGGCGGGGGCGACGGAAAGCTCGCCGGACTCCCCAAAGCGCGACAGGACCTGGAGAAGACCCTCACCGATCACTTGCAGCTGCCGCTCGCCCAGGTAGCGCGCGAGCGCGACGATCTCCCCCTCACTCAGCATCTCGCGATCGGCGCAGACGAGGCGCGCCAGTCGCTCGGCGGACGCGGTCCGGGAGACGGCCCGTCCGTCGGGCGTGGGGCAGACGTAGTCTTCGGCGCCGATCCGCCCCAGCACCAGGTAGGCGTCCGCCATCACCGCGAACTGCTCCGCCGCGACACGGCAGGGGCGGCCGCCGATGGGCACGGTGGGCGTGAGTGTGTTGGGGTTGGTGCGCAAGACGCCGGTGTACACCAGCTCGCCGGCGATGAGGCGGTCGAGGTCCGTGCGCCCCTCGCAGGCAAGACGGCCGTCACGGATCGGGACGATGTCGGTGGTCGTGCTGCCCACGTCCATGAGGATGCACTCGTCGACGCGCGAGGCGGCGAGCAGGGCCGAGGCGACCCAGTTCGTGGCCGCGAACGCGAGCGGTCGCGTGCGCGCCGCGGGCAGCGGCGTGAGCTCGCCCTCAGAGTCGAGCGCGAAGACGCGGCCCCCGGGGAAGGCGTCGGCGACCCCGTCCATGACGAACAGCACCCCCTCGCGCTTGTCGCGGAACGCGTCCGAGAGCTCGGCCGTCATGGTCAGCGCCTGCGGCGTGGAGCTGTCGATGGCGAGCTCCTCCGCCAGCTCCTTCAGGACGCCGGGGAGCCGGTCCCGCCCGCGCCACATCTCGAGCGCGCGCACCGCGGTCCGCACGACGGGGGGACCGCCCGGCGGCGACTCCACGCGGGCAGCCTTGACCTGGACGCCGCCCACGTCCCAGCCGGCGGTGACGATCGCTTCAGGACCCATCACTCCACCCCCCTCCGAACGCCGCCGACGGCGGTGTGGCGACGGCGGCCGGCAGGACGCCGTCCCGGCACGCATCCCAGATCGCCGCCGCCATGTTCACGTCGATCACGCGGCGCAAGCCGACGTACGAGGTCGTCGCCCGCGGGTTGATCTCGATCAGCCAGCACCCCTCCTCACCGAGTACCAGATCGACGCCGACGTACCCGCGTAGGCCGGGCACCAGGGCGACGGCCTTTCGCGCGAGCTCGCGAGCCTCCTCGCTTCGCGGGTGAGGTAGCGAGGCGACCCCGCCATCGTACGTGAACGGCACGCCCGCTCGCACCCGCTGGCCGTTCAGGCTCAGCGCGATCGAGCGCCCGTCGGCGACGAGCAGCGAGACGCTTGCCGCCTGACCCTCGACGTACTTCTGCACCAGCACCGACGTCGCGGCCAGGAGGGCGGGCTGTTGCAGAACCGCTCCGAGCGCCGCGTCGCTCGTGACCAGGCCGACGCCGTCACATCCGGCGCCATCGAGGGGCTTGACGACGACGGGGTAGCCGAGCGATGCGGCGGCCGCCCCGGCGTCGGCCGGGGCGACGCAGAGCGACTCCGGCGTCGGCAGGCCTGCGCGCACGAAGCGGCGATGGCACTCCCACTTGTCGGCGGCAACGGCGACCGCCGCCGCCGCGCTGCCCAGAAGCATGACGCCGGCGTCCGACAACCGGGCGCTCACGCGCTCGAGCGCCCCCCCGCCCTCGGGGGCGACCACCAGCGCCGCCCCGCACTCGCGGCCGAGCTCGAGGAGTGATTCGAGATACACTTCGCAGTCGACGTCGACGATGCGATCGGCGTCCAGTCCCGGCGTCGGCAGACGACTATCGCGCGTGGTCACCACGGCGAATCTGCCCCACGACCGCAGGTCCGCCAGCAGGGCTCGCAGGATGGTCAGAGCCTCCGCCGCGAGCCCGGTCGGAATGTGCGGATCCGGCCATCCGCCGCCGGTGACGTACTCGTGCACGAGGATCGCTGAGGGGGGAGCCGACGTGGATGCCATTCCCGTTCTAGACCTCATGGGGGGTCGGGTGGTGCAGGGTCTGCGCGGCGAGCGGCATGCCTACCAGCCGGTGCGCAGCACACTTGTTGCCGGTTGCGACCCCTTGACCATCGCGCAGGCGCTGTGCGGCGCGTGCGGCGGCAAGCCGGTGTACGTCGCCGACCTCGACGCCCTCGCCGGGACGGGTGACCATCTGGCGATCATCCGGGAGCTCGCCGACGGTCTCGGAGTGGAGCCCTGGGTGGACGGGGCCGTCAGCGACGAGGAGGCCGCGGTCCGGCTGCTCGAGGCTGGGGCCGCGCGCGTGATCGTCGGCACCGAGACCCTCTCCGATCTCGGCGCGCTGCGAGCGCTTCGCGACGCGGTGCCTGCGGGACAACTCGTCGTCAGCCTCGATGTGGGCGCGAGTGGCGTGATCAGCAGATGCCCGTCGCTGCGCGGCCGTGCGCCGCTGGAAGCGCTGACGGTGCTCGTCGCCGAGGGCGTGGAAGACGTCATCCTGCTCACCCTGACTCACGTCGGCACGGGAGCCGGGCCGGACGCCGGGATGCTTCGGGCCGCGCGGGTGGCCTTTCCCCGGCTGCGCCTGATCGCGGGCGGCGGCGTGCGCGACCCGGAGGACCTGCGCCTCCTCGCGGCGGCCGGGGCCGACGGCGTGCTGCTCGCGACCGCGCTTCATCGCGGCTGGATCACCCCGGCCGACATCCGCGCCGCGCGGTCCGACGGCCGCTCGCTCACCAGCGGGCCGTGAGGGCGGGCACGTCGTCGAGCAGGCCGCCCTCCGTCAGAGTGACGAACAGCGACGCTGCGATGAGGTCGGCGGTCGTGCCGGGGTTCAGCGCGTGAGCCTGGTCGCCGAGCTCGCCGGCCAGGGCGCCGAGACCAGCGCGTCCCCCGGCGGTCGCGGTCCCTCCCGCGGCCAGGATGCGGGCCGCCCGTCGTGACACGTCCTCCGCCACGGCCAGGCCGTTCTTGCGCGCGATCAGCGTGTCGGGGGTCTCGGCGAGGATCGTGAGGAACGCCGTCACGACCGCGTCGGAGAACGTGGCGCCGTCGTTCCAGCAGCGCAGCAAGGTCTCCGCGCCGAGCGAGAAGGTGAGCGCGAAATCGGTGACGTACTCGCGGGCGATCGCGTCGCGCTCGCGCGCAGCGTCCATGGCCTCCAGCAGGCTCACACCGACCTCGCGCTCGAGGACGTCGTGGCGGGCGGCCTCGCCCATCCCGGCGGGAGCAGCGGCTCGGATGGCCTCGTAGGCCAGGACCGCATCCCCCACCGTCAGCGACCTGAGGACGGCGGCCAGCTCCCGGCGCAGGTCGCCGCCTCCGGCGGGCACCCTCGTGGCGGCCGTCGCCAGGGGCGCGAGCAGCAGGATCAGCCCGAGATTGGTGTTGACGGCGACGAGGCGGCGCGTGTCGGCCGCGGCCGTGGCGATCGTCTCGCCTACCGTCGCCCTCCCGGCGTCGCGCAGCGCGGGCCCGATCGCCACCGCGCTGGTCAGGAAGTCTTCGAAGCGCATATCGGCGAAGGCGCTGCGCGGCGAGACGTTCCCCGGCTTGTCGATGCTCGCCTCGAAGAGGCATGCGAGCTGCGCCGCCCACGCGATCTCGTCGCCCGTCAGCCGCTTCACGCCGACCCTTCGAGGACGTGGTCGACCAGGCACTGCGCGGCATCGACACCGGTGGCCGCGCGCAGCGCGCGCCAGCCTGGGATGGTGTTGACCTCGATGACGCTGTACTCGCCGTCGTCGCCCGGGAGGATGTCGACGCCGGCGTGCTCGGCGCCCACCACCCGTGCCGCCCGCAGGCTCAGGGCGGCCACGTGATCATCCGGCTCGAACGGCTCCGCTTTGGCGCCCTGCGCCGCGTTCGTCTTCCAGCCGTCGCCGCGGCGCATCATGGCCCCGACGACGCGGTCGCCGACGACGAAGACGCGGATGTCCGCGCGGCCGTGAGGCACGAACTCCTGAAGGCAGTAGATGTAGCGTCCCAGCTCGAGCGCGCGGAACGCGCGGTACGCCGTATCCGCGTCGGTGACTCGCACGATGCCTCTGCCCTCGGAGCCGAAGAGCGGCTTGACGACGACGTCGCCGCCGAGAGCCTCGTAGGCCGCCATGGCGTCCTCGAAGCGCTCCGCGACGATCGTGCGCGGCGTGGGCAGGCCGGCGTCGTGAAGCCGCGCGGAAGTGTAGTACTTGTCCACGCCGTGCTCGATGGCCGTCGCCGAGTTGACCACCCTCGCCCCCGAGTGCTCGAGCATGCGAAGGGCGTCCATGCGGAAGATGACCTGCTCCAGCGATCCAGCCGGGATGGCGCGCACGAACACCACGTCGAATGTGTCCAGAGAGACGCCGCCGGCCGTGAGACGCGGGATGTGGTCGACGCCTGCGATCAGCTGCGTGACCGGGTAGCACTCCGTCTCGACGCCCCGGCGCGCCAAGGCGGAGCGGAGGCTCTCGGTGTGCCAGCCTCCCTTCTGACCCAGGATGGCGGCCTTCACGCGAAGAATGCCTGCCGGAGGATCTCCGGGTTCACCCCGCCCGCGCGGAACGTGCGTCCGCTCGTCATGTTGGTGATCGTGACCTCGGCCGGGCTGAACAGCAGTGGGTCGATCTTGTAGAAGTCGTGGTCGTACCGCCGGAACAGCTCGCCGAAGGTGGTGCCGTAGTCCTTCGACGAGACAGACGGAAGCTGCTCGATGACGCTCTCCACCTGCTCGTCGTCGGCCTGCACCGTGTACCAGGCGCGTCCTCCGTAGAGCACTCCGTCGTTGGTGCGTCCGATGGCGGTGAGATCGTCGGCGGCGATCGGCGCCAGCGGGCACGAGCCGAAGCCGGAGCGCAACGTGTCGATGTCGAACCCCACCTCGTGCATCTTGTGGATCCCGGTCTCGACGACGCGGGCCGCGATCTGCACGGAGCCGACGGTGCAGGCGGTGGGCGCCACGAGCAGGCGCAGGTTGTCCGGGGCCACGCCGCACTTGCCGGCGATCCAGTCGGTCGCCGCACGCGGCGGCAGCGTTCTCGACTCCAGGGTGAGCACGGCGACGTCCGCCGGGTCGCGGTAGTCGATGCTGGAGAAGATGGGGTCTCCCCGGTACAGCGCTCGCGCCGGTCCCGAGCCCATCGCGAAGTACGACTTGGTGTCCTCGGTCTTCGGCGACTTGACCGCCCATCCCGCGTACTGCGAGGCCATGCAGGCCACCAGCGGATGGCTCACGCCGACCTCGACACCGGGCACCACCAGGTCGTCGAGGTGCAGCTCACGCATCTGGACGCGGCCGAGGCCCCCCAGACAGATCTCGGCGAAGAGCCGGCCGGCCTCGAGGGAGCCCCACGCGTCGATGCCGCAGTCGAGGACGGTGACCCCGTTCTCGTACTCCGAGACGGCCACGCCGTACGCCTCCTCGGCGTCCGCGAGCCTCTGGAAGATGGTGAGCGCGCGTTCGTTCACGCTAAGCACGGATCAGCACCTCCCCTCTTCCGCCCGTGTTCATGTCGCCGACGTAGCGGCGGAACGTGTCGGCCGCGAGCGCCGTCTCCTCCAGCACGCCGGAGCTCCGCATGTCACGCAGGTATGCCTGCACGAACACGGGTCTGTAGGTGCAGGCGTATGCGAACGTGGGGAGCATCGGCGGCGCCTCGCCGAACGCGACGATGGTCCCGCGCTTCATGCCGGCCCCCGGGCGTCCGCCGAGGCGGCCACCCACGAAGACCGACCCCGCCAGCATGCCGGCGCCGGCGAACTCGCCGGTGTCGCCGAGCACGACGATGAGGCCGCGGCGCATGCGGCCGCCGACCTCGCGGCCACACGAGCCGCCCACGACGATGGTCCCGCCGCGCATGCCTTTGGACTCGCCCGAGTACGCGGCGCCGGTGAAGTGGCCGGCGTTCCCCTCGACGACCACGCGGCCGCCCGACATGTGGGCGCCGGCCCAGTCGCCGGTGTTGCCCTCCACGACGATCTCCCCACCCTTCATGAACGCGCCGACGTGGGGGCCGGCGTCGCCCGTCACGGTGACGCGGCCGAACGTCATGCCGTAGCCGATCTTCTTGACGGCTTTGAGGTCGCCGCGCACGGTGATGTTGTCGGCGCCGGCGCCCTCGACCGTGAAGAGGTCGCCCAGCTTCACCTGCCGGCGACCGTAGAAGACCGGCAGCGCCTCGATGTCCACCTGCCCGAGGCCGGCGAAGCGGTCCGGGCAGATGCAGTCCGCCTCGACCGGGATCGTGCTGGACTCCTTGCGCTCGAGTGTGATGCCCTCGCCTTCGAGCACGAGCGCCGCACAAGCTATGCATCCCATCGCTGCTGCCTCCTCCTCATCGCGGGAGCGTCCCTCCGCGGGGCGGTCACGGGTTCACCAGCTCCCGCAGGGCGAAGTGGAACTGCCCCAGGGAACCTCCGTAGTTGCCGGCGGAGATGCGCTTCACGCCGGGCAGGCAGGCTGCCGCGATGCCCACCCTCATTGCCTCCCGCACCGCCTCCTCGTCGAGCCCGTCGATGACGATCTCGAGGACGGCGTTCTCGCCGTCGCGCAGCGCCGTCTCCTCCTGGGCGCGCAGCGTAGGGCAGTACGGGGTGTTGCTCGACACGCCCTGGCCCTTGTACCGGGACGAGACCTTGCTGCCGGAGCGCACCACGCCGCCGGGAAACGGCATGACGGCGCCGGGAACGGCGCGCATGGCGGCGACGGCCGCCTCCGCGGCCGCCAGCGCCGCCTCGAGGGTCTCCGCCATCATGAAGAAGTTGCCGCCGCCGACGCTCCTCGTGACGCTGAAGCTCTCCTCCACGACGAACTCACCGTCCATGACCGGGATGCGCCACAGGCGGCGGCCGCCGAGCAGCTTGCTGCGCTGGAAGCCGTCGCCGAAGTAGCGCAGCTTGCCGCCGATCTTGAGCTTCTCGTCACCGCCGAGCCCGTCGTAGCAGGCCGACGTCGGCGACGTCATGATCGCCTGGCCCACGCGGGCCAGCAGCACTGCTTCCATGTTCTTGCGCGAGGTCGCGAACACGAGCACCGCGATGCCGGGCCGGCCGTCGGGAGTCTCCTCGTCCGCGATGAGTTCGTTGACGCCCGCCTCGCAGCCGCAGCCGATGATCGACGTGGCGAAGCCCGTCGCCGCCGCCGCCGCCGTGCGCGCCCACGCTATCGACTCCGCGGTCACGATGAGGCGTGACCCCCACATGCCGAAGGCCTCGGCGAAGGTGTCCTCTATCTCCACTCCGTTGACGTGCATGAGGGGCTAGCTCCTTTCCCAGAAAGGTGCCGGCGCCCGCCCAGCCGACGGGCGGCGGCGCCGGAGAGACTCGGTCTCACTGACGTAGAGGTGGTCCAGGACGGAGCCGGACGCGGAGCGCACCTGCAGCGCGTCCACGAGGTCCACCAGATCGGCGTCGCCGGCCAGTCCCTGCCCGAGCAGGGCGGCGCCCTGCGCCGCCTCGCTGGCGACGGCGGCGAAGCCGCCGACGAGGGTCACGGGGGCGAACCGGGAGAGCCGCTCGGCCAGCAGCCGGTGGATCTCGGGGACTCGGCTACCGCGTCCCGACAGGAGTATCTCGCGCGGCGCCTCGAGGACGGTCGTCTGCGCCGCCACCTGCTTCTCGATGCCTTCGAGGAGGGCGTCGAGGGCGACGGCTGCGCGCCCTCCCGCGGCGGCGTCCGCGACGAGGGTGTCCAGCGTGCAGGCTGGGTCGCCGCAGACCCAGGCGGCGCCCCCGCTGACGAGGACGTCCTTGGGGAAGTCCCGCAGCAGGTAGGCGAGCTCGCCGTCCATGGCGCCCAACGCGCGAAGGCCCGCCGCGCCGCTGGTGCCGCCGGCTCCGTCCACGACGGCGCCTCCGTCGACGCTGATGACCGCTGTGAAGGCCCCGCCGATCTCGACGAAGACGAACGATGTCGCGCCGCACGGCACGTCGAGCCGGCGCGCCTGGTCCCACACGCCGAGAGCCACCGCGCAGAGCTTGTCGGCAGTCCCCATGTCGATGCGGTTCACCTTGCGATGGTCGGGGACGGTGGGCAGGTGGACGACCGAGGGCGAGAAGCACACCGGCAGGCCGCTCGCCTTGAGCGCATCCACGAGGCGTCCCATGCCGCTCACGATCGTTCCCCGCGGGCCGTCCACAGCGTCGGCGAGCAGGAGCAGATCGAGTTCCGGCGCGCCGACGTCGCGCACGTCGGTCCACGGCAAGCCGTAGCCCGACGGCCCCACGACGAGATCCAGCGGGCCCGCGGCCTTCAAGCACTCCAGGAGGATCCCCGGGTCTTCGCCGACGGCCGCGGTCGAGAAGCACTCGTCGAGGAAGAGCGCCTCGCCGTCGCGTCCACAGGCGTCGATGCTCAGGGTCCCGGGGTCGATACCGACGACGCGTGTCATACCGGCCCCCGCTCGCCGTCGCCGGCCGCCTCGGCCAGATCGGCGCTGTCCTGCTCGCCGCCCTGGGACCCCGTCTGAGCGGCGACGTCATCGGCCCCGCTCAGATAACCCCAGCGCAGCGGTGACTCCTGCACGTACTTCTTGCCGAGGCGAACGGCCAGCGCGGCGCGCTCCAGCTCGCGTCCCAGATAGAACGCGTGGCCGGGCTCGTCGACGGCCAAGGCTGCGAACAGCTCGCCGGGGTCGGTGCCGCGCAAGAAGAGAGCGCGGTTGAAGACGGTGATCGCTTGGCGATCGGCGAAGATGCGGAAGTTGCGGTCGCGCACCTGGCGTTGCATGTCACGAAGCTCGGCCTCCGAGTAGGTCTCGAAGGGGGGGTCCTTGAGGGCGACCAGTGCGTCGTCGAGGTTCTTGGGGAGGGTGCGGTTCTCGATCGCGTAGTGCATCAGCTTGCGCGCGTGGTCGAGCTCGCGCACGGCGCCCCGCGCCCAGCTGATCACCTCCGTGGTGAGCACGTAGTCGATGCGGAGCTCCTCGATCACGCCTGCCATGACCGCGTTGATGCCCACGCTGTCCGCGTCCGTGAGCTCGGTCAGGTTGCCGAGGCCCATCAGCATCTCCGCGTCGGGGTGGCGGCGCCGGACCTCGCAGAAGCGCTCGAGCGACGCCGTGAACCCGAAGCTGAGCGGGTCGAGGATAGGGTCGATGACGTGGGCGACGCCCTGCTCGGCGACGCGGCTCACATTGCGCTCGAGTGAATCCAGCCCTTCGCCGAAGTCGGGGATCACGACCACCTTGCAGCGCAGGTCGCGCACGATGTCCAGGTTCTGCCCGTTCACGCTCAGCAGCAGGTCGACGCCGGCTTCGTCGGCCTCGCGGATGGTCGCCGTGTGGAAGGTGTCGATGCTCACCGTGAGACCACGCTCCTTGAGGGCGTGGACGACCTTGCCGACGTTCGGGAACGCCTCCATGGGCGGGCAGCCGAGGTCGATGACATCGGCGCCGCTCGCCACGAAGTACTCGGCCTGGGCGAGGATCTCCGGGAGCGGGAGGCTCCATGCCTCCACGATCTCGGCGATGATCTGCACGCGATACTCGCCGTAGCCCTCCAGGACACGCTCCTGGCCGAAGTGCAGCGGGAGGTCTTTGAGGTCTTTGGGGCCGCGCACGACGGGGACCCCCACGCGGTCCTCGATGAGGCCGATGTCGCCGCGACTCAGACCGGGGATCATGACGCGGTCGCAGCCGCAGTCGACGGGGAGGCGACGGGCGATCCACTCCGTGCGCATGAGCGCGGCCACCGACCCCTGCAACTCGGCCACCTCATAGTCGAAGTCGAACTCGAGTCGCGCCAGCGTCGCGCGCAGAGCGTCGACTGCCAGGCGTCCGGTTACGAACAGCGTATCGACCACGTCAGGCGTCCTCGCCGTCTCAGGAGTAGAGCCACTCGCTCTGCGATGTGTGCTGCGTGGAGAAGGCGCGTCCCGCGATCTCCGGGCGTATCTCCGCCAGTGTGCCGAAGCGCTCGGCGAAGGCGTTGTGCTCGTGGATGCCCTCGAAGTTCTCCTGCCGGGCCAGCACGAACGTGTCGTCGTCGAGATGCCCGTACTCGCTGCACACGCCGTCCAGCATCTGGCGCACCACGTCCTCGACGAACCGGGGGTTGCGGTGCGCCTTCTCGACGACCGCGAGCTCGTCGGGCCGTTTGAGCAGTTCGTAGATCTCGGAGCTCATGGACTGCTCCGCGATGTGCAGAAGATCCTCGGCCCGCAGGCGCTGATCGGAGCCCAGGATGAGGGTGCCTTTGCCGCGCTGGTTGTGCGAGGCCATCGGCAGGAGGCCCACGATGCGTTGCGCCTCCTCGTCTGCGTACCCCTCGCCCACCAGCAGTTCGACCGAGTGCTCGCGGACCATGTCCTGAGCGCACGGGCACACGGTGAGGCCATTGACTTCGACGCCGACGAGCAAGCGCGTGCGTGCGCGTGTCGCCGCGGCGATGCCCACGAGCGTGTAGAGCTGCTCTGTCGGCCGCTTCGTGACCGGCGTGATCTTGGTGATCGGTGACTGCGCGCGGATGTGCACCTCCGCTCGCAGTGCGCCCTGGGTCGCGACCACGTCCTCCGCCATGCGCCTCGCCAGCGACTCGATGTCGGCGAACGGAGTGCGGGTGAGCCCCTCCGCGAGATCCTCGACCACCTCGCTGAACCGCGACATGTGCACGCCGGCCTGCTCGGGACTGAGGTCGGCGTACAAGTCGAGCACGGCGTAGAACAGCTCAGACCTTGCCGCCGTCCTTCATGGCGATGATGCGGCGCAGGTTGGTCACCCCTGCGCGACTCAGCGCCACGCCGACTGCAGGCCGGGCCTGCTGCGTGTCTCTGCCCGGGCGGCACTGCTGGTCCGGATCCATTCGTATCCCCTCAGCCGCAGGCGACGGTCTCGGTGCACGAGCTCTCGTCGGCCAGCATGGCGTAGTTGTCGTACGAGACCGTGTAGGCTGCCTTGAAGTGGGCGCGCATGTCGTCCTCGATCCGCGGGTCGTAGTCCGGGGCAACCGAGAAGGTGCGCCCCGTGACCTGCTTGAGGACCACGCCGTCGCGGGCCACGAGCTCGCCGCCCTTGTACACGTACCGCGGCCGGGCGAACATCGCCTCCTTGTCGTCCTGCTCCTGGTACACGGCGATGTCCGCGTCGGCGCCGACGCCGAGGTGCCCCTTGTCCTTCAGGCCGAGGGTTCGGGCGGGACCCGCGCGAGTGATGACGGCGATGTCGCTGAGCGAGTACTCCCGGTCCAGCTCGGCGAGCACCGATCCGTTGCGCGCACGCGCGTGCACTGAGGCGAGCATCTCCTTGCGGTAGCCGCGGTCCATGAGCAGGCGGATGATCTGCGGGTAGTTGCTGAAGGTGCCCGCGTTGGGGTGGTCGGTCGTCAGGAACACCTTCCACGGGTCGTCGATGAGGAGGTAGAGCTCCAGGCCGGTGACCCACATGGTCGCGTTGATGGGGTTGCCTGCTGCATAGACGATCGGCACGATGCCGCCCCCCGATTCGCCCTCGACGTCGTCGTTCATCCAGCGCCCGCCGGCGGTGTTGTGCAGGTTGTGCTGCAGCGGTCCGTCGCAGGTCATGGTGGTGGCCCGCCCGAAGACGACCTGGCCGACGTCGACGGTCAGCTTGGGGCTGGCGTTGACGGCCTCCGCGACGGCGACCGCCTCGGACTTGTGCACGTGGCCCTTACCGGCGCCGTAGCTGAGGAACTGCAGGTGGCAGAGGTGCGCGCGGTGGCCGTCCAGCGCCTTGATCGTCTCGATGCTGGTGCGGGCGCTCGTGTGCCGGCCGAGGTTGATGCCGTGGATGTGGACGGCGTGGGGGAGCTCGAGGTCGTCGGCGATCGTCGCCAGGGTCTCCATGATCTGGCGCGGGGTGACGCCGTAGCCGATGACCTCGTCGTCGAGCTCGGAGACGTTGCTGCCCCACTTCCAGTTCTCGACGCCGCCTGGGTTCACGATCTTGATCGCGTAGCCCTCGCTCGCCCGCAGCAGCCAGGCGACGTAGTCCCTGGCGCGATCGAACTGCTTGTCGGCGATGCTCTGCATCACGAAGTGGTTGTTGCCCATGACCATGAAGGCGCCGTTGTCGAGGTTCGGTGTGTCTTCGAGCTCCTCGTGCGTGTGGCGTGACATGATCGGGGCGGTCGACGCCTGCATCACCGTCGTGTAGCCGAGTTCGGAGTACAGCTGCCCCGTCGCATAGGTGGAGGGCACCGTGCCCCCGGCGCCCGCCCTCAGCCCTGCGGAATGGGTGCGCTCGTGCCCGCGGTGGTCCTCCGGGCGCAGCTTGCGGCCGGCGTTGACCTCTCCGCCGACGATGTGCGCGTGGATGTCCACGCCGCCGGCCATGACCACGAGTCCGGCGGCGTCGACGATCTCCGCCTGGTCGCGGTCGATCTCTTCGGCCGCCACGATGCGACCGTCCTTCACCCAGATGTCGCCGAGCTCTCCGGCCTTGCCGTTCTGCGGGTCGTAGACCCGTCCACCGATGATGCCCAGCATCAGCTCACCGCCTCGATGATCCGGTCGAGGATGTCCTCGTCGGTCGGACGATCCGTCGAGATGACCTGTTTCAGGGGGATCGGCACGTTGTCCATGCGGTAGGCCGTGCCGGCGGCGTCGACGCCGTATGCCGCAGTCGGGAAGAGGACCTTGGCCTTCGCGGCCACTACGCTCGGTCCGTGGTCGAAGACGATCGTCGGGATGCTGTCCAGGTGCGCGGCGGCGGCGGCCGGGAAGTGCGCCCCCGGGTCGGAGGCGATGATCACGGCGGCATCGGCGGCCTTGCGCGCCAGCATGTCGACGGCGGTGAACTCCCCCGGCATGAACTGCGGATAGCCGCGCGCGAAGCTGACGGCGAACGGGTAGCCGGTGCTCCACGTGAGCACCTGGTCGGCGCCGGTGACGTTGCCGTGACCCCGCATGGGGATGACCGAGAACCTGGCGTAGTCGTTCAGTTCGGCGACGAGCGTGAACAGCTCCGCGACGTTGAGTTGGCGCGCCGGCGCCATGGTGAGGCCCATGCCCATGAAGGCGACGCCGTAGCGGCACGACTTCATGCGCTCGGCCAGTTCCTTGAGTTCCGCCACCGGGACGCCGCCGACCACATCGGCCGACGGCTCGCCGCCTCGCACCAGCAGGCGCAGGGTGGACAGCACTTCGTAGTCGGCGCCGACGTCGATCTGCAGGAAGTGATCGGCCTTCTTCGAGCTGCCCGTGGGCCGCACGTCGACCACGTACATCGTGCGGTCCGCGCGCCCGTTGGGCGTGAGTGCGCCTTTCGCGGTCAGCGAGAAGCGGGGGAAGTGGCGCAGGTGCGAGGCGTCGGGGTTGCAGCCCCAGAACACCACGAGGTCGGCGCGGTCGCGTACCTCGCCGAGCGTGCAGGTGGGCTCGCCGACTGCCTGCATGGCGAGCCCCGTCGGACCGTGACAGACCGACGACGTGGAGTCGATGACGGCGCCGACCTTGTCGGCGAGCGCGACCGCCTTGCGTTGCGCCTCACTGGCCGACGAGCTGAGCCCATAGATCAGTGGGCTGTCGGCCGCCGAGAGGATGCTCGCCGCCTCGGCGACGGCTTCGTCCCACTCCACCTCGCGGCCGTCGACAAGCGGCCGGCGCGATCGCGGATCGTAGTCCATGAAGATGCCCTGTCCGCTGGAGCAAGCGAGCTTGACCTTGAGGATCTCGTTGTCCTCGGTCTCCACCTTCAGGTCGTCGCACAGACAGCCGCAAAACGGGCAGGCGACGTTCTCGACCGTCGTACTCACGTCGAAGCCTCCTCGCCGGGCAGTGGGGTCACGTCGACCTGGAGGCCCTTGAAGCAGGGCATGCCCGTGCCCAGCGTCTCCGTGCCGACAAGCTTGTTGGCCATCGTCCCCATGGGGACGAAGACGAGGCCGGCCGGCACGGTGCCGGCGTGGGCCGTGAGCTCTACCTCGCCATCCGCCGTGCGCAGCAGGACCTGCCCGCCGTCGCTGACCTCGAGGCGGGTCATGTCGTCGGGGTTCATCTCCACGAGCGCGGTGGCTTCGAGATACTCGGCGGAAGCCTTGCCCTTGTGCATCCCGATCGCCTGCTTACGCGTACGCCCGGTGATCAAGGTGAGTGGGTCGCTCACGGCTCTCCTCCCTTCGCTCTTCGCTCTCTCTGTACACTTGGTCCGCGCGCGCGAGCAGGCCTGCAAGGCAGTCTCGCCGTTCGTTGGCCTGCGCTACGACGGTACATATCGGGTGGCCTTCGGCGATCGCTTGCCGGCTGCGCGGCACGTCTCTCACGCCACGGTCCAGCCAGGCGTCGGTGTCCGGGGTCGTCACCCGGCGACGTGCGTAGACGATCGCCTTGCCGAAGAACCCGGGAACGATGGGCTGCAGCGCATCCTCGTCCGGCAGCTTCCCGGCGCAGGCGTGCACGTGCGCGCTGAAGACATTGGCGCCGCACGCGTCCTCCAGCAGTTCCATCGAGCCGCTGAAGCGGGGGTTGACCTCGATCACGTGCGGGCGCACGATGCCGCTCCGATCCCTGCCGACAACAACGTCCATGCCGTTGACGCCTCTCAGGCCAAAGTGCCGGGTGATCGCGCGAGCCGCGTGGCGGATCTCCGCGATCACGGTGTCTGACTCCACGGCGGAGAGGTCGAGGGGGTGGATGTTGCCGCACCATCCGAACCCCGAACTCCCCAGGGCGGCATGCCCGATGAGTTGTTCGCTGACACCGAGGATGCGGCAGTCGCGGCCGTCTGCGGCGAACGCCACCGAGGCGGGCAGTCCGTCCACCTCGGATTGTAGCACGTGGTCCGCGTCGAGCCGGCTGCCGTCCCAGCTGCGCACGCCGTGCCCGCCGCCGCTCCGCACGCGCTTGCGCAGCCAGCGGCCGGTCACGGCTCCGGCCTCCTCGCCGGGCAGCAGCGTGACGGGATGCGCGATGCCGGACTCCTCGCACGCGCGCCGCAGCAGCGCCCAGTCCCTGACCTCGCGCAGCACCTCCGGCGGGTTGCCGAGCACCTCGCATTCGACCATGAGCCGCTCCACGACCTCGGGGTGATTCTCGAGGTTGGCGCCGTACACCACGGCGTCCGCGGCGACCCGCCGCGCGGCCTCCCCCATTCCTTTGGCGGTCAGCGGCAGCCCGAGGTCGCGTCCCAGTGCGTAGGTCTCGGCCTGAAGGACCTGATCCCGGTCGGCGAAGACGTCGACGGCGACCACGTCATGGCCGCCGCGGACGGCGGCCGCCGTCATGGCGCGCGTGCTCACTCCCAGGACGAGGATGCGCACTAGCCGGCCAGCTCCTTGGCGCTCTCCATGATGCCCTCGGCGTCGAGGACGAGATCGTTGCGCTCGAACAGACGGGCGATGGAGCGCTTGTGCACCTTCATCTTGAGATCGCCGATCCCGAGCGCGCCGAAGACGAGCTTGTCACCGATCTCCTTGCCGTTCCAGGTCGCCTTTGTGCCCTCGACGCCGAGCGGCGGTACCGCGTTGACGTCGGCGAGCACTCGAAGCGTCGGGTGCTCCCGCCACAGCGCCTCGGGTACGAGCTGGACACCCTCGACGCCCGTGCACACGACGGCGCAGGCGCCCTCGAGCGCGGCGGCGGTCGCGGCCTCGTCGGCGGCCATGGCCGGCGTCACGTCGGCGCCGAACCGGTCCTTGACGGAGGCGCAGGCCGCTTGAGCGCGTTCGAGGGTACGGGACGTGAGGGTCACCTGCGCGCCCTCGGCCGCGAGGAGCCCGGCCGCCCGCTGTCCCACGGGGCCGGTCCCCGCCAGCACCACGACCTTCTGTCCGTCGACCGGCACCGACGAGATCACCTTGACGACGGCGGCCGCCGCGGTGGTGTTGCAGCCGTTGGAGTCGAGCATGACGGAGACGCGCAGTGGGTCGAAGAACGAGCCGACCGCCTCGCGAAGGATCGCCTCGCCCTTGGCGACGTCGATGCCGCCGATGAAGACGGCCGTGTTCTTGAGATCGGCGGGGCCGCGCGTGAACATGGCGCCGTAGACGAGGTCGCGCACCTCGCCGGGCTCGATCCCGCCATATTGCAGGAGCGCGTCGATGCCGGCGTCGTAGGCCGTCACCGCGTCGAACACGGCGGCGACGCGGTCGCTGTCGAACTGGATGAGGATCTTCTGCATGGACTCCTACCTCCTTGATTCCGTTGCGTCGCACCTGAGGAGCCGGTGCCGTGCCGGAGGGTATACTCGTCCGGCGTTCCCCGACCTCGTCAACGCCGCGTCACGCGCCGCCGGAGGCTCCGTCGCATGAGCCAGCTCAGTCAACTCGCCCTCACGCCCGGCTGGATCTACGAGATCGTCGTCTGTACGTATGTGGATGGCTCCGCTCACGCCTCTCCTGTCGGCGCGTGGACGCAGGATGGGCGCTCTCTCTGTCTGGAGCTGTACGACACCTCGCACACGCTGCCGGCCCTGCTCGCCGCCGGCGAGTTCGTCGTGGACCTGCCTGCGGACGCGGGTACGTTGTTTCGGGCGTTGCACGACCCGTCGGCGCTTCGCTTCGAACGAGCCTCCGTGGTCTCCGCGCCCTGTCTGGCCGACGCCACCGCGACCATCGAGTTGGCGGTCGCCGACGCTACGCCGCGTGAAGGAAAGACGCTCGTCACCGGCCTCGTCCGCCACCTCACGATCCGCGGGGAGGTGCGGCCGATCAATCGCGCCGAAGGACTGCTGGTCGAGAGCCTCATCATCGCCACCCGCGTCGGACTGCACTCTCGGGAGAGCACGCTCGCGGTGCTCGCCGAGAACGCCCGTGTCGCGGCGAAGGTCGCCCCCGGCTCGGAGTGGGCCGAGGCGATGTCTCGCTTGAGGGACGCGCTGGCATCGGGGTCATAGCGCGTCCTTGCTGATCTCCACCTTGGCCCGGGTGTTGCGCCCGCGGGCGATGGTCACGTCCTCGCCGAGGCCGTTGTCCCGCAGGTACTCGCGCATGCGCGACTCGAGCAGGGCGGCCTGGTCCTCACGCACGAGTCCGTAGACGGCCGGCCCCCAAGAGCTCTGGCCGGCCCCGAAGGCGCCCTCGCGCAGCATGGCGGCGGCGGTCTCGTTCGTCGCTTCGTGGGAGTAGATCCCGCCTTGGACAGCCGTGAAGTACGCACCGGTCTTGCGGTCGATCGCGGTAAGGGCGCGCCCGAACGTCTCGATGTCGCGTTCGACCAGCGCCGGCATGAGCAGGAGTTGCGTGATGCGGCACACCTCCTCCGAGATGTGCACGGACGGCGTCAGCGACGCGAACACGCCCTCCTCGCTGTGACTGCTCAGACCTTCGCCTCCGGTCGGGATGGCGATCACGAAGCACCAGTCCGCGGGGAAGTCGTGCCGCCACACGACGGTGGGCACAGAGCAGCGCTCGCGAGCGGGCACGCCGGAGCCGGCGTCGATGAGGAGGCCCCCGCCGCGGAAGGCGGCGATCCCGATACCCGACCGCCGCCCGCGCTGCAGCGCGAACGCGATCTCGCGCACGTCGGCGTCGATCCCGCAGGCCGCGGCCAGACCGGCGCCGACGGCCAGGGCGAGCTGAGTGCCGGAGCCGAGTCCGACATGCTCGGGGATGCGCTCCTCCACCTTGATCGCGACCCTTGGCTCCACGCCGTAGGCGTCACAGAACCTGCTCACCGCCGCGCGCACCGGCTCCTTGTTGTCGCCGGCGATCGTCAGCTCGTCGTTCTCCTCGAGCACGACCGACGTGCCGGGCTGGTCGATCGCCACGCCGATGCTGCCGAAGCAGCGGCCGATGTCCTCGCTCAGGTTGGTGAACCCGAGGTGAAGCCGGGAGCCGGTCTCGACGGAGACCCTCACGAGGCGTCGTCCTGCCGCTCCGCGCAGGCACGGAGGATGCTCTCGATCTCGGCAGGCGATTCGAACACGGTGATGCCCTCCATCGTGCGCAGCTTGTCGGTGTTCTCCACGTCGATAGCGCGGATCTTGAGCTCGAGACGCTCGCCGCCGGGGCGCATGGTCACCGTCGTCCCCGGGCGAAGGTCGACCGGCATGATGTAGATGGGCGTCGTCGACTTGGCGGTCTGTCCGACGGCGTTGGTCACCATCGTGTCCTCGATGCCGTGCGCGATCTTGGCCACCGAGTTCGCGGTCGCCGGCGCCACCAGCAGGCAGTCGTACTGACCGATCTGCAGAGGCCCGGTGATGAACGGCGAGTTGGCGTCCTTCTCGATCTTCACCGACTTGGCGAGCTCTTCGACCGTCTCGGTCAGCTTGTACCAGCGCAGCACCCGCACCGCGGCGATGGACAAGGCCGCGGTGATCTCCACGTCGAGCTGCTCCCGCACAGCGGCCATGGCTGCCACGGTCTCGGGCATCTTGTCGCCCGAACCGGTGATTCCCCACACGACCTTGAGTGTCATCGCCTCGACCTCCTCACAAAGGACGGCCTGTCAGCGGCCGCGTTACTTCGACCAGTCGGTCGACGATCTTGTGGATGGCGTTCAGGCCCACCTCGTCGGCCTGCACGCCGGCCGCGCCCTTGTCGCGCGACCAGACGGCGGCGCCGAGGTTGGCGCCGAAGGCGCCGCCGCCCACGGGGATCATCTCATTGATGAGGTAGAACCCCGCGATCGTCAGCAGCGTCGGCTCCTGCCCCCCGCTGCGGTCGCCGCCGACGGCGATGCCGGCTCCGACCTTGCCCCGAAACACTCCCGGCTCGCGGGCGACGACGGCCCGGCAGCGGTCGAGGATCGTCTTGAGCTGGCCGCTGATCTGGCCTTGGTACACGGGTGTCCCGAGGATCCAGGCGTCGGCCCACTCGAGCTTCGGATACAGATCTTCCATGTCGTCCTTGAAGGCGCATCCCTGTTGCTTACGGATGCACGCGTCACAGTGCACGCAGAACCCGATGGTCTTGCGATGGGCGCTGAAGTAGTCGACGGTCGCGCCGTGTTTCTCCTGCGCGTACCGGAGCGCCTCGTTCACTGCGAAGTCGGTGGCCTTTCGGCGTGAGCTTCCCGAGATGCCGAGAAGTCTGATGCCGCTCTCGTTCATCGCTTCTCCGTACTTCCCGTTCGAGGATAGCGCCCGATGGACGACGAGGGCGGGGGTGCCGGTACTCTCCAGCGAGCCCCCCCGCCCTCGTCCTGTTCCGTCATGGACCGGCAGGTCTGCCGCCGGTCCGGGACAAGAGGTCCTGTTACTCCGCAGGCTTGCTCTTGATCCCCGAGATGTAGTCGTACAAGAAGGCGGCGATGAGACCGCCGACGATCGGGCCGATGATGTAGATGGGGAACTTGGCCCAGTCTGCGATGGCCACCCCGTCGGCGTTCTTGGCGCCGAGGATGGTGTCCACAAGGAACGGTCCGAACGAGCGCGCGGTGTTCATCGAGGCGCCGGCGATGGGGCCGGTCACCATGATATCGGCGGCGACCACGATGCCGATGGCGACGCCGGCGAAGCCGCCGGGAGCGCGGCTGTCAACGGCCGAGCCCCAGATGACGATCACGAGGAAGGCGGTCGTCACGAGTTCGACCAGAATGGCTACCCCGTAGCTGATATCGGTACCGGGCAGTGTGATGCCCAGGCCCGCGTCGACTGCTGCCTGACCCCAGATGGCCGCGACCACAAAGGAGGCCAGAGTGGCGCCGATGAGCTGCATGACGACATACGTGAGCATGTCCTTGGCCGGGAAGCGACCGGTGGCCCACAGGCAGATACTGACCACAGGGTTGATGTGTGTGCCCGAGATGTGCCCAAAGGCGTAGATCATGACGAGCACGGCGAAGCCGAAGGCAAGGCCCGATGAGGAGCAGGCCTCCCGGGACGAGCCCGGTCGCCTCTGCGCCGGTTGGGCCCAGGAATCCGAGGCGTGTGACGACGGTCACGACGGCGCCGGTGCCCAGGAACACGAGCACGAAGGTGCCGACTAGTTCCGCGATCGCCCGCTTCGCGAGTGTGGGTTGTGGCACGATGTCACCTCCAGAGAGTTTGTGATGGACGGAAGGTCCTGTCGGGGACCGGGAGTCTGCGCTCCCGGTCCCCGATCGTCTCACGAGGGCCCTGACTCAGCTCCTCGCGGACCTCCTTCGGTCAGACAGCCACGTTCCACTGGCAGTAGCCCACGGCGCCGGAACCACGGCCCGTCGCCATCGGGACGTTCCTCTTGATGAGGGCGCAGGTGGCGCAGTCCTTGCATGCGCGCACCGGGGCGCCCGGCGTGCCTGGAGCGACGGCGATCGCGTTGGTCATCAGGGTCGCCGTGGTGCACTCAGGCGTGAGGAAGCACGGGAAGTCGGACAGCGTCATCAGAGCAGCGAAGCGCTGGGTGATGGCGCAGGCCGGATACGTGTAGCGCTGCGGGTTGCTGATCACGTCGTTGCTGTCGATGGTGCTCAGGTCGACCGGGACGCCCTTGACCTTGCCGCCGGCGCCGATCGGCTTGATGTCGAGGATGGCCTCGCCGCGCTTGAGGATATCCATGAAGTCGACGTTGTGCAGCTCGTCGGCCTCGCCGCGGTCCGGATGCATGGCGGCGTAGTTGTGGAAGCGCGTGTTGAGCAGGTTGATCACCATCGGGACGGTGAAGCTGTCCTTCCACAGGATGTACGCCGTGGCGCAGGCGGTCGAGCCGGTGGCGACCGAGAGCACGTCGTACGGGCTCTTGAACGCGTCGGCCTTGAGGGCTGCGTTCAGCGTGTTCTCGAGCACGCCGGTGACGGCCTCGTAGATCGCGAAGACCATGTCGTCGTTGAACATGTTGTAGGCGGACTGCGCGATGTGGTGGGCGACGTCGCCGACGCAGTACGCCGGGACGGCGGTGATGTTCGCGTAGTGGACGCCGGCCTTCATGGCGGCGACGATCGTCGGGCGCATCTTCTCCTTGTAGTCAGCCATGTACTTGCTGACGTCGAAGGAGGTGTGCGGGCCGTGGCCGCCGAGGTTGTGCGTGGCCATGAGCTGCGCCTGGGCGGCGGAGGGCTCGCGGTACACGAACTGCAGCATGTCGACCTCGGCCTGCTCGGCGTCGGCCAGGGTCTTGCCCGACTCGACGGCGGCACGGAACGCACCGGCGAGGCCGTAGGACGTGTTCATGCCCCACGACTTGCAGGCGAGGATGGTCTTCTTGTGGTCGGCCGGGATGTCCAGCGGGACCAGGATCTGGTTCACGAGGTTCGGCACCGAGCCGACCGACATGGCGAAGTCGACCACGCAGGTGGGGCCGTACATGCCGCCGTAGCGACGCGCGGCCTCCATGCCGACGAGGGCCTTGTTCGCCGCGATGGCGTCGATGAACTTCCACATCGAGGCTTTGAACGCGGGATCCTCTTCGTACATGATCTCGAGGATCGGCGGCGTCTGATAGTGCTCGACGAACGGATCGTCCTCAGGACGCACCGTGTCGGTGAGGGACGTCATGACGTCGAAGTGAGCGTTCACGGACTTCACGTGCAGGTCGATGACTTCCTGCGACTGCCCCTCATAGGCCGTCATCTTGTTCACTGCGTCGACGTACGGCTTCGCGTCCGTCACCTTGAACGTGCCGCCGCGATTGGCCTTGTTGACGCCGAAGACTGCTTTGGTGGCGCCCACTGCCTCAGTAATCATCTTCTCGTAAAGCGACATCTCTACCTCCGTGCCTCGTTTGACCGATTTCCGTTGGTGGTCGCGCCGGGATGGGTCACCGACCTGCGGGACCCGTCCTGTCGCTGGCGGGGCTGCAAGCGCCCCATCAGGCTGTGCCTACTCGAGCACCTCTTTGCACTCCGCGCAGAGGATGCGCGGCAGCTTCTTCTTGGACTTCTTGTTCGGGAACGGGTAGCCGCCCTCCCAGAAGTCGACGTCCTCACGAAGTGCGTGATTCATGCAGACACCCATGCCGCACACGATGCAGATGCCGACCGCCTCCGTCTGCTTGCCAGCCTGCGCGCACACATAACACTGCATACCTGACCCTCCTTCCTGTTGCGGGGTAGCACCTTCTTCCAGCGCGGTGGCGACGAGAAGGTGCTGTTGATGGTTACGCCGAAGCAGCTGCGACAGCGGGATGCGCTGTCGCCCGCGAGAGCCCTCGAGTGACGCCTCACCTCCTTGCCATTCTCCGCCTCGTTACTGGCTCAGAAATCGAGACAGCCGGGCTGCCGAGAACGATCTCGGCAGCCCGGCTGTCAGAACGCGGGGGCAAACATACAGCCAAGCCATCCCTTCCGCAGGGGTAGCCTCTCTACGGTGCTCTACGACTGTATGAGCAACGTCGACGGGAAGTCAACGTATTCCGCCGTTTGCCGGTCGCGCAGGCGGAGCGGACCGCGTGCGGGAGGAAGACTCAGTACTCCCGCAGCGCCTCCAGCCGCACGGCGAGGAAGCGCGCCAGGGCGGCGCCGTCCTCGAGTCCGAAGCGGTGCTCGTGCTCGAGCTCGGCGTCGGTGACCAGGGCGAGCGCCTCCCCGGGGGCGCAGAGCGGCTCGGCGTGTCCGGCCCCGGCGCGGAACAGCTCGACGCGGTGCGGGGCGCTGCGCTTGTAGCCCTCGGCGACGACGAGGTCGAAGCCGGCGAAGAAGCGGCGCACGATCTCGGTGAGCGGCAGCTCGCCGTCGAGGCGGGTGATGAAGGCGAGCCGCTCGGGTGAGGCGATGGCGTAGGCCTCGGCCCCGGCGCGTCCGTGCCGCCAGGAGTCCTTGCCGGGGTGGTCGATCTCGAAGGAGTGGGCGTCGTGCTTGACGGTGCCGACGCGCAGCCCCAGGCGCACCAGCTCGGGGACGAGCTTCTCGATCAGCGTCGTCTTGCCGGCGTCGCTCTTGCCGACGACGGCGACGAGGGCCGGGCGGGCGGGCGTCGCGGAGTGCTCCTGTTCGCTCATGGCGTGGAGCGTAGCGAAGAAGCCCGCGCGGGGAAACCCGGCCTCACGCCTCGTAGACCTCGATCTCCATGGCCTTGACGGCCACGTACACCGGCCCGCCGTCGTCCAGGCGCATGGAGGCGACCGCTCCAGGGGTCACCTCGGCGATGATCGGCAGCTCGCCGCGCACGTGCGCGCGCACGTGGTTGCCGACGATGTCGAGATCCTCGACGACGCCCTTCCAGACGTTCCGCGGTGACCCCTCCGGCAGCACGCGATGCAGAGCGACGGCACGCGGTGGGATGACGGCGAACACGTCGCCGGACTCGGGCATCGGGTCGGCGGCGATGAGGCGTCGCCCTCCGGCGAGCACGACAGCTCCCCGACCACCCTGGCCCCGGTACAGATTCAGGCCCAGCAGGTCGGCCACGTAGCTGGAGCGCGGGTGCGACGACAGTTCCTCCGGCGTCCCCGCCTGCACGACGTGTCCGGCCTCGAGCACGACCAGCTGGTCGCCGAGCGTCATCGCCTCGATCGGGTCGTGCGTGATGACGAGGCAGGTGCCCTCGTACGCGGCGAGGTGCCGGGAGAGCCCTCGCCGCAGCTCGGCGCGCGCCCCGGCGTCCATGGCCGAGAGCGGCTCGTCGAGGAGGAGCAGACGAGGGTCGGTGGCCAGGGCGCGCGCCAGGGCGACGCGCTGGGCCTGGCCGCCGGAGAGGGCCTTGGGCTTCGCAGCCGCCAGCTCCGTCAGGTCGACGCGGTGCAGCATCTCGAGGGCGCGCGCACGCGCGTCGGCACGGCCGGCGCCGCGTGCGCGCAGGCCGAAGCCGACGTTCTCGAGCACCGTCATGTGCGGAAACAGCAGGTAGTCCTGGAAGACCACGCCGACGGGCCGCTGCTCGGTCGGCACGCGCACGCCCGCCGACGGGTCGTCGAGGACGACGCCGTCCAGCGTCACCCTGCCGCGCTCCAGCGGCACGAGCCCGGCCAGCGCGCGCAGCAGCGTCGTCTTGCCCGCGGCGTTGGGCCCCAACAGCACGACGACACCGCTGTTCCTCACGTCGAGCTCGACGTCCAGGTCCAACGTGCCCTTGCGCAGGCCGACGGCGGCCTCGAGGCTCACGCCCGACCTCTGCTGAGGCAGGTCCGGAGGGCGTTCATCGGGACGGGAACCAATGGCTGCGGAGGCCGACGAGCACGATCAGAGAGATCGCCAGCATGACGAGGCTCAAGGTGATGGCCGCGTCGGTGTTGTTCTGCAGCGCGAGGTACACGGCGAGCGGCATCGTCTGCGTCGTCCCCGGCAGGTTGCCGGCGAAGGTGATGGTGGCGCCGAACTCGCCCAGGGCGCGCGCCCAGCAGAGGGCGCTCCCGGCGGCGAGCGCCGGCGCGATCAAGGGCAGGGTGACCAGCCGGAAGGTCCTCCAGCGTCCGGCGCCCAGCGTCGCGGCGGCGTCCTCGTAGCGCCGGTCCATGGCGCGGATCCCCGCCTCGACGGTGATGACGAGGAAGGGCATGGCGACGAACGTCTCAGCGAGTATCACGCCGGCCGTCGAGAAGGGCAGGGTCACGCCGAACCAGCTGTCGAGCCACTGCCCGGCGAGGCCGTTGCGACCGAAGGCGAGCAGCAGGGCGACGCCGCCGACGACCGGTGGCAGCACCATCGGAAGCAGCACCATGGCGCGGACCAGGTCGCGGCCGCGGAAGGGGATGCGTGCGAGCAGCCAGGCGAGCGGCACGCCGAACACGAGCGACAGGCACAGGGCGCCCACCGAACAGACGAGTGAGAGGCGCAGGGCCGTGAGCACGCCGGGCGCGGTCAGGTCGCCGGGCAAGGTCCGCCATGGCGCCCGAAGGACCAGCGCGACCAGCGGCAGGGTCAGGAACAGGACGGCCACCACGGCGAGCGGCACGAAACCGAATGGCGCTCCACCGTGGCCGGGACGCGCGGCTCGGGCGGCCTTCGGGGAAGGGGCGGACCAGGGAGCCGGCTCGGGCCGCTCCGGCGGGGCGATCGCGTCGCCGGCGACGACGGCCAACCCGGCCACCGCGTCCCTGCCGCGCGCGTCCTTGCGCGCGCTCGGCTCGGCGCCGTCGCTCACGGCGCCGGCAGGAACCCGTAGCCGGCGAGGACTTCCTGGCCTTCGGCCGAGAGTACGAAGTCGACGAAGGCGCGGGCGTCTTCAGGACGCTCGCTCGCGGCCACGGTCGCGAGCGGGTAGGTCGCGATCACGTTCTGGTCGTCGGGGATCAGGACCCCGTCGATCCCGCCCTTCGCCGCGCGGACGTCGGTAGCGAAGACGATGCCGGCGTCGGCCTCCTCCAGGGAGACCTTGGCGACGACTCCCTTGACGGAGACTTCGAGAGAGACTGGGGTCAGGGTGACGCCGGCCTTGCGGGCGGCCTCCAGGGCGTACTTGCCGGCGGGCACCTCCGGCGCGGCCACGACCACTTTGAGGTCCTTGAGGTGGAGGTCGGTCAGCCCGGTGACGTGCTCCGGGTTGCCCGGCGCGACGGCGATCGCGAGCTTGTTGCCGGCGAAAGCTTGAGGCTCGTCCACGAGGTCGCCGGCCGCGTGCATGGTCTGCGTGTCGGCGGTGGCGAGCACGTCCCCCGGCGCGCCCTGCTCCAGGTGCGAGACGAGGTCGTTGCTGGCGGCGAAGTCGAACGCGACCCTGACGTCCGGATGGGCGGTCATGAAGTCCTCGCCGAGCTGGGTGAAGACGTCCGTCAAGGACGCCGCGGCAAGGACGCTGAGCTCGCGCGGCTGCTCGCCGGCGCCTGCCGTCAAGCCGGTCGAGGAGCCGCAGCCCGCAGCCGCGAGCACCAGAACGGCCAGCAAGGCCGCCGGGACGAGCAGGCTGCAGCGCCGCACGGCGAAAGCCAGCCGCGCGGCGAACACGGCGCGGCTGTGCGGCCTCCGGGTACTGTGCTGCGGCGGCAGGGCCGTCGCGGGCGCCGTGCGATCCGGCGAGGCAGCGGCGGCCCGACCTGCGCGGGTCGGGGCGGTCATGTCCCTGGCTCCTTTCCAAGCACGGGGAGGTCCTGGCGTTTCCCCCAGGGCCCACGACGGCGATCACACATCGCCGCCCCACGGTCTTTCCGTGGTACGGCCCAGCGCCCGTAGCGGATGCCGTAGGGCGAAGGGCTTGGAGATGGACGAGCAGAGGGTACCACCGGCGCTGACCGCGGCGCCAGCACTTCCCTTTCACGTCCGGCCACGCCGGCCATGGTGACACCGCTGGTCCGGCGAACCGGAGGCAGACAGATGGGGCCGGCGACCGTCGGGCGCGTCATGGAGACCGACGCGTTGACGCTCGCGCGGCGCCTGCTACGCTCGCGCGGCGAGACCCAGGCGTTCGATCAGGAACGTCGCGAGCTCGGCGGTGTCGCCGAGCGCAAACCGATGCTCGTGAGCGAGATCAGCGTCGGTGACCAGCGCCAGCGGCTCGCCGGGCGCGCACACGGTCGACTCGTAGCCGGCGGCCGAACGGAAGACCTCGACGACATCGGCCGCCTCGCGGCGGTAGCCCTCGCACACGACCACGTCGCAACCGCCGAAGTAGCGCGTCACGATCTCGTCGAGGCTCGCCTCCTCGTCGCGGCGCGCGACAAAGGCGAGCTTGGACGAGGACGCGACGGTGTAGGCGTCGGCGCCGGCCTGCCCGTGGCGCCACGAGTCCTTGCCCGGCACGTCGATGTCGAAGCGGGCTACGCGCTTGACGGCGCCGACGCGGAGGCCGCGGCGCGTGAAATCCGGGATCAACTTCTCGATGAGGGTCGTCTTGCCGCTGTTGGGCCGGCCGACGACGCCGAGGACGGCCGGCCCGCCGGCACTGCGCGCCGCACGCGCGTCCGGTCCGTCCTGGGTCGCCTCTCCGGGGGTCCGCGCACCGCCGTCGTGGCGGCGTTGCGCCTCGGCCCAGTCCGCCGGCGTGTTCACGTTGAAGAACGGCGCCGTGTCGGCGAAGGGCACGCGCGCGACGCGCACCAGTGGGAAGAGGTCGAGGATGCTGTGCGCGCCGCCGGCGAGCAGCCGCTTCATGTGGGTGAGGCACTCCGGTCCGTACACGGCGTGCAGCGGCTCCAGGTGGTCGTCCGCGACGGGAAGGGCGACGTCCACGCCGTCGAAGGCTTCGAGCACGCGGCCGACGGCGTCGCGCTCAGGCGCGATGAGGTCGGCCGCCATGGCGAAGACCGGCGCGTGGAGCCGGCCGAGGACCGAGGCGAGGCCGGCGAGTGGCGAGCCCGGGGCCTCATCGGGAACGACGAGGACGCCGGCCTCCAGGTCGTCCGGGGCCTGATCCGCGCTCCTCACCGATAGACCGACTATGGGGAAGACGCTGCTGAGGAAGTCGAGGTTGCGCCGCAGCAGCGTCTCGCCGCCCAGGCGCAGCCCGCGCTTGTCGCGGCCCATGCGCCGCGACTCGCCGCCGGCGAGCAGGACGCCGATCCGTACCGGTTCCCGGTCTGTCCCAAGTGGGCTCATCGCGAAGATGGAGTGTAGCCCATGGGGCGCGGCGGGCCGAAGCGTCGGCCGCGCTTGACGTGCCGTCCCGCCACGACGCGCTGCCCGTGCCGCGGGCGAGCGCGTCCGCATCGCGCGTGGATCGCGTTCGGGGGACGCGCGCAGCCTGGGCCGGCCGCCTCCGACGTGTCTACTTCACGTCGGGGTTCGGCAGCATGAAGTCGCGGACCACGGCCACCAGGTCATGGTAGGAGGCGATGAAGCCGCGCAGCGTCCGCGCCGTCGCGCCGTAGGAGTCAAACTCCGTGGGAGTCATGCCGTCGGCGTCGTAGGCGCGCCGGAAGTCGGGGAAGCGGTCGTAGAGCTCCTTCACCATCGCGGGCGGGACGGGGTCGTCCATGCGCGGCACGACCGCGATGTCGGACTCGTTGAAGATGCGCTGCCAGCTGTACGGGATCGTCAGCACGACGTCGCCGCCGATGAGCTCGGACCAGTGCAGGTGGTGACGGTATGCGGCGGCGAGCAGGCGCGTACGGTAGCCGCGCTCGCGCACGATGCCGTAGGCCTTCTTCATGCAGGCGAGGCCGGCCCACGGCACGCAGCCGGGGTCGGCGGCCACGCCGTCGCGCTGCATCAGGAGCTGCATCCAGTCGTCGAGACGGCCGACCATCAGCGTGCAGACGGGAGTCATGGACGAGACGTCCTCGCCGGCCGCCTCGCGACGCTGCAGGCCGCGCTCGACCGCTGCGGCGACGGCGAGCGCCTGCGGCACCGTGAAGCAGACCGTGGCGTTGATGCTGATCCCGGCCGCCGTCACCGTCTCGATCGCCTGCACGCCCGCCTCCGTCACGGGGATCTTGACCTGCATGTTGGGGGCGAGAGCGCCGAAGCGTATCGCCTGCTCCGCGATGCGCGCAGGGTCGCGATAGAGCCTCGGGTCCGTCTGGATGGAGAGGCGCCCCTTCATGCCGCCCTCACGCTCGAAGACGGGGAGCAGCAGCTCGGCGCCGCGCATCGCCATCTCCTCGATCAGCTGCCAGGTGATCTCGTCTTCGGACCAGGTGGGGTTCTGCTCGACGATCTCCGCGATGCGCTCGCGCCAGAGGTGCATCTCCTTCTTCAGCACATCGCCGACGATCGTCGGGTTCGTCGTGGCTCCGACGGCTCCGCGCTCGATCGCGTAGGTGAGCTCCTCGACGGAACAGGAGTCGTTCCAGTAATCGGTCGCCGTCGTCGCGGTCGTCTGGTACAGACGGGCGTCGTGAGCGGGCGACGAAGCGTTGTCCGGCGTGGCGGCCGGTGAGGGTGCTGGGGGTGCGGCGGACATATGGTCTCCTCGGGACGTGCTCCTGATGATCCTCGCGCCGGATTGTAGTCCGATTCCGTACTGCGGTCGAGACCGTTCCGTGCGATGGAACGCCTCGGTAGGGTGGCTCTGGCCCCGGCGCACGTGCCGCGGGATCCTCCGGCAGCAACGGGCGGAGCGGTTGACACGAACACGCTCCACGGTAGGATTTCCGTGATGCGGGCAGAAGCATCCGCATCGTGGATGCCACCGCGCCCGCCTGCGCCGGACGGGCCCGGGTCTGCCAGTCCCCAGCCGCGAGCGGAGGTCGGAGAGTATGGGTCACACGGAGAGGCTCACCAACTGCACCACGGGCGGACCCGTCTTCGTGGATGTGGAAGACGGCCGGATCGTGCGTATGACGCCGATCGACCTCGCCGACGACGACAAGGGCGACTGGGTGATCGAGGCGCGGGGCCGCAGGTTCACGCCGCCGCGCCGCACGACGCTCTCGCCGCATGCCCAGGCGCAGCGCTCCATGGTGTACTCGCCGAAGCGCATCCTGACGCCACTCAAGCGCGTCGACTGGGATCCCGACGGCGAGCGCAACATCCAGAACCGCGGCGTCTCCGGATACGAGCCGATCAGCTGGGACGAGGCTCTCGACCTCGTGACCACGGAGATGATCCGCGAGAAGCGCGAGCACGGTCCCGGTTCCATCCTCACCACGTGCAGCTCGCACCATCTGTGGGGCAACATCGGCTACCGCCACAGCGCCTACTACCGCTTTCTCAACCTGATGGGCATGGCCCACTCGGCGCACAATCCCGACAGCTGGGAGGGTTGGCACTGGGGCGGCATGCCGATGTGGGGCAACAGCCACCGGCTCGGGATCCCGGAGCAGTACGACCTGCTCGAGGACGCGCTCAAGCACACCGAGATGGTCGTCTTCTGGTCGTCCGATCCGGAGACCACCGGCGGCGGCATCTACTCCGCCTTCGAGAGCACCTCACGCCGCTACTGGATGAAGGAACTCGGGATCAAGATGGTGTTCGTCGATCCCTACTACAGCCCCACCGCCGAGCTCTTCTCCGACAAGTGGTTCGCGCCGCGGCTCGGCACCGACGTCGCCTTCGGCCTCGCCATCGCTCACACGTGGCTGGCCGAGGGCACCTACGACAAGGAGTACGTCGCCGAGCGCACCACGGGCTTCGACGAGTGGAGCGACTACGTCCTCGGCAAGTCCGACAACGTGCCCAAGACGCCGGAGTGGGCGGAGGGTGAGTGCGGCATCCCCGCCCGCCAGATCCGCGCGCTCGCCCGCGAGTGGGGCGCCAAGAAGACCATGCTCGCCGCCGGCGGCCTGGGCGGCTGGGGCGGCGCTTGCCGCTCGGCGACCGGCAACGAGTGGGCCCGCACGATGATCGCACTGGCGGCGATGCAGGGCTACGGCAAACCGGGCGTCAACATCTGGGGCACCTCGCAGGGCGCCCCTTCGGACTGCTCGTTCGTGTTCCCCGGCTACGCCGAGGGTGGCATCTCCGGCGATCCCGAGAAGACGGCGGCGGCCTACCGGTTCCTGTATCGCATGTTCCCGCACAGCTCGGGACGGAAGCCGACGGTGAACGTCCACGACTCCACCGAGGGTCAGGCGATCCCTCGCCTGCGGATCCCCGAGGCGATGATGCACGAACGCTTCGAGTGGCGCGGCAAGGGCTTCTCGGGCTCCTCGATCCAGAGCCAGATGCAGAAGTACCAGTACCCGGCGCCGGGCTACCCGTTCATCACCATGTACTGGCGCTACGGCGGCTCGTTCTTCGGCACGATGCAGCAGACCAACCGTTACGTGAAGGCCTACCGTGAGGGCGGGGTCCGCACCGTCGTCAACCAGTCGATCTGGATGGAGGGCGAGGCCAAGTTCGCCGACATCGTGTTGCCGGCCTGCACCAACTTCGAGCGCTGGGACATGAGCGAGTTCGGCAACTGCTCGGGCTACATCCCGGACAACCACAACCAGACCAACCACCGCGTGATCGTCTTCCAGAAGAAGTGCGTCGAGCCGCTCGGCGAGAGCAAGTCGGACTACGACATCTTCGCGGCCGTCGCCGGGCGCATGGGCATGGGCGACGTGTTCACCGAGGGCGGCATGGACGAATACGACTGGTGCAAGGCGTACTTCCACGCCACCGACCTCCCCAACAACATCACCTGGGAGGAGTTCGAGAAGAAGGGCTACTACGTGGTGCCGATCCCCGACGACTACAAGTCGACGCCGGCGATGCGCTGGTTCGCCGAAGGACGCAAACGCGACACGCCCGACTGGGGTCCGCGACCCGGCGACACGGTCGGCTTCGAGGGCCTGCAGACGGCGTCCGGCAAGATCGAGTTCGTGAGCTCGGCGATCGAGCGCCTGGAGATGGACGTGGTCGACCCCGAGCGCCCGGCCATGGGCCCGCAGTTCATCCCCAGCTGGGAAGGGCACCACACGACGGAACTCTACGAGCAGTACCCGCTGCAGATGGTGAGCCCGCACCCGCGCTTCAGCTTCCACACCATGGGCGACTCCAAGGAGAGCTGGCTGAACGAGGTCGAAGAGCATCGCATCCTCCACGACGACGGGCACTACTACTGGGTCATGCGCGTCAACAGCAAGGACGCGGAGGCGCGGGGGATCGCCGAGGGCGACCTCATCCGCGCCTTCAACGACCGCGGCGCCGTGATCCTCTCGGCGCAGGTCACCGAACGCGTGGCGCCGGGAACCGTGCACTCCTACGAGAGCTGCGCCGAGTACACGCCGCTCGGCGAACCGGGCGACTCCCCCGACATCGCCGGCTGCGTCAACATCCTCACCAGCAAGCGCTACATCACGCCGACCTCGACGGCGATGGCCAACAACTCGTGTCTGATCCAGATCGAGAAGTGGGAGGGGGAGGCCCGATGAAGACGTGGCACATGGTCATCGACGTGGCGCGCTGCCACGACTGCAACGACTGCTTCCTGGCCGACAAGGACGAGTTCGTCGACAACGAGTTCCCGCCGTACTCGGCGGCCCAGCCCTGGCACGGCCAGCGCTGGATGCACATCAAGCGCAAGGAGCGCGGCCAGTACCCGATCGTCCAGACGGCGTACCTGCCCATGCCCTGCATGCACTGCGACGAGGCGCCGTGCCTCACCGCCGACGGCGCCGTCTACCGGCGCGACGACGGCCTCGTGATCATCGACCCGGTCAAGGCCAGGGGCCGCAAGGAGATCGTCTCGAGCTGCCCGTACAGCGCCGTCTACTGGAACGAGGACAAGCAGCTGGCGCAGAAGTGCACCGGCTGCGCCCACCTCCTCGACGACGGCTGGACCGAGACGCGCTGCAGCCAGGTGTGTCCCACGGACGCGATCAAGCTCCACCTGCTCGAGGAGAGTGAGATGGAAGCCATGATCGTCGCCGACAGCCTCGAGCGCTACCGCGACGGGCTGGGCACCAGGCCACGCGTCTACTACAAGAACCTGCACCGCTGGGAGAAGGCCTTCGTCGCCTGCTCGGTGGTCTTCGGCGACACCGATGAGTGCGCCGAGGGCGCCGCGCTGGCGGTCGCGGTGGACGGCGGCGTGGTCGGTGAGGCGACCGCCGACGTCTTCGGCGAGGCGCTCGTCGACCACCTCGAGCCGGGCCACGAGTACCACGTGCGCATCGAGGCGGACGGCTACAAGCCGGCCGAGATGATCGTGCAGGTGGACGCCAGCCTCAACGTCGGGACGGTGGTCCTGGAGAGGGCCTGGAAGCGGCGCGACGCACACTGACCGGCTGTGGCCGAGAAGGACCCGGAGATGCCAAAAGGCTCCGACGAGAACGCTGAAGCGCAGAAGGGTGGCATGCAGGTCATCACCAGGGCCGCCGCCATCCTCGGAGCGCTCGCAGAGTCGCGTGGTGGCCAGACCCTGGCGCAACTCGCGTCCCGGACGGGCCTGCCCAAGACGACCGTGCACCGTATCTGCACTGCGCTGGAGCAGGTCGGCTACGTGCGCGTCGATGAAGCGACGGGTCTTCGTGAGCTCGGCCGCGGGCTCCAGCGTCTGGCCGTCCTTGGCCGCCGCGACCTGCTCTCCGTGCTGGAGCCGTATCTCGAGCGCCTGTCCCGGGACCTCAATGAGACGGTGGACCTGGCCGTGCTGGATGGCTCGCGCGTGCTCTTCCTGGCGCAGCATCCGGCGCCCCATCGCGAGCTCATGGCGATCGCCAGGGTGGGCGCCCATTTCCCGGCCTACAGGCTGGCCAGCGGCAAGGTGCTTCTCGCCCAGCTCTCGCCGGACGAGCTCCGCCGCCGGTTGCCGCGGACGCTGGAGCCGACGGCAGAGGGCTCGCCCAGAAGTCGCGGGGAGCTGCTTCAGGAGCTCGAGGAGGTGCGTCTCACCGGCCTCGGCTACGAGCGCGAGGAGCTCCGGCATGGTATCTGTGCCGTCGCCGTCGCGGTGACCGACGTCGACGGGCGCAGCGCGTCGATCGCGACGCCGATGCCGGCATCGCGCTTCTCCCAGGACCAGGATTCGGTGACGGCGCAGCTCCTGTCCCTCCGCGACTCGATCCAGCGGGACCTGGACGGCGTCTGAGCCGTCGGGCCCCGGCCCGGGCCTCGATGCCGGTGCGTCCGATGCGGGGTGCGAGTAGCGCAAGACACGAGGGGGGACATGAACGCATTCGCCATCGCCGGTAAGCACGCCGTGGTCGTCGGCAGCGGCGGGCTCGGCGGGGAGATCGCCCAGGGGCTGGCCGCTCACGGCGCCCACGTCGCCGTCGCCGACGTCGACGAGGAGCGTGCAGCAGCGTCCGCCGCCGCTCTCGCCGCGCAAGGGGTCGACGCGCTCGGCCTCCGTATCGACGTGACCGACGAGCGATCCGTGCGCCGCGCCGTTGCCGACGTGCTCGCGGCGTTCCCCCGGATCGACATCCTCATCAACGCCGCCGGGGTGACGGTGCGCAAGCGGGCGGAGGCCCTTCCGCTGGACGACTGGCGGCGCGTCCTGGAGATCAACGCGACCGGCACCTTCGTCTGCTGCCAGGCCGTCGGCGCGGAGATGGCGCGCAGCGGCGGGGGCGCCATCGTCAACCTGTCTTCCGTACGCGGGCGGTTCGGGGCCACCTTCGGACAGGCGGAGTACTCGGCGAGCAAGGGCGCGGTCGACTCCCTGACCCGCTCGCTCGCCGCCCAGTGGGCCGAGCTGGGCATTCGCGTGAACGCCGTCGCGCCGACCTTCGTCGAGACCGACCTCACGCGTGCCGTGCTCTCCGATGAAGCTTTCGCCGCCGGCCTCCGTGCGAGCATCCCCATGGGCCGCTGGGCCGAGGCTGCCGACGTGGTCGGTCCCGTGCTCTTCCTGGTCTCACCGGCGGCGGCTTTCGTCACCGGCCAGATCCTCTACGTGGACGGGGGTCTTACGGCGCGCGTCTGAGCGCTCGGAGACCTCCCGTCAGGGCGTTCGGGGGATGCTTGACCCGCTCCCGGTCATCTGCAAGAGTGTTCGCATCATGGACCAGTTGTTCCGCATCGTGGGCATTCCGCCCTTGAGCGGACGGTCGGAGGGGACCCGTGGTGGGGTCGCCGGGCTGGAGACGAACTCGCCCGCCGCAGCCGCATCGCGCGAGAGTCGCACCTCGGTCCGTCGCCCGTGAGCCGGACACGACGTGAGAGGAGACGCGCGATGGCTGAGCGTGAGATCTGGAGTGTCGACAAGATCCGCGGCCTGTTCGATCTGACCGGCAAGGTCGCGATCGTGACCGGCGGTTCGGGGGCCTTCGGCCACGACGCCGCCAAGGCGATGGCCGCCTTCGGCGCGAGTGTGGTCGTCACGAGCCGGCGCGCCGAGAACGTCGAGGCGGCCGCGGCCGACATCGCCGCGGCGACCGGCGCAAAGGTGCTGCCCGTCTCGTGCGACGCGGTCGACCCGGAGAGCGTCGAGGCCATGGTGCAGAAGACCGTCGACGAGTTCGGCAAGGTCGACATCCTCGTCACCGCGGCCGGCCAGGCCAACCGCTTCGCCGCCGAGGAGTTTCCGCTCGACGAGTGGCAGAAGGTCATGGACTCGCTCGTCAAAGGTACGTACATCGTCTGCCAGGCTGCCGGCAAACGCATGATCGCCCAGGGCGGCGGCAAGATCATCACCGTCGGCTCCGTGCGCGGCGAGCTCGGGCATCCCGGAGGATACTCCGCCTACGGCACCGCCAAGGGCGCGGTGCACCTGCTCACCAAGCAGCTCGCCGCGGAGTGGGCCAAGCACCACATCAACGTGAACTCGATCGCCCCCTGCATCTTCTGGACTCCGCTGACCCAGCAGGTCCTCGACGACCCCGAGCTCTACAAGATCTTCATGCAGCGCATCCCGTGGGGCCGCGCCGCGGATCCCCAGGACTTCATGGGCGCGACCGTCTACCTCGCCTCGGCGGCGTCCGACTTCGTCACCGGAGACATCCTGATGGTGGACGGCGGCAGCACCGCCGCCTGATCCGCCGATTCGAGGGGAGGCTGCCGTGAGCACCACGAGCGCGGAGCGCGTCGCCGTCATCGGCGGCGGCATGATGGGCGTCGGCGTGGCCCAGGTCTTCGCCGCCGCCGGGCATGAGGTCGCGCTCCAGGACGTGTCTCAGGAGGCTCTGGAGCGCGTCCCGGGCACGATCGCGACCAACCTCACCTTCCTCGCCGAGCACGGTCTGTTCGCGGCCGACGGCGTCGCCGACGCCGTCGGCCGCGTGCGCACCGCCACGGACCTCGCGGAGGCGGCTGCCGACGCCGACGTCGTCGTCGAGTGCGTGTTCGAGGATCTCGCCCTCAAGCAGGAGGTCTTCGAGCGTCTCGACGCCGTCTGTCCGGTCGAGACGATCCTGTGCACCAACACGTCGGTGATGAGCATCGCCGAGATCGGCGCCCGCGCCGCGCACAAGGAGCGGGTCGTCGGCACGCACTTCTGGAACCCGCCGTATCTGATCCCTCTGGTCGAGGTGGTGCGCACCGAGCAGGTCGATCCGGCCGTTGTCGAGCGCACCATGGACCTGCTGCGGCGCGTCGGCAAACACCCTATCGACTGCAAGAAGGATGTGCCGGGCTTCGTCGCCAATCGTCTGCAGCATGCCCTCTGGCGGGAAGCCATCTCGATCGTCGAGCAAGGCATCGCCGATGCGGAGACGGTGGACGAGAGCATCCGCTATGGTCCCGGCCTGCGCCTGCCGATCCTGGCGCCGATGGAGAACGCGGACATGGTGGGCCTCGACCTCACGCTGGCGATCCACACGTACATCCTGCCCCACCTCGAGGCTTCGGGTGCGCCGTCGCCGCTGCTTCGCGCGAAGGTCGAAGCCGGGGATCTCGGGTTCAAGAGCGGCAAGGGGTTCGCCGAGTGGACGCCCGAGTCTGCCGAGGCGTCGCGTAAGCGTCTGGCGGCGTACCTGGTGCACGTGCTGGGCGATCCCGAGCGGGGGTTCTGAGACGGCTGAGAGGCGCGAGGGAGTACAGGTCCTTTCGCGCGCGGCGCTGCTGCTGCGGGCGCTCTCCGTCGCGCCCGAGGGCCTGACTCCCATCGCGCTCGCCGACCAGGTCGGTCTGCCTCGCTCCACCTGCTACCGCATCGTCGGGACTCTCTGCCAGGAGGGCCTCATGCGCCTCTCGCCCTCAGGCAAGCTGCACATCGGCGCCGGCCTCGTCAGCATCGCCGCCGCCGGCCGGCGCGATCTGCGGCGCGAGTCGGCGCCGTTCCTCAAGCGCCTGTCACTCGAGCTGCATGAGACCGTGGAGCTCGTCGTGCTCGACGGCGACGACGCGCTGTTCACCGACCAGTACGTCCCGCAACGCTCGCTCCGTGTGGTGGCGGAGGTGGGCGACCGCTTCCCGCTCTACTGCACCGCGTGCGGCAAGGCGCTCCTCGCGGAGCTGCCGCACGCGGAGGCGGCGCGTCTGGTACCGCCGCGTCTCGAGCCGCTCACCAGCCACACCATCGTCGACCGGGACGCGCTCTTCCGGGAGGTCGAGGAGGCGCGGACCACCGGCGTGGCCTACGACCACCAGGAACACACGCTCGGCGTGTCCGCGGTGGGCGCCGCCCTCAAGGATGCCGGCGGCGCCATGGCCGCCATCACCGTGGCCATGCCGGCCGCTCGCCTCGACGGCCACGAGGAGCGCATCTCCGCCGCGCTCCTCCGTACTCGCGACGACATCCAGCAGGCCATCAACGCGAGCTGACCGGCGGCCGCCTCCAACGCCGGATCCGTATTGACAGCGGATTCGGGACGTCTTAGCGTATCCACGATACGGCATTTCGTGTCCGAGATGCGGATAGTCGAGCACCGGGCGCACGGCCGCCACATCATCGTCGGCGGGCAGTCCGGGTGCGCGAGAGCCCGTCTGCCGTGACTGTAACGAGACCGAGGAGAGTAGGCCCATGGGCAAGAAGGTATTCGTCGACCTCACACATCCGTTCAGCGCGGAGATTCCCCGGTGGCCGTACTTCGTGAAGCCGGTCATCGACTCCATGCACACCCTGGCGAAGGGCGGTGTCCTCACGCAACGCATCGATTGCGTGCAGCACACCGGCACCCACGCCGACGCTCCTCGTCACGTCATGGAGCGCGAGTTCAACGGCAAACGTGCCCGCTACACGCACGAGATGCCGGTCGACGCCTACACCGGCGACGCCGTCTGCCTCGACATCCAGATCGAGAAGTGGGGCCTCATCCTGCCCGCGCATATCGAGGACGCCTGCGAGCGCGCCGGCATCAAGCCTGAGGAGCTCAAGGGCATGGTCGTGTGCCTCAACACCGGCATGCACCGCAAGTTCGACGACTCCATGGACTACTACCAGTACTCCTGCGGCACCGGCGTCGAGGCCGGCAGGTGGTTCGTCGAAAAGCAGGTCAAGGTCGTGGCCATGGACATGCAGGCCCTCGACCATCCGCTCCACACCGCGATGGGCAAGAACGGCCCGCCGCAGATGAACCTCCCGGGCGCCTCCGGCCGTCCGATCACCGAGGAGTACATCGAGAAGTACGGCATCGAGGCCTACGCCGAGTTCGAGAAGGCCGTCTACATCGAGGTGCACGGCCAGGACGCCTACGACGCCAAGTTCGGCGACCTCGAGGCGATCGGCTGCGAGGGGACCTGGGAGCCCTGCCACAAGCAGATGCTCGGCCACGGCATCGTCGGCGTCGAGAACCTCGGCGGCGACCTGGACAAGGTCAAGGGCAAGCGGTTCCGCTTCTTCTGTTTCCCGATCCGCTGGTATATGGGCGACGGCTCCATGGTGCGCTGCGCCGCCGAGATCGACGAGGACGACCTGAACGACGTGCCGGATCGCACGTACACCTACGCCGGCACCGGCTACGGTCCCGGAGCCGGCTACTGATCCGCCTGTCGCCCCCAGGCCGACGGCGTGGCGCCCGTTGGCGTTCGCCACGGACGGCACGGCGTGGCGCTTGACGGCGTTGGTTTTCATTCGGAGAAGCCGGACACGGCTCGAGAAGGAGTGAGGCATGGAGGTCACCAGGTACGACGAGGCCCCGAGCTACGAGGCCCCGGGACATTTCGACGTGTACGGCCTGCGCCTGCAGGGGTTCGAGGTCAGCAAGACCCGCAACTTCTGGATGAGCATCTCTCACTTCCTGCCCGGGGGCGGCTGCGAGTACGTCGCCACCCCGATCGAGAAGGTCTACTTCGTGCTCGAGGGTGAAGTCACCGTCAAGACGGAGGAGGGCGAGGTCATCCTCAAGAAGTGGGACTCCATCTACCTGGCGCCGGACGAGGCCCGCTCGATCCTGAACCACACCAACTCGCCGGCGACGATGCTCGTCGCAATCCCCTATCCGGAGCCCCGCGAGATCTGAGCCGGGACTGCGGGAGCGTGTCCCGGGTTCTCCGGCGGGGACGACGCGCGCACGCCGACGGCACGGGGACGGGCGGCTGAGCAGCCGCCCGTCCCCGCCCGTCCGGGCACGGACCTCCGCCCTCGCGTGTGCACCCGCGCGCCAGACGATTCCCGACCCCACGACCTCCGAGGAGGCCATCATGCCCAGACCGATCATCACCGCGGCGCTCACGGGGCCCGTGGCGACCAAGGCCGACAACGCCGGCATGCCGGGGAACGTGGCGGAGATCGCCGCCGACGCCAGGGCCTGCCACGAGGCCGGCGCGGCCGTCATCCACATCCACCTCCGGGACGACAAGGGCGACATGACGGCCGACGTCGACGTCGCGCGGCGTACGGTCGAGGCCGTCCGCGAGGTGTGCCCCGGCATCACCCAGCTCTCCACGGGCGGGCTCCAGTTCACCTACGAAGAGCGCATGCGCCTGGTCGAGGCGAGGCCCGCGATGGCCACGCTCAACCCCTGCTCGATGACCTTCGCCGCCGCGGAGTTCCTCAATCCGCCCAAGCAGATGATGGAGCTGGCCGCCCGGATGATCGAGCTCGGGGTCAAGCCCGAGGTCGAGATCTACGACACCGGCCACCTCGAGATGATGCTCTACCTGTTGCACAAGGAGCTCCTCGTGCAGCCGCTGCAGGTCTCCTTCGTGATGGGCGTCCGCGGCGGCATGAAGGGCGACCCGGGACTGCTCGCGTACCTCGTGCGCGAGCTGCCCGAGGGCACCAGTTGGCAGGTCATCGGCGTGGCCAAGGCAAACCTCCCGATGACGGCCGTCGGTCTGGCCATGGGAGGGAACGCGCGCACCGGCATGGAGGACACGCTCACGCTCGAGAAGGGCGTTCCTGCCGAGTCCAACCGGCAGCTGGTCGAGCGCCTCGTCGGCATCGCCCAGTCGATGCAGTTGCAGCCCGCGTCCGTCGCCGAAGTCGTGGAGCGGCTCAAGCTCCATCCCGAGCTCGTCAACGGAGCCTGAGGGACGCGCGGCCCGAGCGTACCGCGGGGCGGAACCGTTGCTTGACAGCATGGAGCCCGACGGTATGATGCCCGTATCGTGGGAGGGAACGTCCGTATGGTGGATGGCCATGGAGGTGGTATCGCACCGTTGACTAGGCTCTGAGAGGTGCGCGTCGCGGCGTCCGGAGTCTGTCGGCACGGGCGCCCGTTCGCAGCACCGGCATTCAAGAAGGCCATCGGGGGGGTCCCGGCTCGTCGCGTCACCCGGCTCGGGAGGCGGGCGGAGGCGGGACCACGTGAAGGAGGCGGTATGAGTTCAGAGGACAAGATCCGCAAGACGACCGAGACGGGCATCAAGACGCCCCTCTCCCGTCGAGACTTCCTCAAGACGGCCGGCGCCACCGGCCTCGCCCTGGGCGCCACCGGCGGGCTCGGCGGCGTGCTCGCCGCGTGCGGCAGCAGCGACGACGCCGCCAGCAGCGACGGCGAGGGCCGCGAGATCAAGATCGGCTTCGTGTCGCCGCTCACCGGTCCGTTGGCGGCCTTCGGCGAGGCGGACCAGTTCTGCGTCGACCAGTGGAGCGAAGCTGTCGCCGACGGCCTCGCCACGGCCGACGGCGCGGTGCACCCGATCAACTTCATCATCAAGGACTCGCAGTCAGACTCGAACCGCGCCGCGACTGTCGCCGGCGACCTCATCAACAATGACGCCATCGACATCATGATGGTCGCTTCCACGCCGGACACGGTGCCGCCGGTGGCGGACCAGTGCGAGGCGTTCGGCGTCCCGTGCGTGTCCAACGACTGCCCGTGGCAGGCCTACTTCTTCGGCCGCGGCGGCGATCCCGAGAACCCCTTCAAGTGGACCTACCACTCCTTCTGGGGTTCCGAGTCGGCGGCCGCCGTGTTCATGTCCATGTGGGACAGCTTCCCGACCAACAAGAAGATCGGCGTGATGTGGCCGAACGACGCCGACGGCAACGCCTGGGCCGACCCCGAGACGGGCATGCCCACCTTCTGGGGCCCCGCCGGCTACAAGTTCACCGACCCCGGCCGGTATCAGAACGGCACCGAGGACTTCACCTCGCAGATCTCCAAGTTCAAGGCCGCCGACGTCGACATCCTCAACGGCGTCATGATCCCGCCCGACTTCACGAACTTCTGGAAGCAGGCCTATCAGCAGGGCCTCAAGCCCCCGTTGGTCACCATCGCGAAGGCCCTCCTCTTCCCGTCGGCCCTCGAGGCTGTCGGCGACATCGGCTACGGCCTCACCACCGAGGTGTGGTGGACGCCGCAGCATCCGTTCACCTCGTCACTCACCGGCCAGACCAGCCAGGAGATCGGCGACGCCTACGAGTCGACGACCGGGAAGCAGTGGACGCAGCCGATCATGCACTACGCCGTGTTCGAGGTCGTGGCCGACGCCATCAAGCGCACCGAGAACATCGACGACAAAGAGCAGATCATCGCCGCCGTCCAGGCCACCGACATCGAGACCATCAGCGGCCCCGTCCACTGGAACGGAAGCGACCTGAACCCGGTCCCGAACGTCTGCATCACGCCGCTCGTGGGCGGCCAGTGGGTCAAGGGCGAGAAGTACCCGTTCGACCTCAAGATCGTCGAGAACTCCATCGCCCCGGAGGTGCCCACCAACGCCGAGATCACGCAGATGGAGTACTGAGTGACTGACCCGACTCGAGTGCCCGGTCACCTTGCTCCGCGTCATCCGGAGGTAGCAGAGACGCAGCGAGGGAGACTCTCATGACCGTGGTGCTCGAGACCACGGGCCTGAACAAGTCCTTCGGCGGCGTGAAGGTCATCGACGACCTGAGCGTGCAGCTCCGCGAAGGCGAAGCACTGGGCATCGTCGGGCCGAACGGCGCCGGCAAGACGACCTTCTTCAATCTCGTCACCGGCGTGTATCGGCCCGACTCGGGTCGGGTCGAGTTCAAGGGCAAGGACGTGACGCACCTGGCGCGGCAGGACATCTGCCGCCTGGGATTGGGACGTACCTACCAGATCCCGAAGCCGTTCTCGGGCATGAGCGTGTTCGAGAACGTGCTGGTGTGCGCCGCGTATGCCCGCGGCGCCGGCGAGCGCGCCAGCTACCGGCGCTGCGTCGAGGTGCTCGAGCAGACGCGGCTGTCGCACAAGGCCAATCACCAGGCGGGCGCCCTGCCCCTGCTCGACCGCAAGCGGCTCGAGCTGGCCAGGGCGCTCGCCGGCGATCCCACCGTGCTCCTCCTGGACGAGATCGCCGGAGGCCTCACCGAGACCGAGGTCGAGGTCCTCATCGGCACCATCAACGAGCTGCGCCAGGGCGGCATCTCGATCATCTGGATCGAGCACATCGTCCACGCGCTCCTCGCGGTCGTCGATCGCATCTGCGCCATCAGCTTCGGCGCCCTGCTCATCGAGGGCGACCCCAACGAGGTCATGTGCAGCGACGAAGTACAGGCCTGCTACATGGGGGGGACGCCGCTGTGAGCATCCTCGAGGTCAAGCACGTCGACGTCTTCTACGACGACTTCCAGGCCTTGTTCTCGGTCGACTTCTCCGTCGAGGAAGGGCAGACGTTCGCGTTCATCGGCGCCAACGGCGGCGGCAAGTCCACCTTGCTCAAGACGCTCGCCGGCCTGCTCAGGCCGTCGTCGGGCGAGGTGTTGTTCCAGGGCGAGGCCATCAACGACGTGCCGGCCCACACGCGTGTGGGCATGGGCATCGCTCTCGTCCCCGAGGGTCGGCGCGTGTTTCCGAGCCTCACGGTCCACGAGAACCTGCTCATCGGCGCCTACGGCGGCCGCAAGGGTGAGTGGAACGTCGAGTCGGTGCTTGAGCTCTTCCCGCTTCTCGAGCCCCTCATGAAGCGTCAGGCCTCCAGCCTGTCGGGCGGCGAACAGCAAGCGCTGGCCATTGGGCGGGCGCTCATGTCCAACCCGCACCTCATCCTCCTGGACGAGGTGTCGCTCGGTCTCGCACCCGTCGTCATCAAGCGCATCTACGAGGCGATGGGTCACCTGGTGCAGAAGGGTACGACCATCCTCGTGGTCGAGCAAGACGTGCAGCATGTGCTCACGGTGGCGGACTACGTCGCCTGCTTTCTCGAGGGCAGGATCTCGCTGGAGGGTAAGCCCGGCGACCTGAGTTCCGAGCAAATCACCGCGGCCTACTTCGGGATGTGATCGCATGGATTGGGTGAATGTCGCCGTACAAGGGGTCCTCCTGGGTGGGCTGTTCGCACTGTTCGCGACCGGGCTCGCCCTCGTCTTCGGCGTGATGCGTCTCGTCAATCTCGCGCACGGCGATCTCGGCGTCCTCGCCGCGTTCGTCGCCCTGTTCCTGCTGGACAGTTTCGAACTGGGCGTGTTCTTCGCGTCCCTGGCGGCCATCGTCATCATGTTCGGCATCGGCTACGTGCTGCAGCGCGGCTTGCTCAACTACACGATCGGGGCCGACGACACGCGACCGATCCTGGTCACGTTCGGCCTGTCGATCATCATCCAGAACGGGCTGGTGATGTGGTTCTCGGCCGACTCCCAAGGCCTCGACGCGGGCCGTATCGAGAATGCCAGCGTCCGGATCACCGACCAGCTCGCGGTCGGCTGGTACCCGCTGGTCGTGTTCGTCATCGCCATCGTGGTCATCGCGGCGCTCCAGCTGTTCCTCGACAGGACCAGTCTCGGACGCGCCTTCCGGGCCACCTCTGACGACCAGGAAGCCGCCGAGCTCATGGGGATCAACAACCGACACATCTACGGCCTCGCCATGGCCATCGCCCTGGCGATCGCCGCCCTGGCCGGCATCCTTCTGGCGATCCGCACCACGTTCGATCCGAGCCAGGGACCGTTCCGCCTCATCTTCGCCTTCGAGGCGGTCATCATGGGCGGTATGGGCTCCATATGGGGAACGCTCGTCGGCGGCATCATCCTCGGCGTCTCCCAGACCCTGGGCGCCCAGGCCTTCGGCGCCGGCTGGGGTATCTTCGTGGGGCACGTCGTCTTCCTGTCCGTTTTGGCCTTCAAGCCGAGCGGCTTCTTCGCGAAGACGGTGACGGCATGAGCACGCCCGCCGAGCCGACTCCCGCCAAGAGCATCCCGGCGTTCCGCATCGCGCGGTCGGCGCCGATGCACCGGTACGTGCTCATCGCGTTCATCGCGATCGTGGCCGTGCTCGCGAGCGTCCCCTTCTGGGCGCAGACCGGCACCATACGGACTCTGGTGACCTTCTTCACCCTGCTGGCCCTCGCCCAGATGTGGAACCTGCTCGGCGGCTACGCCGGCCTCATCTCCGTGGGTCAGCAGGCCTACGTGGGTATCGGCGCCTACGGCGTGTGGCTGATCGCCGACATCCTCGGCCTCCACCCCTTCATCGCGGTACCACTCGCCGGGGTGATTGCGGCGGTCGTCGCGCTGCCGGTGGGCCCCCTGCTGTTCCGCCTCAAGGGCGGCTACTTCGCCATCGGCACGTGGGTCGTGGCTGAGGTCGTACGGCTGATCGTCGCCAACATCCAGGCGACGGGCGGTGGCTCCGGCAAGACCATCGTTTCGGCCGCTCGCCTGCCCATCGACACGCGCATCCAGGGCACCTACTTCATGGGGCTCATCGTCGCCGTCGGCTCCATCCTCCTGGTGTACTTCCTTCTGCGCTCGCGGGTCGGCCTGGCCCTCACTGCGATCCGGGACAACCAGCTGGCCGCGCAGAGCTCGGGCGTCAACGTGTTCCGCTCCAAGCTGTTCGTGTACGTGATCGCGGCCTTCGGATGCGGCGCCATGGGCGCCGTCGTCGCCCTGAACCTGCTCCGTATCCAGCCGACGGCCGCGTTCAGCATCAACTGGACGGCGTACGCGCTGTTCATCGTGGTCATCGGCGGCTTCGGCACCATCGAGGGCCCGATCATCGGCTCGGTCATCTACTTCGCGCTTCTGCAGAACCTGAGTCAGTACGGCACGTCGTACCTGCTCCTGCTGGGCGTGATCGCCGTGATCATGGCGGCGAAGGCGCCCAAGGGCATCTGGGGGTTCGTCGAGAAGCGCTGGCACGTCCACCTCTTCCCGGTCAGGCGCCGGCTCGAGCTGGAGGCGCCACCACCGGGTGACGAGAAGACGCCGGTGGACGCGCCGGATCCCTCCCTTGCGGAGCCCGCCTGACGCCGGCGCGTGTGATGTCCCGCGGGCTCGGGGGAGCCGCCCGTCCGGGGTGAGATTGTGGACTCCCGCCCCGGGGCTGGGGCTCGGGAGCATGACGATGGAGGAGACCCGTGATCGAGACTGATCGCGACGCGGAGACAGAACAGCGCAACGGCGTCCAGGTGCTCGCCCGGGCCGCCACGATCCTGCGGCTGCTGGCGGCCGACTCGTCGGGCGGATTGACGTTCAGCGAGCTGGTGGCACGGTCCGCCCTGCCGCGGACCACGGTCCACCGCATTCGCGGCGCCCTCGAGCATGAGGACTTCATCTACACCGACGCCGCCACGGGCCGTCTGCACCTGGGGCCCGGCATCATGCGTCTCGCGATGGCCAAGCGCGATCTGCCGACGGTCGTGCGGCCGTACCTCGAGCAGCTGGCGCGTGAGCTCAATGAGACCGTCGACCTGGGCGTGCTGGACGGCATGCACGTGCTCTTCATCGCCCAGCATCCGGCGCCGCAGCGCTCGCTCATGGTGGTCTCGCGCGTCGGCGCGCGCTTCCCCGCGTACTGCACCGCCAACGGCAAGGCGCTCCTCGCCCAGCTCCCTCAGGACGAGATCAAGCGCCGGCTTCCCCAGAGGCTCGAGACGCCGGCGCGGCACACGCCCATCAGCCGCAAGGGGCTCCTTGCCGAGCTGGGGGAGGTGCGCGAAGGCGGACTCGCCTACGACCGCGAGGAGCATCGCTCCGGCATCTGCAGCGTCGGGGTGGCCATCACCGACATCGACGGCAGCTCGGCCTCGATCTCCGTCCCCATGCCGGCGGCTCGCTTCCACGAGGACCCGGACACCGTCGCCACGGCGCTGCTGCGCGTCCGCGATGAGGTCCAGGTCGCCCTGCACAACGGCTGAGCCACGAACGCCCCGTCCGGCCGCCTGCCGTGGACCCCACATCCCGTCCTTCTGTCGTCGCCGTCGTCGGCAGTCCGCGCCGCGGCAACACGGCGACGCTGGTTGCCCGTGTTCTCGACGAGCTGACGAGCCGCGGCGCGTGCTGCGAGACGATCGCGCTGGCCGAGCGGCGCATCGCGCCGTGTCTCGGGCACGACGACTGTGGTGAACGCGCTGCCTGCCCGCTTGGCGATGACGCCGCCACCGTCCTCGAGCGTGTGTACGCCGCCGACTGCCTGATCCTCGCCTCGCCCGTCTACTACGAGAACGTATCCGCGCAGATGAAGGCGTTCATGGACCGCAACGTCTTTCGCTACGCCCACGACGAGTGGCTTGCGGCGAAGGCTGTCGGGCTCATCGCCGTCACCGCAGAGACCGGGCTCGGCGACACACTCGGCGCACTGCGGCGCTTCGTCGCGCTCTCCACCGACGGCGACGTTCCCGTCTTCACGTGCGGCGGCTACGCGGACGCGGCGGGATCGGCGGCGGCAGACGGCGCATTGCTCGCCGAGGCCGGTCGCCTGGGCGGCGAGCTCGGCGACGCGCTGGGGCTCAGCCCGGTCTGATCACCCGCTTCTCGGTGACGATCGCCGTCACGGGAAGGTCGTGCGTCTCGCACGCGATGCGGGGCATCAGCTGCGCCTCGAACGCGAGCGCGACCCAAGGTGTGCCCGGGCGGGTGAGCTGCAGGTAGCTGTCGTAGTAGCCGCCGCCGTAGCCGCAGCGGCCTCCCTCCTCGTCGAACGCCGAGCCAGGCACGAACACGATGTCCATCTTCTCGGGAGGGATCTCGGGCAGCCCCTCTCGCGGCTCGGGGATACCCCAGGTCCCGGCGACGAGGTCCGCGGCCGGATCGGAGACGCGGAATGCCTCCATCGTGCGGGCGCTGCGGATGCGAGGCAGGCACAGCGTCTTGCCGGCCGCGAGTACCCACTCCGCGAGCGGCGCGGTGTCGAGCTCGGTGCGGAACGTGGCGAACGCCATGACGGTGCCGGCCGCGGTCAGCTCGGGGAGACCTGCGGCGCGGGTGCAAACGGCCGTGCTGAGGCGCTCGCGCTCCGCCGCGGGCAGGGCTGCGCGGGCTTCGAGGCCGCGGCGGCGCGCCTCCGACTTGGGGAGGCTCCCGCCGTCTTCGGCGAGTCGTTCTTCCTGTCCCGGTGTCATGTCGGCCTCTCCGGCGTTCACTGGGCTGGCTACGCTTCACGGGCGGAGCGTCGCGATGGTGTGTCCGGGCGCGGCCTCCGTGGCCTATAGTATAGACAGAGTCGCCCTGCGGGCATGCGGGCTGCTCGACGAGAGATCGTGGCCGCTGTGGGCCCTGACGTCTTTGCGGCCGCCGAGAGGATGAGCATGGCGCTGCGCTCACAGGAAGAAGTGTCTCTGGCTACCGTCTTCGCACGTACGCTGCGTAGCGTCATCGCGTTGACCACGTCGGAGGAGAAGAGGGTCTGGCCGGCCGCCGGTGACGTGTTGGCGACCACGCCGGTCGACGCCGTGGCGCCGGCGTCTCTCGTCCGCCTGCTGCAGTTCTCGATCCTCCCAGAGATCCTCGGCGAGAGCGCCGGGCCCGCCATCTACCTCGCCAGCAAACGGTGCAGCAGCGACCTCGGCATCACCTCCATCCAGGGTCTCAAGGACTGGTTCGCAGAGATGAAGCTGGGTGAACTCGAGGTCGAGCTCGACGAGGAGCGCGTCCTGGTCAAGCTCAGCCACTGCCTGAGCTGCGAGCGGCTGCCGGCCACGGGTACCGCGGTGTGCGACGTCGAGCGCGGGATCATCGACGGCGTACTCCAGGAGATCACCGGCACGGAGGTCCTCACCAAGGAGACCATGTGCTGGGGGCTGGGCGACACCGTCTGCCAGTTCGAGGGCTACGCCGGTCAGCAGGCCGGCTATCTCTACCAGGAGAACGGCTTCCACCCGGATGAGCAGCGCCGGCTGCTCACGCACCTCGCCGACCAGGCGGACGTCGCGCTCGACAACCTGCGCCTGCTCCACGAGCGTCGCGAGCACGAGACGCACGACGCGCTCACCGGCCTCCTGAACTTCCGGCAGCTTCGCGAGCGCGCTGCATACGAGCTGGCGAGGGCCGAACGCTATGGGCGCACCATCGCCTTTGTGATGATCGATCTCGACGACTTCACCGTGGTCAACGAGAGCGCCGGACGCGAAGCCGGCGATGAAGTGCTGCGGCACTGGGCGGCAGCCCTCACCGCGCAGCTGCGCAGCTGCGACCTGGTCTGCCGCTACGGCGCCGACGAGTTCCTCCTGGTTCTGCCGGAGACTGCCGACCAGGAGGCCGACGCCATCCTCGGGCGCGTGCTCGGGGCCATGCGGGAGCTGGCCGTCGAGACCGATGGCCGCACCATCGCCCTCACGGCCTCCGCGGGCGTCGCGAGCTTCCCGGCCGACGGGCTCACGGCCGAGGAGATCGTCGCCAAGGCCGCGACGACGATGTACACGGCCCGGAGCGGGGGGCCGGGCCGTGTCGCCTTCTACTCCGGTCCGCCCCGCTCCTGAGGGAGCGGACGTGGCGGCGCGCGTCGAGCTCCTCGTCGTGGGGTCGCTGCACCGTGACCTCGCTCCTGCCGCGCGCCACTACGCCGAGCTCCTCCGGCCGCACATGACGGTCACCGTGCGCGAAGTCAAGGAGGTGGCCCTGCGCGGGCGCAGCGAGGCCGAGGTGCTGCGCGACGAAGGGAGGCGCCTGCTCGCCGCGTGGCCGCAGGCGCCGGTGGTGTCCGCGCTCGTCGTCGAGGGCGCCGCTCTGGACACCGAGGCCTTCGCGGCCAGGCTTCAGCGTTCGTTCGAGCGGGGCGGCGCCGCCTTCGTGATCGGCGGTTCACTCGGTCTGGCATCTGAGGTCCGCGCGCGAGCCACGGACGCCCTTTCTCTCTCGGCCATGACGCTGCCGCATCAGCTCGCCCGGGTCGTGTTGCTCGAGCAGCTCTTCCGCGCCGGCAAGATCCTGCGCGGCGAGCCGTACCACCACTGAGGCCGCGTCTCCGGCCATCGCCCGGCGCCGTCGCACGGCGTCGCCGGGGCGGATAGAATCAGCGGGCGCCGGCCGCCCGGCCGGCTCCGGCGACCCGATGGTGGACGATGAGCGACGATCTGTACGACATGAACGGGTTGGCGGCCTCGCTCCAGGCTGCGCTCGACGAGGAGCTGACGACGGGCGGAGCGCCCGCGGGAGCGGCGCCGGCCGTCGAGCTTGCCTTGTCGGCACGCCCTGAGCACGGCGACGTCACGACCAACGCGGCGCTTGTGAGCGCCAAGAAGTCCGGTCGCGTGCCGCGGGAGCTGGCCGAGGCCGTCGGCGCCCGCTGGCTCGCGGGTCCGGGGGGCGGCGTCTGCGACCGCTTCGAGGTCGCCGGCCCCGGCTTTCTGAATCTCTTTCTGACTGACTCCTGGTACCGCGGCGCTCTGGACCGCCTGCTCGCCCAGGGTGGTGACTACGGTCGCGGCTCCCTGCCGGCCGGCGCCCGGCAGAGGATGAACGTGGAGTTCGTCAGCGTCAATCCCACGGGCCCCCTCCACGTCGGGCACGCGCGCTACGCCTCCTACGGCGACGCGCTGTGCCGCATCCTCGCCTTCGTCGGACACGACGTCACCCGCGAGTTCTACGTCAACGACTACGGCACGCAGATGACCCGCTTCGGCCAGTCGCTCGCCGCCCGCTACGGCCAGCGGCTCGGCCTCGACATGCCCATACCCGAGGAGGGGTATCAGGGCGCCTACCTGCTCGACCTCGCCGACGAGCTCGTCGCTGTGGTCGGCGACCGCTACCGCGAGGCGCTCGCCGCGGTGGCGCCGGACGTGACGGCGGCGCCGGAGGACATCATCGACGAAGTCAAGGTGTGGGGACGCGACGCGATCCTCGCCCAGTTCCGCGTGACTCTCGAGCGCCTGCGCGTGCCGTTCGATCTCTGGACGGCGGAGAGCAGTCTCTACGAGGGCGACGGCGAGCACCGCGGCTTCGGCGGGGAGGTCGGCAAGTCCCTCGCGGACCTCGACGGCGAGCAGCTCCTCTACGACGAGGGGGGCGCCGCGTGGCTCGCCACGACCCGGTACGGCGACGACAAGGACCGGGTCCTCATCCGCCAGACCGGCGACCCCACCTACTTTCTCAGCGACATCGCCTATCACCGCGACAAGATGGACCGCGGCTTCGAGCACATGATCGACATCTGGGGGGCGGACCACCACGGGTACGTGCCGCGCATGAAGGCCGCCTTCACGGCGCTGCCGCCGCACGACCCGGACAAGCTCGAGCTCATCATCGGGCAACTCGTCAACCTGCTCGAGAGCGGGGAGGCGCGGCGCATGAGCAAGCGTCGCGGCGACATCGTGACCGTGGACGACCTCATCGAGGCGATCGGCGTCGACGCCGCCCGCTTCCTCCTGGTCGGTCGCTCACACGACACCACGCTGGAGCTGGACATCGACCTTGCGGTGCAGCAGAACAACCAGAACCCCGTGTACTACGTGCAGTACGCGCACGCGCGCATCTGCAGCATCCTGCGCAACCTTCCGGGTGAGGGACGGCCGGCCGGCGGAGCCGTCCCGGCCGTGACGCTGGACCCGCACGAGCGCGCCCTGCTGCGCGCCCTGGCGCGCTTCCCCGACATCCTCGTCAACGCGGCCGAGCAGCGCGCGCCACACCGGGTCCACGGCTATCTGGGGGAGTTGGCCGCGGAGTTCCACGTCTTCTACCGCCACTGCCGCGTGCTCAGCGACGACGCGGACGTGGCTGCGTTCCGGTCGGCCCTGTGCGCGGCGGTGCGTTCCACGCTCGCCGCGGGGCTGGGATTGCTCGGCGTCAGCGCGCCGGAATCGATGTGATCCCGGGCCGGCGTGGGTTCGCGCCCACCGGCCCGCCGCGCTCAGCCGCCGTACTCCCGGCGTGCCCACGCGCGGAGTTCGTCGGTTTGCTCGGGCGTCAGGTCCTGCTCCAGCCCGAGCAGCATCGCGACGGCGACGCCGGTCTGATCGTTGACGAGCTTGTGCACCACGCTCACGAGGACCGTCCGTGCGACTTCACGCCCCGGGATGGCGGGCGTGTACACGTAGGCGATCCCGCTCTTGTCCTGGTCGAGCAGGTGCTTCTTGACCAGGTTGTTCATCACGGTCATCACGGTCGTGTAGGCGATCGTGCGCCGCTCGCGCAGGGTCTCGTAGACTGCCCGGACGGTGGTCTGGTCCTTCTCCCAGACGACGGCCAAGATGTCCGCCTCGAGAGATCCGATGCCGGTGAAGGGCGCGCCTTTGGTACTGCGCAGCCACTTCGGTCTTGCCTCCTCCATCACGACTCCCTCACTCCTGCGGTTTGGACGTACCTCATCAGGAAAACGCAGTACGTATGACATGCTACGTATTCCCCATCACCGTAAACTCACGCGCGCTTCGCCGTACAGTAGACTAGCGGCCCGGAGCCGACGGATGCCGCAGACAGAGGAGGGCAGGATGAGCACGGACGGACCAGGCTCGAGCGCCGATCTGGAGTTGCTGCGCGAGCTCTGCCTCACGCCCGGACCCACCGGGTTCGAGGCGGCCGTGCAGGACGTCGTGCGCCGCCGCCTCGCACCGCTCGGTGACGCCGAGGGTGACCCGCTCGGCAACCTCTGGCTCCAGATCGGACCCACCGAAGGACCGCTCGTCGCCATCGCCGCTCACGCCGACCAGATCGGCCTCATCGTCACGCACGTGGACGAGCGCGGCTACGTGTCCGTCGAGCGGATCGGCGGCGTCGCTCCGCTCCTCGTGCCGGGGCGCCACTTCGTGATCCACGGGCGCGACGGCGACGTGCACGCGGTGGGTGGGCGCAAGCCCACGCACATCATCCCCGCGGAGGACCGCGACAAGGCGCCCGCGCTCCACGAGCAGTTCCTCGACATCGGCGCCCGGCGATCGCGCCGGCGCGCTCGCGAGGGTGGCCGTCGGCGATCCCGTCACCTTCACGCCGGACTTCATCGAACTCGCGGCGGACGTGGTCGCCACGCAGGCGCTCGACGACCGCGGCGGCATCTACGCCATGCTCCGCGCACTCGAGTTGTACGCGGACGATCCGGGAGCGGCGCGGCTCCTCGGCCTGGCGACCGTGCACGAGGAGACGACGTTCATGGGCGCCAGGGCGCTCGCCCTGCGGCTGCGGCCCGATGTGCTGATCGTGCTCGACGGCGACTTCTGCAGCGACACGCCGGCCGCGGACGCCAAGGAGCTCGCCGGCGAGGTCAAGCTCGGCGCCGGCCCCGTCCTCAGCCGCGGCGCCGGCAGCAACGAGCGCCTCGTGACGCTCGCTCGAGAGGTGGCCGCGGCGGAAGGACTCGCCGTGCAGATCAAGGCCTACCCGGGCGAGACCCAGACCGACGCCGACGAGCTCATGGCTGCCGGCACGGCGGCCACGCTGACGGTCGGTCTGCCCATGCGCTACATGCACTCGCCGTTCGAGGTCGCGCATGCCGGCGACCTCGAGGCGGCGGCGCGCCTGGCCGCCGCCCTGGCGCGTCGCGTCGGCGAGGAGTCGCTCCGGTGAAGCTCTTCATCGCCATCGATCTCGAGGGCATCTCGGGCGTCGTCGCCGAGGCGGACGCGGATCGGGAGGGCGCGGCGGCGCAGCGCGCCCGCGTCCACATGCGCGCCGACCTCGACGCCGTCCTCGAGGGCTGCGCCGCGGCCGGCGCCGGCGAGATCGTCGTCTGCGATGCCCACGACGACGGGCGCAACCTCGACCCCATCGGTCTGGACGCGTCCGTCACGCTGATGAGCGGACCATCGTCTCCGATGAGCATGCTCGAGGGTCTCGCGCCGGACTGCGACGGCGCGCTCTTCGTCGGCTATCATGCGCGCGCCGGCACTCCCGCGGCCGTGCTCGAACACACGTGGAACTACAAGGTGTACACGGTCGCCGTCGGCGATCTGGAGATCGGCGAGTTCGGCGTCGCCGCCCTGCTCGCCGGCGAGTTCGGCGTGCCCGCCGTGTACGTCTCGGGCGACGACAAGACGGCTGAGGAGGCGCGCGCGCTCGTCCCCGGTATCGCTGCGACGGTCGTCAAGACCGGAGTGCGCCGCGAGGCCGCCGCTCTGTGCCCGCCCGACATGGCGCGGGCGCGGATGCGCGCCGATGTGGAGGCGGCGCTCCTCGCCGACCCGTGGCCGGCGCCACTCGTCTGGAGCGGCGAGCCGCTTCGGCTGACGTTCACCCGTGTGCCGTTCTGCGATCTCGCCGAGGCCTGCCCCGGAACCACCAGGCTCGGCGGGCGTACGCTGGAGATCGCCGGGGCCTCGTTCGCCGAGGTGTACGCGGGATTCCTCGCCTGCCTGCGGCTCTCGGATCTCGAGGGCTGACGCGGGCGCCGGTGGACCTGCGTGCAGTTGCGGGGCCGCCCGCGCTGTGGTGAACTAGCCGACGCGGGCGGATGTAGTGTAGTTGGTAACACGTCAGCTTCCCAAGCTGAAGATCGCGGGTTCGAGTCCCGTCATCCGCTCCAGATCTCCCCTCCGGCCGCAGGTTCATGACCGCCCTCATCGGCCCTCCTCTTGACCAAAGTCAGGATTCCCTCAAGTCGATTGGTAGGGTATCCTAATGAGGAGCCGGGGCGGGCTTTCGCTCGAGGCGACCGCCACTCATCACCCGCAGATCGGAGACGAGCCGTGAGCACACGCACGCAGAGCGTCGAGGAGTATCTCGAGGCCATCTTCAAGCTGCAGCGAGGCCAGGACTCCGTCACCGTGACGCGACTCGCGGCCGAGCTGGGCGTGGCGCCGCCGTCGGTCTCCGAGATGCTCAGGCGCCTGCGTGCGGACGGCCTCGTCGCGGAGCCGGCCGAGGGCATGGGCATCACCCTCACCACGGACGGCGAGACCGAGGGCGCCATCCTCGTGCGCCGCCACCGGCTGAGCGAGCGCTTCCTCGTCGATTACCTGGACATGCCCTGGGACGCCGTGCACGAGGAGGCCTGCAAGCTCGAGCACGTCCTCAGTCCCGAGGTCGAGGCGCGGCTCGCCGAACAACTCGGCAACCCGCGCACCTGCCCGCACGGCCACACCATCCCCGGCGAGGACGGCACGCTCCCCGACGACGACCTACGGCCGCTCTCCGGCCTCGAGCCGGGCGACGAAGCCGTCATCGGCTGCATCGCGGAGGAGAAGAGCGACCTCCTGCGCTACCTCGCCTCGCTCGGCCTCCTCCCCGACACGCGCGTGGCCGTCGAGAGCGTGGCGCCCTTCAACGGCCCTCTGCTGGTACGCGTGGGCGGCTCGCAGTACGCCCTCGGCCGCGAGGTCACCGACAAGATCATGGTCCGCGGCTGACGCTCGTGGCCAGCACGGCCCACCGGAGCCCTCGCGAGGCGATCGACGCGTGTGCAGCAGGCGAGCCGCTCGTCGTCTGCGTCGCCGGGAACCCCAACGTCGGCAAGTCCTCGCTCGTCAACTCGCTCACCGGATCGGCGCGTGAGACCGCCCACTGCGCCGGCGTGAGTGTCGACGCGTGCGCGGTGTGCACGTACTGGGAGGGCCGGCGCATCGAGGTCGTCGACCTGCCGGGAAGCTACTCGATCAATGGGCAGGGCGAGGACCAGCAGGCGGCCAGACGGGCGCTGCTCGAGTGGCGGCCGGAAGTCATCATCGCCGTGGTCGACGCCACCAACCTCGCCCGCAGCCTCTACCTGCCGCTGCAGCTGCTCGACCTCGGGTACCGCGTCGTCATCGCCCTCAATCTCTGGGACGAGGCGAAGCGCCGCGGGCGTACGGCGGACGCCGAGGTGCTCGCTCGCGACCTCGGCGTCCCCGTGGTCCCCACGGTCGCGCCTCGGGGCACCGGTCTCAAGCAGTTCGAGGCGGCCGTGCTGCGGGTCTCAGCCGGCGGCGGCCTGGGCGAGACGACCGGCACGCCGCTGTCCCCGGTGGTCGAGCAGCGCGTCGAGGAGGTGGCCTTGCGCGTCGCCGAGCTCTCCGCCGATGGCCTGCACGCTCCGGGCGGGCTCGGCGCGCGCGCCGCCGCGCTGGCCGTCCTTGAGGGCGACGCCGAGGTCACGCGGCGGGTCGGCCTCGAGGTCGACCGGTTTCTGACCGAGGCAGACGAGGGGCTCGCGCTCGAGATCTCCAAGGCGCGGCACGCGGAGGCGCGGGCGCTGGCGGCGGCGGCCCAGGACACCCGCGCCGCCGCCGACCGCTGGTGGCGGCTGACCACGTCTCCGCGCACGGGCGTCCCCATCCTCATCGGCGTCATCACCGTCGTCTTCGCCACGCTGTTCATCGTCGGCGACCTGCTGGCGCGCGTGCTCACGGCGGCGTGGACGGCATGGATCTCGCCGGCGGTCGTGAGTGTCGTCACGGCGATCTTCGGCGACGGGACCGTGGGCAGGGTGGTGATCTGGGGCGTCGACGGCGGCATCCTCGCGACGCTCGCCGTCGGCATCCCCTACATCCTGACGTTCTACTTCATCCTCGCCATGGTCGAGGACACCGGCTACATGAACGCCGCCGCGTTCCTCAGTGACCGCGTCATGCACCGCGTCGGCCTGCACGGGCGCGCCATCATCCCGCTCATCGCCGCCGGCGGCTGCAACGTGCCGGCCATCATCGCCACGCGCTCGCTGGGCAGCAAGCGAGAGCGCACCATCGCCGCGGTGCTGGCGACGCTGACGCCGTGCAGCGCGCGGACGGCGGTCATCATCGGCGCCGTCGCCGGTGTCGCCGGATGGCAGTACGCGCTGCTCACCTACGGGGTCCTCTTCGTCGTCATCATCCTCGCCGGTCTCGCCCTCAACCGGCTCATGCCCGGTGACAAGGGCGTGCTGGTCATGGAGATGTTCCCCTTCCGCCGCCCCGTGTTGCGCCAGGTGGCGCGCAAGACGTGGCGGCGCTTCCGCGAGTTCGTGTGGGACGCCGCCCCCATCATCCTGCTGGGCAGCATGGCGCTCGGCCTGCTCTACGAGACCGGCTGGGTCTGGGAACTGGGCACGGTGCTCGAGCCGATCGTCGAGGGCTGGCTGCTGCTGCCGATGGTCGCCGGCCTCACACTCGTGTTCGCGATCCTGCGCAAGGAGCTCGCTCTCCAGCTGCTGCTCGTCTTCGCCGCCGTCCAGGCCGGCGGCGCGGTCGTCAGCATCTCCTCGTTCATGTCCACGTCGCAGATCGTCACCTACGCGATCGTGAACGCGCTGTACGTGCCCTGCGTGGCCACCATCGCCGTGCTGGGGCGCGAGCTGGGGTGGCGGCGGACGGCCGTCATCTGCACCGGAACGATCGTGCTCGCGCTTCTCGTGGGCGGCATCATCGCCCGCGTGCTCCCGCTGTTCGCCGCCTGACCGACGGCCGCGAGGGGGACGCCCCGCCCCGGCGCCGCACGGCGCCTGGACCGTCATCGTTGCCGGGCAGGCGCGTCCTCGGGGGCGCCGTTGGCGAGCACCCAGTCGATCGTGGCGCGGGCCACGAACGCCGAGCGCCCGGGACCGTGATGGCCGCCCTCACCGAGCGAGATGAACGCGGAGGGCGCCGCCAACACCGCCGCGAGGCGTTCGCTGTGTGCGTACGGCACCTGGTCGTCGTCGCGCGCGTGCGCCAGCAGCACGCGCGGCAGGCCCGCCGCCGCGCGCACGAGGTCGAGACCGCCGAGGAACGGCCGCAGCGAGGCGTCGTCGAAGCGGCCGGAGTACTCGCGGCCCACCGGCCCGCCGGGGGCGCTCGCGGGATCGTTCTCGAGCTCGTCGAGCCCGGCGAGCAGGGATGCGCCGTCCGCCGGGCACAGCAGCACCAGTGAGCGGAAGAGCCCGGGCCGGGCGCGCGCCGCCAGCAGGAGCATGCACCCGCCCATGCTGGCCCCGCGCGCCGCCAGCCAGGGGGCGCCGGACTTCGCGAGCAGCCGTTCGCCCGCGGCGACGGCGTCCCGCCAGCCGTCCGGGCCCATCTCGCCGCCGCTCTCGCCGTGACCGCGGAAGTCGAAGGTGAGCGCGGCCAGCCCGGCCGCGGCGGCCTGCTCGCCCATCAGCTCGTGGTTCTCCTTGCGGCTGCCGGCTCCGTGACAGACCAGGAGGGCGCCGAGGGGCGGGCCGGCCGGGCGAAAGAGCCGGCCGGCCAGCTCGACGCCGTCCGACCCGATCGTCAGGGACTGTGGCGGAGAGGTCGCATCCACGGCCCTCGAGTTTAGCGAACCGGCAGGGTGTGATGTACTACCGTGCACCCTGCAGCACCACGGAGGTCACATGCACCAAGTCAACGTCGGCCGTAAATCGCTGGCCGACTACCGCAGCATCGTCCCCAAGGACCTGATGACCGAGATCGACGAGCTGGGTGAGCGGCTCAAGGGCCGGCAGGTCCTGCACGTGAACGCCACCGCCTTCGGCGGCGGCGTCGCCGAGATCCTCTACACCCTCGTCCCTCTGGTGACCGACGTCGGCCTCGAAGCGCACTGGCAGATCCTCACGGCGCCGCCCGAGTTCTTCAACGTCACCAAGAGCTTCCACAACGGCCTCCAGGGGCACGCGGTGGACTTCCCGGTCGAGGCTCGGGCGCTCTACGAGGAGGTGTGCCGCGCCAATGCGGCCGAGCTCACGCGACCCTACGACTTCGTCGTCATCCACGACCCGCAGCCGCTGGCGATCCGCGACTTCGTCACCCGCAGCCAGGACCGCTCGACGTGGTGGATCTGGCGCTGTCACATCGACACCTCCACGCCGGATCAGGGCCTGTACGACTACCTGCTCCCGTCGATCAACCGCTACGACGCGGCCGTGTACACCCTGGCCGACTACGTGCCCCAGGGCCTGACGGTACCGGTGCGCGAGATCGCCCCGACGATCGATCCGCTGGCGCCCAAGAACATGCAGCTCTCGGCGGAGGACGCCACGTACATCGTGCGCCAGTTCGGGATCGACGTGGAGCGGCCGCTGCTCCTGCAGGTCTCGCGCTTCGACCCCTGGAAGGACCCGCTCGGCGTTGTCGACGTCTATCGCACGGTCAAGGCGAAGCACCCCGACGTGCAGCTCGCGCTCGTGGGCTCCATGGCCAGCGACGACCCGGAAGGCTGGGACTACCTCGAGCGCGTCATCGCCTACGTCGGCGGAGACCCCGATGTCTTCATCCTCTCCAATCTCGACAACGTGGGTTCCGTGGAGATCAATGCCTTCCAGAGTCACGCCGACGTGATCATGCAGAAGTCGACGCGCGAGGGGTTCGGGCTCACCGTGTCCGAGGGTCTGTGGAAGGGACGCCCGACCATCGGCGGACACGTTGGTGGCATCCCGCTGCAGATCGAGGACGGCGTCACCGGCTACCTCGTGCAGTCCGCGGCGGAGTGCGCCGAGCGCTGCCTCCAGGTGCTCGCCGATCCGGAGAAGCATCGCGCCATGGCGCTGCTGGGCAAGGAGAAGGTGCGCCGTGAGTTCCTGACGCCGCGCCTGCTGCGCGACGACCTGCGGCTCTTCGCCGAGCTCGAGGCGAGTAAGATAGGAGCCTGACCAGCCGACGGGAGGAGGGCGTGGTGGAGGGTGTCGATCTCGCACAGCGCCGCCTCGTGGTGGCCGCCAACCGCGGCCCCGTGTCGTTCCACGACGACCCGTCGGGAGAGCCGGTCGTCACGCGCGGCCCCGGTGGGCTCGTCACCGTCCTCACCGAGGTCCTGCGGCACCATCCCGGCACGTGGGTGGCGGCGGCGCTCGGCGACGAGGAGCGCCGCCTGGCCGTGCCGAGCAACGGGCGGTCGACGTGGACCTCGACGGCGACCGCGTACCAGCTGCGCTACGTCGACGTGGACCCGGTTGCGTACAACAAGTACTACAACGTCGTCGCCAACCCGATGCTGTGGTTCATCCAGCACTACCTCTGGGACCTCGGCCGCCACCCCGATATCGGCGCTGAAGAGCTGGACGCCTGGCACAACGGGTACCTCGTCGTCAACGAGCAGTTCGCGCAAGTGCCGTCATCGACGAGGTGCGGCGCGGTCCCGACGGGCGCCTGCCGGCGCGGCCATGCCGGTGACGGCGATGACGCGCTCGTCCTGCTTCACGACTACCAGCTGTACTGCGTCGCGCCGCAGGTCCGAGGGCCGCGTGCCCGGACGCCTTTCTGCACCAGTTCATCCACATCCCCTGGCCGCAGAGCGACTACTGGCGCGTGCTGCCCGGTCACATGCGCGAGGCCGTCTTCCGCGGCCTTCTCGGCAACGACATCGTCGCGCTTCCACACGCTCCACTACGCGCGTAACTTCCTGCGCTGCTGCGAGGACCTGCTCGAGCTCGACGTGGACCTCGGCCGCCGGAGTCGTGCGGTACGACGAGCGTGACGTGTGGGTGCGCGCCTACCCGTGAGCATCGATCCGGCGTCGCTGCGCGCCGCGGCGAAATCGCGCCGGGCCTGCCGAGCGGAGCGCGGACTGCTCGTAAGCGGCGCGACTTCCTGCTGCTGCGCGTAGACCGTCTCGACCTCAGCAAGAACATCATCCGCGGCTTCGTGGCGCTCGACCGCTTCCTCGAGCTGCATCCGGAGTTCAAGGAGCGCCTGACCTTTCTCGCCCTGCTGCAGCCGTCCCGGCAAGACGTCGAGGAGTACGTGACGTATCGGGACAGAGTCGAGCGTGTGGTGGCCGACGTGAACACGCGCCACGGGACACCCGGACTGGATGCCCATCGACCTGCGCATCCAGGACGACTTCCCCGTCACCCTGGCGGCCTACGCCCAGTACGACGTCCTGGTCGTGAACGCCATCAGCGACGGCATGAATCTTGTCGCGAAGGAGGGTCCCATCCTCAACCGCCGCGACGGCGTGCTCGTGCTCAGTGAGTACGCGGGCGCCTACGAGGAGCTCGGCGCGTTCGCGCTCGGTGTCAACCCGTTCAACATCGAGCAGCAGGCCGACGCCCTCCACCGCGCCCTCACCATGGACCGGCCGCCGAGCGCGAGGATCGGGCGACGGATGCTCCGCGCGGTGGTCGAGGGCAACAGCATCGAGAAGTGGGTCGAGGCGCAGTTCGCCGACATCGACGCCAAGCTGGAGGACGCCTCGGCGTGAGGCGTGGGCACGGCGGCCGGCGGAGGCGATACGCCCGCCGCCGGCCGCCGTGCCTCACGCGTGCGGGTACGTGGCGATCAGCATGATGCAGTAGACGAGAAACACCCCGGCGACGATGTTGACCGCGTAACGCACGCGTCGAATCGTGAAGCGCTGGCCGATGGCGATCAAGAAGAGCACCGCGGCGAGGATGACGGTCAGCCGCACGTAGTGCTCGCCGGTCTCGCGTGAGGTGACGCCCTCTTCGAAGGCCGCGTGGGCCTCCTTGGCCATGACGGCGGCCTCCTCGGCCCGCGGGTCGAAGAACTGCGGCATCTCACCAGGGCCGGCGGGGGCATCGGGGTTCGTGAGCGGATCGGTCTTCAGCCAGGCCTCGAACGCGGGTTTGTACTCCTCTGTGAATCGGTTCGCAAGAATATCGGCGAGCTCGGCGTTGCCAGAGGTAGCCGCCTGCAGCCAGGCCGTGACGTTGCCGGCGTTGTAGGCGAGATACTGGTTGCTCGTCAGCGACGCCTGTTCGGATTCCACGCGCAGCCGCGATGAGGTCGCGTAGGCGCGGGAGCTCTCGCCGTCCCAACGCGCGGCCTGGTAGCCGCTGACGGCCGTCGCCAGCGCCACGATGGCGAGCAGGACCGCCTCGAGGATCTCGACGATCTCGACGCGCCGGCGGCTCGGTCCGCTCTCGTCGGCGTGCCCTCCGTGCTCGCGCAGGTGCTCCGCGACTTCGACGTTGATGTTGCCCTCCGGCATTCCCGGTCTCCTCCTGGCTTCGATCGTGCGTGCGTTGCTGCCGGCAGATGCTACTACACGGGTGCGCTCCGGCGGCACCAGGAGCGCTCGCTCCGCTTGCTCGCAGTTGACCAAAGTCCAGTGTCGGCGGGCGGTGTTCCGGCTATCTTCAGGACGAGAAAGGCGATCGGGGCCGCCGTGCAGGCTCGGCGGCGACCGCCAGAGAGGTGACGATGATCCTCGAGATCTTCGCGTGCGACGAGAAGCTGTGCGTGGACGTCGAGTCCGCCGTGGACGATGCCCTGCGTGACCTCGGTCTCGTCGAAGAGACGACCGTCTACCGGATCACGGACCCGGCCAGCATGGTCGGCCGCGGCGTCTGGCGGGCGCCGGGGCTGGCCGTCAACGGCAAGGTCGTGTCGCGGGGCAAGCCCCTCTCGGCGGCGCAGATCGCCGACCTGATCCGCGGCGCCGCCGGCTGACGCCCGCGCCCGGAGGGCCGCCGCTCAAGCTTCACGAGCGCCGGAGCGGCGCTGCGCGCCATCGTCTCACGACCCGCCCGCACGCTCACGGGCCGGGGTGAGGTACTCCTCGGCGAGGTCGACGCCCACCGAGCGGCGGCCGAGCTGCGACGCGACGAGCATCGCCGTCCCCGTTCCGCAGAAGGGGTCGAGCACGACGCCGTCCGGGGGGCAGGTGGCGAGGATCGGGATGCGGCACAGGTCGGCGGGGAAGGGCGCGTAGTGGAGCCCCCGGCCCTGCGTGTCCTCCGGCATGATGTCCCAGACGTCGCCGGGCTTGGCGCCGCGCGGGTGGTAGCGCAGGAAGTAGAACCCGCGCTCCTCGAGCTCGCGAGCGCGGCCGGAGACGGCGCCGACGTCGGAGTGCGTCGCCCGCTGACGGCCGCGGATGACCATGCGGAAATCGGCGAGACGGCCGCCCCTGATCTCATCCAGCGTGGCCTCGAGCGCCGTCAGGGCGGCGGCCTTCTCGAGGTCGTCGAGAGCCGTCGAGAGCTCGATCTGGCGCCGGTAGCGCACGCCGCTGACGCCGGTGGCCGAGATGACGGCGCCGTTCTCGACCCGCGCTTCGCGCGGAGCGCTGCGCACGGCGTCGGCGTCGTAGAAGTAGCCGCGCGGACGTCGCACGAAGTGGAACAGCAACTCGTGCACGTTGCGGAGTCGGTCGCGGCTCGTGTCCGGGCCGCCCTTGACCTTGTGCCAGACGACGCTGTTCCTGAGCGTCCATCCCTGCTGGTCGGTGAGATGGAAGGCGACGCGCCACGGGATGCCGAGCTGGCGCTTGCCACGGTAGGTGTCGCCGAGGTTGAGCCAGAGCGAGCCGGTCGGCCGGAGGACGCGGAGCAGCTCCGCGGTGACGGCGCCGAGGGCTGCCACGTACTCGCGCCAGCCGCCCTCTGCGCCGATGCCGCCGCCGGCGTACCGCCGGTGTCCGAAGTACGGCGGGCTCGTGACGACGCAGTGCACGGAGGACGCAGGGAAGAGCCGGAGCGTCTGCGCGGCGTCGCCCCGGAGGAAGAGCGGGCGCGGGTGGGGTGATGCGGCGCCGGCGCTCCCGCCCAGGAGGTACTCGGCGAGTCCCTTCGGCGCGCCGGCGCGGCCGTCAGGCCCGTCGCCGGTGATGCTCACTCTCCCAGGACGCGCCGGTAGATCGCCTCGTAGTCGGCGACCATGCGTCCGACCGTGAAACGCTCTTCGACGGTGCGACGACAGACGGCCGGGTCGATCTCACCGGCCCGGCCTACGGCCGTGATGAACTCCTCGAGGTCGTCGCGCACGAAGCCGGTGACGCCGTCGTCAACGACCTCCGGCACCGAGCCCTGGCGCAGGGCCACGACGGGTGTGCCGCAGGCCATCGCCTCGATCATCACCAGCCCGAACGGTTCCGGCCAGGTGATGGGGAAGACGAAGGCGTGCGCATGGGCGAACAGCTCCCGCTTGCGCGCGTCCGTGACCTCACCCTCGTAGACGATCTGGTCGCCGTCGATGTGCGGGGCGACCATCGTCTCGAAGTACTCGCGGTACGGCTCCTGCAGCACGCCGGCCATGATGAGCCGCCGGCCTGTCCGTTTGGCCGCCTCGATGCTGAGGTGAAATCCCTTGGCCTCGCAGACGCGCCCGAAGGCGAGCAGGTAGTCGTCCTTCTCGGGGGTGTAGGGCCACTTCTCGACGGCGATGGCGTTGTAGGCGAGGCCCGCCCAGTTCATGCCGGACGGACTCATCGACTGCTGGTACTCGCTGATCCCGATGTAGGGCACCTCGCCGGCGAACTGCTCGTAGAAGCCGTAGGCGGCGGCGTCGAAGGCACAGTGCACGGTGTGCACCATGGGCGTGGCCAGATAGCGGCTGAAGGCGATGCCGATGAAGCCCGAGTGGTCGTGGACGAGGTCGAACCCGCCCTCGTCGATGTCGGCGAAGGCGAACGAGACCTGCCGAGCGTCGTAGCTGGTCTGGCCGAGGACCTCGGGCATCTGTCGGGGGAAGAGGGCGCAGAGATCGGCGGCCGTGTGCGAGTCGCCGGTGGCGTAGAGGCGGACCTCGTGGCCGCGCTCGACGAGCCCGTCGCACAACTGCTGGACGACCCATTCCGTGCCGCCGTAGCCAGCAGGCGGGACGGTGATCCACGGGGGTGCGAGTTGTGCGATGCGCATGGCGACATTCTATAGGAGGTACGGAGGGATGCGAGGCGCTCATGGACAGCGCACATCCTGCCGATGGGAGGCTCACGCCCGGTGTCCCGGCCGAACGATGCCGGGCATGGTCACCCGGCGAGACGACATCGAGGTAGAGTACGGCCATGATCCTGTACCTGGACTGCTCGAGCGGCATCAGCGGCGACATGCTGGTCGCCGCGCTGCTCTCGCTGGCCGGGGCGCACGAGGCTGACCCCGGCCCCTTCGACGACCTGGTCCGTCCTGCGCTCGCCGCGGCCGGCATCGATCCGCGGCTCGTGCAGATCGAGGATGTGCGCCGCGGGGGCATGGCGGCGCTGGCCTTCAAGGTCGCCGACCAGCCGGGCTTCGCCACCTTCGACGAGCTGATCGTGTCCCTGTACGCATCCGACCTGGAGCAGCCGGTCGCCGACGCGGTCGCCTCGATCGCGGAGCGCCTGGCCGCCGCGGAGGCGGAGGTACACGGCCGCGACGAGGAGCACCTGCACGAGCTGAGCGACGTCGACACGGCCGTCGACCTCATCTGCGCCGCGACCTTGCTGGACAAGCTCGCGCCGGAGCAGGTCGTCGCCTCGCCGCCGGCGCTCGGCGACGGGGAGATAGAGACCGCCCACGGACGGCTGGGCGTTCCGGCGCCGGCGGTGCTGTCCCTGGTCGCCGGTCTGCCGACGGCCGGGGGCTCGCCTGCCGTGCCGGCGGGGGAGACGCCGGCCGCCCCGCTCGGAGAGCTCACGACGCCGACCGGCGCCGCCCTGCTCGCCCACTACGCGGCGGCCTTCGGGGGCCTGCCCTCCGGCCGCATCGAGCGCGTCGGCTACGGCGCCGGCCGCCGCGAGGTGCCGGGCCGGCCCAACGTGCTGCGTGCCGTGCTCGTCGACCCGGCGGCGGTGCCCGAGGAGGCCGGCGAGCCGCTCGACGCTGCGCTCGCCTCCGCGGCGCCGGCAGGCGCCCCGCTCGTGACCGGCGCCGGCGCCGGCGACCATGTCGTCATGGAGGCCAACATCGACGACATGACCCCTGAGCTGCTCGCGCATGCCGCCGACGTGCTGCGCGAGAGCGGGGCGCTCGACGTGTGGATGAGCGATGCGCTCATGAAGAAGGGCCGCCCCGGCGTGGTGCTCCACGTGCTCGCCGCGACCGCCGACCGCGAGCGCATCAGCGCAGCGATCTTCGCCGAGACGACGACCTTCGGCCTCCGCGTCGTGGCCTGCGAGCGCGAGTACGCGGAGGAACGCGGCGAGACGATCAAGATCGGCAAGCTCAAGATCGACGTGCGTCTCAGCTTCGTCAACGGCAAGCTCGCAACCGTCTCGCCCGAGTATGAGGACGTGCGTCGCGTGGCGGCTGCCGTGGGGCGGCCCGCCCGGGTCGTCTACGAGGCCGCGCAGTCGGCCGCGCGCAGCCGCTTCAGCGGCTCCTGACGGCGCAGTCCGCCAGGCCTCTCGGTCCAGCCCGCCGAAATTGACCCGCTTCTGTGCGCGCTAGTACAATCGGTCACATGGTGCCGGCGCGCTCCCCTCTCGGCGTGCGCCGACCCTCATCAGCGAAACGCGCGGGATAGTGGAGACCAAAGGAGGACGCGTTGAGTTCGATCGTTCGCAAGTCCCCGGTGCCGAGCGACATCGAGATCGCCCAGGCCGCCACCATGCAGCCCATCCAGGCGATCGCCGACAAGGCCGGCATCCTCGAGGACGAGCTGGAGCTCTACGGCCGCTACAAGGCCAAGATCGACTACATGGCCCTGCTCGACCGCCTCAAGGACAAGCCCGACGGCAAGATCATCGACGTCACCGCGATCACCCCGACGCCGCTCGGCGAGGGCAAGACGGTCACCGCAGTAGGCCTCTCGGAGAGCATGAACGCCGTGGGCATCGACACGATGCTCGCCCTCCGCGAGCCGTCCCTCGGCCCGGTGTTCGGCATCAAGGGCGGGGCGGCCGGCGGCGGCTACTCGCAGCTTATTCCGATGGAGGACCTCAACCTCCACTTCACCGGCGACATCCACGCCGTCGGCGCCGCCAACAACCTGCTCGCGGCCATGGTCGACAGTCACCTCATGCACGGCAACGAGCTTGACATCGACCCGCTGTCGATCTCGTGGCGCCGGGTCGTGGACCTCAACGACCGCGCGATGCGCGAGATCGTCAACGGCCTCGGCGGCAAGCTCAACGGCATCCCGCGTCAGACCGGCTACGACATCACCGTCGCCAGCGAGGTCATGGCCATCCTCGGCCTCGCCACCTCGCTCAAGGACCTGCGCGAGCGCCTCGGCCGCATCACCTTCGCCTACGACACGTCGGGCAACCCGCTCACCGCCGACGACATCGGCGCCGGCGGCGCCATGGCCGTCCTCCTCAAGGACGCCATCAAGCCGAACCTCATGCAGACGCTCGAGGGCAACGCCGCGCTCATCCACGCCGGCCCGTTCGCCAACATCGCCCAGGGCAACAACTCGATCATCGCCGACAAGGTCGCCATGAAGCTCAGCGACTACGTCGTCACCGAGAGCGGTTTCGCCGCCGATCTGGGCGCCGAGAAGTTCATGGACATCATCTGTCGCTATGGTGGCTTCGCGCCGAGCGCCGTGGTCATCACGTGCACCATGCGCGCCCTCAAGATGCATGGCGGCCTGCCGGTCGACCCCGAGCTGCTCAAGCAAGAGAACAACGAGGCTCTCACGAAGGGCTGTGAGAACCTCGCCAAGCAGATCGAGAACATGAAGTACTTCGGCGTGCCGGTCGTGGTCACGCTCAACCGCTTCGCCTTCGACCGCGACAGCGAGGTCGAGATCGTGCGCAAGGAGGCGGTGGCGGCCGGCGCCGAGGATGCCGTGCCGATCAACGTCCACGCGCTCGGCGGCGACGGCGGCCAGGAGGCGGCCGAGGTCGTCAAGGCTGCCGCCGACAAGGGCGGGGACTTCAAGTTCCTGTACCCGCTCGAGGCCTCCATCAAGGAGAAGATCGAGACCATCGCCACCAAGATCTACGGCGCCGACGGCGTGGACTACCTGCCGGAGGCCGAGGCCAAGATCAAGCAGTTCACCGAGCAGGGCCTCGACAAGTTGCCGCTCTGCATGGCCAAGACGCACCTCTCGCTGAGCCACGACCCGGCCCTCAAGGGCCGGCCGCGCGGCTTCCGTGTCCCGATCCGCGACATCCGTCCCGCCACCGGCGCAGGGTACCTGTACCCGCTGCTCGGCGAGATGCGCACCATGCCCGGCCTGGCCAAGCGGCCGGCTGCGGTCGACGTCGACATCGACGTCGAGACCGGCCGGATCATCGGCCTGTTCTGAGAACCTGAAGGAGCGATCCAGGGGCGCCGGCGCCGTATGGCGCCGGCGCCCCGTGGAGCCCTTCTGGGCTCCGCGTCGGCCGGCGCTCGCCCGCCTCTCCGGTCGCTCCCCGTCCGCGGCTCTGTGCGCCGCGCTGGAGGTACACGGTGACCGACGGTCCCACCATCTACGCATCCCAGCCCCTGCAGGTCTACCTCGACGACGCCGCCAGCAAGAAGCCGGCGCCCGGCGGCGGCAGCGTGTCGGCCTGCGCCGGCGCTCTCGGCGCCGCGCTCGTCGCCATGGTCTGCAATCTCACCCAGGGGCGTGAGAAGTTCGCCGACGTCGAGACCGAGATCGTCGCCCTGGTCGGCCAGGCCGAGGACGCACGCGTGCGCCTCGAACAGCTCCTGCAGGACGACACCACGGCGTACAACGGCGTCATCGATGCCTTCAGGATGCCCAAGGAGACCGACGAGGAGAAGGCCGCCCGCAAGGCCGCGGTGCAGGCCGGCCTCGTCGTCGCCGCGGACGTCCCGCTCGAGATCTGCCGCGTGGCCGTGGACGTGTGTCGCCTGGCGAAGGTCGCCGCCGAGCTCGGTAACCCTCAGGCGGTCACCGACGCCGGCATCGGCGCCATCCTCGGCGAGGCGGCCGTGGTCGGCGCCGCGCTCAACGTGCGCATCAACCTCGGCTCCATAGAGGACTGCGATTACACGCTGGCCGCCGCGGCCGAGATCGACAAGATCGAGGCCGAGGCCTCGGCGCTCCGCGCCGAGGTCCTCGCCATAACGCTCTCCAAGCTCTGATCACCCCTGACGACCGTACACGAGAGGGAAACCATGGCAGCTCAGATCATCGACGGCAAGGCGATCGCCGAGCAGGTCCGCGAGGAGATCAAGGCCGAGGTCGCGCAGCTCGCGACCGCCGGCGTCACGCCCGGCGTCGCGACGATCCTCGTCGGCGAGGACGGCGGCGCGCGGTTCTATCGCGGTCAGATCGAGAAGAACACCGGCACGGTGGGCTTCAACTACTTCAATCACACGCTCCCGGCCGGCGCGAGCGAGGCTGAGATCCTCGATCTCATCGCGACGCTCAACTCCGACCCGAGCGTTCACGGCATCCTCGCGCTCATGCCGATGGACGCCGACATCGACCAGAACACCGTGTTCAACGCGATCGCTCCCGAGAAGGACCTGGATTGCGTGAACCCGGCCAACATCGGCCACGTGTTGCTCGGCGACCAGCTGTTCGCGCCGGCCACGCCGAGCGCCTGCATCGAGATCCTCGACCGCGAGGGCATCGAACTGCAGGGCCTCGACATCACGATCGTCAACCACTCGAACATCGTCGGGAAGCCCGTGGCGTTGCTCTGCCTCAACCGCAACGCCTCGGTCCACGTGGTGCACGTGTTCAGCAAGGACGTGCCCGCCGCCTGCCGAGAGGCCGACGTGCTCATCTGCGCCGCTCCGGTGCAGAACCTCATCAAGGCCGACATGGTCAAGCCGGGCGCCGTGGTCATCGACGTCACGACGATCCGCGTCGACGGCAAGCAGGTAGGCTCCCTCGACTTCGAGGCTGTGTGCGAGGTCGCCGGCCGCGTCACGCCGGTCCCCGGCGGCGTCGGCCCGGTCACCAACGTCATCCTGCTCAAGAACGCTCTTGCCGCCTGCAGGGCGCAGACGGCCGGCTGATGCCGGGGCGGGCGGCGGGCGCGGCGGCCCTCCGGGCCGCGGTACCCGCCGCCCGCCGAGTATGCTTCACTTGATGAAGTCCGAAGATGGAGATGGGAGGGAGGGCGGCCGGACTCGTGCGCCGCGGCCGCCCGACGAACGCGGAAGCGCGAATGTGGAGTTGATGTGATGCCCAGTCCAGCGGTGCCCTCTGAGCCTGTCGCGACCGCGGGGACGACCCCCGCGGAGGACGTCGACCTCGAGCAGGTCCAGGCGCTCGTCGCGGAGATCGATCCGCGCGGCAACCTGATCGCGCTGCTGCAGCGCGCCCAAGACGTCTTTGGTTATCTGCCGGAGCCGGTCGTGGACGAGATCGCCCGGCTGAGCGGCGTCCCAGCCTCGCGCATCTACGGCATCATCACCTTCTACGCCCAGTTCACCACGGTCCCCAGCGGGCGGCACAAGATATTCGTCTGTCACGGCACCGCCTGTCACGTGGCCGGCGCGACGCGCATCACCGAGGCGTTCGAGCAGGAGCTCGAGGTCGGCGACGGGGAGACCACGGCCGACATGGAGTTCACGCTCGGATCGGTCGCCTGCATGGGCGCCTGCTCGCAGGCGCCCGTCATGCGCGTCGACGAGGAGACCTACGGCAACCTCAGCGCCGACGAGACGCGGAAGGTCGCCCGCAAGCTCCTGGCCGGGGTGCTCGAGGAGCGCGGAGGTGACGGCGATGCCTGAGGTCACCCCAGTGCCGGCCGAGGGCGTCAAGGTCGGCGTGTCGGCCGGCGCGGACGGCCGGCGGCGCGTCTCGGTGTGCGCAGGCACCGCCTGTGTCTTCGCCGGCTCCATGAAGATCCACGACGCCTTTGTCGCCGAGATCGCCGAGGCCGGGCTTCAGGACGGGGTCGAGGTCAGCATCATCGGCTGCCATGGTCTCTGCTCTCAAGGGCCTCTGGCGGTGGTCTCGGACGGAGAGACGTATTACCCGCGCCTCAGACTCAAGGACGTGAAGACGATCGTCGGAGAGCATCTCGCCGGCGGTCAGATCGTCGAGAAGCTCTTGTACACCGACCCGGCCACCGGCGAGCGCATCGCCTGCGCCCACGACATCCCCTTCTACAAGGCGCAGACGCGGGTCGCGTTGCGCCACGTCGGCGTCATCGACCCGGAGAGCCTGGACGAGTACCTCGCACTCGGCGGCTACGAGGCCGCGCGCAAGGCGCTCACCACGAAGAAGCCGGAGGAGATCGTCCAGATGGTGCTCGACTCCGGACTGCGCGGCCGGGGAGGCGCCGGCTTCCCGACGGGCAAGAAGTGGCAGTTCGCGGCCGCCTCACCGGACCAGGTCAAGTACATCATCTGCAACGGGGACGAGGGCGACCCAGGCGCGTTCATGGACGCCTCCATCATGGACGGCGACCCGCACGCGGTGCTGGAGGGCATGCTGATCGGCAGCTACGCCATCGGCGCGCACGAAGGCTACATCTACGTGCGCGCCGAGTACCCGCTCGCCGTCAAGCGCCTGCGCCTCGCCATCGCGGCGGCCGAGGAGCGCGGCCTCCTCGGCCACGACGCGCTCGGCAGCGGCTGGGACTTCAAGCTCAAGATCAAGGAGGGCGCCGGCGCCTTCGTCTGCGGCGAGGAGACGGCGCTCATCGCCTCCATCGAGGGCAAGCGCGGCATGCCGCGCACCAGGCCGCCGTTCCCGGCCGTCTCCGGACTCTGGGGCAAGCCGACGAACATCAACAACGTCGAGACGTGGGCCAACGTGCCCTGGATCATCGCCAACGGGCCGACCGCCTACGCCTGCAACGGGAGCGACGCGTGCAAGGGCACCAAGGCCTTCAGCCTCGCCGGCAAGATCGTCAACGGCGGCCTCGCCGAGGTGCCGATGGGCTCCACGCTGCGCCACGTCATCTTCGACGTCGGCGGGGGCATCAAGGACGGCAAGGAGTTCAAGGCGGTGCAGCTGGGCGGCCCCTCCGGCGGCTGCGTGCCGGCGAGCCTGCTCGACACGCCGGTCGACTACGAGAGTCTGGCCGCGACCGGCGCCATCATGGGCTCCGGCGGCATGGTGGTCGCCGACGACACCACGTGCATGGTGGATCTCGCGAGGTACTTCCTGCAGTTCACCCAGAACGAGAGCTGCGGCAAGTGCGTCCCCTGCCGTCTCGGCACCAAGCGCATGCTTGAGATCCTCGAGCGCATCTGCGCCGGTGAGGGCGAACAGGGCGACGTCGAGCGCCTCGAGAAGCTGGCCGTCACCATCAAGAAGACCAGTCTCTGCGGCCTTGGCCAGACGGCGCCCAACCCCGTCCTCACGACCATCCGCTACTTCCGCGACGAGTATCAGGCGCACATCGACGACCACCGCTGCCCGGCGCTCTCGTGCGAGGCGCTCATCACCTACACCATCGATCCGGAGGCCTGCACCGGCTGCACGCTGTGCGCCAAGAAGTGCCCGGTCGAGGCCGCCACGGGCGAGAAGAAGCAGGTCCACACCATCGACCAGGCGCTGTGTATCCGCTGCGACGCCTGCCGCGTCGCCTGCAAGTTCGACGCGGTCAAGGTCGTGAGCGGGCCGGAGGAGATCGCCGAGGCGGTGCGGGCGCAGGGAGCCTGACGCCGCGAGACTCACGCCCTCGGGCGCGGCGATGTCACCACGGCGTCGCCGGGACCCGTGAGGCCTGCCTGCGCGGAGCCCTTGCCTCTCGGCAGCGGTTCCGCATAGTGTTCACTCCGTGAGGAGCCAAGTTCACGATCGATACGGCGAACGAGGGGGTGAGCCAGACTGCGACAGTCCTGAGTACCAGTAGCAAGCGGTTTCTTGCCGGGGGCCGGCCGGGAGTCCGCGAACAAGGGGGGTAGTGTGGCAGAAGAACTCGCATTCGCAAGAAAAGCCAGCGGCCTGGTCCGCGGCCTCTCCATGACCGACGCCATCGCCGTCGGCATGATGAACCAGGGCATCACGCCCAGCATCTGGACCATGATCACCTGGGGCCTCGGCACCTACATGACCGGCAACCTGCTCTGGGCCAGCGTCATCTCACTGGTGCTCGTCGGCTTCGGCTTCCCGCTCGTGTGGGGTGTGCTCTCCGGGAGCATGCCGCGCTCGGGCGGCGAGTACATCTACAACTCGCGCATCATCCACCCCATCGTCGGCATCGCCGAGAGCTTCGGTAACGCCTTCGTGATGATCTTCTGGGTCTACGTCCTGGCCCCCTGGATCGCCGACCCCGGGCTCGTGATCTTCGCCGAGTACCAGGGCTGGACCTGGCTCTACGACTCGGCCACCGGGGCCTTCTTCGGCGGCCTCTCCTACGACTGGGGCGTGTTCGTCGTCGCCACCGTCGCCAACATCGTCGCCTTCTTCACGGTCGTCTTCGGCATGAAGATCTTCGCCACCGTGCAGAAGACGATCATGATCTTCGCCCTCGGCGGCGCCGCCGTGGTCACCGGCTCGATCATGGTGACCAGCCGCGCCGCCTTCGCCGAGAAGTGGGACGCGATCGCCGCCCAGTACGACTCGCTCGCCTACTCCGAGGTCGTGCCCGCGGTCTCGGCCGCGATCGGCGAGCAGGTGCCCACGAGCTCGACCTTCTACGGCACCCTCGGGGTCATGGTCGCCGGCTCGTGGCTGTTCGCCTACGCCTACTTCTGCGTCTTCGTCGCGGGCGAGGTCAAGCGCCCCGACAAGACCCTGATCACGGCCAACTTCGTCGCCATCCTGATCCCCGCCCTGTTCATGATCTGGACGGCGCTGGCGATGTACCGCACGATGCCCTTCGACTTCATCTCGGCGACCGCCTGGATCGACAACAACGGCGAGCTCGCGGGCTACAACCTGCCCTACCTGCCGAGCTACATGAGCCTCGCCTACGTGGCCAACTCGAACTGGTTCGTCGCCCTGGCCGCGAGCGGTTCCTACATCCTCTTCACCTTCTGGTACCTCTCGCTCAGCTACCTCGCCTTCCCGCGCATCATCTTCGCCTGGGGCATGGACCGCATGGGTCCCAAGTGGTTCACCTCGATCAACCCGCGCTGGGCGAGCCCGGTGAAGAACTACATCCTCTGCTTCGTCCTCTGCCAGGGCGCGATCGCGCTCTACACCTTCTGGCTGGGCAGCTACATGCAGGGCCTCACCATCACCGGCATGGAGATCGTCTCGGTCTGGGGCGTGACCACCATCGCCGCGCTCATCTTCCCCTACGTGAAGCGCGCCAAGGGCGTCTGGGAGTCCTCGCCCTACCGCACCTGGAAGTTCCTCGGCATCCCGCTCGTCTCCTGGGGCGCCGCGGTCAGCCTCGTCTACCTCGGGATCCTCTTCTACTTCCTCATCTTCACCGAGGAGATGAAGGACTCCAACGGCAAGTCGTGGATCCTCTACTGCATCGTCTGGGCGATCGGCGTCGCCTGGTACTTCTTCTGGGCGGCGCGCAGCAAGAAGGTCGGCGTCGACGTCGGCATGACCTACGGGGAGCTGCCGCCGGAGTGACGCTCCCGCACCACCACCCCGTCGCCGCCACGGCGACGTGAGACCGCTCCGGGGCGGCGCGCCAAGAGGCGCGCCGCCCCGGAGCTCTTCTCGCCTGGACCGCGGCGCCGGCCGGCCGGGCCACGGCCGCGAGCCAGGCCCGCCCGGTGCTCGGCACGGCGTCCGAGGCAGACCGCTCGCCGGCGAATCGGATCACCGCCATGCGGGCGCGGTCGGATGTGGGTTTCGGCAGGCTAGGAAATTCGTTGAATGCCGAATACGACACACCTTGCGAAAGCCTTGACATTTTCCGACGTTGGGTGTCCAAATAGACGTGCGAATGGACCTGACCAGGGGGAGTCGAGTTGCCATTCACCCTCGATACGATCGACAGACAGATCGTGTCACTCCTCATAGAAGACGGTCGCGTCTCGTCGGCCGAGATCACCCGGCGCATCGGGCACGTCTCCGAGCGCGCCGTTCGCTACCGGATCGAGCGCCTCATCCGTACGGGCGTGATCCGCGTGAGCGCCATCGTCATGCCTCAGGCCGTCGGCTTCGCTGTCACCGGCGACGTCCTCGTCGACGTCGCTCCAGGGCGACTGCAGGACGTCGCCGCGCAGCTGGTCGATTTCCCTACGGTGAGCTACGTCGCCGGATCGGTCGGCGAGGGCGACCTCAGTGTGCAGATCTACGCGCGGGACACCGAGGAGCTCCTCCGCTTCGTCAACGAGGTCATCGGCAAGGTTCCCGGAGTGACGCGGACCAAGCTCGCCATGGTGCCGTGGAAGCTCAAGGATGTCTATCAGTGGCACGTGCCTCGCGAGGCTGCCGACGAAGGGAGGGCGATAGGCTGAGACGTTCTGGGTCTTGCGTCGCGCACCATCGATCGAAAGTGGAAGCGCCGGCTGGGGGGCCTCGCCGGCGAGACATCGCAACAAGGGGGAAGCATGGCTGAAGAACTAGCCTTTGCCCGAAAAGCCAGCGGTCTGGTCCGCGGCCTCTCCATGTGGGACGCCTTCGGCGTCGGCTTCATGAACCAGGGGCTCACGCCCTCGATCTGGGTCATGACCAGCCTCGGCGTGGGCGTGTACCTGGGTGGTAACCTCATCTGGGCGACGATCATCTCGATGATCCTCGCCGGCATCGGCTTCCCGATCGTCTGGGGCGTGCTCGGTGGCTCCATGCCTCGTTCGGGCGGCGAGTACATCTACAACTCGCGCATCCTGCATCCCATCGTGGGTATCGGCGAGTCGTTCGGTAACGCCTTCGTGTGGATCCTCTGGATCTACGTGCTGGCGCCTTGGCTGGCCGACCCCGGCATGGTCATGATGTCCCAGTTCATGGACTGGCCGTGGCTCTATGACAGCGTCAACGAGACGTTCTTCGGCGGCCTCAGCTACGCGTGGGGCAGCTTCGTCATCGCCACGATCGCCAACATCATCGCCTTCCTGTTCGTGGTGTGGGGCATCAAGTGGTTCGCGCGCATCCAGAAGGTCGTCATGATCTTCGGCATCGGCGGCTGCGTGGTTCTGCTCGGCGCCATCAGCTACTATGCCCTCAAGCTCGGCCAGACCGGGTTCGTGGAGAGCTGGAACGCCACCGCCACGACGTACGGCTCGATCGACTACGCCGGCTTCCTCGCGGGGGCCAGTGAAGAGGCCGGCGCAGATCATGCCGACCACCTGGAACTGGTTCGACACCTTCGGCGTCATGGTCGCCGGCTCGTGGCTCTTCGCGTACAGCTACTGCATCACGTTCATCGCCGGCGAAGTGAAGCGTCCCGACAAGACCATCATCCTGTCGAATCTCTTCGCGATCATCGTCCCCGGGGCCTTCATGCTGTGGGCGGCTGTCGCGCTGTACGGCCTGGTCGAAGTTCGACTTCTTCTCGGCCACGCAGTTCGTCGACAATGCCGGCAGCGACCTCGGCGGCGCCTACACCGTGCCGTGGAGCACGAACTTCCTCGGCATCCTCGCCATGGTGACCACCAACAAGATCGTCCTGTTCATCTCGGTGCTGTCGTTCCTCGCGTTCGACCTGTGGTGGGTCGCGCTCAGCTACCTGGCGTTCCCGCGCATCCTCTTCGCGTGGGGCATGGACCGCATGGGTCCCAAGTGGTTCACGGACATCAACCCGCGGTTCGCCAGCCCCGTGAAGAACCACGTCCTCTGCTTCGTCCTCGGCCAGGTCATGATCGGCGTGTACGTCTTCTGGCAGAACGAAGCGATGCAGGGCCTGGCGATTACCGCTCTCGAGATCTTCTCGGTGTTCGGCGTCACGGCTGTCGCGGCGCTGGTCTTCCCGTATGTCAAGCGCGCCAGAGGCATCTGGGAAGCGTCTCCGTACAAGACCTGGAAGCTCGCCGGCATCCCGGTGATCACGATCGGCGCCATCGTCGAGCCTGATCTACCTGGGCATCCTGGCCTACTTCTTCTTCTTCCTGCCCGACCCCGCCAAGCGCCTCGAGGGCTTCACCACCTCGACGGCGATCCTGGTGATCGCCATCACGTGGATCGTGGGCATCATCTGGTATTTCTTCTGGAAGCAGCGCAGCAAGAGCGTGGGCGTCGACGTTTCGATGACCTACGGCGAGTTGCCGCCTGAATGATCTTTGAGTACCGTGAAGGGGCGGGAGCATCCGCTTCCGCCCCTTCACTGGCCTTTGGAGTGTGCAGATGAACAAGCTTTTCATGGTCACCGACATCCACGGCTCGAACGTGTGCTACCGGAAGTTCCTGAACGCGCTTCCGATCTACGGCGCCGACCTGGCCGTGCTCATGGGTGACCTCACCGGCAAGGTCCTCGTGCCGCTCGTGGACAAGGGCGGGGACCAGTGGGAATGCACCCTGATGGGGCAGTACCGCGAGATCAACGGGCAAGAGGAGCTCGTGGAGATCAAGAAGATCGTCGAGAACGCCGGCTACTACTGGGTCCACCAGACGCGCGAGGAGTTCAACGACACGCGCGCCGACCCGGCCAAGATCGACACGCTGTTCAAGAGCCTCGTCTTCCAGCGCGTGCAGGAGTGGCTCGACCTCGCCGACGAGCGGCTCGAGGGCAAGCCGTACCAGATGTACATGGCGCCCGGCAACGACGACTGGTTCGTGATCGACGACATGATCGACAACGCCAAGCTCGTGCACCCGTGCGACAAGCGCGTCGTCGAGATCGACCATCACGAGATGATCACCTCGTCGGCGTCCAACCCGACGCCCTGGGACACCCCACGCGAGATGAGCGAGGCAGACCTCGAGGTGCACCTGCGCGAGCTGTGCGCCAAGGTCCAGAACCAGAGCACGGCGATCTACAACTTCCACGTGCCGCCGTACGGCTACTCGCTCGACCTGTGTCCCAAGCTCGACGAGAACCTCACCATGGCCGCCGACGAGAAGATCCACGCCGGCAGCCTCGGCGCCAAGGCGGTCATCGAGGAGTTCCAGCCGCTGCTCGGCCTCCACGGCCACATCCACGAGTCGCGTGGCGCACAGAAGGCCGGGCGCACGCTGCTCGTCAACCCGGGCAGCGAGTACTCCGAGGGCATCCTCAAGGGCGTCATCATCATGCTCGACAAGAAGAAGATCAAGGACTACGTCTTCACCTCCGGGTGAGCGTCGCGTAGACTCCATATTCGACACGACGCCGAACCCGGAAGGGGGCGATAGGTAGATATGGGACAGTTCATCCTGCCGAAGGACATACCACTCGACCGCTATCCCAAGCCCGAGGTCTTCCTCGACGAGGGCAAGCGGATCACGGAAGCAGCGCAGCAGCAGGGCATCATCATGCGCGTCATGGGCCCGCTCGCGCTGCACTACTACTTCCCCGATCAGGTCGACCTGTACGCCAAGCTCGAGCGCCTGGGTGACCGCTACTTCACCGATATCGACTACGCGGTCTACGGCAAAGGCCGCAAGGGCATGGGGAAGCTCATGGAGTCGCTCGGCTACGAGAACGACCTCCAGACCATGGCGATGACGGGCCAGACCCGCCAGATCTACTTCGGCGGCAAGGTCCCCATGATCGACATCTTCTTCGACAAGCTCGACTACTGCCACGAGATCAACTACGCCGGCCGTCTCGAACTCGATCCCTGGAGCGTCTCGCTCGCCGACATCCTGCTGCAGAAGCTGCAGATCTGGGAGATCAACGACAAGGACCTCAAGGACATCGAGTACCTCTTCACCGTGTCCGCCTTCGGTGAGGACGACACGAAGATGGTCAACGAGGGCTTCATCGCCCGGCGTCTCGCCGACGATTGGGGTTTCTGGTACACCGCGACCACCAACCTCGACCGGGTCAAGGACCACGTCGATGGTGTGGACGCCTTGAGCCCCGACCAGAAGGCCAAGATCAAGCAGGTGGCCGACGAGGTCCGGGCGCGCATCGACCAGCGAGCCCAAGACGCAAGCAAGTGGGAGAAGCGCGCCAAGAAGGGCACCAAGAAGATCTGGTACAACACCGGGTTCTCCGACTGGTGAGCCGCGGGGCGGCCCGGCGCAGATGAGGCCGCCGCGCAACGAAGACGAGGGCCGGGGCGCCACGGGCGCCCCGGCCCTCGCTGCGTTGGGAGCGGCTCGGAGTGAGCCGGACGTCTGCCGCGGCGCCGACGTCGCGCGGGTGGCCCCAAGGCGACCTCCGCTCGCGTCGACGGCGCTTCACTCCCGGGACCGTGGAGCGCCGGGCGGCCCGGCCTTGAGCGGCGACCACCCGCTACGCTAGGCTCTCGTGTCGAGCGTCCGGGAGGGGCTGGTGCCAGAGCGGAGAGATGAGAGCGAGCTGAGGGACCTGGGAGCGCTGTTCGCGCCGCGCTCTGTCGCGGTGATCGGCGCCTCGGCCGACACGTCCAAGTGGGGCGGGGACATCGCTGCTCGTCTTGCGCGCGGCGTAGGGTCGCCCGAGGTGTACTTCGTGAACCGGCGCGGCGGGACGCTGCACGGGCGCACCCTGCATCCGTCGCTCGCCGACCTGCCCGAGACGCCGGAGCTCGTGATCGTCGCGACCCCGGCGGAGGTCTTCGAGGCCGTCCTCGACGAGGCCTTGGCCATGGGCGTCAAAGCCTTCGTCTGCATCTTCGCCGGGCTCGGTGAGCGAGGCGCCGATGGGAGAGCGCGCGAGGCAGAGGCTGCGCGCCGCGTCCGGGAGGCTGGCGCCGTCCTCCTCGGGCCGAACTGCATGGGTCTCGCCGACCACGGCAGCGGCTTCGAAGCCGTGGCCTACCTCGACATCCCCCCCGGCGACGTCGCCTTCGTGTCGCAGAGCGGCGCCATGGGGGAGGAGTACGTCATGCGGGCCCGCGAGTGGGGCTGCGGGTTCTCTCGCTACGTCACTCTGGGAAACCAGGCCGACGTCACCGCGACCGACGTCCTTGCCGGTCTGGCGGACCACGAGCTCACCCGCGTCGTGTCCGTGTATGCCGAGGACCTCGGGGACGGCCGCGCGTTCGCCCGGGCGGCTGCGGCGGTGGTCGTCGTCCGGCCGCCCGGTCGTGCTCCTGGCGCCCGGACGCAGCGTCGCGGGCGCTCGCTCGGCCCTGTCGCACACCGGGTCGCTGGCGCCGGCTCCGTTGGCCGTGGACGCTCTCTGCCGGGCGGCAGGGGTGCATCGCGCCGAGACGCCGCGGGAGTTGTTCGAACTCGCGGTGGCGTTGCGCACGACCGTGCGACCGCGGGGGCGCGGCGTGGCGGTGGTCAGCGACGGCGGCGGCCCCGGCGGCGTCGCGGCCGACGCTCTGAGTACAGCCGGGTTCACGGTCCCCGAACTGGACGGCGAGGCGGTCGCAGCGCTGGGCGACGCGCTCCCGGGCAGCGCGGGCGCGAACCCGGTGGACTTCGGCCTCGGGACCATCGAGCCGGACGCCTACGCGCGCGTGGTCCCGGTCGTGGCGAGCGCCGCGGGGGTGGACGCCGTCTTCGCGGTCGGGCAGCTCGGGTACTGGTCCGCGCGGTTCCCGGAGTTCGAGGACCTCTCGAGTGCCGAGGTGAGCGGCGCCGTAGCGCGCGGCGGAGGCTGCGAGCGCGGCGGGCGTGCCCCTCGTCGTCAGCACCGTGTACCCGCAGGCGCCGCCTGCGGCGGCGCTGCGCGCGCGCGGCGTCCCCGTGTACCGGGAGATCGCTTCCGGGCTGCGCGCACTCGCCGCCCTCGCCGATGACGCGGTCCTGCGGCCGCGCGGCATCCCGGAACGGTCACGCCCGGAGTCGCGACTGGTGGCGGAACCGGACTACTGGGAGGCGCGTCAGGCTCTTGCCGCGGCGGGGATCCCCTTCCCGCCGGCGATTCGAGTGACCAGTCCCGGCGAGGCTCGGGACGCCGCGGAGCGTCTCGGCGGCGTCGTCGTGCTCAAGGCGGTAGGCGTGCTGCACAAGACGGAGGCCGGCGCCGTGATCACCGATCTGCGAGAGCCGGAGGCCGTGGAGACGGCGGCCGAAGCGCTGCTCGCCCGGCTCCGCCCGCCCGCCCTGGTCGTGGAGGCTCAGGCGCCGGTGGCGGAGGGGGCGGAGCTGATCCTGGGCTGCCGCCGCGATCAGGTCGCCGGGCCGCTTGCTCTGGCGGGAAGCGGGGGCGTGCTCGCGGAAGTGGTCCGCGACGTACAGGTCGCGCTGGCGCCGGTCACCCACGACGTGGCGATGGAACTCCTGCACGACCTGCACGCCACGGCGCTGCTCCGCGGGCTGCGGGGGCGGCCGCCACTGGACGCCGCAGCCGCCGCCGGCGTACTCGTCGCGCTCTCGCGCTTCGCGGCCGCGCATCCGGAGATCGCCGCGGCCGAGGTGAACCCGCTCCTGGTATTGCCGGGCGGCGTCCTGGCGCTGGACGCGCGCATCGTGTTCCGCGACGACGTCGCCGCCGCCGCCGGCGACGACGTCGTACCCGTCCCCAAGGAGATGGCGTGAGACCGAACGACATCGCCGGCAAGCGCGTGCTGGTCACCGCCGCCGCCACCGGCATCGGGGCGACGATCGCGGCGCGGTTCGTCGAAGCCGGCGCCGAGGTCTTCGTCTGCGATGTGGACGAGGAGGCGCTGACGGCCTACCTCTCCGCCCACCCGGAGATCGCCGGCGAGGTCGCCGACGTTGCCGACCCGGTCCAGGTGGCCCGGGTGATGGACGCCGCGACGGCGGGGCTCGGCGGTCTTGACGTGCTCGTCAACAACGCCGGCGTGGCCGGCCCGGCGGCGCCGGTCGAAGAGATGGACCTGGAGGGATGGCGCCGGACACTGGACGTGAACCTGACCGGCGCCTTCCTCTGCGTCCGCGCGGCCGTGCCGCACCTGAAGGCGGCGGGCGGCGGCTCCATCGTCATCATGTCGTCCAACGCGGGGACGATGGGCCTGCCCTTCCGCGCTCCGTACGTGGCCACCAAGTGGGGGCTCATCGGCCTTGTCAAGACGCTGGCCATGGAGTTGGGCCCGGCCGGCGTCCGCGTCAACGCCATCTGCCCTGGAGACGTCGACGGCGAGCGCATCCGGCGGGTCATCGCCCACGAGGCGCAGAACCGCGGGCTGAGTCCCGAGGAGGTATACGCCGAGCGCGTGGAGGCGGTATCGCTGAGGACGATCGTGACTGCCGACGACGTCGCCGCCATGATCCTGTTCGTCTGCTCGTCGGCCGGCTCGAAGATCTCCGGGCAGGCCCTGCTCGTGGACGGCAATGCGGAGCGGGCGTAGCGGGACGCGGAGGCCGGCCGGGCGGTGGGCAAGGAAAGGGCGGGGCGCCCGCGGGCGCCCCGCCCTTTCGTGGCTTCCGCGCCGCGGCCCGCGGGGCGGCGCCTTGACGAGCGGTCCGATCAGTGCGCGGCCAGCGTTCCTTCGCGCAGCTGCGCGTCGACGCGGCCCATGACCTTGTCGAGGCGAGCGACGACCTCGTCCATCTCGTGCTGGGTGAGCGTCGCGGGCGGCTCGATGCGGAACGTCTTGGCGCTGAACAGCGTGCCGCCGGTGAGCACCCCCTCGCCGAAGAGGCCGGTGGCGACTGCGTAGCCGGCCTCCTCGCTGCAGTACTCGAGGCCGATCAGCAGGCCGAGGCCGCGGACCTCGTGCAACAGATCCGGGTGCTTGGCGCGCAGTTCCTCGAAGCGGTCCATGAGCCAGGCGCCCTTCTCGGCGGCCTGGCGGGGGATGTCCTCGTCGAGGGTCGCGTGCAGGGCGCCGATAACGGCCGAGGTCGCCATCGGGTTGCCGCCGAACGTCGTCGTGTGGATATACGGGTTCTCCATGAGCGGCTCGAAGACCTCCGGCGTGGAGATGAAGCAGCCCACGGGGATGACGGCGCCTCCCAGCGCCTTTCCCAAGGTCATGATGTCGGGGGCCACGCCCCAGTGCTCGATGCCCCAGAGCTCGCCGGTGCGCCCCATGCCCGTCTGGACCTCGTCGGCGATGAACAGGATGCCCCACTTGTCGCAGATCTCGCGGACCTTGGGGAAGAAGTCGTCCGGCGGTACGTTGGCGCCCGCTTCACCCTGGACCGGTTCGGCGATGAAGGCCGAGATGTCGAGCCCGATGGTGTCGCAGACGTTGAGCTCCTTGTCGAGCGCGTCGGCGTCCCCGTAGGGGATGAAGCGCACGTTCGGCGCCAGCGGATAGAAGGGCTCCCGCCAGGCCGCCTTGCCCGTGACGCTGAGGCTGCCGAACGACTTGCCGTGGAAGCCGCCCAGGCAGCTGATGATCCCGTTGGTGTGGTTGGCCTTCTTGCGCTTGCCGTGCAACTTCGCGAGCTTCAGCGCGCCCTCGTTGGCCTCGGTGCCGGAGTTGCAGAAGAAGGAGTATTGCAGCTCGCCCGGCGTGATCATGCCGAGCAGCTCGCTGGCGTAGCCGCGCATGGGATCGAGCAGTTCCTGTGAGTGCAGAGCCTGGTGCTGGAGCTGGTCCATCACCGCCTTGACGACGGTAGGGTGCCGATGGCCGAGCATGTAGATGCCGTAGCCGCCGAGGCAGTCGATGAACTCCTTGCCGTGGATGTCGTAGAAGACGTTGCCCTCGTCGCGCCACTCGACCGCCGTGTAGTCCGTCGAGCACGACTTGCGGTACTCGAGGATCCCGGGGTTGACGTACTTCGTCGAAGTTGACGAGGCAGTCGCCGACCACGGCCTCCTGTTCGTCGCGCGTGAGTTCGGACTTCGCCATCAGGTCGAGCGCCTTGCGTGATTCTCGCAACACCTGCTGCCTGAGTTCGTCCTGCATTCGTTCCCCCAGTTCCGATGACACTGACCAAGTAATACGCTCATTTGCAGTATAGTTCGGTCATCCGACCGAACTGGTGCCTCACTGTACCGCGATGTCGCCGGCGGCGCAACGGCCATCGGTGAGGCGGTCGCGTGCGTCGCGGAGATGGCGCGGACGGATGCCGCGCTGCCACGCGTATTGACACCTTGCGGCGGTCGCCCGAGACTGTAGGGCAGCGCAGGGGCGGTCTGAGCAGTCGGCCGCCACTGGACGGGGGGAGGCCGGGGGAATGCTGCAGCCGTCGGGACCGAATGCGTGCCGGGAGCCGTTCGCGCACGCGGTCCAACGTACTTGCGCCGCCGCGCGCTGTCTGCTCGCCGACGTTTGCGACCAGCGGTCCTCGGAGTCCCGGGCAGAGCACTGCACGCCGGCACCACGAGTTCATGGCGCTGGCACCCAAGGTCGTGGACCCGCCGGCGCCGCGCCCGGTGCCGCGGCCGATGCGGGAGGGGGTCGTCTTCGAGGGCGTGAGCTTCAACTACCCGGACACCGAACGGACGGCTCTCGCCGACGTCGACCTGCACATCAGGCCCGGCGAGGTGACCGCCCTCGTGGGCGCCAACGGCTCCGGCAAGACGACCATCGTCAAGCTCCTGTGCCGCCTCTACGATCCCCAGGATGGCCGAGTGACCCTCGACGGCGTGGACCTGCGCGACCTGCCCGTGACCGACCTGCGCCGCGGCATCAGCGTGATCTTCCAGGACTTCGCCCAGTACCAACTCACGGCCCGCCAGAACATCTGGATGGGGAACGTCGCGCGGCCCCAGGACGATCCGGCGATCGAGGAGGCCGCCCGCGCCGCCGGCGCCGACGCCGTGATCGCCGAGCTCGGCCGCGGCTACGACTCGATGCTGGGCAAATGGTTCGAGGACGGCGAGGAGCTGAGCATCGGCGAGTGGCAGAGGGTGGCGCTGGCGCGCGCCTTCGTGCGCGACGCGGAGATCCTCGTCTTCGACGAGCCGACGAGCGCCCTCGACCCGGTCAGCGAGTGGCAGGCGTTTGAGCACATCCGCGCGCTCTCGGAAGGCCGCGCCGTGGTGCTGATCAGTCACCGTTTCTCGACCGTGCGCAACGCGGACCGTATCCACATCCTCGAGCAAGGGCGCATCGTCGAGAGTGGCGCGCACGCCGATCTGATGAGGCTCGACGGGCGGTACGCGCGCATGTTCGAGGTGCAGGCGCGCGCCTACCGGAGCCAGGACTGACCGCCTGTCGACCTCGCGCGATCGCGCCTCACGGCGCCCGGGCCCGGGGGCTTCGGTCCGCCGGCCGGGCAGCAGCGCAGGGGTGGTAGGGTGTGGCGCACGAGGGGAGCATGAGCGGCACCGACAGACCGACAGAGGATCCGACCGCGCAGCTGTCGCCGACGGCGCAGAGGCTGGTGGCCGCCGCGCGCCGTCTGCTCGCGCGCGGCGGGTACGGGGCGCTCACCGTCGAGGCCGTCGCCGCGGAGGCCGGGGCCTACCGGGACTCGGTCAGGTACTACTTCGGCAGCAAGGCTGCGTTCGTCGCCGCCGTGGTCGATTCCCTGAGTCACGACCAGAGCCTGAGCGCGGTGGTGGAGACGCAGTCGGCGAGAGGCGGCGACGAACGCGTCCACGGGCTCGTCGCCGGCGACCGCCGCCTCGTGGACGATCGCGCGGCCTTCCGCGACTTCTTCGCCATCCTCCCGCACGTCATCCTTGACGACGAGTTGCGCGAACGGGTCGCGGCTCTCTACGAGTGGTACCGCGACCTCTACGTGGCGGGCCTCGGCGATGCGACCGCCGTCGCGGGAGGAGCGGCTGCGCCGCTTCGCCTCGCTCATGGTCGCCATGACAGACGGCCTTGCCGTCCAGAAGCTGCTCGACCCCGCGGGGGTCGACCTCGAGCCACTGTTCGAGCTGTGGGAGAGCATGCTCCGCAAGACGCTGCTCTCCACCGCCGACTGAGGCGGCCGCGCGGGGCGATCGTCCCGCATCGCGAAGGGATCGCGGTCGTCTCCCCGCGGCCGCTTCCAGCTCGTTTTCAGGCCCCAGACCGTATTGTAGGCTCGCGACGTGCTTGCGGTACCGCATGGGGGGGTCCCGCCGGCCGCGAGGCCAGCGCACGGGTTCTTCGGAGGAGAGAAGGGTCGTGGCGCAAGGGACGGTGAAGTGGTTCAGCAACGAGAAGGGGTATGGCTTCATCGAGCGGGAAGACGGTGACGACCTGTTCGTGCATCACTCCGAGATCACCAAGGGCGACAAGGGCCTGCAAGCCTCGACGGTGAGGCCGGTCGCCTGGTCTGGGAGAGCGCGCAGAGGGGGGGTCCGCCGAAGGCTTCGTCGGCGGGCCCCCTTTTCTTGTAGGGCTTCTGAGGCTGGAGTAGGATAGCCGTCCCGTTTCGGCGGCCCGCACCAGGAGGAACGCGACATGATCTCCGAAGACGACGTCCGCTACGTCGCGAAACTCGCCCGTCTCCGCATCGAGCAGGATGAGGCGGCGCGCATGACCGGCGAGCTGGCCAGGATCCTCGCTCACATCGACAAGATGAGTGAGCTCGACTTGGCCGACGTGCCGCCGACCGCGCACGTCCTCGACGTCGTGAACGTCACGCGCGCCGACCGCGAGCGTCCGAGCCTCCCGCGCGACGAGGCGCTCCGCAATGCCCCTGCCGTCGCCGACGAGTGCTTCCGCGTGCCGAGGATGGGCTGACGTGACGGCGCTCGATCCGCTGCGTCTCACCGCGCGCGACGCCAAGCGGCTGCTCGTGGACGGGGAGATCTCCTCCGCCGAGCTCACCAAGGTCTACCTGGACCAGATCGACGCGGTCGAGGCCAAGGTGCGCGCCTACATCCTCGTGACCGTCGACAACGCCGCCAAGTACTCGACGAAGGTCGACCGGGAGATGCAGGCGATGCGCGGTCCGCTCGCGGGCCTTCCCATCGCCGTCAAGGACAACATGGTCACCGAGGGCGTCACCACCACCTGCGCCTCGAAGATCCTGCGCAACTACCAGCCGGTGTACACAGCCACGGCCGTCCGCCAGGTGTGGGAGGACCACGTGGTCATGCTGGGCAAGACCAACCTTGACGAGTTCGCCATGGGCTCGAGCACGGAGAACTCGTCGTACCAGGTCACGGCCAATCCGTGGGACCTCTCCACCGTGCCGGGTGGCAGCAGCGGCGGCTCTGCCGCCGCCGTGGCCGCCGGCGAGGCTCTGTGGGCGCTGGGGAGCGACACAGGCGGCTCCATCCGCCAGCCGGCCGCCCTGTGCGGCATCGTCGGCATGAAGCCTACGTACGGCGCCGTGAGCCGCTACGGGCTCATCGCCTTCGCCAGCTCGCTCGACCAGATCGGGCCGCTCACCCGCTCCGTCTACGACTGCGCGCTGCTGCTTCAGCACATCGCCGGGCGCGACCCGCGAGACTCGACCAGCGTCGAACTGCCCGAGCCGGTCGCGCTGCCGTCGGCAGAGCGGCTCGACGGGCTGCGCCTCGGCGTGCCGTCCGAGTATCTGGCCGCCGGTATCGAGCCCGGAGTGCGGGCGCGCTTCGACGAGACGCTCGCGCGCGTCGAGGAGCTGGGCGGCAGGTGCGTCGAGATCAGCCTGCCGCACACTGAGTACGCCCTGCCGGCCTACTACATCATCGCTCCGGCCGAGGCGAGCGCGAACCTCGCCCGATTCGACGGGGTCCGCTACGGCTTCCGCTGCGCCGACCCGGTCGACGTGCGCGACCTGTACGAGCGTACGCGCGGGGAGGGGTTCGGCCCTGAGGTCAAGCGCCGCATCATGATCGGCACGTACGCGCTGTCGGCCGGCTACTACGACGCCTACTACGGGCGCGCCCAGAAGGTGCGCACCATGGTGCGCCGCGACTTCGACCGAGCCTTCGGCGACGTCGACCTGATCGCCTCGCCGACGACGCCGACCGTCGCCTTCAAGGCCGGCTCGCGCACGGCCGACCCGCTCGCCATGTACGTCAGCGACATCTGTACGATCCCGGCGAACCTCGCCGGCCTGCCGGCGATCAGCATCCCCTGCGGTCTCAGCGACGGTCTGCCGGTGGGTTTCCAGCTCATCGGACCGGCCTTCAGCGAGAACCGCATGCTCGAGACCGCGCACGCGCTCGAGGGCACGATCGGCTTCGACACGGCGCCGAGCTTCCGCGGCTCAGTCGCCGCGGACCCGGGCGCCGGCGAGGAGGCGCGGCTGTGAACGACCACCGTAGGGGAGCGGTCGAGCGGGGTACCGGAGGCACACCGCTCCGTGCCTGGGAGCCCGTCATCGGGCTCGAGATGCACGTCGAGCTCGACACGCAGACCAAGATGTTCTGCGGTTGTGCCGTCACCAAGGGTGACGACCCCAACATCCACACCTGTCCCGTCTGCCTGGCTCACCCGGGCGCGCTTCCGGTGGTGAACCGGCGCGCGGTCGAGTACGCGGCGCGCATCGCACTGGCGCTTCACTGCACCGTGCAGCCGCGCAACATCTTCCATCGCAAGAACTACTTCTATCCGGACCTGCCCAAGGCGTATCAGATCAGCCAGTACGACGAGCCGCTCGCGACCGCAGGGTGGTTCGAGTACTGGGTGGGCGGCGAGAAGCTGCGCTGCCGCATCAACCGCGTGCACATGGAGGAGGACGCCGCCAAGCTCATCCACGCCGGCGGCGACGCCGGGCGCATCGCCGGCTCCGACTACTCGATGGTCGACTTCAACCGCGGCGGCACGCCGCTCATCGAGATCGTCACCGAGCCGGACATCCCGTCACCGGAGGCGGCCCGCGAGTTCCTCCAGCAGCTGCGCAACCTCGTCGTCGAGTTGGGCGTCAGCGAGTGCAACATGGAGGAGGGGCAGATCCGCTGGGACGCCAACATCAGCGTCCGGCCGGAGGGGAGCGAGGATCTTGGGACGCGCACCGAGCTCAAGAACATGAACAGCTTCCGCTACCTGCAGCAGGCGCTCGACGCGGAGATCCCCCGGCAGATCGAGATCATCGAGGCCGGCGGCACGATCGACCTCGAGACGCTGCACTTCGACCCCGACACCGGTACGACGACGCCGCTGCGCAGCAAGGAAGAGGCGCACGACTACCGCTACTTCCCGGAGCCCGACCTGGTGCCGCTCGAGATCGACGAGGCATGGGTGGATGAACTGCGCGCGACGCAGCCGGAGCTGCCGGCGGCGCGCGTCGACCGCTTCACGACCGTCTACGGCCTCTCGCGCGCCGATGCCACCGTGCTCGGCTCCTCGGGCGCGCTCGCCCGGTTCTACGAGGAGGTCGTCGCGGCGGGGGCCGGCGCCAAGCCGGCGGCCAACTGGACGATGGGCGAGTACCTCGCCCATCTCAACGCCGCCGGCCTCGAGGCCGGCCACGGCCACGTCACGGCGGAGCGGCTCGCCAAGCTCGTGAAGCTCGTCGAGGACGGGACCGTCTCGACGAGCGCCGGCAAGGAGGTCTTCGCGCGCATGATCGAGGAGCGCGGCGAGCCCGAAGCCATCGTCGAGAAGCACGGCCTCGGCCAGATCAGCGACACGTCGGAGCTCGAGGCGATCGTCGCCGAGGTCGTGGCCGCCAACCCGGCCCAGGCCGAGCAGTACCGCGGCGGCAAGCAGCAGGTCATCGGCTTCTTCGTCGGCCAGGTGATGAAGGCCAGTGGTGGGCGCGCCAACCCCAAGGTCGTGAACGACCTTCTCCGGCGCGCCCTCGACGCATGACCTGCCGTACCCGTGACCATCTTCGTCCACCGAGGTAGGTGACCATGACCAGCGATCTCTCCAGCTTCGTCATCGCCAGGGCCAGGCCGGCCGAGCCGGCGGTCCGCATCGACGACACCACGCTCCGCGACGGGGAGCAGACCGCCGGTGTCGTGTTCAGCAATCACGAGAAGATCCGCATCGCCAAGCTGCTCGACGAGGTCGGCGTCCACCAGATCGAGGTCGGCATCCCGGCCATGGGCGGCGACGAGAAGGCGACGATCAGGGAGATCGTCGACCTGGGCCTCGACACGTCGATCCTCGCCTGGAATCGCGCCGTCGTTGACGACGTGCGGCACTCTGTCGACTGCGGCGTCGACGCCGTGGCGATCAGCATGTCCGCCAGCGACATCCACATCGAGCACAAGCTGCAGAAGAGCCGCCAATGGGTGCTCGACCAGATCCGCGAGTGCGTCGCCTTCGCCAAAGACCAGAACCTGTACGTCTCCGTGAACGCCGAGGACGCCTCGCGCGCCGACCTCGAGTTCCTGCTGCGCTTCTGCCAGGCGGCCAAGGAGGAGGGCGCCGACCGCCTGCGCTTCTGCGACACGCTGGGCATCCTCGACCCCTTCGACACGTACAACGTGATCACGTTCCTCAAGAAGGAGGGCGGGCTCGACATCGAGATGCACACGCACGACGACTTCGGCATGGCGACCGCCAACGCTTTGGCCGGCATCAAGGCCGGCGCCACCTACGTGAACACCACCGTCAACGGCCTCGGCGAGCGAGCAGGGAACGCCGCCCTCGAGGAGGTCGTGATGGCGCTCAAGCACCTCGGCAAGGTCGACGTCGGCCTGCACACGAGCCGCTTCCGCGAGCTCAGCGAGTACGTCGCCGCCGCCTCCGCGCGGACCATCCCGGCGTGGAAGAGCATCGTGGGCACCAACGTGTTCGCCCACGAGAGCGGCATCCACGCCGACGGCGTCATCAAGAACCCGCTCAACTACGAGGCCTTCGCGCCCGAGGACGTGGGCCTCGAGCGCCAGATCGTGGTCGGCAAGCACTCCGGCTCGCGCACGATCTACCGCAAGTTCCAGGAGTTCGGCCTGGAGCTCACGCAGGCCGACTGCAACGGCGTGCTCGCGCTGGTCCGCAACACGGCGGTCGAGCTCAAGCGGGCCTTGTTCGACAAAGAGCTCATGTACATCTACCAGGACTACCTGGGACGCCTCGGCGACGCGGTGCCCATGGGGAAGGACGGGGATGCCGCCGGACCCGATGTCGCCGGCGCCGCCTCCGAGTCCCGAGCCGTGACGTGAACAGCCCCCGCAGACAAGCCACCGGAGGCGCACCGCTCCGCCCGGCGACGCTTGCCGAGCAGCTGCTCGCCGCCCACGCCGGGCTCGACTCCGTCGTCCCCGGTCAGATCGTCGTCTGCGACGTCGACGTCGCCATCGCCCAGGACGGCACCGGGCCGCTCGCCATCGAGCAGATCGCGGAGCTCGGCATCACCCGCGTGAAGGCGCCGACCTGCGTCTTCTTCATCGACCACGCCGCGCCGGCGCCGCGCAGCGAACTGGCCAACGCGCAGAAGACGATCAGGGCCTTCTGCGCGTCCTCCGGCGCCACGCTCAGCGACGTCGAGATGGGCGTGTGCCACCAGCGCGTGGCCGAGAGCTACGCCAAGCCCGGCGACCTCGTGATCGGCGCCGACTCGCACACCTGCATGGCCGGCGCTCTCGGCGCCTTCGCGACCGGCATGGGCAGCACGGACGTCGCCGTGGGCATGGTCAGCGGCAAGACCTGGCTGCGCGTGCCCGAGACGTACCGCATCGAGGTCTCGGGCGTGCTCGCGCCCGGCGTCGAGGCCAAGGACCTGATGCTCACCCTGATCGGCGAGCTCGGCGCCGACGGCGCCACGTACAAGGCGCTGGAGTTCGGCGGCCCCGGCATCGACGCGATGCCCATGCACAGCCGCTTCACGCTCAGCAACATGGCCGTTGAGGCCGGCGCCAAGTGCGGCCTCATGCCCAGCGACGACGTGACCCGCGCCTATCTCGCCGGGCTGGGTCGCGAGGAGGGCTGGCGAGCGCTCTCCGCGGACGCCGGCGCGGCGTACGAGCGCGTCGTCGAGTCTCGACGCGGGCGCGATCGTGCCCACGGTCGCGCGGCCGCACACCGTGGACAACACGGCCGCCGCCGCGGAGCTCGCGGGCACGAAGGTCGACCAGGTGCTCATCGGCACCTGCACCAACGGCCGCCTCGACGACCTGCGCTCGGCGGCGCGCATCCTGCGCGGCCGTCGCCGCGCGCCGGGCACGCGTCTCATCGTCACTCCGGCCTCGCAGGCCACCGCCCGCGCCGCGGCCGCCGAAGGCCTGCTGGAGGTCTTCTGGGAGGCAGGCGCCGTGGTCACCAACCCCGGCTGCGGCGCCTGCGTGGGCATCCACGCGGGCATCCTCGCCGACGGCGAGGTGTGTCTGAGCACGGCCAACCGCAACTTCCACGGCCGTATGGGCAATCCTGAGGCCTTCATCTACCTGGGCTCGCCGGCCACCGCGGCCGCGACGGCCGTGACCGGCGAGATCACCGATCCACGCGAGCTACTCTAGAAGGGAGGGAGTTATGGCCAAGCAGTACAGCGGACCCCCGCAGATGGTCATCGACCCCAGCAAGCGCTACATCGCCACGATCAGCACCGACGACGGCGACATCGTCATCGAGCTGTTCGCCGACAAGGCCCCGCGCACCGTCAACAACTTCGTCGTTCTCGCCCGGGACGGCTACTACGACGGCGTGACGTTCCACCGTGTCATCAAGGGCTTCATGGCGCAGGGCGGAGACCCCACGGGCAGCGGCAGCGGCGGCCCCGGCTACCGCTTCGAGGACGAGTTCCACCCGTCGCTGAAGCATGACGAGCCCGGTATCCTCTCGATGGCCAACGCCGGACCAGGCACCAACGGTTCGCAGTTCTTCATCACCTACACGGCGACACCGCACCTCGACGGGAAGCACACGGTCTTCGGGCGCGTGATCGAGGGCATGGACGTCGCCGACGCGATCCCCGAGCGCGACCCTATGCGCGCCAGGGAGCCCGGCGTCGTCATGAACTCGGTGACGATCCGGGAGGAAGAGTGGGTGACGTGAGCGAGGAGCTCCTGCTCGGCCGGGCCTGGCTCTTCGGCGACGACATCAGCACCGACCACATCGCGCCCGGCCGCCTGTTCCATCTGCGCACGAACCTGCCGGAGCTCGCCAAGCACGTGCTCGAGGACGCGCGGCCGGAGTTCGCCGGCGAGCTGCGCCCAGGCGACTTCGTGGTGGGCGGCCGCAACTTCGGCCTCGGCTCGAGCCGCGAGCACGCGCCGCGCATCATCAAGATGGCCGGCGTCGGCGCGGTGCTGGCGCAGAGCTTCGCGCGCATCTTCTTCCGCAACGCCATCAACGTCGGGCTGCCGGTGCTCCAGTGCGATACGTCGAGCATCGGCGAGCACGACGAGCTCGAGGTCGACCTGGCCGCCGGCGAGGTCCGCGACCTCACCTCCGGCGCCGTGATCCCGTTCGTGCCGCTGCCGCCGGTGATGGTGACCATCCTGAACGACGGCGGTCTGGTAGCCCACGTCAAGAAGCACGGCGGCTTCGCGCTGCCGGGAGGACCAGCATGACCCACACCGTGACGCTCATCCCCGGCGACGGCACCGGCCCCGAGCTGGCCGCCGCGCTCGAGACCGTGATCGCCGCCACCGGCGTCCCCATCGTCTGGGAGGTGCACGACGCCGGCCTCGACGTGATGGAGGAGCACGGCACGCCGCTGCCGCAGCACGTCCTCGACTCGATCCGCCGGACCAAGGTGGCGATCAAGGGACCCATCACGACGCCTGTGGGCAAGGGCTTTCGCAGCGTCAACGTCGCGCTGCGCAAGGAGCTCGAACTGTACGCCTGCCTGCGTCCCGCCAAGACGATGAAGGGCGTGCGCACCCGCTTCGACGACATCGACCTCGTCGTCGTGCGCGAGAACACCGAGGACCTCTACGCCGGCATCGAGCACATGGTCGGCGACGACGCCGCCGAGAGCATCAAGATCATCACCCGCAAGGGCAGCGAGCGTATCGTGCGCTTCGCCTTCGAGTACGCGCGCCGCCACGGCCGCCGCAAGGTGACCGCCGTCCACAAGGCCAACATCATGAAGTGCACCGACGGGCTGTTCCTGCGCGTCGCCGGCGAGGTCGCCGAGTCCTACCCGGACATCGAGTTCGAGGACCGCATCGTCGACAACATGTGCATGCAGCTGGTGCAGAAGCCGGAGCTGTACGACGTGCTCGTGCTGCCCAATCTCTACGGCGACATCGTCAGCGACCTGTGCGCCGGGCTCATCGGCGGTCTCGGCGTGGCGCCGGGCGCCAACATCGGCGCGGACGCGGCCGTGTTCGAGCCCGTGCACGGCAGCGCGCCCAAGTACGCCGGACTGGACAAGGTGAACCCCACGGCGCTGCTCCGCTCCGGCGTGTTGCTGCTCGAACATCTCGGAGAGGACGCGGCGGCGAGACGCATGGAAGACGCCATCGCCGCCGTCATCGCCGAGGGCAAGGACGTGACCTACGACCTCGGCGGCTCTGCCGGCACCTCCGGCATGGCCGCCGCCATCGCTCGCCGGATCGCCGGCTGACGGCCGGCACGGCGGCGGCCGCGCCCCGGCCGCCGCTCCGCCGGCCCGAGAGGAGGCCTCTCGTGGAAGAAGAGGAACGCCACATCAACCTGCACGCCACGCCCGAGATGATGGCGGGGGTGTACGCGAACTTCGCCAACGTCAGCCACTCGGACTACGAGTTCTCGCTCACCTTCGTGCGGCTCGATCACGAGAGCGAGGAGCCCGGCGAGATGACCGGCGTCGTCGTGAGCCGCGTCAACCTGTCGCCGCGCTTCATGAAGGAGCTCCTCGACGCCATCGGGGACAACTACAGCAAGTGGCTCCAGGCGGAGAACATCAAGAACCTGCCTGAGGCTCCGGGCAGGGATTGAACTCCTCCGCGTGGTCAGTCGTGGGCGCCGCCTTTCGTGCCAGAATGGCCAAGCAGCGGCGCGTTTCGACTCCGTTTTGCCCTGCAAGCAGCGCGTTTCGCGGCATTGCCGCGCTGCGCGGCGTTGGCTAGAATAGCCGGGCTTGTACTCCCACCGCTCCCGCGTTTCGGCCGGGGCTCGCTCCATCGGCGCGCGGGGCGTTGGCGATTTCGTCGCACGTCTTCAGGAGGATGCATTGGACTTCTACCAAGGCAAGGTACTCAGGATCGACCTGAGTGCGGGCACCTCCGCCGTCGAGCCGCTCAACATGGAGTGGGCCGAGAAGTACATCGGCGGCAAGGGTCTGCTCCTGCGTTACATGTGGGAGGAGATCCCGCCGGGTCTCGACCCCTGGTCCGCCGACAACCCCGTGTACCTGGTGACCGGGCCGTTCGCCGGCACCAACGTCAGCACCGCTTCGCGGCTCATCGTGGGCTGCAAGAGCCCGGTGACCGGCGTGCTCAACGACAGCTACGTGGGCGGTTCGTTCGCACCGGAGATGAAGTTCGCAGGCTACGACCTCATCGTCATCTCCGGCCGCGCTCCCGAGCCGACGGTCGTCACGATCAAGGACGACGTGGTCGAGTTCCGGCCGGCACAGCCCAAGTACTGGGGCATGAAGACCTCGGCGATCGAGCAGGCGCTGCGCGACGATTTCGACCCCAACGCCAAGGTGCTGTCCATCGGCCCGGCCGGTGAACAGAAGGTACCGTGGGCCTGTGTCTCCACCGACCAGTACCACAAAGCCGGACGTGGCGGCCACGGCGCCCTGCTGGGCGACAAGAACCTCAAGGCCGTCGCCATACGGGGCACGGGCTCTGTGAGCGTCGGTGACGCGAAGGAGTTCCTCGCCGACGTGTGGCGCATCCACGACGAGCATGTCCTGACCGACGACAACTACTGGGTCCACGAAGAGGGCACGCCGATCCTCGTCGACCTCGTCAACGGCGCCGGCGCACTGCCGACCCGCAACTGGTCCGAGGGCGAGTTCGAGGACGCGGGCAGCATCAACTCGGAGTCGTTCCAGAAGATCCGTCTCAAGAAGCGCGCCTGCTACCAGTGCGCCATCGCGTGCCGCAACTTCCACGGGGTGGAGCAGGGCGGCGAGATGGTCCAGGGGGAGGGTCCCGAGTACGAGACCATCGCCCTGTGCGGCTCCAACTGCGGCATCGGCGACATCGCCGCCCTGATGCGCTTCAACGAACTCTGCGACGAGTGGGGGATGGACACCATCTCGACCGGTTCGGTCCTCGGCCTCGCCATGGACCTCACGGAGAAGGGCATCAAGGACTTCGGCGTGCGCTTCGGCGACGTCGACAGCTACCTCAAGGCCCCGGAGCTCATGGCGACCCGCACCGGTGTCGGCGAAGAGCTGGCTCTCGGCGCGAAGCATCTGGCCGAGAAGTACGGCGCCCCGAGCTGGCCATGGAGGTCAAGAACCTCGAGCTGCCGGGCTACGACCCGCGCGGCACCTTCGGCATGAGCCTCTCCTACTCGACCTCCGACCGGGGTGGCTGCCACATGCGCTCCTACCCCGTGGGCGACGAGATCATCACCGGCGACGAACCCGCCGACACGATGGAGGGCAAGGCGGCCTACAACATCAACGGCCAGAACTTCTCGTCGATGAAGTACCTCGGCATCTGGTGCGACTTCTGGGCCATCGACCTCGACCAGATGAGCCAGCTCCTCAAGCACGTCTGGAAGCGTGACGTGACCGAGGAAGAGCTCGCCACGGCGGGCGAGCGTGTCTGGAACCTCGGCCGGCTCTTCAACCTGCGTGAGGGCATGACGGCCGCCGACGACTACCTGCCGGAGCTGCTCCTCACCAAGCCGCACAAGAAGGGTCCGTCCGCCGGTCGCGTGATCGGCACGGAGGCCTTCGCCGAGAAGACGCAGGAGTACTACCGGCTCCGCGGCTGGGATGAGAACGGCGTCCCCACCGAACAGAAACTCGCCGAGCTCGGCGTCGACGTCCGCCTCTAGGAAGGGAATCCGATGCCCCACGTGATGATCAGCAAGAAGAAGTGCACCGGGTGCCACATGTGCGAGCTGGCGTGCTCGGCTCACCACGAAGGCGTCTACCGGCCATCGGTCGCGCGCCTCTTCTCGGAGTGCAATCCCACCACCGCCGAGATCAAGGGTCACACCTGTCTCCAGACCGGCTGCGCCAAGTGCCAGGAGGCCTGCCCCGAGGACGCCATCGTGACCAAGAAGATCACGGTCACCCCCAAGGGCTTCTTCGCGAGCAAGGAGAAGGTCGGCGACTCCGTGGAGGGCTACGTGCTCGTCGTCGACGAGGACAAGTGCACCAACTGCGGTGAGTGCTACGAGGTCTGCCCCACGGACGTCATCCACGAGCACCCCGACCGCCCTGTCGCCTTCAAGTGCGACCTCTGCGGCGGCGAGCCGCAGTGCATCGCCTTCTGCCAGAACAAGTACGTGTACGCGGTCGACCTCAAGGTCGACAAGATGGACAGGGAGCTGGCGAAGGCCTGAGCGTGGCGAAGGTCACTGTCAAACTCCCGGTCGGTGCGGTGACCGCGAGCGGCCTTTCGGAGGTCGCGGTCGAGGCGGCGACGGCCGGCGAGGCGATCGACAAGGCGATCGCCGTCGAGGCCAGCATCCGCTCACGCGTGTACCGCGACGACGGGCGCATGTACGCGGGCGTCTTCGTCGGCGGCCGCAACGTCAAGCTTGCCGGCGGCCTCGAGGCTGAGCTCAAGGACGGCGACGTCCTGCGGATCGTGCCGCCGATCTCGGGCGGCTGACGGGGAGTCGAGCCGCCGGACAGGCAACGCAGGACGGGGCGGGCGCTCGTGAGGAGCGCCCGCCCCGTCCTCGTTGGTACACTGGACGCATGGAAGAGCGCGGCCACAGATCCAGGCTCGAGCTGACGGGGCTCGCCGACGCCGTCCACGGCCGGTCGAGCGTGCGCCGCTATGCGCCGGAGCCCGTCCCGCGCGATGACGTCGCCGCCATGGTCGGCCTCGCCGTTCGCGCGGCCAATGCCGGCAACGCGCAGATGTGGCGCTTCGTCGCCGTGGAGGACGCGCGTCTGCGTGTGGCGATGAAGGACGCCGTGGACGCGGCTCTCGACGTCATGGCCGCGTGGCCGGAGGCCGAGGGCATGCAGAAAGAGCTCGGCGCGTACCGCACCTTCTCCACCTTCTTCGCCGACGCCCCGCTCGTGATGGCGATCGTCGGCTTGCCCTACGGCTCGATCGCCGACCGGTTGTTCGACGCACACGGCACTCCCCGGGACGAACGCGACCGGCTGCGCGCTCGTCCGGACCTGCAGAGCATCGGCGCCGCCGTGCAGCTGCTCTGCACGGGCGCGCACGCCATGGGCTACGGCTCGTGCTGGATGACCGCGCCGGTCCTGGCTGCGCCGGCCATCGAGGAGTTGCTGGGCGTGGAGCCTCCGGCGACGCTGGTCGCGGTGGTCCCCATCGGCCGGCCCGCCTCGCCTCCGCGGCCGTCCTCGCGCCGCCCTGTCGAGGACGTCCTCGAGTTCCGGTGAGCGACCGGTGCGCTTGCCAGCCGTTCCCGGCCCTCGGTACACTCCCGTGACGCGGCGCCCCGCGCCGTCCGGTACTCCCCAGCGGCCACTGTGAACGGGAGGAACGTCCTGTGAGCCACCCCGTCGTCTCGATCGGCGATCTCTGCGCGCGCATCCTCCAGGGCGCGGCCCCGGACGAGGGCGACCTCGAGTCGCTGCTGCGCGCGGGCGATGAGGCTCCGGCCGTGTTCGCGGCCGCACGCGAGATGCGTGCGCGTCACTGCGGCGATGCCGTCTTCCTGTATGGCTTCGTGTACTTCTCCACGTACTGCCGCAACGAGTGCTCCTTCTGCTTCTATCGCGCGGACAACGACGAGAGCCCTCGCTACCGTAAGACCACGGACGAGGTGGTCGCGATCTGCCACGAACTCGCCGCGTCCGGCGTCGTCCTGCTCGACCTCACCATGGGCGAGGACCCCGTCGTCCACGAGGATCCCGGCCACGCCGCGCTGGTGGAGCTCGTCGCCGCCGTCGCGGACGGTGCCGGACTGCCGATCATGGTGTCGCCCGGTGTCCTCCCTGAGGCGACTCTGGGCCAGATCAGGGCGGCTGGGGCGGACTGGTACGCGTTGTATCAGGAGACGCACACGCGGGAGCTGTACGACCGCCTGCGCGTCGGGCAACCGTTCGAGGTGCGCGGTGCTGCCAGAAGCGCGGCCCGGCGGGCCGGCCTGCTCGTCGAAGACGGCCTCCTCACCGGCATCGGCGACTCGGCCGCCGACCGCGCGCGCGCGATCGTGACGATGCGGGAGGCCGGCTGGGAGCAGGTGCGTGTCATGACCTTCGTTCCTCAGGCGGGCACGCCCCTCGAGGACGTGCGCCCGATGGGGGACGCGGACGAGTTGCTCACCATCGCCGCCATGCGGCTGGCGATGCCCGATCGCTTCATCCCAGCTTCGCTGGACGTGGACGGTATCGCCGGCCTGGAGCGGCGGCTCGAGGCGGGGGCGAACGTGGTCACGTCGATCGTGCCGCCGACGGTCGGTCTCGCCGGCGTCTCGCAGGCGGAGCTGGACATCGACGAAGGCTATCGAACGGTGCACGGCGTGCTGCCTCACCTCGCTCGCCTCGGGCTTCGTCCCGCGGGGGTCGACGAGTATCGCGAGCGCATGCGCACGATGCGTGCGCTGGCGCGGTGACCACATGCGCCTCCTGATCGTCGGCGGCAAACTGCAGGGCACCGAGGCCGCGTACCTCGCCGCCAAGGCCGGGTGGGAGACCGTGCTCGTCGACCGGCGTGACGCTCCGCCCGCGGCAGGGCTGGCCGATGCGCACGTGATCGCCGACGTCACCGCGCACGAGGGGCGCACCCGGAGCCTCGTGGCCTCATGTGACGCCGTTCTGCCCGCCTGTGAGGACGAGGCCACCCTGGCGTGGCTCGCCGAGCGCGTTCCGGGGTGGGATGTGCCACTCCTGTTCGACCTGGATGCCTATCGTGTCACGGCATCCAAGCTCGCGTCGCGGAGGCTCTTCGCCGAGCTGGATGTGGCCAGACCCGGTGATTGGCCGGCCTGCGGCCTCCCCGCGGTGGTCAAGCCGAGCACGGCGAGCGGCAGCGAGGGTGTCGTCGTCGCCCACGATGTGGCGGAGGTGGAGGCGGCCCGGCGCGAGCTGATGGCCGCCGGGCACGATGTGGTCGTCGAAGAATTCGTGGATGGACTCTCGCTCTCGCTCGAGGTGCTGGCGTGGGGTGGACGGGCCGTGCCGCTCCAGGTGACCGGTCTCGAGTTCGACGCGGCGTATGACTGCAAGCGCGTGGTGGCCCCCGTGGGAGAAGCCCCGGTCGGCGCGCCCGCATCCGCCGGCCCCGGCGGCGCCTGCGATTGGGACGCCGCCGTCGCCTCCGGCGTCCTGGACGCGTTCGGCGCGGCCAGCACGCGGGTGGCGGAGGGTCTCGGCCTCAACGGCCTCATGGACGTGGAGGTGATGGTGAGCGGCGCGACGCCAAAGCTGCTCGAGATCGACGCGAGGCTCCCCAGCCAGACACCCACAGCGGTCTTCTGGTCGAGCGGGCTCAACGTCCTCGAGTTGCTGGCCGAGACGGTGCGTTCGGGCACGCCGCCGCCGGTCCACAGTTCGTCGCGGCGCGCCTGCGTCTACCAGCACGTGCGCGCCGCCGGGGGTCTGCTCGAAGTCATTGGCGAACACGTGATGGGGAGCGCCCGTCCGCTGCGTCTCGTGCCCGGCTTCTTCGGCGCGGACGAGGCGCTCACCGACTACGCCTCAGAGCGCCGGGAGTGGGTGGCGACGCTGATCTTCGCGGCCCCGACAGTCGAGGAGGCGCGCCGGCGCGCCGGCGACGCTGTGAGCGAAGTGGCGCGATGCGAGAACCTTCAAGCTGTACCTGAGAGAGAGATATTGCCTGCCGACGAGGAGGGTCCCCGATGACACGACTGACCGAGACCGACGTGGCGACGCTGACGCGGGACCTGGAGGCGTTCGAGGATCGTCTCCGGGAACTCACGGGGTCCGGCCTCCGGGGGATCGCGCTGCGCAGCGCCACCGACGAGGCGCGGTGCGTCCTGCTTCACGGAGCGCGGATCGCCGCCGTCCCGATGTCATCGGGGCAAGGCTTCATCCCCGGGTTCTCCGAGTGCGTCGTGGCGATCCTCTCGCACCTCGGCTGTGACGCATGGGTGACGACGCAGCCGGACGTGCGCGGCATCCAGGCGGCCGTCGCCGCGGGCGCCGAGGTCCTCTTCTTCGCCGACGACCATCGCTTCGTCGCCCTGAACGTGGTCAAGGGTCACTCCGTGGACGACGACCCCGCGACTGCGGACGGGTACGTCACGGCGCTGCATGCCGCCGCCGGTGGACTGGTGGAGCGCCGGGTCCTGCTCCTCGGCCTGGGGCCTGTAGGCCGGGCCGCCGCGCGACGACTCGTCGCCCGGGGCGCGACGGTGCTCGTGGTCGAGCCCGACAAGGAGCGCCTGGCGGCGGCGCTCGAGGTGGGCATCAACGTCGAGCCCGTCGGGATGGCCGCCGGGCTGGAGCTTTGCGATCTGGTGTTCGACGCGTCGCCGGCCGCCGGCATCATCGACGTCGGCGACGTCAGGCCCGGGGTGATCGCCGCCGTGCCCGGCCTGCCCTCGGCCTTCACGCCGGCGGCGCAGGAGGCTCTCGGCGCTCGGCACATCCACGAGCCGCTCGCGATCGGCGTGGCCGTCATGGCGGTGCGCGCGCTGCTCTGACGGCGGCGCGCCGGCCGGGCGTAGTACAATCGCGGGGCGGGGGGTCGATCGGAAGGATCAGCGTGGGCTCTAAACCCACGCAGGCGGGTGTGACTCCCGCACTCCCCGCCAAGACTCTTCCTCGTCGTGACGACGCGTGGTCGCCGTCGGTGCTCTGAGCAGGCGACCGGCGGCCGGGGGCCTTTCAGTCTGTGGCGAAGGCCACCGGAATGCGCACCTCGTTCTGGCGGGAGCCGTCCTCCATCGACTGCTCGTAGACGATGAGGGTGCCGCGCGCAGCTGAGGTGGAGAAGGCGATCTCCTTGGCGAAGCGCCCGCGGCCGGGCGCGCCGAGCGATGCCTGCACGGGCGTGCTGACGATGCGGCGACCGGACGTGTCCACCAGCCGCGCGATGAAGGAGCCCTCGTAGACGCTCGCCGTGCCGGCGATCGTGAACGGGCTCGAGATCACCGCCCCGACGCCGGGCGTCTCAACGAAGATGGCGGGCTCGTAGTCGGGGAAGTCCTTCCGGCGCCATTCCATCGACGTCGAGTCGGCGCTTCCCGCTGCCGGGTATGGCTGATCGTCAACGCGAATGGCCACGCGCCGCACGGTGGGGAACTGCGTGAGCGTGTACACGATCTGGGCCCCGGGCAGCAGGCTGTGGGCGTCATCCAGACCCCCACCCGAGTCCGAGAAGTCCGAGCTCACATCGACCCTGGCGACGCCGTCGCTGATGGTCAGCGAGTTGAGGCGGATGCCCTGGGCGAGGGTGGTCGAGAGGCCGGCGTTCTTCTCCGCGGCCGTCGGTCCCCGCAGCAGAGCCTTCATCGCTGCGCTCGCGACCGCGACCGTGTGCGGGACGTACCGCTGCGCGACGCCGAGCTCTTCTCCCCGCAGGAAGTACACGCGAAGCGTCGTCGCGGCGGCGGAGTCCGACGGCAGTGGAGAAGGAGACCCCGACGGGGATGCAATTGGGCCCTCCGTCGCCGAAGCAGATGCGGCGGGCCGCGGTGACGCGTCACCGGACGAGCCTCCGCAGGCGGCGACCAGGGCGGCGCCGGCCACGATGCCGACTGCCGTGGCCATCAGAAGGAGCGGGAGCAGACGGCCGAAGCCGGCTGCGACGCGACGGATCATCGGGCACCTTTGGTCGTTGGGGGTCGGGAATGGACCTTCGACGCGCGCGCCGGGCGCTCCTGCCCGTCGTGGTAGACTGTGCGCCCTCATGCCCACCGACCCCAACAAGGCGCGCTACTATCGCAAGCAGGTCCCGCTCTTCCGTCTCGTCGAGAAGATGAAGCTGTGGCCCTCGCGGAGAGGCATCCTTCACGGGATCAAGCAGTTCGAGGAGCGCGGCTCGTACGCGATCGTCGTGACCCACTGCGACAAGCACATGGTCGTGCACGACTCCAAGACGAGCCGCGCCGCCCGCTGGCTGCGCAACAAGTGGTACGCGGAGGCGTGCCCGCGGTGTCGCATCCCGGAGTGGAAACTGCAGAAGTACGCTTCGACCCACTTCAAGCGCGGGTACGGCTCGCACCTGCACGACCTGTGAGCCCGCTCAGACCCTAGAGCAGGCGCCAGCTCTCCGGCCGCAGCCGCACCGACTCCGGGGCACCGAGCACTCTGTCGAGCTGCTCGAGGATGGCCGCCTTGTCGCCGGGCAGACGGCCCCCGATCGGCAGGTAGTTCGAGGCGTGGTTGCAGCGGAAGAGGCAGTCCGTGACGTCGAGGCGCGCGACGATCTCGCGCAGCTCGCGCAGCATCCCGATGGAGTCCGGCAGCACCACCTCGCTGGTCGCCACCTTGCGCTCCATCGCCGTTCCCGGCGTCAACATGAGCGTGAGGAGACCGATGTACCGGGGGTCGATCGACGAGAGGACATCTCCGGTGGCAGCGGCGTGGATCAGCGAGCGCTCTCGACCGGCGAGCCCGAGGATCGCCGTGACGGAGAGCTCCATGCCTGCGTCCGACGCGCGACGGCATCCCTCGATCTGTTCGACGACGGTCATGCTCTTGTGGATGGCCGCGAGCGTTTCGTCGTCGCCCGACTCGAGGCCGAGATAGAGCAGTCCGATGCCGCGCTCGCGCAGCGCAGTGAGCTCTTCCACCGACTTCGCGAGGAGATTCCTGGCGTTCGCGTAGCTGCTCACGCGCTCGAGGTTCGGCAGGGCGCGGTACAGCAGGTCGAGGATCGAGTCGAGCTTGCGCGCGCTGAGCGCCATCGCGTCGCCGTCGGCGAGGAAGACTCGCCTCACGCGCTGGCGCACGCTCGCCGGCAGACCGGTGACGTCTTCGACGACCTCGTCGAAGGGCCGCACGGCGAACGGCTTGTCGAGGTAGGTGCCGCAGAAGTCGCAGGTGTTGTTGGAGCAGCCGTACGTGACCTGCACGATCAGGCTGTCGGCCTCGCTGGGGGGGCGGATGACTGCGCCGTGGTACCTCACGGTCTCGATGCTAGCACGGGCAGCGTGGTCGCGCGCCCGGTCGATCGGCGCCGTTCTAGCTCCTCCGGCCACGGCTATGGCCTGCGGGCTTGTGGTCCGCGCTTCAAGCGGCTGATATACTCCCCCGCACGTGCTGAGGAAGGGCGTCCGGGGGAGCGTGCGGCCGGAGATGGTCCGGCTCGATCTCTCTTCCGGCTTGCGGCGTCGTCGCCCGAGTATCGAGCACCCGCCATACCTAGTTGCGCGGTAATCAGTTGTGAGCAAAGTCGGGAGGAGTCCAGGGTCATGGCAGACATCTACGCAGAGGCAGCCGAGACTATCGTGAACGCCGATCGGGCCGCGTCCGAGGAGGTCGCCCAGCGCGCCCTCGACTCGGGCGTCACCCCGGCGGACATCATGCAGAACGGCTTCGTCAAGGGCATCCAGGAGGTCGGCGAGCTGTTCGAGAGCGGCGAGCTCTTCCTCCCCGAGCTGATGATGAGCGCCGACGCCATGGCCGGGGCCACCGAGGTCACCAACGCCGCCCTCGAGGGCGACGCCGCCGAGGCCAAGGGCGTCATGGTCATCGGCACCGTCCAGGGCGACGTGCACGACATCGGCAAGGCGATCGTGATCGCCTACCTCAAGGCCAACGGCTACGAGGTCACCGACCTCGGCCGCGACGTCAGTGCCGACAGCTTCGTCGACCGCGCCAAGGAGCTCGGCGCCGACGTCATCGGCATGAGCGCCCTGCTCACCACCACCATGGAGGAGCAGAAGAAGGTCATCAAGCGCATCAAGGAAGAGGGCCTGCCCTTCAAGACCGTCGTCGGCGGCGCCCCCTGCACGCAGCGCTGGGCCGACCAGATCGGCGCCGACGCCTACGCCGAGGACGCCAACGACGGCGTCAAGAAGATCGACGCGCTGCTGGGGAAGTAAGAGCAGCGTCACACGCGCCTGAGAGTATCCGAGGGGCGGGCCGGTGGCCCGCCCCTCGTGCGTACGCGACCGGATGTGGGCGCCTTGGGATGCCGGCGGCCGGCGTTCCGTCGCCCGCGAGGTACGATGGTGCCATGAACGAGTGGGACGAGAGGTTCGAGTACTACCGCGACAGCCCGACACACGCTCAGGGCGATGACCTGGACCAGGTCGTCGCCTGGTGTGAGCCGGGCCCCGGGGTGACGGTGCTGGACGTGGCCACCGGCGGCGGACACGTGGGACGCCGCCTTCGCGACCTCGGCTGCCTGGTGACCACCTGTGACGCCGCCGCCGGGATGGAGCCTGACGTCGTGTGTCCGGCCGAGAAGCTCGCGTTCGCGGACGGCTCGTTCGACGTCGTCGTGTGCCGCGTCGCGGCGCACCATTTCACCGACCCCGCTCAGGCGATCCGCGAGATGGCGCGCGTCACGCGGCGCTTGGCCGTGTTCGAGGACACGTTGTACGTAGACGAGCTGGTGCAGCAGGCCGAGATGGTCCGGGACGCCACACACGTCTCCCACTACACGCGCGACGAGTTCGTGAGGATGTTCGGCGACGCCGGGCTCGAGGTGCTGGCGGAGGCGCGCTTCCCCAGACGGCACGTGATGGACGATTGGCTGTCCGCGACGGGATGCACCGGCTCCGCAGCCACGGAGGTACGGCGCCTGCTCGCCCACCTGGCCGAGCCCGACGGCTCCGCGTGGACGGACGTGAAGTGGGCGGCGCAGGCGGTGCGGCGCACCTGATCGCCTGCGCCCGGCCTGGAGGCTGGGCGGTGCACCTTCGGCGCCCCGCTCGACATCCGCGCTCGGGCTGCTCGCGCGGCCGTCGGCCCGGCTCGTCGACCTTCGTCAGATGTTGAGCCGCACGCCGTCGACGTAGCTCAGGCTGCGCCCGGCGCGCTCGATGTTCGGGTAGCCCTCGCGGGTCATGATCAGGCGCTCGAGGCCGAAGCCGAGGCCGACCCACGGGTCGACGATGCCCCAGTTGCCGTCGAGGGGATGGGGGCCGAGGCCCGCGGAGCACACCTCGGCCCCTCCGACCAGAACGTCGACCATCTCGCCGTAGACTTCGGACTGGGTGACCTCGAGCTCGTAGTCGGCGATCCCCGCCACCCCCATGACGATGCCCGTGAGTTCCTCGAGGCGGCTCCGGCCCTCGACTTCGGGCCGCCCGAGTTCGACGAGGTTGAGCATCGTGAACTCGTTGAGGTGACTCGCTCCTTTGCTGTCGCGGCGGAAGCATGGGCCGATCTCGAAGATCCCGAAGGGCTTGGTCCAGATCCTGCCCAGCCGGCGCAACAAGGTGTAGAGATTGGGGGCGAGCATGGGCCGCAGGCAGCGGCCGTCCTCCAGCCAGAAGACCTGCTCGCGGAGGGGGTGACCGTGCTCGATGCCCATCTTGCGCAGCGAGTCGGACGTGATGATGAGCGGAGTCGTCACGCGCACGAAGCCGGCGCCGGCGAGCGCGTCGCTGAGTCCGCTCTCGAGCTCGACGAGCCTGGGGGCGCGCCCGCCGTGGCGAAGCTCGCGCAGGCGCCGGCGGCCATCCGTCACGAGCTCGTTCTCGAGTCGCTTGAAGGCCGCATCGCGGGCGCCCGGATCGGTGAAGAGCTCGTCCAGCACGGGTGGGTCGACGCCGAGTTCGCGCAGGCGCTGCGACTGCGTTGCCGTCAGGCCGAAGCGGACGGCGTCGCCCTCGTCCGGCGTCACGGCGCCTCACTCTCCGGCGTCACGCGCGCGAGGTAGTCGGCGAACCCGCCGACGAGCGCGCGCGCCAGCTTCTCGATGTGCTCCGGCCGCCGCGCCAGCGCTTCGTCGCGGGGGCACGTCAGGAAGAGCGGCTCGGCCATGAGGGCGATGCCGCGGGTCTCGCGCAGGACCCCGTAGTTGCGCCCGAAGCCACCCAGCCACGGCACACCGGCGGCCTCCATGCGCGCGCCGACGTAGCCCGCCAGGCGGCGTCCGTGCTCCGAGTAGTAGTGGCTGCGCTGGAAGTAGTAGCCGGCGCCGCCAGAAGCCGCCGGCGAGGCGTCGGCGTTGCAGTGCAGCGAGAGGAGGTACGTGGAGCCGGCGGCGTTCGCCGCGTCGGCACGCGCATAGAGCGGCACCCGCTCGTCCGCATCGCGCGTGAGGTGCACGCGGCAGCCTTCGGCGCGGAGCAGCTCGGCGAGGCGTCGGCCGAGGGCGAGCGTCACGTCCTTCTCGGCGACGCCACCCGGCGACACGCATCCCAGGTCGCTGCCGCCGTGCCCCGGGTCGATGGTGACGGACTGCCCGGTGAGGCTGTCCGCGGCGACGAAGCCGCGGTCGCGCTCGGGGATCTTCTTGCCCTCGTGCCCGGACTCGGCCTTGCGCACCGCCTCGAGCTTGGCGAGGGTACTCTCGCCGACGATGCCGTCGACGGGGACGCCGGCGTTCCGCTGGAAGTCGAGGACGGCGCGCTCGACCGCGTCGTCGTGCACGCCGCGTTCGGCGCCGGCGTTGAAGCCCAGCAGGTTCAGCTTGACCTGGAGTTGCAGCACGTCGTCGCCGCGAAACGGCGGCTCGCGGAGGTACAGCAGGCGGTCGCCGAGTGTGTAGCCGGCCTCGACGAGCTCGCGCCACGTGTTCGCGCCGATCAGGGCGTCGGCCAGCAGGCCGCGTTCCTGCTGGAAGGTCGAGGACGGCGCTCTCCGTCTGCGGCCCGTAGAAGCCGTCCACGCCCTCCCGGCCGAGCTCGAAGCCCTGCCCGCGCAGACGGGTCTGGACGTCGAGGACTTCCTTGCCGCGGTCGCCGCGGGAGAGGTCACGCACCGGGAGCTCCTGGTCGAGTGGCCGTGGGCCGTTGGGCCTTGGATTCTATATGAGTCAGATGCCCATGCCCGACCGCACGCCGGCGACCATGAGGATGAGCACGCCCACGCCCAGCGCGATCCGGTACACGACGAAGAGCTTGAAGTTGTGCCGCTTGAGGTAGGCGAGCACGAACCAGATGGCGGCGATGCCGCTGAGCGCGGCCGAGATCATGCCGACGACGAACGGCGTCGCGGTCCCGGCGGGCAAGCCGTCCCTGGCGACCTCCAGGCCCTTGAAGGCCGCAGCCCCGCCGATCACCGGGATGCTCATGAGGAAGGAGTACCGCGCCGCCGACTCGCGGTCGAGGCGCACGAGCAGGCCCACCATCATCGTGATGCCCGAGCGCGAGACGCCGGGGAGGAGGGCCAGCGCCTGGGCGACGCCGATGAGCACGGCGTCGAGCCAGGTCAGCGCGTCGAGGTCGCGGTCGAGCTTGCGCGACGTGGTCGATCAGGTACATGAAGCCGGCGAAGACGATCAGCGCGACGCCGATCATCCACGGCTTGCCGAGCGTGTTGGTGATGAAGTCCTCGAGCAGGACGCCGGCGATACGCCGCCGGGACCGTGCTCACGATGAGGAGCCAGGCGAGGCGCGCCTCCGGCTCGGCGAGGCTGCGCCTGGAGATGCTGCGCACCCAGGCGCGCGATGAGCCGCCCGATCTCCCGCCAGAAGTAGAGGACGACAGCGAAGAACGTGCCGAGATGCAGGGCGACGTCGAACGTCTTGTTCAGGTCCGGGTTCTCGAGCAGGAAGTGCCAGTTGAACAGCCACGGCACCAGCAGGAGGTGACCCGAGCTCGAGATGGGCAGGAACTCGGTGAGCCCCTGGACGATGCCGAGGATGATGGCCTGCACGATCGTCATGGTTCTCCTTGTAGTGGGCTGCGGTCGCCGGGGCGCTGCCGCAGTGGAGTTTAGCGCACGGTATACCTGTGTGGTGACCACAGGCGGCCGCGGACCCGGGTCCGCGAGGGTGAGGTGATGCGTCATGGCGAGAAGCAAGCCGGTGACCGTGAGCTGGAAGAACCAGGGGCTGCTCTTCCAAGCGTCGACCGCGCATGGGCGCGTGGACCTGGCCTCAGCCCTCGACGAGCCCGGCAACGGGGTCACGCCGATGGAGCTGCTCGCGGCGTCGCTCGGCGCGTGCGCGGCCATGGATGTGGCGTCGATCCTCGCCAAGATGCGCCAGCCGCTCGAGAGCTTCCACGTGGAGGTGAGCGGCGAGCGGGCCGAAGAGCACCCCAAGCGATTCACGTCCCTCGAGATCGTGTATCACCTCAAGGGCGACCTGGACGAAGGCAAAGTGGAGCGCGCCATCGAGCTCTCCGAGGAGCGCTACTGCTCCGTCGAGGCGACCCTGCGACCGGCCCTTCCCATCACCTCGAGCTACGTCATCGATCGCTGACCGCGGATTCGCACTACACGCACCGTGTTTACAGGAGGTGAGCCCGGCGATACCATCGGGCAGATGATTCCTGCAGAGGGGAAGTGTGTGGATCGCGATCATGAGTTGTCCGCCGTCCTTGCCGACAACACCCGCTATCAGATCTACCGGTGGATCGCCGAGCAGCCGGGCGCCGATGTGACCGTGGCCGACGTGGCGGCCGAGTTCGGGCTTCATCCCAACGTGGCTCGCATGCACCTTGCCAAGCTCGAGCAGGCAGGCTTCCTGACCACGGGCCTCAGACGCGCCGCCGCCGGTGGCCGCCCGGCGAAGCTGTACCGGCTGAGCGATTTGGTCGTCACGTTCGGGTTCCCGCCGCGCCGCTACGAACTGCTCGCACGCCTCGCTCTCGGCGCCCTCTCCGCCGGCGGCACGCGCGACGACGCCCTGCGCGTGTGCCGCGAGGCCGGCGCCGCCGAAGGGCGCCGGGCTCTCGCCGGCGATGCCGAGGCTCCTCGGGACCGGGAGGCTGCCGCGGCTATGGTCACCGCCATTGCCGAGGAGCAGGGCCTGCTGCCCCAGGTGGAGTGGCTGGACGGCTCGCTCAGCGTGATCGTCAACAACTGCAGCTTCCGCGAGCGCTCCGGCGCCGACCCGGACCTCGTGTGCGCGATGCACCGCGCCTTTCTCGAGGGCGTCCTCCAGGTGGCCACATCCGGCCTCGGTCGACTACGCATCGACGACGGCGACAGTCGTATCAGCTGCGGCGGCGAACGCTGCGAGATGCTGTGCTCGTTCCTGCCTGGGGACGGGTGAGAGAACCGCTCCGAGCGGTGATACTGTACGGGCGCACTCGAACTCGAGGGAGGACCTCCTGACCATCGACGAAGCCATCCGCGACCTCCTCGACATCTCCACCGACATCAAGTCGGTGGCTGTGATCGACGAAGCCGGCGCCGTGGTGGCCGCCGGGCCCGGTGCCGCCGGGACCGACGCCGCCTCGGCGGGTGAGCGTCTCTGGGACGCCGCGCGCCGGCGCGCCGACGATATGGGCGCCTCCGGCCTGGAGCACGTCGTTCTGCCCGTGAGCGGCGGAGCCGTCGCCGTCATCGAAGCCCACGGTCATCGCGCCGCAGCCGTCACCGGCCCTCGTCCGGCTCTGGCTCTGCTGCTGTTCGACCTGCGCACCTGTCTGAGCGACGCCTTCGCCGCGGAAGAAGGCATCCAGTGAAGGCGCGGCGCGTGGCGCTGCTCGCGACTGTGGCCGGCGTCGCCGCCGGCCTCGTCTGGCGGCGCCGGCGTTCCTCAGCGCCACCGCGGCAGATCGCGCAGCTCGGTCTGGTGGACGGCAGCGTGCACGTGCTTGACCAGACAGATCCGTCGCGTGCCGAGCTCGTGGCGCTGGCCACCGCCGTTCGCGATTCGCTCACCGGAGGGACCTGATGGACCTTGCATCCTTCGACACCGGCCTGCTGAGCGCGACCATCGCACGGGCGCTCGGGCGCGGCGGCGACTTCGCGGAGGTCTTCGTCGAAGATCGCGAGAGCCTTGGCCTGCGCCTGGAAGACGGCCGTATCGAGCAGACCAGCGGCGGGCGTGAGGTCGGCGCCGCCGTGCGCCTCCTCGCCGGAGAGCGCACGTACTACGCCTACAGCGACGCCGTTGACGAGGCCGGCCTGACGGCCGCCGCCGATGCCGTCGCCGCGGCGGTCAGCGCCGGTGTGCGTGGCCCCGAGATCGTCGATCTCGGGGCGGTCCGCGCCGACCCCGGCAAACATCCCGTCCTGACGCCGCCGGACGACGTCGCCATCGCGCGCAAGGCAGCGCTCGTGCGCATCGGCGACGAGGCCGCACGTGCGGCCTCGCCCGAGATCGTGCAGGCGACCGTCGGGTACGGCGACACCCGGCAGCGTGTGCTCATCGCCAACTCGCTCGGTGACCTCGTGTTCGATGACCGGACGCGCACCCGCTTCACCACGCAAGTCGTCGCGCGCCGTGGCGAGATCATCCAGACCGGCCACGAGACCGTCGGCGGCAGCGCCGGGTTCGAGCTGGTCGATGAGGAGATCGCGCGCGGCGTGGCGGAGACCGCCGCCGAGAAGGCGCGCGTCATGCTCGACTCAAAGCCGGCCCCCGTCGGCGCCATGCCCGTCGTGCTCGCCAACGGCTTCGGCGGCACGCTCTTCCACGAGGCGTGCGGCCACGGCCTCGAGGCCGACGCGATCGCCAAGGGCGCCAGCATCTACGAGGGCAAGATGGGCGAGGTGGTGGCGGCGTCGATCGTGAGCGCCTACGACGACGGCTCCATCCCCAACGGCTGGGGATCCCAGGCCGTCGACGACGAGGGCGTTCCGACGCAGAAGACGATGGTCATCGAGGACGGCCGGCTCACGGGCTACCTGTACGACCGGCTGCGGGCGCGTGAGGCCGGTGCTCCGCCCACGGGCAACGGGCGGCGTCAGTCGTTCCGTCACGTTCCGATCCCGCGCATGACCACCACGTACATCGCCCCCGGCGCAGCCACGGTCGAAGAGATCATCGCCGCGACGCCGAAGGGCTTCTATGCCAAGAGCCTGGCCGGCGGACAGGTCGAGCCGGCCAGCGGCAACTTCGTCTTCGGCGTGGCCGAGGGCTACCTGATCGAAGACGGCAAGGTGACGACCCCGCTGCGTGGCGCGACGCTCGTCGGCAACGGCATCGACATCCTCATGAAGATCGACATGATCGCCGGCGACTTCGACGTGAAGACCGGCATCTGCGGCAAGGACGGCCAGGGCGTGCCGGTCGGCACCGGCCAGGCCACCCTGCGAATCGCCGAGATGACGGTGGGAGGGACGGGCTGATGTTCGAGATCCTCGACACCGTGCTCGAGCGCGCTACGGCGCGCGGCGCCACGGACGTGGAAGTGTACGGCGAGCGGTCCACCTCGCATCGCATCAAGGTGTACCGCCAGGAGGTCGAGCAGCTCACCGCCGCGCAGCGCCGCGGAGTGGGGGTGCGCGTCTTCTCCGGCGGCGCCGTGGGCCACGCCTACACGTCGGATCTGAGCGACGGCGCGCTCGACGACGTCGTGCAGCGCGCCGTCGACAACGCCGCCGTCAGCGACCCCGACGAGTTCGCCGCTCTGCCGGAGCCTGCGGGCGAGCCGGCCGACGTGGACCCGTTCGACCCGCGGCTCGTCGCCACGACGGACGAGCAGCGCATCGCCATCGCCCTCGAGGCGGAGGCCACGGCGCTCGCCGCCGACCCGCGCGTCAAGACCGTCGAGGACGCGATGTACGTGGACGGCGACGGTGAAGTGTTCATCGCAAGTACGGCCGGCGTGCGCGGCAGCTACCGCGCCGGCCAGTGCTACGCCTTTGCGTACGTGCTGGCCGAGCAGGAGGGCCAGGTCGAGACCGGCTACTCGTACAGCGTCGGCCGCGCGCTCGAGGACCTCGACCCCGTCGGCGTCGGGAACGAGGCCGCCGAGCGGGCCACGCGACTCCTCGGCGCCCGCAAGTGCCCCTCGATGAAGGCGCCGGTCGTCCTCGACCCCTTCGTCTCCGCGGCGTTCTTCGGCGTGCTCAGCTCGGCGCTCACCGCCGACGCGGTGCAGAAGAACCGCTCGCTGTTCGCCGGCCGCGAGGGCGAACGGGTCGCCGGCGAGCTGCTCGAGCTCGTCGACGACGGCACGCTCGACGACGGCCTCGAGAGCGCACCCTTCGACGGTGAAGGCGTACCTTCCGGGCGCACGCCGCTCATCACCGGCGGCGTGCTGCAGGGCTTCCTCTACGACACGTACACGGCCCGCAAGGCCGGCCGCTCCAGCACGGGCAACGGCCTTCGCGGAGGCTACTCGGGTCTGCCCGGCGTGCGCCCCACCAACCTGGTGGTCGCGGGGCCGGCGACACCGCTGGCGGAGATCGTCGCCGGCACGGAGCGGGGCGTCCTCGTCACCGACGCGGTCGGCATCCACTCGGGCGCCAATCCCATATCGGGCGAGTTCTCCGTCGGGATCAGCGGCGTGCTGATCGAGGGCGGCGAGTTCACCACCCCGGTGCGCGAAGTCACGCTCGCCGGCGACATCGTCGGCATGCTCACCGGAATCCGCGCCTTGGGCGACGACGCCCGCTGGGTGCCCGGGGGCAGCATCCTCACACCGTCGGTCGTCATCGACGGGATGGCCATCGGCGGCACCTGAGCGACCGGCGCAGTCGGGGTCGGCCGGGGGTGCGCCGCGAGCCGCACCCGCTATACAGTCTGTCCGTAGCGGCGCGCCCGGCGTGCCGGTGACCTGGAGATGACCGAAGGGAGCCCCGTGCGCGATCTCGGCCAGCGCCTGCTCGACGCCAGCTACCTGGAGGGCGACTTCGTCCTCCGCTCCGGCCGGCGCAGCAAGTTCTACCTCGACAAGTACCTGTTCTCGACGCAGCCGGACCTGTTGCGTGACATCGCCGCCGGCATCGCGGAGAAGCTGCCGGCGTACGAGCCGTTCGACCTGCTCGCCGGCCCCGAGCTCGGCGCCGTGGCCATCGTCGCCGCGGTCTCGCTGGCCAGCGGCAAGCCGTTCGTCATCGTGCGCAAGGGCGCCAAGGGCTACGGCACCGACAAGGCCATGGAGGGCAGGGCCGAGCCGGGTCAGAAGGTCGTCATGGTGGAGGACGTGGTGACGTCCGGCGGCGCCGCGCTCATGGCCGCCGACAAACTGCGCGAGGCCGGCCTCGAGGTCGGCACGCTGCTCTGCGTCGTCGACCGCGAAGAGGGCGGCCGGGAGCAGATCGAGGGGAAGGGCCTCGCCTTCGACCCGCTGTTCACGCTCACGTCGCTGGGGGTCAAGAAGCCCGAGTGAGGCGCCGCCGCGCCGACCGGCCGCTCACTGCACCGTGAAGGACTTCACGGCCGCCTCCAGCGGTCTTTTCACGGGCTCCCAGTCCTCGCTGGTGGCCTGAGCAGCGATCTGGTACTCGTGCGGACCGCCGAACAGGAAGAACGTCACCGCGGTGATCGGGGTGTCCTCCTCCGGGGACGTGTACTCGAGCGCGAACCCCGGCACGCCGTTGCCCTCGGCGGCGACTCCTCGCCTCATGGTGTCCGCGTTGCGGGATGGCGAAAGGGCCTGTGCGGGAGGCGCGCCGCCGGGCTTGGCTCCCCGGGCAAGCTAGGTTGACCACGTGGAACACCTGTGCAATATTTTGCGTGCTCCCGTTCTGAGGGGCTCTGCCACCCGCTCACCATGCCCGATCGTGCATGAGACCAGACTGGCTCAAGTCGCCACTCTGCGCGCTCACGTTGCGGTGCGAGAGAACAGCACCGGGGGGGATGCGAGTCGACCACCGCGCGGGGGGCCCGGAGGGTCCGGGACGGGTGCACGTCTTCGCTGTAGTCTCTGAGCATCTATTCCCGCAAGGACACAAGAATCGAAAGGAAGAGGGTGGCAATGGAGTCGAAGCTACCGACTCGTATGGGCGACGGGTCACTCGTGCAGATGACGCGCTCTGAGATCAGGGCGGATCTGGAAGCTGCGACGGCGCTGGCGGCCAAACGCGCCAAGTGCGACCCGCTGGAGCAGGATGAGCTCGATCATCTGCTCGACATCTACGCCTCGCCGGCGCGCTTCACCTCAGTGGACATCGGCGAAGAGGTCGTCCTCTCGAACGACGGCACGGGGACCAAGTACATCGGCAGCGTGGGCGCCGACCTGCAGATCTACGAGCAGATCGTCGGCGTCGACATGGTCGAGCTCTGGCAGATCGACTACTCCTACAAGGCGGTCAAGCCGAACATCTCGCACGAACAGCAGTGGATGAAGATCGCCCAGATGCTGCTCACCAATCCCGTTCAGTACGGTGCCATGTCGGACCTGGGCCGCTATTCGCAGCCGGACGGGCCGATCCCGAACTGGTCCGAGTTGCTGCCGCTCGGCAGGATCGACGAGGCGAGGCAGGCCCAGGTGGCGGCGAAGGAGATGCTCGTCGAGGACATGGTGTTCGTCTCCGATCACATGGTCGAGGCAGGCGCCGACGGTATCGACTTCGACACGACCGGCGCGGCCGGTGACTGCGACTTCCTGGCCTCCCTCACCGCCTGCCGCAAGCTGCGCGAGAAGCACCCGTGGCTGGGCATCGAGATCGGCATGGCCGGCGAGTTCGTCCTCGGCATGCACGGCCAGGTCGAGTTCGACGGCGAGCGGCTGGCCGGCATGTGGCCCAAGGACCAGGTGCGCATGGCCCAGCAGGCCGGCGCGTCCATCTACGGACCGGCCATCAACATCAATACCGGCAAGTCGACGGCGTGGAACGTCGCGCGCGCCATCACCTTCATCAAGCCGGCCATGGCGGTCGCCGAGATCCCCGTCCACGTCAACGTAGGTATGGGCGTCGGCGGCGTCCCCACCTGCAACTACCCGCCGGTCGACGCTACGTCGCGGGCCTCGAAGGCCTTTGTCGAGATCCTCAAGGTCGACGGCTACTAGGCGGGCGCAGGCGACGCCATGGGCATGGAGGCGACGCACTCGCACGCCGCTGGCATGGGCGGACTGCGGACGGCCGGAGATCTGGTCGCTCGCATGCAAATGACCAAGCGGATGCGGATCAAGGAAGCCAAGGCCTACGTGGCGGACAAGCTCGGGTGTTCCGTGCTCGACCTGTCCGACCCGATCGCCATGGAAACGATCAGGGTCGAGAAGGGGCTGGGCACGTTGCCGAACACATCCAGCGTCCATCCCACAGAGGCCGGGATGATCGAGGCCAAGTTCAACATCGCCAAGACGCTCGACATCCCCATCAACGCCGTCGAGCGCTTCAAGGAGCGCGTCGGGCTGTCCGGGTAGATCGTCGAGGCGGGCGCGTAGCAGCTGTAGGTCAGAACTGTTCAAAGAAGGAGTGGGGGTACGGTATGGGTACAGGCAGGCTCCAGGGCAAGGTCGCCTTCATCACAGGTGTGGCGAAGACGAACGGCATCGGCTTCGCCACCGCCAAGGTGTTCGCCGAGGAGGGCGCGGCGCTCGCGATTGCGGACATCTCGGACCACGTGCATGAGCGCGCGGCGGAGCTGCGTGCCGAGGGATGCGTGGTCTCCTCCCACACGGCCGACCTCACGAAGAACGACCAGGTGCGTGCCATCGTGGCCGAGGCTCTGGACGAGCACGGCCGCATCGACCTGCTGGTCAACAACGCCGGCATGGTGATCTGCGGCGAGAGCGAGGCTCATATCTCCTTCCAGGACCTCGACGAGAGCGACTGGGACTTCGGTATCGGCATCAGCCTGAAGAGCCAGTTCCTGGTCACGCGTAGCGTCGTTCCTGGCATGATCGAGCGAGGCTACGGGCGCATCGTCAATGTCTCGTCCGTCACCGGTCCGCTCGTGGCCAACATGCAGGACTCCGTCTACTGTGCCGCCAAGGCGGGGGTGCTCGGCATGACGCGAGGCCTCGCCATGGACGTCGCCAAACACGGCATCACGGCCAACGCGGTGGGTCCGGGCTGGATCGCAACGGGCTCTCAGGCCGACGGCGAGGACATCGGCGGTATGAACACTCCTCTTGGTCGGTCGGCGTTTCCCGAGGAGATCGGGAAGGCGATCCTCTTCCTGGCCAGCGACGACGCCAGCTACATGACCGGCCAGTTGCTCGTCGTGGACGGGGGCAACACGATCCAGGAATACAAGGGCCCCTCGGACCTCTACTACTGAGAGGGCCTGCCGGACGGAAGACACGGAGCAGGGGCACGCGGACCATGTCCGCGTGCCCCTGCTCCGGCTGACCAGACTCCAAGCGAGCCGTCGACCTCTCAGGGCTCCTCGTCGGTGAACGAAGGAGAGTCCGTGTGCGGGGCCGAGTCGCGCCATCTGCCGGTCTTGCCGGCCTGCTCCATCTGGTCCCACGTCTCCAGCACGACTCTCGGGTCATCGGCGCGAGCGTCGACCGCCAGGAAGCGGCATGTGGTAGGCCCGGTGTTCATGTAGACGTGGTGAGCGTTCGGTGGCACGGTGATCGAATCCCCGGCTGCCATGGTCGACGACTTGCCGTCGATCACCATCGTCAACTCGCCGTGCACGCACACGACGACCTCCTGCCACGCATGCATCAACGGGCCGTGGACCGCATCGGGCTCCAGAGCGAAGAGGAACGGCTGTGTGTGCCACTCGGCGCCACCCAGGTACGCTATCTCTATGCCTCCGGCCAGATGATAGGTCCTTCCCCAGGTCTCGCCGGTGGGCTCCTTGAGGATGGCCTGCTCTCGCTCCTCGCCATGTGCCTCTCGCAGAAGGTCGGACACATCACGATTGAACACGTTGGCGAGGCTGAGGAGTCGGCTCAAGGCTATCTCGGTGCGGCCCCGCTCGAAGAGCGAGATGAAGGACACGGAAAGGCCGGAGCGCTCTGCTACTTCGCGGATACTCAACCCAGCCTCACGGCGCCAGTGCCGAAGGGTCTTCCCGACGGCGTCGACGATGCCCGAACCGCTGCCATTGTTCGCTTCAGCAGGTGGTCCCGAGTGCATTGTGCTCTGTCGTCGGTCGATCGTCATGTCACGCCCTTGCGCTGACCACGCAGTTCCGGTTTCACGTGCCTGGTCCTTCGATATAATCACAAAGCAGCCTCCGACGCCTAGATAGCACAGGTCATACAATATTATGCGTGCTGGGTGATGCCGTGTGCGCCAGTGGGGGAGGCGTCCAACTGAGACGTTGCGCGCGTGGCTCCGGTGTCAGGCCCGTGACAAGAGACGCGGAGGTGTGTCCTGTGAGAGATGACCAGCGATCGACCCACCCCTACATCCCCAACTCCATCCCGGACGTCCGGGCGGCGATGCTCGACGCCGTCGGCGCCGCCTCCATCGAGGACTTCTATGCCGGCGTGCCGGACGAGATCCGTCTCCAGCGCCCGCTCGATCTGCCGACCCCCATCCGGGCAGAGTCGGACCTCGTGCGCCACGTGCAGGCGCTTCTCGCCCAGAACACCTCCACGCGCGACGCCATCAGCTTCCTGGGTGGCGGCTGCTACCAGCATCACGTCCCGGCCGTGTGCGACGAGATCAACTCCCGCAGCGAGTTCCTCACGGCATATGCGGGTGAACCCTACGAGGACCACGGCCGCTTCCAGGCGCTCTTCGAGTACGAGTCGATGATGGGCGAACTGCTGCTGCGCGATGTGGTCAACGTGCCTGTCTACGACGGCTTCCAGGCGGCCGGCACGGCCGTTCGCATGGCATCGCGCATCACGGGCAGGCGGCGCGCCCTCGTGTCCGCGTCCGTCTCTGCGGACAAGCGCTCCAAGATCGGCGACTACGTGCGCCCGGACGTCGACATCGAGTTGGTGCCCTTCGACCTGGAGACCGGGAGGCTGGACCTTGCCGCCCTGCAGGCAAGGCTTGGCCCGGACGTCGCCTGCGTCTTCGTGGAGAATCCTGGCTACCTGGGCCCGATCGAGATCGACGGTCCGGAGATCGTCCGTCTTGCACACGCCGCCGGCGCCCTGGCGGTCGTCTCGGTCGATCCGTCGATGCTCGGCGTCCTCGCGCCGCCGAGTTCCTGGGGTGCGGACATCGATTGCGGGGATATCCAGCCCCTCGGCCTGCACCAGCACTTCGGCGGTGCGAACGGCGGTTTCATCGCCAGTGACGACGACCCGACGGTGGTCATGGAGTACCCCTCACGTCTCTTCGGCATCGCACCCACGGTCGTGCCCGGCGAGATCGGCTTCGGCGACGTCGCCTACGAGCGCACCTCGTTCGCCGTACGCGAGGAAGGCAAGGAGTGGGTCGGCACGGCCGCTGCGCTGTGGGGCATCACTGCCGCCGTCTACCTCGCCCTCATGGGGCCCGAGGGGATGCGCGACCTGGGCACGACGATGATGGCGCGTGCTCGTTACGCGATGACTCGTCTTGGTTCCGTGCCGGGGATCCGTGTTCCGTTCGCCGCGACCCCTCATGCCAAGGAGTTCGTTCTCGACGTCTCGCCGAGCGGGCGCTCCGCCTCGTCGGTGTCGGCGGCACTGCGTGAGCGCGGCATCTTCCTCGGCATCGACCTGACCCAGGAGCAGCCGGGTCTTGGCGAGGCCGTCCTGGTCGCCGTCACAGAGGTCGTGACGCAGGACGACATCGACCGACTAGTCGATGCGTGCGCGGAGGTGCTGCAGTGAGTGCGCCGGAGAAGACAAGCACGGCCGCCGACGGCTTCCCGATCGAGGCGAAGCCTTGGCCGCGCCGCTTTCATCAAGCGTCCTGGGACGAGCCCATCATCTTCGATCTCTCCGTACCGGGTGCGCGCGGCGTCCTGCCGCCGCTCCCGGAACCGGGCGTCACGGCGTTGGTTGGGGACCCGGCCGCGGAACTCCCCGAGGCGATCGGTCGCGCCACGCCGCCGGCGCTGCCCGAGATGAGCCAGATGCACGTCGTGCGCCACTTCGAGCGGTTGTCCCAGGAGAACATCGGCGTCGACCTCAACATCGACATCGGCCAGGGCACCTGCACGATGAAGTACTCGCCGAAGGTCAACGATCAGCTCGTGAGCGCCCCGAGCGTGGCCGACACGCATCCGCTTCAGGATCCGTCCACGGTACAGGGCACGCTGGAGATCATGTGGCGCCTCGAGCGCATGCTCGCAGAGATCTCGGGCATGGACAGGGTCAGCCTGCAGCCGGGCGCAGGATCGTCGGCGATCTGGACCAACGTGGCCATGATTCGCGCCTGGCACGAATCGCGCGGCGAGAGCGACAGGCGCGACGAGGTCATCACCACCATCTTCAGCCACCCGTCCAACGCGGCTGCCGCGAAGGTCGCGGGCTACCGGGTGATCACGCTGTATCCCGATGCCGACGGCTACCCCGACCTCGAGGCGCTGAAGTCGGTCGTGTCGGAGCGGACGGCGGCGCTGCTCATCACGAACCCTGAAGACACCGGGATCTTCAATCCGCGCATCACCGAGTTCGTGCGCGTGGTCCACGAGGCGGGTGGTCTCTGCTGCTACGACCAGGCGAACGCCAACGGCATCCTCGGGATCACCCGGGCGCGGGACGCCGGCTTCGACCTCTGCCACTTCAACATCCACAAGACGTTCTCGACGCCGCACGGCAGCGGAGGCCCCGGCTCCGGCGCGGTCTGCGTGTCCGCCGAGCTGGCGCCCTTCCTGCCGCGCCCGACGATCGAGCGCGGCGAGGATGGCCTGTATCTCGACAATGACCGACCCCTCTCCATCGGCAAGGTGCGTCCCTGGTACGGCGTCACGCCCAACCTGGTGCGGGCCTACGCCTGGGTCATGAGCCTCGGGGCGGAGGGGCTCCGCCAAGTCGCGGAAACGGCCGTCCTCAACAACAACTACCTCCTGAAGAAGGTGCTCGAGATCCGCGGCGTCTCCGCGCCGTACGCCTCCGGCCAGCGCCGGATCGAGCAGGTGCGCTACAGCTGGGAGGATCTCACGCGCGACACCGGCATCCACTCGGAACAGATCGGCTTCCGCGCCGCCGATTTCGGGACGCACTACTGGACCAGCCATCACCCCTTCGTGGTGCCGGAGCCCATGACCCTCGAGCCTACAGAGTCGTACTCGCGCGAGGACCTGGATGAGTACACCGCGATTCTCGCGGAGATCGCGCGCGAGGCGTATGAGGATGCCGAGACCATCACGACGGCGCCTCACAGCAGCACGATCCATCAGATCAACCACACCGCGCTCGACGATCCGGATCGTTGGGCGGTCACGTGGCGTGCCTACAAGCGGAAGCATCTGGCCGGATAGGCACCTTCCTCATCGGGACGTCCTCTGCGCGTGCTCGAGCCGGTTCCACAGGCTCGGCACGCGCGGGACTCCCGCAGAGGAAGTCAGGAGCGCAACCAGGGAGCACAGCGATGGGAGCGATTGACGGAAGGCGCGCGATCGTGACGGGGGCTGGGTCGGGAATCGGCCGTGCCGTGGCTGAGTTGCTGGCGGCAGAAGGCGCCGCGGTCGTGATCGCCGACATGAACGCGGAGAGATGCGAGGCGGTTGCGAGCTCGATCCGCGAATCTGGCGGCAGGGCGATTGCCGCGGTCTGTGACGTCGCCTCGTCCGCCGACTGCAAAGGCGCGGTCGACACCGCGGTACGGGAGTTCGGCGGCGTCGACATCCTCTGCAACAACGCCGGCATCATCCGCCGGGCCGATGTCGTCGAGACCACGGAGGAGGAGTGGGAGAGAGTCATGGCGGTGAACGTGACCTCGGTCTTCCTCATGAGCAAGTACGCGATTCCCGTCATGGCCGCACATGGCGGGGCGATCGTGAACACCGGCTCGGGCTGGGGCCTGAAGGGCGGCGGCCGGGCCTCAAGCTACTGCGCGTCGAAGGGCGCGGTCGTGAACCTGACGCGCGCGATGGCGATCGATCACGGACCCCAGAACATCAGGGTCAACTGCATCTGTCCGGGCGACACTGACACCGCGATGCTCCGTGACGAAGCGCGCCAGATCCAACAGGCCGAACAGGACTTCCTCGCGGAATCGGCAGAAAGGCCGCTTGCGCGCATGGGGACTCCCCTGGATATCGCCAAGGCCGTGCTGTACCTGGTATCGGATGCCTCCGATTGGGTGACGGGGGCGACGCTGGTCGTCGACGGCGGTGGGCTGGCGTAGCCGACCGTCCCGGCGTCGCCAGACGGGCCGGGTCGTCGAGGCCGTTGCGAGCAGGAGTGACTGACACGGGATGAAACGACTGGGGGTCATCGTCAACCCCATCGCCGGTATGGGTGGTCGGTGCGGACTCAAGGGCACTGATGGGGTAGAGACATACGCCAAGGCGTGCGCCCTCGGCGCCCAGCCTGAGGCACCGGGCCGTGCCGTCACCGCACTCCGGAGGCTGTGCACGCTCGATCAGGGACTGCAGGTGCTGACCGTCTCCGGCGACATGGGTGAGTCTGAGGCGCGAGCGGTGGGCCTTGATCCAGTGGTGTTGTTCAGCACTGACGACGACTGCCTGACCACGAGCGACGACACGACGCGAGCCGCCCGGGAGATGGTCGCCGCCGGAGTCGACCTGATCCTGTTCGCGGGGGGGGACGGCACCGCCCGCGACGTGTGCACGGCTGTGGGAGACGAGGTCGTCACCCTGGGCATCCCGGCCGGGTGCAAGGTCCACTCCGGTGTCTACGGCATCAATCCGCGCAGTGCGGGCGACCTCGCTGCGCTCTACCTCGCCGGTCGTGTGAAGGCACTCAAGCACGCCGAGGTGATGGACATCGACGAAGAGGCGTTCCGTCAGGGCAGGGTGACCGCCGAACTGTTCGGCTACTTGACCGTACCGGCCGACGCGACCCGCGTGCAGGGCGGGAAGGCAGGCCGCGCGCAGTCAGACGAGAGCGCCCTGAACGGCATCACTTGCCACCTCCTGAAGATGGACGCTCCCGGGGTGCTGTACATCCTCGGCACGGGAAGCACGCTGTACGGAGTCAAGCAGCGATTCGGGATCGAGGGCAGCCTGTTGGGCGTGGATGTCGTCCGAGATGGGATGTTGGTGGCCTCGGATGTCACGGAGAGCAAGCTCCTCGAACTGCTCGGCCCTGTCGGCGGTATCGAGGCGCGCATCGTGGTAACGGTCATTGGCGGACAGGGCTACATCTTCGGCCGCGGGAATCAGCAGATCAGCCCGCGTGTGATCGAGCGCGTCGGCCGGCAGAACATCGTGGTCGTCGCCACCAAACAGAAGATCGCGGGTCTTGGGGGGCGTCCGCTGCTGGTGGACACCGGAAGTGAGCCGGTCAACGAGCTGCTGGCCGGCTATATGCGAGTCATCGTCGGCTATCACGACGAGATCGTTGTCGCAGTGAGTAGGTGAGGCGGGCCTCGGTCATCCCACGACCGCTCGGTCGACGGAGGCAAGAGAACCCTGCCTGTCAGCTGAGGTCCTGTACTTCAGGGCCCCTCGACGATCACGCGCAGGGTGCGCAGCGTGCGGTCCTCGGGTCCGTGGACCTTGAGGCCGGTGGCCGACGCCTCGCGCAGGTATGCGACGATCTCCGGTGAAATGGCCTCGCCGGGTCCCAGCACCGGGATGCCCGGCGGGTACGGTGTCACCATCTCGGCGCTGACCTCGCCCCCACACTCGCCCAAGGGCTTGGCCACGGCGGCCGCGAACACCGCGTCGCGCGGCGAGAGCATCTGCCGGGTGAACGGCGGCGTGTACGCGAGGAGGGTGGAGCACTCCGTCTCGCCGCCGCAGGCCGCGTCGGCGTACCTGGCGGCGAGATCCCGCAGCGCCCCGACGAGTAGCTCGACGTCGTCGCGGCGGTCGCCGTACGTGATGTTGAGCACGATGTTGAGCGGGTCAGCGGCCTCGACGGCGATGCGGTAGTCGTCGCGCAGTATCGTCTCCAGTTGGTAGCCGCTCAGGCCCAGGTTGCAGGCCGAGACGGTGAGCCGGGTGGGATCGAGCTCGCTCACGCAGTCCCGCTCGAGGAGTTCCCTGCCCAAGCAACGGAGTCCCCTGATGCCGTTGAGCCTGTCGCGCGCCCACTCGGCCAGCTCGATGGCGTGCCGCCAGAGCTCCGCGCCGTGCACGGCCATCTGCTGGCGCGCCGCATCGATGCTGGCGTAGATCAGCACCTGGGGGCTCGTGCTCTGCGTCATGTGGACCATGGCGTCGAGGCGCGCGAGATTGATCCGCTCCCCGCGCGCCATGAGCAAAGCCGACTGCGTGAGGCCGCTGATGAGTTTGTGCGTGCTGACCACTGCCGCGTCCGCCCCGGCGGTCATCGCGTCCACAGGGAGCTCGGGGCAGAAGCGTAGGTGTGGGCCCCACGCCTGGTCGGTGACGAACGGGACGCCGACCCCGTGCGCAAGCTCGCCGATGCCGGCGAGGTCGGCGCCCAGGCCGTTGTAGGTGGGGGAGGTGACGAACAATGCGCGCGCGTCTGGCGCCCGCTCGAGCGCGGCCAGCGCGTCGGCCGTGCACACCTGCAGCGGCACGCCCCACAGGGGGTCGATGGCCGGCTCCATATAGACCGGCCAAGCGCCGGTGAAGATGAGCCCCGCCAGCAAGGACTTGTGGGCGTTTCGGGGTACGATCACCGTCTGGCCAGGATTGCCCAGCGTGAGCAGCAGGCTGTGGACGCCGCTGCTCGAGCCGCTGACGAGGAACCACGCGCGGTCCGAGCCCCACGCCTCGGCGGCGTAGTCCTCCGCGAGGCGGATGAGGCCCGTGGACTCGCGCGTGTCCTCCACGGCGCCCGCCATGGCGAGATCGGCCGAGAGGCCTTTGTCGCCGACGAACTCGCGCAGGCCGGCCGGTGCGCCCTTGCCAAGCTTGTGCCCGGGGGTGTGGAACGGCGTGTAGCCGATGGCGCGGTAGCGCAGCGCGGCGTCGAGGTAGGGCGTCTCCCGCTGGTCGTAGGGCACTCGCTCCTCCGATGGCTCGTGCGGGCCCGGCGGTCCGCTGAGTGGCGTCGGCAAGCATACCAAGGCGGGGTGATAGACTCGACCTGTTTGCAGGAGAAACGACGACCTTCGAGGAGCCACCATAACTCTCGACTCTACGGTGAGAGTCCGCTTCGCGCCGAGCCCTACCGGCACGCTGCACATCGGCTCGGCGCGCACCGCGCTCTACAACTTCCTGCTCGCCCGGCACGCGGGCGGCAGCTTCATCCTGCGCATCGACGATACCGACGCCGCGCGCTCGGATGCGACGCTCGAGGCGAGCATCATGGACGACTTGCGCTGGCTCGGGCTCGCGTGGGACGAGGGTCCGGACGTCGGCGGCCCCGCCGGGCCCTACCGGCAACGCGAGCGCCTCGGGCGGTACCGGTCCGCTGCCGATGCGCTGCTCGATGCGGGTCTGGCCTACCGCTGCTTCTGCCCCGAGGAGCGCCTCGGGGAACTGCGCCGCGAGGCGCTGGCCGCGGGGCTTTCGCCGCGGTATGACCGCCGATGCCTCGGGCTGGCGTCCGAGGAGGTGCGCCGGCGGCTCGACGCCGGCGAGAGCGCCGCAGTGCGCTTCGCGGTTCCCGCGGGCGAGGTCGTTGTCGACGACCTGATCAGCGGGCCGGTCACCATCGGCGCCGACGCGCTCAGCGATCCGATCATCGTGCGCTCTGACGGCGTCGCCGGCTACAACTTCGCGACCGTCGTCGACGACCGGGAGATGGGGATCACGCACGTCGTCCGCGGCGACGACCACCTCACCAACACCGCCCGCCAGCAGCTGCTCTTCGAGGCCCTCGGCGGTCCCGTCCCCCGGTTCGCCCACCACTCGATGGTGCACGGTCCGGACGGCGGCAAGCTGAGCAAACGACACGGCGCCACGGCGGTCGGCGACTACCGGGAGCTCGGTTATCTTCCCGAGGCGATCGTCAACTATCTGGCGTTGCTCGGCTGGTCGCACGGTGACGACGAACTCCTCGACCTCGACCGACTGGTGCGCGACTTCGCGCTCGAGAAGCTCTCGTCCAGCCCGGCGGTCTTCGATCTCGCCAAACTCGACTGGCTCGATCACGAGCGCATCATGGCGCTCGCTCCCGAAGAGCACGAGAGCCGTTTCGCCGCGCGGCTGCCCGCTGGGACGCCCGCGCAGGCGGCCTCCGCGCTCGCGACCGCGTTCCAGTCGTCGCTCGTGCGCTACGGCGACGCGCCGGCCCTGGCGGCCGGGGTGCTGTCGCCGCCGCCGGCCTCCGGTGATCTGGCCGCCGCGGCACTCGCCGCCGCAGCGCAGCTGGCGCACGTGCGTGCGCTTCGCGTCGAGGCGCCGGAGTGGCTCACGCCCGCCGCCGCCCGCGACCTCCTTGCCGCCTATCGCGCCTGGGGCAAGGAGCGCGGCATCGGCGCCCGTGACCTGCTCATGCCCCTGCGCATCGCCCTCACGTCCGCCGAGCACGGTCCCGAGCTGTCCTACGTACTCGCTGCGCTGGGCCGCGACACGACCCTCGCGAGACTCGACCTCCTCCTCGCCGGGACCCCTGCCGGTGAGCCCACGACGACCCCGGGAGACCCACCGTGATCCGCCTCTTCAACTCGCTGACCCAGCAGAAAGAGCCCTTCGAGCCTCGCGATCCCGGCAAGGCAGGCGTCTACTGTTGCGGCCCCACGGTCTACAACCTCGTGCATGTCGGCAACGCCCGGCCGTACGTCACCTTCGCCGTGCTGCGCTCCTGGCTCGCTCACCGTGGTCTGGACGTGACGCTCGTGACCAACATCACCGACGTCGACGACAAGATCATCGCCAAGGCGAACGCCGAAGGCCGCGACTCCGTGGAGGTGGCGGAGGAGTACACCGCCGCCTACGTGGAGGACACCGGGCGGCTCGGCATCCCGCGACCGGACGTGGAGCCCAAGGCCACGGAGACCATCGCCGAGATCATCGACCTGGTGTGCCAGCTCATCGCCGGTGAGCACGCCTACGAGGCCGACGGCAGCGTGTACTTCCGCGTGCGCGGCTTCGACGAGTACGGCAAGCTGAGCAAGCAGCGCATCGACGAGCTGGAAGAAGGTGTTCGCGTCGATGCCGAGCCCGGAAAGGCCGACCCGCTCGACTTCGCCGTGTGGAAGGCCGCCAAGCCGGGCGAACCGGCCTGGGAGAGTCCCTGGGGTATGGGCCGCCCGGGATGGCACATCGAGTGTTCGGCCATGGGCCTGCGGTTCCTCGGCGCCGGGTTCGACGTGCACGGCGGCGGCCGCGACCTCATCTTCCCGCACCACGAGAACGAGATCGCCCAGAGCGAGGCCGCAGGCCTGCCCTTCGCCAAGGTGTGGATGCACAACGGCATGATCCGCAACGAGGGCGAGAAGATGGCCAAGAGCGTCGGCAACATCTTCCTGCTGCGCGAGGTGCTCGACCGCTACGAGCCGGCCATCGTGCTCACGTACTTCCTCACCACGCACTACCGTAGCCCGCTCGAGTTCAGCACCGAGAAGCTGGACGAGGCGAAGGCCGCCTACGGCCGCTTCGCCGACGCGCTCGCCGACATCGACTTTCGCATCGCCAACGCCGCGCGCGC
>CAVOGK010000001.1:0-16695 GCA_963695395.1 uncultured Thermoleophilia bacterium | reverse complement strand
AGGCCGCGCACCCTCACCGCTGCTGGCCTACGGCCGTCGACGTCCCGGCGGGCAGATCTTCCTCGAGGCGCTCTAGCCCTGCGCGCAGACGCGTGCGCAGGGCGTCCATGCTCGCTCGGCCCTGCTCTTCGGGCGATTCGACGCGCTTATCCTCATCGGCCGCGTCCCAGTAGCCGGAGGATGCTATGCAACCAAAGCACATGCTGGTTCTCCCTTCGTGATTGTCTGACGATACCCGCGATGGGCGGCGACAAACGCGCGCAGGTGACCCGGGCCTCCCGCGGTTCGTCCCGGTCGACAGGACGGCAGCGACGGCTGCGAGCTCGGGTTCTCTCCTGGAATCGAGCCGTTTGCCGCCGTGCGTCGTCCAGCGGGACGCGGTCATGCTCGGCAGTCTGCCGGCGGGCCGGTCCGTACGTGCTACTCTGCCGCTGAGGGGTGCGAGTGAGCGCTTGGCAGGCGAGGATTCGGTGCGACTCGACCCGTAGGAGCGCGCGGATGTGCCCGCAGTCGGCATGCGATCCCGGAGCTGTCTGGCCGTGGCTGACGTGAACGCCCAATACACTCGTCTGCTCGTCATCACCCCGCTCCGCATCGAGCGCGCGGCCGTGCGGCGCGGTCTTCCCGAAGCGTTGGTGCTGCGCTCCGGCATCGGCGCCGTCCGGGCCCGGTCGACGGCGATGGTCGCCGCGCGCATCCCGGCTGATGCGGTCGCGGTCGCCGGGTTCTGCGGCGCAGTCGCCGCAGGCTTGCACCCCGGCGATGTCGTGGTCGCCAGTGAGGTGCGCGGACCGGCGGGCGTCACCGGTTGTGCGAGCGGGCCCGTCGTCGCGGCGCTCGCGGCGCTGGGGATCGAGCGCATCCATGTCGGCCCGGTGGCGTCTGTCGACCATCTCGTGCGCGGCGCTGAGCGCCGGGTGCTGGCCGACGAGGGCGCTCTGGCCGTCGACATGGAGTCGGCATGGCTGGCGCCCGCGGCGGCGGGAAGGCCGTTTGCCGTTCTGCGCGTCGTGCTCGACACGCCGGCTCGCGAGATCCATCGGCCGCTTGGCCACGCTCGCCGGTGGCCTCGCGGCCTGGCGGGCGTTGCGACGGGCGGCGCCCGCATTGGCCCTCTGGGCCCGGGCGTGAGACGAGCTCAGCCCGTTCGCCGATGGCAATGGGCGCGCGGGGTCCGTGCTGATCGATCCACCCGCGGACCGTCGTCTCGCGGATCCAGACGCCGGCAAGACCTCCATCAACGGTTCGACTCCGCCCGCCGCCGCCAAGATCTTCGACCCCGGTCGGACCGCGTCTGTCCAGCGTCGGTATTCAGGTGCCCGTAGCAGTCGGTGGTCGACGCCGTGCTGCTCGCGGGCCGCAATTCGTGCCGGAGCGCGAAGCTCGGGTTCAGGATGCGGGGAGACCGGGAGGCGGCGAGTCTGGACGGCCTCCTGCGTTCCCGGAGGCCCACGGGCGGCGAGTCCGGCGCCGGACTCGCCGCCCGTGGGCTGCTCAGAAGACCTTCACGTAGCGGTAGCTGCTCGTGCCCTTGGCGTGGTCCACGTCACCGGCGAACGTTGTCCGCAGACGATACGAGCCGCGAGACGCCCGCCTCCACGACCACGTGTACTTGCTCGTCGTCGTGAGCCTCCGTGTCGAACTCTTGACCTTGACCCACTTGCGCGTCGCGGACCTGTACTTGTAGACGGTGACGGTGACCTTGCCGACCGTCACCCCGTCGCCGAGCTTGGCGTGCTTCGGAGACACCGTGCCCCTCACGTAGACGGTGCGGCCCAGCCTGTAGCGGTAGTACTTGCCGCTGCGGCTGTTGTATCTGGTGACTCCCAGGGTGATCTTGGGCTTGACCTGGATGCGGGCGCCGGCTGAGGCGGGCGGGTAGACGACGGAGTCGATCGAACCGCCGGCCCACTCGGCACGGTAGGTCGTGATGGCCGTCGGCTTGACCGGCAGCGTGAACGAGCCGTCGGCGCCGGTCACCGCTGTGCCGGCATCCGTGTAGCCGACCGTCCCGGCCCGGTGCTTCTTGATCGACACCGTCTGACCGGCCAGTGGAGTCGCGTCGCCGTCGTCGGGGACCAGGGGAGTGGGATCGCTGACGAGCTTGCCGTTGAGCGTGGCCGTCTGCCCGTAGGTGAGCAGCGTCCTCGAAGCTGCCAGCGTCATCGTGGCCGGCGTGGTCGTCGTGGTGTAGGTGGCCGTGAGATTCTTGATCTTGGGCGTCGCGCTGCCGTCGCCGCTCAGCGTGCACACGACCACGAGCCTGCCGCCGATCGGCGCGACGCCGGCCAATGGGATGGTCGTGCTTCCGGCTGTGACGACCTGGGGCGCGAGGATCTGGGCGCCGGCGTCGTCCTCGACCTCCACCGTCACAGCGGTCCCGCCGGGTTGGTCGCAGGTCAGCGTGAGGTCTCCCCACGTCAGCAGATAGAGTCCGTCGGGCGGTCCGATAGGCAGCGTGACGATCTTGCCCGTGGTCGGGAACTGCACGGGCGCGTGGTTCACCGTGAGGTCGTCGAGGCGTGGGCTGACGGTCGCGCCCGTGCTCGTCATCCGCACCTGCCAGCGCATGCTCTGTACCGTGAGCAAGAAGGGCAGGTCACTGTTGTTGGCGATGGGGAATGGACTCGACCAGCCGCCCGAGTACGTGGGGTAGTAGCTCACCCAGACCTGGGCGTCGGCGCCGGCGGGCGCGGCCGCCGGGGCCCAGAGGATCCGACGCCAGTCACGCGCCGTCGCGTTGGCCAGCTCGTACGTGGCCACGCCGCCGTCGAGATAGCCGGGTTCGCTCGCCGCCGCCTTGCCGATGCGCGTCCAGCCGAAGCGGTCGGTGCCCGTGAACGTGAGGCTCTCACCAGAAGAGCCGATCGGGTCGCAGGACGCGGGCTCCAGTCCGGCTTCCGCGAAGTCGTAGGCGGCGGTCGCCGGGGTCATCACGAGGCCTTGCTTGACCCACGTCGTGCCGTCGCTGGACGTAGCGAAGGCGATGCGCTTGACGTCGTCGGGGCCGATGGCCGCGTAGAAGAGCCGCCAGGATCTCGTCCGCGAGCTTGCGGGCGACCGGCTTGCGCAGCCCGCCGCCGTCGTAGCTGCCGGGCGTCGGCGCCAGGATCTGACGACTGCCGACGAGCGCGGCCGGCGTCCCCGACGGCGCTGCCTCCTATGCCGATCGACGACACGCCGGCGGAATCCTCGCCGGTGTAGAAGACGACGATGCTGTCGCCGTCGGACACGGCACAGGGGTCGGCCTGGCCGCCGGCATCGAAGCCGCCGGCCGGCGCGAGAGCCGGCGTGGCCGAGCGGTTCACGGTCTGCAGGTCATCCGAGACCGTGTGCAGGCCGATGCTGGAGCCACCGGCGGCGTCGAACGAGGTGTGGAGTAGCCACCAGCCGCCGGCGGGGTTCACGATCGGTGCGGGGCAGGCGACGCCGCCCGCGTCGAAGGCGTCGGCGGGCCCGGTCCCGATGAGGGCGCTGCCGTCTCCCACTTCGGTCCAGGTGGCGCCGTCATCTTGCGTCGCCCTCACGCCGATCCGCTGGGCGAAGTCAGCCGCGTTGGTGCCCGTGTAGAAGCCGTAGAGGCCAGCACCGGCGGACGCGGGTTTCGCTACCGTGCGCAGATCGGCGACCATCATCGAGTCGAAGGCGGCACCCTGCGCGCCCAGCGTCAGGTGGGACTCGTAGTAGGGATCGCCGGCAGGGCCGGCGACCTTCTCCCATTGCGTGACCGAGCTCGGCTGCTTCTGTTGGGCCAGCCCGATGCGGTCATGGAAGTTGCCGTTGGCGTCGGGATTGTTGCCGACGTACCACATCTTGTAGGGGTGCGCCGCGTCCGCCGGGTCGTGGAGGATCGCCGGTTGCGAGACGTTGTAGCCATCGAAGGCCGTGTCGCCGCCGGCGGCGCTGAAGGCGATGTTGCCGGCGGCCCAGGTCAGGCCGTCGGCGCTGCTCGCGTTGATGAGCTTGCTCTGGATGTCGCCGCCGGCCACGATCTTGTTGCCCGTGAAGACCATATGGAAGCCGTCATCGCGCGGGTCGTCGGGCGTCTCGGTGCCGAGCTTGACCACGGCGGGCGCGAACGCCGCCTCGCTGAAGTTGCCGGTACCGACGTCGAAGACCACGCCGCCACGCTCCCAGGTCACTCCGTCGGTCGAGGTCGCGTAGGCCACACGTCGGTTGTTTGAGTCATCGGCCGTGTACCACATGTAGTACACACCCTCGTCCACGAGGACGCACGGATGGGTCACGCGGTAGCTGTCGGCCATGCCTATCTTGCCGGGCCCGAAGACCTCGCCCGCCTTCGTCCAGACGCGGCCGTCCATCGAGGTCGCATAGCCCACTGAGCCACCCAGGTCGCCTTCACCCGCGTACCACATGCGGAACGGCGCCGCCGTGTTGGAGGGGTCGTAGAGTACCGTGGGCTTGCCCAGCTGTCGCGAATCGAAGGAGCCGGGCTCGCCCTTGCCGAGCACAGGGTCGGGTTCCTTGATCCAGACCAGGCCGTCGGCGGAGGTCGCGAGGTAGATGCTCTGCGAGTACTCGTCTTCCGGGACCCCCGTGTACCACAGGTAGTAGGTGTTCTCGACGCGCTGCACGCACATGCCGCCGACGCCGAAGCCGTCAGGGCTGAGCGGCGCCGAGGGCCTCAGGATGGGGTCCGGCTGCGTGCGACGGAAGGCGAGCGGTGAGCTGTGGAGTGTGAGGCTGCCCGGTGTCGACGCGGCGTCGAGGGTCGGGAAGCCGACGACGGGGCCGAGCGGCGGCGCCGGCGACGTGAAGTCGGCGGCGCTGGACCACTTCGCCGCTTGCGCCGCCCCGTTGGTCACGAGGCGAATCCCCCCGAGCGTATCGAGCGTCACGCTCTTGCTGCGGGCGACGTCGAGACCCGTCAAGTCCTGGAAACCGTCGTAGTAGGCCACATCTGAGCGGCTCACGGCCGAGGCGGCGACGCCTGCGAGCAGCGTGATGAGGCAGATCGCGAGCGATCCGAGCACGAGCCTTCCGGCGGGCAAGCGCATGATGGTGACCTCCAGGTTGTCGACGGCGCGCGGTGATCCTCCGCACCGCGCGGCTCCTCATCGGTATCGACACGGCTGCGCTGATCCATGAGGACCGTCGCCGTCTTCGGCGACGCGGCCACCAGTCCTCGGCGCACGCACCCGCCACTGCTTTGCGGCGCCATTGCGACGAGGCGCTCGGGCCTGGTCGGGCCGAGCCAGGGGGGCTTCGTGGGGTCTCCTTCTGCTGCTGTCGGCCACGATCTCCTCATGCATGCCTCCACCCGTTCTCGAATGCCTGCATCCTCGCCGACGGTGTGGGAGGTTCGCCGACGGGACAAGGTACTGATGTGTACGCGAAGGCTCAGGGGGAGGTCACGGATGGACACGCAGCACGGTACGTCGGTGATGTACGAGCACACGCAGATCGGCTATCTCGTCCTGATCGGCCTGGGCTTGGGGCTGCTGTTGCAGACGGCCAACTTCGTGGATGAGCTCCGACGGCGCAGTCGGCGCGCCTGGGTGTGCCTGCCCGGTATGGCGGTGCAGATCACGCTCGCCTGCGTCTTCTCGGCACTGACCGTCGAGGTCACTCGCGAGTCTCTGAGCGTGAGCTTCCGTCGCGGTTGCCTGCGCCGCAAGGTCGATCTTGCGGACGTCGTCAGGGTCGAGCAGGTGGTCGTCCCTTGGTACCACGGCTGGGGGCTCCGCCTGACGCCGAAGGGCCGGCTCTACAACGTGCAGGGTCGTCACGCCGTGCGGCTCGAGCTGGTGAACGGCCGCGGCCTCACGATCGGCACGGACGAGCCCGAGCAGCTGGCCGCGGCGATCGAGTCCGCCAGGCGGCCGGCCGACGCGGAGGCTTGACGACCGAGGCGGCGTGACGCCGAGGGCCGGGGCAGCCCTTCGACCCGCGGGCGAAGACCACGGGCGCCAACTCGATCCTGTAGCCCCACCGTTGCCTCTTCTCGGCCCGCTGATCCGCCCAGAGGACCGGCCTGCCTCGAAAGGACTCTCGGCCGCGGGCTATCGCCGTCGCCGAGACGTGCGGCGCGGTCACGCACCCGGCGCCGGCGGCGCAGCACGACGCGCCGGCGCTGGACGGCGAGAGCCAACCCCAGCAGCATCGCGGCGACCGCGACGAGCCAGAGGGCGCGCGCGCCGGTGAGACGAGAAAGCACACCGGACTCCGCCTCGTCGGCCGGACCGAGACCGTAGCCGGCGAGCAGGCGTGCGGACTCGTCCGCCAGCCGGTCCTGGAACTTGGGTCGGCCGGGGTCGACGAGGTGGTCCAGGTCGAAGAAGTCCGCATTCCGGAGGCTCAGGGCGTCGATGAAGTCGAGGAACGGCACGCCGCGCGCGGAGGCCAGCTGCCGGCACCCTTCCTGGTACTGATCGAGGGGGTCATCGAACGCGTCGCCGATGACCTCCATGTTGCGGGGCAGGTCGACGATGACGGGGCGATAGCCCCGGCTCAAGCAGGTGGCGACGAGCTGGTCGAGTCGCTCGAGATTCGCCTTGTAGCGCTCCTCGAAGACCGGATAGCGCTGTCGCAGCCAGCGCTGGACCTCCCGCTCCTTGCGCGTGCGCGTCCAGATGCGGGCGCTGCTGTAGTGGTGCTGGGTGTAGGTCCCCTTCGTAGCAACCGGCGTGGTCGACGTGGTAGTCGTCGGCGGAGACGTGAAGCGGCCGCGATTGACGCCGATGAAGATGAGCATCGGGGTGCTGGGGAGCGCTTCTACGAGCGCCGTCTCCTGCTCGAAGGTCTGGTTCCGCGAGCCGAGGTTGTAGGCAACGACCGTCGGGCCGCCGCGACGGGCTATGTCGGCGGCCCAGCTCGTGTCGCTGACCGTGGCCTCGCGCGCGCTGGAGCCGCCGAGCAGCAGAACGACGGGCTGCGACGGCGGCGTTTCGCGGAGCACCTGAGCGACGCGCAGCGCGTGCTGCCAGTCGGACCCTTCGAGCGCGAGCGCCGGGGCGGCGCCGATCGCGGCGCCGGCGCACAGGACGGCGACGGCCAGAGCGCCGAGACGGCCCAGCCTTCTCGGCTTCCGCAATCGTGTCTCCACGGCTCGACCGGCGTGGACGATCGTCGCGGCGGCGGTCAGGTCTCTCCCGGATGTCCCGTCGCGTCGGGCCAGTCGCCCGCCCCGAGGTTCAGAAGTCCGGCCGGGCGGGGCGGGCGCGCGCGGCCCCGGCCGGCGGCGCGGCCTCAGTTGCAGCCTGCGACGACGGGTGACGCTTCGCCGGCGCCAGGCGGCGAGCGCGACGCCCAGCAGCACCGCCCCCAAGGCGGCGGGCCACAGAAGCCCCCCGCGACTCGCAGCAGGCTTCCATGGCTCCTCGCCGGCCTGCTCCTCAGTCATGGTCGTGATCCAGCTTGCGGTGAGCAGTTCGACGGTCTCGTCGGCGAGCCGGGCCTGGTATTTCGGCCGCCCGCTCTCGACGAGATGGTCGAGGTCGTAGAAGTCGTCGCTGCTCAGCTGCAGGTCCGGCACGAAGTCGACGAACGGGACGCCGTGCTTCATCGCCAGCCGCCGGCCGTCGCCGAGGTACTTGGCCGTGGGGGCGTCCAGCGCGTCGCCCATCGCCTCGATGTTGCGCGGCAGGGCCAACACGACGGGGCTGTAGCCGCGCTGCACGCACGTGGAGATGAGCCGGTCCAGCTGCGCGAGATGCGTGGCGTAGCGTTCCTTGAAGAGCGGGTAGCGGCGGCTGAGCCAGTACTCGACCCTCTCCTGCTTGCGCGCCGGCGTCCACCTGTTGGCGCTGCGGTAGTGGTGCCGGACGTACGACGGCTTGCTCGCGGGGGGCGTGGTGTCCGTGGTCGTCGTGAACGCCGACGTGAAGCGGCCGCCGCTGACGCCGATGAAGATGAGCATGGGGATCCGAGGCAGCGCCTTGACGAGTGCGATCTCCTGCTCGAACGTCTGGCGCCGCGCTGCGAGGCTGTACGTGATGACGGGTGTGCCGCCGCGCCGCAGGACGTCGGCGGCCCAGCTTGCGTCGCTGACCGTGGCCTCGCGGCCGCTGGAGCCGCCGAGCAGCAAGACGACAGGACTGGTCGGCGGCTTCCGGTTGAGCTCCGCCGCGATCCACAGCTCGTGCTGCCACTCGGGTCCGTCGGCAGCTCGAGCCGGAGCCGGGGCGAGCCCGGCGCCGAGCGAAGACAGGAGAAAAGCCATGCTCAGGCACGTGAGTCGAAGTCGTCGCACGTGCCCACTCATCGTTCTTGGGATGGGCTGCACACCGGGCTCACTGTACCACCCTGGGTAGGGCGCCGCCGCCGCGCGTGGATCGTGGCGGCGTCCGGGCGGACCTCTCTCAAGGCTCTCCTCGGCGGCTCGCACGTCCGTTGACCGGTGCTACCATCGAAGGCCGGGCACTGCGGTCGAGCCTCGGGGAGGCTTTCATGAGATGCATCAACGGTCCGCGCGTCCGCGCTCGCACGCGGCCGCGCGCACGGCGTCACGGATCCCGCCGCCGTGCCTCGGCGCGTGCCGTGGCGGCCGGCGTGGTCCTGGCCGCTCTCGCCGCGCTGGCGATACCCGGCGCCGCCGTCGCCCGGGCGCCGGGCGACCTCGTGTGGGCCGACACCGTCTTCAGCTCCGGCGGGAACGGGGACGAGGCGGCGGTGGCCGTGACCACCGACTCGGCCGGCTACCCGATCATCGCCGGCGATGCGGTGACGTCCGCGGGCGGCGGCCTGGACATCCGCTACCGCAGCTACCTGCCCAACGGTCTCCTGCGCTGGAACGCCGTCGGCACGACCTGGGCGAATCCGGCAGATCCGGCCGCCAACGACACCGCCGCCGGAGTCGTCGTCGACGACGCCCGCAACTGCGTCTACGTGGCCGGGACGACGCGGGGCCTCGGGACCGGCAAGGATGTCGTGCTTCTCAAGGTGCTTGACAGCGACCCCGGCGGCCCCTTGAGCGGCGACCTGATCTGGAGCCGCGTCTACAACGCGGCGGCCGACCGGAACGACGAAGCCGAGGCGCTCGCGCTCGACAAGTACGGCAGCGTCTACGTGACCGGCGGCACCCGGCGAGCCGACGGCTCCATGGACGTGCTCACCGTCAAGTACCGCGCCAACGGTACCGTCGCCTGGGTCAAGCGGCACAACAACTCGCGGACCCGCTTCGACCGCGGCCTTGCCATCGCCGTGCGCGGCAAGGCCGTGTACGTCGCGGGCGTGAGCAATCGCAAGGGTCATCGTGACGACCTGGTCCTCATCAGGTACTCGCTGAGCGGCTCACGCCGGTGGGTGCGCTACTACGACGATCCGCTGCGCCGGCACGAGACGCTCACCGGCATCGCGGCGACGTCCGGCGCCGTCTACCTCAGCGGCAGCGGCAAGTCCACCCGCACCCGGCCCGGCGACGCCCTGCTGGTCAAGTACCGGAGCGACGGCAAGCGACTGTGGGCGCGCTACGTCAAGGGCAGCGGCGGCGGCGACGACGCCTGGAACGACGTCGCCGTCGACTCGAAGGGCCGCGCCCACGTGGTCGGCTTCCTCGACCGCAGGGCCACCGGCGAGGACATCGTGACGCGCGTGTTCACGGCCGCGGGCGGGCTTCTCTGGCAGAGCGGCTACTCGAGCACCGGGTCGCACATGGACGTCGGCACGGCCCTTGCTGTGGACGGCTCCGGGCGCACGTACGTGTGCGGCCGGCGCGCCGGCATCCTCGGCGACGTCGACGGCGTGGTGATCAAGTACTCGGCGAAGGGCGTCACGCTCTGGAGCACCGTCTACCCCGAGCCCGGCGTCCCGGATGTCGGCGACGACTGGTTCGAGGACATCGCCGTCGCCGGGTCGTCCGTCTACGCCGTCGGGCGCCAGGAGGTCGATCACGGCGGCCTGGTGGACGCCGACTTCCTCACGGTCCGCATCGAGCGATAGGCCGGCGGGGCGCCGGGGCTCTGCGGGCGCGGCGTGGTTTGCCGGTGGGTACACCGGAGGCATGCAATCGCACACGGGACAGAGGCGCCGTGAGCGCCGATCGGGATTCCCGCTGGTCGTTGCCGTTGTCGTCGCCCTGCTCGCGCTCGCCGTTGGAGTTGCCGGCTGCGGCGGCGACGAGACGTCCGGCTCATCGTCGGGAGGCGAGACCGCCCAGGCCTACACGGACATCAGCCCCGAAGAGCTCGCGACGATGCTCGAGAACAAGGACTTCGTCTTCATCAACACGCACGTCCCGTACGAGGGCGAGATCGAGCAGACGGACCTCTTCCTGCCCTTCGACGAGGCAGCCGCCCTGGTAGGCCAGCTTCCGAGTGACAAGGCGGCCAAGATCGTCGTCTACTGCCGCAGCGACCGCATGAGTCGCATCGCGGCGGATGAGTGGGCCGCGGCAGGTTACACCAACCTCTTCAATCTCGAGGGAGGCTTCGTCGCCTGGGAGGAGGCCGGCTACCCGCTGCTGCATCTGGACCAGGAGTGAAGGGAGCCGAGGGCGATCGTGCCCGGTATGGGGGCTGGAGGCACGCCGGGGGTGCCGGAACGCCCATATTGGGTAAAAGGTAGTAGGACCTTCGAGTTGCGCGGCGTCGTCAAACCCGCCTGCGCAAGAGCCAACGGACGCGATCATCAGTGGAGAGGACGATAGCGGATGCCGGCACTCACCTCCCCCAAAACCTTCGACTGCAGCGTCTGCAGCGCGGCCCTCAAGTCGCAGAGAGACCTCGACAACCACATGTGTCTGGTGCACGACGATTGCGAAGGGGCGCGTCTCGGCACCCCGATCACGTTTCGCTGCATCACCTGTGGTGAAGCGTTCGAGCGGCGCAGCGACCTCTACGCCCACCAGCAGCAGGACGGCCACGGCAATCCCGAGGAGTGGGACAAGGCGCGGCCGCCGGGTACGCCCCGGCCGCGCCGTCAGTCTCGGAGCCGCAGTAGCTGAACAGCGGCGTCGCCTGCCGCTGATTCGGCATCTGATCGACACCCGCTGGACGTTGGCCGTCGTCCTCGCGCCTATCCCGCCCTCTCTTCTCCACGTCGCGCCCTGACGCCTTGGGACCCGCGGGTCCGCTCCCCGAAGAACCGGCGTCCGTACCTCGTCGCCTGCCGTCGCCGTCGGGGGGTTTGCCGGCCGGCGACAGAGGAAACCACCCGTCTATTGTGCGCCCCGCCGCTGGCGGCCGCCGTCGGTCTTGACGCTCCAGGCACGCGTGATGGGGGAGCTCGGACGGGACGGCCACCCCGGCTCGCGGGGCCGATATGGAGGTGGATGCGATGAGACATGAGAGGGCTATCCTCGCTGTGGTCGGTGCCGTGCTCTTGATGGCCGCCGTGCCGAGCAGCGCGGCGGCCACCTACTACAAGGTGACCAACAAGTCCGGGCGCACGGTGGGCCGCGTCGTCCCGGGCCCGGTCCCGGATCAAGGAGACAGGATCGGAGTCGTGCGCAACCTGACCAGGTTCAGGGGCGCCGTCTACTCGCGGCAAACGAGTTCCGGGCACGTGGGCTGGCCGGTGTCCAACGGCTCCGGCTACGTCGCCTGGGTGAAGAAGGTCAGCACCCGGAGGTTCGTCCTGGCGAAGCTGCCGGGTGGTCGGGCCGTCTACCGCGCGACGAAGCTGTCGAGCGGACGCTGGCTCGCGCAGAAGAAGGTCAAGGGACGGTGGGCCACGGTCGGCAGGATCCAGAAGGGCTGCCGCGGGCAGTGGGCCGCGGGAGCCGCGAGGCTCTTGCTCCGGTAGCCGTGACCCGGCCGACGCTGAGCTGACTCGCGTCGAGTGGTCGCGCAGGCGTCCCGCTGACAGAAGTCTGGTCAAGCCAGAGTGCACCACTGGTGTTGCCCGCTGTGGCAACACTTTTCTTCGCGTCGTCGCGACTGTCACTCTGCCTTTCGTCTAGGTGAAGTCACGCACAATGGCGGTATTCAAGATCGCCTGTTGGGGGGACCTTTGTTGAGAAATCACATTGCTTAACATGACATTCGAAAGGGTAATGTGGTTCTGCGCACTCGCTTGCGGACGGTGGGTGCCCGCCCCGCAGCTCGCGGAGGCGAGACGGAGAGAGGGCGTAGCGGAGGAGAGTTCCAATGGTTGAGCTATCTCGACGACAGTTCCTGAAGATCGGGGCAGGCGGGCTCGTTGGTCTCTGGGTGGGCTCCCAGTTCGGTGGCTTCACTCAGGTGGCGGAGGCTGCCATTCCGGGAGGCACGCTCGATCTCACGACCGTGCCCAAGTACCGACCCCGATGCTCATCCCGCCGGTGATGCCAAAGGCAGGCACGATCAAGCTGAAGGGCGGCAAGAACGCCGACTACTACGAGATCTCGATGAAGCAGTTCCCGCAGCAGATCCTGCCGGGTCCGGGGGCCGGATGCCCCCAACGACAGTCTGGGGCTACGGAGCGGTGGCCTCGGCCGCCAAGAGGGGACTGCTGCTGCACAACGCGCCGTCGCTGACCATCGAGGCCAGGGCGAACACGCCGGTGCGCGTCAAGTGGATCAACGATCTCGTCGACGCCAGCGGCAACTACCTGCCGCACCTGCTGCCGGTCGACCCGACGCTCCACTGGGCCAACCCGCCCGGCGGCACTGGAGGTCGCGACACGCGGCCCGACCTTCACCGAGACTCCCCCGGCCCTACACCGGTCCCGTGCCGATGGTCACCCACGTGCACGGCGCCGTCGGCGTCGGCGACGAGAGCGACGGCTACGCGGAGGCCTGGTATCTGCCGGCCGCGAACGACATCCCGACGGCTACGCCACGGAGGGCACCTGGTACGACTTCTTCGCCGGCAAGGCGGCCGCGGGCTTCGGTGCCACATGGGGGCCCGGCTTTGCCATCGCCCAGTATCCCAACGACAACCGCGCCTCGACGATCTGGTACCACGACCACTCGCTCGGCATGACCCGGCTGAACGTCTATGCCGGTCCGGCCGGCTTCTACCTCATTCGTGGCGGTCCCTCCGGCGACGGCGCCGTGATCGATACGCGCTTCGGTACGACGGCCGTGCTCCCTGGCCCGGCGCCCAAGGAGAACGACAAGTTCCCGCCCAACAAGACCTACTACGAGATCCCGGTCGCCATTCAGGATCGCGCCTTCAACGCTGACGGCTCGCTCTTCTATCCGGTTCACGCGGACGTTCTTCGACGGGATAGTCGGCGCCTACATCCCCGATGGTGAGTTCTCGCCGTACTGGAACCCCGAGTTCTTCGGCAACACGATCATCGCCAACGGCAACACGTGGCCGTTCCAGACGGTGGAGCAGCGGCGCTACCGCTTCCGCTTCCTGAACGGCTGCCAGTCGCGCTTCCTCATCCTCGACTTCAACCAGATCCCCGGCGTCGAGGTGTGGGCGATCGGCAACGAGGGCGGCTTCCTGAGCGCGCCCGTGAATCTCACCGCGACCAACAACAACCGGCTCCTGATGGCGCTGGCCGAGCGGTCCGACCTCATCGTCGACTTCACCAACGTGCCGGTCGGCAACTACGTGCTCGGCAACGTCGGCCCGGACGAGCCCTTCGGTGGCGGGGTCCCCGACGCGGACTTCGACGTGGCGGACCCGGCGACGACCGGCCAGATCATGCAGTTCAACGTGGTGCCGGCCGTTGCGGCCGATCCCACCACGCCGCCGCAGTTCCTGCAGCTGCCGGCCATCGTGCCGCTTCCTGCGGAGACGGTCACCCGCCCGCTCGCCCTCATCGAGATGATGGGTGATGGGCTTCGACGCCGACCGGCGCTCCAGTGGAGGGCCCGGTCGAAGCGCTTCTCGGCACCGTGGAAGGGCGAGGCGGTCTGGACCGAACGCAAGTGGATGGAGCCCGTCGACCGAGAACCCGGCCGTCGGAGCCACGGAGGTCTGGGAGTTCTACAACACGACCGGCGACGCGCATCCGATGCACGTCCACGAGACCGTCTTCGAGGTCGTGAACCGCGAGGGACTGGTGCTCGACTGTCGACGGTGACGTCGTGCAGCCGATCCAGCTCGACGGGGTCATCACCCCGCCGGAGTCCTGGGAGACCGGGTTCAAGGACACCGTGACCGCCTATCCCGGCCAAGTCACCCGCGTCCGTGCCCAGTTCAACACGCCTGGGCAGTTCACGCTGGCACTGCCACATCGTCGAGCACGAGGACAACGAGATGATGCGGCCGTTCCGGATCGGGCCGGTGCAGCCGGCAGCCAGACCCGCCGCCGCTGACGCCGTAACGCTGTCTTGAGCAGCGCATCGCAGGAACGGCGCCGGCGGCCGCAAGGCCGCCGGCGCCGTTCGCGTACGAGGCGGCCGGGACGTCCGACGCTGCCGGCTCCGCACAGGCGCTGACCTTCCCTTTCCTGTGACGGCGCGTCGGAGACCGAAGGGGCGGCGGTGTGCCTTCGCACACCGCCGCCCCTTCAGGTGGCCCCATCGCGCGACGCCGGTGTCGCCGCGTCGCGCTATCCGATTACAGCCCCTTGACGTCCTTGGTCAGGCCGTTCAGGACGCTGGTCATGTTCTCGACCCGGTCCTGCAGGTCGGATCTCACCGACGCGCGGTCCGCCTTCAGTCCCGCGATGGCGCCGGCGAAGTCCCCCTCGCCGAGCATCACGTACTCGTCGATGCAGTCGACCACCAGCGGCGGCGTACCCAGGGCGCCCCAGGTGACGTGCTCGTAGTCCGGATAGTGGCGCACCAGATCCTCCTTGCACACCTCCGGGCTGAACAGGCTGGCGTACCAGTTGATCCCGACGTACCAGCTGAGCATCTGCTGCGCGCGCGCCGCGTTGCGGGTCTTGGCGGCGGTGATCGCCTTCGTCAGGTAGATCGAGTCGGTCGCGCCCTGCTCGTGGGGGTAGGCGGTGTAGTCCCAGGCATCGCGGCTCGTGAACGTCGCGTTGACCGTCTTCTCGAGCGCCACGAGCTTCGTCGTTCACGGCGGCGATCTTGCCCTTCGGCGTGCGGGCCTTGCGGAGCTCCCACTGCCAGGCTGCCGCGCGGAACTTGGTCGCCGCCGCCTTGAAGCGTGCCGCGGCCGGTTGGCTCACGCCGGCGCGGACGAGCTTGCCGGACTTGATCGTGCTCAGCAGCTGATCGCCGCGGGCGCGCAGGTCGTACGGCAGGACGCCCGCGTCGAGACCCTCGATCACCCGGTAGTTGAACTTGGCGATGCCGCCGAGGTAGTCGTGATCGACGCGGTCCTTGGTCTCGAGGTCCGTGTGGTAGTAGCGGTCGTAGTCGGCGCCGCCGGCGGACGTCGTCACCGTCGGCACGCCGGACGCGTTCCAGCTCCACTGGTCGGTCCAGGTGCTCGGCGTGGGCACGCCTTCGTAGCCGTAGGGCAGCACGTCGCTGGACGCGGCGGCCACCGACTCGAGGAACGGCATCACGTCGGCGGCGCCGCGCATGCGGAGGCTGGAGTCGGTCTCGGCCATCGACTCGATGTTCAGCATCATCGCGAGCTTGCCGGCCCAATCGGGATGCTCTTCGGTGATCGCGTACCAGGCGCCGATCGCCCAGTCGTACCAGCAGTCGGTGTAGCCGTACTCTTCGGCGCAGGTGAAGAAGAAGATGACGGTGCGCCGCGGCTGGACTCCGCTCTCGGTCATCGCCTTCGCGGTGAGCAACTCGTTGACCACGGCCCCGGTGTCGTCCTGGCCGGCGCGGAAGTGCGCGTCGAGGTGTGAAGCGAGGAGGACCGGTGCGAGGTCGGGCTCGCTGCCTTCGAGTACGCCGACGACGTTGTACCCGACGCCGCCGTTCTCGGCCAAGGTGATGGTGACGTCGCTCGTCATGGTGGCGGGGAGCGATCCGCCGGCGAGGGTGAGCTGCGTCTTGATCCAGTCGCCGTCCTGCCAGGCGACGTAGACCATCGGCACCCAGTCGTCGTCGTACTCCCCGTCGTTGCCGCCGAGGGCCTCGGGGTAGCTGTACCACGGGTAGGTGTTCTCGCCGTAGGTCATGACGACGCCCGCGGCGCCGCGCAGCGTCGCCTCGGCGCCGACGAAGTTCAGCCACCAGTCGTCGAACTCGCCGTCGACCAGCACGAGCTTGCCGGTCACGTCGCCGGCGGCGTCGAACTCGGCCGCGGTGCCGGCGCCGACGTAGACGAGATCGCCTCCGAGTGGGCCGCCGGTGCCGGGAACCCCGGCGAACGAGGAGGCGATGAAGACCCTGCCGCCGACGGTGACCGTGGCGCCCCCGAAGTCCCAGGCGTCGACGGGCACCGCCTCGAGGACGGGCGAGAGGCCCATGGCGTCCAGCTCGTCGAACACGTAGTCCGAGGCGGCGTGCTCGGCCGAGGTGCCCGCGAGGCGGAAGCCGAGCTTCGGGTCCGTCCCGAGGCTCGTGAGGTAGTCCTCGGCGTCGCGGGTGTAGCCGCTGGCGACGAGGTCGTCGACAGCCTCCTCGTAGGTCAAGGCGCTCACCGCCGCAGGTGCGATGAGCGCGACCAGGCAGACGATGAGTATGGGAAGGACGATGCGCTTCATGGTTCCCCCTTTGGCACGTTCGCGGCGAGCGCCTCGGGCACGCGCCGCCCGTACGCCGGACGGCGGATCCGCAGCGACGGCCGACCGTCCGAGCCTTCGTGGACTCAACCTACTGGGGCGGAAATGGAGGGTCAACGCTCGCCGTCGGAAGCGTTGTCTGGACTGACGACGGCGGCCGGGACCGACGGAGGGGCCTCGCCATGACGGGAGGCAGTGGCCGCCGCCGCGACGTGCAGATCTGCCTGTCGAGGTGGGAACCGTCCATGCACCGCA